>CAWANC010000019.1:0-15000 GCA_963783155.1 uncultured Acidobacteriota bacterium | reverse complement strand
AACCGTCATTCCGATTCCCGGCGTTTTTCGCCGGGGAAAGGAATCTGCTTTTGGCAGGTTGCTGAAACGGAGCGCCTCATCCTGAGCCCGCTCGCCTTCCATTTGCGAACGGCCCTGAACGAGTGAAGGGGCTCAGGGTAAACTCCGCGAAGGATCTGCTTTATTTCCCCGGGTGGCGCATACGACGCGGTTTTCGCGATGTACGCGGCCACTTGGCGATAAGTAGCGGCGAGTTTACCTCGCCATTTCGCCGGTTGGCGGCATAAAGCCGCCGCTACAGGATTCGGAGGATGAGATGACCCCTCTACGGGTTCTTTTCTCGAAGTTAACGGACCTGTTTCGCAAGGCGCGGCTGGAGCAACAGCTTGATGAAGACGTGCGCACCCACCTCGAGATGCTCACCGAAGAAAACCTTCGCAGAGGCATGGCACCCGAAGAGGCCCGCTACGCGGCCATGCGGCAGTTTGGCAACGTCAGCAGCATGAAGGAAGAATGCCGCGAAACCTGGAGCATCCGCATCATCGAGGAACTCATCCAGGACGTCCGCTACGGTCTCCGCCAGCTCCGCCGCAATCCCGGATTTACGGCTGTTGCCGTCCTCACGTTTGCGTTGGGTATAGGTGCCAACACGGCGATCTTCAGCGTGGTCAATGCTGTGCTCCTTCGCCCGCTGCCTTATCCTGACGGCAACCGCTTGGTGTGGATCACTGAATACGTTCCCTTTCTCAAGACGCACATCGCAGGTGGTGCTGATTACGTTGCTTGGAAGGGGCAGAGCAAGACACTCGAGGGGCTCACGGCCTACGATGAGTCGGCCAGCTTCAACCTGACCGGCCGCGGAACGCCCGCGCGAATTCAGGGCGTGCAGGTGAGCGCTAATTTCTTCCCGACGCTCCGGGTCCAGCCGGAACTTGGACGCAGCTTTAGCCGCGAAGAGGACCAGCCGAACGGCCCGCACGTCGTCATCCTGATGCACTCTTTCTGGCAGCAATACTTCGGCTCTGACCCGGGCGTGCTCGGGCAAACGATTACGCTCGATGCGGCGCGGCACACAATTATCGGCGTTATGCCAGCGAGCTTCAAATTCCCGGGAGATTCCGACGCGCAGTTGCTGGTGCCGCTGCAGCTCAATGAAGCCAAGCAGCTCCAGCGGCGAGTGATGCGAATAGTTCATATTATCGGGCGTCTGAAGCCCGGCGTTACGGTGGCTCGGGTGACAAGCGAACTTGACGCGATCCGAAAGCGCGAGAACTCCGCGCCGTCCAATCCGACGCACGGAGGTAAGCGAGTGATTCTTTCCGGTCCCGGCGGCGGCGCCCCCGGACCGGGCACCAGAACGGTAAAGCTGTCCCAGGCGCCTAACGCTCCACCGCCCGCCGGGCCGGAAACGAAGCTTTTGACCGTGCCAGCCCGCGAGACGCCGAATGGTGGTGATTCAAATCCGCCGCTAAAGGTGAGTGGTTTGCCTTCGCTCCGGCCGGGCCAGGAAGTTGCACCAAGAGGCGGCAGAGAAGGCCTCACGAAGGCCGGCAAAAAAGAACAAGGTGTGGCAGCGCGCGCGATGCAGCCGCCACCGAACGTCAATACCTTCCCGCAGCGTTCGTTCCACCCGCCGGAAGTCCAAGTGCAAGTCGTGCCCTTGGAACAGCATCTGGCAGGGAACCTACGCCCAGCCATGCTGGTCATGCTCGGGGTTGTCGGATTCGTTCTGCTCATCGCCTGCGCGAACGTAGCCAACCTGATGCTGGCGCGGTCCTCGTCGCGAAGCCAAGAAGTTGCTGTGCGCGCCGCCATGGGAGCCGGGCGTTGGCGGCTGGCACGCCAGTTGCTCACGGAAAGCGTACTTCTGTCATCGGTAGGTGGGGTGGCAGGACTGCTCGTTTCTGCATGGGGCGTTCATGTGATGACGCGCCTTATGTCGTCTAGCATCGGGATCGCTATCTTGAGCCTGGAACCACCGCGAGTGGATGCGGAAGTGCTGATATTTGCCCTCGTGGTTTCGGTGTCAACGGGAATTCTCTCCGGACTTATTCCGGCCCTCGCTACCACGCACTCCAACCTGGTAGAACAACTGAAGGGAAACGGGCAAACGGCGCATGCGGGCGGGGGACGTGGCTGGCTGGGCGGCAGTCTCGTCGTGGTCGAACTCTCTCTTGCATTGGTCGTGCTGATGGGTGCCGGACTCCTGATGAAGAGCTTCTACCGCCTGGTCTCCGTGAATCTGGGTTTTGCGCCCGAGCACGTCCTGACTATGAACTTTAACCTTACCGATTCGCGCTATCCCCAGCCAGAACAGAAACTCGCCTTCTTCTCCGAAGTTCTGCGCCGCGTGGAGTCTCTGCCGGGTGTTCGCTCCGCTGTTCTTGCAGATTCTCTGCCGCTTAGCCCTTTCCGTGCGAGGTTAATGGTCACGCCTTGGCTAGCACGTCCACCCATGAACCCGGCAGACCTGAATTTGGTCCAAGCATCGCGAGTTGCTGTGAGCCCCAGTTATTTCTATGCGCTGGGTATTCCGCTGCTTGAGGGGCGGACGTTTACGGAGCGAGACGATGCAAGGGCGCGCTATGTCGCTGTAGTGAATGAAGCTCTGGGACGCCGCCTGTTTCCCGGAAAAGATCCGGTAGGAAGGGATTTGCCCCGGCCGGGATCCTTGAACAAGAAGATGACGATCGTAGGCGTGGTCGGAAACATTTACCACGAAGGCCCAGGTGCCAGCGTGCAATCAGAGATATACGTGCCATACCTCCAGTTGTCAGAGAACTATATGCAACTCGCAGTAAAAAGCGCCGTGGATGCCACAAGCCTGGCCGGAGCGGTTCGGCGAGAAGTGGCGGCGGTAGATCCTGATCAGCCGACTGCTGACGTAACCACGCTCGAGCAAACTCTTTCACAATCCGTCGCGCCGCGGCGCTTCAACGCGTTGCTGCTCGGTATCTTCGCTTTCATAGCTTTGTTGATTTCCACGGTGGGGCTCTACGGCGTTATCGCCTATTCGGTGACCCAGCGCACCCACGAAATCGGCATTCGCATGGCGCTGGGGGCGGATAAGAGCGATGTTCTCAGAATGGTCGTCGGGCAGGGGCTGAAGCTGGCATTGGTTGGCGTGGCCATCGGTATTGCCGGTGCGCTGGCGTTGACGAGATTCCTATCAAGTTTGCTCTATGGCGTCAAGCCGACTGACCCTGTGACCTTCATCGCCGTTTCGCTCATTCTGATTGCCGTGGCCTTGCTGGCCTGTTACATTCCCGCCCGCCGGGCGTCGAAGGTTGATCCCATGGTGGCGCTGAGATACGAATGAAGTATGAAGTGTGAAGTATGAAGGATGAAAAAAGGCGGCGACTCGGCAGGTTCGGTTTCATACTTCAGCAATTCATACTTCCAACTTCGCTTTCCCCTTCCAGCGCAGAAAAAGCTTGACAGTGGCTACGCTACTATGCTAGTCTTATTGACAATGCCGGGCGGGGCGTTGACCAGAAAATTTAATCGGTTTGCCGGGACGGCGCAATGTCCGTAAGTTGCTGAAATAATTAGATGGCGATCTTGGCCACTAAAATGCGTGGGACAAAAAACACGTTTTTTGAAAAACGAACCCGAGAAGTTACTGAAAATAATGGACAGGCTAAAAAAACGAACCCAAACGAACCCAAAAACGAAGCCGGGAAGTTGTTGAAAATACGTACCTGTTGAGAAAACGAACCCAAAAACGAACCCGGACATCTTATTGAAAATAAATGAAGGCAAAAAACGAACCGGAGAATGAAGCCGGAATTTCCTGGCCGCTCTTAATGCCCCATTCCCATGGGCTACATGCCCGGTGGGCCGACCCTGGCCGCACCCCAATTACCTCCCCGATGGCCGGCACGCGCCTTCCGCATTGAATAGTGCTGAGGCACTCGACAAATTGCACGCGCAGGTTTGCAGGTGCGCCCAGCGCGTGGCATAATGCGCGCGAACAGAAAAGCGGGAACCACGCATAACAATTTCGTGTCTGCGCCGCTGCCTCCGAACCCCCGGCCGCACGGCGCATTGGGGGCTTTCATGATCGAACAAGAGATTGAGATTCCGACGCACGGCGGGACGGCCGACGCGGTGCTCTACCGGCATGAAGATGGCGTTCAGCGGCCCGGCGTGATTCATCTGACCGACATCGGCGGCATTCGTCCGGCGCATCGCGGGATGGCGAAGCGGCTGGCCGAAGAAGGTTACACCGTCCTGCTGCCGAACGTCTTTTACCGCACCGGACGGCCGCCGCTGTTTGATTTTCCCCGGCGCCTGGGGGAAGAGCGGACCATGAAGCGCTTTGCCGAACTGATGGGCCCGCTGGGGCCGGAACCTATGGAACTCGACGCCGGGGACTACGTGGACTTCCTCGCCGCGCAGAGTTCCGTAAGCGATGGGCCGATGGGCGTGGTGGGTTACTGCTTTACTGGAGCCATGGCCGTGCGCACTGCTGCCGTGCGGGGGGACAAGATTGTCGCTGCCGCGTCGTTCCATGGAGGCGCGCTTTACACCGATGCGCCCGCAAGCCCTCATCTTGCGCTGCCGCGCGTCAAGGCCCGGCTCTATTTTGGCCACGCCGTCGAAGATCGCAGCATGCCGGCTGAAGCGATTGAAAAGCTGAACCAGGCGCTCGACGCCTGGGGCGGGCAATACGAGAGCGAGGTTTATGAGGGCGCCCGCCACGGCTGGACGGTTCCTGACGGCAAGCCCTACCACCAGTTCCAGGCCGAGCGAGCCTGGAACAAACTGACAGATTTGCTGGCGGGGGCGTTGAAGTAAGGTCAGTTACAGGAATACCCGCATATCTCTCGCGGAAGCTTATTTGCGTTACTGGAGGTCAGCGTGAAACAAGGACTTGTCTTAGCGCTTCTTTTCTTTCTGGCCGCGCCGCTCCTGGCGCAGCAGTCTGGTCAGAAAATCCCCTATCAATTCGACCCGGACTTTCTCAAGCTGCCGCAGGGGATGTATCTGGGTGAGGCGGCGGGCGTGGCGGTGAATTCAAAGGGCGACATCTTTGTTTACAACCGCGGAGAGAAGACGAGATTGCTGGAGTTTGATCCGAACGGGAACTACCTGCGCACCATCGGTGACGGCCTTTACGGATTTGTTTTCGCCCACAGCGTCAAGATCGACAAGAATGACAACATCTGGTGCGTGGACGAGGGCTCGAGCACGGTGATCGAACTCGATCCCACGGGACGCCACGTGAAGTTGGTGCTGGGGAGGCGGCCGGAGCCCTCAAGCCATCTGCTGCCCGGCCGGCCCGAGCCGGCGGCTTCCGACTGGCTCTTTAACCGTCCCACCGACGTGGCCTTTGATTCGAAGGGCGACATTTTTGTGACTGACGGCTATGTGAATTCGCGCGTGATGAAGTATGACAAGCACGGCAACAAGTTAAAGGAGTGGGGAACCGGCGGCACCGCGCCGGGCCAGTTCCACACGCCGCACACGATTGCCATTGACGCGAATGACCGCCTTTATGTCGGCGACCGCGAGAACAATCGCATCCAGGTTTTCGATACCGACGGAAAGTTCATCACCCAGTGGACCAACGTCGGCGCGCCCTGGGCGCTGTGCATCACGCCAGGACCCCAACAGGTGATCTACAGTTCAGACTCCAGGCCCGGCCACATTTACAAACTGGATTTGAACGGCAAAATCCTGGGTGAATTCGGGACGGCCGGCAAGCAGCCAGGCCAGTTCGGCTGGGTACACCAGATTGCCTGCCCGTCGGAAAACGTTCTTTTTGCCGGGGAGTTGCTCAACTGGCGGGTCCAGAAGCTGGTCCTGCATCCAAAGAAATAGGGTCATCGGTCAATACAAGTTCTTGCTGCGACAGCGCGCCTCAGGTGCCGGCGCGCGAATCTCTTTCGGCCCCTTGACGGTTTCTGGATAACCGGGCAGTATCAATGAAGACATTAATCATATTGGGCCTGTAGCTCAGCTGGGAGAGCACCTGGTTTGCAACCAGGGGGTCGGGAGTTCGAACCTCCCCAGGTCCACCATTCGACTTCATCGTCTGCCGCCTGATGCCTGTCCTGGTGCCGCCTTGGAATTGCGGGTTTGGCCTACGCAACTCTTGCAAAGGGTGACTCGTGAATTTCGCCATATTCCGTCTTCCTGAGTGGACCGCAAACGCGCTTTCTGCGATCCTTCAACGCTTCATGGACGACGTGGGTTAAAATTTGCATATGGCTTCCATAACGCGCCCGCTTGCCTGGGCTCACCCGCTGGTCCATGACTGGTTTGTGGAACGATTTGGAGCGCCCACCGAGCCGCAGGTGGAGGGATGGCCCCACATTGTTGCCGGCAGAGACGTTCTGATTTCGGCCCCCACGGGCTCCGGCAAAACTCTCGCGGCGTTCCTGGCCTGCATTGACCGCCTGGTTCGCCAGGGGCTGGACGGCGCGCTTCCCGGCCACGTGGCAGTCCTTTACGTCTCACCGCTGAAGGCTCTCGGCAACGACATTCACAAGAACCTTGAGATTCCCTTGCGCGGGATTTTGGACCTGGCCGCCAGGCGAGGAGTGGCGTTGCCTGAAATTCGTGCCGCCGTCCGCTCCGGCGACACGCTGGCCCCCGAACGCCGCGCCATGTTGAAGCGGCCGCCACAGATTCTGGTGACCACGCCGGAATCCCTTTACATCCTGCTGACGGCGGAGAAGAGCCGTTCAATTCTGCAACACGTTGAAACGGCGATTGTGGACGAAATCCACGCCGTTGCGGACGACAAGCGCGGGGCGCACCTGGCCCTGTCGCTCGAGCGGCTGGATGCGCTGGTGCGCGGCGCAAATCCTGAGCGGCGTCCGCCTCTCCGTATTGGTCTTTCCGCCACGCAGAACCCGATTGAAGAAGTCGCGCGCTTTCTGGCGGGAGCGGAGCGCCCTGTGCCTGAGATGGTTGATGTGGGCCATGGGCGGCCCATGGACCTTGCAGTGGAAGTCCCCGCCGGGGAGCTTGGCCCGGTGGCCTCGAATGAAATGTGGGACGACGTCTATCAGCGCATCGCTGAGCTTGCGCTTGAGCACCGGTCCACGCTGGTTTTTGTCAACACGCGCCGGCTGGTGGAGCGACTGGCGCATCACCTGGCCGAGCGATTGGGTGAGGAAGCGGTGGCGGCGCATCATGGCAGCCTTTCGCGCAAGCTCCGGCTCGCGGCGGAAAAGCGGCTGAAGTCCGGCGAAGCGCGCGTGATGGTGGCCACGGCGTCGCTGGAACTGGGCATTGATATCGGGATGGTGGACCTGGTGTGCCAGATGAGTTCCCCGCGTTCCATCGGCGTGGCGCTGCAACGCACCGGGCGAGCCGGGCATTGGCGCGGCGCTGTGCCCAAGGGCCGCCTGTTCGCCATGACGCGCGACGACCTGGCGGAGTGCGCGGCGCTGGTGCGGGCCATCCGGCAGGGCGACCTGGACCGGCTTGAAATTCCCACTGCGCCGCTCGACATCCTGGCGCAGCAGATTGTCGCCATGTGCGCCTGCGAGGAATGGAAAGAGGATGATCTGTTCCACCTGGTGCGGCGCGCTTATCCCTATGGCCAGCTTTCACGCCGGGACTTTGATGAGATCGTTTCGATGTTGTCAGAAGGAATATCTGCCCGGCGAGGGCGGCACGCGGCCCTGCTTTTCCATGACCGCATCAACGGCCGGCTGCGCGGACGCCGTGGCGCCCGGCTGGCGGCAATTACCGGAGGCGGAGCGATCCCCGACAGCGCGCTGTTCTCCGTGGTTTCCATGCCGGAAGAAACGGTGGTGGGCACCGTGGACGAGGATTTTGCCGTCGAGAGCATGGCGGGCGATATCATGCTGCTGGGCAACACCTCCTGGCGCATTCGCCGCGTCGAGGCCGCGCGCAGCCGATTGCTGGTGGAAGATGCGCACGGCGCCGCGCCCAACGTGCCTTTCTGGAGAGGCGAAGCTCCATCTCGCACGGCGGAACTCTCGGCGCAGGTATCGGAGTTGCGCGAAATCATTGCAGGCATGATCTCGAAAGTGGACGAGGCAAGCGAATCCCAGAGTATGGCAATCGACTGGCTGAAGCAGGAATGCGGCCTCGATGAATCGGGCGCCAGCCAGTTGGTTGCTTATCTTCTTGCCGGGCAGTCAGTGCTGGGTGCCGTCCCCACCCGGCGAACGGTGATTGCCGAGCGCTTTTTTGACGAAGCCGGGGGAATGCAGCTCATCATTCATGCTCCCTTCGGAGGGCGGATCAACAAGGCTTGGGGACTGGCGCTGCGGAAGCGGTTTTGCCGCTCGTTCAATTTCGAACTGCAGGCGGCGGCCACTGACAATGGAATGAACATCTCGCTGGGCGAGCAGCACAGCTTCCCGCTTGCGGATGTTTTCCGGTTTCTCGACGTCCACTCGGTGGAGGCGGTGCTCGAACAGGCCGTACTGGCATCGCCCATTTTCAACAACCGGTGGCGCTGGGACGCCAGCCGCTCGCTGGCGCTTCTGCGCTTCCGGCAGGGCCGCAAGGTTCCCATCTATATCCAGCGAATGCAGGCGGACGATCTGCTGGCTGCTGTATTTCCTGAAGCGGCGGCGTGCCAGGAGAATATCGCCGGCGACGTTCACATTCCCGATCATCCGCTGGTGCGCGAGGTGATGAAAGACGCCCTGACGGAGGCGATGGACATCGAGGGCCTCAAGCGCATCCTTGAGGACATCTCCAGTGGCGCCATTGAGTGCCGGGCCGTGGATACGACCGCGCCGTCCGTCTTCTCGCACGAGATTTTGAACGCCAACCCCTATGCATTCCTTGACGATGCTCCGCTTGAAGAACGCCGTGCGCGGGCCGTCGAGCTGCGCCGGAGCCTGCCGGAATCGGTGGTGCGCGAAGTGGGCCGGCTTGACCCCGCGGCGATTGCACAGGTGTGCCGCGAGGCGTGGCCGGATGTACGTGACGCCGATGAAATGGCCGACGCGCTCCAGACTCTGGTCGCATTGCCGGAAAGCTTCACAGATCCGGATGGAGAACCCGTAACAACAATCTGGGGTTCTTATTTCAGAACTCTTGAATCTATGGGACGCGCGACGCGGGCCACAAATAGTGGTGTCACTTACTGGGTTCCGGCTGAAAAGGCCGGGACCTTTCGGGCCATCTTCCCGGAATCGCAGTTCGAGCGGACTGTTCGCGGCATCGAAGCCGCAGTTCCGACTCGTGAAGATGCCATCCTGGAAGTGGTTAGAGGCTGGATGGGCCACCTGGGTCCGGTTAGCGGGGACCGGCTGGCGCAGGTTCTCGGAGTGGCTCAGCAGGAGGTTGACCAGGCGCTTCTGCGACTGGAGGCGAGTGGAAGCATCCTGCGAGGGCAATTCACCCAGGCGGACGCCCAGGAGTGGTGCGACCGGCGGCTGCTGGCGCGGATCCATCGCCTGACGTTGGGAACTCTGCGCGCGCAGATTGCGCCGGTGTCGCCTGCTCAATTTATGGAATGGCTCCTCCGTTGGCAGCACCTGGCGCCGGGGACGCAGGCGCACGGCGAGCGCGGCCTGCTGGAAGTTCTGCGTCAGTTGCAGGGTTTTGAGCTTCCGGCCAGTTCCTGGGAGCCGCAGATTCTGGCGAGGCGCGTGGCCGATTACGATCCTCATTTGCTGGACCGCCTCTGCTTGACGGGTGCCGTGGGCTGGGGGAGAATGTCGCCACACCCGGCTATCCTGGCACAGGCGGATGGCGGTGAGGGCAGGGAGGTGTCTCGTCACCGCGTGGTGCCGTCCAGCGTGGCGCCGATTTCGTTTTTCCCGCGCGAGGAGTCTGATTGGATAGGCTTGTGCAGGCCGGCCATGGGGGACCGCTCAGCAGGCCTGAGCCATGGCGGGCTCCAGGTCCTTGAATTCCTGGAGCAGCGAGGAGCTTCTTTTTTTGCAGATATCGTTCGCGGTTGTGGGCGGTTGAAATCAGAAGTAGAAACCGCGCTGTGGGAACTGGTGGCGGCGGGCCGGGTAACGGCTGACGGGTTCGACAATCTGAGAGCGTTGATCGATCCGAAACGCCGCTCCGGCCAGGGCCGGGGACGCCACACGCGCCCGCGCCACAGCACAGGGCGCTGGTCGGTACTGTTTTCCGGCGAGGTGCCTGACCGAACGCGGGCAGCGGAATCTGTCTGCAGGGCGCTGCTGGAACGTTATGGAGTGGTCTTCCGCGAAGTCACCGCCCGCGAAAGCTTTCCGCTCAAGTGGCGCGAGTTGCTGCAGGTGTTTCGCCGGATGGAAGACCGCGGCGAAGTGCGCGGCGGACGCTTCGTGGATGGCTTTCTCGGTGAGCAGTTCGGATTGCCCGTCGCCGTGGAATCGCTTCGCGCCAGTCGCAACGCTCTGCCTTCTGGTGAGACCGTGACGCTTTCTGCAGCCGACCCTCTGAACTTGGTGGGCATTGTCATTCCCGGGGCGCGCGTTCCAGCATTGTCAAAGGGACTCATTGTTCTGAGGGACGGAGCATTCGTTGCGTCAGCGCAGGTTAACGAAAAAGGCGAGGACAGGTTGCGGCCGGTGGCTCAAAAGCAAACAGCATTGCGCACAGTCAGGAAATACTGGTAATCTATCTGGACGAATTGGAAAGACCATGCAGGAGGATTCCGGGGTTCGTGGCCTGAAGGCCGTCCCGGCCGGGCTGGTTTTCTTTTGAGAGTTAGCTTGACAGACAAGAACTGTTGAAATAAATTCGGCAAATTGCGGGCTCAATACAAAGTTGAAGCTCAGCAGCAGAGGAGATGACAAAGATGATGACGAAATCGCAGATTGTGGCTCACCTGGCGGACAAGACCGGGTTACAAAAGAAACAGGCTGCTGCCGTTCTGGCAGAACTGGTGACGCTGGCGGAGAAGGAGGCCAAGAGCGGCGGCCAGTTTGTTGTTCCTGGCCTGGGAAAGGCTGTGAAAGCGCACCGTAAGGCGAGGACAGGCCGGAACCCGCAGACGGGCGCCGCGATCAAAATTCCGGCCAGGACTGTAGTGAAGTTCCGTCTCGCCAAAGCGTTTAAAGACGCTGTCGTTCCCCCTAAAAAGAAGAAATAGCTGAGAGCAGCTTGTGCCTTTGAACAGGCAGGAATTTGCCCGGGGGTATTTCTTCCGAAAAGGGATACCTCCGAGGGTTCCTTCAGGAGCAACTTCAACTTCTGTCCCTTAATGCTCAGGCTAAATTCAGCCTCGAAAAATATGGGCAGGGATTTGCGTGTTCAATGCCCAGTCTTCGGGCACCGATGTCCGCTACATTAAACCACGATGGACAGCTATCGCCGCCTGGTTCGCAGCCTTGACTGCTTTCACGAAATGCGTGTAGGGCTGGTCGTCTATATTGACGAGCCCGTAGTTTGAGTTCTCGCCGTCAAACCGTCCTTCCCTTGGCTCATCACACAGTTCGAACCAGTGATAGCCCACCGCCTCCGGCATGCTTTCCAGCCATTTCACGTAATCCGTATAGGCGCGGGCTCTCACTGCCTGGTCCGGCACCTTGGGCCCGGCCCCCTTGGTATTGGGCAGACCTGAATTCTCGGCGCGAAAAGCGAATTCGGCCACCAGGATGGGGCGCTTCGCCAGTTTGTAGATGTGCTTGACCATCGGGCGTGGATCAAACCGGTAAATGTCTACCGACACCACATCGGCAGCATGCGCAGCACGCAGCACGCGATCGGGCGGAGTTCCCGCAAATTTGGCGCCGAGGTAGAGATGGTTGGGATCAGCCCCGTGGATTGCGCCGGCGCAGACCTGGAAGTAACGCCGGGCGACCCTGCCGAGGAATTCAGAATTGTCGGAACGGAAAGCTTCTGTCGTGGCGTCAGAGGGAACGTCTGCAAAGCTTTTTGCATGGACGCCCCAGGCTTGGTTGAGCTTCTGGATCTGGCTGGAACATCTTTCCTTCAGAAAATCGATGGCATGCAGCCTGCCCGGCGCGTTCGAGGGCAGACTCAGGTACATTGCCAACATGTTCTGCTTGCCGCGCCAGTCGGCTCCCCAGCGCAGTTCGTTGTCACTGAAGTAGCCGATCAGTTCAGGGTCGCTTGCACGGGGTGCGCACTCGTCCTTCGCAATCCTCCGCGCCGTTGTTTCGAAGCGCGGACTGTAAACGTCCACAGGAATCCCTTTCAGCCAGTCGGCCCCGGAGCGGGTGGCAATGTTAAGAATCACGGTGTAGGGCATCGATTGGCTCCACAGGACCGGGTCGGACCACGAACCGATGGTGTCAAATCCCCATAGGTTCAGCCGCTTGATTTCAGCCTGCGCCCAGGCGTCCTGGCTCGGATAAACCTTCGAGATGTTTTCAAAATAGGGGTGCTGTGTGGTTCCGTGGATGACGTCGCCCTGATAGGACATGTGGTTGACGCCGGCGGAGAGCGTCAGCTTGCCGGATGGCGTGACAAACCACCAGACTCCAGACCGTTGTTCGACGCGAAAGTAGCCGCCAGCGGCGTAGAGATGCGTTGGCCCCGCGGAGATGCACAGCAGTGCTAATGTAAGGATTGCAAGTTGGCGCTTCATTTGACCCGACCTCCTCTCAGGGCGACTCATTACAGGCGTGGGAAATTATCTACAAGGGCTTATTGGCCTGCACTGGTGTCTGTGCCGGTGGCTGCCTCAATCGCCAGCGCGGCAGCACCCACAACCCCGGACGGTTCAGCGATTTGTGCCCTGACAATGGGGACCTTGCGACGCAGCAGGTATCGGGTGCGCCAGTCAACCTCGCGCTGAATCGGATCAAACAGGCTATCGCCAGCCAGGGTGATTTGTCCGCCCAGGATGACGATCTCGGGATCGAGCACGTGAACCAGGCCGGCGATAGCGCTTCCCAGAATCAATGTGGTGCGTTCGACAATGATCCGGGCGACTTCATCACCCTTCCGGGCGCAGTCAAAGATGTCACTGCAACTGGGTGGCGAGCCAACGTCCTGAAGCTGCGTCTTGACCCCACGATGGATGGCTGCAAACGCTTCAGCCTCCAGGGCGCGCGCTGAAAAGACGGTTTCCAGGCATCCCCGGTTCCCGCAGATGCAGAGGCCGCCGTTTGGATCAACGGTGATGTGCCCCAGATGGCCGGCCACTCCGCCGGCTCCACGCATGATTTTTCCAGCGGCGAGGATGGCGCCGCCAACACCGGTGCCCAGCGTCAGCATCATGGCATTCTGCCGGCCCCGCGCTGCTCCCCACTGGTGTTCTCCGATAAGGGCCACCCGTGCGTCATTGTCTGCGGCAATCGGACAGGGAGCCGGAACAAACGGCCCGAGAATTTCACTCAGCCGGCGTCCTTCCAGATAATTCAGTTCTCCCGGAAGCGCAAGCACTTCCGTCGTTTGGGGGTCAATGATGCCTTTGCAGCCTACGCCTACGCCCCTGATGGGCAGTTCATCGATGTGGAGATGTCCCGCGAGTGTTTTGATTGTTTCCTGGAAGGCGGACAATGTCCCGGGCGTGGATGCCCGGTGGGATGTTATGATATCGCCGTTGCTGTTCACCAGGGCTGCTTTGATTTCGGTTCCACCGATATCCAGTCCAAGAACATTCCAGGCAGGCGAGCTTTTCTGATCGTTCGGCATCGTGGTACTTTCATAATCGAACGGTGGCAGGTTGTCAATACCGGAGTGCCGTGCGGATTATCGGCGACCTTTGAAAGGACTGCTTTTCAGGTCTGAGCAACCGCGCCGGGTAGACTCCGTTGCGGTCAGTCTGATATATGCGTTAGACAAAATGAGTGCTGCGGAACAATATTTCGAGAAGACGTTTCAACTGCTCAAGGAACTTCGCGAGCAGGAATTGCCTGCCATTCAGAAGGCTGCGGAAATCTGCGCCTCGTCCATTGCCCAGGGCGGCCTGGTTTTCCTGTTTGGGAACGGCCACTCGCGCATGATGTGCGAGGAAATGACTCCGCGCCAGGGATGTTTTCCGGGTTTTGTGGCCCTGGTCGAACAATCCCTTTCAAATCACGCGGCGATTGTGGGAGCCAACGGCCTGCGGGCCCCGCTCTTTCTGGAGAAATACGAAGGGTACGCCGAGCAGATTCTCAACGGATTCCGCTTTGGGAATCACGATGCCTTTATCATCATTTCAACCAGCGGCATCCGTCCGGTGGTGGTGGAAATGGCTGTGGGCGCGCGGAAACGCGGATTGCCCGTCATCGCCATTGTCTCCCGCGGTCACTCGGAACAGTCGCCGCCCGCGCATTCCTCAGGAAAAAAGCTCATCGACTTTGCGGATGTGGTGATTGACAACCATTGCCCGCCGGGCGATTGCGTCGTGGAGCTTCCAGGCCTCGAATGGCGTACCGGGCCCGCGTCTACGGTGACGGGCGCGGCTATTATCAACATGCTCCGCTGCGAAGTGGCTGAACGCCTGCTGGCGCGTGGCGTCAAGCCGGAGCTGCTTCCCAGCCACCAGTTTGTGGGAAATACCAGCGCCGAAGAGCAGCTGGAGCGATTCTACGAAGCGTATCGAAGGAGCCTTCGTCACCTTTATGAATAACGTCCGCATCGCCATGCTCGGCTCGGGTTTTGTGGCTGATTTTTATCTGCAAGGCCTCGCCAACGTGAACGGGCAGCAGGTGGCAGTGAATTTTTCGCGCACCCGCGGGCGGGCGAAACAGTTTGCACGGCGATGGTCCGTCCCCGAATCCACCACGGATCTCGAAGGATTGATCGCTCGAACCGATATCGATCTTTACGTGATCGCCCTGCCCAATGAAGTTCACCTTCACGTTTCGCTCTTGTTGTCGCGTGCAAAAAAGAATCAGGTCTGTACCAAGCCGCTGGGCCGCAATCGCCGGGAGGCGAAAGCCATGTTCGATGCCGCAAAGCGTTCGGGTGCGACGCACGGGTACGCGGAAACAGAAGTCTTTGCGCCTTGCGTCGTGCGAGCCCGCGAGACCGTCGAGCAAGGTGGCATCGGCCGCGTCCTTTGGGTTCGTTCCAGGGAATCGCACGGCGGTCCGCACAGCCCTCACTTCTGGGACATCGAAAAGACGGGCGGCGGCGCCATGAACGATCTCGGCTGCCACTGCATTGCGGCCGCACGGT
>CAWANC010000018.1:0-355540 GCA_963783155.1 uncultured Acidobacteriota bacterium | reverse complement strand
GCGTACGCCTGCTGGTTCGGGAAATAGCCAATGTAGCCATTGGTATAGCCCATCACGTATGCATGGGTAGCAGGAGAAGCGGCCTTCACCTGTTTTCCGATGCTGCTGAACATTTCACCAGGAAATGTGGTCCACATCATGTCGCCGATACGCACGACGGTGGTGGGCGCCTTCACCGCAGTGTCGGTGAAGTCCTGCAACAGCTCTCGATATTGCCGGGGTAAAAGGATTTCAGCCGTTTCGATTTGAACGCGCGGTTTGGCCAGGGGCTCGGTTGTGAGCCCGCGGTAGACGCGCACGACCTCGCGCCCGATCTCTTCGCCGAGCGCCCAGGTATTTTCTATATTGTCCGCAACGCCGTCGAGCCCGCCCACTTCGCGCGGATTGATGTCGCCCGCGGCGCCTTGTATGTAAATCGCTCCCAGGCCCGGAAACTGCTTCTCGACATACTCCTCCATGCGTCCCATCCACTCGCCGGAGATTTTGCTGTTGCGCCCTCCGAGTGACGTTCCGTGACAGGGGTAATGGATCATCACGGCCATCGGTTTACCAGCCGCCGTGTCCAGGCGCACGATCTGCACCGCGTCGTCGATGGGCCCCAGGGGGTTTGCGCCCAGCCGTACCACACCGCCAAACTCGTGGATCAAAACCGGATGGTCGGTCTTGTGTTCGCCAAAGGATTGGCTGGCGTTGTTCTCATCGAAGGTCAGGTACGAATCCGAATCCGCTGGCTGCACCTGGCGCCGATTCATGCCAATGCGAGAGTGCCCGCTGCCGGCAGCGATTCGGACGGGCTGGATGTTGGCCACCGCCTCTTTGGCGGCCTTGATGAGCCCCTCCGTGAATTGACGATCATAATCGGTCTTGAGTTCGCCATTGGGAGACGGAGCGGCATGGTTGTGAGCGTCACCCAGCAGAATGTTTGCCACAGGGATGCCGGTCGCCTCCGAGACTTTCCGGCGCAGAATATCGGTCCTCTGAATGATGATGACGTCGGCCTCGAGAAAAGCGACGCGGACGCCGGAGGCCTCGAAAACCAAGGCCCGGGCGTACAAGCGATCGTGCCCGTGGACCCCGTCGGAGGGGGCGCCGCGCAAGTCATATCCGCCCATCATCACCGGTCCGGTGGGAGTAACGTCGGCTTTGGCATAACCCGCGCGCAAATCCTGCGCACGGCCCGCAATCACGGCACTCAGCAGCAGTCCAACCATGATCAGAAGCCTCCTTCCGGCAATCCCGTAGGCGTGTTTTTTCCGCTCCATCATCGGTCTTCGCATGGGGCTTAAACCTCCATTTGCATTCAGTCGCCGCCGCCTCACTTTGAGTCAGCCGGAACAGTGTAGTACTGGTACGACATCTTCCAGGTAAATTCTTTGCCCGGATCGACGGTCATGGTGATGAAGGGTTCCATCGCCAGCACCGACCGGATGGACCACAGGTTGAGGTGAACCAGAGGATGGTCTCCGGTAATTCGCATGCCGGCGCCGACCTTACGGTTCTCAATGCGAATCTCATTGTCTTTGGGACTGTCATTGAACCCTGACATGGGGATTTGCACGACTTCTTCCTTCTGCAGCGCCTTCAAATAGACGACCTGGTTTCCGCGGATTTCGGCCATTTCCGGGTCGGGAGTGTGGGCCACCTGAATCTGGAAGGGCAGCTCGATCTTGAAGTCAGGGCCCGGGGGTTGATGATCGAGCACGAGAAAATTGTGATTGTAGACTCTGCTCCGGATGGTGCGGCGGCCGGTGTTTTTCAAACTGTTTTCCAACACCATCTCCGGCTTCCCTTTGACCAGCCGCACCGTCTTGCGGTAGATATACCCGTAGCCCGAAGACGGATCGGTCAGTTCCTGGGTGAATTCCACCGAGTCGCGGCCCCGCTTGACGGTCCATTTGCCCGGGTCCACCATCTCATACTGCTTGACGTAATCGTAGTGGCTCTCATCCTTGCGAAGCACTCCGACACCGATTTTGATAAATGTCCCGCCCACTTTGGCCTCATCCCATCCCAGGGCCGTCCTGTTGGTCTGGAACTCCTCCACGGGACCTGAGGCCGCGGAACACGGCGAGGCAATGAGCTCAGTCCCGGCGAAACGGTAGTCGTGCACCTTGGGATCGACGCTGTTGAACCACGGCCCATAATATTCGTGGCCGTGGTATTTCAGGCTGATGATCACTCCTGACCAGTCAAACCTGGTCCCGCGATAGTACCCGTTTTTGGCGTCGGGCAGATACAGCTTCACCTGGATTTGGCCGTTCGAAATCTCGGCGGACGGATAATCGGCTCCCATCAGTTTCCCCCCAGACGCGATTGTGAACAGCCCAGTGAACGCCAGCGAAGCGGCTAATCTCATTCCCCAACGTGTGTTCATCATTTCGGCCTCACCTACGTTTTCGATTTAGCACCGTGATCCGCGGTCAGTAGTCCTCTGCTGACACGCCCGCGTTTCTGGTCCAGATTATAATGCGAGTTCCGTGGAATTCGTAGGAATCAATCGATGGAGGACAACGGGCGTGTGAGGAGACATCCGCCGCGCCGCAGCGGGTAGCGCCGGCTGGCGCCCCGATTTATCGAGGCGATCTCGCGAACGGTTTTTCATGATGGAATCTGAAATTTTGAAGCCTCGCGCCTCGCCCGGACCAATCCCTTCGGGATCGTAGAGACAAGAACCGCCCCTCCGCAAGCTCAACCGCCGCTAATCCGGAAGCACCTGCTTCCAAATCCGCAGGTAATTGCCCCCAAGTATCAAACCGATTTGCTGCTCGGTGAATCCGCGCTCGGCAAGGATTCCTATGAATTGGCTCCAGTGCTGATACATGGTCTCGGCCTCATGGCCAGTAAACACCTGTTTGGGGCGGGTGTATCCGGGAACGTATTGGGGATCCGGGTTGCCAACATCATGGCCGAGCCAGGCAATACCAATGTGCTCAACGCCGACGTTTTTCGCCAGAAACTCCATCTCGTCGGCTATCAACGAGTAGGGCGTTACCCCAACGTCATACCTCATGCCCACAACCCCACCCGTGGAGACAATGGCCTTGACTTCTTCTGGAATAAGCTCCACCGGCGGGTTCGAGCTCACGTACTGAGAGAGGTTCTGGTGGGTTGAAACAATAGGCTGTTTCGTAATTTCTGCCACATGGAGAACCCCATTAACACACAGATGGGAAACACCAACCATCATGCCCAGGCGGTTCATTTCCTTGACGACCTCAACGCCGAACGGAGAGAGCCTGCCGCCCATTCTGCCTCCGCCAACGCCGTCGGCGAGCTGATTGCGCCCGTTGTGGGTGAGTTGAATTCCGCGGACGCCGAGCCGGAAGAACTGCCGAAGCAGTGCAAGCTGATAGCCGGCAAGAAATTCGGGCTCCGGGCCGCAAAGTGTTCCGAGTGCTTCGCCACCCTCCATGTCGAGGATGAATTGCACCTTACCCTGGTTTGGCTTGGTCGGGATGTCCGACTTGGTCTTGATGATGGAAGCCTTCCCGTTGGTTCTCTCAATTCCCTCCAGGAGCATATCGAGCGTCCTCAGGTTTCCTTCCAGCGCGGGCTGAATGCCGCTTCTCTCCGGCAGCGAGTCTCCACCCGAAGGCATGATGCAAACACTCACTCCTCCCGCTATCAGGCGAGGAACCAGAAAATCCGCCAGCGGAGAGTTCTGCGATTCGATCCTGAGCCTGAGGCGAGCCGTCAGTTCCCAGATGTCCCGATGCCCCTCGGCGACGACGTAGTCATGCGGACCCTTCGAGATTGCCGCAGCATTGCCGGGAGAGGAACCTGCTAACATGGCGCCTCCCAAAAGCAGGCCTGAGTTCGACAGGAAAGCGCGCCGATTCATGGGTTCATTCATCATGAGTCCTTTCATGCGGATGAAACTTGAAACTGCGGTCTATATTGCCACAACATGCAGGTAGTGCAAATGGGCGGTGTTTTGGGGTGGCTCAGATACAGGGTTTGGCGTGCCTGCGTTCTCGCGAAGCGAGAGCCTCTTGCTGGTTTTCATTGCAGTCGATCCATCGCGTTCACAGAAGCGTCGCATAAAAAACAAATTCTCCGACTCAGGCCCCGCGCCCCGCCCAGACCCGTCCCTTCGGGATCGCAGAGAAAACAACCGTCTCTGCGCCAGCCCCGGCATCATGGGGATTGCGCTCTCCACCACCATCGTGGCGCGCAGCTCGCAGCATTACACCAATTTTCTGGGACGCAACGTCACGCCCTACAGTTCGCAAACCCAGTCGATTTTTGAGGGACTTCGCGGCTTCTTTATGAGCTCCGGAGCGGACGCCACCACCGCAACGCAGCGCGCCTACGCCGCCATGTTCGGCATGGTGCAGCGCCAGGCCGCCATGATGTCGTTCAACCACACCTACCTCTTCCTGGCTTTAATGTTCGTCATCGTCATGCCCGCCGTCTTCCTGATGCGACGGCGCAAAAGCCGCGACCGCATGCCGGTACACTAGCTTGCCAGGCACCGGCGTGAATCAGCGGGCCACAGCCTTTGCTGCGCCATCGCGGCACTGGCATGATAATTCGGCTTCAGCCGCTGAAGGAGTCCTCACCGCTGGCCTTGCCAATTCTGAAAACTCATGTCCGGCGGGCGGGCGAGCCTCCGGGCATGCTACTCGTAATTTGTAACTCGTAATTCTTTACATTTCCTATCGCCATTCTTTCTTCGTCACTCATCACTCGCCATCGACCCTTCGCAGTACGGACGCCCCATTACTACTGGATTGCGCGTAACAATACGTAGATAAAAATTACGAAATTTTACGAATTGAAAGGGCAAGTTGGGACCGGTTATGCTCGAGTTATTCAAACAGTCGGCGGTCTGGCGAGGGGAACTTTGGCTGGGACGAGACAACCCGTCTGTACGCGGGAGGATAATCTTTGGGCCAGGAACAACTATTCGCACTAATGGTGTCGCACGATAATGATTGGCGCGGAAACTTGGAGGAATTTCTTACGAGACGGCAGATAAGCTTTGGCAAGGCGCACAGCTTTAGAGAAGTCGAGCCTGTTCTGAGCCGGAATCATCCCGAAGTGATTATTACCGCGTCCGAACTTCCTGACGGAACGTGGCGGGACATTGTCAGACTCGTCGAAAAAACGTCAGTGCCAACCAGCCTTCTGGTCGTCGCGGAGAACAATCACGGCAGGCGCTACCTGTCGGCGGCGATTGACTGCGGCGTGTTCGATTTTATTCGCCCGCCCTTGGTGTCGGAAATGCAAGCCGGCATTATTCAAGTGGCTGCGAGAGACGCTCGCCGCAGAAGGGAAGCTCAGCAATGCCAAACCGTGAATTGTCTGGTCTAGCACGGGGTCGGTCCGGCGGATCTTTCCCACTATCGGCTGGCGCGGATACGCGCTTTTCAGTCTCCGCGTTCTCGTGTAGCGAGAAGCATTTGAGGGTTTTCAATTCAGCCACTCCGTTGCGTTCACAGGGGCGTCGCATAAAAGATAAGGCGCACAATTCAAGCCTCGCCCCACGCCCAGCCTCGCCCCTTCGGGACCGCGGAGTCAAAAACCGCCTCTGCGCCAGTCCCGGGTGATCGCGCCATCCCATAACTCGCAGCTTCACTGAACGCACACTTTAGAAATCAATAGATGCGCCACCCACCGACGACCTTATGCCATCATACGTCGCGCTGCTGGCGATGTATCCGCCACCCGCGAGACCCAGGCGTTTTCACAATCGGAAAAATACGTAGGACAAAATACCAAATCTTCCGAATTGTCACCGCCTCGTGGATTTCCTATATTCAACATTCAACCTGGAGGGTGCGGGGAAGATTAAGCGCGAAGCAGCGCGACAGGAATTCGTGGTGCGAGTTCCGAACTCAAAAGAAAGAGGGTGTTCGATTATGACCAGAACTCAAGCTGAAAAGAAGTGGAACCAGGTTAAGGGGCCGGCCAAGGCATACTGGAGCAAGTTGACGGATGCTGATCTCAACCGGATTGCGGGAAGGAAAGATACCCTCATCGACCTCTTGCAGGAACGCTACGATATCGGCTGGCTTGAAGCTGCAAAGCAGGTTGATGGTTGGATCAGCGTCATGCACACTCGGCGCCGGGTCGCAGGCTAAGGCCATTGCGACCCGCGCAGAGATGCGAATTGGCTTGCCCGCATTTTCGCGAACGTTTTCTTCATTCCGGAATCTAAGATTTTGAATCCTGGATTTCTTGCGGTGGGCACGCCATCCGGCCGGCTGGCGCAGATACGCGCTTTGTCGTGTCTGCGGTCTCGCGAAGCGAGAGGCCGTCTTGCTGGTTTTCATTTCAGCCGATCCATTGCGCTCACAGCGGCATCGCACAAAAATAAATCTTCTAGCTCAAGCCTCGCGCCCCGCCCAGACCCGTCCCTTCGGGACCGCAGAGGCAAAAACTGTCTCTAAAGTCATGATGCGCCAGCCCCGGTGTTCGAGGCATCCTCCGCGAAGATCAGTGACCGCCCTCTAACTCTGATTGGATCGCTTCGGCGATGACGGCGGCGTTGGAGTGTTCGGCGTCGCGGGCGGCGAAAACGAGGGTCAGGTTTCCCTGCGCCGCCAGGGTAACCATGCGGTCGAGAACTTCCCTGCGCGGCGGGTCCTGAAGCTCTTTGCGGTAGCGACTGCGGAATTCCGGCCACTTTGCGGGATCGTGCCCGTACCACACTCGCAGGGCCTTGGACGGCGCAATGGCCTTTTCCCACGCGGCGATTTTGAGATCAGCCTTCTTTACTCCGCGGGGCCACAGGCCGTCCACCAGGATGCGAATGCCGTCGCGGGCGCCCGGCTGGTCATAGGCCCGCCTGATGTTTACCGGCATGTTGCAGCCCCCCATTCTTCACCCGCTAAACCTTGAGGGTGTGGAGATAGTCGTAACTGACCTTGATGGCCTCAAAAACCGGAAGCTCGGTCTGGTCCTGCTCAACAAAATAGTACTTCAGGCCGCCTTTGGGCGCCGCCTTGAAAATCCGCTTCCAGTCGATGATTCCCTTGCCCACCGGCGCAAAGGCCTCAGCAGGCGTATGGCCTAAAACCGTCGGCGGATAATGCTTCCTCTCGTCCTTGATGTGCAGAACCTGAAAGCGCCCGGGGTACTTGTTCATATAAGCCACGGGATCGTAACCGGCGCGCGTGACCCAGAAGCAGTCCATCTCAAAAGTAACGAGGGCCGGGTCCGTGCTTTTCAGCATCAGGTCAAGCGCGATGGTGTTGCCGAATTTCTCGAAGTCCAGGTTGTGATTGTGGTATCCAAAATGAAGACCGGCTTTTTTGCAACCCTCGCCCGTCTTGTTGAAGAACTCGGCCGCCCGCTTGTACCCGTCCATCGAATGCCGGTAGGAATCAGGAGCCGACGAAAGCACCGCATAGCTCATGCCGAGCGTGTTCGCATCGTCGGTCACTTGCGACAGGTTCGACTTGAACAGGTCATAGCCAAAATGGCCGGCGGCGGTCTTCAGGCCGAGTTGATCAATCAGTTGCTTGATCTTCGGAACCGGCTGGTTGTGAAAACCTGAGAACTGAACCTGCGGGTAGCCAACAGCCGCCACCTTGCGCAGCGTCCCATCAAAATCCTTGTCAAGCTGCTGCCGCACCGTGTAAAGCTGCAAGCCAACCGGAATCCCATAAGGGTCGGCGTATAAATCCAGGGACCCGCCCGCAGCCACCAAAGCAGCTGAAGCCACAGCGCCGGTCCGGAGAAAATCTCTTCGGTTCATTGAGCACATGGAAACACTTCCTCCTTCGAAAATTGATCAGTTCAGTAACCAAGGGCAACGCAGCCACTGAACAAGCAGAGGGAAACGAACGACCGGAAGAGCTGCCCCTCGCCAGGTCCTTCTAAACTCAGGACTTCCCGCTGCAGCGCAGATCATACCACGCTTCAAAGATGCTAGGATACAGGGATGCAAGGCCGTGAAAAGCGTCATGTGATGGACTTAGACAGCCAGTACATGCGGGAGGCTCTGCGCCAGGCCCGCCGGGGCTGCCGCGAAGGTGAAGTTCCGGTGGGAGCGGTCGTTGTGTGCAAAGGAGAAATCGTCGCCCGCACCCATAACCGTCCCATCCATCTGAACGATCCTTCGGCGCACGCGGAGATCCTGGCACTACGCCGCGCGGGACGCAGGCTCGGGAACTACCGCCTGCCCGCCTGCACCCTGTATGTTACAATCGAGCCTTGTGCGATGTGCGTTGGGGCCATCGTCCAGGCGCGCATTCAGAGGCTGGTTGTGGGAGCCATGGACCCGAAAGCAGGCGCCTGTGGCTCGTCGCTTGCAGTGCTGAACAACAGAAAACTGAACCATCAGGTTGTGTTTGACAGCGGAATCCTCCAGGCAGAGTGCTCGGCCATTCTTCGGCAGTTCTTCCGTGAGCGCCGAAAAGCAAGCCGCACCGGAACTTGAAAACAGCCGGGACTATCGCGCAATATTAATCTCATAGTCGCAATGACCACGGCCACGCTCTTGCGGAGAGGTACCGAAGTGGTTATAACGGGGGCGCCTCGAAAGCGTCTTGCCTGCCAAAAGCGGGCACGTGGGTTCGAATCCCACCCTCTCCGCCATCATTATTCTTTTCTCTTCTTCTTCTCCCTTCCTCTCTCGCCTCACCGCCGCCCTCCACGTCTTGTCCGTCTCGTTCTGCCCGCATATCGCTGGCCTACAGCGGCACTGCCCGGCTCTCCGCTGGGCCACACGGGCCACCGGCGACCGGTCCCGCACCTGGGCTGGGCCGGCGGTCAGCGCGAGTCGAGCTTTCCTTGGTCCCGGCAGCCGGTTGAGTCTGCCCCGGCCACCGCGCGCCTCCCTTCCGCGCGCGCAGCCAGAACCTTTGCCGCCGTCCTGGCAACCGGCGCGAGCTCGCCCGCCTCGCTGCTTCTGGTCCGCGGCACTTTTTCCTGCCGGTTGCCTTACCCGTCTGCCGCTACCGCTCTCTGGGGTCGGTTCCGTCCGTCTGCGCGGCGTTCGGCGTGCGGCTCTTCCGTTGCGCTCGCGCCGGTGGTTCCGCGCCCCGGCCGCCGCCCTTCGCCGTCGGTCCCGCGCCCCTCTGCCCTTAACGCCCTCGTCGGCTGGTGGGCCTCCCCGGTTTTCCCGGGCCCGGCGCCCGCGGCGCGCCTCTCGCGCCGCGTTCCCGGCCTGCCTCGGCGGCTGTCGGCTTGGGCGTCGCGGGTCGGTCGTCGCGCCGTCCCCGCGTCGTTCTTCCCGCGCGCCGGGTAGTGTCTCCGTCCCTTCCGCCGGTGTCGCCGGTGCTCACCGTGCGCGGCCCCGCGCTCGTTCTGGCGCCGGCCGGCGCCGGGCGCGTCGCTGGCTCGTGTCTCCGGCGTCTTCGCTGGCCTGTCGTGGCCTCCTCCCGTGCGGCCCGCCGCGTCGCCTGCTTCGCCGGCTTCCGCTGGGTGTCGCGCCGCTGGTCTGGCCCGCACCCGGGCGCCCTCGCGCCGTGGTGTCCGCCGGTGGTGCTCGTTGTCGTCGCCTTGTCGGGGCCTGTCTCGTTCTGGCGCCTCGCCGGGCTCCTCCGGCGGCCTTCTGTGCTGTTCCGCTCGCGCCGCACTCGTCTGCTGCTGCCGCGCGCCGGCTCCGCGGGTGCGCCGCCGCGTGGGCGCTCTGTTGGCGGTCACTCCTCTTGCGCCGGTGTCGCCCGTGCGCTCGCCCTTCTCCCCGCGCGCGCCCGGCGGTCGACCTGGCCGGTCGACGCGCGGCGCTGCCGCGCGCGCCGCGTGGCGCCGGTGTGGCGGGTGCCGCGGCTCTGCGGCCTCTGGCGCCGCCGCCGCGTCTGCCTGCTGCTCCCTCGTCGCGGCCCGCGCCTCGGTCGTCTCCTGTCCCGGTCCTCCGCTGCCGCGCTGTCTGTGTGGCGGGCGCCGCCCGCGCACGCCGCGCCTTCCTACGCCTCCGGCCGTTCGCGCCGGCCCCGTGTCCTGCCCGGGTACTCGCTGTCCCGCGGCGTCGCCGCGGCCTCCTGGCGCGCCTTCCGCCGGCGGGCGCCCGCCGGCTCGGCGTGGCGGTGTGCCGCTCCCGGCGGCGCCTGTGGCGCTGTGGGCCCGGGCTGGGGACGCGCGCGCCTGCGCCGTCACGTCCCGCGCCGCGTGACGGACGTCACAGCTGATCGCCCGGCGGCGTCTAAACTACGGGCCGCGCGGGCCGCGGGTGCCGCCCGCGCTGAGCGGGCGAAGTCAGCCGCGGCGTGGAATCTCGGCGGCGCGCGGAAGGAGCCGGCGCCCGTTGCCCGCCGGCCAACGCGGAGCGGCCGGCCCGGCGAACAAAGTGTAGCGCGGCAGCCAGCCAAAGCGAGCGGTGCGCCCGTCTGGGTCAAGGCTGCCAGCTCGGCGCCGGGGCGGGGGGGGGGGGGGGCGGCGGGGACGGGCAGGCCAGAGGAGGCAGTGCGCGTCGCTTCGCGGGCTCGGGTCCGCGGCGCGCGCGCCGCGCCGGCGGGCCCTGGGGTGCTGCGTGCGGCGGCGGGGGGCGGTCGGGGCCCGGTCGGGCGGGCGCTCGCTCGGGGGCGTGGCGCCGTCGGGCGGGGCGCGGGGCGGCGGGCGCGGGGGGCGGGCGGCGCGGGGGGGGGGGGCGCGGGGCCTGTGCTGGGGGGGGGGCGGGTCTGGTGCTGGGCGGGGGTGGGGGGGGGGGGGCGGGGGGGGGGGGGGGGGGGGGGGGGGTGGGGGGGGGTGGGGGGGGGGGGGTGGGGGGGCGGGGGGTGGGGGGGGGGGGGGGGGGGGGTTCGTGGGGGTGGGGTGGGGGGGGGGGGGGGGGGGGGGGGGGGGGGTCGGGGTTTGGGGGGGGGGTGGGGGGGGTGGGTGTCGGGGGGGGGGGGGGTGGGGGGGGGGGGGGGGGGGGGGGGGGGGTCGTGGGGGTGGGGGGGGGGTGTGGGGTTCGGTGAGGGGTGCGAGGGGGGGGTGTGTGTCGCGTGGTCGTGTCGTGGGTGTAGGAAGGGTGGCTGCGGGTGCGGTGGGAGCGAGAGAAGTCGTGAGGGGGAGAGGCGGGCGCGATCGGTGTGGGAGAAGGAGGGAGCGAATCGGAAAAAGACATCGGTGAGAGGCAATCGGAGTCAGAGGGGGGTGAGAGATTCTGAGATCACGCTTGCGTCTGGCGAACTGCAAACGCCAGATCAACTGTCGCATCTGCAGCCGTAAGCGCTGTTTTCAAATTCCAAAGCATGTGAACCCCTAATTAGAACTTCGCGAAACGGCGACAAAAAATCCGCGCGTCAGCGCGGTTTCACCAGTTGCAGTGGGCAAAGCGCCACTGCGAACCGGCCTTAACACCCGACGTCCCGCCAAGCTGCGACGGTTTCCGCCAGCCAGGTGATCTCGTTTTGCATCCGCTCTGCCGTGCCTCTTGACACGTGCCGATGTTCAGAGCAAAGCGGAACCTTGCCGCTCGTTTGGAATTCCTCTCCGTCATAAGCAGACAGAAGACACACGACCTTTGGTCTGCGGAGTGCCATCAGCTATTGCCTAACCTCCTGCCTGGTAAGCGGAATTTCCAACCCGCCGCTGTCGAGCCTTCATACATTTCCCCAAAGTTGTTGACATCCTTGTGATAAGTTCTTCGCGCTGTGTGGTAAGTCACAGAAAACAAGACGAAAATATTTTTACAGGTATGACCCAGCAGAACTTTGTGAACCATTGACTACTAGCACCAACAAAAAAGCCAAACAAAGCTCAGCTGATTGTCCAATAAAAAAGCCGACCATGCAAGGGTCAGCTCTCGGAACTAGAGTCTTTAAGAGACCGTCAAAACCATTAAGCAGCTACCATCGCCAGAACAGCACCCGATGATTTCGTAACCGCCCTTTCACCCTGTTGGTGTTGCCCGCCGGAGATCGCGTTTCTAATGTTCCGCCACTCCTATTATATCAGCATCTTAGGAAAGCTTGATGAATTTTTGTTAAGCCGTCCGCTATGACCTTTCCCGCTACCTTTCAGCGCCACCACCCAGATCGGAATCCCAATGCCGTGTCAAGCACCATGCAGCCCAGCATGTGATTCATAGCTAGCCCTTGTTTGGAGTGGAGCATCAGCTTTGATGATAGATATGTCAGCCATGAGTAGCGCGCCGTATCCCTAGCAAGCGGTAAAGCAAACCCTTATAGAGTTCGTCAGTTCGCCAGATCAGCAATGAAGCTATCCTCACGCCAGCAAGCCATGAAACCGCGCCTTGCCACGCCTCGCCTCGCCTCGATTTACCGATGCCCCACCCGGAAGTTACGCCACCAACCTAAAGCTAGCAATGGAACTTCAGTGTCAGCCAAGCACCGAACGAAAAGCCCTTTGACAATTGGAAGACTCATGATAAAGTCCGCCTGACGCTGAAAGAACGTCCCAAATAGCCTACAGCGTTTATTCCGCCGCGTCGACTCGCGCCCAGCATCAACTTGAACCTGACGAAGCGCAGACCGTCTCTCAGTCTCAGCGTGCGCGGTGCACACATGACAATCGGTCGGAATGGAGTCCGCAAAACCGTGAGTGTGCCAGAGACCAGCGTGTACTACGCGTCACAGCAAAGCTAGCACAGCGAGAGCCATTCGGAGCAACACTTCCACGATGCCGCGCCCGCTCTCACCGGATAGCAGCGCGCTTTTCAGCGTTTGCCGTAGCCGTGCTCGCTGTGTTTCTGTTAAACCTCAGCCTAGCGGTCCTCAGCGCGTTTATTCAGTGATCCGCTGCCCTCCATCAGACAGCCGCGCTTAGACTTGAAAACCCCATCCCGCGCCGCGTCGGTTTAGCCAGCATCACCCGCCAGCGCCTCAGCATCGCCAGCAACCGAACTCAGTTGAGCAAGACCGCCCTCCAGCGCGATGCTTTCCTAGATGCACACCCGCAACTTGCGAACATACCAATCGCAATTCTGTCCCGCTAACCAGAGACCGCTTTCCGCACTGCACACGCATAGCCACAGTAGCGCACCACCGCTTGCCTAAACCGATGACTGTCCACCGCCCAAATTTCCAGTCCGTCAAATCGATATGAAGCCAGCCCGCTCCTTCAGCGCGAAGCCCTTTCCAGCTGAGTCCGAGCTCCCAGCAGGCTCCCAGCGAAAGCAACCACAGATCTCGGTAGCCGGAAAGTAACCGATCCACCCGAACGATAGTTGTCCCACCACAACGCACTAGCAGCGGTACCAGCTACCGTGCCCGTCAGAGCCCATCTTTGCCGCGACCGTAAGCTTTCCGAACCTCAGCCGATAAGATTGCCTGTCTGCGAGCCAGAATCAGCAGTCTCGAAATAACAACAACAAACCAAAACAAAAACATTCAAACTTTCCCACTTTCTCAATCACTAATCTCATCAACAAAAAACTCTCAACACACACAAAAAGCAACTAAACGCGCAACAACACAACACACCAAAACAAAAACAAAAAACTACAAACAACAAAAACCACTCAACAACTCAAACAACATCTCAAAAACAAACTAAAACCAACATAACAAAAACACAACTCTAACACAAACAAACAACAAACAAAACACCAACAACAAAACCACAAACAAACACAAACAAAAACACAATACCAAATATCACCCACAAACCAACTTAACTAACTCTCAATCTCTACAGAACATCACACACACCAACCAACACACACACTCACTCCACACTCAATCACACTCCAACTTAACCACTAGCGCCAATCTCCGATCGCAGCTTCCGTTATTAGCTTCCCCGTCCTTCCACTTTTTCCGAGAGTACATCACCACCATGAGGTATCCTCGTCCTGTCCGTACACCAGCTACTTTTCCCAGGCGAGCTAATTTCCCCCACCATCTTCTGACTTGGCGGGCGTTGCAGGGCATTCCACACCTTGTGATATCCCGCGCTGCGAATCCGAAATCGATTGGGCCAAACCGATGTAGGCATCTGCCAACTCGGATTCCGTCAGTGTCGTTTTCAAGAGTTGTTCTTCCCCGAAGCCAGATAAGTAATCCTTGTGCGCTTGCACCATGCACCTCCATCTCTTCTTTGATTAAATCTAAAAACGGGAACTGCAAGTTCTCCGGGTTTTCCAAAAATTCATCCCATTTATCCATTCATACAAGCCCTCCCAATAACCAAAGGTCGGATTGCCGCTAATTCGATTTCCCTTCACGATCTCCAGCCTTGGAGTCTTTTGCCCGCCGACTATGGAGTCCAGCGCCTGCCAGCCAACCGGTTATAAATCCGTGTAGGTCGTTGTACCAACCCGATCCCCGTATAGGTCAGGGGCTTTCTGGAACCGGCGACAGTTGTTGCAGTCCAGCCAAAAGGCCATTTTTTGATATTCAGTGCGCCTTTGAATTCCGAGAAAAGCATCGGCTATCGATGCATCAATCAGGACTGGCACCTTGAGTTCAGGAGATTCGAAAGCCAATGCCGGCCGCAGGTCCATGAACCAGAATTGCGCCTCACTGCCACTATCGCTTATGCAGTCACATGCACGCTTGCGAGGCTTGCGGTCTGGTCAGCTTCAAGTTTGGCAGCCAGCTTGCCATACTCGGCCTGCCGTCGATGCCAGGATAGTATCCGCCTAACATCCTGTCCACTTCTTCCGTGATCTTCAAATAGGGATCGTAGAACACCAGCTCCGCGTGCTTCATTTATGCCACCTCGCGTCGGCCACGGCTCCGGAATCGCCGTTCCTTGAAGCGTCGCCAGTCAGGATTCAAAAGTTCGTGGCCGGCTGACCGTAACCATGCCTGGCAGCTTCCGGCGTCCCAAAATGGCGGGAACGGCGGTTGTCGATAGGCGTCCTGCCGCCTTTGGTCCTTTTTCCGTCGCTCGCGGCGTCAAACAAAACGCCGTGTACCGTGGCTTGAGACCGTAGACGTATCTAACGAGTTCATATATCATTTCTTCCCGGCTTGTCGTGGTCGGTTGCCCGCAAAAGCGGAACGATTCTGTGCTAAGTTTGGCTAGTTTTTCGGCTGTGGTGGACAATGCCGACAAAGTTGACACTTATTATCTGTAACTTACAGAAACGCAAGAGCCGTGTATGGTTCGAATCCCACCCTCTCCGCCATCATCTCTTTTCTCACTGCAATCGGCTCGCGCCGCCCGCTCAGCAAATCCGCGGACCTTCGCCGGATGGGCCTGCTTGTCACCGCCAACGTGTTCAAACTGCGCCGCGGCAGCACGGATATTTTGCATGAAACGGCCTGCTTTGCGGAAAAGCGTCGTCAGGCTGTCCTACCGGGATCCAAGTCCATCCCGGCCCATCTGGAGTTCCCTGCTCTCGTGGCACTAGCCGCTTCGATTGGCATGATATCCCGGCGGTATGGTGTTGCCGGTGGCCGAGTGCCTCCGCAATGCATCGGCGCCGGTTGTGTTGACTCAAAATGTCGCGGAATGGCAAGATATCCGCATGAGCAATCCGGGGAAAGACATCTGGTAATGGCCGGTAAATTTACCCGACGCGATTTGCTGAAAGCAAGCGCAGGCCTCTGCCTTCCTCTGTTGACCAGCCAGCTTGGACTTGCGGACCAACCCACTCCCAAAGCAGATTCCGTCCGGTTCCGCAACGTTGCGGCCGCGTCGGGCATGCAATTCGTGCTGGAGAACAACCCGACTCCGAGCAAGCACCTGGTTGAAACCATGGCGGGGGGCGTAGCGGCATTCGATTACGACGGCGACGGGCTGACGGATCTCTACTTCGCCAACGGGGCGTCTTTGCCGTCTTTGGAGAAAACTTCGCCCAGGTACTGGAATCGCCTTTACCGAAACCTGGGTGGATTTCATTTCCAGGATGTGACTGAAAAGGCGGGCGTCGCCGGCGCCGGGTATTCGATGGGAGCCAGCGCCGCCGATTACGACAACGACGGCCATGTCGATCTCTTCGTGACGGGGGTCGGCAGGAATATTCTTTATCACAATCGAGGTGACGGAACGTTCGAAGACGTTACCGAGCAGGCGGGGATCAAGAGCAGCCCCTGGTCGATTGGCGCCGCCTGGTTCGATTACGACAATGACGGGCTATTGGACCTCTTTGTGCTCAATTACCTGGACTGGCCGCCAACGCCCGAACCCTACTGCGGCGATAAATCGCGCCAGCTGCGCGTCTACTGCAGTCCTCACGTCTTCGAAGGCCTCCCCAATGCCCTTTACCATAACGAGGGCAATGGAAAGTTCCGGGACGTCTCGCAAGAGTCCGGTATCGCGAAGCATATCGGAAAGGGGATGGGTGTCGCGGTTGCTGACTACGATGGTGACGGCCTCATGGACATTTTCGTCACCAACGACAAGCTGCGGAATTTCCTATTCCACAACCTCGGCCACGGAAAGTTCGAAGAGGTCGCCATGCAGGCCGGCGTGGCGTTGCTCGACACCGGCAACCCCGTCTCAGGGATGGGCACGGATTTTCGGGACTACGATAATGACGGGCGGCCGGATATCGCCTTCTCCGCGCTGGCAGGCGAAACCTTCCCGCTTTTTCGGAACCTGGGAGGGGGATTATTCGAGGATGTGACCTATTCGAGCAACATGGGCCTGGCGAGCAGGATCTACAGTGGGTATGGAATCGGCATGTTCGATTTCAACAATGATGGGTGGAAAGACCTTTTCACCTCCAACGCTCACGTCAACGATCGGGTTGAGCTCTACGAAGCCACGAAATACAAGCTGCACAACGCGGTGTTCCTGAACCGGGGCGACGGGACTTTTGAGGACGTTTCCGAGAGCGTGGGAGAGGATTTTCTCACGCCGCGGGCGCACCGGGGCGCCACCTTTGCCGACTTCAATAATGATGGCAGGATGGACGCGGTCGTGACCTCACTAGGCGCGGGCCCGGAGTTATGGGAAAACGTCACGCCGGGTGAAAACTCCTGGCTGATCTTTAAGCTGCGGGGAACCCGCAGCAACCGCGACGGAATCGGAGCGGAAATCCGCGTGGACGGACAGGTCAATCACATGACCTCCGCAATGAGCTATGCGTCTTCCAGCCACTTCGGCGTGCATTTTGGGACCGGCAAGCTGAAGGAGGTGAAGAAAGTCGAAATTCGATGGCCCAGCGGGACACGCCAGGTGCTCACGAACGTCCGGACAAACCAGGTGGTCAGGGTTCGCGAACCGTAGTTGTCCTGGTTGAGCGTAAAGTTGCAGTTCTGTTAACGGTAAGCGTTTCCATGCACGGTTGAGGCATGAGGCAGCCGCTTCTTAAACTCTTCGTAATCCGAGAGGGCCTGCTTTGCCGCCTCGGCCTGGCCCGCGATCGAATAGGCGCGGTAAAGCTGGAAGTGGGTGGTCCCGTCTTCGTCGACGGAAAGCGCAGCCCGAAGGAACGGAATAGCCTGACGGGCTTTGCCGGTTCGCAGCAGGGCCTGCCCGAGCGCAGCCTTCGCAGGCAGGAAATGGGAGTCTGCGGCGATGGCTTTCTCCAGAAATGGGATGCTTTTCTCCGGCTGCTCCAGGTTGAGCCAGCATCCTCCGGTTAAGAAGTTCACCACGGCGGAATCAAAGCCGTCCTTCCGCATGCTTTCAATCACCTGCAGCGCCGATTGGTAGTCGCGCGCTCGATAGAGCGCCCAGGCCAGGCCTCCCCGCGCCCGGTTATCGTGTGGCGCCAGCTCCAGTGCTTTGCGCCATTGTTTTGCAGCCTCCATCCACTCCGAACTTCTGTCGAGCAGTTCGGCAGCGTGAATGCGACTTTCGGGTGAGGGAGGCAGTTGGTCCAATCGGTTGTAAGCTTGCTGCGCCAACTCCCGGTAATGTTCGCTTTGTCCGGGCGCCTGCTCGGAAAGCTTGTCGTAGCAATGGCCCAGGCCATACCAGACCTCAGGACTGTTCGGAAGGATTTTCGCCAGTTGCTGGAACTGTTCGGCGGCTTGTTCATACCGCCGGGCTTCCGATAACGCCTCAGCCAAGGCGAGCCCAGCGTTGCGGTCCGTGGGCCGCGCTTCCAGGGCCTTCTGCAGCGGCGGGATGGCCGAGTCGAATTCACCAAGCTGGAGATAACTGGCGCCCAGAAACAGATTGGCGATGGGCAACCCCGGCCGAAGCCTGAGCGCCTCTTTTGCCGACTTCGCCGAATCCCTGTACCGCCGGGCCTTGTACTGGGCGACGCAAAGGTCCACGCGAAGTCCCGGGTTATCGGGAAATTTTCGGACCAGTTCCTGATAGATGGGAACAGCCTGCTCGGGCTTTCCTGCGATCACCAGTTCCCTGGCACGGCTCAAGGCCTCCGAAGAGGGACCCACCTGGGCGCCGAGGGTTGCGGCGCACAGTAATAACGCGCATATTCCCCAGGAAATTGTGGCCATCCGGGTGGGGCGAGGGTCCCGGCAGGCCGTGGATTTGTGTTCGGATATCATGGCTACCTGCGTTGGCTCGGCTCCCTGAGTCCGGCCTTGCGGAATATCATCTGCGTCTCCCCGACTTTCCCCTCGTCACCAGCCAGAGCGAGCCGTGCGGATATCGACGCAGGCTGCTGGCGGCACCGCAGATTGTGCAGGGACTTTGCGGTCTGTTCGTAGGGCAAGGGGCGTCATCTGCAAAAGCGGGATGAGCAGGAAAGGGTTCATGGCTTCTTTTGCCGCAGATTCGCCAGCTCCTGGCGTACCTTCGGAATTTCCGCGGCGTATTGCGAGGGCGAGGCTTTGGCAAGGAAAGTCTCGAAGCACTTCCGCGCCCCCTCACGGTCGCCCGTCATCTCGTAAATCAAACCCAGGTTCACCTGCGCCTCCAGCAAATCAGGGTTGATCTGGACAGCGCGTTCGAAATACTTTCGCGCCGCCTGAGGATTCCGACGTTGAACGGCAATCAGGCCCAGGCCGTTTTGCGCCGTGGCGCTATCCGGACGAACGGCCAGAATCCGTTTAAAGTTGCGCTCGGCCTCGTCAAGCCTGCCCTCATCCAGGCACGCTGTGGCCAGGTTTGCCATGCTCTCCGTATCGACGGGATTCAATTGCATCGCTTTCTCATATTCGGCGATGGCTTCGTCCCTCTTCCCCTCTCGAATCAGCAAATTGCCGATGCGCGAGTGCAGTTGTCCACTCTCGATACCCTTGCTGAGCGCGGTCCGATAGATGTGCATTGCATCCTTGTAGAGTCCGTCTTTCTCGCATCGCCCCCCAAGCTGGTAGTAAACCATCGGATTGGTCGGGTCCTCGGCCAGGGCCTGACGTTCCAGTTGGAGGCGGCGCGCTTCGCTCGTATTCGACGAAGGGTTCTCGGCCTCATAGAGTAGTTTGAGAATGTTCGTGCGATCCTTGGGATCAATACCCTTGCCCGTCAACTCATACGTCTTGGGCGAGTAGTCGGCCACATACCCGAGTGAGTTCAGTTCCTCAGCCGTCTGCTTGTCAACCAACTTCATTTGGACCTTCTCGGTTGTCCCTTGGCCTCCGGCTGAGATGATTCCGTTCAGAACTGCTTCGAACCTCTCTCTTTCCATCGGATGCTGCTGAATGACGTTCGTCCTCTCCCCGGGATCGCGGGTCAAGTCATACAGTTCAGGCTTCGGGGCGCGGATGTACATCCAGTGATCTGTTCGAATGCCACGAAGCTCCGACCATCCCATGTTGATTTTGGGATAAAGGCTCTCCTCGTAGGAAGTTCCCGTTTCAACCGGATTGCCCGAGAACGCCGGGACCAGGCTTGTGCCCTGCACCTGATGCGGCACCAAACCTTCCCCGCCCATCAGGCCGAGCAACGTTGGCAGAAAGTCGATACTTCTCACCTGCCGCTTGATCCGCTCGCCGGCGGGAATTCCCGGCCCCGCCATGATGAAGGCGATTCGCAAGGTTGAGTCGTAAAGAAAAATCCCGTGCGAGTATTCACCGTGGTCGCCCAGGCTTTCCCCGTGGTCGGACAGCACGGCAATAATCGTGTTTTTGGGAGCCTTCTTCCTCACGACATCGATCAACCTGCCAAGCTGCTGGTCAGCATAAGCGATCTCGCCGTCGTAGGGATGGGTCCTGTATTGTTCGCGGAAAGGGCCGGGCGGTTTGTAAGGCATATGCGGATCGTACAGGTGCACCCAGACGAAGAAAGGCTTTCCCGACTGCTTGTTCAGCCAATGAATGGCCGGGTCAATCACCTCATTGGCGGGTCGCGAGGGGTCTGCCAGAAATTTGTCAGAAGGGCCCGGTTGGGGCATCTGGTCATTGTAAACAGCAAAGCCCTGATTGAATCCAAAGTTCCTCTTGAGAACGGCTGCACCGATAAACGCCGCTGTATCCCACCCTTGCTTCTGCAGGATTTCCGCGAGGGTCAGCGCGGAGGAGGGGAGAACGAAACCGCCCGTGTCACGAACGTGATGCACGGTCGGATACTCGCCCGTGAAGATGCTGGCGTGGGAGGGCGACGTCAGCGGGGCCTGCGCCACGGCTTGCTCAAAAAGCGCACCGCGTTGCGCCAGCGCGTCAAGCGTCGGCGTTTTGACGTCCTGGTATCCGTAAGCATGGACATGGTCCGGCCGCAACGTATCGATCGTGACCAAAACCACGTTGAGCGGCCGTAAGGTAACACTCGCTTCGCCCGGCGTCTTCTCTCCGGACTTGCACGAGGTGAGGACCGCCAGACTCAAAAGGCAAAGCCCTGCGCAAAGAGGCCCTGTCCACCGGTGGGTGATCCCGCCGCGGCGGGAGCCGGCCCCAAGGCACGACCCTGTGCCGAGCGGGGTTATCAACCTGCGCTTCATGACCCCGTATAATAGCACGCGGAGCGGATGGTATCCATCCGCTCCGCGCAAGGAATCAAACAGCCCGCATGTCAACTAGAAGTTGAAGCGAGCGTCCAATTGGATCGTTCGGCCGCCTCCATTCGCCAACAACGCACCAAACTGCGAGGAGGTGATGTCCGTTGAAGAAATGTAGGTGGTATGGCGGTTAAACGGATTGGTCATGGTCATCCCAAGGCCGAAGTACGTTCCCTCCCGTTTGGTGATTGCAAAATTCTTTTCCAGCCGGAAGGTTTCGTCCGCACTACCCGGGCCTCGTACGTTCGGCAGTTCTCTGGGAGCCGTACCGACGCGCAGAGGCACGCCGTCTGACGTTTGGGGGACGGGGGCGAACCCCGCCGGATTGAGGTACGGCGTCGGGACATTTATGTCGACATTCTTCGGACTGGCTGCACCGCCGAGAGTCAAATTCTGGCCCGAGACGATATCCGGCCGAATCCCCGGAGCAATCCCATCGGGAATGAACAGATCACCCTCTGAGATCCGGAGCGAACCTCCAGACGAATAGTGTTGGATCGCCGACAATTGCCACCCTCCGAGGACCGGGTTGGCCCAGTGCAGGTCCCAGTGCCTCCCTTTCCCCACCGGGGTCTGCCACACCCAGGTCAACTTGAAATCATGGGGAATGTTGAACCCGGTAACAGACCTCTCCAAAGCGCGATTGTGATAATCCTGCAAGGTGGCATAATAGGCCCCCGGCCCGTTGGCATCCACGTAGCCAATGGCTTTGGACCAGGTGTAAGCAGCCATGAAGCCCAGCCCCTTGGTCAGGTGTTTCGTCGCGGTTATCTGCAAGGAGTTGTAATTGGAGTTGGTGTTGTAGGGGAATTGCTCCTGAACTCCAAAGTACTGGGGCCAGGGCCTGAGAGCCTGGGCTACACTAAAGTTAGTGGGGAAGCTGGCATACGGCAGGTATTGCGGGAAGCTGCTGACGGGGGCAGTGAGGGTATCCCCCATGGAAAGGAGGTTTGATCCCAAGCCGTCGTATTCGTTCCAGGCGGTGATGCCTCCCCAGGCCCGAGTCCCTTTGTTACCGACATACGCCACTTCCAGCACCGTCTCCTTGGGCAACAGGTATTGAATCGTGAAACTGTAGTTTTGCACGTAGGTCGGGCGGTTGGCGTCCGGGGCGGTAGTCGGTACCCCACCCTGGAAGTTCAACTGAGTCGGATCCGTGTTGGGCAGCGCGGCGGTAAAAGCAGGGTACGGATCGTTCAAGTAAATTGAGGGGTCGTCTACGAAACCCGTTGGGCTCGTACTCGCCGGCACATTATCGGTGCCATTAAACCCGTTCAAGAAACCTCCATAACCCCAGTTATTGGCAATGGGCGGCGTGTTGGTTACGGCATAACCGGCACGAACCACGATCTTGTCGCTGAATTGGTATGCAAGGCCGAAGCGCGGGCCGATCAGTTTGTAATAAGTGTTGTTGACGCGGTTGGTAAACACCAGCGCGCCGGGGATATTGTCCGCGCCCGGGTTGGGCGTGGTCAAGCTAACCTCGGACATGCGACCGGTGCGCTCAAAGAACGGCGGAATAATTCCCCACCTCAGGCCGTAATTAACCGATAGCTTCGGGGTCGCTTTCCAGTCATCGGAAAAATAGAACTCGTGATAAGGCTGGCGGAACGCCGAGCTGATACCGGAAATCCCGTGGCCGGCGTGATCTACCGCACCGAGCAGGAAGCTCGCAAATGAGTGCCCGGTGGAAGCGTCGAACCCGGGCATGTCAGTGGATCGCGGGGTGAAATTAAAGCTGCCCGCGTCGGAAAGCGAATTGTCATTATAGAAATAGCGGCTGTACTCGTACCCGAATTTAAAGGTGTGCGCACCTTTGATCCAAGTGGCATCGTCCGCGAGGACCTCGCTGCCGTTCTGACTCTGGTCCACGAAACCAACGCCCATCCGGGAGATGGTCCCACCCTGGTATTCTGCACCCGAGAAGTGGAAGGTGGGGCACATGGTGTCGGGCAGGCCTGACAGGCCCAGCGTCGATGCACAACCCGCATTTACGACGTCAGGGAGCGCGCCATTGTTGTTGGTGAACCTGTTGTAGCCCAGCGCGAAGCGGTTCAGCAGAGCGGGCGTAATGGTGGTGGTCCATGAAAACCTTCCCATGTACCCCGGCGTGGTTTGCTGCTGCCAACTTTGGGTGAGGGGACCGGGGAAGGGCAGAAACGGGGTCGCACCATTGTTTTGCCGGTTTCGATAGCTGCGGTTCCAGTAGCCGGAAAGACGGTTCTTCTCATTGATCGAGTGGTCGATCTTGATACCAATGATGTGTTCGTCGAAATAGGGAGAGCCGCCGATCCTGTTGATGTTGTTGATCATTTGATTATACTGCGGGTCGACGATGCCGATGTTGTTGACGATGTTCGCGGCCGCCGGGTCCCACGCCGCAGTGGGGATGATGTTGCCCACGAAGGGATCGCGGACGATCTGGCCATTGACCGTCCGGGTAGTGGTAGGGTCGTAGATCTGTCCAAAGAGGATAGGGCGGCCCAAAGCATCCGTGCCGATTTGGGTGCCCGACATGGAATTGCCCGTCCAGTTCGGATCCAGAAGACCTGAAAAATCGCCTTGCTTGTATTGCGTCGCGGCCACTGTCCCAAAACCATTCACGCGCAGATTGTTCAGTGAGTCATGTTCAAAATTCGTAAAGAAGAAGGTTTTGTCGTGACCATTGTAGATCTTGGGAATGATCACGGGCCCGCCCACGGACCACCCATAATTGTTCAGGCGATTCCTGCTTCTCTTCCCGCCCTGTGAACGGGTGATGAGGTTCCGTGCGGCCAGTGCTTCGTTCTGGTTGTAATAGAAAGCCGAACCGTGCAGAGCGTTGGTTCCGGATTTGATCGTGAAATTCGCGACGGCAGTCTGCCCGCCGTTATATTGGGCGCCCATTGCGCCTTCCTGCAGTTTGAACTCGCCGATGGCCTCTGCGGAGGGGCTGAATTCGTTGTTGTTGCCTCCGGAAAGATCGGACCGGCCAACGGGAATGCCGTCGATCAGGATCTCATGGGAATACTCCTGCCCGCCATTAATCGTTCCCGCGAAAGTGCCGCCGGTTGTACCTGGCAAACTTGAGAAGATGAATTGCTGAATCTGCCGTTGGCCGTCTTCAACCATGATGGGCCAGGCCTTGTACTCCTGGGCCGTAATGTAACGGCCTATTTCGGCCGAGCCCGTTTCAAGGAGTTCGGGCGTGGAGCTGACCGTCACCTGCTGGGTGACTTGGCCCACGGTAAGCGTGACGTTCACCGTGAGGGTCTGCGCAACGCGCAGGATGATGTTTGTCCGAGAGGAGGTTTGGAAGCCCGGGGCGGTGGCTGTAATCGTATACGTCCCGTAAGGAAGGTAGGGCAAGGTGTAAGCGCCTGATGACGTGGTGGTGGTCTTTGTGGCCACGCCAGTGGCAATGTCAGTCGCAGTAACCGTGGCGCCGGGCACAACAGCACCCGTTTGATCCTGGATGGTGCCGTTAAGTGTGCCCACAGCGCCCTGGGGCCATGCTGTGCCTAGCATTACTCCGAAGGAGAGCAAAACCAGGAAGCACATTACTTTCGATAGGGAACGCATCAACTTCCTCCTTCAAAAAGCGTAAAATTCTCTCTAGGGTCTTTCTCTAGTCCGATCAGATTTCGACCCACCCCACGCAAAGAGAAAAAATCCTTTGTATGCGAACAAAGGCCTTCGGAAACCTGACTTGCTCTCCGTCAAACCCCTCGCAGCAGTCTGACAAATGACTACCTAAAGAAGTTTCGATTCATCTCGAGAGCTTGCGTTCGTTCCTGCGTGAGTTGCTTCTGACCCGACGAAAGATTGCACAAGGCGTGGTGTCGAAAATGAAACTCGCCAACACCAACGAATCGGAGACGCTCAACCTTCATTACATCATCCGTGAGTGACCCTGCCGACGACCATCAGAGAGCTGGCATGACTTACTGAGCGCCAGACGACCCAGTATCCAGAACTAATATGAAACAACTAAACTGACAGCACTATCCTACAGCGAAGTTGAAATGTCAATAGAATTCTGAAATTTAGAAGGGATCCGGAGGAATCGGAAAGGCTTCACATGTAGCCGACAGGTTTCGAAGCGCAGGCCACGTCACCGGGATATGTTCCCCGCCATAGGGACAACTTTAACGGACAACCGTGAAAACAGGTGTCTGGGTATTTCCTCTGCTCTCACAAATCCCAATTCGTATGATTCTTGCTGCCCCGGCAAAACTTCCAGGCGATTGGGTTTCCGGGAGGCCACCAGAATGGTACTGGCCATTGTCGATTCGCGGAGACCCACGGATGCATCCGGGCGAGACTATCACGAACCTACGGCTGGAAATTCCAAATTGGATTCGAGTCGATACCCTGATACTCTTCGTCACTGAAATCATCAGGAGGAGGGATCCCTCTCGAAGCATTCGCGAAGAGATTTTATCAAGACCGGCAGTGGCGCCCTGGGAACGATGGCTGTTCCATCTGAAGCGGTGAAGGCATCCGCGCAGGGGGCGGCTGCCATTGTTGAGATGGATGCTTCCGGGGGATCGGTATCCGTCAGCCCGGCGGAGGACGTATCGGGGGAACATGGCACCTGGACGGTGAGTTATCGAATCGGTTCAAAGGGCATCAACCAACACGGTGGCGTCCGCGTCCAACTGCCCGACTCCTGGCATGCGGGAATCCGCAACTCGGCGAATCGTCTACAGTCGTCTAACCCGCGTGGCCATGGCATGGTACACCCCGTCTGGGTGAAGCGCGCATAATGGTTTCAGGGTATACAGGCAAGCAATGATTAATCGAGGGGGCTCAGGGTGAATCGACGGCGTTTTCTGAAGCGAGGAGCGCTTGGCGCAAGCGCAATCGGATTGGACCAGGCAATCGGCGGAAACTCATTCGCGTTGCAGCCTCGGAAATTGATGGCCAAGGGTGCGCAGGTCATGAACAGCACATCGCCACGACGGGCGACACCTGTCGAAGACGTCCAACTGCACGATGCCGTGGTCGTTTCGCGTCCGGGAAAAGCGCCCTTCGCAGAGCAGACTGCGGCGAAGGTGCTGGTTGAAGAGGTGGAAAAACGAACCTCGATCCGGCTGGGCGTCTCGACGACGTGGCCTGAAGGCAAACCCGTTATTGCCATTTCATCCGGAACGTCGGCTTCAGAGTGGGGACGACGGGTGCCTGCCCGGCAGGGAGCAGGTTTGCCGGAAACACGCCCGGAAGGCTACCGGCTTTACGTCGATAGCCAGAACCAGCAACCCGTTGTCTGGGTGATCGGAGCTGACCCCCGTGGCGCGCTGTTCGGTATAGGAAACCTGCTTCGCCGGCTCAACGCGTCGCGAGGCAAACTGGCGATACCGTCCCAGATGGATCTTGCCACTGCACCGGCCTTCGCAATTCGGGGGCACCAACTCGGCTATCGCGCCTTGACCAACACCTACGACGCATGGAGTGCAGCCCAGTTTGAGCAATACATTCGCGAGCTCACTTTCTTCGGCGCCAACAGCATTGAAGGCATTCCCTTTCAGGACAGGAGCAAAACGCCGGTGATGAAGATCCCGCGGCCGGAGATGAACCGGGCCATTGGCGAAATTTGCCAGCGCTACGGACTGGACTACTGGGCGTGGGTTCCGGCCGACTTCAGTCTGAAGGACGAAGCCCGGCGCGCGCAGATGCTGAAACAATGCGAGGAATTCTTCAGGGCCACACCCGTATTCACCGGCTTCACTTTCCCCGGCGGCGATCCGGGCGACAACTCTCCGGAGCTTGTTCTGCCCTTTCTGGAAGACATTGCCAAACTCCTAGGTCGTACCCATCCGGAAGCAAAGGTCTGGTTGAGCCTGCAGCATTTTACGCCCGCGGAGATCGATTACACTTTCGACTATATCGACCGGCATATGCCACCGTGGCTCGGTGGTCTCGTGGCCGGACCCGGAAGCCCGCCGATGCAAAGCGTCCGCAGCCGGCTCGCGGGGCGATACGGTTTTCGCGACTACCCCGACATCACGCACAACAAGCTTTGCCAGTATGAAGTGCCGGACTGGGACCAGGCCTACGCCCTGACGGAAGGACGGGAATCCGTCAATCCCCGCCCCGCCGGATACGCGGCGATTTTCAGCCAGACCTCCGGCTATACCAACGGATTCATTACGTACTCCGAAGGGGTCAACGACGACGTCAACAAGACCATCTGGAGCGCCTTGGGCTGGGACCCAGGCCTGGCTCCGAGAGAAATTCTTATCGAATACGCTCGCGCCTATTTCAATCCCGAGGTGGCAGAGCGAGCCGCCGACGCTATCCTGGCGCTGGAAAATAACTGGCGCGGCCCCTTGATCGACAACGGGGCTGTAGAAGGAACCCTGCACGAATGGCAGCAACTCGCGAAAATGGCTCCTGGCCTCGAAGCCAACTGGCGCTGGCAGATGTGCCAGCTTCGGGCGAACTACGATGCTTATTTGCGCCATCGTCTTGTGAATGAAACCCGGCTGGAGTCTGAAGCCAACACCTATCTTGCCCATTCAAAAAAACTCGGCGCCGACAAAGCCATGACGGAAGCGGCCCATGTGCTGAACCGGGCGGTCACTCAGCCCGTCAGCGTTGAATTGCGGACCCGCATTTCTGAAATTTGTGACAGGCTGTTCCATTCCATCGGCCTGCAGACGAGTGTGCAAAAATACTTTGCCATTGGCGAGGAGCGGGGCGCAGTTCTCGATTTTGTTGATTATCCTCTGAACAATCGGTGGTGGCTTGAAGATCAATTCAAGGCCATTCGTACGCTTAAATCGGAAGACGAAAAGAACCGGCGGCTATTTCAGCTCGCAACGTGGGAACATCCGGGACCGGGCAGTTTCTATGATGATCTGGGGAACATTGCGAAGTCGCCGCACGTGGTGCACTGTTATCACGGGGCATGGACCCGAACTAAAGGAACATCCACAGCCGACCTTCTGGTGGTGGGACCAGGGAAAGAGCCGCGCCCGCCTCAGCTGGCAGGTAACCCTTTGGCCGGCCGCCATGGTCTATGAAGGGCTCGACCCGGATGCACAGTACGTGGTGCGCTCCACCGGCTATGGCCAGGCGCTTTTGCGGATCAATGGCGAGCGGGTTGAGCCAACCATCAACGGCACCCGGATGGGCGAGGTCAAGGAGTTTCCCGTTCATTCCAGGTTCGTCAAAAACAGGAAGCTGGTGCTCACCTGGGACCGCCCGCCGAACGAGGAGAATCTGAACTGGCGCCGGCAGTCGCGCCTCGCCGAGGTTTGGCTCCTGAAGAAACCCACCGCCTCGGGAAGATAATCAGCAGAAGGCATCTCGAAACTTCCGCCCACCTAAAGCCAATATCGTTATGGAGGGGTTCAACCGGCATCAGCCTTGCCAGCCTCGCAACCATGGGCCATAAGCGTGAGCGTGTTTTTAGCAGGTGCGCCACAAGCATCGGTTGTTTTAGTACCGTCACGTGAGCGTTTCCCCATCACCGATGGCCTTCATCCCCCTGCAAAGTGTAATGCACGTTGATTTCATGGCAGGACGCTCCGCCGGAGATGATAAAATTGTCGGCTGCGTTTTCATATCAAAAAACTCCAATCGGGAGAGAATTCTGCATGGGCTACCAACCAATCGAAAATTACGGCGTTATTGGCGACCTGCACACGATTGCCCTGGTCGGAATGAACGGGTCTATTGACTGGCTTTGCTTTCCGAACTTCGATTCTCCCAGCATCTTTGCCGCCATGCTGGACGACAAAAAGGGCGGCCGGTTCCAGATAGCTCCAACCGTAGACGGAATAACTTTCAAACAGCTTTACTGGCCGGAAACCAACGTGCTGGTCACGCGCTTTCTATCAACAGCAGGAGTGGGCGAGATCACCGACTATATGCCTGTTGATGACAAGGGCCGGGTGGAAGGCAAACAAAAGGTGGTGCGAAGAGTAAGGGTGGTCCGTGGATCCATGCCTTTTCGGATGGTGTGCCAGCCCGCCTTCAACTACGCCCGAGACGAACACAAGATGCGGATCATTCCAGAGGGGGTCTGTTTTCAGTCTCCTGGCCTGCAAATCGGTCTCGCCACCGCGGTTCCACTCAGGAACGATGGCAAAGGTGCGGTGACCGCTGAATTCACTCTTGGAGAAGATGAAAGCGCCATTTTCGTGCTCCAGGCCATCCCCCCCGGTGAGGACTGCGGCAAGCCTATTGAAGAATCGCGAGAGGAGGAGCTTTTTCAGAGCACCGTGAACTACTGGCATCACTGGCTCTCGCGTTGCCGCTACAAGGGCCGGTGGCGGGAAATGGTTTACCGGTCGGCGCTGGTTCTCAAGCTGCTCACCTATCACCCGACGGGAGCCATCGTCGCAGCTCCTACCTGCAGCCTGCCCGAAGGCATCGGCGGCGGGCGCAACTGGGACTATCGCTATACCTGGATTCGCGATGCGGCGTTTGCGGTTTATGCCTTGATGCGGCTCGGCTTCACAGAGGAAGCAACCAAATTTATGCACTGGCTGGAGGCCCGATGCCACGAGCGCCGGGAGGATGGGTCGATCCAGACCGTGTACGGCATCGACGGCCGTCATGAACTGGATGAGTTCACTCTGGACCACCTGGAAGGGTACAAGGGGTCGCGGCCGGTCAGGGTGGGAAATGCTGCCTCAAACCAGTTACAACTGGATATTTACGGCGAGCTGATGGATTCCGTCTACCTGTACAACAAGTACGGCAGCCCGATTTCTTACGAACTCTGGGTTGCGTTGCGCGAATTGCTGAATTGGGTGTGCGACAACTGGCACCAGCCCGACGACGGCGTCTGGGAAGTTCGAGGCGGCCGCAAGCATTTTGTCTATTCGAAACTCATGTGCTGGGTCGCTCTTGACCGTGGCCTGCGCCTGGCCGACAAGCGTTCATTCCCGGCAGACCGTACCCGCTGGATGAAAACACGGGACGCCATCTACGAAGAAATCCTGGAAAAAGGCTGGAACTCGAAGCGGCAGTCCTTCGTGCAATACTACGGGGGCGACTGCCTTGACGCCTCCTGCCTGATCATGCCACTGGTCTTCTTCATGTCGCCCACCGATCCACGCATGATGAGGACCATCGACGCCATCAACCGTCCTCCGGACAAAGGCGGACTCGTCTCCAACAGTCTTGCCTATCGTTACAACGTCCGGGGCGGGATTGACGGGCTGCAAGGCACTGAAGGGACGTTCAACATGTGCACGTTCTGGCTGGTTGAGGCGTTGACCCGTGCCGGCCGGGAGGACAAGCGGAAACTCGACCAGGCCGTCCTGATTTTCGACAAGATGCTGAGCTATTCAAACCACTTGGGACTTTATGGGGAAGAAACGGGCCCATGCGCCGAGGGTCTGGGAAACTTCCCGCAGGCATTTACCCATGTGGCCCTGATCAGCGCCGCATTCAATCTGGACCGTGCTTTGAGCTCTAACGACGAGAAGTCACCGGGATTAGCCGTCCCTCCGCGGTAATCACGAACGGAAAGTCCAGATGTTGATTGAGGCTCAGGCCTGAAATCATCTGGGCGCCGCCGGACAGCCTGGCAACAATCTGCGCCAGGGCTTTACCGGCAGAAACAACCCCGCCTCAGCCTGGAAATCCAGACAGCCGAACTATTGATTTGCCGTCCCTGCTGGGCCCCGAACTTTTCACTCACAGGCGGGAAGAAAACAATCAGGGAGCTACGCCCCGAGAAACGACTCCCCGGGAAGTCGCTGCCAGATTCCTGGGGAGTCACCCATTTAAATCTTTGAAACCGCCTTGCCGGATGCTGATTGCGCGCCCTGCGCCTGCCGATTGGAGCTGTTCAGTAATTCCCTCTGCCAATCTGCCTGTATCCTACTTCTTCTTGGGTGGGACAACGGCGTCCTTGAAGGACTTCGCCAAGCGGAACTTGACAACAGTCTTGGCGGGAATCTTGATGGGAGCGCCGGTTTGGGGATTTCGACCCATGCGTTCGTTGCGGTGAGCTTTGACGGCCTTACCAAGGCCAGGAACCACGAACTGCCCTCCGCTCTTGCACTCCTTGGTGGCCAAGGTCACAAGCTCTTCAAGTACCGCAGCCGTGGCTTTCTTCTGCAGCCCGACTTTGTCAGCCAGATGGGATACCACCTGGGTCTTGGTCATCACTTTTGCCATTTGCTGCTCCTCTCCTGAAATTTAGATATTGGGAGTCCCCTTCGTTAACCGAAATGCGAAACTGTAAGCAATAACCCCGCAACTGTCAAGCCATATGATTACCGCTCCTGGACTGTAAATGCCATTGTTGAGCCCACTCTGTCAAGGCCTATCACGCACTTTCGAAATGCGCATTGAAATGGCATTTACCTTTATACACACGTTTTGAGTCTTACGCCAAAAACATTTTCTAATACTGGGAAAGACTTATCGAACGGGTCTATTGATTCGCCAGCAAAGAGAAAGGTATCAGGCAATCAGCGGAATCCTGAGACGCCACAGTATAACGTCTGCTTCCGTTCACCGCGGTTCCACACGCACTTGGACCAGAGAAGGTGCCCGTGAAAACCACTTCCTGAACGCGGAACAAGAACAGCGGCCACGGCAGTCAGGCGATGGGACTAGTCTCCACCTGTTCCAGGACCACGGTTACTTTGCTCTCCGTTGCTCCCGGCAGGAGTTCCTCCCTGACCGGGATTTGACAGGATGGCCATGGGGACGCGCGTGAAAGCCACCTGGTTCGCGGATGCATCAATCACATTGACCTGCATCCAGTAACGTCCCGGAGGAAACCTGGACAGTGGAATCCTGGTAAAGTAGGACGCAGTTCCTTCGCCTGACTTGCCCGATTTGGCCGCGTAGGGTCCGGCTTCAGACACCTGCACACCGTTGCGGAAAAAGATGAGCGCCATCGACGGAGGAGTCGAAGCTCCGGAATGACTGGGAGCTTTGCCGGCCGATGCCTGCTTGCCGGCGTATGATTGGAGGTACACATAAAGGTTCTGGCCGGCGTAGAACACCCTCGTAACGCTCGGCAAGATAGACTGCGAACCCGAGTCGAGCGGATTGTCCTCAGCACCCCTGGCCCAGGGACCGCGCTCCGACCGGGTGGGGGGCGTTTTGGAAAGTTCGTTTGAAACCACAACCGAACTCAGCACAAACCCTTCCTTGTTGACTGGAGGAAGCACCAGCTGCTTTTCAAAGGTGCCCATCTTTCCTGTCAGGTTTTCCCGCGCCACAACCTTCAGCTTGTAAGGCCCGGGCGGCAGAACCAGTCCTCCTTCATAAAGGATGTTGCCCTTCAGCACCGTCTGGTATGTCGTGGCGTTCAGTTTGACGGGAAGCGTATCACGCAGCGCGCCCGCCACTTTACCCTGGGAGTCCGTAGCGCGCCATGCGAAGTCAAACGCCGTCTGGTGGTCCGACGAATGCTGGTGGAATGGAATCGAAGAACCCGGGATCTTGGCTGCCAGGACAACGTAATAGTGGCCGTCGGGCTGGAGGAAATAAGCGGTTTCGACCGCGAGGGGAAGATCGAGATAAGGCGCACCGGAATTGAGAGCATCGGAAAGTTGAAGCTCTTTCTGCTGCCCTGAGGAGTGCCCGAAACCGACCGGAGCGTAGTAGCCCGGACGAGCCTCAACCTTCAAACCTCGGCTCTCCACCACCTCCACTCGGATGCGGCGAAACTTTCCATCAGCTTTGGTGTTCGACGGGGTGTAGCCAATCAGGTAGTAGCTGGTGTTCATCTTCTGCACGTACTGGAAAACCGGGGCGAAGTTGTTCAGGTCCGTAAACATGTGCCCGCCCGTATCGGTAGCCAGGGTTGAGAGAGTCTCGCGGCTGTTGTGCATTGAACTGATCTGCGACGACACGGCGCTCGCCGTGTAAATAGCGGTGCCGGACGGGCTGGCCGCAGAGGCTCCGCCGCCGGCCGGCATGGCCATCAGGCCGCGTGCATCCAGCGTGTAAAAGGAAACGTTGGCCCGGTTGGCCGCGTCAATTGTGGCCTGGAGTTGCGCCTCGTTGTCCACACCTGTCTGCTCGATGCCGCTCGAAAAGTGGATGACTGATTTGCGCCCGGGCACAACCTGCAGCAGGTTGGCCAGTGATTGCAGAGCTGCGAGCTTTTCGTCCGTGTTGAAGATGTTGAACTCGGTCTCATCGGGAGTGAAGGCATTCCCGGTATCCTGCGTCACCACCTCGTTTCCCGACGAATCCGTACCGCCGGCCTCGCCTACGCTCCCGTTCGACGCCAGGGTGGACGACTGGCCGATCTGGATACTCTTGATGGCTTTCGACAGCGCGTCGCGGTCGTTCGTAAAGTCCTGAAGCACCTTCAAATTGCTCGAATAGGTCACAACGGACACCAGGTCGGCAGGTGTCATTTCGGTCTTCAGGAAATTCTGGGCGGATTGGAGAGCTCGCAGCAGGTCGGGAATCTGCATCGACGAAAGGTCGAAGAACAGGACAATCAGCCGGTGGTTCTGCACCATCTGGCGATAGGTTTCCTGGGGCGTCGTCCTGGGCAGCCCGCCCAGGTTGATCTCCGCCGGCTTGCCATTCTCGCCCGTTTCCTGCGCCAGCTTCTGGATATTTTCGAGATCAAACGAGTTGATCGTCTGCAGCACGCCGTCTTCGTACACCTTGAAGTCGCTTTGCTTCAGGTTCGCGGCGGGATCGCCCTTGCGGTCCGTTACGCGAACGTCCACCAGAACCTCATTCGTGCTGATCTTGAGAGTGTAGTTCTGCGAAAGATTCTGGTAGCCGATCTGGCCGCCGGAAGGTGGTGCGGAGGTTTGCCCCTCATCCTGCCCAGCCATAGCAAGGCCCACAAGCGTCCCCCCCATGAGGACGCTGATGGCAACGGCCGCCAACATCCCGGCGTGGCGATGACCTCGACGAACGCTCTTTTGACGAACTGTATTTCGACGCATACCAACCTCAAAGTGCAGAAAGCTGAAGCAGCGATTAACCGCCTGCCGCGCCAGCTCCGATCGTTTAGAACCGCAGCCTGAACGAAAGGGTCATGGTCCGCATGGAACCCACCCCGGTCACCCGTCCGAATGTGCTGCTGTTGATGGTCGACGACAAGCCCGAGTAATTGACCATGTTGAACGTGTTGCTCGTGGCAAGGCGAAAGTTTGCCGTAATGTTCTTCTCGCGCGAGATCGTGACCTGCCGGTCAAGCCCCATATTGAAATTGAGTGATGAAGGCCCTGGAATGGTGTTCCGGCCGGCATTCCCGAATGCTCCTGCGGCAGGCACGTCAAACGCCGCTGTATTGAAGTAATTCAGCGTTGTTTGCTGCGAAGAAGGCAACATCACCGGAAGCCCGGTGGCGTCGGCTCGAAGACCTCCAAACGGAGCAAGACCGCTCACGTTGTTGATGGCGTTGCCGCCAACATATGCCGTATAAGGGAGGCCGGAACTGAATGTTGTGATGTCGGTCAACGACCAGCGGCTGAGAAGCGCTGACAGCACGCCGCCCTTCTTCAGGAATTTCCCCCGCTCGCCAAACGGCAACTGGTAGCGCACAAAGGCGCGCACGCTGTGCGTGGGATTAAAACCTGAGAGAGCCCATTCCGCGCCCAGGTCAGAGGGATTCTGCACCGGCGCCAGCGGGCTGACCGCCGCCGAAATTGACGACCCGCCTCCAAGACCGCCCCCGCCCCTTCCGAAGAATCGCGTGGTGGCAGTTCCGCCCACGCTGGATGCGTTGTCTTCGGCCTTCGAATAGGTGTAATTCAGGAAGAAAGAAAAATCCCGCCGCGAGAAGTGCCTCAGGCTCACCCGCAGCCCGTTGTAAAGGGACGAAGCGCCCGAGGTGTCGTATTCAAACGGAAGCGCCGTGGGCAGAAGCGCGCTGCCCACACCCGGCACCAGCAGCAGGTTCAGGTGCGTACCTCGCGTCCCGATATAGGCCACCGACAAGATATAAGACGGGCTGAGGTCCTGCTCGATCATCGCGTTCCAGCTTTGGGCGTAGGGGGTGAGGAAATTGGGATCAACGGCGAAGGTATTGCTCACCGTGCCCGGACTGATGGCCGGAAAGCCGTTCTGGAGCGTCAGGATCTGCGCGGGGCTGGTCACCAGCGTGCTCGTGGTGGCAAACGGGGCCTGGTTGAGCAAGTTGTTCACCAGGTTCTGGTAAATCGACTCGTCGTAAAAAATGCCGTAGCCCGCGCGCACCACCATTGTGTGTGAAATCCACGGCCGGTAGGCAACGCCAACACGCGGCGCCAGGTTCGCCGGGTGTCCTTGCAGCAATGAAGCCGGCAGGCTTCCCGGATTTTGACCTGTCACCACGTCCGCTGTCGTGAAATTGGGCCCCAGCGCCAGGTCCGACAGGTGGCCGTATTTCTCGGTGAACGGCGCAGCGTACTCCCATCGCCCGCCGAGGTTGAGCGTCAAATGGTCCGAGATTCTCCAGTCATCCTGCCCGTAAAGATCGTAGCGGGACGAACGCAGATAGTTTGCTGGAATCCCGAAGCGTTCGGAAGTGGTCTGGGGAAGGCCCAGCAGAAAGTCAGCAAAATCATAGCCGCTGCCGGCGACCGGCGTTCCCTGCGTCGTAAAATCGCTGGTCGTGTAGCCGGTGAATGAGAAACTCCCGGCCGCGTCGGGATTTGTTAATGAGTTCAACTGGATTCTTGTAATCCCCCCACCAAGTTCCAGGTTGTGCTTGCCCACGCTGTGAATCAGGGAATCCGAAAAGCTCAGCGTCTGGTTGCGGGTGAGGGAGGGAGTTGCATCGCTTAAGCCGCTGAAGTTGTTGAAGCCAATCGAAGGCAGGCCCCAATCCATGGGGTCCTGTGAAACCCCCTGGATGCCCAGCGCGCCCGCGATATTCTGGTTGTAGGAAAACGGATTCGTCACGAAGGTCCGCGCGCGGTTGAAGTTGGCAGAAAAGTCGTTCACCGTTTTTGTGCCGAAGTTGTGTGTTTCAGTCACGCTGACATTCTGCATGCGCGTCGTGCTGGTGGATGCGATGTTCGGGAACCCGGTGATGCCGTCATTATGGGACGAATTGTAGAAGTACATCACCGCCAGGTTGTCCTTGCTTGAAATCTGCTGGCCGACTCTCGCCATGAACCTCTGGCTGGACGTTGGCAAAGAAAGTTGCACGTGGTAGTTCTGCACCTGCCCCGGCAGGTTGGGCAACGGGAGGTATTGCAGAAGCCCAAGCGACGCAGAGTTGATCATCGATGACGGAATCATGTTCCCCGGGAACGCGGTTCGTGGCCCCGGCGACGCCGTCGGCTGATAAATTACCGGCATTGTTCCGGCGCCCTGTCCCGAGACAATCGTCGTGGCTGAAAAATCGCCCTGGCGCTCCGCCGCCGTGGGAAGCGAGGCCAGAATATTTTCCGGAGTGGTGCCGCGGGTGATGTTGAAATTGACAAAGAAACTGGTCTTGTTGCCGCCGTTGTAAATCTTCGGGATGTTCAGCGGGCCGCCCAGCGAAACACCGAAAAGCTCGCGATAAAAAGGGGCCTGGGGCTGCGAAGGAGTGTTCAATGGATAGGGCCGGGCGTCGAAGGCCGAGTTGGTGTAGGTGTCAGAGATGTTCCCGCGAAGCCGGTTGGCCCCGGCTCCGCGGAAGCCGCCAAAGAAAAAGACCCGATCACCGCCACCGCTGCCAAACGGCATGCCTGCGCCGCCGCCCGGTCCGCCCGGTCCGCCCGCCCCACCGCCGAACCTCGAAAACCTGCCCCGGCGCCCACCACCCATGGGAGGTGCGCTGGCATTCACAACGTTGCCAGCCAGCAAAAAGGAATTGCTTGCGCCCGCCGCGCCCGCAAGGTCTCCTCCAACGGCGGCGTCTTCCTGGCCCGTCTGTCCTGTTCCTCCGCCCTCTGCTGAGAAGCGCAAACCGCCGCTGGCGTCGCTTTCACCCGCTTCCGCCAGAATACTGTTCAGATCATTGGCGCTTGCCGGGCCCGTGCCACCTTGCGCCGGAAACGAACCGCGTGCGCTCCCCCTGCCGGCTTGCCCGGACGCGCCCCGCTGTTGTCCCTGCGCAGCACGTTCTCCCGTGCCGGCCTGCCCCGCACCCGGCCTGCCTGCACCCTGCCGCCTGAAGCCGCCAAAGCCCGCCGGCTCTCCAGGCTTCGCCAGCGCCAGAGTGGCATTCAGCGCAGCAGGCTTGCCGACCGTGACCGTCACAGGCCCCAGCAACGAGGGGCGAAATCCCAGGATCATCACGATCACACGGTACTCGCCCGGCGCCACATCCCTGAAAATGTACTTCCCTGTTTCGTCAGACCACGTCTGCTTGCGCTGGCGTGTTTGAGGGTTGAAGAGGATGACTCTCGCACCGGGCACCGCAACTTCCCCGGGCCCGCGCACTTCTCCCTCCACGGTCCCGCCCGCCGCCGTTTGCGCCCTCGCTGGCGGAGCGCCACAAAGCGCCATTGCCAGAACCGCGGCCAGCATTCCGGTCCAATAGAGGAAGCGTATTGCTCTCATTTCCCTGAAACCTCGCACGCAAAACCGGCCTTCAGACACTGGCGTCGCTTTGCTTAGTATGCCGGACGAGTTCCGCGACAAAAAGGTTTCAAAGCAAATCCGGAATCTTCCGCCAGCCCGGGCGCCTGCCTGAATCAGCAATTCCATACGTTTAATATCTCCCCAATAACGACTCCTGTTCTGCAAATTGTTTGTAAAGTTGAAACCGGGCCCTTCCCCGCGAACAGGTGCAGCGGGTGGAATTATTGGGAACGCGATCTCTCCAGGGACCGCATTCGGCTTGACTTTCGAGGCTTTCGATACTATAGCTAGCTATAGAAAGGGAATGCAGCCGGTCTGAAGACTGGGCGGGGCCGCCTATGCGAAAGAAGCTTGCCTTAGCGTTGTTCATGGGTATGCTGGGTGCAATGGTTTGTCCATCGCCTTCACAAGCGCAGGGAGGTGTTCTGTTCGGGCGGGGCCAGGCCGCAACGGCACGGCCACACGTTCCTTTAGGGGTTCCCCGCCAAGGCGTTTACCTGAGGGGACCCGAGCGGCAGCATTACCATCGCGGCAGGCGTGGCGCACAGCCCTATCTGTATCCTCCCTATTACTACTCGGACTACTATCCCGAGCCGGCTCCCTCAGAGACAGAGCCGTCGCGGGTGGTGATTGTTGAAAGAACTGAGCCGCGGGCCGAAGCACCGCCGCCAGCCCCTCCTCCTGAATCCCTGATGCTGGAACTCCGGGGCAACCAGTGGGTACGCGTCACGGACTCCGGACAGACCATGGCCGGGTCGCAGCCCGGCAAGCAAAGTTCCGCACAAGCCGGGAACGTGCGCACCATAACGGCACAGGAGAAGGCAGCCGTTGAGCCGCCGCGGGAACTGCCGCCCGCAGTGCTCGTGTTCCGCGACGGTCACAAAGAAGAAATCACCAGGTACACCATCGTCGGCGGCGCCATCTATACCAGCGCCGATTACTGGAACAGCGGATCGTGGACAAAAAAGGTCCCGGTCGCCGAACTGGATGTTCCGGCCACCCTGGAATTGAACCGCGAGCGCGGCGCGCATTTCAACCTCCCTTCCAGCCCCCACGTTGTAGTCATCCGCCCATAAGATTCTCAGAGCAAGAATCTCGAGCCCGGCCGGGATCAGCACGGCCTTCCAGGGCACTTCTGTGAGCGCCACCGTCGAGCGGATCCTGGCCGCCGTCGGCGCGTTGAGCCGTTCGCCGCGGAGCCTTCGACAAAAGAACGCGTTGTATTGCAGCGCGCTTTGGCCGAAAATCACTTCCATGAAAACTACGAAATCTGAACCGGGCCGGCGGGGGCAGAAAGCTCGCACCAGGAAAAAGGACAACGTGCTGGTGATGGGGACGTCCCGTGCACGGAAGAAAACCGACGACCCAACAATGCACGGCCGGCCACCGCTGAAGATCACCGAAGTGCGGGTGATCGTCACCTGCCCCGACCGCAATTACGTTCTGGTCAAGGTCCTGACCAGCGAGCCGGGACTTTACGGTGTGGGCGACGCCACGCTCAACGGCCGCGAACTGGCCGTGGCCACCCTGCTCGAAAAGCACATCGCGCCCATGCTCATCGGCCGCGACCCGGGACAGGTGGAGGACATCTGGCAATGCCTCTATCGCGCTCCCTACTGGCGCTCCGGCCCCGTGCAGATGACGGCGCTGGCCGGCATCGACCTGGCGCTGTGGGACATCAAGGGCAAGCTGGCCGGCATGCCCGTCTACCAGTTGCTCGGCGGGCGCACGCGGCGCGGAGTGCTGGCCTATACGCACGCCACCGGAAACAACTTTGACGAAACCGAAGACGCGGTCCGTCGCGCCATGGAACGCGGTTTCAAGGCCGTGCGCGCCCAGGTGGCGATCCCGGGACTCGAAGGCACCTACGGAACCTCGCTCAAGAAAACATCTGAAGAGACAGCGGGACGTGTGGATCAGCAGGCCGACCTTCCCGCAACGGAAGTGTTTGAGCCCGGCCCGTACCTGCGCACCATTCCCAAATTGTTTGAGCGGCTGCGCCTGAAGCTGGGCGACCAGGTTGAACTGCTGCATGACGTTCACCAGAAGCTGGCCCCTATTGAAGCCGCGCGGCTGGCGCAGGAGCTTGAGCCTTACCGCCTGTTCTTCCTGGAAGACCCCGTTCCGCCGGAAGCCAAAGACGGCCTGCGCCTCATCCGGCAGCGTTCCGCCACGCCCATCGCCATGGGTGAGATCATCCATTCGCCGCTCGACTTTGTGCCGCTCATCACCGAGCGGCTGATCGATTACCTGCGCTGCGCCGTCACCCACATCGGAGGACTGACTGCGGCGCGCAAGCTGGCCTCGCTGGCCGAGTTCTGGCAGGTGAAGACCGCCTGGCACGGGCCGGCCGACGTTGGGCCGCCTGCCCACGCCGCGAGCGTGCATCTCGACCTGGCGCTCCAGAACTTCGGCATCCAGGAGATGGTCTTCTTGCCCGAGGTTGCGCGCGAGGTGATGCCGGGCGGGCCGGTGTTCCATGGGGGCTACATAAACGTTGAAGACTGCCGGGATTGGGGACCGACGTCAACGAGCAACTGGCCAAAAAGTATCCCTATCGGCGGTCGTATTTGCCTCTCGCCCGCCGCCAGGACGGCAGCGTCCATGACTGGTGAAAGGGTGCCTTAGGCGGGGGTCAAACAGGCAGGAAAGGTCTCCGGTTAGTTTTTCCGTGGTTATTTATTATCAATAACTTGGCTAGCTTCGTTTTCGGTTCGTTTTCGGTTCGTTTTTTCCACAGGTACGTGTTTTCAATAACTTCCCGGCTTCGTTTTTGGGTTCGTTTGGGTTCGTTTTTTGGACCGATCTTTTATTTCAATAACTTCTTGGGTTCGTTTTTTAAAATAACATCTTTTTTTGTCCCACACAATTTTGTCGCCAAAGTCTTTTTTACATGTTTTCAATGACTCACGGAGATATTTAAAGCCTTTCCAGAATGTTTATTTCCGCCGCAGCCTGCGCGCACGCCGCAGATTCGGATCCGGGCTCTATGCCCAAGACCAGCGCACCATAAAGGATATCATACTAGCCCACGAAAGTCAAGCAAAATCTGCCAGGACTTTCCTCATTTTTTTGAGCGCAGGTTCTCGCTGCCATAGTCCGGAGCCTCGCTCGAGTAGAGTTTCTGGTACAGGGGCACGATCTCGCTCGATCGCACCTCCACCCCTGTCACCTCGCACAGCCAGTAGCCCGCGTGCACCTCGCCCGTGCTGCCATCCCAGACCCGGTCCAGGTATTCCATCTTGCGGGCGTATTCCTTGCGGATGTCGCTCAGGTCGAGCGACAGCACCGTGTCGTATCCCACCCGCCGGCTGCCCAGCCTCGTCACCCGTTCCGCCAGGTGAATCTCCAGTTCCTCCTCCGCCAGGTTGCGCGACAGCCGGTCTTCGGTCTTGATCAGCGGAATCTTTTCCTGCAAACTACGGGCGATGCTGCTCAGCTTCACGTCCTGGCTGCCTGGATGCCGTAAAGCATCTGCTGAATGAATTTGCGGGATGGGCGCGGCAGTCCCTCGCTCAGTTCCAGCGAGAATTTGGTGAGCTGGGCCTTCAAACGCGAGCCTACTTTGCTGTCAACCATGGGGGACTCTCCTAAGCGGTCAGGATTTTTTGCTCAAAAATTCCCTGCTACTTTAGAGTTTGTCCCCCGCCACTTTCCAGATAAAACTTCTCCCACCGTTTCTCCAACTTAGGCCATCTTGAAAAGAAAAAATGGGGAATGTCCTTAAATCGCCATGAACGCTTACAGCGATCAGCAGTCAGGTCTCAGCGTCCAATCCTCCGCGGCTGGCAAGGCAAGCGTCTTCGCCAACCCGCGCAAAGCGTGTACCATGGGTTCATGGAAAATCTTGAAGGAAAAATTGCATTAGTTACGGGAGCGAGCAGGGGGATCGGGCGCGCCATTGCGGTGGCGCTGGCCGGGGCCGGAGCTGACATCGCGGTGAACTTTGTGAGCCACGCAGCAGAAGCAGCGGAAGTGCAGTCGCATATCCTCGGCCGGGGCCGCCGGTGCGTGACCATTCAGGCAGACGTTTCCCGGTCCGATGACGTTGCACGTCTGGTCAGTGAAACCGAGAACCGGCTGGGCGCTATCGACATTCTCATCAACAACGCGGGCATCTCCCGGCCGCAAGCCATCGAGGAGATCACCGAGCAGGATTGGGACGAAGTGATCACCGTGAATCTGAAATCGTGCTTTCTGGTGACGCAAGCCGTTCTGCCCGGCATGCGGTCCCGCAAGTGGGGGCGGATTATCAACGTGTCATCGGTGGCGGCGCAGGTGGGAGGCGTGGTGGGCCCGCATTACGCCGCCTCAAAGGCCGGCATGCACGGACTGGCGCGGTATTACGCGCAGCGGCTGGCGCGGGAGGGCATCACGGTCAACTCCATCGCTCCAGCGCTGGTGCGGAGCGACATGCTGGCACAGGTTCCCAACGTGACGCCGGAGCGCATTCCGGTAGGACGTTTCGGAGAGCCGGACGAGGTGGCGGAAGCGGCCGTGATGCTGGCCCGAAACGGCTATATCACCGGGCAAACCCTCAACGTGAACGGCGGCTGGGTGATGAGCTGAGGGGCGGGGCTGGCACCGCATATATGAAGGGAATGGCGGGGCAAAGGGGGAGATTCCGACGCCCTGTTTGTGTGGCGGAGCGAAAAGACCCCTCACCCGGTCGCGCGCGCGCCCACCCTTATAGTTCTAAGCCGGGGGCCGAAGGCAACCGGAACCTCAGCAATGAAGAGAGTCGTTTGTTGAAGACTCGACAGAAGGTCTCCAAGGCGATAAAACAGCCGAAGGAGGAAACGCCTCGCTCCGCTACGAACATCGTGCCCGGACGCTCGACGACTGGCGAAAGAGTTTCGAGCGGAGCGGGACGTTCGGACCGGAAACGCACACTCAGATGTGGTCATATCGATGACTCTGCTATAAGGGCTGCGCGGGGTCCGAACGGGCGTCCTCTGACATCTTCGCCAAGGAGGATCGAGATGGAAGCACCTGCTTCGAACCTGGAAATTGTGGCCTGGGTGGGCCTGGACTGGGCCGACCAGAGCCATGAAATTCGTCTGCAAGCCGTCGGTTCCGAGGTTGCGGAATCGTTCACGGTGGAACAGAAACCGGAAGTCCTGCACGCCTGGATCGCCGGACTTCGAGCCCGCTTTCCGCAGGGCCGGATCGCCCTGGCGCTGGAACAATCGCGGGGAGCGGTGATCTACGCGCTGATGAATTACGATTTCCTGCTGCTTTATCCGGTGCCGCCCAAGGGCCTGGCGCGCTACCGCGAGGCCTTTGCCACCAGCGGCGCCAAGAGCGACCCGACCGATGCCGGCCTGCTGCTGGAACTGGTGCGCACGCATCGGGACCGCCTGCGAGCCTGGCAACCCGACGACGCCCTGACCCGGCAACTGCGACTGCTGGTCGAACACCGGCGGCGCACCGTGGCCGACCGCACACGCCTGACCAACCGCCTGACCGCATTGCTGAAGACCTACTTCCCGCAAGCGCTGGAGTGGGCCGGAGACTTGCGCGGCGCAGCAGCCTGCGAGTTTCTGCAGACCTGGCCCACCCTGGAGGCGGTCCAGCAGGCGCGCCGTTCCCAACTGCGCCGGTTCTATCACGACCATCGGCGGTTGTCGGCCGAAGGCCTGAAGCAGCTGTTCCGCGAGATGGACCGTGCCCAGCCGCTCAGCAGGGATCGGGCGCTGGTGGAGGCCTCGGCGCTGATGACCCAGACGCTGGCCGCGCAACTGGAAGCCGTGATCGCCGCCCTCGAGAAGCTCGATCAGGCGCTCGAGGAACTGTTCGGCCAGCATCCCGACCGGGACCTGTTCAGCAGCCTGCCGGGTGCGGGCGAGGCGCTGGCTCCGCGTCTGGCTGCCGCCTTCGGCTCCGACCGCCACCGCTTCCAGAGCGCCGAGGAACTGCAGCGGTTCTCCGGCGTCGCTCCGGTTACCGAAGCCAGCGGCAAGATGCACTGGGTCCACTGGCGGATGGCCTGTCCCAGGTTTCTGCGCCAAACCTTTCATGAATTCGCTGCCGCTTCCGTGCGCAAATCGTTGTGGGCTCGGGCTTACTACGAACGCCAACGGCAGCGTGGCGCTTCGCACCACGCCGCGGTCCGCTCCCTGGCTTATAAATGGATTCGCGTCCTCTATCGCTGCTGGCAAACCCGTACCCCTTACGACGAAAACCTTTACCTGGAAGCTCTGCGCCGGCGACGCTCACCGCTCTGGCTGGCGGCCGCCGCAACCTCAACCCGGGAGGCTCGGAGTTGAATTATGCCTAAAAAATCCTTGACCCAATCAACTCAGATGTCTCTCCCCTCGGAGAGGGCACAAATCTGACCGGGCGCCGACTTCCGCTTCGGCAGGGATGAATCCGTGCTCGTTCTCCGCGACATCCGCGGACCGCAGACCCGGCGGACCGCGCTACCTATCTATTTTACTTTCAGCAGAACGGCACCGTGGCGGGGGACGGTGGCGGTGTAACTGCCGGAGAACGTGCCCAGGTCTTTCTGTGCCCAGAGGTCGCGAACGTCCACAGAATCAGGCAGGCCGATATCCTGGAAACGGACGGTGATGGGCAGGGGTCCCATGCCGCGGTTGAACAGGCCCACGGCGTGGCTTCCGTCGGCGAGCGGTCTGATCCAGATTTCCAGCGGCCCCTGCTGCCAGGCGCGATGGCCTTCCACGCCTTTGGGATCCTGATCGACGGCGATCACTTCGGGATTGGTGAGAATGGCAAGCGTGTCCCTGCTCATATGCGCAAGGTCGTTCCCGGCCTGCAGCGGCGCGGCCAGGATACACCACAAACTCATCTGGGTCAGTTCCTCGTCGTGGTCCAGATTGCCGATGCCAACCTGGAGGATGTCCGGATCGTTCCAGTGTCCCGGCCCTGCAAAGGGTGCAAGCCCGTTCTGCATGAACCCGAACATGGAGACGCGATAGTAGTCGCCGCCAATATCATCCGTGGTGCGCCACATGTTGCCGCCCACCGAAGCTCCCCATTGCCAGACACCTTCCAGGCCATACTGGCAAAGGCTGTAGAGAATCGGGCGATGGAGGCGCCGGAGCGCGTCGCCCATCTTCTTGTAAGCCGCCTGCATCTGGTCCGGCGTGTAAACCTTACGGGCGCTGCACCAGTCGTATTTAAGAAGATCAACGCCCCAGTGCGCGTAGGTGCGGGCGTCCTGCTCTTCGTGGCCGTAGCTGCCTTCGTAGCCTGCGCAGGTTTTCGGCCCCGGCGAAGAATAGATGCCGAACTTCAGCCCCTTTTTGTGAATGTAACGCGCCAGGGCCTTCATGTTCGGGAAGCGGCTGTTGGGATGAATTCTGCCCTTGGCGTCGCGCTGGCCCTGCCAGCAGTCATCGATGCTGATGTAGGTGTAGCCGGCGGCCTTCATTCCGGTGCTGACCAGCGCGTCGGCGTTGGCGCGCACAATGGCGTCACTGATGGTGCATTTGTATTGGTACCAGTCGTTCCAGCCCATGGGGGGCGTCTGCGCCAGGGGGCGTTTCCGCGCAAACGCCTGCGCCGCCGGCACCGCGCAAATAAACACGGCGATGATCGCGCTTGAAATCCACAACTGTCTGGTTAGTCGCATCGAATATGCTGCCTCCCAAGATGAAGAAAAACTGCGGGCGGCGGGGACAAGGATTCCGCGTTATCCGTTCACTTCGTCAAATCGTCCTGATCGATCGGCACAACAGCCGCAAGAACACCCCTCACCCGGTCGCGCGCGCGCCCACCCTCTCCTCTCGGAGAGGGCTGGGAATTTATCTTTGGGCGCCGGTTGCCGGCACGGATGAATCCGTGCCCTTTCTCCAAAAGGACCGGCAGGCCGCTCGCGCCCCCAAAGATGCGGCATCTGCGGCGCCTGAACCCTAAAACTTGACCACGGGTGCAAGCGCAATGCCGATGAGTCCGGCAATGAAAAAGGCGAACATGAGGGCCAGCAGGCGTTTGGCGGAGCGGTCGGCCCGGGCAAACTCTTTCCACACAAACACTCCCCAGATGGCTGACACCATGGTAGCTCCCTGCCCCAGGGCATACGAGGCGGAGGGGCCCACCATTTGCACATAGGAGGCGACAAAGTTTGAAATGGTTCCCACTCCCCAGATCATTCCTCCCAGAACTCCCCAGAAGTGCAGCGACTTGCTCCCGTGCAGGTAGTCCGCAAAGCGGACTGGCGGGCCGGACACGGGCCTTCGCATGAAGATGTAATTCAGCGGCACGGTGCAGACCAGAACCCCAATCCCGAAAACGTAGGCCACGGTGTAAGGCCCCAGGTGGTGCGGGCCCTTCAAGGCTTTGGCGACAAAAGGATAGAACAGTCCCATGCCCACGCCGCAAAACAGGCTGAGCAGGATGCCTTTGGTGCTCAGCTTCAGGTCTTCGGAAATTTTGCGGTAGGCCATGGCGTCCAGCACAATGGCCACGCACACCAGCGCAATGCCCCCGAACAGCAGCAGGGGATTCCCGGCCGGAGTGATGATGTAATTGAGGATCGATCCGATCACCAGCGCCAGCCCGATGCCGATGGGGAAAGCCACGGCCAGGCCGGCAATCGCAATGGCGGCCACCAGCAGGATGTTGGCGACATTGAAAACGATGCCTCCCACAAACGCCAGCAGCAGATGGTGGACGTCTGCGCGGCCGAGGTTGGTCATAAAACTGCCGGGGCTTCCCGGCTGCGTGTTGCCGAGCGTGAATCCCATCAGCACGGACATCAGCAGGATTCCCCAGACGTAATCCCAATAGAACAGCTCAAAGCGCCAGTTCCGGGTGAGCTTCTGGGTGTTCGCCCAGCTTCCCCAGCAGACCATGCTGAGAATCATCATGAAGAGAGCAACCGCATAAGTCGAGGGAACAAACATTGCAAGCACCTTTCAGATGGAGAATGCTTTTATCGTCACAAAAACGCGCGCGCGCCTGGCATCGGTGCGTTATTCCGCGCCCACGGCGCCCAACGGGCTTTCTCCTTCCTTCTGTTTCCATATGTGACGAGCAAAAGTGACGCTTTGCCTGCCTCATTAAACCCGAGAGACTCTCGGACTTCCAGCATTATTTTCACTTATGTGGCTTGAGGAATGCGGCGGGAGGCATGAAGGACGGAGGCGCGGACGAATACACTGCGGCCTCCCGTGCCCGAAAGGCCGGGCGAGGTTGATGAAATGGCGCCTGGGATGGAAAACGGGAAAGGAAAAGAGGGAGGGAACTTCTTCAAAGGATAGCGGGAAAGATTAGCGAGGCGAGGCGATGTTTCGCGGAGACATTGCAGGCTTCTGGCAGGCCGTGGTTACGGCGTGGGAATGCCAGTTGACTCTGCCGGGTTCGTAGCCTGAACCATTGTTCCTGTGATCGACAAACGCTATGACGGCTCGTCCTGTACCAGAAGCATGATCAGGTCCAGCCGCCGTTTCACTTCGAATTTGGCCAGAAGATTGGACACGTGGAACTTGACCGTTCGTTCAGAAATTTTCAGTTTCCTGGCAATCTCTTTATTCGAAAGGCGTTCGCGCACGCACTTCAGCACCTGGCCCTCTCGCGGGCTGAGACCCGCAGAACGCGTTTGGGCAATTCGGCGCCTGGGACTGCGGACCCTGGAGCCCCTAAATCGGGAGAGAAGCCTCCGCTCGACCCAATAACCTCCGTTGGCCACCAGTATGACCGCCTCTGGCAAGTTTCCCGAGGCCTCGGAATAATCGAGGAGACCCTTGACGCCGAGCTCCAGAAGGGGAAAAGCCGTGGAATCCTTGAATTTTTCAGAGAGTACGATGACAGGAGAGTTGGGGAACCGGTCAACCAGGGCGCCAATCAGGGTCCGTGCGAACCGATCGTAGCCATCCACGACGAAGACGTTCGCGCCTGGAATCGCCAGGCGATTCACATCTTCAAAGAAAACCTGGCGCAGCCGGAAGGCTTTTACTTTGAAATGTGACCCGGAGAGGTTCCGGGTGAACTCATCGAGAAGCAACGGATGGGTAGATAGCAGGCAGACCTGAAGATGCGCCCCCCTGCCCGCTTTCTGCTCCATAGACAAACCTCGTCAGTTCTCATCTGCCGCCGGAATCAGGTCCAAAGTCTGAAACTGCATGAAACCGGCGGCCTGCGGGAATTTGAGCTTCTCTCCTGCGCCTGAGACACTCCGTCTGCAACCCGTTGCCACAGAACAAGATGCTTCATGGACCCGCAATTCCGCATCCCCCGGCAGTACGACTGAGGGACTTTCCCACTCTAAAACCTGACCCTCTTCTAGCCCTTCGTACAGTTGTTGTAGAGCATGCTTCCGCGTAACCTCGGAACTGCAGTCAACAAAGTTGTCAAGACAAGGCTTCAGATGGACAGCAAAAAAAAGAAGAAGCTGGTCGGAAATGGCTGATTGAAGACCTGCATGTTTAGGGACATGCATCTTGGCACGAAGGGGAGGGATGATGACACACGAACTCTGCTCTGTTGCGGGGGGTTTCTGCCCCGGCAGAGTGGAGAAAAAATAAGGCATTGAGTCATTTCGAGGGGGAGGACCGATGCGCAAACCAGGAGTTTGCACTCGAAAGGGAGTACCAAAATGCGTATCGTCGGTCCGACCTCAGGTCAGCACCATTTGTTCCTTCTATCCATTCTCTCCATCTTCACATTTTGCATGGCCGCAACCTTTGCGAGGGGATATCAAGGCAATAGAATTGTGAAAGGCCATTCAAGCAACAACCTCTCCATCAGCAGCGCGGGGCCTAACAACGGGCCTAACGTCGGCGGGACTACGGTCACCGTGTCAGGCAGCGGCTTTAAGTCGTCTGCTTTCGTTTACTTCGGAGGAATTGCCGCCCCGTCGGTGGCTGTGGTCAGCTCAACTGAGTTGCAGGCCGTTACGCCTGCGCACGCGAGCGGAACAGTGAGCGTAGTGGTAACAGAAAGTCCTCACAACCAATCCGCAACGCTGGCAGGAGGCTTCACCTACGCCAGCGCAACCACCCTGAGCGTTTCGGGCGCTTCACCGGCACAAGGTCCGACCTCCGGTGGAACCGCGGTCACCATTACCGGCAAAGGCTTCCAGGCGGGAGCTGTAGTCAGGTTCGGCGGTTCACAATCCACGGCTGTCACCGTTGCCAGTTCCACCCAGATTAGCGCCGTGTCGCCGGCAGGAAGTGCCGGGGCCGTCTCGATCACCGTAACCGATCCCGATTCACAGTCCGCTTCGCTGCTCTCCGGTTTCACCTACACCAGTACTAGCTCAAGCACCCTGGGAGTTTCGAGCGCTTCCCCGACAGGGGGCCCCAGCTGTGGAGGAACGGTGGTCACGATCACTGGCAAAGGCTTTCAAGCGGGAGCTGCCGTCAAATTTGGCGGTTCACAATCCACGGCTGTTACGGTGGGCAGTTCCACCCAGATCAGCGCCATGTCGCCGACGGGAAGTTCCGGGACGGTATCCATCACCGTAACCAATCTCGATACGCAATCCGCTTCCCTGTCTTCCGGCTTCACCTACACTTCAGGGCCTGCCGTCAGCAGCGTTTCGCCCAATTCGGGTCCGGTAACAGGCGGGACCACCGTGAAGATACTCGGCAGCGGATTTCAAAGCGGGGCGAACGTAACTTTTGGAGGAATTGCCGCAACCTCCGTGACGCTGGTCAGCTCAACCGAGATTCAGGCTGTGAGCCCTGTTTCTCCCGCCGGCACCGTGTCCATAGCCGTCACCAACACAGATTCGCAGAACGGAGCACTGGCGTCGGCCTTTATCTACTTTCACACGGTCACACTTTCATGGACCAATGGCGCATCCGGATTATCGGGTTTTAACGTCTATCGCGGCTCCACTTCCGGCGGTCCCTACAACCGGGTGAATGCAGCTTTGGTTTCCGGGACATCATTCAGTGACAGCCAGGTGCAGGCCGGACATACCTACTTCTACGTCACCACCGCCGTCAACAGCAGCAATGCGGAAAGCAGCTATTCCAACCAGGCCCAGGCCATTGTCCCATCTCCCTGAGGGGACGACCGCCGGCCTTGTTCGCAGGAGTCAGCACAGGAAGACAGAAAGAGGGGAGCAATACAGGAAACACGAAGCTCGGAAGCAACTGAAAACAAAAACCAACACAGGCCGTGCGAATGCCGGCCTGTGACGTTTTCGGCTCCACGCTTCCCGCCTGGTTTCAGCCCCGTCAGGAGAAAAGGCACCATGAACTCAAGAGCACTCAAACAAGAGATTCTCGCGTGCATGGCCACTCTGCTGGTGGCCGCCGTCCCGTTAATGAATAGCTCATGCCGCAACGATCCGGCCTCTGCCCTTAATCCCGGCACTTCGCCGGAGAGCGGATCGCCTAAAATCGTTTCGATTGTCCCCAACTCTGCTCCACTGTCAGGAGGGACAACTGTCATCATCAACGGGTCAGATTTTGCGTCCGGAACGCAGCCCACTTCCCCTTCAGTCAGCTTCGGCGGAGTCGCGGCAACGAACGTCAGAATCATGAGCTCGCTGCAAATCAGCGCCAAGGTCCCGCCACACGTCAAGGGAAAGGTCCCCGTGAAAGTTACAACAGCCGATGGCAATTCGACATCGGTCTCGGACGCTTTTACCTACACATCCTCTTCGCCCGCCATCAGCAGTGTATCGCCAGGCTCCGGGGGCACCACCGGTGGGACAGTCGTCACGATAACGGGTTCCAACTTTGCCAGCGGCGCAACCGTCGCCTTTGGCGGCAGCTCTGCCACCAACGTTTCCTTCGTGAGTTCCACCCAGCTCAAAGCCACCACGCCAGCACATGCCAACGGGTCCGTCAACGTGGCCGTCACCAACCCGGACGGGGTCAACGCAACTCTCGCCGGGGGGTTCACGTTTGGAACAGCAGCCCTCAGCGTCAACAGCGTTTCTCCAATCTCAGGGCCAGCCGCCGGTGGAACCAGAGTGACCATCAGCGGATCAGACTTTCAAACGGGCGTATCCGTAAATTTTGGAGGGCTGGGGGCAACTTCCGTATCTCTCACCAACTCTTCCACCCTCGTGGCGGTTACCCCTGTCCACAGCTCCGCTTCGGTCGCTGTCACGGTGACCAATTCCAGTGGGAAATCGGCCTCATTACCCTCAGGCTTTACGTACCACAGCATCGATTTGGCCTGGAGCGCGCCTTCCACTTCCCCGGTCACCATTGCCGGGTATAACATTTACCGCGGGAACACATTGGCAGGCCCGTTTGGCGTGCTCAACGGGTCCTCGCCCCTGGCGACCACATCGTTTGAGGATGCCACCGTCGAGGGGGGCACAACCTACTACTACGAGGTCAAATCCGTAGATACGCAAGGAGTGGAAAGCCCTCCCGCCGGCCCCGTCCCGGCCACCACGGCGCCTTAGAAACACCTGCAGCGCGCAGAAGCCATCCCCGGCTCTTTCCGGCACGCCTGCAGTACCAGGGAAAGAACCTTGCGCAAGTCCTTACGAATTTGCGCAAGGTTTCTCCTCCGCCTGACCGCGGGATAAACTTCAGCCAGCCAGCCTATCAGCAGTGGACAATCTTGCCCGGATATTCCGTGATATCCCGCGTGGCATTGCGGGTGTCAATCACCAGCCGCGAGTGGCGAACCACAAACTCATAATCGACAGAGGAATGGTCAGTGGCAATCAGCACGGCATTATATTGGGAAAGGGTTTCCGCGCTCAGGTCCACCGAATCGAGATGGAAATTGTACCGGCGCATCCGGCCCAGATGCGGGAAAAAGGGGTCGTGGTAATCCACGAGGGCTCCACGCGATTGCAGAAGTTCCATAATCGCCAGCGAAGGAGACTCCCGCAAATCGTCAATGTCCTTCTTGTAGGAAACCCCGAGAACCAGGATGCGCGAGTTGTTGAGACATTGCTTTCGGCTATTCAGCGCCTCGCCGGTGGCGGCCACAACGTGCTCGGGCATGGAGGCGTTGATCTCTCCCGCCAACTCGATAAACCGGGTGGGGAATTCGTACTCGCGGGCCTTCCAGGTCAGATAGAAGGGATCGATCGGGATGCAATGGCCACCCAATCCCGGCCCTGGATAGAATGCGGAGAAGCCAAAGGGCTTGGTCTTGGCCGCATCAATGATCTCCCAGATGTCCAGGCCCATCCTCAGGCAGAGCAATTTCAGCTCATTCACCAGGGCGATGTTCACGGACCGGTAGATGTTTTCCAGAAGCTTGGTCATTTCCGCGGCGCGCGATGAACTCACCAGGACCGTGTGCTCGAAAACCGTTTTATAGAGGGCCCGGGTTGCAAGCACGCTGAGGGCGTTGACCCCGCCAATCACCTTGGGCACCTGGTACGTCTTGAAATTCTTGTTGCCAGGATCTTCCCGCTCCGGCGAAAAGGCCAGCAGGAAGTCCGTCCTGTCGGCGTCCGCTTTCGCCTTCCCGTTGGATTCGGCGGAATAGTCGGAAACCGGGCAGCGCAATCCGGACTTTTCCAGGATGGGGAGAACAACTTCCTCGGTGGTTCCCGGGTAGGTGGTGCTTTCAAGCACCACGAGCTGTCCGCGACGCAGGTGGCTGCCGATGGATTCCGCTGTCGCCCGGATATATGAAAGGTCCGGCTCCCGGTGGTCATCGAGGGGAGTGGGAACACAGATGATCACCGCATCCATGGCGCCCAACTGCGAAAAGTCAATGGTCGGCAGGAATAGGTTCGCCTGGACCCCCTGGGCGATTTCGGAATCGGGGATATGTTTGATATAGCTGCTGCCCTGCCGGAGGGATTCGATTTTCACGGGATCGATATCGAAGCCCGTGGTCTGAAAACCTTTCTTGGCAAAAAGCAGAGCAATCGGGAGCCCCACATAGCCCATCCCTACCACTCCAACCCGTGCCGTTCTCTCCCTGACCTGGCCCTGAAACTGCGTCAGGATATCGTTTTGTTCATCAAGACTCTTGGCCAACATCGTTGTAGACACCATGTTATTCATCCTCCTGTGGTTCCCTACCCGATCTCCGGCGGCTTTTGACAGCCAGCTCAGTGTCGCGAGCCGGTCGTGGAACCGTGGATTCGGAACTTGAACTTCAAATTCGTGCGGTGAATGTGGATGGACCCTGGGACCCTGAATTCAGTGAACCGGCTTTCAAAGCCTGCCCCTGAGGCATCGTGAATGTGCAACCCCCCGGCCGTGACAGCCGCATCATGCGGCCGCAGCCGGGTGGACCTTTAAAATTTCAGAACGAGTAGACCAGAGCGTCGTTCTCCAGGCGCGCATAAGCAATTCTGGCGCGGACCTTGCCCTCTCCCTCAATTTCCCAACCGCCGCCGTTCCTCACCAGCATCATCCGGCTCCGCTCGCGCCACCACTGGTTCACTTCACCCGGCAGTGGTATCCAGACGCCGGCGTCCCTCCGCATTTCGGCAAGACGGGCCAGCAGGCTCCGGTAAACCTTCTGCTCGGGTTCATTGCGGATGTAATCGGGATGGACGATAAAATTCATCACGCCATGCTTCCTGCGGATCGCATCCATCTGGGTCTCCCACAGGTCCAGCCCATAATGGCCCAGGATGTTAAAAAGCGAATAGTCCTGGGTCATGGTCACCGGAATTTCCAACAGGTCTCCGATGAAGTAGGGAAACGTGGTGCAGCACCCTCCGCGCTGGGGTTCGAGATGCGCAACGTTGGGAACCGACATGTCATATTCAAAGTGCAAAAGGTCAAACCAGTCGATATTCCGGTAAAGGATCCCTGCTCTGAATCCCCGCGCACCAAAGATCTTTCTATACCTTTCGATCACGGCCGCCCGCCGCCTGAATTCCTCGTAATCCCGGTACAGATTGCCATCGTGGTTGAGGTCATGAACGTTCACCTCGAATCCGCGCCGGCGAATATTATCCAGATAAGCCTCCGGAACCTCGTACCGCGACTCGGGAACAACCTGGAATGAAGACTTGATGCCGTAGGAATCATCGATGTCCATCAGCTGGTCGCAGAAGTTCCTGCCGGCCAGCGCCTCAACATCGTGAGTCATCACCGCGCAGGCCTGCGCACCACCCGGCCAGAACCAGATGAAGGGGATCTCTTTCAGGCCCTTCGCTTTCAGGTTCAGCAGCATCGCTGTCTCAAAAGTGGATTCAACGCTTGTTTCCACCGGCCAGCGCGGAAACTCTCTCTTGTCCCAGCCCCGCAGGTAGTATCTTTGAAGGTGTTTGCGCACCGGGACAGGCATCGCAGGCCGGATGGCGTAGTAAGCCGCCCGCACGGACCGGTTCAGAATGCTGCTCCTGTCGGCGCCATTTCCATCCCGCGCGTATCTCTCGTAACGGAGCGCTGTGGCGGTTTCGGCAATGTCGAACGGCAGGGTGATGCCGTTTGGGCCGCCCCTGGCGTATTTCAGAGCATCAATCAGAATTCCCCCCGTTTCAGGGGAAGGCGTGAAGGCGGAGGTCCGCCCGTAGCAGACCGATCCGGAGCCAAATTTAAAGAAGCCGGCGCGTTCCGACAAATCTCCCCTGACGCCGACGCGCACAAATTCCGGCGGGCACCGGTAGTGATCGATCATCACCTGTTCCGATGGTTCCGGGTTGGGCAAATTCTTTTCCTGCACGAAATCCTCTCCTGCTTTATCCACTAAGAGATTCGAATTGTCCATCATCGGCGGATGCTCTCCTGGCGCCACTGGCGTTTCATCTGTCGCTTGCTGAAGAACCGAATGGGTTCTCCCTGCCGGCATGCTGGAATACACTTTCCGGAAGGCCGACGGGCCTCTTGCTCAGTAGACCCGTGCCCGCTTCGTCAGCCGGACCAGGCTCGGCAGCGGGTCGCGCCATGAGAAATAGGAAATCGAGGTGGGGTGCATGATGCTGGCCAGCCACTCGATCAGCGTCATCTCTCCGCGCGCTCTCAGTTCCAGGAAGGCGCGAAAATCCCGGAGCGGGTCCCACATCCGCAAACCCGTTCGGAACGTGGTGAATGGCGGCTGCGGAATGCCGACAATCCGGTTATAGACAAACGTTCCCAGATCAAATCCGGCCTTGGCCACCAGACTGTTCGCGGCGGTGAACCGCGCATTACACTCAATCAATTTCAATTGGCCATCACGATCATCATATTTGAACTCGGCGTTCGCAAGCCCCCGGAGACCTACGTGCCGGAACAGCTTCAGCGACAGTTCACGCACGCCCTCGACGTGGTCGGTGATATGGTAAGCTCCAATCCCCATATTCACCGGATAGCGCCGGATGACACGCTTGGTGAAATCGAACAGCGCGTTGCCTTCTTCATCCATATAGGTGTAATAGCTGCACAATCGGTTGTCGGGCCCGGGAATGTTCTCCATCAGCACCACTTCCATGCCGGCGCCGTCAGCAAGGCGATAGCTCTCAAGAAGCTGCTGGAAATTTTCAGCCACAAAAAACTTCCGTTGGAACTTCACCCGAAACACGTGAGAAAGGGTGGGCTTGACGATGATCGGATAAACAAACTCCTCGCTCAGACGGTGTATTTCTTCTTCCGATCGAACTTCCCAGAACTTCGGCGCAGGCACCCCGGCTTCTTTTGCCGCTTTGTACGTGGCCAGCTTATCCAGCATTGTTCGCTGGGCGACCGGATTTGACAGGTCAAGCCGGTACTTTTTCTCCAGCGCTTCCCGGTGGGTGTTCATGATCTCAAGTTCCTGGTCCCCGGCCGCCAGCAGCACGCTTCCTTCCAGCTCATCGGAGTCGTGCCCGGTCAGGAACTCCACCGCCGCCTCGGCGTAGGGCACATTTTTGGGCAGGCGAATCGCCCGGGCAAAGCGGCTGAACCGCGCCTCGGACCAACGGTTATTGAGAACGTAGACTGGAATGGATCTGGCCGCCAGGCTCTCCACCACCTGGAAGGCCTGGAAAAATCCCCCAAAGAGAATTGCGGGTGGAAGCGGCTTTTCTGCTGCCACTTGTGTTGTCACTTTTGGACTCTGCGGTAACGTGATAGTTGTGGTCATTGGGGTCCCTGTCAAAAATGACGGCCGGTCAAAGGTTATCCTGTTTGATTAAGTCGATGATGCCGCGATCCGCCAATCGGCGGACCTTCTGCAACACTTCTCCCTTGTCCCCGTTGGCATTCATATTGACAAGGATGGTTTCCAATTTGCTCTTTCCATCCACTGCCTTTAACAAGGCGAATTCCTGGTCATCAATCGTGAAGTGGTTCTCATTCCACAGCACCACACCGAGAACTTCTTTCCAGTCGCGGTTGTAGTACCGGTGGATGTAATCGACTCGCCGGCCGATCAGTGGAGTCCACTGCCCAAGCTGCCCGTCGTCCATGGCGATAGCCTGCTGTGTTTGCTCGCGGTGCCGCCCGGTGTACGGGTCTTCACCGAGGGGGTCACAGTTGAAGGCGTTCAGCTTCAGATACAGCATGGTGGTCAGCGCGGCATTTTTCCGCAGGTGCCAGGTGCTATGGCCACGGAATATGATGACGTCACGCGGCGAATCCTGGATCTCAACACGGCGCATGCTTTTGAACCCTGGTTCCGGATATTGTTCGGGCGAAAGGCTGGCGCGCAGCCGCCTGGAAGTATTGAAAGGGTTGACCTCCGTCTTGTCGTAGGGGTAGAGCACCAGCGTCGACCCTTTTTGAACGTGAACGGAGATGCCCACGGAAATTTGCGACGCGAATCGGTCTTTGTGCGCGTGAGGATCAGGATCAGCGTCTGCGTCGTAGGCCTTGATGTGCCGTTCGGAAAGGACCAGCTCACCCGGCTTGAAACCACAAACCTTTCCAACGGCATCAAAGAATTCCTGCACATAATCTCCGTCATCAGGAAACTCATATTTGGCCTGTTGCTTGTCGCCAATGGCGAAATCTTTCATGGTGAGGGCACGAAAGTTCTCGTCCACATGCTTCGCCAGCTTTGCGTGGAATTCCTCGGTCACCCCCTGGGGAATGTGGACGTATCCATCCCGGGCAAAGGCCTCAGCGTACTGGGCAGGATCGAAATTGACCATTTTGTTGTTCATGGTGAAACTCCTTAGTCGAATTCGAAAATATCCTAAGGCGTAAGGCCGAAACTTATATCCAAGCAGGCAGCAGAGGTGTAAAGGTGTCAAATCCTGGCGTACTGCTTTACAACAGGCTTGCCTTCGCGAGCGTGCTCCAGACACGTCCTCAGAATGGGAACCGCTACACGGCAGGCTCCATCCCGCTTGAAATAATGGTAGTGATATCCGGGCGTGGTGTTAACTTCCAGGATCTTGCCGCCCGCTTCCTCAAGTCCCTGGCCGATGTTGGGCGTAATGACGTCAACGCCGGCGAGCCGGCTCCCTACCAGTTCCGCCGCCCGGCGGCCTGCGTCTACGATGCTCTCGGAAATCTCACCGGCAACCGACACATTTTCGTCAGCCATGTTGTCATTGACAACGCTCTTCAGCTTGACCCGCCGGCCCCTGGCCGGAATGGACCGACGTGAAAGCCCCTGTTGCGCCAGGGTCCGTTCCATATCCAGGTCAGACTTCAGGGTGACCTGCGCCAGCCCGTAGCCCGCCTCAATCCGTTTCTGGTTCAGGCCAAAAACCAACTGAGAAATCCTCGACTTTCCATCTCCAATGACTGTGGGTGAGCTTCGTTTCACGGCATCCAGCAGTTGCCCATCGAGATAAAGCAGGCGAATGATGTCGCCCTCCACCTGTTCTTCCACAAGCAGCTTTGGGGAGTAACCGGCAGCCCGCGCCGCCGCCCGGATCAGTTGGGAACGCGTTTCGATCCCCGTGGTAACGCCACACCCCCCGTCCGTGCCTTCCGCCGGCTTCACAACGCACCTGGTGTGCCCGGCGAGGAATTGAAACGCCTTGTCCAGGCTGTTCAAAGAAAACGCAGCATGGTCCGGCGTCGGCAAACCGTTCGAACGGAGCATGCCCAGGACCATCAGCTTGTTGAGCGCCACCTGCAACGTGACGGGATCGTCCAGCGGCGTGAAGTTGGTGTGGACGCGGATGCTGGCTCCGTCGCGGCTGATCTTGAGGATTCCTCCGCCCATCACCTCGAACTCCGCACCCAGTTCGCCCGCTGCCTCACGCCAGGCATCCTCATAAAAACGCGAGCGGTGAATTTTCACCTGGAGCGATTGCGCCCGGGCCCTGCCCAGCAAGCGCTTTGCCCGGATGGCATAACCGTAGAACTGCAGCAAACTCGCCGTTGCAGACAATGCTAAACTCCCTTCTGCAGATCAGCGCGTTCAACCGTGCGGCCACTGCCATTGGCCAGGGGAAGAACACCTGAGGGAACGGGATCCACGTTGGTTTCCATCCCGTCGTCATTGATCAGACAATCCAGTGCTATCAACATGTCGTCCACCCAGGCGTTCGAAAACTCGCCCCTGCGCACGGCCGCCAGGTACTTTTCCTGATGAGCTTTGTGGGCCTCGAGCCTGTGCAGGGTATCTTCCACCCATTCACGGGGCACGATGACGATTCCCGAAACGTCGGCAACCACCACATCGCCAGGGTTCACCACTACGCCGCCGCAGGAAATGGGGCAGTTGATTTCGCCAGGACCTCGGTGCAACGGGCCGACGGGCGTCGTCCCACGCGCGAAGACGGGGAAGTCCAGGTCCTCGATGCCCGGCATGTCGCGCACCAGACCGTCAACAATGAAGCCTGCGATTCCACGATGCCTTGCCTTCGTGCAAACGATGTCGCCCAGCACAGCATTCGTGCCGCGGATGCCATGGGCATCCACCATAACAATGTCGTTGGGCTTTGCAATATCCAGCGCCTTGTGGACCATCAGGTTGTCGCCGGGAAACACGTGGACAGTGCACGCCGGTCCGCACAGCCGATGGCGTTTGTCGGTCTGGCACGTGATCGCGGCATCCAGTGCGTAGAGCCGGTTGAGAGAGTCCGAAATGTCGGGCACCTCGTATTCCAGAAACTGGCTCATCAATACCGGGTCCAGCCGGGTGAAATTCTTACGAACGCGAAAGCCTGGACCTGGATGGATACTGGCGGATTTTGGTGTTTGTGAAATCATAGCGAACCTCCAATTCTTTCTTTTTGGGACCCTAAGCCCTCAATCGAACAAGCTTTCTCAACAAATTTTATGACGGTCGGCATATCAGCCGGACCTTTCAACATCTTTTCGACCCACGGGATACCGGCAATGCGCCGGATCCACCCCCCGGCCTCGTGGGTCATGCCCAGCTTCAACCGATAGGCGCGCCCCAGTTGCTCGATGTCGCGCATCTCTCCCAGGCGCCGTGCTGCATGGCGGGGATAGGTGGGCAGCATGCGCTCAGCGGCAGCCAGAATATCCGGGTAAAAGAGGCGGCAGCTCCCGAGGAAAGACTCCAGCATCTCCGCCCTCTCGGCCAGTACCCCCACCTCCAGGAAAAGGCCGGCCAGGCCCTTGGCCAGCACCGACATCATCAGCTTCGTCAGGCTTGCCGATCCAACCCGCGCGCCCAGCAGGTTCACGCGCACAAGATCTTTACAGATGGACGCGACGCTTTGGGCCTCGGGCCCGCTCAGGTGCAACACAGCGTGGTCTTGCAGACGGTGAGCCGAACCGTTAAACGTCGCGTCCACCAAGGGGACATTCCGCGCGGCCATCAGGCGTTCGATCTCGCAAAGGGTGTCCAGTCCAATGGAGTTGGCCTCCACAAAAACGCTGCCTTCGGGACGCATCTGGTGGCGGCTGAGATATTGCTGCGCCACATCGACGGCTGCTGAAGGAAGGACAAGCGAAAAAACAAAGTGGCTTTGGGCCACCACATCATCAAGACTCGGGAGTATCTCGAATCCTGAGGCCTGGGCTTGCTCCTGCGTGGCGCGGCTGCGGCCTTCACAAGTGGTCACCACGCGCAGGCCACCCTCGCGCAGCAACTTCCCGAAAGCGGATCCCATGTCGCCGCAATAAAGGATCCCCACCGTTGTTTCCGGATTTGGCATGGTTGATGGCAAGAAAGTCGCTTCCTGGTTTGCAGGATGAAATCAGGCGGCCGGATTGGCGGATGCCGGGCTAACGCGCCCGGAGGCCATTGCTGACTCGACAAAGTTCAGCGGGCCATGCCCAGCCGCTTCGCCGCGCGGCGCAGGAAAGCCGGAGCATGAGCTCTGCCCGCCGACTGAAACAGCCGGAAGAGCCGCCGCTCGATCAACCCGCTCTGAATCCAGTGCCGCGGACGCGAATCATGAAAGTCAAAAAGTCCGACGGCCGCCAGGAAGGCAAAAAGTTGCTGGTCCTCTGCGCCAGGGTGGCCCACCGCCGCTCCACGAAAGATGGGGCGGTTGCGAAAGGTCACGCAGGTAACATCAAACAGGAAAGCGCCGGGATTTTCGGTGGGCACTCCGGCGTAGTCAAAGTAGGGCCCGTCGTGCACCCGCACTCCCGGCCGGATCAGTCCTTCCAGGACAATCTCCGCTTCCGCCGGCGCCTCGAGATCCACCGTCCGGCACTTGACCAGCGGGACCGCGCTGCCGCAGAGTCCGCCGGCCAGATCATATTCGTCGCAGCCGCCCGGGTAGCCGGAACCTGCCGCCATCACCACCGGCTCAGGCGCGCCAATGACAACGGCCATTTCGAGCGGCCGGCCCATCCTCTCAGCTTGGGCAAAGTGCCGGCCCAGATGGCTCGCTAAAGAGGTGTTGACGGTTGTCTGCCGGGGTCCGAGGAGCTGCATCCGGTATACGCCAAGGTTCCTGCGGCCGGTTTCAGGGTCACGGGTCACATTCGCGTGCCAGGTTCCGATATAGCGGCCGGCGTCGTGCCGGCTCCACTGGGGGACCGGAAAATCGAAGAGGTTAACAGCCTGCCCCTCGATGATGTTTTCCATCACCGGTCCGCTATCAACCATAACTGGCTTCACAGGGGTTTCAACCCTGCGCTTTGCTTCCGCCATCACCGGCTTTCTGCCCTTTTCCGGCTGCAGCCCCAGGGCAAGCGCCGTGGAGGAGAAGTTGCCCAGTCCGTTGGTGAACACTCGCTGGCCGGGATAATCCCTGATGTTCTCGAACAAAAGCGGCTGACGATGGCTTCGGGTAATTTCTCCAAGCTCGATTTTCCAATCGACAGGTTGGGAGATGCGTTTCAGATCTCCTCTCTTCGACAGAAGGTCAACGAATGCTCGTAGACTCATCGGATAGCCCGCCGCGCCCTCCTGCGGGCGCCCTGACCGCAGGGAAAGGTCAGGCTCGACGCCGATGGCGGGCTCAGCCAGTTTCGCACTTGCAGGCAATGCCATTAATTTCTCCCACGGTTGTCGTCAAAATGGGTGCAGAAGGCGCTCAGGGCCTGGACCTTGTTCCGCATATCAAGTTCGTCCTGCGGGTCCCCGCCGTTTTCGGGGTGGCGCCGTCCAGAAATTTCTTCAGCAGCTCCATCACATAAGCGAGTTCCTGATCGGAATAATGCGACATGGCGTCCAGGTGCTTGCGCAGGAACGAATCGCGGTCAATCTGGGGCCCGGCGCGAAGGTCCTTGAGGATGGAACAGGCGGAAACGCCGGCTTGCCAGCGCACAAAATCCTCGATGTGTTCCTCAACGATCTCTTCAGCCCGCGGAACCTCCTGTTCCCGGGCCTTCAGGTTCTGCAAAACGATCTCATTCAGGTCATCGATATTGTAGAGGCAGACATTCTTAAGGTCTCCCACGCTGGGAGCGATGTTGCGCGGGACGCCCAGATCCACCAGCACCAGGGTCCGGTTTTTCCGCTTCGCCATGTTCTTTTGCAGCATCTCCCGAGTCAACACCGGTTCAGAGCTGGCGATAGAAGTCACCACCAGGTCCGGCCAATCCAGGCTCTTCCCGAGGTTTTCCCAGGGTACGACTTCACAACCATACCGGATCGCCAGGGTTTCGGCGTGGTCGGCGCTGCGATTCAGAAGGCGGATCTGCTGCATTCCGCGGTCACACAAGTGCCGCAGAACCCTCTCGCTGGTCACTCCGGCCCCCAGGATCAAACCCCGCCGGTCCTTGAGCGAAGTGAGGGCCTTCTCTGCGAGCTTCACCCCGGCAAAGGCCACCGACATGGGACGCACACCAATTCCGGTATCAGTCCGAACCCGCTTGCCCACTTCGATGGCGGACTGAAACATTCGATTCAGGACCCGGCCTGTAACGCCAAGCTTGTAGGCGTTCGTGTAAGCGGTGCGGACCTGGCCCAGAATTTCAGCTTCCCCCAGCATCATCGAGTCCAGACCGGAGGCAACTCGATAGATGTGCCGCACGGCATCCCGATCCGTGTGCTTGTAGAGCGACCCATTCACATTTTCGGGCTGCACCTTGTGGTAAGACATCAGGAAGTTTTCCAGCAGGTCCGTTCGATTCCCCGTCCATCTGTCGGGGACGCCATAAAGCTCCGTGCGGTTACAAGTGGAGAGAATGAGGACCTCGTTCATCAAGCCGTGGGCCAGGATCTGCGTGGAGACCTCGCTTGCCTGTTCTTTGTTGAATGACAAGCGTTCTCGCAGCTCTAGGCTGGCCGTGCTGTGATTCAAGCCAATGACAACAATTTCCATGGCAAAAGAAGCCTCCCGCTTCCTAGTCCTCGAAGTATGGTTTTCCAACCGGGAAATTTCCCCGCCGCGGGACGTTCCTCTGGTTTTGCGACCAGAGAGCCTCCGCGGGGCAAGGGCAGGGCCTAAGCAGCGACGCAGAGCCGCTTTCCATTCAGGCATTGAGCAGCCTGCATGGCGGCATAAGTGATGATCACATCGGCGCCGGCGCGCTTCATGCAGGCCAGAGCCTCAAACATGATCCGGTTCCGATCCAGACGCCCAAGGCGCGCTGCGGCATCGATCATCGCGTACTCGCCGCTCACGTTGTAAACGGCAAGGGGTGTTTGAAACTGCTGCTTGGCGCGATAAACGATGTCGAGATAAAAGAGCGCCGGTTTCACCATGACGATGTCGGCCCCCTCTTCGATATCCAGAGCGATTTCCCGCAGGGCCTCGTCGGAATTGAAAATCGGCATCTGATGCGACCTCTTGTCCACGGGTGATTTCGCGGATTGCGTCCCTTCTTTACGGAACGGGTCGTAAAGTTTGGAGGCAAACTTGGCGGAATAGGCCATGATCGGCAGGTTCTCGAAGCCGTTGGAATCCAGGGCCTGCCGCAATGCCCTGACCTGGCCATCCAGCATGGCTGCCGGAGCAACCATGTCAGAGCCTGCCTCCGCATGAGACACCGCCGTCTTTGCCAGAATCTCCAGAGAACGGTCATTATTCAGGTAACCATTCTCACGCACACCGCAGTCCCCATGCGGCGTGAACTGGCAGAGGCACACGTCTGTAGCGATCAGGATGCCGGGAACTTCCTGCTTCAGGGCCCTGACGGCTTTCTGGACAACTCCGTGGGGCGAGTAAGCCCCCGACGCAAGGAGGTCTTTCTCGTTGGCGTCCGGGACGTCAAAAAGGAGGATCGCCGGGACGCCCAGGTCCCGCGCCTTCTTAACGTCTTCAATCAGGCAATCGACGGATAGATGATAGTTTCCAGGCAGCGCGCCGATCTCTTCCCTGATTCCGTGCCCCGGCACCACAAAAAAGGGCTGGAGCAGATCATCAACGGCAAGAGTGGTTTCGCGGACGAGCCGCCGGAATCCACTATTCTGACGAAGTCTTCTCATTCTCTGTGTGGGGAATCCCATGACTACCTCCTGCCAGCAACTGGTTCTGTCAATTGACTTTTCTCAGGTTTTAACAAATGAAAGGGTTGAATTTTTCCACTGCCCGTGGGGATTGGAAAGTCGCGGACGATGCGAACCATTCCAGCCTGGGTCCACATGTCGGGTCCGGCCTGGGCCCAGAGGCGATCTTCGGCATGCTGGAGCAGCCCCAGAAAGGCCCCCACCACCTCAGTATCGTTGACGTTTTGAACGGCCGGACTGACCCGCAGGTGCAGTTCCGGGATTCCAGTCGGCCCTTCCGCTTCAACCAACTGATAGTCCGTGCTCTTTCCACCGAAGGTTTCCGGAAGTTTCTTTTCAATGATCCAGACGAAATCCGTGTTAACGAACGTCACGCCTTCGCCGGTGAGTTTCTCGTAGCTCCGAATGTTGGCCATGTAATCATCAAAGCCAACCTCAGCGAATGCGCAGTCGCACGTCCCTTTGCCAATGTCTCCGTAATCACCCATGTCCACGTTCAGCAGGAGCTTGGGCGCTTCGTACATAAATTTTGTGAACAGGTAGGAATCAACCACCGTATCGGAATGAGGGACCCGGCACGGATGGGTGATGATGGCCGTGGTGTCTTTGTACATGTGGCAATGGTCGCTTTCCTCAAAGGACCGATTGCATCCGGTAGCCACCACTCCCGCCTCGGAAATTCCGTAGATCGGGACCGCAAAAGAGCCCGTGGATTCAATTTCCTTCCTTTTCTGCGCGGTCAGCGGCTCGCCCGTCACCAGGAACCGGGTGCCTTTAATGTTCAGGTTGAGTTCTTCGGCCGCCATGCACACCCTCAAGGCGGAGGTCGCAAAGGTGTAGACGACGCATGCGGAATGCTCGGCCACCATTTCGGCGGCCCACTGGGCCACCTTTTCCGCGTGCTGCAGGTCAACATACTCGGCGGGCGCCAGAGGAGATCCGTACATTCGGCTGAGCAGGTAGATCAGCTTCTTGCCCCACTTCCTCTCCCAGCCAATGTTGAGCTTGGTCTCGTCCACCTGTGAAAACCATCGCCTGGCCGCGTTGCCGATGTGCGCGAACCGCAGGCTGGCATTGATGCCGGGCGCGCCGGGGAAAACAGGGAACCAGTTCGCCACCGGCGCCTTCGTGCAGCCGTGGATATCCAGCAACAACGCATCGTAAAATGAGCGCTGGTGAAGATAATCAAAGTCGATGCGGATCCGCGTCCCCGCGCTGCGGGTTGCGCCACTGCGGACCTCGTAAGCCGCCGCCAGGAAGGGATTGTCAAACATCCTTTCATGGCACTTAAAGCTCACTCCATTGCGCTCGACCGGGACCCTTCCCTTGAACTCGTCCACGGTGAAATAAACGCCTTCCGCTTCCAGGACGCGCAGGGCGGCCTCAAGTCCGTCTTTCCCTACCCATTCGCGGAGATCGTTGAAGGTGATTTTCCTCGGTTCCAGCAAATTCCGGTAAGGGCTGTCGGGATACTGAAAAATGCCCTTCTCAACAAAATTCAGGAAATTCTCTTCGCGGTCTGCAACTCGTTTCCTCAGGGATGTGCGAGCTAGCGCGATCGCTTCTTCAGGTTCCATGCGCAATTTATGGAACCTTCTGTAGCCATCAATGAATCGGATGTACTTCCGCATGGTCGCTCCTAATCATTCAGATTCAGTAGTTTCGAGCCAATCAGCCTCTTCTTATGTGAAAGAAGTTCATTGGCACCGTGCGCCACAACCGACGCCTTGCTGGATTCAGATCTGAAACGCAGACCCCTGAAACCTGGACCCCTGCCCGGTCCACACACCAGTGACGTCCGCAAGTGTGTGCCCAAAACCTCTGTTAAATTTCTTGAAGGAAATCAGGGGAAGGAATCTTCAAAAACGATCAGCCGAAGTGCCGGTACAAAACGCGTCCCGCAGCAATCAGCACCGGCTGCGGTGAATGCCCCATCACCCACCCGGCAGGCCGCTTCAGCGTGCCCAGAAGGCTGCTGCGCGAGGCCGGCTGCGGATATTTCCAGTAGTTCAGCGGGGACCTCTCGCCACCCAGGCGGTCTTTGAAGGTGATGAGTCCGGCATTGTCCCAACCCGACCGGCCGAGATCGAGTTCCTGCAAGCCTTGCGCTTTTGCGTCCTGAATGGTTTTCCAGAAAAGCCAGGGCGTTCCACCCAGGTTGGTGGACGCGGTGTCGGAGCACCCGTACTTGTAAACCAGGGTTTTCTGGTGCTGAAGGGTCAGGATGGCTGCCGTCGCGCGGCCGTCCTTTAAGGCCACCCGTATCTGCATCGCGGGGCCCAGGCATTCGGCCAGATTCTGGAACCAGCGGAACGGCTGGGGAGGAACCCCCTGCCGCTGTCGCGTCTCGACAAACATCTTGTAGAACATCCTGAGCAGCGAAGCTGACCGCCCTTCCGCGTATTCCAGCTTTTCCTTGTCGGCCCGCTTGATCTTCCTCTGGACGCAGTCCTTGTGAAAACCGGAATAGATGGCCTTCTCGTCGCGCTCCAGGTCAATGGCGTGGAAGCAGTAACTATCGCTCGGCTCGCCTCCTGTCTCGAGGCCCGGGAACAAATGGCGCGGCCGAAGTTCAACGTGGCTGAATTTCCCCCGCTTCTGCTCTTTGCGCAATTCTTCCAGCAGGGCCGGAGCCATGCCGTCCGCGTCCAGCAGAGGGTCACAGTGGTCGGAAAAAGGCAGCGAAACCAGCCTTTTTCCAGTGAGCCAGCTGGAGACGCGGCAGAACACCAGGCCGTTGGCCAATTCTTCCTGCGGCGCCGAGGTGGTATAGGCCAGGGGCTCGTAACCATACGTGCGCCACAGGGCTTCCAGCCATTCCGGCCGGTGGAAAATGGACGAATGGGGGTGCCGCTCGACAAGGGTTTCCCATCGCCGATCACGAATTGGATTGATGGGGTAGATCATTTGAGACAGTGGGATGGCGGGTGTGGCTGATCGCCCGGAAGAAACCGGGCGATCAGGCAGCTCCTTGCTTCAATTCTATGTAAACACTGGACTAGTGAGCCACGGCGCCGAGGCCGGTGGGCGCCGTAGGCGCGGGAGAGTTTGAGTAGCAGGCGTCCGCGCTAAAGTTCAGGACACCGCTGCCATTCTTGGATGTGTTGTTGTAACAAAGCTCGGCAGGGATGGCGTAAGAGTGCCCACCCGGCCCGCTTCCGCCTGACACATCCGGTCCGATGGCGGGCCACGGAGGGTTCCCCCAGGGGGTTCCCCACCAGCCAGGCTTCCCGGAAAGGTAAAACGACGCGGGCAGGGACTGGCCGGAGGGCACAGGGTTCGAGTACTGCCCGATGCTGCTCGGCACCTCCGACGTGTTCCAACGCGCGCCGCCCGTGACCACATCGTAGTTGCCCCAGCGCAGCAACGTATTGACCACGTTCGAATCGTCCGGCACGCTGGAGACGTTGCTTCCATTGCCTGAATAGCCCAAACCATATATCGAGGTGTTGAAATTGGAACCATTGGGCGCCACAGCCTCATAGTTGGTGTGGTATCCGGATTTCCCTAGCACATTGCCGACAAGGTTGTAATACCTGCTGAACGTCTGAAGGATTATGGGGACCGTCTCCTGCGTCTTTCCAGTTTCCCAGCCGTTGTAGTAGTTCCTGAATGCCGTGACGAAATTGTGCGTCCCGTGGATGTCGTCAGCCGTAATCCCGGCTCCGATATTTCCCTCATAGAGGATGTTGTCAATGCCGCCCGCGTGCATCCAACCTGCCGCCATCATCCAACTTGGAGCGGTGGGGTAATAATCATCAATGGAATAATTGTAGGCGATTACATTCCCCGTGTTCGCTCCACCCTCCATGGTGGGGCTAACAATGTGCTGGAAGATGTTGTTCACGATCAGGCTGTCGGAGACAGTCGACGTCTCCACGCCGTAACTCTGGGAGGCCCCATTTTGGGTGCCGTAGAAATACGAGCTGCTAATCTCGTCATGCGCCGAGTATTGCACCCACACATGATTCCGGTTCGAGTTCAGAGACCTGACACCCTTCACCCAGCAGTTTTTCGAGTTAATTAAAACGATTCCACTCATAGCTCCAGAGTTGAAATTGTCAATCGAGAGGTTTTCGATGCCGTCACCTTGCGCCAAAGTTGCTGACCAATACGCGCCAGGACTTTGCGACGACCGCCAGTTCGGCATGTTCAGTCCGGGGGTGAATGAGACGGTGCTGCCGGAAACACCCGTGACGGCTACGATCTGTTCCTGGCCCCTACCCGATCTTCCTGCTCCGCCTGACCCTTCGGTTGAGCAAACACCCGCTACCTGACAAACATAAGCCTCTCCGGTGTCCGAACTGTCATCCGCTTGATCCAGAATCAGAAGGCTTCCGGTAGCAAGATTCGTGGTGCTGGAAAGCGTGATGGAAGTTGTACCCTTGGAATATCCGGCAGTCCAGTTGGCTTTGTTCGCAGGTCCTCCGCTCCAGTTGGAATCACCCTGAACGCAGATAGCTGACGTAATGCCACGGCACGAGGAGTTTCCAGTAAAAACCAGATTAGTGGAATTAGCTCCAGCGCCGCGCAACGTGACGTTGTTATGCTCGTTGAAAACCAGCCCCCCCGTCAGGTTATAGGTTCCCGCGGCCAATGAAACAACCTGTCCGCTGGGACAGGACGCGATAGCGTTGTTGATTTGAGATGAGGTGGCTCCTGGGCTCAGGGTGGCGCAAATGGAGGTCCTATCCTGAATACCTCCCTGCACGCCGGCATTGCTCCAATTAACCATTCTACTCGGTGCGATAATCCCGCTGGCACTCTGTGCGCTGAGATACCCTGGAAACCCAACCGCGACGACAAAAAGCAGTAGTACAGCCAGTTTTCGTTTCATATTCCCTCTGCCTCTTAAACTCTTGATGGCCAGTGCGCCTGCGTCTGAGGCATCCTCGCAGACCTTTCGATGACACATCCAGTATACAAACTCTGGCGCGCCCTCAACTACTGGACAGGGGAACAGAAAAAGGTCAGGAACCACTTCCCTGTTCATGAGGACCGGCTTCGCCGATCCACCTCCTCCAGGGAGAGTTTTTGCTGAAATCCCGCAAAATCAGGCGTTTCGACGTCCGCCACGCTCGGCTCGTCCTGCATGATCGCTCCGGCAATCCGTTCCGCCGCATGGCCGTCCCAGAGCGGGGGAATTTCTCCCTGCTTTCCGGGCCGGTCCAGAACGTGGCCAAGTTCGCTGATCAGCCGCCGGGCGTCCTTTCCCACCAGGGTGTTGGTTCCCATGGAAACGGTCACCGGCCGCTCGGTATTTTCTCTCACCGTCAGGCAGGGCACCCCGAGGAAAGTCGTTTCTTCCTGGATGCCTCCGGAGTCTGTAATCACCACGGCTGCGTGCTTCTGCAGCGCCAGAAACTCGAGGTAGGGCAGCGGCTCCAGAAAGCGGATGCGCCCCTTCCCGTCGGGCTGGATGCCAATATCTGCCATCTTCTGGCGGGTGCGCGGATGCACGGGAAAAATGAAGCCGAGTTCCTGGTTGGATTTCTCCAGGCTGGAGATCAAAACGGCCAGCCAGTCCAGCTCATCCACATTCGACGGGCGGTGGAGGGTCACCAGGGCATATTTCCTGGGCAGGTCCGCCGGCAGGCAGTCGTCGGCCTGGGGCAGCATGCGGACCAGGGTGTCGATCATCACGTTGCCCACAAAAAACACCTTTTCGGAACTCACCCCTTCCCGCGCCAGGTTGCGATTGCCGTCCTCTGAAGGCGTGAACAGCAGGTCGCACACCTGGTCGGTGAGCAGCCGGTTGATCTCTTCCGGCATGGTCCGGTCGAATGACCGCAGGCCGGCCTCCACGTGGGCAATCCGGATCATCAGTTTTGAGCAGACCAGAGCCGCCGCCACGGTGGAGTTGACGTCGCCGTAGACCACCACCAGGTCCGGCTTGGTTTCCAGCAGCACGGGCTCAAAGCGCTCCATAATCTGGGCGGTCTGCTGCGCGTGGCTCCCTGAACCGACCTGAAGATTGATGTCGGGAGCCGGCATTCCCAGCTGCTGGAAGAACACCTCCGACATGTTGAAGTCGTAGTGCTGCCCGGTGTGGACAATCATCTGCTCCACCGGATAGGCCGCCAGCGCCCGGACCACCGGCGCGGCCTTCATGAAGTTGGGTCGTGCTCCTACTACGTGGCATATTCGCATGAAACCTCTTTAGGGGTGTTGATATTGATCCATCAAACTTGAGTTGTTGTTGGCCTCAGGTCGTCGGAATAGATCGCACCAGGCGGTCATGAGACTGTGATAGCTGGGAATCAAGCTGGGGGAAAATCATGTCCATAATCTTCGCCGTCAGAAGGATCTCCCGATAGGGAATCGGCAAGGGCGTTCCTTCAGTGATCGACCGGTAGAAGGATTCAATCAGGTATTTCATCCCCGATTTCATATGGAAGTCGCTTTTAAGAAAAGCGCCCATGTTCGTCGCCAGATTTCCGAGGTACTGTTCCGCAAACATCACAGGCGGCACAAACTTCTCCAAATAGCTCTTAAACCTCTCGCCCCTCAGTTTGATAAGGGTTTCCTGATCCTGATCCAGGATGAGGCCGTTATGATCGCCATAAAGACGAAACTGGTGAAGGGAAGGCCGCATCTGGGACGAAAATGTAAAGTAGGCGGTGGTACCCTGCTCTTCACTGATGATGACCCTGAGTTCGTCGATAATCTCGTCTTCACCCATCTGCCTGAGGTATGGGCTGGCAAACCCATACGCGATCACTGTGGGCGAGTCACTTTTCAAAAACTCAGCGATCCTCGCGATTCCGTGACTGATAACATTCTGCAGTAGTTTTCCGGGCAGCTTCCGGACCCAGTGCCGCTTGTCGCCAAGAAGAGCCCCGGCGTACCCTGACCGGCCAAGCTCGTAGCAGTAGTAGCTCTCCATATGGACCGGGCCCTCACCCAAAAAGCCTTTCTGTACAAGCGCCCGCATGCGCCGCGCGACGTTCCGGAATTGATCATCATGGCCGGCGGTCAATTTGAGACCTTTTTTCTCAGCCAGATTGACCAGCCCGATGGCCTCCTCCTCAAACACCGTGAAGGGTTTTTCCACGTAGACGTGGCATCCGGCTTCCAGGCAGGTCTGTGCGACGTCAAAGTGGGATTGGGGGGGAGTCGTGATGTGCACCACGTCCGGCCTCGCCTTATCCAGGAGCTCAGCAAGGTCACTGTAGTACCCGGCAACGGGAAACCGCTCGTACAACTGACGCGCCATCAAGGGCTCGCGGTCGCAGACTCCCACGATTTCGGCTCCCTTGATCCGTCGAATCTGCGCTGCGTGCTCGTCCGCAACTTTTCCGCATCCTACGATGGCCACTTTAAGCATGCTTCTCCTCACTCCGGCAAGACTCGAAATAGTGATTCAGCGCCTCGGCTGTGGGCACGATGGGCGTCCAGCCAAGCTGGGTCTTCAGCTTGACGTTACTGTATCGCGCTTTCTTCCAATAGGCGTGCCATGCACTGCGATTGAATACAGGCGCCAGTTGTCCCTCTGACCAATTCGAATACCATTCCCACAGGCAGCAGAGGCCGTAGGTCACGAAATGAGGGAGATAAATTGAATTGAATCGTCCCACCTTCTTCTTATACAGCCGCAGAAAGCGTCGGCTTGATGGCAGATCGTCGTCGATCACATTAAACACCTCACATTCGGCATCCAGCTTCTTTACTCCGGCCAGCGCAATCGCGTCGGCACAATTGTCAACGTAGGTCAACGGCATCTTGTTTGACCCGCCAAGATGAAGAAAAACACCGAACGTACCGATTCCCACGCGGCTCGGGATGGCTTCATGACCGGCGCCATAAACGTACCCCGGCCTGACAATCACGTAGGGAATCCCGTACCGTTTTCCGTACTCCGCAACAATTTCGTCCTGCCTCACTTTTGCATAGCAATAGGCATTTCCCCGGACCATCGGGTCCGTTTCTATGGGGCTGGATTCATCCACAACGTTTCCGGCCGTGCTCTCCCGATTGCGATAAACCGCAAACGAGCTGACGTTGACGAACCTTTTCACGCTCTTCTCGTGCCGGGTTGCTTCCAGCAGGTTGCGCGTGGTGACCACAGAATTCAGGAATGCGTCAGGGAATGACTTCGTCCCGGTCCCTGCCGCCAGGTGGATAATCACTGCCGCGCCCTGAACAGCAGCCGCGCAATTCTCGGGTGAAAGCAGGTTCCCTCTCACGACCTCGACCCGCGCACCGTCCCGATTGCCACGCGAGAGCCGTTTCACGCTGCTTTCTTTGCTGGACAGTCTGGCAAAGCAGCGAATGTTTCGAAACCCGCGGCCCAGCAGACTGTCCACGACTTTGGAGCCAATGAAGCCGGTTGCCCCTGTTATCAGGATGAGGTCGTCCTTTGCAATCATCAGATTTTCGTTTTTCATGCTCTCTCCGAACTTCTAATCTGTAACGTACGGGACGTTGATAACTCTTATGCCCAGAAAGGAAAGGACATTGCCGAGGTGCCAGACGAGTTTGGCCAGAAGGTTCATCAACACGTGATGCCCCACGATGGCCGCGAACGGCAGCAGCACCGCGTATGCCGGAACCGCAAGCAATGACTTCGCAATCCTGGCCTCGCCGAAAGTCCGATGCAGCGGGCTGACGCTGCCTTGCAGCAAACTTCTTTTTAAAATGAACGAACGCTTCCATCGCGCGGGAGGAACAGTCTCGTAAACCACGGCCTCCTGGCACCAGACGAAGGTGCGCCCCGCTTCGATCATCCTTGTGAAGAAGTCCTTGTCTTCTCCTGTCCGGAACTCCGGCCGAAAAGGTTCTTCGCCTGCGGGGAAAACTTCTCTCTTCAGAAGGACGTTGCCGGTCCGCCCATTCCTCCCGTCGATGATTGTCCCCGTCGGGTAAGCCGTCCTTTGCCAGTACTTGCCTAAGCGAATCCACTTCGGCGGCTCTTCGTCGAAGTGTGGATTGACGGGTCCGAGAACTCCGTCCGCCTCATATCGCTGGCAAGCCTCATATAAGGTGAGCAGCCAGGTCTCGGTCGGAAACTCATCGTCGTCAATAAAAGCCACGTAGTCGCCGCTGGCATTTGCCACGGCTCTGTTCCGCGCCTTCGGAATGTTCTGCTCAGGCTCCATGCAATAGAGAATGGGGATCAGAGCGCTGGCGGCAAAATGCGACACGACGGGTTCGGCGGATCGTTGCCGGTCGTTGTCCACCACCACAATGGAATAGGCAAACAGGTCATCGGTCACCTGATTCTTCAGGTTTTCCAGCAGCCCCTGGAGCAGCTCGGGACGCCTGTAGGTACAGATGCAAACGGAGATATGTTCTGTTTTTTTTGGCATGTTTTTATGAGGCCCGATCACAAGTTGCCCCTTCCTTCCTGAAGGCTACCCCTAAGTCATCGGTTATTTGACGTTCGCATGTGAATCACCTTCCACCCGATTCGGCGATTTCTTCGCCGCCCATTTTGAACACGGCGACTGCGGGAATCCCGCCCTGCGGGGCGGCGGCAGCCGGCTTCCGCGGGCGGCGCGACGGGAGCATCTCCGGCAAAAGCTTCACCACCTGATAAAGAGGTTCCAGGCTGCGGTACAAAGCCACCACGGCGATCAGGTAGAAAATCCCGAACAGAAGTGAAACGGTGGTCATCCGGGCCAGGGCCCCCCCGATCCCCGTTTCTGCGCCGAAGGGATGGGAATGCCACACCAGCCAGACACACGCCCCGGTCGCTGCCAGCGCGGCCGCGATGTACCGCCAGATGGTCTCCAGCACGGGCCTCACTCCAAAGCCGATGGGCTTTCCGGCGTACCAGAACGACGGCAGCAGCAGGATCCAGAATGACACCGTCCAGGCCGCCGCGACACCCACCGCCCCCCAATGCAGTCCCAGAACAAACAGCAGGCCCGTCACAACAAATTCGACGATTCCCCAGCGAAACCAGCGGTTGGGGGTGCCGATGGAAAGGTGGATCCACCCGTGGGTGTAATAAAGCAGCATGACGCCGATTCCCGGCCCGAAGAAAACAAAAATCTGGCCGGCCTCGCCCCATCCCGGGCCCAGCACCACGCGGATGACGTCTTTGCCCACCAGGCACAGGTCCGCGCCCACGCCCATGCCCACAAAAGCCAGAAGCGCCAGCGACCTCAGGAAATACCGCCGGTATTGCAGCGCGTCATCCTTCAACCGGCTCAAGGCCGAAACGGCAACCCCCGACAGCGGCGATACGAGCTGGGCGGAAGAAAGCGCGAACAGGTCATAGGCCTTCTTGTAGAAGCCCAGCGGCCCCGCGCCGAAGCGCCACCCCACCAGGATGTTGTCCATGTTGCGGGCAAAATAGTTCACCGTGAAATGGCCGAAAACGTTGATGGCAAACCGCACCAGTTTGGCGGTTCCGTCGGCGCGCCGCGGAAGGCCGGGGACCCACGGGCAAAGGAGAAATGCGCCGGCGGAGATGCTGAGCGGCAGGGCGATGACTCCGGCCACCAGCGCCCAGTATCCCCATCCCATCAAGGCGAGAATAACGGATACGGCAACCGCGGCACTGCGGGCCACAATGTTGTTGACGGCAAGCGCCGGAAATTCCATGGCCCGCTTCAGCAGCGCCAGGTGCAGCACCGAGGCGCCGGTGATGAAGATGGTCAGCGAAACCCCGATGGACACCACGGTCACCCGCGGGTCGCCGTAAAACCGGGCCAGCAGCGAGCCGGCGGCCGCAAACGCCACCGTCAGCAGAAAGCTGGCGACCAGGTTGATCCAGAAAAGGTTCGAAGCCAGCGCGTGGCTGATCTCGTCGGTCTGCACCACCGCTTCCGTAAACCCGTTCAGCCCGAAATTCATGATCAGCAGGCTGACCGTGGTCACCATGGCCACCACGCCGAAGTCCGAGGGCAGCAGCAGTCGCGCCAGAACCACCGTGGCCACCATCTGGACGACCAGGGAGAGGCCCTGGGCGGAGACGGCGGCGCCGGCGCCACGCACTGCAAGGCGGCGCAACTCGACGTGGCCGTCGGCCACCGGATGGAACTTTCCTTCTCGGTCAAATGGCCTCAACGGACCCTCCCGTAAACCAGCTCATCGTGTGGCACCACTTCCACGGGAACGAACTCCTGCGAGGCGTCCAGAGGCAGCTCCACTTGCCGGCCGGCGGCCCCGCCGGGCACCGCAATAATCGCCAGCAGGAGAAAAATCCACATGGGATCGAGCATCCGGAACCCGGCCTCTGAAAAACTGTAGGCCACGGCGGCGGCAAAGTAAGCCAGCCTCAGGCTGCCGGCCATCCGGTCCTGCCGGTAGACGGCCACCAGGTGCCGGTAGCCCGTACCCAGCAAGACCAGCAGCAGGCCCACCCCGGCCAATCCCAGGTTCAGGTAAACTTCCAGATAACCGTTATGGGCCTCGTTGGGCTGCCACGGGAAAATGCTCCAGAGTTGTTCCAGCCGGCTCCCCAGCCAGAAACTCTCAAATCCCGTCCCCAGCCACGGATGGGTGTCCATGGCAATCAGCGCTTTCCACAGGTCGGTGCGGCCCGTCAGCGTGGAGTTCCGTCCAAACAGGTGAATGATGGAAGTAAAGATTTCAGGAAAAATGAAAATCAGGGCCGCGAGCGGACACCATTGCCGCCACAACCATATGCACGTTGGACGCCCGTTGACTTCCGGGCAGATTCACCATCACAATCAGCGTCGCGCCCATCAGGAAACAGAACAAGGGAGTAATCGAGTTGGCCACCACAAAAAGCCAGGCGATGACAGCCAGGGCGACTCCCAGGGCCAGCAGAGGCCGGACCTTTCGCCGCTTGTCCCGCAGCGCCTTGATGAAAAGCCAGAAGCAGCCCAGCCCCACCACCAGGCAGAGGACGCCGAGCAGGTTCTTGTTGGTGGTGACGCCCGTGTAGGTATAATCGCCGTCTTCAAGACTGTAGGCGCGCCCCAGGGAAGGATAGAATTCGATCAGCAGCACCGAAAGCGGCATCAGGATAAAAGCCACCCGTGTGATGGTCCGCTTGATCGCTTCCATCCGGTTCCGGTCGGTCAGAATAATCAGCACCATCACCACGTCGCCGGTCGCCTTCACCCACCTTTTCAGCGCCACTCCGGGAGTGTCCGACCACATTGTGCTGACGGCGCAATAGCCGAAAAAGGCCAGCAGGGGCCAGTTCATTTTCAGCACCCGAACCACCCGGCGCATCCGGCACGACAGGACAATCATCCCGGCCATCAGCAGCCCCGCCAGGATGACGCTGTCGATAGGGCTGCCTTCCCCCACCTGGCTCGCGGTCCGCACCACGTCAGCCTGGTTCCCGAACCACAGAGAAACCATCCGCGAGGCCGCCAGCAGGATCCAGATGGTGGAAATCCACAGGGCCGGTGAAGGCCGCGACCTGGGGTCCCGGTAAAGCGCAAAAAGCGCCAGGATTCCAAACCCGAAAACGAGAGTGGCAACAGAACTCATAAAGAATGACCTGGGGTAGAAAAGACCGTCTATTGCACGTCAATGAACTGGCGGTGCAGGAGCTCCAGGCTCAGCAGCGTATGCAGCTCCGGGTGTAGTTGCGGTCGCCTCTGAGGTGGCCTTGCACCACGGCTTCCAGCCCCTTGCGTTCCACGTAGGGCCTCGAGAGGCTGCGCGAATCCAGCAGCATCTCCCGGACGTATTGGGAAAGGAAGTCGCGGTACCAGATGCGATAGTGGGCAAACTTGTGCCGCCCCAGAAAAAGCTTTTCAAAGTGCAGCGGCGAAAAGAAATGATCGATCCTGGCCAGCCACTGGGGCATGCCGTAGTCGTAAGCGTATTCCGCCTTGAAGGTAAACTCGTGAAAGGCCCGGGAGGCCGCGGTGGAAAGCCCCCCCTTTAATTCGTTGACGCCGCGGTCGCTCGGAATCCGGCCCAGCACCGGGTCCCCGTCGCAGATCATCCGCCAGCGAACGTCACGCGTCATGTCCAGCGACTTCGGCTCCCGGTAAACCACCCGGACAAAATCGTTGTCCATGTAAGGAGAGCGGACCGTGAGCTGGCTCTGCTCGAGCGCCAGAAGTCCGTAGTGCCACCAGGGCAACTGCTGAAAAGCGGCGAAAGTGACAGGATGGCACCGGCGAAGCCCCGCATAGGTCGTCCTCGCCTGCCGGACGCTGGAGCACACTTCGGGCTGGAAGAGCCCGGGCATGGGATCCACCGGCTTGAACATGGGCACATGGGTCAGCACCTCGCTGGCGAAGGTTCCTACAATCCTGACCGGGGCAATCTCCCGGGCCTTTTCGCTGACATACAGGTCGGCAGCCCGGTGGACATGGACGCCTCCGTCGCTCAAATACATGCTGCGCTCGGCGTAGTGGGGAAAATTCGAAAGAAACTCGTCGCCCACCGTGACCACGCTGTAAGGCTGCTTACAGACTCCGGCCACGTGCCGGGCCACCCGCACGTCGCGGCAGTCGCGGAACATTCCCCCGTAGGTATAGCAGGGCAGCGAGCCGGGCAGGGCCTTCCGCCAGGCCATAATCACCCGCGTGTCCATGCCGCCGGTGAGAGAAACTCCGACTTTCTGGCTGCCGTTAAAATAGCGGTCCAGGTTGCGCGAAAAGGCGTCGCGCAGCTCCTGGTAGTATTCCTCGGCGCTCAGGGGATCCTGCTCTTCCCATTCGCGAGTCTCGAAATAAAAGCGCTTTTCAGGGACCGGCCCGTTCCGGAATTCCCACGCGGCGCCGCCCGGAACCAGGTTGATGCCCTTAAATATCGTCCGGTTCTCCAGCGGGCAGCTGCAGCCCACAAACTCGCCCATCCCCTGCATGTCCAGCTTGCGCAACTCCGGCCGGACGGCCAGGATGGCCTTGGCTTCCACCGCAAAATAGAAGGTGTCCGCCGACTCGTGGAAGTAGAGCCGGTGCATCCCGTAACGATCGTTGAAAAGAAGCGCCCTCGCCTGCCGCCGGTCAATCACCAGCCCGTGGAACTTTCCGTTCAGGCCCGCCGGAAACTCAGGATATTCTTCATAAAGGTGGACCAGGTAGGAGGGACCTTTCTCCTCCAGATGATGTCCACGGCTCTTGAGCCGCGCGGCTGTCCCCGGCTCGGGATGATCTTCCCCGGCAAACACCAGCACCACGTCCCCCCGTTCGTTGAGGAGAGGCATGCCGTCAGAAAAGGAACTTTTCTGTGCGACCCACCCCACATAAACGCCCAGGGACTCGTCGATCCACGTTCCCGTCGTGTAAAAGGATTCGTGGCAAATCGACTGCACCATCCGGCGCAGTTGCGGCTCAGCGCTTTCGCGCGGTGCTTTCGTAATGAAACCCACAATTCCAGGCATAAATGTTTTTAACCGTCGTCTTTCGAATTTGAACCTGGCGGCGCCTGGCCGCCGTTCCCCGCCCCGGAACTCCTTTTAAGCGTTTCCCAGGCCGGGGAATTTTTTTGCGTACCACAAACTGCGAATCTTGCGGTATTGAACCATGGCCGAGGCAGGAATCCACTCCAGAAGACTGCGGTGGAGGCCCAGCCGAAGGGCCGCGCGCCCCGCAAGGGTCAGCGGAACGTAGTATCTGGGAACCTCGACTTTCTGGAACCCGTTGTGTTTCTTGAAGTCGGCCAGGGTGTCCCCTTCCCGCTTGCCATACGAGAAATTCGCGTACCAGAGGCTGGGGATATTCCGGTCGGCGCAGGATCGGACGGCCTGCGCAATCAGCGCATTCGTCGGGGCCTTGTCCCGGTGCCGGTGCATAGAAACAATATTTATCAGGCCCGCCTGGATCCGCTTCTCGTCGGTCACCAGCTTCACAAAGCCAATCATCTCCCCCTCGAAAAACGCGCCGATAAAGATGCTCTGGTCAAGGTAGGTTGCCTCCAAACCGTGCACGGTCTCGAGGTCCTTGCCGTAATGCCGGTACGGCCTGCCCTGGCGGAAGGGCGATTCGTTGTAAATGGCATGGATTCCCCGAATGAGCACGTCATCGAACGGCATCTCGCGCAGGGTGACTCCCTTCCTCTCAGCCTTCCGAATCATGTTCCTTGTCTTGTTATTCACCTGGTTGGCAGTCCATTCATCGTAGGTCGTGATGGGCAGGACGGCAAAGTTGTCCCACTCCATCGGATAGCCGTGCTCGGGCGAGCGGCTGGAAAGCCTTTGAATAAAGGTGAAAATGTCCGCATGCTTCCGGGAGCTTCGGAGCGATGCCACAACAGCTTCCGGATCCTCCGGAAACTGGTAGCCTTCCGCGTCAAGATAGGCAATGCGAACCAGCTTTCCGCGAAACTTTACCTGCTTGCCACAAACTTCCATCGGTGAATAACCTTTCCTGAATGTGGAGATCAGCCGCCCGCCCGCCGGTGCCCCGCCAGAAACCCGGGGCGGGCGGCGAGATTTTATAGCCTCCTAATGTAGGCTATTTTCGGCCTTTTTCCGGCTGTTTTGGGACGTATGGGATTTTCAAGCTCCAGAAACTATAAAATCGTAAAATGTTGATAATAATCAACTTATTAAAATTTTTAGTGCCTGAAAATTAACTAAAATCAAAAACATGTTCAATTTTGGAACATCGCGTAAATTTTACACCCTGTCATTAAATCATGCCCGGAAAACAATTCTTCGCTTGCCCGTTTGCCCTCGCGACGTATCGCGGAGCAATCCGCAGGTCCCCTGTTTGCCGGAAGATCTCGTCTCCCAACAGGAACCGATATTCCTGCGCGTTCACAGGATGCGTCTCCACTTCCACCACGTGCCGCCTGGCCAGCGAGAAGATTTGTTGCAAGCGATCCAGCGAGTCGAAGGGCACCAGGGAAAGAAAGTAGTCGGTCATGCGGTGGCTCCGCGCCAGTTGGAAGTCCAAAGCCTGCCGGTAGAGCCGGTTCCACAAGCTCTTTTCGCCGGGTTGAAATGAGAAGTTTCGCCGCACCGTGGTCCCGGATGGCAGCAGTCCTCCCCAGATGACGTTGGCACAAAGGTGCATGTGATGATGGCCGTCGATCCTTTCGGGCAGCGCTCCGTACAGCCGGCAATACTCTTCGATCTGGGCCCGCACTACATACTCAAAGGATTTGGCCAGCAGGGGGTTAAAGACCACCTGCGAAAAACGGTTCCTGCTCAGGTAGGCCGCCACGTTCCTCTGGCGCTCCGCAAGCCCGGCGGGACGCTGTGACGACGAAAATGGTGTTGTCAGGTTCAAATGCAGACCGGCGTCAATGCCCCGCTCCCAGGCGACGTCTGCCGATCGCTCTGAATCTTTCATGAAGACCATAGCGCTGACGGATGAAACCGTTCCCCGAAGGAGACAATCCAGCGTCCGGTCCGTGGTCAGAAAGTCGCGGCCCCAGTCGTCGGCGTTGATGATGAGAACGCCCGCATGCGTTCCTCCAGAGTTCGCGACCGTCCGCTCGCCCAGGTCGCCATACTTGACCGATAGAGTTACGGGTTCAGACATAGAGTGATTTCCCCACACGGTTACGATGCCCTCTCCTCAGGATTTCATGGGACAATTTATTTCCGCTGCTTCTGTGCTGGTTCCAGCCACAGGGAAGTTGGTTTCAAGTTGGCGAAGGTTGCCCATTCCAAGCGCTCAGTTTGTGTGCTGGCCTCAGAAGACTTGGTGTCAAACACGGCCTTTAATCAACCTGAGCCTGGCTATGGGCCCCTCTCAGGAAGAAACTCTTCAGCCGGACCATCTGGTCCCTTTGACGAAGTTGAATGAGGTCTTCCGGTATGGATCGTTCCACACCCCTCATCAGGTCCCAGAAGTAAGCTGCCGCCATCAGGGCACCGCCGATGAAAATGGGCTTGCGCCGCATCTGGTAAATGCAACGGAAAACCTCCCAGACGGGATGGCTGCCAAGCAAATAGTCCTTGCGTCCTAACTCGATTCTCCCCTGGTATGCGGTGTACTGGATGGCGCCCTTTTGGGGATTCCAGTAGCTTCGGCTGAGACCGTGATGAACGCAAACCTTCTTCACGAAGGTTCTCGTTTGCCACCCTTTGGACCGTGCACACAGACCCGCAACCAAGTCGATTCCGCCGGACTTTACAGGCATGTAACCCCCGATGGATTCGAAGCATTCACGACGAAAGATCTGACAGGCGCCTGCCACATCTTCGGTGCTGCTATACCGGAAATCGTAAGTCACTCCCTCCTGCAAGTAGGATGTGCCGGCCAGCCCCAAGCTTGGATTCTCCACGAATTTGCCGAGGAGAAACGCTAAGTAGTCTTCTTCGAAAGAAATGTCGGCGTCCATGCTGACGATCGCCGCGTAATCCAGGTCCTTCACGCGGGAACAGCCTGCATTGAACGCGTAAACCTTCCCCGCAAAATGGCGCTCGCGGCGCTCGGGCATCCGCACCAGCTCAATCCACGGGTATTCGGCCGCGTACCGGCTGACGATTTCGTCCGTGCCGTCGGTTGAGCCGTCACTGACGATCACCCATTTGATCGGCTTGACGGTCTGCGCCACCACCGACTTCAAGGTCAGTTCAATGAACTCCGCCTCATTCCGCGCCGGAGTGATAATGACGTAAGCAGGAAGGTCTGCCATGATTAAACCTCTACGGGAGCCGCCGCCTGAAGGGGTTGCGGCAGAGAGCCGGTTTCGCCGGGCCGGGACAGCAGCGTGGCCATGGCCAGCAGCATCCAGGCCTGCGACCAACGGATATAGGAAATACGGTTTGTCCAGTGACGGAGCCGGCGATAATAGAAGAAGCCCCGGTCATCCCACATGTGGTTCATAGCCCATTGGAAAACCGACTGGGCCTCGGTCGACGCAGGCGGGGTCCAGGTCTTCCAGTTCCATGAGCGTGATGATGGACTGCGCCACACAATGGATGTCGATGGGATAAGTGCGATCATGAAAATATCTCACCGCACCGTCCTCACACAGGAAATGGGACCGGTAAAAATCAAGGCCTCGCCGGAGATAGGGATCGAACTCGCTGGTTCCGGCATAACGCCCGATGGACCGGAGCGCACCCAGGTTGAATCCAGTGTGAAAATTGGCAATCCATTGCTGGGTGCTCATTTCTCCGTAGGTCCAGGAGCCATCGGAAAACTGCATGGCCGCCGAATAACGGGCGGCGGTGAGGGCAGGATCCAGAAATCGTCTCTCTCCCGTGTGCCGGTACACCCTGCACAATAGGGCCGCGGCCAGGAAGTTGGCGTTATAGACCTGGACCTGAAGGTCAGCCCGCGGGTAACTGAAACCGGCGACAATTTCTCCCCGGGTCCAGTAGAGGTCATTCAGAATATATTCCGCGGCGCTCGAGGCCATTTCCAGGCATCGAGTGTCCTGGAAGTTTTCATAGACATCCAGGAGCGCATTCGCCGCGAAGGTGGTGCAGACCAGATTCGGGGCCCACCTCGGAACAATACCCTTGCGCATTTGCCAGGGGAAACTGTACCCCCAGCACCAGTAATCCGTGCCTTGAGATCGAAGCGCAATCAGCCGCTCGATCATCAACCCTGCCAGAGGTTCCAGCATCCACAAGGCTGGCGCCTGACAGCTTGACGAACGCCGACAGGAAGAGCGCCATCGCCTTCGGGTTCTGGGCTTTCTGAACCAGCAAAGGCCGCCGGAGGTTGATGGGACTTCTCTTCAAAGCCTGGGTCAGGGCGAGCCGCGGGAAACGGGAATTCAGGAAGGGCAGAATTCCAAAGACCCTGCTGTTCAGAGCATCGTACGGATCGTACCCGGCCCAGTTGTTTGCGTGGCAGTAGTCCACCAGCTTGCGGACTGCATTTTCACACAGGTTTCTCACCGGGAGATCGGATTGCGTTGACAGGATTCCAGTAGTCATAGTGTTGTGGGCTCGATTCGTATTCCGGCGTCCAGGTGCGAAGCTCAAATCGTCGAGGATGGCCGGCAGCTCCCCAGGCGCTTCATGCTGAGGCTCACGCCGCCACTTTCTGGCTGAGCCTTCCCGTCTCAATGATGGCAACAAGGTTGTCAACAATCGTTCTCAAAGTATGGGATTGGCGTTGGGCAGGCGCCCGCCGACGCGCCTTCTTCGGCACGACGATCTTTTCGCGAATATCGGAGATCTTTTCCAGGAGAACCAGGCGGCCGTTTTGCGCTAGGTAGTGGTCAACCGCGCCAATCTTTCCGCGGAAAACACTGTAAACGGGAACGCCCAGGGCCGCTGCCTCCCGGTTCATCGTGCCGCCGCCGCTGATGGCCAGATCAGAACTCCAGAGCAGGTTCAGGCCGTCAACAGCGTGTTCGGGAATGATGATCCTGCCCGCGGCAAAAAGCTCAGGCCAAAGCGCCTTGGCGGCTTCTCCCTGCTTGCCATTTCGCGGCAGCAGCACAATCCTGGCGCCGCAGTCCTCAGCAAGATAGTCCATGGCCGCGCGAAAAAGCTGGTCACTCTCAGGGTTGTAGTAATGCGCCTCATTGGCAGGCGGGCGGGCGGTAACCACGAGGTCGTCTTCCTTCAGGCCCAACCGGGCCCGCATTCCGGAATCGAGCCTGAATCCGGGGACATAGACATCTTCTTTGATCCCCGGATATTTGAACACCCGGTGAGCGTCAAGGTGAATCGCGGAATCCGGAATCACCGCAGGAACCATCACCCAGTCAGGATGAAGACTTCCAACGCCCTTGGTAAACTCATAATCCCAAAGGCTCAATGACGGAATCCCCAGAAGAGAAGATGCAATCGTCAGCGCGCGCGACCCATGGGCCACTGCAAGGCACACATCTTCACCTCTAAGCAGAGAAGCCAGACGCACAGCACGATACAAGGTGCCGGCAATCTTAGCCAGTTTGTGCTTGCCGTAATGGCGCCCCACAAACTTACAGGGCAAATTGTAAAGGTTGACTAAATCACGGACCTGAAAGCAATCCCGCGCCGTTAACATGACCGGATAGCCCAGCTCCTCGAGTTCTTTAATAATGGGCACGAAAAAAGGGACATGGGGCGAATTGTCCATGTCAATCCATATCTTCGTCTTTGCCTGAGCGTTACTTGCCGACTCAGGGGCCTGTCGTTGTCCGGCATTTAACATTTGGGATCCCTCCAATAACGATGGTTATTTATTCCTGACCGCGAGAAAGCCTTCGATCAGCTCGCGGGATGAAGGTGACTGAAGAGAAAGCACCTCGAAGATGACTTCCTCGAACTGCGGTTGGGGGCTTTCCAGCCCCCTTGGTTCGCACCGGGACCGAAGTCCCGGCGCGGAAGATACGATCAAGCGGCTGCTTCGCGCGCTTCGTCGCCGGACAGCTTATTGGCGAACTGCCCCAGCCGGGCGGCCACAAACTGCTGCTGCTCGCCGGTGATCCCTGGGAACATCGGGAGGGAGACGATCTCTTCAGCCGTTTTCTCGGCCACCGGAAAGTCACCGGCCTTATAACCCAGATGGCTGTAGGCCTTCTGAAGGTGCAACGGAATGGGGTAGTGAATTCCGCTCCCGATGCCCTCTTCAGAAAGAAATTCCATGGCCTCGTTACGGCTCTCGATCCGGACAACAAACAGGTGGTAAACGGCGTTGGCCCACTCCGGTTCGTGGGGCAAAATGAGAGGCTGATCTGCCAGCAATTCACGGTAACGCGCAGCAGCCTCGCGCCTTTTCTCGTTCCACTCGGCGAGAGACCTGAGCTTGACGCGCAGAATCCCTGCCTGAATAGCGTCCAGCCGGCCGTTGTAGCCTTCAATGTCGTGATAGTATTTTCTGGGCTGGCCGTGGTCACGCAGCATGCGGACCTTCCGCGCCACTTCGGGATCGTTCGTGGTGACGGCCCCGCCCTCGCCGCAGGCGCCCAGGTTTTTCCCCGGGTAGAAACTGAATGCCGCGGCAAGCCCCATGGAGCCCGCCATTCTCCACTGCTTCATCTTTCTTGAAAAGTATTGCGCGCCGTGTGCCTGGCAGGCGTCTTCAATCACCGCCAGATGGTACCGCTCCGCCAGCTCCAGGATCGGATCCATATCCACAGGCTGGCCGTAAAGATGGACCGGGACAATGGCCTTCACCACTTGGCCCGTCGCAAGGTCCAGCAGACGTCCGCTGGTGCGCTCCACAAAGCACTTGTTCGCCAGATAGCCTTCCAGCCGGCCGGCATCCATGTTGTAGGTCCGGGGATCCACGTCCACAAACCGCGGCACAGCACCCGCCTGTGAAATCGCTTCCGTGGTGGCGATAAAGGTGCTGGGTACGGTCACCACGGCATCGCCGGGACCCACGCCCGCGGCGATCAGCGCAAACCTCAGCGCATCGGTGCCGCTGTTGACGCCCACGCAATGATCAACGTCGCAGTACTGAGCAAATTCCTTTTCAAACTGCTCCACTTCCGGACCGCCCACGAACCCGGCAGTCTTCAGGGCCTGCCTGAAAACAGCCACGAGATCTTCTTCAATCTCCGCGTGCAATCCAATCAAATCAAGGAACGGTACTTTATAGGGTGTGCCCATTATTTCCTCCCATGGCTATCGATCTCAAAAATCTGGCGGGATTGCCCACCACAATCACGTTGGCAGGGACATCCTTCGTCACCACTGCCCCGGCGCCAATGATGGCGTTTTCTCCAACAGTCACATTGGCAAGAATGGTTGAACCGGAGCCGATCGACGCGCCCTTCTTGATCAGCGTCCGTTCAACCTTCCAGTCTTTTTCTGTCTGCAGCGTTCCATCCGGGTTTGCCGCCCGGGGGTAACTGTCGTTGATGAAGGTTACTCCATGCCCGACAAACACGCCGTCTTCGATGGTGACGCCTTCACAAATAAAGGTGTGGCTCGAAATCTTGCAGCGCTTCCCGACCGTGGCGTTCTTCTGGACTTCAACAAAGGCGCCGATCTTGGTCTCGTCGCCGATTTCGCAGCCATAAAGATTGACGAACCTGGAAAGCTTCACTCCCGTTCCGAGCCTGACATCAGGGGCAACACAAACGAAGTCGTTCATAGATAAACAGCCTTTCCTTTTGCTTTCAGCGACTTCTCGGCCGCCTCCAGCATCCTGACGACCCGCAGACCGGACTCCCCGTCATTAAAGGGAGTGTCACCACTCTCGATGCAGTTGACGAAGTAGGAAAGTTCCGAGCGAAGGGCCTCGCACTGTTCCAACTTGGGCGCCCACATGTCGCCCGAGCGGTAGCTGACGAGCAGGTCATAGACCCCCTCGCGATTGCCCATCTCAACGCCCTTGTCGTAGACCTTGATCTTCTCGTCCGCCTCCAGATCGTTCCAGACCAGCATCCTTTTCTCACCACCGATCAGGGTGGTCCGAACCTTGACGGGAGAAAGCCAGTTCACGTTCACGTGTGCGATCACATTTCCGGGGAAATAAATCGTAATGAACGCGATGTCTTCAAGCCCGTTGAGGTGCTGTTCACCCGTGGCGATGATGGCCTCGGGGTCTTTCCGGATCAGGTGGTCCAGAATAGAGAGGTCATGCGGAGCCAGGTCCCAGACGACATTGACGTCGTGCTGGAAAAGTCCCAGGTTGACCCTCATCGAGTCGTAGTAATAGAGGGGTCCGAGGGTCCCTTCGTCCACCAACTGGCGGATTTTTCGGACCGCGCCCGTAAAGAGGAACGTGTGGTCCACCATGATCTTCAGGTCCCTTTTTCGGGCAATCTCGATGAGTTCCTCAGCCTCGGCAACTGTCCGCGTAAAAGGCTTTTCCACAAAGACGTGCTTCCCATTCTCCAGGGCCGCCTTGGCCAGTTCATAATGCGTCCAAACCGGCGAAATCACCGCAATCGCGTCAATATCCGGTGAAGAAAAGAGATCCTGTGGATTGTTGTGCAGCCGCGTGCCGTGATTCACAGACTCCGCGCGCCGCAACGCCGCAGGGTTCTTATCGCAGATACCCACAAGCCGGGCGCCAGCCAGGGACTGTAAATTCCTGACGATGTTAGGCCCCCAATAACCGTAACCAATCACTCCAACTCCAACCATCTTTCACCCCCGTATTGTCCGTAGCGGCTTGACCCTGGGAAAACCCCAACGAGTCATCCGCCGATAGGCCCGGACTGTCCGCCTTCCTGCCGCACCGATCCCGCATCCTCAGGCACAAACCCGAGGGAAGCATGAGGCATGCACGTTTGAACTGTTGAGTTCAACTTGCCGGGCAGGTAAGGTGGTATGTCTTCAATAGGCTCCGTCGCCGGAAATCATGGCGAGCGGCGTTTCAAACAAAATTTTGAGGTCGAGCCAGATCGACCAGGATTTCGCGTATTGCAGATCAAGCCGAACCATGTCATTGAACGTCGTACGGCTGCGCCCCTTGACTTGCCATAAACCCGTCAAGCCGGGTTTGACCTCCAGGACCCGGCGCCGATGCCAGATGTCGTAGAATTCGACTTCATAGGGAATGGGAGGCCGGGGCCCCACCAATGACATTTCGCCTCTCAGGACGTTCCAGAACTGCGGCAATTCATCCAGGCTGGCCTTTCGCAGGAATTTGCCGATCCGCGTGATGCGCGGATCCGCCTTGATCTTGTAGACAGGAGCCGGCTCCGCTGAATTCATCTCGCCGGCAATAAATCGCTGAATAAATTCTTTGTGCACAGACCCGTCATTGGAGTGACGCATGGTCCGGAACTTCAAAAAAGTGAACGCAGCGCCGCGATAGCCCACCCGCGACTGCCGGAAGAGGATGGGGCCATCTGAGGTCAACTTAATCAGCAGCGCAACGAGTGCCATCAGGGGAGAAAGCAGGCACAGGGCTGTCGCGCTTCCAATGATATCGAGCCCCCTTTTTACAGCGCGATGCAGCTTCCTGCCCGATTCTTTTTCCCTCAAATCACGGTAGAGCCCTGACCAGTTCTCCCAGTTGGAGGCGCTGTCCGGCTGCAGGTACATCCGGATGTCAATTCGGTTGATTTCGTCTGCTTCCAGGCGTTTGGAAAGGGCTGAAATGACTTTGGCGCGGATGATGTCGCTGACGGATATCGGACCTTCCTGCCTGACTTCGACGAAGATGACGCCCAGGATAGATCCCTGCAAGTACCAGCCACGGATATCCGAATCCCTCGATGAGGAACAGACAGACGCCCAGACGTCTTCAATCACCCTTCCAGTGTTGCCGTTGACCATGACCTTTTGCAGGTCAAGGAGCATCAGCAAAAAGGGCTTTCGCGACCTCTCCGCCCTTCTCCGCTCCAGGCAGAGAAGTTCCCCAAACGGTTTTTCGCCGGGGATGGAGTCGTCGACACCAAACGGACCCGCCTGTGGCAATGATGATGCCAGCGGTTCCGGATTCTGTTGATTGTGCAGACTACGAAGTGGCATAAGTTTCACCTGGCAATAGCAGCGTTGAAGATCACATGAAGCACAAAACGGCGCCTCGGCAATTTTTGAATCCAGGCAGGGGTTCCGATGTTGGGGCGCAGCTCCGCCCTCTGAGCCACACCGTCTGTGTCCCCAAAAATCAACTCTGGAATCATCCCCCGGCTTCACACCACCGGAGCCTTACGGGAATCCTTCTACTCCTGGCTGCGGTCAGGCCGTAACAGCTCTTTCCTCGCAACCGGATGCAACCTCAGTGCGCCCGATTGCACAGGCCCGGGCTGCAGATCGCATCAAAATCCTTACCCTGCAAACCGTTTCTCGTACGGAGTACGGGCGGATTCTTCATCGCCCTCTGTGCTGGTGCTGGGATTGCCGTATCCGTATGAGTCGTAGCCGTAGTAGTCCTCCATGGACCGCACGTCCATGCTGTTCAGAACCACTCCGACCACATTGGTCAATTGCTTGCGCGCTCTGATGACAAAGTCCCGAGGCGCCATCCCGCTTCGAACCACCATGAGGCTGCCGTCCACCAGGCCGGCCAGGACGCGCGCGTCCATCAGATTGGGCATGAGCGCCGGAGAGTCAATGATGAGATAGTCGTATTCTTCAAGCAGCTGGCCGATCAGGATTCTCATTCGCGTGGACGACAACAGTGCGATCGGGTTCATGGCCACGCGCCCGGCAGGCAAAGTGTCCAGCCCCGGCGAAAGACCCGGCAATACACAGGAAGCCCAATCGTTCGATCCCGACAGGTAACCTGACAGCCCGCGAATGTTCCGGAAACCCAGCGCCCGATGAACAGAAGGACGCCGAAGGTCAGCATCAACCAGAATGACGCGGTTCCCCTGCTGCGCCAGCGCGATGGCGAGGTTTACCGACACCGTGGTTTTTCCCTCTCCCGGCTGGGAACTGGTGACCACAATGCTCCGGAGCACTTTCTTCCGGCCAACAGCTTCCAACATCACTGAACTTCCCAGCGTCCGGAAGGCCTCGACCAGCGGCGAGTATTTCTGCTGGATCTGTTTGTCAATTCGGTACCAGGGAGCCTCCGACCTTGTCATCTGCGATGCATCGAAGACATCGGGAAGCACTAAACCGTGGCCATTGTTGTTATGGTTCCCGTCCACAACCAGTTCAGAAAGCGATTCGACGGCAGGAATCATCGCCAGGGCAGGCAGCCCCAGGAAGCGGTCAATTTCCTCGACGGTTTTCAAGGTGGTGTCAAAGTGCGCCTGCAGGAAAGCAATTCCAACCCCCAGCCCCAGGCCGAGAATCAGACCCAGCGCCAGGTTGAACACAATCTTTGGCTTGATGGGCAGGAATTGCGGCACAGCCCGGTCAATGACGTTGACATTGTTGGCCTTGATCCGGGCCACCAGGCTGGCTTCTTTGACCTTTTGCAGAATGCTCTCGTAAAGCTGGTTATCGGAGTCTGCATTACGCTTCAATATGTTGTATTGAGTGGACTTGTCCGCAACCTGGTTTGCCGCATATTTCTGGTTCTGGAATGCCTGCGCCAGAAGAGCTTCACGGCGGACAGACGCCAGGTAATCATTGGTGATACTCCCGGCGGCACGCTGGCGCTCACGGGCCAGAGTCTGCTCCGCCGCCTCGAGTTGGCTCTTCACCTGTTTGACCTTGGGATAGCTGTCATTGAACGTGGAAGACAGCTGCGCATATTGAGTCTTGAGGTCGGCAACCTTCTCCGTCAGGGTCTGCAGGAGCTTGTCCTGGAAAACCCCGGGCAGCGAACCATAATTTCCCTTCTGGACCAGGTTGTAGACCGACTGCTTCTGGTACCGGTCTGCCTGGGCCGTAGTCAACTGGTCCTGGAGCTGGCGGAGGCGCTCACTGACAACATTTTGCGAGGTGCCATTGTTGGTATCCAGGTAAAGCAGCCCTTTGCTGCGCGCATACTGCGTCATATTACGCTCTGACTTTTCCAATTCGGTCCGCGCATCGTTGACTTGCTCGGCAAGCATTTTTGTAAATTTCTCGGTGGCCTTTTGGTGCAACTGCAGGTAGTGTGCGACCACTGCATTGACCACGCGAGCGGACAGGCGGGGGTCACTGCTTTCATAGCTGATCGTGACCAGCCGGCTGCTTCCTACGCGGGAAACCTTGAGCGAAGAGTCAAAACCGCCCACCAGCCGCTGGTAAGCCTTGGGATCCATCCCGGACTCGATGGAGCGATCCGCTTCGGAACCCGAGCCCGCCTCCGCCTGCAGGGAAGAATCCTCGGCCGGGGCAGAAGCAGCCTCGGGATTGGACCCGGTATACCAGTGGACGACGGCGTGCCATACGCCGGCGATCATCCCTGTCGAAGAACCCTGGCCGGCCTTTTTCGCCAGGATATCCTCGTCGATCACCTGCCGGGCCAGCGTGTCGCTTTTGAGGATCCCCATTTCTGTCTCCACTTCTGTCACAACAACGTTATTGGGAGCCGCGCTCCTGTTCTGCAACTGCTGCAAACTCTCGATATCCGGCGTCGCCTCTTTGATCTCAATGGTTGCCTGAGAGCGATAAACCGGCGTCATGAAGAGAGAAACCACCAGAGCCGCCAGCATGAGGGCGGCTCCCGAAATGATGACTGTGCGGTAATGATCGCGCAGTACCCGCAGAAAGTAATGCAGGTCGACATCCCCGTCAGGTTCCGGCGCGTGTGAGTTCACGACCGTCGCGGAAAGCTTTCGGACCCTCGACAGGACTCCGCCCTTGTAGAGTTCAATTTTGTTTTCTAAGCTCATTTCAAAGTCTCCAACAGTTCCGGAATGTCTTCATCGCCAGTCATGGAATTGCTCGGTAAACCAACCACTGTGAAAGCGTCCTTAGGGCACCCCTGCCAGCCGATTGGGCTCCATTTTTGGGAATAAACAGAACATCCTTGGGCTGGAGCGTAGGGTCGGGTTGCTTTCCTGACAGAATCTTGTTCAGCTTGATAGGAAGTTCGATTTTCTGTCCGTTCTCTGCAACCCGAATAATCTTGGCTTTGTCTTTGTCCACATCCGGCCCCATGCCGCCACCCAAGGCAATCGCCTGCAAAACCGTAATCTGGCCGTTGGCTTGTATGGGGAAACCACCCGGCCGTAAGACGTCGCCAACCACATAGACGATGCCCGCTGCCTTGACCTTGATGATGTCGCCCGGATAGATAGGGACGTTGTACTGGGGGTCTCCCGAATCCAGCAGCCGCTTCAGGCTCACCTCAATCGTCTTACCCTCTCCTCCATTGTCTGAAGACACGGAGGATGCCAAGACAGGAGTTCCGTTTGCGGCGCCGGCTTTCGTCCCGGCGCTCGAGGGAGAATCCTACATCGATTCCAGCCCCTCGCATCACCAGCACTGCATTTCCAGCATCAGGCGCGATTCCCTGGGCCATGGAGAGCATTTCGAGGAGAGTCTTGGTCCCGCGAATCTGAAACACCCCGGGTTGCTTGACAGCCCCCATCACTGAAACGCTGTGGCTCTGCATCTCGGTGACTGTAACGGTCACCTGAGGATCCTTCATGTAGGTTTGGCGCAGCAACGCCTGCAGCACCAGCTCAAGTTCGCGCGGCGTCAACCCCACAGCCTTGATGGTCCCAAGCAGAGGCAATGAAATCTCGCCGTCTCCCCCAACCCGCACAGTCTGGCTCAGGTCCGGCGCATCAAAAACGGTCACCTGCAACTGGTCGTTCGGGCCGATACGGTAATCACCCGGCGACGGGTTGCCCTCGGTGCTGGAGAGGGCCGAATGAACCAGGCTCTGGAGTCGGCGGTTCCAATCGTCGGTGGTTTCCATTTTGGTGTTACTGACGCCGGCGCTTAAAACAGTTTGGCTTGAAGGAGCGGCAGACTGGGCCGAGCCCTTCAGCGCCCCTGCGGCCACAAGTACGGCGAGACCTAACCAAATCCGAGACATCTTCCGCCTCCTTTCATCCATCGAAAGCTCCACAGAAACCGAAATCATTGTCTTGCCTCGTGCAATCTATTACGACGCTGTATGCGCCGGCTGCAATAACGTATTTCCAAAACCCCAGCCCCTGGCCATCGCCGCCGGAGCATCCGAGGGCGCTGTCCTGGCCTGAGAACCGGCGACCCGCTCAACGGTGCCTGCATCCACCTCTGCTGCCACGGACCTCTCCAGCAACGACACTGAAATAACCAGCCGAGTCAGCCCTTTTTTCCGCACCAGAAACCCTTCCAGGCCCCTGAGTGCACCCGTCTTTACGCGGACAAGGTCGCCGCAATTGAGAAACGGGTGCGGCTCCACATTGACGCGGTTCTCAAGCACATTCCGGACCGCCTGAATTTCTTCCTCCGGTATTCCCGACAGTCTCCCACCCGTAGCCACCATTCCGTGAACGCCGGGCGTGGTGATGATAGGAAGCCGGCGATCCAGATCGCCGCGCAGGAAGACGTAGCAGGAAAACAGAGGCAACTCCAGCCTCTTCGTCCGGTCACGCCACTGCCGGACTTCTGTGTAGAGAGGAAGGAAAATTTCAAACCCCTTGTTGACGAGCGTCCGGGCAACCAGCTTCTCGTGCTGGTGACGCGTGTGCACGGCGTACCAGAACGTGTCCACCGGCGCGCCCTCACTTTTTTCAAACGGCATATTGAGAAAAGACATATCCTGATCCCTTGGTCACGCAGCGCTGCGATTTGACTCCAGGCGTTCTCTGTCCTGCGCCTCGACATCGGCCCTGGGCCGCTCAGATACCAACCCGGCCGCCTTGATCTTGTAAAGAAGCGCGCGATAACTGATGTTCAGCAACCGAGCCGCCTGCCTGCGATTCCACCGGGTCTCCTGCAAGGTCCTGAAAATGATCTTGCGCTCCAGCGCCTGCGCCGCTTCGCGAGTCACCTGCTTCAACGAGACGGAATGCAGATGGGAATCTACAGGGGCAACGGACCGCCTGCCTTCCTCTGCGGGCCTGACTCCCTTGATTCCCTTGATTCCCTCGATCCCCAGAAGCACATAACGCTTCATCACGTTTTCCAGCTCGCGAATATTCCCCGGCCAGTCATACTGTTGAAAACGATCCATCAGCTCCGCGCTGGGCTGCGCCGGTTGACAACCAAATCGCTCGCTGTAGACCCGCCAAAAATAGTTGGCAAGCAGCGGAACGTCCCCTTTGCGCTCCCGCAGGGGAGGAAGGCGCAACGTTACAACACTGAGAGCAGAAAAGAGGTCTGGCCGGAAGTTCCCGGCAACCACCGCCTGTTCCAGGTCCCGGGAGCTTGTCCCGATAACCCGAAGCGCAACAGGATTCTCACTCCCGTTACTTGAAGCAAAGGACGGGGAACCTTGAACCCACTGCAACAGCTCCAACTGGCATCCCGGCATGGCCTCTGAAACTTCTTCAACAAAAAGGGTGCACATCCGCCGCTCCGAATCCCCGTTGCCGAAGAAATCGTCCTGCCCGCCGGTCCCCTGGGATTCCAGGAGAAAATCTACTTCGTCCCTGGCACGGCCATTCAGGAACTGAGGTGTTAATTTCAGGAAGGGGGCCTCTGAACCGGGATTGCAGGAGTGGATAAACCGCGCGAGCGTCTCCTTCCCGGTCCCCTTTTCTCCCACGATCAGGATTGGAGCGCTGGTGCCAGCAACTTTTTCAGCAATCTGCCACAATCCTGTCAGGCCTTCGGTCTGACCCCAAATTGTTCCCTCAGGGGGAAGGGTCTGGCAGGAACTCAGCCGACCATCAAATGTACTTAAAATTGCTTCCATTCCTCTTTTTCCTCTTTCCCTGGTTCCAGATCGCGCAACCATAAGGATCCTTCCGATTTACTCTCGGAAATTCATACCAGGAACTTCCTGAAGAAACCTGACTGTCATCGGAAATCTTGCCGGACAAAAGGTCAAACCCCTCTTTGCCAGGCAATCCGGTAAAAAGTGTTCACTTACCTACTCGCACACCACGTGCCAAACTACGAGGCGCTTCCGCAAACCAGATGATTGGGCTTTTTAATGGCATTGCCTGCTTCTATCACTATGTTTTTCAACAAGTTAGATATTGATGCATGTGATGAAATTTGCTGCAGCCTGAAAAGCCCGGTTGTCCAACCGGCTTCACATCATGCAAACTCATTCATGCTTGAGAACTACCTTGCACCCCGTTTCGCTTGCTCTCTGCATTCCAGGTGGCTGTAACTGCATGGCGCTTAATGGTCTGTCCTATATTGGAGAAGAACGCTTAAGGCACAGGCGGGCGAAAGAGCTTGCAGATACGTGCAACGTTTTTGCTCAACCGATATTCGCGCTCAGTCTGGAAGCGCCGGCCCCCCAGGCGGTGGCCGGAATTGGAGCACTTTGTCAGGAAATTGGACGGGGCGTACTCAGGCAAATCAAGGATCCGCAGAAAATCGGCACCTGCACACACCGATGATTCTGCTGGCCCTCCGGGGATCTCATGCTTTACCGACACGAATATGTTCTACCCAGGGCACCGGGCTCTGGACGTGGAAGATTGTGATGGGATCAACCTCAAGAGCTGCGACCTCGTCCGCCAGGGAAATCTCCAGCATTTCGTCTGAAACAACCAGGTTGGCCTGGCTATCATTTGCGTGGATCAGGAGGCCGTCAATACCCTCCTGCGAACCTACAGACACTTGTGGCTGCTTTGCCTTCAGCAGGTACGAAATCGAGTCGAGGCCTTGGACAACAGAATCCTTCTTGCGCTGCGGCCGCGCACTAAAGGCATAAGAATCAGCGTCTCTGACGGCATCTTCCGCCGCACGCCTTTTCAATTCTCTCGCCTCCAGTTGCTCCGTGGCCCCTGTGCCATATTTTGGTTCAGTGAGGTTTTTCAATTTAATTTCTCCCGCTTCACGTTGATTCTTTTCGGTGGTACACCGGCCTCCTTGATCTTGTAAAGCAGAGTTCGGTAACTGATGTTCAACACACGGGCCGCCCGTTTCCGGTTCCATTGTGTCTCACGCAGAGTTCTGAATATGATTTTGCGTTCAACTTCCCGCACTTCCTGCTTCGCCAGCGTCTTCAATGAAATGCCTCTCACGCCGGAAGCTCTGTGTGCTCGCGCCGGGGCTGCTTTCGCGGCCAGCTCATCCATGATCCTGCCCCCGGAACCCAGAAGCACATAACGTTTCATCGCGCCGGCAAGTTCACGGATGTTCCCAGGCCAGTCGTACTCTTGAAAGGCATCCAGCAGGCTGCTGGAAGGCGCTGGAGTCATTGAACCAAGCTCGTCACGATAGCTTTCCCAGAAGTACCCCGCCAACCCCGGAATATCCTCGCGTCGAGCCCGCAAGGGCGGCAGGTGCAGGGTGGCAATGTTGATAGAGTAGAAGAGGTCCTCACGAAAATTTCCAAGGCTCATAGCCCGTTCAAGATCATGCCGGGTGCTGCAGATAACGCGAAAAAGCGGAGGAGCATATTCGGATGTATTGAGACCGGGTGGATTGTCATCGCCCAGCAACTGCGCCAGGGTACGCTGAGAAGCAAAATTCAGTTCAGCCACTTCATTAAAAAAAAGCGTCCCAATGGAACCCGGGCTTGACGGAACTCCGTGAACCTGATGGCCATTTCCACCGGTACCTTCAACTTCCTGGCACGGAGGCATGAAGCTGGCGCTCTGGTGCCATCCGGCTCGTCCTGCAGGGCTTACCTTGTGAAAAGCAGTGGCTTCCCCAGGGCACCTTTTGTGAATAAGCCTGGCCAGAACCTCTTTTCCACTACCAGCTTCTCCCCGGATGAGGACAGGAACATCGGTATAAGCGATCTTCTCGAGTTTGTCCCTTACTTCATTCATGGCCCTTGAAGCGCCAAGGATTGCTTCTTCCGGAGGGAGAAGCCCATAATGGGTTGTGACAGCCATGTTTTCTCTGGCCACGTGCACTACCTCTGCTGAGTGTCTACCAGTCCGTTCGAGAGCACATCACCTGCCAAAAGGTCAGCGGCTCGAAACTCTGTCCAGCACGGAATTCGTAATCGTCCTGTAACATTCGAGGATTGTGTGGTTTGCGCCTGCCGGGCGGAGGGGACTGCAGCGTCGCTGGCATCCATTCCAACGGGCGGACTGCACGCAAACTTCTTCCGTTGGCGGAAATGTTTTGCAGATGGCAACCGGCAACATGGCAAGTCTATGCACCCAGACAGGGATCCGGGGCAGGGCGGAGAGCCGAGGCCTTTTTCCCGGAGCCCGTGTCCCGTTCCAGGTCCGATGCAGGCGTTCAAATCGCCAGCGCAAGCGCCCGCATGCCGCTATAATTCAAAAGGGTTTGACACTTTGCCCGATATAGGGCAAAACTCTAGAAGATGAATTAACGCCCGGGGTGCATGATAACTTCCTTGCATGGCACCCAGGTTTCGCAGCGATGTTGACAAGCGCAACGCCTTCCGGATCAACTTTCGGATGCAAATTAACCGAATGCCCATTGATAACCATATGTGTTTTTCCGGGCTATCCGCCAAAACCTGTCGTTCAATATTTGGCATTTACAGCTACCACGTAAATCTGAGGGCAGGATAAGATTTAACCAGCACGAAGGAGGAAGTTTTTCCATGGCTGCTGTCAGAAAGAAAACCAAACGTCCTCGATCCCAGCGCGGATCCGCTGATGTCTTTTCTAAACTGGTCGCTCATCTGCGCAAGAACAGGGCTCTGCTTCAAGAGGAATGGGCGCAGCGCATTTCTGAAGCCCGGTTATTAACGGCCATCAGCGATGAGGAGATTCTTACTGAAACGACTTCCATCTATGATAACTATGTCGACGTCCTCGAAACCGGGGCCGTCGAGGCCTTGCAGGCCTACGCACGCGATCTCTCTGAACGGATCATCCCTCGCGGCGTGGAAACTCATGAAGTCGTCGGCATGGTTCTCCTCCTGCGCGACGTGCTGCTGCGGTCGCTCTTTAAGCAATTCCAATCGAGCTTTGAGCTGCTCAGTCGCATGCTGGAAGCCTTTGAGCCTGCCGCCCGCCGGATCACGGTGACGGTGGCGGTGGGCTTTGTTCACGAACGCGAGAGAATCATCCGCGCGCAGCAGGATGCCATCCGGGAACTCTCCACCCCGGTTCTCCCCGTCCGCGAAGGACTTCTCATCCTGCCGATCGTCGGTGTCATCGATTCCCAGCGCGCTCGCCAGTTGACCGGGCAACTCCTGCAGGGCATCCGCGCCAACCGCGCCAAGGTGGTGGTGATTGACGTTACGGGCGTCCCTTCCATCAACTCAACCGTCGCCAACCACCTGGTTCTGACGGTGGAGGCCGCCCGTCTGCTGGGAGCAACAGCCATTGTGACAGGGTTGTCCCCTGAACTTGCTCAGACATTGGTAACGCTTGGCATCGACCTGACCAAGATGAACACTGTTTGCGACCTGCGTGGTGGAATCGAAGAGGCCGAGCGGGCGCTGGGTTTTAAAGTGACCCGGATCGACGAACCTTCGGATGAGGAGAAAGGCTGGTAAAGCATGCAGGTTCCAATACTCAAGCAGGGACCCTATCTGATCGCTTCCGTGCAGGCGGCCTTGCGGGACGCTGACCTGATCGGCTTTCGGGATGCCTTGACGGAACAGGTCGGGACCTATCGGTCCCGCGGAGTTATTGTCGATGTCACAGCCCTGGACGTCCTCGACTCCTTCGCCTGCCGGACTTTGAGTGACATCGCCAGCATGATCAGATTGAGAGGGGCGCAGACGGTAATCGTCGGCATCCAGCCCGAAGTCGCTTTTTCAATGGTTCAATTGGGACTCAAGCTGGAAGGCGTGGCAACGGCGCTCGACCTGGAAGAAGGTATCGAGTATATGAAGCGAAGAACAAAACGGATCCACCATGGCCAGTACGGAAAATGAAGTTCGAGTATTGATCAAGTCGGATGAAGACATTCTCGCGGCCCGGCAGGAAGGGCGGGTACTGGCGGGTCGTTTGGGCTTTGGCTCCTCGGAACTGGCGGTGATCGCAACATCCATCTCGGAACTGGCGCGCAACCTGCTGCTTTATGCGAAAAACGGATGCATCGTCTGCTGGGCGATTGAGAGGGAACCGAAAAAGGGCATCGTGATTCAGGCCACGGATGAAGGGCCCGGCATTCCAGACGTCGAGGCCGTGCTGAGGGACGGTTATTCTACTTCCGGCGGCCTGGGCCTGGGCCTGCCGGGCGTGCGGCGGATGATGGATGAGTTTGCCATCGTTTCCCACAAAGGCCGCGGGACAACGGTGACCACAATCAAATGGAAGGAATGAATTCGAATCTCGTCGAATGGGGACTGGCGGAACGGCAAAAGCCGGGTGAAACGCTGTCCGGTGACCTTCACCTGGTCAAAACGCTGGAAACCGGGGTACTGCTGGCCGTCGCCGACGGGCTGGGCCATGGCGAAGCGGCCGCGGAAGCCGCAAGGCTCGCCCTGAATGCCGTGGAAGAATATTCTCACAAACCTCTGGTCGAAATCATGGAGAATTGTAACAGGAAATTGCATGGGACACGCGGGGTGGTGATGAGCCTGGCCGTTCTGAATGCTCTCAACAACTCCATGGAATGGCTGGGCGTAGGCAACGTTGAAGGCGTGCTGGTGCGTTCGGCTCCGGACGGGAAACCTGCCAGAGAGTCTCTGCTGTTATCCTGCGGAGTCGTAGGGGGGCAACTGCCTCCGTTGCGCGCGGCCGCCCTGGAGATTGCCCGCGGAGACACCCTGGTACTGGCAACCGACGGTATCCAGCGTGGATTTGAGGACAGCATGGTCCTCCTCAAAGGGCCGCAGGAGACCGCACAGGACATTCTCGACCGTGATGGGCTGGCAACCGATGACGCGCTGGTGCTTGTCGCCACCTTTCAGGGGAGGCAGCAATGAAAGCCAGCCAGCGCGAACTCATGGACCAGTACGAGTCGGCACTGCGGGGCTACCTGGAAAATACAGACGAAGCGTTGCTGGAAGAAGCCTATGAATTGGGCCGGCGCGCTCTGCGACTGGAAATCAGCCTGATCGAGATGGTTACCCTCCATTTCGACGCACTCAACCGTGCCCTCTCGCAAATGGCCGACGCGGGAAATTTCTCCGAAGTGCTGAAAGTTTCCGCAAAATTCCTGATCGAAACCCTGGCCCCCTACGAAATGACGATCAGTGGCTACCGTGAAACCAACGCTGCGTTACAGGCCAGTGAAGAACGCTACCGGGAACTGTTTGAAAACGCGAATGATATCGTTTTCACGGTGGACGCCGAAGGCAGGCTGACCTCCATCAACAGGGCCGGCGAAAAGCTCACCGGATATCGGCGTAACGAGCCTCCTCCCAGCCCGGTCAATCTCCTGCCCATGGATCATATCGAGGACGCGGCCCGGATATTCAGCCTTCTGAAGGCCGGCGGCGATCCACTGACACATGAACTTGAGATTCTGACCAAAGACGGGCACTCGCTGACCGTTGAGGTCAGCGCCCGTCCCATTATGAACGGGGGGGAAGTCATCGGCATCCAGGGGATTGCCCGCGACGTCTCTGAGCGCAAGCGGGCTGAGCAGGCCCTTCACAGGTTGAATGAAGCCCTGGAAGAACGCGCCAAGCACATTGCCCATGAGCTCCATGATGAGGCAAGCCAGCTCCTGGTCTCGGTCCACATTGCCATTGATGGAATGGTGAAGACCCTGCCGCAATCCAGCCAACAGACTATCGGTGAAATCAAGGATCTGATCGAGCGGATTGAAACCGAATTAAGGCGGCTTTCCCATGAGCTACGCCCTACCATCCTGGACGATCTCGGATTGCTCCCCGCCGTCGAGTTCCTGACCCAGGGCATTTCAAAGCGATTCGGAATTCCTATTGCGGTCGAGGGAGACACCAGCGGGCGGCTTCCGCCCCAGGTGGAGGTCGCGCTCTACCGCATCGTTCAGGAAGCCCTGAACAATATCACGAAACACGCCAGGGCCAGTCATGTTACGGTTTGGCTCCAAAAAGAAGAGAGCAAGATCCATTTGACCGTCACTGATGATGGCGCCGGCTTTGATATCCAATCCGTCTTGGGACAAAAAGGAAGGTCCGGCCTGGGCCTGATCGGGATCAGAGAACGGCTGATCCCCTTGCGTGGGGAATGTATAATTAAATCCAGTCCAGGCAAAGGCACTGAAATCTCGGTTTTGGTTCCATCGGAGGGAAAAGATGCCTATACGTATCCTTCTGGCAGATGATCATCAGATCGTGCGCCAGGGATTGAGGGCCCTTCTTGAGCAGGAGGGCTTCAAGATTGTTGGCGAAGCCGCCGACGGCCACCAGGCCACCCGGTTAGCTCAGGAATCGTTGCCCGACGTCGCCGTGCTGGATCTGGCCATGCCCTTGATGAACGGCATCGGCGCGGCCAAGGCCATCAGCCAGGCAAGCCCCCAAACCAAAGTGGTCGTCCTGACCATGCACACGGAAGCTCAATACGTCCTGGAGGCACTGCGCGCCGGCATCAGAGGTTATGTCCTGAAAAGCCGTGCGGCCAGCGAATTGGTCCAGGCCATTCGCGAAGTCTCAAGGAACTCAACTTTTCTGAGTTCCGACATATCGGATACGGTTGTCGATGCCTTCTTGAACAAAGTCGATGCCCCAAGCGATACGTTGAGCCCGCGGGAGCTCCAAGTCCTGCAACTGGTTGCCGAGGGAAAAACAACCAAAGAGGTGGCTGCGCTGCTGAACATCAGCGCGAAAACGGCGGAGTCGCATCGAACACGGATCATGGAAAAGCTCGACATCCACGAAACCGCCAGCCTCGTACGGTATGCCATCCGCCGCGGCTTGGTCCAGCCCTGATCACCTTCCGGCAACGTCCGCTCCGGCATTCTCACCCCATGCCCCCGTGGTAATCCCAAGGTGATTTTTAAGGTCTTTACCGGATTGACCGCCAACTTTACTGGAGAATAGGATTGTGGTGCGTGTCATGCGTTGCCCCACCTCGCACAAGGCTGGCTGGCTCTTAAGTGTAGTGAAGGAATCACCGCGGGGTGGCAAGCTTGAACATTCGAGTTGTGCCGTGCGGCTCAGCAACCGGGTTCAGCAGACGGATGCCGATCTTTTATATCCCCTGTGAGTGTCAGGTGGTGAATTATCCGGTCCCGGAATATGGGGGGTTCTGACCAGGGGGATAGAGGAAAGTGATTAAGCCTCTGATGACACTTCGACTCATGCTGGCAGATGATAACGGGCCGGTTCGCCGGAGCCTCAAGTCTCTCCTTGAGCGGGAAGGTTTTAAGGTTGTTGTTGAGGCCTCCGACGGAGAGCAGGCCGTCTCCCTGGCCTACCAGCACCGGCCGGACGTCATCATCCTTGATCTCTCAATGCCCCACCTGAACGGGATTGAAGCCGCCCGCCGAATTCACAAGTCGCTTCCTGAAGTCCGAACCATCATCCTCACCGTGCATCGCGAATACCATTATGTCGTGCGGGCTTTGGAGGCGGGCGCCCGGGGCTACATTCTAAAGGGCCGCGCCGTGGATGAACTGGTTCGTGGAGTTCACCAGGTGGCTGAGGGCAAACTGTTCGTCAGCCACGGGCTTTCACAGCCGGTCGTCCAGAAAGCCTGACCCCCTGCCGGCTGGATATGTCCTTCCGTCATTAGTCACACCAGTTTTGTCAGCTTCTCCTTTCGTCCCCTTGTCAGTCACTCCAATTTGCAGCACAAGCCGCCTGGCGCACGCCACGAGACGGGTTCTTGCCAGCCCACTCAGCAAATCGATTTTGAACCTGCGCCAGCAACGCCAAACGTGCTTCCCGGCAAAGCGCCACCAGTTCTGTTGTGCGAAATCCAGTTGAAGAAAGGCGCCATATGGTGCATAATCCGTCAATTTGACACCTTTCAACGGGGCAATCAATTCTCAGCAACTCAGGCAGAAGGAGAGACCGAGTGAATATTGCGGCCAGTACCTTGAAACACATTGAATCTCGCATCGCCGAACGAAACCTGCTGCTCCATCCTTTCTACCAGGCGTGGACGCGGGGAGAATTGCCGCGGCCTGCTCTGCGCGATTATGCCCGGCAGTACTATCACCACGTTGCCGCGTTCCCCACCTATCTTTCAGCTCTGCATGCGCACACGGAAGACCAGCGCGTCCGCCGGCACATTCTTGCTAATTTGATGGACGAGGAAGCAGGCGATCCCAATCACCCGGAGCTCTGGCTTCGTTTTGCGGAATCAACGGGCCTCAGCCGCGACGAGGTCTCGAATGCCAGGCTCTGGTCTGAAACCGAAAAGCTGATAGCAACATTCCGCAGGGTTTGCCGCGAGGGGAGCGTCGCACAAGGAGTTGCCGCGCTTTACGCCTATGAATCGCAGATTCCGGAAATTGCGCAATCAAAGATTGAAGGCCTTGAAGATTTCTACGGCCTGAATTCGCCCGACGCGCTTGATTATTTCCGCGTCCACATTGAAGCCGACCGAGAACACTCTCGCGTTGAGAGGGAGTTGCTTGAGTCCACCCTGAACGCGGAAGATTCGCCCGCCGTTACAGAATCGGTTGACGCGGTTCTGAATTCGCTGTGGGACCTGCTTTCGGGCGTCTGCCGCCGCCACGGCATCGAGTGCTAGGCCGGCCCGCTGCTCCCAATTTCACTCACCTTCAACGCAACACGCCCCGGGTGTGGACTTACCGATTTCACCCGGGGTGTTCATAACGCGTGAACTTTCGGCCACGCTCCCCGGGGAATCAGCCCCCTCGGCTTTCCGCAGACGTCAACCGTTCGACTAAGAACGTCTCTTCGTGAGCGGGCTTCGGATCGCCGCAGCCGGGGCAGGGCCTGGCCGCGTGCTCTGCCGTATAACCGCATGGGCTGCTGTCTTTGAGGAGGATTCCGGAAGGCGGTTCAAAAGGAAGCAATTTCTCCCCGGTCCCTGATAAAATAGCCGCCGGAAGAAAGCGGCCAACGGCTGAAAAAACGAAACGGAGGCTTCAGATGGAAAAACTGGGCGTGGGAATTGTGGGAACGGGATGGGTTTCAGGCGAATACATCCGGGCGTTTGAGGCCGACCCTCGCACTGAGGTGCACGCTATTGTCAGCCGGGATAAGGAACGCGCCCACGCCAAGGCGGAAGAATTCAAGCTGCAGCGCGCACGCGCTTATGAACAACTGGAAAAGTTGCTCGACGATCCCGGCATCCAGATCGTCGTGCTGGCCACTCCCCACCATCTGCACGTCCAGCAGGGCATCGCCGCGGCCCAGGCCGGCAAACACATCGTGATTGAAAAACCGGTGGCGCTCAACCTGGAAGGAATGAGGGAACTTCAGGCCGCCGTCCACGCTGCCAAAGTCAAAACCGTGGTCAGCTTTGTGTTGCGCTGGAACCCCCTGTTCGAAACCATTCGCGCCATGCTGGCCGACGGATTTATCGGAAAGCTCTTTTCCGCTGAAGTCGACTACCTGCACGGCATCGGGCCCTGGTACGCCCAGTATTACTGGAACATCAAGAAAGACATGGCGGGCAGCAGCCTGCTGACCGGTGGTTGCCACGCCGCCGACGGTCTCCGCTGGTTTGTGGGCAAAAAGGCCGTGGAGGTCTTTGCCTACGCCAACACCAGCCCGGACAATCTTCTGCACTACGAGTACGAAGCCAACAGCGTCACCCTGGTCCGCTTCGAAGACGGCACCATCGGCAAGGTGGCCTCTTCGGTCGAGTCCATCATGCCCTACGTTTTCCGCATCCAGTTGCTGGGAGATCAGGGCGCCATCCGCAACAATGAGGTCTTCACCCGCCGCTGGCCCGGACAGAAAAACTGGGCGGCCATTCCCACCGTTCTTCCCGACAGCGGCGACGTTGCCCACCATCCTTTTCCCCAGGAGGTCAGCCACTTCATCGACTGCATCCTGGAAGACCGCGAGTCGCACGCCAACCTGGATGACGCCGCTCTCACCCACGAAATCTGCTATGCCTCGGAGATTTCCGCGCGCGAACACCGGCCCGTCTCCCTGCCGCTCAAATAGAGACTTTCCGCCGGAACGCCTCGATCATCGGGTGGCGCATACCCTGATTTATCGCGGTGTGCGAAGAATTCAAGAACGCGCTCGCTCACCGCAAGATTCGGATTGCGACTTCCCCGCAATCGTCCCAAGATGGTTCTCAGGGAGAATAAATAGATGCGTTCAATGCCAGACGATTATTCGCGGATCGAGAAGGCGATCCATTATCTTGACGAACGTTTTCCGGAGCAGCCCGACCTCAGCGAAGTTGCGCAAAGCGTCAACCTCAGCCCGTTCCATTTCAGCGGCTCTTCCGGCGCTGGGCGGGCCTGAGCCCCAAGCGCTTTCTGCAATTCCTGATGCTCGACTACGCCAAGCACGCGCTCGAGGAATCCGGAAACGTTCTCGACGCCGCCTACGCCGCCGGCCTCTCGAGCCCCAGCCGGCTGCACGACCTGTTTGTCAGCGTGGAAGCCGTCACGCCCGGCGAGTTCAAAAAGCGCGGCGCCGGACTGCGCATCAGCTATGGATTTCACCCCAGCCCCTTCGGCGAATGCCTGCTGGCCGTGACCGATCGCGGAATCTGCGCCATGTACTTTGTGACCAGCACGCGCAAAGCTGTCCTCGATGAGGTGCGGCGCCGCTGGCCCGGAGCCGGCTTTGTGGAAGATGCTGAAGCCACCGGCCGGTATCTCGCCCGGATATTTCCCCGCAACAGCCGCCCGGCAAAGCTGCCCATTGATCTGCGCGGAACCAATTTTCAGATTAAGGTGTGGCAGGCGCTGCTGGAAATCCCGCCCGGCGCCGTGGTTCCTTATGGAGAACTGGCCGCGCGGGTGGGCAATCCCAAAGCGTCACGCGCGGTGGGCAGCGCCGTGGGACAGAATCCCATCGCCTTCATCATTCCCTGCCACCGCGTCATCAGAAAAGTGGGCGCCGTGGGCAACTATCACGGCGGCGTCAGCAGAAAGCGCGCCATCCTCGCCTGGGAAGCCGCCCGGATGCACGGCGAGGAATGAAAACGCCATTCAAGAAAAGTGTCGCGAACTGGCGTTCTGCCAGACTAGATCAAAGCAATGGAGCAGGCGGCTGATGATTTCATCGAGAGCTTCCGTGGGACGCGGCCGGCAGCTTCAGCGCGCCGATCTTTCCACTCCACGCTCTTCAAGTGGTCGGCAAGTATCACGCCCCCAATCCACATATCCTCCGGCAATGCAACTTAAAAGGGGTAGCCTTTAACGCGGCTGGTAACCGGGCAGACCAGTGCCAGAGCGCTCCTTTCGTTGTAAAGCCGGGGCGAGAGAACCAGTGCGGGCCGGCGCCCGCCTGTTCGCTCAACTCCCTTTGGATAAAGGTGTTTCTTTACAGCAAAGTAGGTCTTTTCCATTTGCTCCAGTTTATTCGCTATCGCTTTGTTCCTAAGTAGAACCCAATGACGATAGCTCGGCCAGTATTTTGACCCATTCTCGCTAAATAACATACCGACAAACTTAGAACGATACTTGACCTCAGTTGGGAGGGGAGTCCTATCCACCAAATAAATCCATAATTCGTCGAATTGGTCCAGCTCTGCCGAGTTCGCCCCGTTGCTTTGATTCGCGTTATCAAAGTACCGTCGCTGGAAATGTCCGTAAAGTCTTTGCAGAAGAGCATCGTATTTGTCCAAGCCATAATCGACTTTTGATTGCAGTTCCTGCTTCAGTTCAAGAGGATGGTGTCTTTTCGCCCACTTTAAAGTTGTCTTACTCCCAGTTTCAAGAAAAATACATGCTTTCAAAAGCTTTTCTATGGACTGGGAAAACAACCCAAACCCCATACCAAGAGAATTCAGAATCAGACACCTAGACGCTGCGTAATCGTCCCCTGCGCTCAAGAACATCATCGTTGCATATTGGTTTGCCCGTGCGTATGCAACCACGTCCGCTCGGGACATCGTAAAGCTGACCATCTAAGCTCCCCTTCTCCTTTTGATGGCTTAAATGAACGCGCCACTTCAGGCGTGCGAGCCCCGACGCCGGGTGGCACAAATGCGCCAACTATGCCGGATGCTTCGACAATTACTTCATGGTGCCAGCTGGCCGGCACCATCTCGTTACAACCGCCTGCAAACATTACACCCTCAAATCCGCCGTGGGCAGGAACTTCGGTGGTTTGCGGAACTTTGTGGCCTGCTCGAATGAGTAAGCCAGTTTGATCAGCGTGGGCTCGCTCCAGGCGCGGCCGAAAAATGAGATACCGACGGGCAGCCCGAAAACGTAACCTGCGGGCACGGTCACGTGGGGATAGCCGGCAATGGCTGCGGGGCCGGAACTTCCGCCGGTATCGTGATCGCCGTTCACCAGGTCGGTGGTCCAGGCGGGCGCGCCCGTGGGGGCCACCAGCGCGTCCAGCTTGTATTTTTCCATGGTGGCGTCAATCCCCTTTTCGCGCGAGAGCGTGCGGCATTTCGCAAGCGCCTTCTGGTATTCCGGATCGCTCAGTGGCCCTTTGGCCTCGGCCTTGATAAAGATGTCCTGGCCAAAATAGGGCAACTCTTCGCGCGCGTGCTTTTCGTTGAAGGCAATAATCTCTTTCAGAGAATGCACCGGGGCTTTTGGCCCGAGCGATTCGAGATATGCATTCAGGTCCGCCTTGAATTCGTAGAGCAGCACGTCAAATTCCCCATCGCCCAGGTGCTTGAGCGTCTCGATTTCCGCAGGGTCGACGATCACGGCTCCCTGGTCCTTCATGGCGGCGATGGCGGCATCGGCCAGCTTGTCGACAAATGTGTTGTAGCCGAACAATTTCCGCACGATGCCGATGCGTGCGCCCCGCAGGCCTCGTGGGTCCAGAAACTTTGTGTAATCCGGCTGCGTCTTGCCGCGGCTGGCCAGCGTCGCTTTGTCACGCGGATCGACGCCCGTCATGGCGCCCAGCACGGCGGCTGCATCGGCCACGGTAGCGCGCCATGGGGCCGGCGGTATCCTGGGTGTGCGAAATGGGAACCACTCCGCTGCGGCTGGCCAGTCCCACCGTGGGCTTGATGCCCACAACGCCGTTATTGGACGACGGGCACACAATCGATCCGTTGGTTTCCGTCCCCAGCGCCACCGGGCACAGATTGGCGGAGACGGCCACGCCCGAGCCGGAACTCGATCCGCAGGGATTGCGGTCAAGCGCATAAGGATTGCGCGCCTGGCCGCCGCGGCCGCTCCAGCCGCTGGAGGAGTGCCGCGACCGGAAGTTGGCCCACTCGCTGAGATTGGCCTTGCCCAGGATGACGGCTCCGGCCATGCGAAGATGCGCCGCCACAAACGAATCGCGCGGCGGAATCGAACCCTCCAGCGCCAGTGAGCCGGCCGTGGTGGTCAGGCGGTCGGCCGTTCCGATGTTGTCCTTCACCAGCACGGGAATGCCGTGCAGCGGCCCGCGAGGGCCCTTGGCCTTGCGCTCGCGGTCAAGCTCACGGGCAATCGACAACGCGTCCGGGTTGACCTCAATCACGGAATGGAGCGACGGCCCGCGGCGGTCGAGTTCCTCGATCCGCGCCAGGTACTTTTCGGTGATCGAGTGCGACGAAAGTTTTCCAGATTTCATGGCGTCCTGGAGCGCGGCGATGGTGGTCTCATCCAGCTCAAACGGCCGGATGCCCTGTTCTGCTGGACTGGGCGCTTCCGACTTGCAGTTGGAAAACGGCACCGCCATTGCGGCTGTGCCGCCGGCAACGCCGAGCTTCAAAAAATGCCTGCGGTCAAATTGATTTTGCCTGGAGTCGGTTGGTTTTTTCGGGTCCACGGTTGTTGTGTCCTTTGAATGAATTCCTTGCGTCCGCCCATCATACTCCAACTCTCGAATGCCGTGAGGCGCTTGCTCTTCAAAATGGAATCTGCGATGATCTTTTGTTCAGCTTCGAATTAACCCAAATTTTCCGGAGGCCTCATGCCAGTCGATCCTCAAATATCCAGCCGCGTCATTTTGGAAGGGCGTGACCGCGCGGGCGCGCGATCCATGCTGAAAGCCATCGGCTTTACCGACGAGGACCTCGCCCGGCCCATCGTGGGCGTTGCCAACACCTGGATTGAAACCATGCCCTGCAACTATCACCTGCGGCGCCTGGCCGCCAAAGTGAAGGAGGGCATCCGCGCGGCGGGCGGCACTCCCATGGAGTTCAACACCATCGCCATTTCCGACGGCGTCACCATGGGAACCGAGGGCATGAAGGCGTCGCTCGTCAGCCGCGAGGTGATTGCCGATTCCATTGAACTGGTAGGCCGCGGCCACATGTTTGACGCCATGTTCGCGCTGGTAGGCTGCGACAAAACGATTCCCGCGGGCGCCATGGCGCTGCTGCGGCTGAACGTGCCCAGCGTGCTTCTCTACGGAGGCTCCATCGCCGCGGGCCAGTTCCAGGACCGCGACGTGACCATCCAGGACGTTTATGAGGCGATCGGCGCAAACGCAGCCGGCAAAATGTCTGACGCGGACCTGAAGCAGCTTGAAAACGTTGCCTGCCCGGCGGCGGGCGCCTGCGGCGGCCAGTTCACCGCCAACACCATGTCAACGGTGATGGAATTCATCGGCCTCTCGCCCATGGGGCTCAACGGCATTCCAGCCATGGTTCCCGCCAAGGATGAAGCCGCCTTCAAGGCGGGCCAGCTGGTGATGGACATCTTTAAGCGCGGGGTGCGGCCCCGCGACCTGCTCACGCGCAAGGCTTTTGAAAACGCCATCATCAGCGTGGCCGCGACGGGCGGGTCCACCAACTCGGTGCTGCACCTGCTGGCCATGGCGCGCGAGGCAGGGGTCCCACTCACGATCGACGAATTTGACGCCATCAGTGCGCGAACTCCGCTGATTGCCGACCTGAAACCCGCGGGCAAGTATGTGGCCGTGGATGTTCACAAGGCCGGAGGCATTCCGGTGATCGCCAAGAAACTGATCGAGGGCAAGCCGGGCCTGCTGCACGAAGACCAGCTGACGCCGAGCGGCAAGACCATCGGCGAGGAAGCTCGCGCCGTGAAGGAGACGCCCGGACAGGACGTGATCCGGTCGGTCGCCAACGCCAAGAAGGCAACCGGTGGCCTGGTGATTCTGAAAGGCAACCTGTCGCCGGATGGCTGCGTGGTCAAAATCTCCGGCCACGAACCGCTCCAGCACCGAGGTCCGGCGCGGGTGTTCAACAGCGAAGAGGAATCCATGAAGGCCGTCACCAGCAAGAGCATCAAGGCGGGCGAAGTGGTGGTGATCCGTTACGAGGGGCCGAGCGGAGGCCCCGGCATGCGCGAGATGCTGGGAGTGACGGCGGCGCTGGTAGGCGAAGGGCTGGGCGAATCCGTGGCACTGCTGACCGACGGCCGCTTCAGCGGCGCAACCCGCGGCCTGATGGTAGGCCACGTGGCGCCCGAGGCCGCGCGCGGCGGTCCCATTGCCGCCCTGAAAGACGGTGACATCGTGGTGTTCGACGTCAACGCGCGGAGGCTGGATGTGGAACTCTCCGACGAGGAAATCGCCAAGCGCCTGGAAAGCTGGAAGAAGCCCGAGCCGCAATACAAGTGGGGCGTTTTTGCCAAATACGCCTCGCTGGTCTCTTCCGCCGCGGAAGGCGCCGTTACCCAGGCAAAATCCTGACCGAAAGCCGGGAGAGCATGCCTGTCCATGCAGGGAATCAACGTTGAATTCAAGGCCCGGATGCGCGATGAAAAGCGGGTCCGGGCCGCTCTCAAAAGCCTGCGCCCGCGCGTGGCGGGAACCGACCACCAGATTGACACCTACTTCAACACGCCCACAGGAAGGCTGAAGATTCGCCAGGGAAACATTGAAAACGCTTTGATTTTCTACCAGAGGCAGAACACGGCCCGGGTGCGGCCCTCCAAAGTTCTACTCTGCGAATTCCCTGACCCTGCACAGGTCCGAACGCTCAAGAAAGTGCTGGCGGCGGTGCTGGGCGTTGCCGCCGTGGTTGACAAGGTTCGCGAAATCTACTTTGTGGACAACATCAAGATTCACCTGGATCGTGTTCGGGGGCTTGGCAAATTCCTGGAAGTCGAAGCCTTTGTCCACAAGGGGAACCTGCGCCACGGGCGCAAGCAGGCGGAGCAAATGAAAGAAATGTTTGGAGTTCTTACCGACGACATCCTTTCCCGCTCCTACTCAGACCTGATTGTTGAACACCGCGGCAAGCGGCCGCCACGCCGGCGATGACCTCGTGTTTTGCCTATAGCTTGATGGCCGCCGGGTATTGTGCCACAATGGGTTCAGCGGGAGTATAAGGAAAAGAGTGGCTCACCTGATTCAAATTGATACCTTAACGCAAGTGCTATTCATAGCGCAGGAGAAGAAGTGTACTCCGATCTTAAAACACTGATCGATCTCCAACATGTAGATCAGCAAATCGCCGATCTTTCATCCCAAATTGATACCTTCCCCAGCAAAATCCAGGCCATAGAAAAACAACTGAGTGATTTTATCGAGGCTCACGAGGAGCGCCAGCGGCATCTGAGCGCCAACCAGAAAGAGCGCCGTGATATGGAAGGCGAAATCCAGATGATTCGCCAGAAAATTTCCAAGCACAAGGACCAGCTTTATCTGGTGAAGACCAATGAGCAGTACCGGGCCATGCTGAAGGAAATCGATGGCGAAGAGGCCAGAATCCGAGGCATTGAAGACCGCATCCTGGAAAAGATGATCGAATCCGAGGAACTCCAGAAGCTGGTGACGGAGGCCGAGGGCCGGCTGGAAGCTGAGAAAAAGCGCGTGGCGCAGGAAAAAGGCGATCTCGAAGCGGCCGCCAGGGCCGCCACCGGCGAACGCGACCACTCAGCCAGTGACCGCCAGGAGCTTGCGGCAAAGCTCAGCGGCGAGATTCTGAGCCATTACGAGTTTGTCCGCAAGGGGCGGGGCGGCCTGGCGCTGGCGGAAGTCCGCGCGGGAAAGTGCATGGGGTGCAACGTCATGCTGCGCCCGCAGCTTTACTACGACGTCCGCGCCGGCGAAGGCCTTCACGAATGTGAAAACTGCGCGCGCATCCTCTATTCCAGTGAACGCCTAAGCCCCCCGCCGGAGGCAGAGGGAAACGGCCAGCCGGCGGTGGCGCCAAATTAGATTTCATCCCTGGCCGGGTAAGCCCCGGCAGGAATTAACCCGTATTGCGCTTCTTCGCCATCTGGCATCCCGGCGCTGAAAACTCCTGACCCATGCCCAATCCATCATCCCAGGACAAGCAAATCATCGCCCACATTGACGGCGGTTCGCGCGGCAATCCCGGCCCGGCGGCTTACGCCGTGGTGGTCAGCGCAGAGGACGGAACCCGCCTGGACTCGCTATCCAGATACCTGGGACATGCCACCAACAACGTCGCGGAATACGAGGGACTGCTGGCCGCGCTCGACTACGCGCTGGAGCACAACCACCGGCGGCTGAAGATCATTACGGATTCAGAACTGATGGCGCGCCAGATTAACGGGCGGTACAAGGTCAAAAATCCCAGTCTCAAGGTGTTGTACGACCGCGCCCGCACGCTGATTGCGCAGTTCGACGCGTTTCGCATTGAACACGTCCGGCGCGAACACAACTGCGAAGCCGATCGCCTGGCAAATGAAGCCATGGACGCCGCGTCAAAGCGCAAGGAACCGCCACAGGCGGCTCCCGCGCCTCCCCAATCCCTCCGCGCAACAGCCACCTACCACCAGGGCGTGCTGGAACTGGACAGTTCCCTGCCGCTCGATGATGGCGAACAGGTCAATCTGAAAATCGAGCGCCAGAAGTAGCAGCCCCTTCCCCCGTGCAAAACGCCTGCCGAATAATCCTTTACAACATAAACCGGGCCCATTAGACTACGCTGCATTAGAATTTTTAATGGGCGGCGCGTCGGGTATCCCCGGCCCATTTAGTGTGGCCGGAGGATACAAGAATGAAATTCAGAAGTAGCCGTTGGTTTCTCATCCTGGTGCTGTTTCAAGGCGTTCTGGCCTTGAATTGCGGCCAGAACCAGACCTTCAATCTCGTCCAGCCCAACGGCTCAAACCACAGTTTCCGTAACGGTTTCCCCGGACACGGGCGCCGTGGCAACCGGCCAGACGCTGCAATTGACCGCCAGTGTGGCGGGGACCACCAACAAGGACGTCACATGGACCATCTTCAGTTCCAGCGCCAGTGCAGGGACGGTTGACTCAAACGGTCTCTATAAAGCTCCGAGCACCGGACGTGATGACCCCCGTCAAGATTCAGGCGGCGAGCGTGGCCAACCCTACCAAGACCGCCGAAGCCACGGTCTGGGTGCTGGCCCCGGGCACGGTGTCCAACACCAACAATCCGATGGTGGCGCAGTATTCGATGACGGTCCCGGACGGCGGCAGCGTCAAGGTTAATTTCGGGCCGGACACCTCCTACGGCCTTGACACCTGGAAACGGGATGCTCCCACCGGCGGCGGGCCGGTGAACATTCTGGTGGCGGGAATGAGGATGTCCAGCACTTATCACATGCGGGCGGTGGTAGATCTGCCCGGCGGGCTGCAGTTTCAGGATGCGGACCATACTTTCCCGACCGGCGCCCCGCCGGCAAACCTGATTCCACAGGTTACCGTCACCCCCACGTCCGGAATGACTCCGGGCAGCGGAGTTGAAATGATGGGACTCGATGTTCTCAACCCGCCTGACACCAAACTGGAGGCGGTTGTCACGGACCTGCAGGGAAACCTGATCTGGTACTACGAGTATCCGGAGGAGTTTACAACCTACGCGTTCCCCTTCCCCATGAGGGAGCCTTTGCCGAACGGCGACATCCTCATCAATCTCGCGCCGGGCGGGGGCGGAACGGGGGGACCGGGAGACCTTCGGGAAATCGACTTGGCCGGAAACACGATTCGTGATATGACCACGGCCGAACTGAATACCCGGCTGACCAACGCCGGCTTCAGCCTGCAAGTCAAGGCCATATCCCATGACGTCCTGCCGATGGCCAACGGCCACATCATTCTGCTGGTCAATTACAATCGCCAGTATCAGGGTGTCACCATGGTGGATGATGCCATCGTTGACATCGATCAGAATTGGAATCCCGTTTGGGTCTGGGATACCTTCGATCATCTGGACATCAACCGGCAACCCGAAAGCTGGCCCGACTGGACCCATGCGAACGCCATCCTCTACTCGCCGGACGATGGCGACCTGATCCTATCCATGCGCCACCAGAACTGGATCATCAAGATCGACTACCAGGACGGGAAGGGGTCGGGAGACGTCCTGTGGAGGCTGGGCTATCAGGGTGATTTCACGCTGAAGGGAGGAACATCCCCCCAGGACTGGTTTTTCGCCCAGCACGGCCCCCAGATCATCAGCCCCAACAGCTCAGGCATTTTTGATATGGTGGTGTTTGACAACGGCAACTGGCGGCGTCTGGATGATGCCGGGAACGAGTGCGGCACCACCGGCCAGCCCGCCTGCCACAGCCGCGTGCCCGTTTTTCAGGTTGACGAAATCAACAAGACGGCAACCATCACCTGGGTGGATAACTTGTCGGCGTATTCGGTATTTGGTGGAAACTCCCAGCAGCTTCTGAACGGCAACATCGAGTTCGACATTTGCGCATTCTCGCTGGCCCCCAGCGCCGCGCGGGTGATGGAGGTGACTCCGGACCCGACACCGCAGACCGTCTGGCAACTTGATATCGCCAACCAGAATGCTTACCGGGCTTTCCGCATTCCCAGCCTTTATCCCGGCGTGCAGTGGTAGGCCCCATCCATGCCGGGCCCCAGCGTCCGGCCATGCAGTCTTCCGGTCTTTGAAATACAAGGTGTTACCCCGGGCGAGGCAACAGGCCTGGGGGCGTCCTTCTCAGGCTTGCGCCTCCTGACCGTAGTGAATAAGATGGTGTTTTCACTGGAGGTTGCTGCTCATGGCCGATCCTGCATCTCTTTCCCTGCCTCTCATTCAACCTTTAACCGTGCTGACCGAAGAGGAACAGATGTTCCAGGCGGCGGCGCGCGAGTTTGCCGAAAAGGAAATCGGCCCGCACGTGGAAGCGATGGACCGCGAGGGCGTGTTCCGTCCGGAGCTGATCGAAAAGTTTTTCGAGCAGGGCTTCATGGGCCTCAGCATTCCGGAGGCTTACGGCGGCAGCGGCGGATCGTTCTTCATGTCGGTCGTGGCCATCGAAGAGTTTTCGCGCGTAGACGCTTCCGCCGGGGTGGTGATTGACGTTCAGAACACGCTGGTCTCCAACGCCATTCTCCGCTGGGGGCGGGATGAGCAGAAGAAGGAATTCCTTCCCCGCCTGGCGCGTGACACGGTGGGCGCCTACGCCCTTTCAGAAGCCGGTTCGGGCAGTGACGCTTTCGCGCTGGAGACCCGCGCCACCGAAGACGGCGACCACTATTTGCTGAACGGCCGCAAGCTTTGGATCACCAACGCCAAAGAAGCCGGCCTTTTTATCATCTTTGCCACCCTCAACCGCGAGCTGGGTTATAAAGGCATCACGGCTTTCCTGCTGGACCGCGAGACACCCGGTTTCACGGTGGGCCGGAAGGAAGACAAGCTGGGCATCCGGGCGTCATCCACCTGCGAGCTGCTGCTGGAAGATTGCCGAGTGCCCAAACCGAACGTGCTGGGTGAAGTGGGCAAGGGCTACAAGGTGGCCATTGAAACTCTGAATGAAGGGCGCATCGGCATTGCCGCGCAGATGGTGGGCGTGGCGCAGGGCGCCTTCAGCCACGCTCTCGCCTATGCGCAGGAGCGCCAACAGTTCGGCAAGCCCATCAGCGAATTCCAGGCCATCCAGTTCCAGCTGGCCACGCTTGCCACCCGCATGGAAGCCGCCCGCCTTCTGGCCTACAACGCTGCACGCCTCAAGGACGCCGGGAAGCCTTTCCTGAAGGAGGCGGCCATGGCCAAGTATTTCTGCTCCGAGGTGGCGGAACGCGTGGCCTCGGAAGCCATCGAAATCTACGGCGGCTACGGCTTCACCAAAGACTACCCTGCCGAGAAATACCTGCGCGACTCGAAGATCGGAAAAATCTACGAAGGCACGTCATTCATGCAGCTCCAAACCATCGCCAAGGCCCTGCTGGGGCGGTAGAAAACTCTCCAGGTTTTACCGGGGTTTGCCATTGCCGGGCGGAAGCTTGCCGGCATCCGCGGCAGGCCTACGACGTTGCCAGTTTTCTCAGAAGGGTGCGAGCGGCTTCCGCGTTGGGGCCTTTGGGATCGAGTTTCAGGTAGGTTTCGTACTCCCGGCGCGCGTCCCGGTTCTTGCCGGCCTTTTGCAGATTCACGGCCAGGTCGTAATGCGCCTGGGGGTTGTCCGGCTTCAGCTTCAGCGCTTCCTGGCACTGCTCGATGGCAGCGCTGTAATCCTTTCTTGCGTTGAGAGCCTCGGCCAGGGCCAGGTGGACCGAGGCGTCGGATGGATTGTCGCGCAGGTACTGCTCATAATGCCCGATGGCCTCATAAAGCTGGCCTGACTGCCTCAGAGCGTTGGCCAGCGCCAGGCGCGCCTCACTGTAATCGGCATTGTCGCGCAAGGATTCCCGCAGTTCCTTGATGCCTTCATCCTGCTTGCTCTCGCCCAGCAGCGCCGACCCCAGCGCATAGTGCGCCTGGGCGGAGTTGGGAGTCATTTTCAGCGCTGCCCTGGCCTCCCCGGCCGCCCCCGCAAAGTCTCCGGATTTCTGCAGAAGCCGAGCCAGTTCCAGGTGCGCCTGGGGATCATCCGGCTTGCTCTTGAGAGACTGGCGCAGCGCCTCTGCGGCCCCCCTGGTGTCGCCCATCTGCAGCAATGCGGCCCCCAGCTTGGCCGCGAGTTCCGGGTTGCGAGGGTTTCATGGCCAGCGCCTGGCGGTAGACCTTGGCCGCCGACTTGTAATCCTTCTTCGCGACCAGCGCGTCGGCAAGCTCCAGTTCGTATTCCACGGAAGTCGGGTCCAGCTTCACGGCCTGCTCAATCACTTCCACGGCGCCCTGCGGATCGCCATTCGCTTCCAGAACTTTGGCCAGGCGCATCCGCAAATTCAGGTCGCTCGGCAGCAGGCGCAATGCGTCGCGATAGGTAGGAACCGCAAGCTGATAATTCTTCTGTGCGGCCAGCAAGTCCCCCAGAGCTTCCAGCGCCTCCGCGTAGTCGGGACGCAACTCGACGGCCTTTTGCAGCGCGGCCTGCTCCTCCCTGGTGTTTCCCTCGGCCTGCAGCGCCAGGGCCAGCCGGTACTGAATTTCCGCGTTTTTTGGAGCCAGTTGGGCGGCAACCCGGTACTCGCCCAGCGCTTCCTTCGTTTTCTTCGCAGACAGATAGGCATTGGCAAGATTCAGGTGGGCGATGGGATCTTTGGGCCGGAGCCTGACGGCCTGCTGGTAATCCGTAATAAAGCGTGGAAGGTCTCCCTGGGCCTCCAGGGATTCGGCAAGGTTCTGGCGGAAGCTCGCCGTCTCGGGAGAGAGTTCCTCGGCCTTCTTGAGCTCCGCCACCGCCCCGGTCAGGTCTCCGGTCTTCCGCAACACCAGCCCCAGCTGTTCATGAAGTTCCGAATCGTCCGGGTTCAGGCGCAGGGCCTCCCGATACTGGATGACAGCGGCCTGGTGATTTCCCACCGAGAGGTACGTAGAGGCCAGCTCCCTGTGGGCGGCTGCATCGTCCGGGTTCTGGAGGATCACCTGCTTCAATTCCTTTTCGGCATCCGCATAGTCACCGGAATCGCGATAAGCCAGCGCAAGGTTGAACCGGTAGACCGTCTGATCCGGGCGCAGCGAAACCGCCTGGCGGTACTCGTAAATGGACGGAACCAGGTTGCCGGTGGCCTCAAGCGCGGTGGCAAGGTTGTAATGGAGATGGGCGTCGTCGGGGCCCAGCTTAATGGCCGCCTGCCACTCCTTGATGCTGTCGGCGTATTGCCTCTGGAGCGTCAGAGCGTCCGCCAGGCCCGCGTGGACGTCGGCATCATTCGGAGCCAGCTTCACGGCCTTCTGATAGGCTTCCACAGACTGGCTGATTTTTCCGGAGTGCAGCAGCGTTTCCGCCAGGGCCGCCTGAACGCTGGCATTTTGCGGGTCCTCTGCCAGCACACGCTGATATTCCTGAATGGCTTCCTGATAATTTCCACGGGTGGCCAGCACCCGCGCAATACTGGCCTTCGCGCGGCTGTCATTAGGATGGCGTTGGAGTTCCGCGCGATACTCTTTAAGCGCCTGGGAGAGCTGGCCGACGCTCTCAAACAGCGCTCCCAGGGCACGATGAATTCCCCCCAGGTCCGGAGCCAGTTCGAGCGCGCGCTGGTATTCCCGGATGGCGTTGCCCACGTTCTGCTGCGCAGCCAGCGCATTCCCCAGGCCGTAGTGGGCCTTCGCGGAATCAGGCGCAAGACTCAAAGCCTTGCGGTAGGCGTTTTCAGCCTGCTTCCATTTCTGTTGTTGCGCAAATTGATTGCCCTGCCTCAGGTAATCGGTGGAGGTTGCAGGTTTCGTCTGGGCGCCGGCCACCGCGCAAACCATGGCCGCCATGGCAAGCAAAAACCAACTTTTTGCCACAAAAAAGCGACTGCCCATCTCCCAAAGCCTCTTTCAATAGAATACACCCGAGCGGGGAAAAAGGAATGGCTCGCCCGGCGGAAAGGTGGAACCCTCCGCAGGCGCTGCCGTGCGGGTCCAGAGGGGTGGAAATTGAGTAAGGGATCAGGGTGGGGGAAGGCGCTGGGAGCGGCCGGGGTGATGCGGAATCCCGCCGGCCGCCGTCATCATGCAGCAGATCTTAAAATCTCAATCAGTGGCTGGCTTCCGGGCCCGCCTGGGTCTTTCCCTGCGGCATGGCAGGATGTCCCGGAGGCATCGCGGGCATGGAGCCCCCCATGGAGCCTCCCATAGAGCCGCCATGGCCGCCCATCCCCTGGCTGCCCACCGGCTGGCTGGAAACCACTTTCCACATCCGGCCGTCCAGCTTCAACTGATAGCGCACCTCGACGGAGCTCGTCGCGTCCGCTTTGGAAACGAATTTGGCCAGCGCGTCGGCCGTATCGTCCTTGTACTGGACGCTTTCAATCTCGGTGTTAAAGTTCTTCATCGACAGGTTGGGGTTGTCCTTCAGATGCGCCTCGATAGCGCCCTGGATGGCGTCGTTGGACTTCAACGCGCCCGTCATGCTGCAGGCAGACAGCAGCAACGTTCCGACAATGACAGCAATTGAAAATTTGCGCAATGGTTTCTCTCCTTGGATAAATAAAGCTACAACAACTGGCTGAGAATTGTCAAAGGGCGGAAAGGGCTGCAAGCTTCGTGGCGGCTCGATGACCGGTTGGGTCACAGTTCGTCGACTGTCCCGGGTGTGCCAACCTGCCATTGATGCACACTCATAGGGTGTGCTTCAATGAAGAGCACCCGGGGCAACGCACCTGCCGAGCTTTTTGCGGTGTGAACGGTCAGGCCGCATCATCCGGCTGCGCCCTGAAAATTGAGGTCTCAAATTGTACATACCTGAATTCAACCGTCTCGAAGACACCGCGGCTGCTCTTCGCTTCATGCGGGCCAACCCGTTTGCGATTGTGGTTTCCGCGGGCGATGGATCGCCGTTCGCCACACACATTCCCGTGCTGGTCACTGAAGCGGCGGGCGGCATCCTGCTGCGCGGGCACGTGGCACGGGCCAATCCGCACTGGGAAAAGCTGGAGCAGGAGCGGGAAACGCTCACCGTCTTCCACGGCCCGCACGCCTACATTTCGCCCGGCCTGTATGGCTCGCGCGAAAGCGTCCCCACCTGGAACTATGCCGCGGTCCACGCTTACGGCCGCGCTCGTGTTTTCCATGAAGCGGAACCACTCACCGAAGTCCTGCTGGAAACCATTGCCCAGTTCGAACAGGCCTACCTCGAGCAGTGGCGCGGCCTGAATGAAAATTACCGCGCCAAAATGCTCAGCCAGATTGTGGGTTTTGAAATCGCCGTCAAACGCCTGGAAGCCAAATTCAAGCTCAGCCAGAACCGCCCCAAGGCTGACCAGGCCCGCGTGATCCAGTCGCTCGAATCGAGCGCAGACTCCGCCATCTCCGGCGTCGCCAGGCTGATGAAGGACCAGGGCCTGGGCCGCTAGCGCACGCCCTCGCGGCCAGCGGCTCCTCTTTTTCTTTCTACGTCCCCGCCCCGGCGGTACAAGCCGTAGACTCACCCTGCCGCCGCGTGGTAGTCTGTGCGCCGGGATCGAGCGCGAAGCGGCTGTTCGGCCCGTCAGGGCGAGCGGCGGATCTGCTGTGCGTTCCATGGCTCCGCCATCCGCGCCCCGGTAGTCACGCAAAGTCTGCAAGCACAACAAGCGTCCTCAGCACGCTGCGCGAGAGTTTGCCCCATTCCAGTGTCAGGAGGATCGACATGGACCGCAGAAAATTCATTGAAGCCGGCACGGCGTTGTCACTGGGTGCTTTCGCCAGTGTGGGTTCGCCAGAACGTGGAGCGGCTGCACCTCTGCCCTCACCCGCCCCTCTGGCTTTTCGCGACGAGCCCGGCAAGTTGAAAATCACCGGCGTGCGCATGGTCCGGCCCAGGCCAGCAAACCCTTTGCCCGCCTACACACCCGCACCGGGCTCCTGGAGCACGGGCGGCGCGGTGGTGGCGAATCCCATGTCCATTTATCCCAGATACAAGGCAAAGCGAACTTCCTTTATGGCCGATGACCTGGGGCCCGATGCCGTCGAAATTTCGACCGACAAGGGAATCAAAGGCATCGGGTTTGGCGGGCCGGGCTGCAGCTTTGTGATCGAGCGGCACCTCACCAAATTGCTGATGGGCGAAGACCCTTTTAACGTGGAAGAGCTTTGGGACATCATGTGGCGCTCCACGCTCTACTACGGCCGCAAGGGACTCGTCATCAACGCCATCAGCGCGGTGGACCTGGCGCTGTGGGACATCATCGGCAAGGCCCTGGGCATGCCAGTCTACAAGCTGCTGGGCGGCGAAACCAAGCCCCGGATTCCCGCCTACTGCACGGGCAACGACATCGAGCAGCACCTCAGGTTCGGGTACAAGAGGCTGAAGCTGGCGGTTCCTTACGGGCCGGCGGACGGCCGCGAGGGGCTGAAGAAAAACGCGGAACTGGTGCGAACAACCAGAGAGGCTCTGGGGCCCGACGGCGACATCATGCTGGATTGCTGGATGGCGCTCACCGAAGAGTACACCATCGAATTTGCGGAGAGGGTTGCGCCCTACCGCGTTTATTGGATGGAAGAGGTCCTGCCTCCCGACGATTACGACGGCTTCAAGCGGCTCCACTCGCGGATCCAAACAACGAAGCTGGCCACCGGCGAGCACGAGTACACCCGCTGGGGGTTTCGGCTGCTGCTGGAATACAACGCCGTTGACATCTGGCAGCCGGACATCACCTGGTGCGGCGGGCTCACCGAGCTGCGCCACATCGCCGCGCTGGCCGGCGCTTACAACATTCCCGTGATTCCGCACGCCGGATGGTCGCACGGCGGCGCGCACTTTATCATGGCCACCACCAACAGCCCCTGGTGCGAAATGTTCCTGCCGCCGCCGGGCGGCCCGCCGGAGGTTTACCAGCGGTTTGAAGAAGAGAACCAGATCACCCGCGGCCCCGAAGGAATCTACATGCGGCCTCCCGACCGCCCGGGCTTCGGCTGGGAACTGGTTGTCGATTAGATTGCTGAAATCAGCCCGTTCATGCAGAGTCCGAAAACCGGGATTCATCACTCAAGAGGAAACGCTCATGAATGCTCATTCGAAAAACGCCGGGCCCGGACGGGATCGATTTCAGACCGTCCGCAGAATGTCTCCTTCCCTGCCAGACTTCCGGCGCGCGGCACGACGGGCCGCGACAATCTTCTCGCTGATTGCAGTGCTAAGTCGCCGCAACCGGAGTTCTCCAGGCGGCGCCGGGCGAATTTTCTTTTTCGCAATCCGCCGAGTCCATCAGCGCCTACAATTTTGTGGAAGTCACCGTCCAGGTCACCTCCCCGGACGCCAGGAATCCATTTACCGAAGCAAGCGTGACCGGGCAATTTGAGGCTGCCGGGCAGGCGCCGACGCAGGTTCAGGGCTTTTGTGATTCCGAAGACGGCAGCGTGTTTCGCATTCGCTTCATGCCGAACAAACCGGGCGAGTACACCTACACGGTGACGTATACGCAGGGAGGTTTCACCCAGTCCCACCAGGGAAACTTTCGCGCGACGGACGGGCACCTCAAAGGAATTCTTCGGGTCGACCCGAAATACCCCTGGCATTTTGTCTGGGATGGGACGGGGCAACACTATTTCTGGAACGGCACGACAGCGTTCCTGATGATGGGCTGGAGGGACGACAGCGTGATTCGCGGCATCATTGACCGCCTCTCCTCGCTTGAGGTCAATCGCATCCGGGTGCTGCTTTCCGGGCGGGCCGCGCACAGTTTCTGGGGCGAGCCCATCGTCCCGACCGGTGAGTTTCAACCCTTTCTGAACGTCTGGGCCGCCGCCAGGCCCACCAGCGTTGACAACCCGGGCTTCGACTACACGCGGTTCAACATAAAGTATTTCCAGAAGTGGGAGCGAATGCTGGAGTACGCGCGTTCCAATGACATGACGATCTCGGTGATCATGGAATGGAACGACTCCGAGGTGCATCCCGCCGCCCTGAGCGCAGACGAAAAACGCTATTTCAGTTACGCGGCGGCACGCTTCAGCGCGTTTTCGAATATCACCTGGGACCTGGGAGACGACATCAGCTCGTTTCGCAGCCTGGGCTGGTCGCATGAAATGGGAGCGCTGCTGGTGGAAAAACTGGACCCCTATCATCATCTCGGAACCGATCATCCGGTGGATAACACCCAGCAGGACCGCACCGCAAACTGGTTCGGCTTTACCTCTTTTCAGGAATGGCACCAGCCTTATTATCCCTGGATGCTGCACCAGCGAAAGTTGCAGGCGGCAACCGGCCGCATCATTCCGCAGGTGGACGAAGAGTACGGGTACGAAGACCATTACCCGAACTGGAGCCCGAACTTTCCCGACGGCCAGTCGGCTGAGGCGCTTCGGCGCGCGGCGTGGGAATTTGCGATGGCAGGCACCTACCAGTCCACCGGAGAAACGGCCAAGCGCGGCACGGGTGTCTGGCCGGACACCGGAGGCGGCTGGGTAAACGGCCGCGGCGACAGCAGCATGGTGATGCTGCGCGGCTACGCCCACATGGTGGATTTCTTCACCAGCTTCGACTGGTGGAAGACCAACCCCGACGACTCACTGGTCACCCACGGCGACTATTGCCTCGCCGATCCCGGAAAAATTTATGTGGTCTATCTGCCCATGGCGGGCTCGGTAAAGGTGAAACTTGAGCCGGGCACTTACCAGGCGGAGTGGTTCAATCCTCGCACGGGAAAGAAAACCCCGCTGCCCGACGCCGAGGGTCCTTCGTGGACCTCGCCCACAGCCGCCGACAGCGGCGATTGGGCGATTCTCCTTCAGAAAAAATAGCGGCCTGCGGATCGATTGCTCCGGGCAAGCCTATTCGACAATGGTGAAAATCTCGCGATAACCGGACTCGACCAGCGCGGCAAACTTCTGATAGTTGGCCTGCCAGTCCTTGTTACCCATCACTTTCGGCATGGCGGCTTCGTGGGCGCTCAGACTGGGAACTTTCAACTCCAGGACCAGAGTGTAAAACGGTCCGACCAGGTCGGTCAGGATGCGCTGGTCCACGTCCACGCCGGCGCGCTTTTGGATCGCGACGCCTTCCTTCATCAGGGCTACGGCCTCTTTGGTCTTTCCAAATTTCAACCGGAACACGTTGCGGATGACAATCATGGGCAACTCCTCTCCGAAGGTGAATTAAACTCTGGGGGTTTCGCCGATTGAGATTATAGACCCGGTTGCCTCCAACCGGTTAGCATCGGTTTCGATGGCGGGTTGGGGCGGGCGAATCCGCAGAGCGGCTCCGCCAAACGGCCAACACGAGCCGCAGTACCGCCTCCAAAGAGGCCTGGGCGACTTGCGGTTGACACGACAGGGCTGGCGGTATAGGTTTTTCGGTGAAGTGGAAGCTGATTATGGAAATTCCAGGACAAATGTGCTGATTGGGAGTAGAAGATAAGGTCACGACAAACCGTAAGCAAAGAGGATCTAATCAATCAATACGGTTGTTGATTCGATTAAATTCGGATCGAGTTGAACAATGAGAGGGAAAATCCGTTGAAAAACATTCAAAAAAAGCTCGGGATCCTGTTCTTTTTCCTGTTGATGGTCAGTTCCTTATGCGCCGCAGCGAAATCTGCCACGGCCGCGAGCAGCAAGCATCTCTACGTTTCGATGATGGGAAGCGACTCGAATCCCGGAACCAGGGAGAAACCTTTCAGCACCTTGCAACACGCTGCCGACGTGGCGAAGCCGGGAGACACCGTGGAGGTTCGCGGGGGGACGTATTGCCAGCGTCTGGCGGTTACGTCTTCGGGCAGCGCGACGGCAGGCTCCATCACATTTCGGAGTGAGCCCGGCGAAAGTGCCATTTTGGACGGAGGTTGTTTTTTCCCCGGGATTGGTCGCAATGCGATGATCTCGTTACACAACGCCAGCTACATCACCATTCAAGGTTTTGAAGTCCGCAACTATAAGACCAATAACCCGAAAAGCGTTCCTTATGGAATTCGCGTTGACGGCCACGGCTCTCACATCAAGCTGCTCGACAACGACGTTCACGGCATCCAGCAACTGTACCAGGGGCTGAATAAAATCGGAAGCGGCGCCAATGGGTTTGGCATTGCAGTGTACGGCACCGACGCGAAGGCCCCCATCAGCGATCTCACCATTGCCGGCAACAAGGTCCACGGCTTGCACACCGGGTCAAGCGAGTCATTAGTCCTGAACGGTAACGTGACACATTTCCGGGTAGCCCGAAACAAGGTATATGACAACAATAACATCGGCATCGATATCATCGGATACGAGCCAACGGTGGACGATCTAAAGGTTGACCGCGCGCGCGATGGAGTGGTGGAAGAAAACGTGGTTTATGACATCAGTTCCCAGGCCAATCCCGCCTATGGCCTTTCTCCTTCCAGCCCCGGCAATGCCTCGTCCGACGGGATTTACGTGGACGGAGGGACGCGGGTTGTGATCCAGAGAAACATTATTCACAACGTGGACTTCGGAATTGAAATGGCGAGCGAGCACTCCGGACGCAACACGAGTTATATCATCGCGCGCAATAATCTGATCTATTTCTGTCACAACGCGGGCATTTCCATTGGAGGCTATGACAAACTTCGCGGCGGGTCCAATCATGTGACCATCGTGAACAACACCCTTTACATGGACAACGCGTGGCGCGTCGGAGCCGGAGAGTTCTTCATGCAGATGCACATGCGGGACAACATCTTTGAGAACAACATTGTTTACATCGGCAGCCCTGCGCGTGCGACGCACAGTCGATCAGGGCCCGTCAACCCTGGCACTCCCACGGTGACCATGGATCACAACCTGTTCTATTACCAGGGTGGTCCTGACGCAGTGAAATGGTCCTATAACGATAAGGCCTATTCCAGTTTTACAGCTTTCGTAAGAGCCACCGGAGGCAGTCACCAGATTTTCGCTGATCCACAATTTGTTGATGTCTATAAGCAGGACTTTCATCTGCGAAGTGATTCGCCTGCGATGGGCCGGGGCGCCAACCTGGGTGAAGCCGTGATAGGCGCCAGGGACCTGGATGGCCGGCCGAGAACGAAAGGCGGGAAGGTGGACATGGGCTGTTACCAGGACAACTAGAAGTTGCCCGGCCGGGACCGGCCCCCCAATTCCACCATGGAGTGCGGCAGCAAAGCTGCCGCCTTATTGATCCCACGGCGATAGCGAGGTTTATTCAATTCCAAGGCGGTAGCTGCTCTACCGCAGTCCATGGCAAACCGCAGTACTACCCGTGCATCGCGCCCCGCCATGGACGGCTGGCGCGATTTTGCGTGTCGCGCTTCCAGTCTTCCAGGTGCGGCCCGGCGATGTGCTGGGCGCGCTTCCGCAGGCCCTGCATCTCATCGGCCGCGAGCGGCTTGAACTGCTGGGCGATGCGGACGTCATCCTCGAGCTGGCCGATGGTGGTGCAGCCGATGGCCGTGCAACTGACGGGCAGGCTGAGCACGTAGCTCAGGCATTCCCGCGCGCTGAAGTCCTGCATGAGCTTGGCGTTGCCAAAGTTCTTCATGCCCTGGATGCCCATGCCCCGCTCGGCAGCGACGGGCAGCGTCAGGTTCTGGAAACTCAGGTAGTGGGCGTCCGCGATGTTGAGCGGCATCAGGATGGAATCGAACTTTTTGTAGGCCGCGAGCATGGCCAGGTGCACGTGCGGATCGTGGTGCCCCGTGAAGCCGATAAAGCGGCACTTGCCGGCTTTCTTGGCGGCTACAAAAGCCTCGATGGCGCCGCCCGGACCGAAAATCTGTTCCACCTCTTCCTTTTCGTTCAGGGCGTGCATCTGCCAGAGATCAACGTAATCGGTGCGCAGCCGCTTGAGTGAAGTATTCAACTCTTCCTCGGCGCCTGCACGGTCACGCCGGTTGGCCTTGGTGGTCAGGAAGATATGCTTGCGGAATTGCGGCAGCACCGCTCCATAAACTTCCTCCGAGCGGCCGTTCCAGTAGTCGATGGAAGTGTCAAAATAGTTGATGCCCAGGTCGTAGGCGCGCAGCGTGATGGCCTTGGCCTCTTCAAACGAAATCAGCGGAAAGCGTCCGCCGGCCTGCCCGATCACCGTAACCTTCACGCCCGTCTTGCCAAAGGTGCGCTGCGGAATGCCGCCCGCCTTCGCCTTGGGAGGCCGCGCGCCAGCAGCCGTGGCCGCCAGTCCGGCAAATGCGCTTCCGAAAAATGTTCGTCGCCTCATACCGCCTCCTTGCAACTGAGAAGGTTCTCAAAAATTTACTAAGAAGCCGTCGAGCCCGCTTGATGACTCTTCCCGGTATGAAAAGCTGGAACCAATAACAGATGTTCTCAAAATAATTGTAGCGCCGCCGTCCCGGCGGCAATGTTCCAGGCCGGCAAGATGCCGGCGCTACGAAGACTCGTCACTGTATGATGCATCCTCAGTAGTCTCGCAACCCAGCGACCTGAGCTTTGCAATAGAATGTTCGCTGTCGTGGAGTATATCGCAGACGGACAACCGCAAACAGTGCTTTCCTTTTGGTGGATTTGCAGGGAAGGGTCTTTCAGACGGGCGCCGCAGCGGCGCCCGATCGCACTTACGTCCCATCGTCCTCAGGGCCTCGGCGAGTAGCGCAGGCCCTTGCGGCCTGCGGTTCTTGCTTAAGGAAAGACCCGACCTGGCGGCCCTGCGGCTCTTGCTTTTCTTTTCGCTGACGCTATCTCTGCACAGGAACGCCGGAGGCAGCTGTTGCCCTGTGTCACCTCGCCTGAAAGCGCGGCACGAATTCTTCGGCGATGAAAGTTTCGATGGAAGTGGGCGTGGTATTGCTCTCGGAGCGCGGTTCGAGCGCCACCATGTAACCGCTGTTCAACGCCTCCGACATTTCCAGGAGGCCGTCCGCCATGCTTCCGGACATCCCTGCTTGCTTCATCGCCGGGCGAAACATCATCGCCGGAACCTTCTTATAGCTGAGGCCGGGTTTACCGACCGCGGCGCCAATCAGGGAAGCAATTTCAGCGTAGCTCACGTCGCGCTGGCCCAGCAGTTCGCGCGCCTGCTTGCCGGTGAAGCCGGGTGTCAGCAGCAGCTCCGCGGCGGCGGCGCCAATGTCGCGCGTGGCGATCATGGGCAGGGGCAGGTCGGCCTGCAGCACTCCGGCGACCACGCCGAAATGCCGGACCGCCCCGATCTGGGGCAGAAGGTTCTCCATAAAATAGCCCGCGCGCAGATACACGGCGGCCAGTCCCGCCACGCCGTTCAGCTTCTCTTCCAGATGATGAAGCCCGGTCACCGGCCCTGTCTTGCCGGGTTTGTCCGCGCCAATGCTGCTGAGCACCACCGCCTTCGGAACTCCGGCTTGCTTGAGGGCAGCCGTCAAAGCGTCTGAAACCTGCGCCTGATAGGCCGGCACGTCCGGAGCCGAAATGTTGGGCGGCACCATGGCATAGACCGCATCTGCACCCTCAAAGGCCTTCGTCAGCCCTGCCGCATCGGCCACGTCGGCAACAAAAGCCTCCGCGCCCTTGCTGGTGAATTTCTCCAGGCGGCCGGCATCCCGCCCGATCACTCGGACTTTTTCGCCGGCTTCCAACAGTTTCCCTGCCGCCACACCTCCGGTGTTCCCGCTCGCGCCCACAATTGCAATCATGGCAACCAACCTCCTGAATGAGATGGTCTTTTAGATGCCCCGGCCCGTCTGAGGGGTTCACAAATTGAGAATGAGTGGCGTTCTGTTCTGCATCGCGCCGGATGCCTCTGCAGGGGTGGCGGGATTACGTCTACGCCTCCATCGTCCTCAGGGCTTCGGCGAGGTGGTCGGAGGCGCGGATGGCGACGGCCGTGACGGTGAGCGTGGGATTCTTCTCGCAGTAGGAAGTGAAGCTCGCGCCGTCGAGCACCCACAGGTTTTTCACGTCGTGCGAGCGGTTGGTCGGGTCCAGCACCGAACGTTTGGGATCGCTGCCCATGCGCACGGTACCCACCAGGTTTTCGCCGTCGAAGTGCGGCTTCATGTCATCGCTCCGCATGGCCAGCACCTTGCCGCCCGCCGCCTCGATGATGGCCTTGCATTTCTCCCTTTCGTCGCGCACCATGGCCAGCTCGTTCCCGCCCCACTCCAGGTGCAGGCGCGCCTTGGGCAGCCCGAACCGGTCGCGGGCTACGGGATCGAGATCGACGTAGCTCTTCTCGTTGGCCAGCATTTCGCCGTGCGCGCCCAGGTAGACCATGGCGGGATAGATGCGCCGCACCTCTGCGCGGTACTTCTCGCCGAACCCCGGCACGTCCGCCGCGAAGCCCGGAATCTGCACCGGCCCGCTGTGCAGGTCAATCATGTAACCGCGCGCAAAGTCCTTGCTGGGATGCTCGTAATAAAAGCTGGGAATCTCGCCGTGCTCATCAGCGCCGTCCTCGTTCATCACTTTGGCGCCCAGCAGGCGTTCGATGTATCCCACCACGCCGTCGTAGTGTTCGCTCACCAGGTTCTTGCCCACCCAGCCGCTTGAGTTCGCCAGGCCCTGCGGGTAGTCTTTGGATTTTGACATCAGCAGGATGCGCACGTCTTCCACGCCGCCGCAGGCCAGCGCGTAGGCGCGGGCGCGCACGCGATATTCCTGCTTGCTGTGGCGGTCAATAAACACCGCGCCGCTGCACCGCTTTCCGGTGGCGTCCACCTCAAGCTCGCGCACGATGGCGTCGCGCACCAGGGTCAGCCGTCCCGTCTTCTCGGCGGCGGGAATGGCCGCGTTGGCCGAGGAATAGGCAGCGTTGATGTCGCAGCCCCGCATGCAGTAGCCGCAATAGTGGCACGGGGGACGGCCGCCGTAGGGCACCGTGTTGATGGCCTTGCGCAGCGCGATCACATGGTAGTCAGCGCCCATCTTCGTCCGGCACGCTTCCCGGATCATCTTTTCGCCGCAGCGCAGTTCAAGCGGCTTGATGAAGTGTCCGTCCGGCACAGCAGCCAGCCCATCCTTCGCGCCGGCCACGCCCATAAAGGTTTCCGCGCGGTCGTAATAGGGAGCCAGTTCCTGGTATCCGAACGGCCAGTCGTCGCCGATCCCGCGGTTCTTGAAGTCCTTCTCGCCAAAGCGCCACGAGATGCGCGCCCAGGTCAGCGTCTTGCCGCCCACGGCCGGAAGCAGAGCGTAGTCAATCGGCTCTTCGGGGCAGACCACCGGATCTTTCACATAAAGGAACCCGGTATAGTCATTGTCGCCGTGCGACCTCCAGCGTCCGCGGAAAGCCAGTTCCCAGGGGGGAATGTGGGTCTTAAAACGCGCCGGCGAAACCCAGTTGCCGGCTTCCAGCACCACCACCCGCAGGCCTTTTTCCGTCAGTTCCTTGGCCGCGATGCCCCCGGAAGCTCCAGAGCCCACAATGCAGACGTCATAGGTCTCTTTGGTGATCGCGGCCAGGTCCTGCGTTCCGGCGGTCTGGCCGCGTGAGACAAACGAGGCGGGAACAATCCGGTAGTTAGACGGTGCAAGCTCGCTTGATGCGCTCTCGTCCGGCGCCGCCTCGCACTTCATCGCGGGCGCGCTTGCGTCGTGTGGCCGCAGGGCCGCTGTTTTCCCCGTCAGTTCCGCGCAGGTGGGCATCACGCCGTCGTTCGGCCGGTTGCCCTTGTATTTCAGGTCGTCCATCAGGCCGATCTTCGACGTGTAGTAGCCCGTCGCCACGGATTCTTCGACTGGACAAAGAACTTTTCGGCCGGTGTCTTCGGCTCCGCCTCATGCGCAGCCAGGCTGGAAAGCAATTCCGCTCGCTGTGTTGATGAGATTGCGGCAAAGGTTTTCCCGAACCGCTCGCTGCAGGCCTGGTCCAGCGCCTTCAGGCCTTCCGTCCAGGCGCGCTGCTCGCCGGGCTCCGCATAGGTCATCACAAAGTCGAGATAGTCGCCCACCCGGGCGGCTTTGGCGCCAGGCGCGACGGCATCGTCTGGGAATCATGGTCTCGGCCAGCGCGGAGACGGTGAATTTCTGCTGCTCCGTGAAGAACCCTGAAACCGTGGCCCCGGCAAAATGGGCGGGCTCGTGCTGCAAAGCCGGTCCTGCCGCCGTCGCGCGCCGCGGCAGCCATCCGCAGGCGGTTGCGGCCGCCGCCACGCCCAGCAGGCGGCTGAGCGCCTCTCGCCGGTCGAGTCCCATCTTTTCGGCGCCTTCACCTTCCAGGCGGGTGGCCTTCTGCCTGGAGGACGCTTTGTTTTTCATCTCGCAACTCCTGCTGGAAGTAAGCCTAGACGCACCGCGCCGCCAACGCTGTGACCAGCATCACTCTTTGTTTTTGCAGGGGAAGGCGCCCCGCGGTAGCGTCGCCGTCCCGGCGGCACTTTTCAGGGCCGGCAAGATGCCGGCGCTACGGAAGTCCGCCACTCTGTGAGGCAATCCTCTTTAGGGCTTGTGGTGTTCGCCCTCGCGAATAAAGGCGGCGACGTTGTCGTGCAGCATTTTGAGTGAGGGCGGGTGGGCATAGACCATGTGGCCTGACTGGTAGTGCTTGATTTCGATGTTCTTCCGCAAGGTTTCGGGAAGGGTCAGGTGGTTCATTTCGTAGATGCCCTCGAAGAAGGGCGTGGCCAGGTCAAAGTAGCCGGAGTTCAGCATCACCCGGAGGTCGGGATTATACTTCATGGCCTGCGCCAGGTCCGGCATGACGTTGGCGGCCTGGGGCGCCGGCATCGGCGCGTTGGGCGGCTGGTGCAGGAAGTTCCAGGTCTTCCAGATTTCGATTTCAGGCTTGTACTGCTTGCCCTCGCCGTACTGCAAATCTTTCCGCACGTAGTTGTTGAAGGCGGCCACGTAGGCGGCGCTGATGGCCGCCGATTGCGGATCGTACTCAGCCTCTTTGCTCAACGGATCGAAGGTTGGGCCGGAGAAGCGCGTATCCAGCCGGCCGGTTGTGACGTCTGCGCCCTGGAGGGTTTTCTCAAACTCCCCGCCGTCGATGCGCAGGTTCGCCTTCAGGATGTACTCCACGGGCAGGCCGGTGTACTGGTGGAGCTTTTCGGCGATGGCCTGCTTCCGCGCGGCGGGAAGCGCGGAGCCCTGTGCCAGCGCCTCCGCGTAATCGGTCATGGCGAAGTGTTCCACCTCGTCCAGCAGCGGCGGCAATTCCTTCGGCGCATTCGACAGCTTGTGGTGATACCAGGCCGTGGCGGCATAGGTGGGCAACGCCAGCTCATAAGGCAAATCGATGCCGGGATTCGTCTCCGGGCCGTCCACGCTCAGGTCGAAGTTCAGAATCTGCGACAACAGAATCACGCCGTTCAGGTCGATGTCGTGATCGGTTTCCAGCAGGTTGGCCAGCACGGCCGACCGCGTGGTGCCGTAGCTTTCGCCAAACAGATACTTGGGCGAATTCCAGCGCCCGTATTTCGAAAGGAACTCCACAATGAAGTCGGCAAACGCATTCCCGTCCCCGTCCACTCCATAAAAGGCCTTCTTCGCGTCCTTGCCCTGGATGCGGCTGAAGCCGGTTCCCGGCGCATCCACAAACACCAGGTCGCTCACGTCCAGCAGGCTGTCGTCGTTGTTCACCACGCGATAGGGGGCAGGCGGCGTGTGCGTATCATCCGCCGTCACCACCCGGCGCGGCCCGAACGCTCCCATGTGCAGCCACACGGTGGATGAGCCCGGCCCGCCGTTGTAAATAAACGTCAGCGGACGCTCCTTGTCCGCTCCGTCGGATCTAAAGTAAGCCACGTAGAACATGCTGGCTTCCGGCGGCTCCTCTATTTTGGCGGGTTCGTCCGCATCCTCCGGATCGTCCTCCGGCTTTTTGGGATGCACGATCAGGGTGCCGGCGTAGGCGTCGTAATTGATGACGTGGCCGCCAATCGTCACGAATCCCTTGCTCTGCTTCTCTTCAGGTATGAAGGGCTTGCTTTTCGCCGACGCGGATTGGGCGGCCGGCTTCTCCTCTTTTGTCTGCGCACGCGCCACCGCAGGCAGCAGCATAGCGGCGGCAAACACAATCGCGGCAATCCTTGGAAAGCACGGTCTCACAGTCACATCTCCAATGATGAAATAGCGGGCAGTTCCCCCCACTGATGCAAGCAGGTCAATCTATCACGAATTTGCCTTCGTCGCCTGCGGGAACGGGCGGCGCAGGAGGGTTCTGCAACTTTGAGGCTTGTCATTTGAAGGAACAGACAGCAGATCAAAGCGGCCAGGCTGGAGCCGACGCCGCGTCTGGTGCGATGCGCGGTGCAGAAGGGCTCCCGCTTCGGCGGGACCGCAAGCGCATCTGACGCCCAACTATTTGTAAACCCTCTCCGAAGGAAGAGGGTGCCCCACTTATTGCGAAAGGGCTCGGATTCATCCGTCCCGAAAGGGAAGTCACCCCCGCTTGGATTTCTGCCCTCTCCGAGAGGAGAGGGTGCCGGAGGTACGACGGCGGGTGAGGGGTCTTTTCGTAGCGCCGGGTTTCAGCCACGCCATAACAACACTTGGCCCGCCGGCGGCTTCAGGCGCTGAAGCAAACCCATTGTTGATGGGTGGTGAATCCAATCACCTAATCATGCCTGCGTTCCATCGCGCCCGGCTTCAGGCATGTATTTTACGGGGGGCAGGTTCTGCCTACCAGATCACGGCCATAACAGACTTGAATGCGTCGCTGATCATCTCAAAGCCCGGCACGTGCGGAGCAATGAACACGGCCGCCGTCCCCACTGCAACAGCAACCATAAACGCGCCCAGTTTGCGGCGTCTCGTGTTCCATTCCGCTTGGTCGTCCATCTCATCTGGAATGCCGCGTATCAACATCAATTCGCCCGATTTTTCCAGTCGTATCGCCATCGTCCCCCTCCACGTCTGCATGTCGTCCCTGGAGATTTCTCAGGGACATTCGACTGCGGGTAGTGCAACCTCTGCCGTTACGGACCTAATCTTCGGGCGACTTCAACTTCCTTCGCCCCGCCCCCGGCCTCTCTTACCAGATTGCCGTCAGAACAGACCTGAAGGCCTGGCTGACGGTTGACCATTGCAGCAGCGCGTTCGGACCCATGAAGAGCACTCCGCTCGCCAGCGCGATCAGAACCAGCCACAAACCCAACTGGAGGTATTTCCTCCATTTTCTTGGCTTTTCAGGCTCATCCGCGGCGCCGCGAATCAATATCAGTTCGCCTGATCTTTCCAACCGTATCGCCATTGTCCACCCCCCGCGTCTTCAGATCGTCCCTGGCGATCTTTCAGGAACCTTCAAACTGTGGATTCTCTGTCGCTACGGGCCGGTCGCCGGAGCGTCTCCCCCTGGCGCCGCCCCGAGTGGCGTCCCAGCACTCAGAAATCCCAGTTCGCCACCTCCTGGCAGAACAAACGCTTCTTACCAGTGATAGCAATGGTAATTGGGATTCGAAAAAAAGAAATCAGGCCGGAACAGGCAAATCAAACTGCAGATACCCGATGCTCTCTAGGGAGTTTACCTGAGCCGGGATGCGGCATCGCGCATGCAGCCGGGCGCAGCATCGCGGCGGGTGAGGGCGCACGTCTCGAGCGGAGAACTAGGAGAACTATCGGGGCATGCCAGGATTTTTATTGTCCGGTTTGCAGGGCGGAGCCTCTCTTCCGCCAGGCCGCGGGAGGCTCACCCACCTGGCGTTTGAAGGCACGGTTGAAGGCGTACTCGGACTCATAGCCAACGCGCCCGGCCACTTCCGCCATGTTGTGCCGGCCCTCCGAGAGCAGTTGCTTGGCAAGGTGGATGCGCCAGTTCGTCAGATAGCGCATGGGCGACTCCCCGATCAGGTCGGTAAACCGGCCAGCCAGTGCTGAACGTGAAACGCCCGCGTCGCGCGCCAGGTTTTCGACGGTCCACGCCCGGGCGGGTTGCGCGTGCAGCAGATTGATGGCGAGACTGACCTGGGGATCTTTCAGGGCGGCCAGCCAGCCTTTCTGGCCCGGGGCGAGTTCCTGCATGTAGCGCCGCAGGACCTCCACAAACATCAACTCCGTCAGCCGGCCCAGCATCAGCTGGCTGCTGGAGCTTTCTGCCTGCGCCTCCCGGGTGAGATAATAAAGCGTAGTATTCAGCCACATTCCGGCATGGAAGGGAACCGCCCGGTCCGAAGACGGATTCACCGCGCCGGCCGACTCAAACACGACGCTGCCCTGGCGGTTCCGAATGCACATTAATCTTGGAAGGGCGCTGAAGAGCGGGTTGAATTTCTGGTCGCAGTGCAGGTAACCGCACACGAAGCGCGCCACTTCGCCCTCACCTCCGCCCCTTACCGGCGGCATTCCCGGCCGGGGGACTTCCGGAACCAGCACCCTCATCGGCGTCGGCTTCAGTGCCAGATCGCTGCCCATCAGATGCTCGTCGCCCTGGGGAACAACAACCACGTCACCAGCGTCCATCCACATGGGCGGCTCGCCCTTCACCTTCACCCAGCAGGAGCCTTCCACGAGCACATGAAAAATTGTGAAGCACTCGGCGCTCGGCATAATCACGGACGCGAGGCTTTTCGAGGGCGGGGATTCAATCGCCCACGGAGAGCGAAATTCGGCCACAAAAAACACCGCCCCGGACAGGCGGACAACCCTCAAGACGTCGGATAGCACGTCCATCACATTCACCTGCAAGGCTTTATTGCTCTGAGCTGTTCTGGAGCCTGGGATAAGAATCTCAGAGCGCCGGACATTGTGTCAACTGGAATCTTCGGCCAAACTCGCTGGTATCAACCCTGCTGGGGCGTCAGGAACGGCGGGGTGAGCAAGAGGTAAATGAAATGAATTACAAAATGGAAAGAAGTGAGACGGCCATCGCAAGCCCGGTTGTTCATCAGCCGGGCGCTGCCGGCATTTCGGCCGGCGTCACGCCCGCAAGCCGGCGCGAGACGGCAAAGCGCAACTTTATTCTCCAAATGGGATTCGAAAATCCTGCTCCCGCGGTCCGCGCGCGCCAGTATTCGGCGCTGGTTTTTCAGCCCAAAATCGTGCTCGTCGCCGTGGTTGCCGGAATCCTTTTCCAGTCGCCGGGCGTCTTCGCGGCCCTCGGCGCCGTTCTGTGGTGGAGCGCGCTGTTACCGAAGCTGAATCCGATCAGCGCGCTCTACAACCGGACCATCGGCAGGCGGCCGGGAGCGTTTCGCCTTGGCCCTGCGCCCACCCCGCGGCGCGCCGCGGAAACGGAGGCCGGAGCTTTGGCGCTAGGCATCGCGGTGCTGATTCACTCCGGATTCACCCTTGCGGCCGGCGTGCTCCAGGCCATCCTCCTGGCAGCCGTGCTGGCAGTGATCATCGCGAGCTTTTGCACCGGAACGTTTTTGTATCACCTGGCCCGGGGGCGCTGGGGGTTCGCCCGCCAGACCCTGCCGTGGGCAGGCTAAGGCCCTGGCCTGCTGAAAAAACTTTTCGAACGAAGAGGAGAATGAGATGAAGTACGACATAAAAGAAGACAACAGGATCGCCGAAACCCGGGAGACATCATCGCCTGGCGCCATGGGTTCTTCCACCCGCGACGCTTCCACGGCCGGGAGGACAGCGAGGTTGCTGGCATTCGCATACGGATTGTTCGCCTACGCGCTCTTCCTGGGAACCTACCTTTACGCCATCGGGTTCATCGGGAACTTTGCGGTACCCACGCGGCTCGATTCCAGCGCCCAGGGGCCGCTCGGATGGGCGCTGCTCATCAACCTGCTTTTGCTCGCCCTTTTTGCGGTGCAGCACAGCGTTATGGCGCGTCCAGGGTTCAAAGCGCTCTGGACGCGCATTGTCCCAAAGCCCGTCGAGCGCAGCACCTATGTGCTCTTCTCAAGCCTGGCGCTGATTCTGATGTTTGCGCTGTGGCAGCCCATGGGAGTTGTTATCTGGAACGTTGAAAATCCCGCCGTGCGCGGCCTGCTCTACGGCCTCCTGGCGGCTGGATTCATCATCGTCCTGGTTGCGACGTTTCTGATTAACCACTTCGACCTGTTCGGCATGCGCCAGGTCTGGCTCTACCTGCGGGGGCGCGAGTATACACCGCTTCAGTTCAAGACGCCGCTGTTCTACAAGTATGTCCGCCATCCGCTCTATGTGGGCTGGCTCCTGGCTTTCTGGGCAGCTCCAACCATGACCGTGGCTCACCTGGTGTTTGCAGTGATGACCACGGCGTACATTCTGGTTGCCATTCAGCTTGAGGAGCGCGACCTGATCACCCTCCATGGCGAACATTATGTTCGCTATCGCCGCGAGGTTCCCATGCTGATCCCGCGAGTGGTCAACACGGAAGGACCGGGTCCCGGGAAGATTGCAACGGATTCCGAATGCGCTTGAGATGCAAGCGCCGGCTCGGCTGAAACGCATGGGCCGGCGATGGAAAGACATACCGGCGGATGATGGGGCAAGCCGGATCCGCCGGTTGAAACGGGGCTTCAAAACACCAAAACAGAATCAAATGTAAGGAGGTTGTACATTATGGCAAGATTTCTTATCGAGGCTCCACATGAACCTGAAAGGATGGCCTGCGCTCGCGCCGTTAAGGTTTTTCTGAACACCGGCTCGCATTTCCTCACCCACGCCGACTGGGGATGCTACGACGGCGAGCACAAGGCCTGGTTCGTTGCCGAAGTGGAAAACAAAGACGAGGCACGGTCCATCCTGCCTCCCGCGTTTCGCCACGAGGCCAGGATTACGCAGCTAAACTACTTCACCCCGGGTGAGATCGACGAAATCCTCTCCCACCACGCCGGCTGACCCGGCCCGGCTGATGCAGACCCCGGCCTTCCGGGGTCTGCCCGTTCCCCAAATCCGCCCGGCGGCTTTGCGCCGCCAGAGGGGAGACGGCCGGCGGAGCCCGCCAGCTTCCAGGCCCGCTTCGCGCCGCCAGGTTCGTTACAAAAACAGGACAGAACAGGACGATAACCGGAACCAGCCAGATTGATCTCCGCATCATGGGTGGTTTTATTTATCAGATTCCTGGCACCGCGTCAACCTGGGAGGTCCTTCATGTCGTTGGCACATGAAGGGTTCGGCTGAATGAGCAAGTGATCTGTCCGCTTGAGACGGTGAAGGGGTGAAGAATTCCGTCGGAAGGGAATAGCGCCGGGCTTTGGCCCGGCGCTTTTGGGGTTGGCAACAAGAGCGCCGACCTGAAGGTCGACGCCACAAAGAAAACTCCCAACCCGGTCGCCTTGCGGGAGCAGCCCGGCATGAACCCCGTGAATCTCCCCGCTAGAAGCTGAACCTCAGAAACAGATTCAACGAGCGATTGGCTGCCTGGTTGTTAAAGAATCCGCCGGCAAGCGAATTGGACTGGCCGAACAGCGGCGACGTGAGATTGCCTACGGGTGTTCCCAGGTTCACCTTGTTGAAGACGTTGTGGGCCATGACGCCCAGTTCAAGCTGGTAACGCCGGTTGTTGCTGGAGCTTCCGAAACGGGGACCGCCGCCGTCGCCGCCGAGTCCGCGGCCGCCGAGCCCTCCGCGACCTTCACCCCGGCCATGAAACCCGCCGCCACCGCCGCCGCCAGTCTCTTTGCCGAAACCGAAGGTTCTGGATAGCCGCGCATTCATGGAGAACTGGCTGGGGCCAAACAGGTAATTGACGGGCACAAGCTGCTGGCCGGAAACGGGATCGACGTTAAAGATTCCCAGCCCGGTTTGCACACAGGTGGGGCAAAGGGTGGAGGCGAAGGCCGGCCGGTCGTTGTAAATCGAGTCTCCGTTCAAGTCCTGCCCCAGGGTGATGCTATAGGGGCGGCCGGAACTCAACACCATGAAGGGGCTGAAGCTGAATCCGTAGGGCATGCCGACGGAGCCGCCCAGGAAAAAGCGGTTGCGGGTGGCCCATGAAGCTGTTCCGTAGCTCTGGGAAAGATCGTACTGGTTCATGGGGAAAACGGAGCCTCCGCCCCCTCCGAAGCCGCCGACTGAGCCGCCACTGCTGGCGTTGGTATTGGCGTAACTCAGGGTGTAAACGCCGAACAGCGACAGCGAGGGTCCCATGCGGACGCTGAAGTTGCTGATCAACTGGTTCTCGTTGTACAGTCCGGAGGATTCATACTGGTAAATGTTCCCCACGTCTCCGAAGGGCCGCATGCCGCTCGCGGGATCGGCGGGGTCGTAGGTGCCGGGCAGCGGCGCATTGATGTTGCGTGTCAGCAGTTGATGAATCCCATGCGTTGTCACGTAGGTGACGGAGGTCTTGATGTTTTTGGTCATCTGCCGTTCCAGTCCCACCGCGCCCTCGATGACGTACGGGGTCTGATAGTTCGGCGCAATCTGGTAGATGGTGGGAAATGTGGCAGCACCCGCCAGCAAATTCAGAGGCGGAATATTTCCGGGCAGGAAGTCCGGCGAGTTGACGATGTACTGTTGCTGGGTGATGCCGTTCAACTGCTCGGCCTGCAGGATGTTGTCCACGTCAAAGCGGTCGTAGAAGATTCCCGCGCCGGCCCGCAGCACGGTCTTGGGAGCGTTTCCGCCTCCGCCGATCCCCCACGCGAAACCCACGCGGGGTGCGATGTCAAAATGGTCGTTGATGTGGTTCTGCCCTTCGAAACGCAGGCCTCCGGTCAGCGAAATATTCGGCCGCACGCGCCAGGTGTCCTCGGCATAGAGCGCAAAGTCGACGCGGCTGGCGCTGGCCAGCGGGCTGCCGCCAATGATGGAGAACTGGCTGGCGCCGCCCCCCCCGGCGATGATCTGCGCCGGAGTCAGGCTCTGCGCGAGGCCCTGGGCATAAATCGAATAAGTGTCAATGCCCGCAAATGTGAAAGATCCGTTATAGCCGCTGGTGGTGTTGACACTCTGGCTGATGTCGCGCACCCGGCCGCCGTAACTCAGGGCGTGTTTGCCCAAGGTCATTGACGTCTGGCTCTGCAATTCGTACTGGTTCCCGGTGCCCAATAATGTCCCTTTGCTGCTCCCGCCCCCGGTGAAGGCGCCGATCACGTTCAGGGTGGGATCGGTGTTCAGGGGGTTCTGGATGTCTGCAGAGCGGCGATACTCGAACCGGGTCTGGGTGACGGTGCGCGCGCTGATCACCTGGGTGTCGCTCACCTGGACCATGTTCTCGCTGCCTGTCGAGTTGTAGCCACCCGTTGGAAGCTGGAATTGCCCGATGCCCGCATTGGTATTTTCGTTTGACCAGTGCTGGTAACGGATGGACATCACGTTGCTGTTGCTGAGTTGCAGGTCCACCCGCGGGCTGATGTTGGTTCGCGATGAGGGGCTGGCGACGGCCTCGTTGAACAGGGTTCCGCCGGCGGCAAAGTTCGCGGCGGGAACAACCGCGTTCACGATGGAGGAGCTGTCCGTGCTGCGGTGGAACATACTGAAAAAGAATGAGGCTTTCTTGCTGATGGGCCCGCCGAAATTGCCCGAAAACATCTGCGAATGGTAGCCCGGCTGGTTCGTCACAAAGGGGTTTCTGGAATTAAACGCCGAGTCGTTGCCGAAAGCAAAGATGCTGCCGTGATACTTCTGGAAGCCCGGCTTGGTCGTGATGTCGATGCGGCCGTAGCCCAGCCGTTCATACGCGGCCGAAAAGGGGTTCTGGTTCACGCGCACTTCCAGGATGGCGTCTTTGGGCGGCAACTGGCCTCCGGAGAATCCGTCAATATAGATCTGCCCGCCATTCGGTCCGGCCGCCGGCCCGGCCAGTGCCTGAAGCTCGGTCTGCAAGTCGTCGGGATCGTCGGAGAGGGCTTTCAGGTCCTCGCCCTTCAGCACCACGGCGCCGACGTTGTTGTCAGGACTCACGCTGAGCCCCTGGCTATCGCCCTCTACGGTGACCTGTTGCTTCTCCATGGTCACGACCAGTTGCGCGTTTACAACCTGCGGATGCCCCGGCGACACCTGAACGTCCGCCCGGGTGAAAGTGGAAAATCCCTGGGTGCTGATGGCCACAGAATAGGCGCCGGGCGCAAGATCCTTGAAGGTGTAGCGCCCCTGCTCATCGGTCTGGGCCGTTTTGGTTGATTGAGCAGGCCCGGTCAGGGTGACGGTTGCGGCAGGAATGGCCGCACCGGAGGGGTCTGTAACCTGGCCGCTCAGACTCCCGTTCCCCGTCTGCGCAAAAACCGCAGCCGAAATGCAAAACAACGCCAGCAATGCCCAAAAAGGCCGGCTGAACTTGCCCATTAAGTCGATCTTCATCGTAAGCCTCCACCCTCTCCATCTGCCCGTCGTGATACCCGGCCGTTATGGCATGTGCTGATCCGCTTGCGTTGATGAATTACGGCAAGTCGAAACCCGTCATGTCCGCGACGCCTGAGCCTTTGCTGCCTGTCCTGTTCCATGAATTAAAACTTCCATCAAAACTGGTCTTTCTGTTAGCTAAGACGGAACTGGAGGGGTGGGGGTTCCTTTCGCTGTGTTAAATGGATGTAAAGACTGGCAGGGCGGGTCTGCCGGGGAACCGCATGAGGAGATTCTTAGCTTGCGCAGGGGTGTGCCCCGCCTGGGGCCGGATGAAGGGTCTTTTCCGTAGCGAGCGGTTGCATCCCGCCATCCGGTCATGCCTGGTAGGGGAGGGCTCCGACCCCGCTTTCTGCCTACTTCCTATTTCCTACTTCCTACTTCCTCCGCCTTTCGCCTTCCACCTTCTGACTCCTGTCTCCTGACTCCAGTCTCCTGCTCGCCACTCGTCACTCGCCTGCACTGCCTTTTCATCTTCATCCTTCACACTTCATCCTTTTCCCCTACTTCCTACTTCCTATTTCCTACTTCCTTCCGATTTCCGTCACTTGTCACTGCCTTTTTCCCCCTTCATACTTCATAAGCTCCCTACTTCCTTCCAGCTTCTGTCTCCCGGCTTTTACGCCGTGCCACCTGCCACCTGCCACCTGCGACATACCAATTTGGAACGCTACTTGCTCCATGACCAATAGGGTCCGGGGGGTGCCTTGTGAAAATACGGAGAGCTTCTGCGCTTGCCATCCGCCTGATGCCAGGGTGCAAAACGGCGCAATCCGATTCACCTCGCTTCAATTCACCGCAAGACGACCTGCTGCAGCGCCTGGACCGGGCTCACAAGACCATCAGAACATTGGAGCAGAGGTTGTCCATGCAGCAAACGGCCTACACCATCGCCATGCGGGAGAAGAACCATCGGATTCGCGAGTTGCTGGGGCGTTTGCAGGGCAGGCAGTAATCAATTTCTTACCGCGTCGGCCGCGCATAATTGTGCACGCAACGCGAATCTGCCTGCGTCCTTTTCTGCACAGTCCGGCGGGGTGTTTCTTTGTTTAGCCATATGCGCTTTCACGCCTGGAATCTCAAATCTGCGATTTCAAATCTCACGCTGCGCTCAGCGCCCCGCACCGGGGCGTGACGAGTGACGGGTTTGTAGCGCGGGCCTTTACGGCCCGCGGCTTTTATCACCAGGTAAGAACCGCAGGCCACAAGGGCCTGCGCTACGGGCTTGAACCGGGTGAGGTTTTTCCCAACTGGCACTAAAGTTCCTTGCCCTACTGCCCTCACCGGTGCTATACAAACCAGCAGCAAGCGCAGCGACCCATAGCAAGCAAAGCAATTCCAGCAGCACCCATGCAGTCCCAGCAAGCCGGCAGCACAACCGCTGATATCGCCGGACAAAGTAATTGCAAGATTAGTTCTTTGGTAGCGCAGAGTTGTTCTTGAACTCTGCGGCTTTTGATTTTGAAAAAACGAACCGCAGAGTAATCCCGCATGGCGGGACAACTCTGCGCTACACGCTTGTAGCGCGGGCCTTTACGGCCCGCGGCTTTTATCACCAGGTAAGAACCGCAGGCCACAAGGGCCTGCGCTACGGGCTTGAACCGGGTGAGGTTTTTCCCAACTGGCACTAAGGTTCCATTGTCTTCGTGCTACTTGAATGGTATACATGGCGGGAATGTGCACGCTCGACAGGGCGCAGTTTCCTGCCCCCGGTCAAGGATAACCTGATCACCAAGCAACGTGGCCCCACAAAAGTTCCGTCACGTTTTTCATCCAAAATGGAGGTACGCCATGCGAACGCGGCCTATTTGCATTGCCATGCTGCTTTCGATCCTCACGCTTTCGGTAGAGATGCTGCCGATTTCCCTGAATGCGCAAGCACAGGTGCCGTCGCCCGGAAACCCATCATCAGAATCTGGCTTCCGGCTTGAAGACAGCACCCCGGTCAAGCTGAGGCTTACCAGGACGATTTCATCCGCCAGCGCTCAGGTCGGCGACCGGGTGGATTTTGACGTCCTGGATGCCATCAGCGTGAATGGAATGATCGTGATTCCCAAGGGGAGTATCGCCTGGGGAACGGTAACCGCAGCGCAGAAGAAACGCAGAATGGGGCGCGGCGGAAAGCTGAATGTGAATATCGATTCAGTCAGGCTTGCCGACGGCGAGAAAGACGCTCTCCGCGCCGTGAACGACAGGAAGGGCGGAGGCCACGTAGGAGCGATGACGGGCGCTATGGTTGCCACCGGAATTGTGTTCTTTCCCGCCGCGCCGCTTTTCCTCTTCATGCACGGCAAGGACATCACCATACCGAAGGGGACAGAAATCACCGCCTATACAAGTGGTGACATGACCCTCGACCCGGCCAGGTTCGCTCCACACCCGGAAACAGGCATGGCGTCGGCGGCGACTCCGCAGACTTGCACGATGAACATTAAATCCGACCCCGAAGCGGCTGACATAACGGTTGACGGAAAGTATTCGGGCAGCACGCCGTCAACGCTGAGGCTCGCGGCTGGAAGCCATCTGCTGGATGTGACAAAAGAAGGCTTCGGAAAATGGGAGCGCACAATTTCAACCGACGCCGGCGGAAACATTACGGTTGACGTAACGCTCCAGAAAGAGCAATGAGCCGGCAGCTTTTCGCTTCGAAGCGGTCTGCGGCTTTTGTTTTCATTCGCGGAAAGTACCGCGGACCTTAAAACCGGGGAACCGCGCTACCACCTCGAAGCCAAAACAGGCAAGAAGGTAGAGCACGAAGTCATGGAGGTGCGACCGGATGACTCCAAACATGACTGAATTTGCCAATTAAGTACGACCGGTGAAAAGAGGAACCACTTGCGTTTTGGCGAATGAGTTATATATTGGTATATTTCAACTAGAGGATGACAGAGGTTGAGACTACAAAGGGAGCACAGCCTTGCCTGACCCCCCGCAGGCCGAAAAACGACCAGTTCTAAACTTGGAGACATTCAAGTTCGAGAGAGCCATCTTCGAGGTGAGATACCCAGCGGCGCTTCTGCTTTGGGATCGTTCGGGACAACTCTGGACCGACGCAGTGGAAAAGTGGCCGGGTCTAATGCACGTGAGTGCTCAACCCGATAAGACGGTGTTCAAGCTTGAGCCTTACCTTGAGATGACCACTGAAATCGGGGCGGCACGGTTCATCCAGCACTGGCCGAAGCTGCCCTTGGAGGAATTTGCCGAAAGCTCAAAGTCGTTCTTTGATCTCGTGACGGAGCATTCTTGAAATACGAACACTGTCACGGGTGGGACTTCGTCTCATTTTTTTTCGTGAGTTTCCCGACCGTGACAATGCCGGCGCTGCTGTTCTCGAAACAGGCTTGGTTACTCCCCCGGAAGGCCGTTATTTCGGAGGAGGCGAGACTCCGGTCTCGGCAGATTGTTCCTTCGTATGGGAGACTAAGGCGGTGGGCATCCGGGCGGCAGTTGCCTACCAAAGACGGGAGTACAGGCTAGAGCGACCACTTGGGCTACCAGATATAGAGCCCAAAGAATTTTTACACCATGGGGTTTTGTTCGACATCGACTTCTACACTACTAGCACAATCGACGTAGGGCAACTGGGCGTGGGTGAGTGGGTCGATCAGCACGTCCGAGCGCTCAAGCGTGATAGCGATGCTTTTCTCGCGGGGGTGAGAGGATGAGTCCGAGGCAGGGGGAGCCGTTTGGTTTTTCAGAGGCGACAACGCGGGCTGACGGCCCTCACGATTCCCAGCTACCGCAGCCCAGATATGAAGCCTTCAAGGATCTCGGACAGACAGCTAACGTCCCGGTCGGTTCTCCATGGATAGAAGGCAGCATAGCCACCTACTGGCACACGGCGGGTGTCGTTTCCGATCCCCTGGAGATATACCCCGGGTTGGCCGAGACGAACTCGGCCTTAAATTCTGCAGTTACCTTGCTTGATCAAGCCACCGTACTCCAAAGTGAGGCACTGTTGTTGCTGGAGGAGGGCGATGCTATAGCCGCAGATGACAGCCTGCAGAGAATGCGAGCGCTTCTCCCTGAGCTTTTTTGCTGTAGAACAGTCGGGGACGGGTTTGGGTCTGTTGTCAACGCCATGCACTATTCCTTTCTGAACGCGAACGGTGTCCCACTGGAATTCCCGCAAGTTAGGGAACTGGGCAAGGCGCTGCGCCTTATCAGGTGGAAACCCTTTCTAAGTATCGACGAGGCGGTCAACGCGGTGCTTGGGCTAGAAGAAACCGGGCTCGTGGTAGCCCCGGAGGGGGTGGGGTCGCTTGCCGACATCGGACCCGACGAAGGCATTTCTTGATACGACAATCATCACGGACGTCCTGCTCAAACCGGGTCCACACGCACTAGCCGCCCGGCGTGCGCTTGCGCGCTTCGAGTCAACTCAGCTCCCTGTCTATGCTATCAAGGAATTCAAGGCGGGTCCGCTGGCGAATTTTGTATGGATTCATAACAAGCTCGTGCTAGATTCGCTTCCTGGCGCGATCGTCTGCGCTGCAAAGCTTATCGAGGACCCCCCACCGTTACAAGACTGCTACGGCCATCCAGGCCCTTCAGGGAGCCATTGCGGCTGAAGACAATAAAACCCTCGGTTCTCTCGTTGAGAAGTACGGTAAGAGAGCCGGACTAAACGAGGTCGTCCGGGACCGTTGGAGACTCAGCCTCAAGACCGCCATCCTGAAGGCGTGGCGTCAGCGAAGGCGTGTCGCTCAAGAAACGGTCCACCCACTTCAATGCTACAGAGAGGTGGCTCCCTTCGAAAAACGGGGGCTCATCGAGCTGAAGCCAAAAAAGTGCGCTCCCGTCACAGAGTGCTGCCTGGCCGAACAACTCAAAGCACACCCCGCTCAATTAAATGCTCTTAAGGAGGTTACCGACGGGCAGCCGCAGAGGGCGGAGATTACCCGCCGGGCGAAGGCCCTACGGTCGCTAATCAGGACGCCGAAGAGGCCTATGGATCACGATACCTGCCGGTCCTTGGGGGACGCCGTTTTCGCGTTCTTTTGCCCAGACGATGCAGTGATCCTTACAACGAATGTAAGGGACCACGGCGCTTTGGCCAAGGCCCTGGGCAAGGAAGCCCGAACCCCTGCCGAGGCCGGTGGTGCTGACACTGACTCTTAATTTCTGCGGTCAGCGAAGGTGAGTGGGATTAAGTTGGCGTGGAGATGCCGCAGGCGGTGGCACGGGCGTCTCGCCCGTGAATTCCGGAACACACATGGGCAGGATGCCCATGCCACAAAAACTATGGTCCGGCGTAGCGGCGATTTACGTCGCCACATTGGCGGGATAAACCCGCCGCTACGAAGAGCATTCTAAAAGGCAAAGCAGATCCTTCGCTGCGCTCAGGATGACGTTTCGGGGGTGGACCCTACGAAAAGACCCCTCACCCGCCCGAAAGGCAGAAGGCAGAAGAAAACAGGAAATAGGAAGTAGGCAGTAGGGTAAAAGCAAAGAGCAAAACACCCCTCACCCGCCGTCTGACCTCCGGCACCCTCACCCATGAGAGGGCTTTATGTTTTTGGGGCGAGAACCATTGCGGCCCGAACAGTCCCTCCAATCACCCAATCACTATTCGCTCAATCACCAATTCTTTTAACGACCCCTCACCCGCCGCGTGCCCGGCCGCCCTCTCCCCCCGGAGAGGGCTTACGATTCCATGGGGATCGCACGGTGCGGCACGGATAAATCCGTGCCCTTTCGCAAAAAGCGCGGCACCCTCTTACCTCGGAGAGGGCTTTATTTTTTTGGGGCGGAGTCACCCGAAGGTGTGATTCTGGTCACGGATGAAGATGGGGGACCGTGGGATGATGGCCCCAAAGAGAAGGAGGTGGCCATGGTCTGCGCAAAATGCGGCAAGGAAGGTATCGACCCCGGTGATGCTTTTTGCCGTCACTGCGGCGTCTCTATTGCAACCGCAACGGCGGCGCCCGAATGCGCCCGGTGCGGGTTTGAAAGCAAGCCTGCGATGGCGGCGGATTCGGACGGCGGCAAAGGTTTGCAGATTTTAGGCGGAACGATATTTGTGCTGGCCGCGCTGTTGGCGCCCGCTGTCGCCGTTTTTGTTGGGTTGCCCAACTTTGGCGCGAGTGTTTTGCCCTGGGTGGCGGGAAGCTTGATGATGGTTGGTTTGGGCATGGCTTTCATCGGAACCAGGCTGCGCCACGCCCATTAGCCGGCCGCCACGGAACCGCGTGTGCCCTGCGTTTTTTGCGCCCGGCGATTTGCCGATGGCGGCGTGAAGGCACCGCTGCGAGCGGGTATCGCAGACCGTCCCGCCCGGCGGGGGCCTGTTTTTTTCGGTCAGGGGTTGTGGTCCGGCGTAGCGGCGACTTTACGTCGCCACATTGGCGGGATAAACCCGCCGCTACGAAGAGCATTCAAAAAGGCAAAGCAGATCCTTCGCTGCGCTCAGGATGACGTTCCGGGGGTGGACCCTACGAAAAGACCCCTCACCCGCCCGAAAAGCAGCAGGCAGAAGAAAACAGGAAGTAGGAAATAGGAAGTAGGAAGTAGGGGTAAAAGCAAAAAGCACAAGACCCCTCACCCGCCCGCGCTGCGCGGCCAATCACTCAATCGCCAATCGTTCAATCATTCAATCTCCGAAAAGACCCCTCACCCGCCGTCGTACCTCCGGCACACTCTCCCCTGGAAGAGGGCTTTCATTTTGCTGAGGGCGGCGGTTTGCGGCCGGGCTGAAGCCCGACCCTCCTGAAAGGCACGACGGTTTTTCCAATCGGGCAATCGCCATTGGTTCAATCAATCAATTTAACAACCCCCTCACCCGGTCGCTGCGCGCCCACCCTCTCCCCAGGGGCGAGGGCTTTAATTTTTGGGGCCGGCCGGCGGCTGAAGCCGTGCGCGGTTGCGCCCATTTGCGGCACCGATGAGTCCGTGCCTTCTCGCAAAAAACGCGTCCCGGTTTTTCCAATCACTCAATCGCCATTGATTCAATCAGTAAATCTAAAAGCCTCCTCACCGGCCTTCGCGCGCCAGGCTGGCGTGGACGGCCCGCCCGGCAGTCCGCCCGGTTGCGATGGATGAGGCCCCGCCAGGGACGCGCGATGGCAGGCCCGGCAATCAGGGCAGGGTTGGGACGCCGCCGGCAAAGTCCCGACAGTGGCTTATATATGTAGGCTATTAACAAGGCCTGTAGCCCTCCGAATGGGACGTATGGGATTTTAGACCCGCAAACCACTTATTTTGTAAGTAGCACATAATAATAGACTTATATAATTTAATTGCCTGGATTTTGAATTGCTGCAAAAAATGTGTCCAATTCTGACACATTGTGTAAAATTTACAATTTGCCGCTTGGCGATAAATCCCAGCAACAATTCACTGCCTCATCAAGGACATTCGGCCGGCGCCAACAACGCCTTGGGTGCGCTGAGCCTCCCGTCCTGAGGGAATTGAAATCTCGGGCCGCCAGGGATCATCCCAAGTGTGTTACGATCATTCATATCAACTACAGTTTAGGGCTGGAAAAGCTCATCAGTGGAGGCAGATCGATGGAGAATAAGAAGGGCCACAAGGTATTCAAGTTCGAAAGCGATGTGGCATGGACCCGGGATAAGGAGTGCACGGTTCGCTCCTCGGACAAACCGGAGATTGAGCTTTCCAGTCCTCCCGAATTCAAGGGCCTGGCCGGTGTCTGGACACCTGAAGACCTGTTCGTCGCGTCGGTAAACGTCTGCACCTTGATGACTTTTCTGGCTTACGCAAAGCACAAAAATTTGGGTCTGGCCAGCTATGAGAGTTCAGTCGAAGGCGTGCTGGAATATTCCAACGGGAAGTATCGCTTCACGGAAATCACAGTCCGCCCGCGCGTCACCGTCAAGTCGCAGGAGGAAGTTGCGCTGGCGCGGCAGATTCTGCAGGACGCCCACGACAATTGCCTGATCAGCAATTCGATTGTTGCCCAGGTGAAGATCTCCCCCGATTTCCGCATTGCGGCCGCAGCGGAGTAATTTTCCGCCGGACACTTGCCGCAGTTTCCACCGGGGTCAGAGGGGATGATGAACAACTCCGCAGGGGAATGGCGCCTACACTTTGGTCGGTTGGTTTGAGGAGAGCGGAACCGGCTCAGCCGAAGCGCTCGCGGGTTTTGACCTGGGCTCAACTTTCCAGAACGACAGCAGGCTCAGCGACCAGTTTTCCAGGATGTCCCGGGCCGTCGTGCTCCCGGTCTTTTCCGCGTGCGCCTGCACCAGCTGCCGCAGCAGGTGGGAATCGCCCGGCTCAATCACTCGCTCGATCTTGACCAGTTCAGGATTGTAGCGTTGCTCGAAGCGGCCTGCGGAATCGAAGACGAAAGCCACTCCGTTGGTCATGCCGGCGCCGAAGTTCCTTCCCGTCTCGCCCAGGATAACAATCGTCCCCCCGGTCATATATTCGCAGGCATGGTCGCCGGTGCCTTCCACCACAGCGGTTGCGCCGCTGTTGCGCACGGCAAAACGTTCTCCGGCGCGTCCGGCGGCAAACAGTTTGCCGGCCGTGGCGCCATACAGCACGGCGTTGCCCATAATCACGTTCTCAGAGGATCTGAAAGCAGACTCTTTGGGCGGCCGGATGATGACCTCGCCTCCGCCCAATCCTTTGCCCACGTAATCGTTGGCTTCACCATCGAGCACCAGCCGCAGGCCTTCAGTGAGGAAAGCTCCAAAGCTCTGCCCGGCGCTTCCGCTGAAGCGAAACTCGGCGGTCTGGTCCTTCAACCCGCGATTCCCATAGCGGACGGCAATGGCGTTTGCGGCGCGAGCGCCGATGGTCCGGTTGGTGTTCCTGATCTTGTACTCGCGGACAATCGACGTGCCCTGGTCGAGAACCTCTTTCACGTCCTCCGCCATTCGAAGCGCCAGCGGATCCAGGTTCCGAGCGGGCGTCCGGGCGCGGACGCTGGAGCGGATTTCAGGGTCGGGCCGGTGAAGCAGCGGACGAAGATCCAACTGGCCACGCCGTCCCTCAATCCTGTGCCCGGTCGGGATCAGCAGGTCCGTCCGTCCCACAATCTCTTCGAGTGAACGGAACCCGAGCTGGGCCAGAATTTCGCGAATGTTCTGGGCGACGTGCCGCATGTAGTTCACCAGCCGCTCCGGCTCATTCGGAAACTTCTTCCGCAGGTCTTCGCGCTGGGTTGCCACGCCCACGGGGCAAGTGTTCAGGTGGCATTGGCGCGCCATTACGCAGGCCAGCGCCACCAGGGCCGAGGTACCGAACCCGAATTCGTCGGCGCCCAGCATGGCGGCCACCACCACATCTCTGCCGGTTTTCAGTCCGCCGTCGGCGCGCAGGCGCACCCGGCTGCGCAAGCCATTTTCCACCAGGCACTGATGGGTCTCAGCAAGCCCCATTTCCCATGGCGAGCCCGTATTCTTCATGGAGATCAGCGGCGAAGCGCCGGTTCCACCGTCGTGGCCGCTGATCAGCACCACGTCCGCGTTGGCCTTGGCCACGCCGGAGGCCACGGTTCCCACGCCGGACTGCGACACCAGCTTGACGGAGATGGTGGCCTTGGGGTTGATTTCCCTGAGGTCGTAAATCAGCTGCGCCAGGTCTTCAATGGAATAGATGTCGTGATGAGGGGGCGGCGAGATCAGCGAGATGCCTTCCACGGCGCGGCGCACCCGGGCGATCATCGGGGTCACCTTGTGAGACGGCAGCTGGCCGCCTTCGCCGGGCTTTGAACCCTGGGCCATCTTGATTTCCAGTTGCTCGGCCCGCGCCAGGTATTCGGGCGTCACGCCGAAACGCGCGGAAGCCACCTGCTTAATCTTGTTTTCGGCGGAGTCGCCGTTCTCGAGTTCGATGTAGTAAACGTTCGCGTCTTCCCCGCCCTCGCCGGTGTTTGAGCGCGCGCCGATGCGGTTCATGGCCACGGCCAGCGTGTGCTGGGTTTCAGGGCTCAGGGCGCCCAGCGACATGGCCTGGGACGTGAAACGCTTCCAGATAGCCTCCACGGGTTCGACTTCTTCAATCGGAATGGGCTTGGCCGGCCCGAACTTGAACAGGTCGCGCAGGGTGAGGGGCTCGCGCTCGTCAACCTCCCGCGCGAAAGCCTTGTAACTCTCCGCGTCGTCATCCTTGGCGGCCTTCTGCAGGTTACGAATCACCTGCGGACTGAAGGCATGGCGTTCAAATCCCTTGCGGAACCGGTAATAGCCCGCAAACTCGGGCTTTTCGGCGCGGGCCGGAAAGGCCTCCATGTGTCTTGCAATCACGTCGTTGGCCAGGTCAACCAGCTTGCGGCCGCCTACCAGCGAGCGGGTGTCAGGGAAAAACTCTTTCACCACGTCCGGATCCAGGCCGATGATCTCGAAGAATTTCCCGCCCTGGTAACTGGCAAGCGTCGAGATGCCCATCTTGGACATGATCTTCTTGATGCCCGTTTCGATGCCGGCCCGGAAATTTTCCAGCGCCTTGGGCACGGAAACATCACCCAGTTCGCGCCGGCTGGCAAGATCCGCCACCACTTCAAGCGCCAGGTAAGGATTGATGCCGGCGGCGCCGTAAGCCACCAGGCAGGCGAACTGGTGCGACTCCCAGGCTTCAGCGGTCTCAAGCACCAGGTCGGCCTTGTTGCCAACACCCTCGGCAATCAGGTGTTCCACCACAGCTCCCACAACCAGCAGCATGGGAACCGCGGCGTGGTCGTCGTCCACTCCGCGATCACTCAGAATCAGGATGGAACTGCCCTGCCTCACGGCCGCCAGACACTCCTGACGGATGCGGTGGATGGCTGCCGTCATCCCTTCCGGTCCCTGGCTGGCGGGGAAAAGCGTCGAGACCGTGGCAGGCCTGAACTTCTCTTCCCCCATCCGCCTCAGTTCCCGGAGTTCCGCGTCAAACAGGAACGGGGATTCCAGGCGGATCATGCGGGCGTGTTCGGGCGATTCCACCAGCACCGAGTGGCGGGCGCCCAGGTAGAGGTTCAGGGCCATCACCAGCGACTCGCGCAACGGGTCGATGGGCGGATTCGTAACCTGGGCAAACATCTGGCGGAAATAGTGGTAGACCGGGCGCGGACGGGTGGAAAGCGCCGCCAGCGGCGTGTCGTCACCCATGGACCCGACGGGTTCCTTTTTCATGCCGGCGAGCGGGGTGATCAGCAGATCCAGGTCCTCCTGGGTGTAGCCGGCGGCGCGCTGCAAAGCCGCAAAAACAGGCCGGTCACTGGAGGCCAGGCGTTCCTCGGCGGCATCCAACAGCCCGCTTTGCTCGGCCTTGAAGCGCGGCAGGAACATCATGTTGTTCCGAATCCATTTCCGGTACTTCTGGGCGTGGGACACCTGCTTCTTCAGTTGCTCGTTCTTGAAAATCTTCTTGTGCTCCAGGTCCACCAGCAGAATCTGGCCGGGGCCCAGCCTTCCTTTTTCCTGCACCCTTTCGGGTTCGATAGACAGCAGGCCTACTTCGGAGCCCAGAACCACCAGGCCGTCCCGCGTGATGGTGTAGCGCGCCGGACGCAAACCGTTGCGATCGAGCGCCGCGCCCACCAGCGGGCCGTCCAGAAAAGCCATGGCGGCCGGGCCGTCCCACGGCTCCATGAGGCAGGAGTGATAATGGTAAAAGGCCTGAACGTCAGCCGGGATTTCAACCGAACCTTCCCAGGCCTCCGGGATCATCATCAGCAGCGCGTGATGCACCGTGCGGCCCGATCGGGTCAGCAGTTCAAGGGCGTTGTCAAAACTTGCCGAATCGCTGCCTGCGGGCTGAATCACCGGCTTGAGCCATTCGGATTCGTTCCCCCAGATGGGATGGTCCAGCACGGCTTCCCGGGCCCGCATCCAGTTGCGATTGCCCAGCAGCGTGTTGATTTCGCCGTTGTGCGCCACCAGGCGGAAAGGCTGGGCCAGAAACCAGGTGGGTGAAGTATTGGTGCTGTAACGCTGATGAAAAAGGGCCGCGGAAGTCTTAAATTCCGGATCGACGAGGTCCTTGTAGAAGATCCCGAGCTGAGAGGGAGCCATCAGCCCTTTGTAGACGATGTTGCGCGAAGAAAACGAAGGGATATAACAGTCGGCAATCTTCGCTTCGGCGATGCGCCGTTCGATTTCCTTGCGGGTCAGGTAAAGAATCTGTTCGAATTCACGCTCCTGGTCGGCCGGCTGCGCCACCAGCAGGTGCCAGATGGCCGGCTGGCTTTCGAGGGCCTGGGGACCCAGCGCGTCCGGATTGACGGGAACCTGCCGCCACCCCGCCACATAAAGCCCGCGGTTGCGGACTGCTTCCTCAGCGGCAAACATGGCCTTGGCGCGTGTGACGCCATCCGAGGGAAAGAAAAACACGCCAACGGCGGTGCGCCAATGCGGCTGAAAACCTGAATTCAGGCGGCGCGCTTCACGCGCAAAAAAGTCCGAGGGAAGCTGTACAGAAATCCCCGCGCCATCGCCGCTGGCGCCGTCGGCGTCCACACCGCCGCGGTGCGTCAGGCACCCCAGACATTCGAGCGCCTGGGTGACCACCCGGTGCGATGCCGGGGCATTAAGATCAGCGACAAACCCTACCCCGCAGGCGTCATGTTCTTCGCGCAGGGAAAGGCCGCGAAGGCGTTCGCCTCCCGCTTTTTGATCTATCGACCCGAGTTTAGACACTTCTCCTCCGACCAGCTAAACCATTTTCTTTCTTCCCGGCAGGCTCTGTGAAATAGATTGTTTTTATAGTTCGCATAAATAGCAGCATGGCATTCCTGCATGCCGGATAAACCAATTGAATTGAACCTCATACACGCCGGGCCGGCCGCGACACCCCTCTGCCACGACGGCTCGAAGCAGTTCCGGAGCGCCGGGCAAGTTGCAAAAGCACCCTCGAAAGCCGCTCCGCGTCGTGGCGCGCAATTCCGTCCTCCGCCTGAAGCAGGGGAACACAAACCGGCGAAACCCCGAGGGCCCGAATCTTCGCGAGGTCATTGACGACGGGCTCAGCCTGTTCCGCAGCGTAGCGCCTGCGCATCGAGGGCGGAAACGTCCGGTTGTTCAGGACAGCGAAGTCAAAAATGTTGGCCCCGACGTGCTGAATGATCGCCTCCAAATGTTCAGCCGCGCTGTAACCGCGCGTTTCACCCGGCTGCGTCATCAAATTCCCGATGTAAACCTTGACCGCCCGAGAATTCTCAATCTGCTGCGCGACGCGGGTGACCAGCAGGTTCGGCAGAAGCGAGGTGTAAAGGGAGCCCGGACCCAGCGTGATCAGGTCTGCTTCCGCCACAGCCTTGAGGGTCTCCGGCAAGGGACGGCACCGGGCCGGCACAATCGACAGTTTGCGGATGGGCACCCGGGTCCGATGAATGAGCGACTCGCCCTCCACGCGCCGCCCGTCAGAAAGCTGCGCCCGGAGGCGGACATCTGCCAGCGTGGCGGGGAAAATTTCCCCCCGAACGGCCAACACTTCGCTCGCCAGCCTGACGGCCATTGAAAAATCACCCGTCAGGTTGGTGAGGGCGGTCAGAAACAGGTTGCCCAGGCTATGCCCGCGAAGCCCCTTGCCCGCCGCAAAGCGATAATTGAACAACCGCGTGAGGATCTTTTCATCCTCGGCAAGCGCCACCAGGCAGTTGCGGATATCACCCGGCGGCAGCATGCCGAAGTCACGCCGCAGACGTCCTGAACTCCCTCCCTCGTCAGTCACCGTAACCACGGCCGTCAACTTGGCAACGGCGGGGCGTCCTCGAGAGGCATCAGAGCTGACACATCGCTTCAGACCGCGCAACAGAACGGCCAGACCGGTGCCGCCCCCGATTGCGACAACCTTCATGCCATGCACCCACTTCGATAGGTTGGAGTAAACAATCCTGGAGGTGTGACTTCAGCCACTCTACTGAAGTGGTTGCTGGCCGGCAGCACCCAAAAGGCGAGTAAAGCGCGGATCGCTATCCAGAGCCTGGAAATCCTCGTCATGACGCGCCTGGGCGCGGTTTTGCGGGCGAAGTCTGATGGCTGCCTCAAGGTGGTTGAATGCGCTATCCGGATCGCCCTGGAGTCCGTAAACGGCAGCCAGCGCGTAATGAATATATTCCTGGTTGGGAATCATTTTGTTGGACTTTTTGAGATACTCCAGAGCCTGCTCAAAGTCCCGGCGGTTGAGCGCCGCCACTCCGCGCGTGTAGTAGCCTTCCGCCGTCGTGGGACGCTTTTCATGTTGCCGCCGGCACTCGCAATATCGCAGATGAACTCTCGCCCGGTCAGCCACCTCCCGGACAGGACTCGCGGCAACCTTCTCAAAAAACGCAGCAGCTTTTTCGAAGTCCCTTCTTTGGAAATATTTGACAGCAGTTCCGAAATCCTTCAGCGCGGCTACACGCTCTGTGTCCACAAGCTTCTTGAGCGGCTCGGGAGCGTTCTTTACACCGGCATTGGACCTCACATGCACCGTGCGATGGGCCGGCTCACGGCGTGAAGAGCTTTTGGAGGCGCCAGTTCTCCGGGCAGATGATGCCTTCCTCTGTCGAGGGGCGTGCCTGGTCTGTTTTTGTCGGGTTCCTCTAATCATAACCCTCCTCCTCAGATACATTCATGTTGTTGGCCAGCTATGCGGATATGTTAACAGCTTATGGGCTGGCAGTCAACCCATGCGTTTCCTGTTACTTACAGACATAATAATGGTGCCGGTACGGCCTGCACACAGGTGAGGCCATCCGTTTTATATCCTTCGACTTACGGGCAATCGGACTTTAGGAATGACCCCTGACGGCAGAAAATCCTCAGGGACTCCTGGGAAGGAGAAGATGGTCGGATCGGAGTGGGTCTGTTCCGCAGGCTGTTTCAGATGAGAATGTGGGGCATTCCCTTTCAGTGGCAGTCCAAGCTGATAAATGAGCCGCCGGGAAGCCTGGATACGGTGGACTTCAGAACGACCTGCTTGCAGGTGCCGGCTGAAGCCGCGGGCAGAAAGAAGACCGCGGTCAGGCCGGGATGACGGGTCCAGATAGTGACGCGCGGCATCTGGCCCTTCAACATAGAACGAGGTGGACAACGCATCGCTGTCGGTGGCCGAAGGAGACACCACGGCCGTTGACAGCATGTTTTCAACCGGCATGCCCGTGTGCGGGTCCATGATGTGGGCATAAACTTTGCCGCCCAGCTTGAAGAACTTCTCGTAGTCGCCGGAAACGGCCAGAGAAAGGTTCTGGAGCCTCAGAACGCATGCGGCCTTGCTCGTGTCCAGAGGGTCGCGCACGGAAATCTTCCACCCGTGTTCGCCCGGCGGAGACCCCAGCGCATAGAGGCTGCTGGTGCCGCTTGAAACCAACGCCTGCCTGATTCCATTGTCCCTCAGTATTTCAACGGCCCGGTCAACGGCATACCCCTTGGCGATTGCGCCCAGGTCAATTTCCACTCCGGGCGTGTCAAACCGGATGGTGCGCGCCGAGGCATCCAGCTTGATGTGCCGGTAGCCGACTCTCTTCAGCACCTCCGCAAGCTCGGACTTTGACGGCAGGCGTCCCTGGCCCCGAAAGAACCCCCAGGCTTTCATCAGAGGTCCCACGGTGATGTCAAGAGCGCCGTCACTGGCCCGGCTGTATTCGAGCGAGCTCCTGGATCAGCCTGAACAGTCTCGGCTCCACCATCACGGGATGCCGGGCCGCTACACGATTGATCGAAGAGAGTTCGCTGGCCGGCTTGTAATTGCTCATCTGGTCGTCCAGTTCGTCGATTTGCTGGAAGACCTGTGCCGCAACTTCCTGGAGATAGGCACTGTCTCGGCCATACGCAACCACAGTAAAAGACGTGCCCATCGCCCGGTGGGAAGCTTCGTACCGGACCAGCGGATCCGCCGCTCTCAGCAGCGGACTCGCCCCGAAAATCATCAGGAGCAGTAAGGAGAGATTGATCAGCAGCCGCGCCAGGAGGGAGGAACAGAAGGGTCCGGCAGCCCTGCCAATGGGGGCAGTGCAAGGCGGGGCCGCCAGCCTGCGCCGTGAATCCTATCCTGTGCCCATGCTCCATGGAATGCGGATGATGATGAATTTACGCCTCCTTCTTCGGCCAATACACTGTGGTGCCCGTGTCAACCGCGCGGTTCCCGTAAATCACCGCACGGGCATCCGCCATACCGACGTCAAGAGAACAGGCGATCGGCTTCCCATCCCGGATGCTGGCCATGAAATTCGAAAGCTCGCTCCATTTGGGATCATGGGGTTCTTCATACTCGTAGATGCCCATGGAAGCCAGCCATCGCTTGGCATAGAGCATTTCGCGGTCGAGAAATCCTTGATTGCCCCGTTGCGCTTCATCGGGAAAGAGCGGAAAACCTTTCTGCTCGGCTTGCTCCGCCACAGTAGCGCCCGCCCACCAGTTTTCCCTGGCCTTCCCATTGGAAGCCTTGGCGGCCGCCTCCCGGTAATACATTCCCTTGCCAATGGTAATAATCAGAGTTCCATGATCGCCCATGATCTGCTCGTTGAAGTCCAGATGGGCGTTGTAAAGGATGGAAGTGAAGGTCATTTTCCGCCCTCCCGGGTACTTGAAGATGACTTCAATGTTGTCGCAAACCTCCCGGCCGTCTTTCCAATAGTCGATTCCACCCGTGCCCATCACTGAAACGGGTTCTGAGCCGAAGGCCCAGTTGGCGATGTCCACCTGGTGTGACGCCAGTTCCGCCATCAGGCCGCCAGAGTATTCCCTGTACATCCGCCAGTTGATCTGCCGCTCCAACTTGGGGTCGCGGACCGGGCGCCGCCAGTTGTTGTTGCGGTGCCACTGGGCGCGAACAAACATCACCTTGCCCAGAGCGCCCTTGCGGATCATCTGCATGGCAACGTTGTAAAGCACACTCGACCGGCGCTGCAGGCCGATCTGAACAACCTGCTTCGAGTTGGCTTCGGCTGCCTTCCGTATCTGCTCGCCTTCTTCCTCCTTGAAGTACATCGTCTTCTCAACAAACACGTGCTTGCCCGCATTCAGAGCGTCGATCACCATCTGAGCATGCATGCTGAGCGGCGTGGCGATCAGCACCGCGTCCATGTCTTTCCGCTCCAGCATCCTGCGGTATTCGATGGAACTGCCGGTGTAGGGCTGAGGATTGGAGCCGATCGTTTCAACGCCCCGCTTCAGGTTGGGCGCATAAGTATCGCAGGTCGCAATGCAGCGGCCCTGTGGAATGGTCGTGAGTTGTTTTAAGAGACTGCACCCCTCGGTCCCCGTCCCGATGAAGCCGTAATGAACCGTACTGCCCGGGCTGGGGCTGCTTAACAGCGCCGGCGACGCCTTCACCGGCCTGGCCCCGCTCGCTGCAACGGCTGCAACTGCCGCACTCTTCAAAAAATCCCTTCGAGTGACATCCTTTTTCTTCATTGAGTTTTCCTCCGCCAAAACTGGAGGACCGTCGACTGATCCCTCCAGCCCGGTCTTATGACAACATCCCTGAAAGAAAACCACAGTGATACGGATCACAATTAAAGCCATTCGAAAGGGACTCGACAGAAAAGGAAAGGGGAACCAAGTATGACCAGGATTAAGGTTCTGGATTTTTGGCTCAGAGTCCCGCGGGCATAAGGAGGTATTCCACGGCGTCGCAGCCAGCGGAACCAGTAAGGATGACCAAGCCGGAAGCCAGGGGGCCGCCGGACCTTGCACTTGATAGGGAACGGGCACCAGCAGTAGACAGGTTGCATCTCTGCCCGTTGATTCTGCCTTACTTATTTTGGAAAAGTGAACTTCAGTTCCTGCCCCATTTCAAAGACGGGCTTCTTGCGCTTTTTGATCAGCTCCCGTTGCTCGGACATGGCCGTTACCAGGATGGGCATGGCGATGGTCGAATCACAGTTGCAGGTGACCATGCCGGCATCGTGAGCGATCTTGCCCCAGCTTTGAGCTTCTTCGAAAGTGCAGCCGGAGAGTCCGCCCCACTGGGGGGCGTCGGTAACCACCTGGATGGCGTACTTGTGCCCGTTTGAAGCGTTGCGCATAAAGGTTGCGGTCACTTCGCTCTGCTGAACAAAATTCTTGGGCGTTCCGCCGCCGAAGTAGATGACGCCGCTGCCGGGTGAGTCTCCGGCCAGGTGCGCAGTCTCCAGCACGTCGCCGATCACGTCGAAGGTGAAGCGGTTCTTGCCGAGATGCCGGTTTTCGGCAATCCCGATGCCGATGGAGGAATCACCAATGGCAGGGCAATAGAGCGGAACCCGCGCTTTGTAGGCGGAGGTGACAATGCCGTCCTCTTTGGAGCGCTTTGAAACTTCCTTGCCCAGCAGATAGAGAAACTCGCGCGTGGTGTAGGGCCGGGACTGGTCAAGCGTGGCGGCAAAACTCCCGATGAAAGCGTCCTCTTCCCGGAACTCTTCCTCGTCCACCAGTGTGTCGTACATGCGGTCGATCAGGTTTTTCTGCAGCTGAACGTCATCGATGGCAGGCGAGCATTGATAGTGCAGGCGTCCCAGGCTTTCGTGAATGTCGTGGAAGAAATTTGCTCCTGTTGAAACCACACAGTCCACCAGGCGCTGCTTGATCATGTAAGCCACCAGCCGCCGCATGCCGCCCGGAATCATCGCTCCTGACAAACCCATCATGATGGTGACACGGTCACCCAGCATGCGCTTCCAGATGTGGAAAGCCGTGCCGAGACTCCGCCCCTGGAAAGAGATGCCCTGCATCTTCTCCAGCAGCGCCGCAGCATTCTTCTTCCGGTCGATTTCAAAAGGGCGAGTTGGGACCGTCAAAATCTCATGTTTACGCATTCCATGGCTCCTGATAATTTTTATTGCGGGGCTCGGAGGGAAAACTGGGAGGACTGTAATTGAACCCCTGACCTATCCTCTTGAACGCCGCCACAGGCATCAATCTTCAAAACCCAGCAGGACGGCCGCGGCCAGAACCGTCATCCAGCGGCCCCGCTTATCGCCAATCGCCGACTGGGTAATCTCAGACGTTCGCACAATCTTGTTTGAGATGCGGTAGATTTCCTTCTTTTCGTCCCAGCTCTGGTCGGGATCGAACTCCACTCCCAGCGTGGTGGCCAGCATTTCGGCGGCCAGTTCTTCGGCGTACTCTCCGGCCACCTTTTCCTTCTCTCCAAAGGAGTGGTGTTCGGAAAGGTAGCCGTAGGTGTTGCGGTCAGCGGGCATTGCCACTCCCACGGAGGCTGCAATCAGCCGGTGCGGTTCGCGTGTTGAGTTTTCACTGATCACGACAAACGTCACCTGTCCAGGCTCCAGTTCCTTAATGCCTTCAGCGCGGGAAATCATTTTGCAGCGCGGGGGAAAAATGCTGGAAACCCGGACCAGATTGCAGGCTGCAATCCCTGCGTTCCGAAGCGCCAGCTCAAAACTTGTCAGCTTTTCCCGGTGCTTGCCAACCCCTTTGGTCAGAAACATTCTTTTTGGAACAAACATCGTAACTCACCAGCTTCCCTCACCGATTTTTCTCCGGAATCGGACACGTTCGGCGGACGGGAAGCATCCTCTCTACTTCTATTAGCTACAAGCTTTTGAACGTAACAAAAAGCGAAGAAAAGTGTCAACGGATTTCTATGACGCGCAACGCACCATTCTGTCGCAGCAGCAGCTTTACGCCCCCATGCGGTGGGATCAACGCGCGGCGACAAATCTCACACTGTGCGCCCGCCCCGGAGTGCAGGTTCACTGGTCCAGTGATGAGAGAGGCTTAATGGTGGAATCGACCAGGCCGATCTCGACCCGGCGATTAATCGCCCGGTCTTTGGGAGAATCCCCGGGCACCAGCGGATCGGCTTCCCCAAAGCCCCTGGTGGTCATGATGTTGGGATCAAGGCCGTTCTTCACCAGATAGTCGTATACCGACTGGGCGCGGCGTTCCGAAAGTTTCTGGTTGTATTCACTGGTACCGATGTCGTCCGTGTAGCCGTAAACGTAAATCTGGTAACCCTTCAAGATTGAAAGGATGCCCGCGATGCGGCTTAGGACCTCCTTGTCTTCAGTGCGCAACGTTGACTGGTCAAAAGCAAACCGGATGGACTTGCTTCCCAGGGTCATCACCAGTCCCATGGCGGTCCGGCGCGTCGAGGCAATCTGGCCCAGGGTCTGTTGCAGGCGGTCCAGCTCGGCCTCCCTTTGCTTGCGGTACTCTTCCGCCTTGCCCTCCGCCTGAGCGGCCTGTTGCTGCGCCGCCTGGGCCTGCTGCTGCGCCTGCTGGGCCTGCTGCTGGGCCTGAGTCCTCTGCTTTTCCGCCTGCTCTCGCTGGCTGGCAGCCTGCTGGGCGTTCTGTTCGGCGTGGGAAGCCCGGTCGAGCGCGGACTCCGCCTTCGAGGAAGCCACGTCGGATTTCATATTGGATTCCTGAACCTGCGTCCGGAGTTGAGAAACTTCCCGGTTAACACGGTCCAGTCGCGCCAATAACACATAAAAAAGGACCCCGACCACGACAATCGCGAGCCCCGCGAACCACATGAACCCCGATCTTGAGCGTCCTCGGGGATCGGTTGAGCCGCCTTCCGGCGCGGATTTAGGCTTCTGGTCCGAAAGTTGATTCATTTTCGCTTCCTTCGGGTCATTCTATCGCAGCCCTGCTCCACGTATCCACCCCCACGGTGAATCCCCCGGCATCGGGAAACTACTCAGCCTGCTCTTGTGGCAAGGCACAAGCACAGGTTTCACAAATTCAGATGGGATGGCAAAACAGCTTCGCGGGGAACGAGGTCATGCAGCGTGGTAAAGAAAGGGCCATTACGGAGGGCCTGCTCCGGGTGCAGACTCCTGCCGCTGCACCCGGAGCATTGTTCGTCTTGCTTATTCACCGCCTCCTGACAGTTCTTTGACGATACCGCTGACAAAAGACTTCGCGTCGCCAAAAAGCATCAGGGTGTTGTCCAGGTAAAACAGGGGGTTGTCAATGCCCGCAAAGCCGGGATTCAGGCTGCGCTTGATCACCATCACCGTCCGGGCTTTATCGACCTCAATGATGGGCATGCCGTAGATGGGGCTGCTCTGATCGGTCTTGGCGGCCGGGTTGACAACGTCATTGGCGCCGATGATCAATACCACATCGGTTTGTGCCATTTCACCGTTGGCGTCGTCCATTTCGATCAGCTTGTCATAAGGAACATCAGCCTCAGCAAGGAGGACGTTCATGTGGCCCGGCATGCGCCCGGCAACCGGATGGATGCCGAACTTCACGTCAATGCCCTTCTTGGTGAGCACGTCGAACATCTCCCGAACTTTGTGCTGCGCCTGGGCGACGGCCATGCCGTATCCGGGAACAACCAGGACGGTGTTGGATGCGGCAAGGATGGCGGCCGCCTCCTCGGGCGTGGCGCTGTGTACAATCCTCTCTTCCTGGTCGGCTTGGGCAGAAACCTGGATCTGTCCGAAGGCCCCGAACAGGACGTTGCTGAACGACCGGTTCATGGCCTTGCACATGATCACCGCCAGGATGAAGCCGGAAGAGCCATCCAGCGCGCCGGCCACCACCAGCACCTTCGAGTTGAGCACAAAGCCCAGCAGGGCTGCGGTGAGACCGACGTAGGCGTTCAACAGCGCGATCACAGTCGGCATGTCGGCCCCGCCGATGGGCGTCACCAGCATCACGCCGAAGAGCAGCGAAATGATGACCATGGCCGGGAAAAGAAAGGGAGTCATGGGGTTGAAAACAAGAATCAGGGCTGATAAAACAGCGGCGCCCAGAACCGTGAAACTCACGTAATTCTGGCCCTTGTAAACAATGGGCCGCTGCGGCAGCAATTCCTGCAGCTTGCCGGCCGCAATCAAACTGCCCGTAAAGCTGAGCGACCCGATAATGACTTCCATCGCTATCTCCGTCATCTCGAACTTGTTGATGTGCGGGATGCGCATGTAGTACTCGGCAATGCCGATCAAAGCCGCGGCCAGGGCGCCAAAGGCGTGGCTCATGGCGGTCCGCTGGGGAACGGCCGTCATGTGAACCATGCCCAGTGGAATGCCGATGATCACGCCAATCAGCAGCGCGATCAGAATCCACTTGAACCGGACAAGGTCGGGGTTGAAGAAGGTGGTCACCACTGCCATCGCCGCACCGATTTCGCCCACCAGCACCCCGCGGCGCGCAGTGGCAGGTGAGCTCAGCCATTTCAGCGACAGGACGAAGAAGACGATGGCGATAATGTACGAGAAGTCGGTGAGGTATTGCACTGTCATCTGGTTCATTGTTTTTTACGCCCACTCAGTTTGAACATCCGCAGCATGCGGTCAGTGATCAGAAAACCTCCGACCATGTTGCTGAAGGCGGCGGCAACCGCAATCGCCCCGAGAATTTCGGAAAGCCGGGTTCCCTCGCGCCCGGCAATGATGATGGCGGCGACCACCACGATGGCGTCCAGAGCGTTGGTCAAAGCCATCAACGGCGTGTGCAGAAGCGGCGAGACCCGGCGAATCACTTCAAATCCCAGGAAGCCCGCCAGCACAAAAACATACAAGTTTGAGATAAATCCTTCTGGCACCGTACCCTCCTTTAACTAAGCGTTTGGTGATGCAAACCGCGGGAGCAGCTTTTGCCAGCTTCCGCGCGGCCCGCGAATTCCACTAAGCATTCTTTTGTGCACTCTGGCCTGGCAAAGAGAAAAATTCCCGCACGCGGCCATGGACAATTTCACCGCCCCGCGTGATCAGCGTCTCGCGCGTAATCTCGTCTTCCAGATTCAGTTCCGGCTTCCCTTCCTTGAACAGGTGGACCAGAAACGTGCTGATGTTCCGTGCGTACATCTGGCTGGCATGATAGGGAACCGTACTGGCCAGGTTGATGTTGCCCACAATGCTGACATTATGCTTCACCACAATCTTGCTGGCCTCGGTCAGTTCGCAGTTCCCACCGCGTTCAGAGGCAAGATCCACAATCACCGAGCCCGGCGCCATGCTCTTCACCATCTCTTCCGTCACCAGCAGGGGCGGCTTCTTGCCGGGTATCACGGCGGTGGTGATCACGATGTCACTTTCCGCCACCACGCGCCCCAGCAGTTCGCGCTGGCGCTGGTAGAAAGTCTCATCCTGCGCCGTGGCGTAGCCGCGCGCGTCCTGGGCGTCTTTGGCCTCAATGGGCAGTTCAACAAAACGGCCGCCGAGGCTCTGCACCTGCTCTTTCACCGCAGGCCGCACGTCGTAGGCCGAGGCCACCGCGCCCAGCCTGCGGGCCGTGGCGATGGCCTGAAGTCCCGCAACACCGGCTCCAATGATGAAAATTCGGGCGGGGGTGATGGTTCCCGCCGCCGTGGTCAGCATGGGGCAAAGCCGCGGCAAAGTGTCGGCGGCAAGCAGCACAGCCTTGTAGCCGCATACCGTCGACATCGATGACAGGGCATCCATGCTCTGTGCGCGGGTGATTCTGGGCATGAGTTCCACGCTGAAGGACGATACGCCTTTGGAAGCGATGTCCTTCAGGGTCTCCACCGCTCCCAGCGGGCGCAGGAAGCCCACCAGAAACTGGCCCTCCCGATAAAGCGCGACATCTTCTTTCCCCGTCTTGTCGTTGGAACCGTAGCAGAGCACCTGCACCACAATGTCAGCAGTCTTGAAGATTTCCGCGCGGCTTCCAAGGACCTTGGCGCCCTTGTCCACATATTCCTTGTCGAGATATCCCGCGCTGACACCCGCTCCCGCCTCAATGGCGACTTCGAACCCGGCTTTCGTCAATGAAGGAACAGCGGCGGGCACCATGCCCACTCGCCTCTCTCCAGGAAAGCTCTCCTTGGGAATACCTATGATCATGACAACTCCTCTCCTTTTGCCCTTTCCCAGCTCCCGTCAGGAATCAGATCCGGCCTGCTATTAAGAGATCCCAGCCCATACAGCTTTCGATTTCACTCATTGGCTCAGGGGACAGATTTTCTACTTTTTTCGTCTTCAATGGTGTGATGGTCGTCACATTGGTGCGTGATAATTCACACACTCCATTCTGATTTCCCTTCCCACATTGCCCGGAGCATTCGGCAAGCCCCTTATTTCATCACAAAACGGTCACAATCAAAAGATGTTGCAGCAAATTCTGATGCCGACGTTGGAAGAATCTCAATCTGTCAACCTTCCGGCGGATTCAATAATTGATTGACTTCCCGCCGCCGGGCAGAATAGATTGCTCTGGGTTCCATGATGTCGAACGCAAACCAACTTTCCGCAATCCGCCTGCACTGGGTGCAGGTGCCATTGCACGAACCGTTCAAAATCTCGAACGGTGAAGTGTCCGTCAAAGACGCTATCCTGGTGGAATTACGAGGAACCTCCGGGAGCACCGGTTGGGGCGAAGCCTCGCCCATGGGCGGCTCATTCTATTCTGCGGAAACGCCGGACTCAACCTGGGAATTCCTGCGCAGCAAGGCCGTTCCGGGATTGCTTTCGCAGCCGCTTCCCGAGGCCGGGCGCTGCTTCGAATGGCTCACCCGGTTCCCCGGCGAACCCTTTGCCAAAGCGGGGGTCGAGGGAGCAGTCTGGGATTTTTGGGCCAACCAGGCGTCCACGCCCCTCTACCAGATGCTGGGTGGCAGCAGAAGGCCGATCGCTTCCGGCGCAGCCATCGGGCTGATGCCGTCGGTTGACGAACTACTCAATCGCGTGGACACGTATTTAAAGCAGGGATATCGACGCATCAAGATCAAAATCATGCCGGGGCACGACGTGGAACTGGTGCGGGCCGTCCGCAAGCGCTTCGAAGACATTCTCCTGATGGTGGATGCTAACGCGGCTTATCGTATCGAAGATGCCCGCATTTTTGAAGAACTGGACGGCTATGGCCTGATGATGATTGAGCAGCCGCTGGGACGCAAGGCGCTGGCTGAACATGCGGAACTCCAGCGCCGGCTGCGGACCCCCATTTGCCTGGACGAATCCGCGGAAGACCTGGAATCGCTTGACACAGCCATTCGCCTCGGGAGCGCGAAAATTATCAACATCAAAGTGCAACGCATGGGAGGATTGGCGCCGGCAAAGCAGGCGCACGATAGGACAAAGGCGGCAGGAATTCCCTGCTGGATGGGCACCATGCCGGAACTTGGCGTGGCATCAGCGCAGGCGTTGCATCTCGGCGACGCTCGGGAATTTCGGCTTCCCCACGGACGTTGAGGCTTCTGCGCGCTGGTTCAAGGATGATATCATTGTGCCTCCCATTGAAATCTCGGATGAAGGTTTCATCCAACTGCCCGAGGGTCCGGGCATGGGCTACAAGGTCGACATGGATAAAGTTGAACGATACCGTATCCGCTTTGAGGAGTTCCAGCCATGACGCCGCTGACGATTGAAGAATGTGGCCGCCGTCTTTGGCATGGCCTGATCCCCGCGGTTCCCGTGCCGATGACGTCCGACGGCCGGATCGATTCCGCCGCCCAGGAAAAATACATTGCCTACATGAGCCAGCAGCCTATTGCTGGCGTCGCCTTGTGGGCGCACACGGGCCGAGGGTTGCACCTCAGCCGCAGCCAGCGTCTTCAGGTCCTGCAGGCCTGGGCACAGGGACTCGGTCCTGACAAGCTGATTATCGCCGGCGTGGGAGGTTCCCCCGCGGGGGGCGCTACGTATTCATCCTACGTTGATTCCGCGCTCGAGATGGCGAACGACGCACTCCAGCATGGCGCCCATGCCTTCCTCGCTTATGCGCCCTCGCCGCTTCGCAAGATCGCCGCAGAGGGCGAGCTTGACAAACTTGTGGTCGACTATCACTGGAAGCTGGCCTCGCTCCACGCGCCTCTGATTCTGTTTTACCTGTATGAGGCCGCGGGCGGGATTTCGTATTCACCCGAGGTCCTGCGTCCGCTGTTCGCATTGCCGGAGGTGGTAGGCATCAAGCTCGCCACGCTCGACAGTGTGATGACTTATCAGAACGTGGCCAATCTGATGGCCGAAGAGTTTCCGGAAAAGGTGCTGATCACCGGTGAAGATCGATTTCTGGGTTACAGCCTGATGGCCGGCGCGCAGGCAGCCCTGATTGGCATGGGTGCGGCATGCACCGGGTTGCAACACAACATGATGGAGGCCTATTTCCGGGGACATGCAGTGGAATTTCTTGACCTATCCGGCGCCGTGGATCGGCTGTCTCAGGTGCTGTTTATTCCGCCCATGGAAGGCTACATCCGCAGGATGCTCTGGACTCTGGTGCACCTGGGCGTTATCGGACGCGAGTCCGCACACGACCCCTGGGGACCCGAACTGCCGGAGAGTGAATTCGAAAATATCAGGCAAACACTGAAGGCGATTGGCGAATTCGACAGTCCAAAAAACGCAAAGGATTGAATTGTTCATGGAGGAATATTTTCCGCCGCGAGTCCGGCTTCGCGGCAAACCGCAACTCAGCCAGCAGGATTCCGCTCAGCTTCAAAAGGATTTCGACGAGTTCAGGGACGGGCTTCCCCGGCCGCTCGAGTCCCATGTTCTTTCCACTTACGGCATCGATCTCAAAAGCGAATACGGCGGCCTGCCCGTCAAAAATCCGTTCGGTAAGGCCTCCGGACAGCTCTCACTGGCCGCACACCAGGTGGAAAAGGATTCGAGCGCGGGGCTCGGCTTCGTCATCCTCAAGACCGTCATTGCCCAGGACAGCCACGGTGAGCAGAGCATGTGGGAGTGGGCTATCCCGGAAACACGCATGACCGTCGAGCGCATTCTCGGCCGCGGCGGCGAAGAAGGCTGGACCGTCACCTGGAAAGGCCGGGGATGGTACAACACGCTGGAGGCCTACCGGGATTTCTTCGACCAGGCGCTCACCATCGGCGCCGGCTCCGAAATGCTGATCGTTCCTTCCGTCAAGTATCACCTGCCCACGCCCCAGGAAGACTTCTGGAAAGAGGATGAGTACGTTTTCACCACCAACCTCCTGCTGGAGCCGTGGAAGAAGCATTGCCCTGAACTGGCCATGCCAATCGAAAAGGATTTCAGCCCGACGCTCGCGGGCTCGGGTCGCGCAGCACAGCAGGCCAAAATCCTGGAGTGGCTGGCCAGGGTTCCGGCCCTGATCCATGCGGTCGATCCCGGAAAAATTCGCGTCGGCCTCAAGATGTTCAATGCACTTTTCGAAGACGATTTCCAGCTTCGCATGATGGATGCCGTCCACAAAGCGTCGGGCGAAGATCAGGCGGACTTTCTGATTTATGGCAACCGGCTTTTCGATCCGAAGAAAGAGTACCTGGACAAAGTGGGCGTCGCCTACGGCGGTCCGGACCTGAGCGACCGCAACCTGAGCGTGCTGGAAAAGTTCCTGGCCGGGCGATTGGCATCGGCCGATAAGACTGAATTGCTGCCCGTCAGCGCCACCGGCGACATCCATTCCGGTCGAATCGCCGCGGAATATCTGCTGCGCGGCTGCTCCACTTTCCAGATGCACACCGTTTTCCAGTTGCCGGACAGCGAATACTCCATGAACACCGGTGGCAAGCCGGAGAAGGCCTTGCACCTGCTGCTGTTTCATCCCCAGGACGGCCTGATTGCCTGGCTTCTGCACCTGCGCGCAAAGTTCGGATGGAAAAGCGGAATGTGCGTTCGGGAAATGGCGGAGTGGTGCCGCGATCACTGGCCGGAAGTGGAAGCGGAATTTACTGGCGATGGCCGTCACCCATAATCGGCTTCTTCAAACGATCACAGAGCACAGGGCAGCGTCACAAAGAAGGGAAAACTCATGCGCATCTTTTACGGCTGGTGGGTTGTTGCCGCGGCTTTCATGAACCTGTTTTTCGGGGTCGGCATCGTTTTTTACGGCCTGCCGGTTTTCTATCCCGAGTTGGTGAGAAACCTCGGGTTCAACCGAAGCCAGGTGACGGCAGGCCTGCTGCTGGGCTTTCTGATCGTCGCTCCGTTTGTGGGTTATCTCGGTTCGTTGATTGACCGGCGCGGCGCGCGCTCCGTCATCCGATTCGGGCTGGTGTTTGTGGGCGTCCCGCTCATCCTGATGGGATGGATGACGCACCTGTGGCAGTACTACCTGCTTTCCATCGCGGAAGTTTTTGGCTACATCCTCACCGGCCCCATACCCAACCAGGTGCTCATCGCCCGCTGGTTCCGCGCGGCGCGCGGGCGCGCCATGGGCTATGCCTACCTGGGCCTGGGCGTGGGCGGCGCGGTTTCGCCCATCCTCGTCCACTTCCTCATCTCGCACTACGGCTGGCGGCGCGCCTTTGAGGTGGTCGGAATTCTCATTCTGGTTGTGCTACTTCCCATCGCCCAGTGGGTCACGCGGTCTGCTCCGGCGGACATGGGGCTCGCTCCTGATGGCGCGGAAGTTCCCGCGGACGAGCCTGCCGGGCCGGCCGTGGTATTTGACCTTCGCCGGGTGGCTCGTTCCGCCAACTTCTGGTTGATTCTTATCGGCAGCTCACTCGTGATCGGGGCCATCGGCACGGTCATCCAGCAGTTTGTGCTCTTCCTGCAGGACCAGAAATACACGCTGGGCCAGGCTTCGGTGATTTCCAGCGGCCTGCTGTTTGCCGGCCTCGCCGGGCGGGTGATTGTCGGCTACCTGGCCGACCGCTTCCAGAAGAAGAACGTGATGGCCGCTTTCTACCTGGTTCTGGCGCTGGCTATTCCGCTGCTGTTCTTTGCCCGCTTCCCCGCAGCAGCGTGGTCGTTTGCCATTGTCTTTGGCTTTGCCATGGGCGCGGACTACATGCTGATTCCGCTGGTGACGGCGGAGTGCTTTGGCCTGGCCACGCTCGGCAAGCTGCTGGCCGTCATCATCATGGCCAACTCGCTGGGACAGTGGATCGGGCCATGGGCGGCGGGATTGATTTTTGACGCCACGCACAGTTACAACATCGCCTGGGCGGCTGTCACCATCGGTGGCGTGGTGGGGGCATTCCTCATCTATTCGATCAGGGTTGAGCGCGAACAGGCCGGCGCCACAGCGGTATAACCGGCGCTAACCCGGCTATGGTTTTGTAGCCGGGCATTAGTCCGACACGCGCAAGAATGCCGACCTGAAAGCCCGCTCACGCCCGCGCTGCCGCTCCTGTTGACAAAACACGAGCCGTTGATTAATGTAATTTCTCTATGCGGTACACACTGGCACATCACCACCACCATACGAACCACAAGGCGTGGTGTCAGTGGGTGCTGGCCTAATCGAGAATCAGGATCGGATTTAAGGTTGAACCCGCTGACAAGTAGAGTTGGCGGGTTTTTTTATTTTTGCGCAACGGAGCATCGAAAACATGGACTTGAAATTTCAGGATGATCTCATCCCAGCCATCGTCCAGGACTCAAAGACAGGCGAGGTCCTGATGCTGGGTTATATGAACGGCGAGGCTTACCAGAAGACGCTGAGCAGCGGCTTTGTCACCTTCTTCAGCCGCAGCCGGCAGAAGCTGTGGACCAAGGGTGAAACCTCCGGCCACAAGCTGAAGGTCCACGAAGTGCGCGTGGACTGCGACAAGGACGCGCTGCTGGTGCGCGCCGAGCTTGCCGGGCCCGGCTGCTGCCACATGGGTTACCGGTCGTGCTTTTTCCGCAAGGTGACGGCCGCAGGGCGAAGAAGTGATCGCCCAGCGGGAATTCAATCCCGACGAGGTTTACAGCAGTTCGAAACAGGAGACGAAAGCATGAGTTTGAAACTGGGAATCCCCAAGGGCAGCCTGCAGGAAGCTTCCCTGCAATTATTTCGGCGCGCGGGCTACGAGATCACCGTCAGTTCGCGGTCTTATTTTCCTGTGATTGACGACAGTGAAATGGAGTGCATGCTGATTCGCGCCCAGGAAATGGCCCGCTACGTGGAAGACGGCGTGCTCGACGCCGGCATGACCGGCCGCGACTGGGTCCTTGAGAACAACGAAGACGGCGACGGCGTGGTGGAAGTGGCCGACCTGATCTACGCCAAGAATACTTTTGGCAAAGTCCGATGGGTGCTGGCCGTGCCGGAGAAGTCGGACATCCGGAGCGTCAAGGACCTGGAGGGCAAAGTTGTTGCCACCGAACTGGTGAATGTAACCAAGCGTTATCTCGCCAAAAACGGCGTCAAGGCCAAGGTGGAATTTTCCTGGGGGGCGACGGAAGTCAAGCCGCCGGTGCTGGCCGATGCCATTGTCGAAGTCACGGAAACCGGCTCGTCGCTGCGCGCCAACGGCCTGCGGATTGTCGAGACCGTGCTCGAATCAAACACCAAGTTCATCGTCAACAAAGCCGCCTGGAACGATCCCTGGAAGCGCCAGAAAATCGAGACGCTGGTGATGCTGTTGAAAGGCGCCATCGACGCGGCCGGCAAGGTGGGCCTGATGCTGAATGTCAAGCGCGCAGACCTGAAGTCGGTGCTGGACGTGCTGCCGGCGCTGAAGCGGCCCACCATCTCCGACCTCACCGATTCGGAATGGGTTGCGGTGAACACGGTGATTGAAGAGAAGACCGCGCGAGAAATCATTCCACGGCTCAAGGCCGCGAACGCCCAGGGCATTGTGGAGTATCCGCTGAACAAGATCATCCTTTAGTGTTTGACGTCCGGCCACGGCGGGCGGGGCGAGAGAGATGTCTTATGGAAAACCGGAGAGTCTGCGTTTATTGCGGTTCCAGCCGCCAGTGCGATGCCACCTACCTGAAGGCCGCGGAGCAACTGGGCCGGGTGCTGGCGCGCAACAATTTCACGGTGGTCTATGGCGGCGGCGCTGCCGGTTCCATGAACAGCCTCGCCGAGGGCGTGATGGCCGAGGGCGGCCGCGTGGTGGGCGTGATTCCGGAATTCATGGTCAAGCTGGAGTGGGTGAATCCGCGCCTGCCTGAAACCATCGTGGTGAATGACATGCACGAGCGCAAGAAGCGGATGATCGACGGCGTGGACGCCGTGATCGCCCTTCCCGGCGGCTGCGGCACGCTGGAAGAACTGATGGAAGCCATCACCTGGAAGCGGCTGGGCCTTTATCTGGGGGCCATCGTCATCCTGAACACGCAATCTTTCTACCAGCCGCTGATCAGCCTGCTCGACCGGTGCATCGGCGAGCGCTTTATGGATTCGCGGCACGCCCGCATGTGGAGCGTTGTGGGAGAGCCGGAGGAAGTGCCGCAGGCCATTTCCGCCGCCGCACCCTGGAGCCAGGACTGCCGAAACTTTGCGGCGCTGAGGTGAACTGAAATCGTCAGGAAGGCATCGCGTTGCCTAAAACCTGTTGTTGAAAAGGTCACATGTCATGCTGAGCGAAGCGAAGCATCTGCTGTATTTTACTGAAAATGAACAAAGCAGATCCTTCGCTTCGCTCAGGATGACATGACAAAGGGTTGTTCCAGCGACCTGATAGATTGAGACTTAACGATGATTCCAATCTTTCGCAGTACCGACAAAAAGAACCTTCAACGCGTTCTCCGCTCCGGCGAGACTCAGTTGAAGAAAGCCGAAGCCGCCGCCCGGCGCATTCTGAATGACGTCCGGCGCGACGGCGACAGCGCGCTCCAGCGCTGGACGTTGCAGCTGGACAAGATGGACCTCGCCCGGGAAGGCTTCACCGTCAAGCGGCGCGAGATCGTGAAGGCTTACCGCCAGGTTCCCGAAGGATTCGTGGACGCCGTCAAGACTTCCGCGCGGAACATTCGCAGGGCCGCGCGAGAGCAGTTGCCGCGCGCCTGGCAAATCACCAACGGCGTGGGCATTGAAGTCAGCCAGATGGTGCGCCCGCTTGGCCGCGTGGCGTGCTACGTGCCCGGCGGCCGCTTCCCGCTGCCCTCCACGGTGCTGATGAGCGTGATTCCCGCCCAGGTTGCGGGCGTCGAGGAGATTTACATCACTTCGCCGCGCCCCGCACCCGCCGTGCTGGTCACCGCCGATATTCTGGGCGTCAGGAAGATCTTCCGCCTCGGCGGAGCGCAGGCCATCGGAGCCTTCGCCTACGGCACGGAAAGCGTTCCGCGCGCCGACAAGATTGTGGGGCCCGGCAACCGCTACGTCGCCGCCGCCAAGAAGCTGGTGGCCGGCGATTGCGGAATCGACTTTGTGGCCGGTCCCTCGGAGCTGATGGTAGTGGCGTCCAAGGGCAACGCCGGGTGGATCGCTTCCGACCTGGTGGCGCAGGCCGAACACGATCCCGACGCCGTGGCCATTTTCCTGACGCCCTCGCGCAAGCTGGCGCTGGAAGTTCAGGGCGCCGTGGAAAAAATTCTGAAAGAGGTTTTCGCGGGGGAGACGGATGTTCCGGCAAAAGCGCTGAACGGGCACGGAGCGGTGGTGGTGACGAAGAACCTGGAAGAAGCCATCGATCTGGTCAACGACTTCGCTCCCGAGCACCTCACGCTGCTCGACGGCGCAAGCCGCATGCTCGATCGCGTTCGCTCGGCGGGTTCCATCTTTCTCGGCGAGACCAGCCCCGTTGCGGCGGGCGATTACGCTTCCGGAACCAATCACATTCTGCCCACCGCCGGAGCAGCGCGCCTGCGCGGCGGATTGAGCGCGGCCGATTTCGTCAAGACGATTTCCGTGCAGAAACTGACGCCGCAGGGTCTCGGGCGCATTCGCAAAACCATCACCACGCTGGCCCGCACTGAGGGCCTGAAGGCGCACGCCTACTCCATCGAAACGAGGTTCAAGGCTAATGGTTCGACCGCGAAAGGCCGTTGAGCGCCTGAAGGCTTACCACCCGCCTCGCGAAGGACGCGGCGGAAAGCTCCGGCTCGACTTCAATGAAAACACGGTGGGCTGCGCGCCGCAGGTCATTCGCGCTCTGCGCAACAAGCTGGATGGCGACTGGCTCTCGCGCTATCCGGAATACGAAGAGGCGCGCGAAACGCTCGCCCGCTACTTTGGCGTGTCCCCGGACGAACTGCTGCTGGCCAACGGCACCGACGACGCCATCAAGATGGTCTGCGACACCTTTGTCGAAAATGGCGATGAGATGATTGTTCCCGCGCCCACGTTTCCCGTCTATGAGTTCTTCCACACCGTCGCCGGAGGGCGCACCACGCGCGTCCGCTACGATGAGAAATTTCGTCTCACCGCCCGCATGCTGCTCTCTGCCGTCAACAAGCGCACCCGCTGGATGGCCATCGCCAACCCCAACAACCCGACCGGCACCGTGGTTTCACAGGCGGACCTGCGCCGGATTCTGCGCGAAGCTCCTGACGTGCTGGTGCTGGTGGACGAGGCTTACGTCGATTTCTCCGGCCAGACGGTCCTGCCCTGGATCAGAAAGTATCCCAACCTCGTGGTCACGCGAACCTTCTCCAAGGCCTTTGGCCTGGCCGCGCTGCGCCTGGGCTGCATCTTCACCAACGCCGGAATCGCGGAACCCATGCGCCGTTCTCAAAACCCCTTTGCGGTGAATTCGCTGGCGCTGGCCTGCGCCCTTGAAGCCATCAAGCATGACAAATACGTTGCCCGCTACGCCCGGCAGGTTTGCGCCAACCGCGATAAGTTCTGCCGCTTTCTCGACAAGTTAGGAATCCCCTACGTTCCGAGTTCGTCGAATTTCGTCCTGGCGCGCGTGGGCGCGAAGGCTTCGGAAATTGCCCTCAAGCTGCGCGACCAGGACATTCTGATTCGCGACTGGAGTTACGATCCGCGCCTGCAGGGTTATCTGCGATTCACCGTCGGCTCGACAGAACAGACGCGCCGGCTGATGCAGGGGCTCGCGGAGTTTCGACCCATGATGGAAACGCAACCGCGCAAAGGAAATGGCGCAAGGCGGAAATCCTCCAAAGGACGGACATCATGAAGGCGCGCACGGCAACGCTCCATCGCAAAACCACGGAAACCGACATTCGCATCCGGCTCAATCTGGATGGCCAGGGGAAGTACTCGGTTTCCACGGGCATCCGCTTTCTCGACCACATGCTGGAGCTTTTTGCGCGCCACGGCGGCTTCGATCTCGACCTCAAAGCGCGCGGCGATCTTGACGTGGACCAGCACCACACGGTTGAAGACGTGGGCATCGCGCTGGGCGAGGCGCTGCTGAAGGCGCTGGGAACCAAGAAAGGCATCAACCGCGCCGGCTACTTTGTGATGCCCATGGACGAGACGCTGGCGCTGGCTTCGGTTGACCTGAGCGGCCGGCCTTACCTGGTGCTGCAGGCGCCCATTCGCGCCCGCCTGGTGGGCGATCTTCAGTCTGAGCTGCTGGAAGATTTCTTCCAGGGATTTGCCACCAGCGCCAAAGCCAACGTGCACCTTAAGATCTTTTATGGCCGCTCCAGCCACCACGCGATTGAGGCGCTGTTCAAGGCGCTGGCGCGGGCGCTGCGTTATGCCTGCTCGCGCGACACGAGGCTGAAAGACCAGCTTCCCTCAACCAAAGGACTCCTATGATCGGTGTCATCAATTACGGCGCCGGCAACGTCGGCTCAGTGCTTCGGGCCGTGCAATTTCTCGGATATCCGGCTGAAGCTGTCGAAGACCCGCGACTGTTGCAGTCCGCCGATCGGCTCATTCTGCCCGGCCAGGGACATTTCGGCTCCATGATGGATGCGCTGGAATCGAAAAAGATGATCGCTCCGTTGCGCGAGCAGATGGCCGGCGGCAAGCCCTTTCTGGGAATCTGCCTGGGACTTCAGGCGCTCTATGAAACCAGCGACGAAGCTCCGGATCGCGCAGGCTTTGGACTGTTGCCGGGCCATGTGAAAAGGTTTGAGGGAGTTTTCAAGATCCCGCACCTCGGCTGGAACCAGTTGCAGATTCGCCGCCAGGACGGCCTTTTCGATGGCGTCGCCGACGGCAGCTTCGCCTACTTCTGCCATTCGTATTACGGCCCGGTGACGGCGGAAACAACGGCGGCAACCGAATACGGCCAGAACTTCGCGGCCGCCGTCCGGGTGGGCTCGGTTTATGCCGTGCAGTTCCATCCGGAAAAATCCGGCGACGTGGGATTAAAGGTTCTGGAGAATTTCCTGAAGTCGGAGCCTGAATGACGGACGGATTCAGGCGCGCCTGCGAAAGGGTTGTGAAAGAACGGGCGGCCTGTCGCGCGTCTGCATTAAACGCACTGCTGGGCACGACTTCAGTCGTGCCGAAAGCCGGTGGACCCATAAAGATTTTCTCCTCGGGTCCGGCGCCGCTCTTTCACACATTTGGTTCGGCGCCGGACCCGAGGAGGACAAGACAGGGACAACGGGGAGCCCCATTTCGGCACGGATAAATCCGTGCCCTTTCACGGCTTGAACCCCGATTGAAAGAACCCTATGTTTGCCAAACGCATCATTCCGTGCCTCGACTGCAAAGACGGCCGGGTCGTCAAAGGAGTCCAGTTTGTTGACCTGCGCGATGCCGGCGACCCCGGCGAACTGGCCGCCATGTACAACACCGAAGGCGCCGATGAGCTGGTGATGCTCGACATTTCGGCTTCGCGCGAAGGCCGCGCCACCCTGATGGACACCGTCAACCGCGTTGCTCGAAGGCTCTTTATTCCACTCACGGTGGGCGGCGGCGTGCGCACCATTGAAGACGCCCGTCGGCTGCTATCCGTGGGCGCCGACAAGGTGGCCATCAACACCGCGGCGGTTGAAAATCCTGAAATCGTGCGGCAACTCGCGGCACAGTTCGGGCGCCAGGCGATTGTGGTGGCCATTGACGCCCGCCGGCAGCCCCGCCGCGAGCAGGAAGCCACGCGCTGGAACGTGGTGACCTACGGCGGCACCAAAGACACGGGCATCGATGCGCTGGAGTGGGCGCGCCGCGTGGACCAGCTGGGAGCGGGAGAGATCCTGCTGACTTCCATGGACGCCGACGGCACTCAGGCGGGATTCGATTGCGAACTGACGGCCACCATCGCCCGCGCCGTGCCCATCCCGGTGATCGCTTCGGGCGGCGCCGGAAACCTGGAGCACTTTGCCGACGTTTTTCTCTCGGGAGCGGCGGACGCGGCGCTGGCCGCTTCCATTTTCCATTTCGGCACCCACACCATCCGCAGCCTCAAAGAACATCTTCGTTCCAAAGGAGTCTCAGTCCGCCTGTGATTATTCCGTGCATCGATCTGATGGGCCGCAAGGTGGTGCAGCTTGTCCAGGGCAAAAGCAAAGCCCTGGAGCTGCCCGACCCCTTTGCCGTGCTCGAAAAATTCAAAGACTATCCGCAGATTCAGGTCATCGATCTCGACGGCGCCATGGGCCGCGCCTCGCAGGCCGACATCGTTCGCGAGCTTTGCCGGCGCAAGCCCTGCCGGGTGGGCGGCGGCATTCGCACCCTCGAGCGCGCCCTGCAGGTTGAGCAGGACGGCGCCCACAAAATCATCGTGGGCAGTTCGGCGTTCACCTCCGGCGGCATCAACACCGATTTCCTCCGCATGCTCTGCGAGCGCATTCCGCGCGAAAAGCTGATGATCGGGGTGGATTGCCTCGGCAACCGCGTGGCCATCCACGGCTGGAAGGAGACGCTTCCCATGGCGCCCGCGGAAGTTCTTCCCCAGCTTGAACCTTACTGCTCGGAATTTCTGTGCACCTATATCGACGCTGAAGGAAAGCTGCAGGGCACCGACCTCGAATATTTCCGCGCCCTGCGCGCCGTCACCACCCTGCCCATCACCGCGGCCGGCGGCATTACCACCGACGATGAAATTCGCGCCCTGGAGGAGATGGGCATGAACGCGGCGCTCGGCATGTCGATCTACCGCAAGACCTTCCCGGAATTGTTTGCGGAAGGCGGGAAACGCCAGTAACCCGCTCGCCTTCACGGTTTAAAATAGGAGCCGGCTTCCTGATCGGGGCATCGAGCCGCCCGTCACCGGGTGGCGCAAAACCAGACGAAATTCGGGGTGCTATGCGCCGGGCCAGATCGTGGATCTTATGCGCGGCTTTTTACTATCCGGCCCTGTGGCTGGCGGTGTCGTGCGCATGGGCCCTTCCGGGGCTTGTGCGCAGCGCCTTCTTCGGTGAGCACATCGTCGAGCTTCGCCCCACGGCCTTTGGCCTGATGCTCTGGAGCGCTCCTTCCAATCCCGGCACGCACCCCGGTACGGGCCGCGGGTTTTTCACTTCCTTGCCTTCCGGGTGGATTCTGGTTCCGCTGGCCCTGGCGGTTGCTTTGGCGCTGGTCCGCGCGGGTCGCACCCGGCGCGTTCTCGGCGGCCTGATGGTGGCCGTGCTGGCGGATGTGGCCCTGGTGTTGCCGTTCGCGCGGTTCCGTGGAACATTCCACGCCAGCGTACTTCTCATCTTTTCTTCCATCTTCTTCTTCGCCCTGCTCTGCCTGGGCCTCTATTGGATGTCAGCCGCCTGGGCGGGCAGCGGATACTGGCCGCGCCTGGCGGGGTTGTGGGCGGTTGCCGCGCTCGTGCCGCTGGTGCTCTGGTTCTTGTTCCGAATTCTTCAGGCGTCCCGGTTCGGAAATTTCCTCTGGATGCTGGCGCCGCCGGCTGCCGTTGCTGCAGTCCTGGCGGGCTTGCGCGCTCCCACCGGTTCCGCGGCGGACTCCAAGCCCATAAGCTCGCGGGCCATTCTCTCCGGCCTTGCCGCCACCGTTTTGCTGGCTGCGGGCGTCGCCTGGGGCGGGCCAGTAATCGTCCATGCATTCCAGCGGCAACAGCAGCGGGCCAACCAGGCGGCGGTGGCAAAGCTTCCGCCCATTCAGGTTGACGCTCCCTATCCCAGAGTTTTTTTCCAGAAGGGCGTCAGTTTTTCCGCCGAGTTTCCGAACCCTTACGCCAGCCCGGGCGCGCGGCAGATGCTCCGCACGCTTCGAGCCGGCGGCGTGAATGCCGTGGCGCTGGTTCCTTACGGGGGCATGCAACTCGGCTCGCCGGAAGTGCGCGGATTCGGGCAGCACAGCTGGGAAAGCGACGAGGGGCTGCGCGAACTCACGCGCCTGGCCCACGCCATTGGAATGAAGGTGATGCTCAAGCCCGGCATCTGGATCCGCGGACATTTTGGCGGGGACATCGAATTTCCAAATCCCTCTGCCCGCGAAAAGTGGTTCGAGCAGTACGGCAGGTTCATCGAGCGCTACGCAGAGCTCGCCGCCGAGATCCACATAGACCTGTTTTGCGTGGGCGGTGAGTTCGTCCGCATGTCGCGTTTCGAACCCGCGTGGCGAAAAATCATCGCCAACGTTCGCAGGGTTTATCCCGGCCCCGTGACCTATGCCGCCAATTTCGGCGATGAATTCGAGAGCATCAGGTTCTGGGACGCGCTCGACGTCATCGGCCTGCAGGAGTACTATCCGCTTCCCGATAACCTTTCAACCGCGGCGCTGATCAAAAAAGTTGAAGCCGTCCAGCAGCGCTTCCACAAGCCTGTCATTTTCACCGAAGTTGGCTTCCCCAGCGTGCCCGGCGCGAATCGCCATCCCTGGCAGGACGGCAAGTCCGGCAACGCCGACCCGCAACTCCAGGCCCGGTGTTATCGCGCGATATTTCAGGCCTTCTACAACAAGCCTTGGTTTGAAGGCATGTACTGGTGGAAAGTGGGCAGCAACGGGTTTGGCGGTCCCGGGGACACTTCGCTCACTCCGTGGGGCAAGCCGGCCATGCAGGTGGTCAAAAAATGGTATGAAAGCGGCAACAGGCAGAACGGCGGCTTGGGCGGGCCGGCAGCGGGCCCGGCCCTGGCCTCGCCTCAGGAATCCAGGTAGATTCGCGGCACGCGCTTGCCGATTGAGCAGAGGACTTCATAGGGGACCGTGCCCACCGTTTCGGCGATTTCAAGCGCCGTCACCGAGCAATGGTCCGCCTGCCCCAGCAGGATGATTTCATCGCCGATATCCACGCCCGGAACGTCCGTGACGTCCAGCAGCGTCAGGTCCATGCTGATGTTGCCCACGATGCGGGCAACGCGCCCGCGCACCAGCGCCCGCCCGCGGTTGGAAAGCGCGCGGTTCAGCCCGTCGGCATAACCCACGGGCACGGTGGCGATGCGCGACCGGCGGCGCGTGTGGAACGCCGCGCCATAACCGAGCGGGGTCCCGCCGGGCACATCCTTCAGGTAAACCACTCGAGACTTCAGCGTCAGCACCGGCTCAACCTGCGGCAGCCCGGGCGCTTCCCGGCCGGGCTGCGACATCAGCGGCAGGCAGTAGCCGTAAAGCAGCGCCCCGATGCGAACCAGGTTTTCAGGAAAGGGCCAGCCCGCCACCAGCGCGGCGCTGTTGCCCACATGGATCCATTCCGGCTCAATGCCCAGCCCGCGCACCTGGCTGAGCGCTTTTTCAAAGCCGGCCGCCTGGTCTTCGGTCTGCGACGCAACCAGGTCTTCGGCGGAGGCAAGGTGGGTGAACAGGCCCTTCATTTCCAGGCCCGGAAGCTCGCGGTAGTGCTCGACAAATGCTTTCAGCCGGTCGGGCGGCAATCCCAGGCGACCCATTCCGGTGTCCACCTTCAGGTGGAACTGGATGGGCTTGCCAAAGCGGCGGGCGCATTCGGAATAGGTATCGAGGCGCGCCGTGGAGGAAAGAGTGGGCGTCAGTCCATATTCAATCAGGTGGGCAGGGTCGCTCATGTAAAGCCCGCCCAGCAGCAGGATCGGCTGCTCCACGCCGGCGGCGCGCAGTTCCAGGGCTTCCTCCACCGTGGCCACGCCAAACCAGTCAGCGCCGGCTTCCGCGAGCGTCTGGGCAACGGTAACAGCGCCGTGCCCGTAAGCGTCCGCTTTCACCACGGCCATCACCCGGCGGGGGCTTGCCATCCGGCGCACGTACTCAAAGTTGCGGCGCAGCCCGGGCAGAGAAATTTCCGCCCAGGTCGGCCGCAATAAATTTTGGGTGTTTGCTTTCACTCGAATTTAGACAGCCCCGGCAGCACGAAAGGTCGAAAATTCATCCAGTTCAGGCAGGGCACCATTCCACCGGTTCTTCCGAGTCCAATCCAGTCGGTGTAAGGGAGGGAATCATATCCCGAGCAAACTGCCGGTTTTTCTTGTGGCTGTCGCTTCTTTCTCTGGCCTCTGGGTATGGCGGTCAGCCGCGACGTAGAGGCAATCTTCCGCGTCGTGCTTCCCCGTGCACAGAAAGCAGAGCGTTGTTTTGTGCTTCCTGCAATACAGCATGGCACGGGGCCGCTTGCAATCGTCGCAGATAATATCCGTCGGCGGGTTGTCCCAGACACCCCTTGAAGACGACTCCGGGGCAGTCGCTGAGCCCATGTTCTTGAATGAGTCTGCCAGCACCTCAAAGGTTATGGCCGCCTGGGTCCGAGCGCTGCGGTTCGCCGCCCAGATCATCCCCACAATTAACACCCAGGCCACAAATGACCCGACGGTCAAGGCCGCCCAGGCCACAAGGACCGGCAGCATCCGCGGCTGCGTGAAGAAACCATGCCAGACGGAGACACTCACGCCGAAAACCATAGCGGAAAGGGCCGAAACCACGCCTATCAATCGCAACCACCACGGATTCTTCATCGTTCTCCTTTCGTTTCCAAGGAGTTTACAGCAATGATGATGGAAGAGGGAACCGGCATCATAAGGTTAATAGGGCTCACCTTCCCGGTCGGTTGCCATGTTTTCAAAACGCACGTACGACTTCATGAAGACGATGGGAATTTCTCCTGTAGGCCCGTTGCGCTGTTTTCCGATAATGAGTCTGGTTTCTTCTCCGCCGAAACCTTCCTCACCGTCTTCGCTTGAACGCCGTTCGCGGAAGATAAAGATCACCACGTCGGCGTCCTGCTCAATGGAGCCCGACTCACGCAGGTCTGAAAGCATCGGTTTCTGCCCCGGGCGCTGTTCCGGAGCGCGGCTCAACTGCGAAAGGGCCAGGACGGGCACATTCAGTTCCTTTGCAATGCTCTTCAATCCCCGCGAAATATAGCTGACTTCCTGGGTGCGGTTTTCGTATCGTCCGTGGCCGGTGGCAAGTTGAAGGTAGTCAATAATCAGCAGATCCAAGCCTTTTTCCGCCTTCAGCCTCCGCGCCTTGGCGCGAATTTGCATGATGCTGAGCGCCGGCGTATCCTCAATGTAAAGCGGCGCCTCCGCCAAACGGCCCAACGCCTGCGTCATCTTGGGCCAATCCTCCCGGGTGGTGAAACCTGACCGGAGTTTATGGCTGTCAATGCGCGCCTCTGAACAGAGAAGGCGGAGTGCGAGCGACTCTTTACTCATTTCCAGGGAGAAGACGCCCACTTTCTTCGCACAATTGACACAGGCATGCGCGGCAATATTCAAACACAACGCCGTCTTCCCCAGCGAGGGCCGTGCGGCAAGAATGATCAACTCGCCCGGCTGGAATCCCGACGTCATATTGTCCAGCTCGATAAATCCGGTCTCGATACCAGTGACGCCATGGCCACGGTCGAGCAGCTTGTCCAGGTCGCCAAAACTGGCTTTAACAATCTCATGAAGGCCAAGGAAACCCGACTGCGTCCTTTTCTCGGCGATTTCAAAAATCTGGCCCTGGGCCAGATCGATCAGTGTTTCGGGGTCATCGACGCCTTCGAAGCACCGGGTGATAACGTTGTTTGAGGCATTGATCAGCCGCCGGACTAAAGATTTTTCCTTGATGATGCGCGAGTATTCGTCAATGCTCGCAGAAACACCGATGGGAATGCCGTCCGTCAGCGCCGCAAGGTATCCCGCTCCGCCCACTTTTTCCAGCAGCCCTTCGCGCGAAAGGTCCTCGGAAAGAGTTACCAGGTCAATGGTGCGGTTTTTCTCGGAAAGCAGCATCATCTTTTCAAAGATGGTACGATGCCCGTCTGAAAAGAAATCGTTTTTGTCGATGGTTTCGAGGACCTGATTCAGCACACCGTTGTCCAGCAGGATGGAACCCAGCAACGCGCGTTCTGCCTCAAGATTGTGGGGAAAGGCTTTCTCGCTGACGGTAGTGCTTGCCATGGAGACCGGATCCAAAGACGGTGAATGAGCCGATTATACCAGCGCGGGGAAAAAACAAAAATACCCTCTTTGCAACCCCGGCCTCCTGCCAGAAAATTCCTGCCCTGCCGGGATCGCAAAGGGGTTAGAAATTACTAAGATTGCGAAGTGGTCTCTTCGCTTTCGCTTTCAGTTTTGACTTCATCTTCAGCGCCGGCTTCAGGCTGGTCTTCGGCAACGCTGGCTTCGGCTTCGACTTCAGCGGCAGCGGTTTCCTCTTCAGCAGCCTCGGGAGCGGCCTTGGCGGCAGCTTTGGCATCAGCAGCCTCGGATGCAGCCTTGGCTTCTCTTTCGCGAGCCGCCACCAACTCAGGATCGACCTCCGCCTCCACGCGTACCTTCACGATGACGGTCACGTCGCGGTGCAACCTGACCGGCACGTCGAACTGGCCCACAGACTTCAGAGGGCTGCCCAATTGGATCTTGCGACGGCTGATCTTATAGCCCTGGGCCGCCATGCCTTCCTCAATATCCATGGTGGTGACGGATCCGAAAAGCTGTCCCTTGTCGCCGCTTCGCCGTGTGGCCACAATTTCAATGCCTTCCATCAACTTGGCGAGGTCTTCGGACTCAGCCCGTTCCTTGGCTTCCAGTTTCAGGAAGCGCACGCGCTGCTGCTCAACCCACTTGCGGTTCTGCGGGGTCGCGGCCACCGCTTTCTTTTTGGGAAGCAGATAATTCCGCCCATAGCCGTTCGCCACCTTCACCGTCTGTCCGCGCAAACCGAGCGTTTCTATATTCTCAAGAAGAATAACTTCCATGTCGTGCCTCTCTCATCACCAGTTTTTCACCGCCGGCCCTTCCTGCCGACTTTTGGCCCCGCGTTCCATCTCCGTGATGGAAGCTAGACCTCTGCCGCAAAAGGAAGGAGGGCTATGTTGCGGGCCTGCTTGATGGCTCGGGTCAGCGCCCGCTGGTGCGGTGCGCAGGTCCCCGTCAGTCGCCGGGGCAGGATCTTCCCCCGCTCCGCCACAAACGGCCCGATCAGCCTGAGTTCCTTGTAGTCGATAAAATCGATCTTTTCCACACAGAACTTACAAACCTTGCGCCGGCGGAAATATTGCCGGCGACCACCAGGCCGCCTTGGACCGCTGCTGCTGCCGCCGCTGCTGCTTGACCTCGATCGATCATATGGCATAACTGTTTCTCCCTTAACTCTGAGTTGCTGTTTCTTGCCCGGCCTGGGCCTCGGAAGGCGGCGGGACGGCCTTCTTCTTTGCGGCGGCTTTGGCTTCCGCCGCCGCTTTCTTGCGTTCGTCAACCCGCACGGTCAGGTACTTGATCACTGTGTCGGTCACCTTGAGACGCCGCTCGAACTCCCGCACGGTGTCACCGGTTCCTTCAAAAGTAAAGAGGATATAGACACCTTCTCGCTGCTTCTTCACACGGTAAGCCAGCCGGCGGCGCCCCATCTTGTCGATCTTTTCCACCTTCCCGCCCGCGCCTGAAACCACCGACTCCATCTGGGCGTTCAGCTTTTCGATTTCCTCCTCGGGAACGTCCGTCCGAGCGATAAACATCATTTCATATTTCGTCATAACTCCTCACAACTCCTCTGCTGGAACCTTTCGATTGAAAAGGTTCATGGCTTTGTCCACGCCTTCCTTCAGGATGACTCGAACAGCCTCGACGGACTGATCGAGCATCCCTGCCACCTCTTCCTGTTCCCTCTCACCCAAAGGAGTCAGGACGTAAGAGACCAGGTCTTGAACCGGGCTCTCGGGTCCCGCTCCCATCCGGACCCGCGTGAAGACGTCTGTCTCCAGGGCGCCGATCACGGACTTCAATCCGTTGTGGCCGCCCGCGCTCCCCTTGCGGCGAATTCGCAGCGAACCCAGGGGAAGATCGACGTCGTCCACCAGAACGATCAGGTCATCCAGAGGCACGGCCAGAGTCCGCACCAAGCCGCAAACGGAAACTCCGCTCAGGTTCATAAACGTCTGAGGCTTGGCCAGAACCACCTTCTCGCCGTGAAACCTGCCCGTGGCCACCCGGGCCCGGGCTTCGCGCCGCGAAAACTCCGCCCTGCAAACTTCCGCCAGGCGGTCAACCCCCATGAAGCCCATGTTGTGGGGCGTCAGGTGGTACTCGAACCCGGGGTTCCCCAGACCCACAATCAGTTTCACCCCGCTTTTTCCAATCCCTTCCGTGCCGGCGCGCCCCCGCCATCACCGGGCTTATTTCTTGTCCTTCTTGCCTTCCGGCTTGGCGGCTTCCTTCTTCTCTTCCTTGCCTGCCTCGCCGCCTTCTTCCTCGGTCTTGCGCTTGCGGATCAACTCGGGCTCGGCAGCACCTTCCGCCGCGGGCGCAACCACTTCCTCCGCAGGCGCCACCTCGGTCTTCGGCGCCACGACGTGGGCCACCACGCGCGCGGGTTCGGCCAGCACTTTCACGCCCTCCGCCACCGGCAGGTCGGAAACCCGAAGCTGGTGGCCGATCACCAGGGCGGACACGTCCACCGTGATGTGCTCCGGGATATCGTCCGGCAGACACTCCACTTCAACTTCGCGCAGGATAAACTCGAACACGCCGCCCTGGATCTTCACGCCCTCGGGTTCGCCCGTCACCCGGACCGGGATGCGGACCCGTAACTTCTCGTCGCGGGCAATCCGGACCAAGTCCACGTGCAGCAGGGCGCCGTGGATGGGTTCCCACTGCCATTCGCGGAGCATGACCCGCGCAGGGGCCTTTTCCGGAATCTGCAGAGTAAAGATGGCGTTGTGACCGGCCTCAGAACGCAGAATGCGGATGATCGCCTTGGGATCAACGGCCACCGAAACGGCGGGACCTCCGCCACCGTACACCACCCCGGGAATGCGGCCCGCATATCGCAGGCGCCGCGCGGCGTTCTTTCCGAACGTTTCGCGCGCTTCAGCTTCAACATTGAACATCTCAGCCATAGTTGTTTACACCTCAAAACATCTCAAAAGTCAGACGCCAACCCGCCGATTGGGAACTCAGATAAACAGCTTGCTCACCGACGTTTCTTTGTAAATGGACTTGATGGCGTCCGCCAGCAGTTTTGCCACGCTCAAAACCTTGATGCGCTGCACACGACCGGGCTTCCGGCAGCAGCGGAATCGAATTGGTGGCGATCACCTGTTCGAGAGGCGAATCCATGATGTTGGCGATGGCGTTTCCGGCAAACACCCCGTGAGTGCAACAGGCCAGCACACGGCTAGCGCCTTTCCCCTTCAGGGCTTTTGCGCCCTGGGCCAGTGTGCCGCCCGTCCCGATCATGTCATCAACAATCAGGCAGATTTTTCCGTCCACCTCGCCGATCACGTTAAACATCTCCACCACGTCGGCGTCTTCGCGACGCTTGTCGATGATGGCCAGCGGCACCCGCAAGCGCTTGGCGAATGCCCGGGCCCGCTCCACTCCGCCGGTATCCGGCGAAACGACCACAAGATTCTTCAGCCGCAGCTTCCGGAAATACCCCACGGTCACCGGCGTCGCATACAGGTGGTCGACAGGAATATCAAAATAGCCCTGGATCTGCCCCGCGTGCAGGTCCAGCGCCAGCACCCGGTTGGCCCCCGCGGAGGTCAGCAGGTCAGCCACCAGCTTGGCGGAGATGGGCACTCGCGGGCGGTCTTTGCGGTCCTGCCGGGCATAGCCGTAATAGGGCATCACGGCGGTAATCCGGTAGGCCGAAGCGCGCCGCAGGGCGTCCAGAATAATCAGCAGTTCCACCAGGTTTTCATTCACCGGGCGGCAGGTCGGCTGCACCACAAAAACGTCCGCTCCGCGAACGTTCTCCTTGATCTGCAGCCTCACTTCGCCATCGGGAAAGCGGCTGACATTCATCCGCGCCAGCGGGACATCCAGGTGCTGGCAGATTTCCCGCGCCAGCGCCGGATGGGCGTTCCCCGTCAGGATTTTTAAGGCGTGATGAATTCGGTCAGCCATCTCGTCTGCCTTTATTCTCCACCGATTCTTAATCTGGCTGGGAGGCCTGGATTCGAACCAGAGTTCCATGCTCCAAAGGCATGTGTCCTACCACTGGACGACCTCCCAGTATCCCAACCGCCAAACGGACAACGGTCCGCCCGGGCCCGTTCCGTCAAACAAAAAGCCGCCGCAGATACGTGGCGCGGGGAAGGGTCCGGACCTGATACACCTTCCATGCGGCGGGTATGCAGCTTGCCGCTCGATTCAATTGTTGGGCAGATTCGTAGACGGCGTATAGCGCTGATCCGCTACCCGTCAAGGAGGCTGTTTCGGCCCCGGCCCGGATAAGCTGGCGTTTAACTTTTGCCAGCTCAGGCCACCTTGCGAAAACGAACCCTTCAAAATCGTTTTCGGCCGGCCCCCACGCTTCCAGGGGAAAAGGTGACCGCATGCCCAAAGAACTCATTCTACGGCCTTCGGCCCGTCCCGTCAACCGCAAACCCAGGGCCCGGTAAGCTTCCGCGGTGGAAACGGAGAAGCCCGGAAAGGCAATCAGGCAATGACGGGCGGGAAGGTCCGTCAAGGGAAAAACCTCTTCGCCGCGGCCGCAGCCCAGCACGCGTCCTCCCAGAAGAAACAAGGGAACGTCAGACCCGAGCTTCGCGGCCATCTGCAGGCAGGCCGCAGTTTCCAGGCGGTTTCCGGAAAGGCGTTCCAGCGCCAGCAGGGTGACCGCCGCATCACTGCTGCCGCCGCCCAGCCCGGCGCCCATGGGAATTTTCTTTTCAAGCCGAAGGCTGATGCCGCCCTTAAAACCGCGCGCCCACCGCCACAACTCGGCGGCGCGGTAAACCAGGTTGTCCCGCCCTGAGGAAAGTTCCGCGCAGTCACACTCCAGCCGGATACCTTTCCGGCGCGGCGAAAGGCTGGCCTGGAGCCGGTCCGCCAGTCCTACCGTCTGGTAAACGGTGCGGATTTCATGGAAGCCGTCCGGCCGCTTGCCGAGGATTTTGAGTCCGACGTTAATCTTGGCAAAAGCGCGGGCTTGGACAGTTTTCAGCAAGGGAAGTGGCAGGTTGTTGTTCGATTTCAGACGATGAAGAAAACCCGGGCCCCGGGCTGAGTGCCGGGGCTAATGCTTCCCCACGGCAGCTTCGTTCCGGCCGATCTGGTGCTTCAGGTTGTTCACCTGCTTGCGGAGTTTGGCCGCCTGCTGCGGACCGAAATCGGTCGCCGAGCCTTTGCGCTCGAATTTCAAAGCGTGCTCCCATTCCTGGAGGGCCCTGGCCTTTTCGCCCAGCGCCAGGTAAACATAACCCAAGTGCTCACGGATGGTCGGATCATTGGGAATCAGCTTCACGGCTTTTTCCAGGGATACCTGGGCCGCGTCATTGCGTTTCATCTTGTGATAGGCCCAACCCAGGCTGTCGAGGTACGCGCCGTTGTTCGGCTCGATCTTGAGCGCGTCCTTAATGTACCTGAGGGACTCATCCAGCCGCACCCCGCGGTCCGCCAGCATGTATCCCAGATAATTCGACGCGGCATCGTTCAGGGGATCAACCGCCAGAACCTTCTTGAACTGTTCTTCCGCCAGGTCATACTTCTTCTGCCGCTCGTAAATCGAGCCCAGCATGAATCGGGCATATTCCTGGTCTTCGGGGTTATCGCTCAGCGACAAGGCCTTGTTGATGGCCGCTTCGGCCTTCGTGAAAACCTTGGCCTGGGAGTAAATCTGCGCAATGGACAGATAGATGTCGCGGTCGTCCGGGCTGCCGGTCAGCATCTTTTGCAACTGCGCCACGGCCTCGTCCTGGTGCCCCTCCTGCCCCAGCAGCGAGGCGCGCAGCATCAGCAGTTCGCGATTTTGCGGGTACTTCTTGAGAGCGGCGTCGGCCGTATCGAGGGCCTTTTGGTTCTGGTGGCTCACCTGGAGAGTTTCAACAATCAGGGCTTCGCCGCGAGGCGCCTGGTCGCCGCCCAGCGCCACTACGCGCTGAAAGGTGTCCAGAGCCTTCTCATAATCATCCTGAGAGCGATAAATCGCGCCCAGCCGTTGCAGATAGATGGCGCGATTGTTGGCTTCCGCGGGATTATATTTCCCGTCCGGCTTCTCGCTTTTCTTCAGGACTTCTTCCAGCAAGCTGATGGCCTTGGAATCATTGCCCAGCGTGTCTTCAAGAATCGCTTCCCGGTAAGGAATTTCAGGATCGTCGGGTGAAAGCGCCCGGGCCTGTTCCAGTTCTTTCCGCGCCTGGTCAAAGTTCCCCATTTGCATGTCGAGTTGCGACAGCCGGACGTAGGACATGGGGGCCTGAGGATCCGACTTGACGATCGCCTGCAGTTGCTCCCGCGCATCCTGCATCTTGCCCTGGGCTATTAACGCTTCGGCGTAGGCGCGCCGGATATCCTCACTGTCCGGCTCCCGCTTCAAGGCATCGTTGAATACGTCCTCAGCTTTACTGAAATCACGTTTCCGTGCGTACGAGTTCCCCAGCAGATAAAGCAGCGCCGGGTCCATCCTGCTATCCGGGATGTTCCCCAGCAAGGTAATGATCTTGTTATAGTCGCCCTGGTCATAATAGAGCTGGGTCAAGTTCACCAAAACATTGCTTGAATCCGGGTTGGCGGAAAGGACCTTCTCAAAGAGGGCTTCAGCTTTGGCCGGCTGGTTGTTGGCCTTGTAAAGCCTGCCCAGCATCAGGGCCGATTGCGCGTCGCCGGGATCCAGCCGGTACACGGTTTCAAATTCGCCAATGGTCTTTTCCAGCATCTCCTGGCTGGCCCCGCCTGAATTCGAGTCGCCCAGGGAACTCAGGTAGACACGGGCGAGCAGACGATGAGCCTGCACGTCGTCAGGATTCTCTTTCAGCACCGCCTGAACTTCTTTGACAGCGTCCTGAATGCGGCTGGCCCGCCAGTAGAGCTCGGCCAGTTGCACGCGCAGGAAAAGTGACTCGGGATCGTCCGCAATCGCCTTCTGGAATTCCGTAATCGCGCGTTCCACGTAATCGCTGCGATTGTAAATGCCGGCCAGGTCCTTATACCGCTGCGCCAGCATGTAGTGGTAATAAGCGCCCGCATGGTCCAGACTGGCTGCTGCCTGGCTGGAGTCACTGCCGGCCTTTTTCTGTGCAGGAGCTTGTGCACCTTTGACAGCTACCGCCGCAAACAGGATAAGGCCGATTCCAGCCGCTCCCAGGCTCATTCTTTTTATTGTCATTCTGCGCTTCGCCCTTTTAGTACTAACTTCCAAATTATCGCACAGCGTCAAGAGGGTGTCAAAAGCCCAAGCGGCAACAAATCCAGCGCCGCTGGGACGAATTGGACCTCGTGGCCGGTGCCGCTTCCTGTCTTGCTTTGGCCGCGGCCCCGGCGGCAAGAGAATCTGGTGTTCATTCCCATTCCGGCCGTGCCAGGTTCGGCGCCTCCGGGTAACCCCGGGGCGCCCTTTTTAAGGTCTGCGGCCTTCATCGATGCGCTGCTCCCCTCCTCAGGCGGACCTGAAGAGCTTCGCCCAGAGCAGGCAGACCGCAAGGTTGGTCGCCACCGCCACCACGATTCCCACCAGGGACAGCGAACCCATGCTGAGGCCGCTTTGGGAAAGAAGCTTGTGGATAACAATCACCTCCACCATGCTGCCGGGCAGCAGCAGCAGGTTCCCGCAAACCAGCAGGCCAACCCCGATTCCGGAGAGGAGCGGGCTGGGACCCAAAGCGTAACTGGACACCCACGTGAAAACGACTCCCACCCCCTGCAGAATCAGAAAAATCGTCCACGCTTTTCGGCTCATAGGCTGTCTCCGTTGGGTGGCGCGGATGCTCGCCTCTTAGTTTCTGCAATCCCACAGAGCGGGACGTTTCCGCCGGGCGGCCCATCCATAGCGTATTGTGCCATGTGTGCGGACGCTTGGGGACGATGATGTCGAGCATGCTTCGACGAGTCGGGCGGCGCCGGTCTGGCTCCTCACATGACCCTTGCCAGCCTTCCCGTCCTGTGCTTATGATGGACTCCAATCCCGGGGAAAATACAAGTGCCGCCGCCGGCGGTCTGTACCGCATGCTAGGAGGAACGATGAAGAGCAGGTCTCTGATTCTCAATCTGGCCCTCGCACTTCTTATTTGCGCGCCGATCCTTTCCGCGCAGGACTGGGCGCGGGCCAAAGTGGACAAATCACCCCGGCACCGCGAGTGGGTGACGGTGAAGCACGATGGCCGCAGCGTGCAGACGTTCGTGGCCTATCCCCAGGTCAGCGACAAGCGGCCCGTGGTCCTGATTATTCACGAAATCTTCGGCATGACGGACTGGGTGCAGGACCTCGCCGACGAGGTGGCCGCAGCCGGTTACATCGCGGTTGCTCCCGACCTGCTTTCCGGCATGGCGCCGAATGGCGGCGGAAGTTCCGACTTCGCCCAGGGCCAGGCCGTCAAGGCGGTCAGCATGCTGAATCCTGACCAGATTACCCGCGACCTGAACGCCGTTGCCGATTACGCCCTCAAAATTCCTTCCACGAACGGCAAGCTCTACGTGGCGGGATTCTGCTGGGGCGGCGGGCAAAGTTTCCGTTTTGCCACCAACCGCTCCGACCTCTCCGCCGCTTTTGTCTTTTACGGACCGCCGCCTTCGGCCGACGCCATGGCGCGCATAAGGCCCCGGTGTACGGATTCTATGGCGGGAATGACGAGCGCATCGGAGCCACCATTCCCACCGCGCGCGAAGAAATGAAGGCCGCGGGAAAAGTTTACGAGCCCGTGGTCTACCAGGGCGCCGGCCACGGCTTTATGCGCGCCGGCGAAGCGCCGGACGCCACCCCGGGCAACAAGAAAGCTCGCGACGAAGCGTGGAAGCGCTGGAAGAAGATCCTGGCGCGCGGGCATTACTGAGGATTGCGAAATATAGTGACAAGCTCGTCTTGTAGCGCCGCCGTCCCGGCGGCACTTTTCAGGGCCGGCAAGATGCCGGCGCTACGGAGGTCCGTCACTCTATTATGCAATCCTTAGTAAGAGCAACGCGGCGCAGAGTTGTTCTGTAACTCTGCGGCCCCTTCCGCCCGCGGCTTCGAGCTATTGAACGGGCGCTGCCTTTCGCCAAATCCAGTAGGCCAGCACCCCTGTGGCGATGATCACGAAGGCCATGAATGAGGGCCAGGGCTGCGCCAGGAAGGCATCCATCACAAACCAGACCGACACGACCACGAAGAGCCACATGGAATACGGGTAGCCCCACATCCTGTAGGGCCTCTCCCGGTGCGGCTGTTTTCGTCTTAACACAAAGACAGCCGCCACACTCAAGGTGTAAAAGATCCACGCCGCAACGATGGAGTAAGAATAGAGCGTCTCGTACGAGCCCGTGAGAATGAGGACGGCGGTCCAGACTCCTCCCCACACAATGGCCGAGGCAGGCGTCCGAAAGCGCGGATGGATTTTCCCGAACCGCGCGAAAAACAGCCGGTCCCGGGCCTGGGCAAACGGCAGGCGCGCGGCCGTCAAAACGCAGCCGTTCACCGCGCCGATAATCGAAAGCAGGACGGTGAGGGACACAAAAGTTCCGCCCATGGAGCCCATCGTTCGCGTTGCCAGGTCTGCTCCCACGCGTTCGGTCGAGGCGATTTCCGGCAGGGTCATCACCCTCAGGTACGCCAGATTTGCGAACACGTAGAGGACGATGATCGCGGCCATCCCAATCACCAGGGCGCGCAGCAGGTTTCGTTGAGGATTTCGCACTTCGCCCGCCACAAAGCTGACGTAGCTCCAGCCGTTGTACACCATCAGGCAGGCTGCCAGCGCCACGTTGACGTGTCCGATGGTCAATGGAACATGATGGCGCGCCTGCGCAACGGCAGAAGGAGGGGGAATCAGGAACGCCGCGATGATCAGGACCAGCAGCGCCGCAATCTTCAGAGAAGTGAAAACGCGCTGGACCCAGGCGCCTTCTCTTACGCCCAGGTAGTTGACCGCCGAGAGGACGGCAATCAGTCCAATTGAAACCACCTTGCCTGCGGCCGGCGTGAGCGGCACGAAATAGCCCGCATAGATTGAAAACGTCACCGCCAGCCATGCGCTCCCGCCCGACAAAACCGCCAGCATAAAGGTCCAGCCGCAAACAAAGGCGCAGAGCGGACCGTAAGCTTCGCGCAGATAAATATACTGGCCGCCTGTCGCCGGGATCATCGCTCCCAGTTCGGCGTAAGCCAGGGCCCCCAAAAGAGAGAGCACGCCGGCGCCGATCCAGGTCAGGACGATGGCGGTGCTCGAGGGAAGGTTTCCGGCAATCAGGTTGGGAAGCACAAAAATGCCGGACCCGATCACGATGCCAATGATAATTGCGGTGGCATCCAGCATCCCGAGGCTGCGAATCAATTCAGGCGCGCTTTCGGCTTTTGACTCCACGTTCAAGTTCTCCCCTGCGCCGAGTCAACACCGTCCCAGGTGGGTTTGCAACGGCTCCCACGCCAGTCGAAGTTCCCCATTCCTCGAATGCGTTTCACGCTTGTCATGTACTGCCTCGACGGGAGTATAATTGGCCCCATGCTACGACGCAAATTCTTTGGCGACCTGATTGTTGGAAGCGCACTGGTTCCGGCGGCAGGGGCTGCACAGCTATCGCCTCCGCAGGCGGCGCCGGGACCCTATCTTGAACGTCCGGTGACGGGCCAGCCGCATAAAGGGAAGGTTCTTCTCGCCCTTCAGGCGCATTCGGATGATGTCCCCTTGATGGCAGCGGGGACGGTGGCCAAGCTCATTGCAGAGGGATACACGGGTTACCTGGTGCGCGCCACCAACGACGATATGGGTGATTCGCCCGGGCTGGGCACTCCCGGAACCATCGGCGAAAACGTGCTGGGCAACGAGCGCGACACTGCGGAGGTGGCGCGGGCCCTTGGCCTCAAGAACCACTTTGACCTGGACTACGGCAACCATCGCATGGCCGATATTTCGGTGAACGAGCTGATCTGCCGGCTGATTCTTATTATCCGGCTGGTCCAGGCGGATACGGTGATCGGCTGGGACCCCTGGGGGCACGACGAGGAGAATCCCGACCACTACATGCTGGCCAAAGCCGCGGAAGCAGCGTGCTGGATGGCCGGCCGTGGGCACGACTACCCCGAGCAATTCGCCGCGGGCCTCAAGCCCAAAGAGGTCCAGGACAAATACTATTTTGCGCGGCGGCCGGAAATCACGCGCGTGGTGGATATCAGCGGGCAGGTGGATAAGAAAGTGGACGCGAACTGGGCCAACCGGGCTAAAGGTCCTGGCGGCCACCTGGGATCACGACTGAGGGCAAGACTGGCGAAACGCCATCTGAGCCTGCCCCTGCTGGGCAATGATGATGACACCGCCGATCGCAATTACATCAAGGAATTTGTTTTGAGGGAGAACCGCGAACTGGGCGGCAAGTACGGCGTTGAGTATGCTGAAGTGTTCCACTACATTCCGCCCGGCGCTGCCGGCGCCGACATGGATCCGCGCGTCGCGGCCTACGTTAAGGAACACGCCGTCCCGTCAAAGTAATTCGGGCGATCCCCGACGAAATTCCTCCGCCGCGTGGCGAGTCGCGTTTTGTGCGATGTCCGCGCCAGCTCCGCCGCCCCTTTTATCGTTGCGCCGCCCGGCGATGACTTCCGGCACCATTCGCGGCACGACAGCCTCACCGAGAAGCCCACCGCATCGAGAGCTTCACCAGGATCATGCTTATTGCCAGCGCCAGGAGGCTCCAGCCGGGCGCGTCAATCATCGGACTCTGCAGGACATGCACATTAGCGGCCAGGGGCGGCCGCAAAGGGCTGTGGAGAACCTGATTCAGAACAAAGGCAAACAAACAAACCAGCGCGACGCCTGCAGCGGCCAGACCAGGCAGAGCACGTTTCCAGGGAAAAGGGATCGGCGGAGGCACGGCGGCCTCCGAACGGACACCTTCCATGACGGACGCAACCAGCCCTGAGGAAGGCAGGATGTCGTCATCCTTCGAACTGAGAATGCGATTGAGATCCTCGTTTGTCATCACACTCACTTCCCGCCACGCTCACTGAGGGGTTTCGCCAGTTTACGACGAAGGATATCTCGTCCGCGGAACAACCTGGCTTTAACAGTCCCCTCAGGCAACCCGAGGCTTCGTGCTGCGGCAGAAATATTCATATCGTGGAAATAGTAGAGAATCATCGCCTCACGGTACTTGTGTGGAAGGGCAAGGACGGCTTGACGGACAACCCGGTCCCGTTCCTTTTCCATAAGCCCTCTGTCCACGGCGCGCGAGTCCCGTATTTGCGCGATATCTTCCAGGGATACGGTGTTGGGCGGAATGCGCCGGATCTCAGAGCAATACAAATTTGTTGCCAGAGCAAAAAGCCACGTAGAAAAGGCGGCCTCCTTTCGCCACTTCCCAAGCGACCGGTAGGCACGCAAAAACGCCTCCTGCGCCATTTCCTCCGCGCGCCCGCGGTCCCGGCAGAAGCGGTATGCCAGATTGACGAGAGGCCCTTGCCAACGACGGACGATTCTTTCGAAGGCGGAAACATCCCCGGCCTGCACCCGCTCGACATCGGCCTGATCTTCGGCAGCGCTCACCCATAGTCCTCCCAGGGTATGACCTGCTGGAATTGCCAACGGTTGCAGTTTTTTCCGGGTTCACTTTTCCTCAAAATAATGCAACCGATTCTAACACTCGCCTGTCCCACTGTATGCAGCGGAAATTCCGCTCAGAGGAGGCCGCTATGCAACCCACCGTGTTGTTCGCGTTTCTTTGTTTAGCCGTCGTGATTGGATTCTTCTCGTTCCTGGCCGTGGCGATCTGGGCAAGAAATCGCCGACTAGAGAGAGAAGCTTACTACAAGAATGAAACCATCAAGAAAATTGCCGAGGCACAGGAGCCATCGGCAAACGCAGCATTGGAATTCCTTCGCGAGCAAGAGAAGATCGAAGCCGCGCGCCGTCGCGAAGGCCTCAAATTGGGAGGCCTCGTCACAATCGCAGTGGGCCTTGCCTTTTTTCTAGTGATGTGGGCGACCGGCCCCAGCCGACACGCCTTTTTCGCCGGCCTTATTCCATTTCTCGTCGGGCTTGCACTGCTGGCCTACGTCTACATCCTCGCCCCAAGAGACTAAGTGCGCGTGGCCGCAATTAGTGGTTCTCTGGCTATTGGCCTTTCTCGCCCGGCACCCCACCGGCGAAGGCAAGAGGATGGCGCAGACAGGCGCTCTGCAGCATTGGTCGTCTCGCGAAGCAAGACACTCTTAGCCTTTCCAAGGCTGCAATCTCAAAACTGAGATTTCAAATCCTGCGGAGGGGCGCGTCAGCCCCATGGCGGCGAGTTTATCTCGCCATGTGGGGGTGAATAGCCGTCGCGTCACAAAGACTCGAAGGGGAGGTAACAAAACCTTATCGCCCGGACTTTGCTGCCGCGGGCTCTTTGTATTCGGCGTCACGCAGGTCGTGGCCGGTCATTTCAGCAGGCAGAGGGATGCCCAGGATGGCGAGCAGGGTGGGAGAGATGTCGGCCAGCGCTCCACCTTCGCGGAGTTTCTGCGGGACCTCTTCCGCAATCATGATGAGCGGAACGGGATTGGTGGTGTGGGCGGTGTGCGGGCCGCCGGTGGCGGGGTCCACCATCAGCTCGGCGTTGCCGTGGTCCGCTGTGATGATCATTGCTCCGCCCTTTGCACGCACCGCTTTGTAAATCTCGCCCAGGCAGACGTCAACGGTTTCCACCGCCTTGACGGTGGCCTCGAGCTTGCCGCTGTGGCCCACCATGTCGGCGTTGGCGAAGTTGACGATGATGACGTCGCGGCTGGCTTCGTTGACGGCCTTGACCACGGTTTCCATCACCCCGCGGGCGCTCATTTCCGGCTGCAGATCGTAAGTGGCCACTTTGGGCGAGGGCACCAGGATGCGTTCTTCGCCCGGGTAGGCTTTCTCCACGCCGCCGTTGAAGAAGTAGGTGACGTGCGCGTACTTTTCCGTTTCCGCCACGCGCAGGTTCTTCAACTGCGCCTCCGCCATCACGGCGGCCAGGATATGAGTGAGCGTTTGCGGCGAGAAGACGTGCGGATTGGTGAATGTCTTGTCGTAGCGCGTCATCGAGAGGTAGTGCAGTTTCTCCGGATAGCCGCGGCGCTCAAAACCGTCAAGGTCGGGCTGCGTGAGGGCACGGGTCATCTGCCGGGCGCGGTCGGCGCGGAAGTTGAAAAACATGACCGCGTCGTCGCTGCGAATGGTGGCCGTGGGCTGGCCCGCGGAATCCGTGACCACGATGGGGACCACAAACTCGTCGGTGACGTCCTGGTTGTAAGAGTTCTTGATGGCGGCGACGGGATCATCGGACTTTACGCCCTCGCCGTTGACGATGGCGTCGTATGCCAGCTGCGTGCGCTGCCAGCGATTGTCGCGGTCCATGGCGTAGTAGCGTCCTGAGACCGAGGCGATGCGGCCCACGTTGTACTCGCGCATCTTCTGTTGAAGAGCTTCGACGTACTTGACGCCGTTGGTGGGCGCGGTGTCACGTCCGTCGAGGAACACGTGGACGAAAACTTCGTTGACGCGGTTTTCGCGCGCCATCTTCAGCAGCGTATAAAGATGCCGCTGGTGAGAATGCACACCGCCGTCGCTGAGCAGGCCCATGAAGTGCAGACGCGTCCTGCGTCCCGCTTCCATCAGCTGGAGCAGTTCGGGCTTTTTGAAAAATTCGCCGTTCTCGATGGAAGCGTCAATGCGGGTGATTTCCTGGTAGACAACGCGCCCCGCTCCGATATTCAGATGGCCCACTTCAGAATTGCCCATCAGGCCGTTGGGCAGGCCGACTCGCCTGCCGGAGGTGTGCACCAGGGTGGAGGGATATTCTTTCAGCAGGGCATCGTAGTTGGGCTTGTGCGCCAGCGCGATGGCGTTATTCCCGCGCTCGGCACGATACCCCCAGCCATCAAGGATAATAAGGACTACCGGTTTTGGTATTTTCATATATCTCTTTTAAGAATGGTTGGGGGTCAGAGATTAGCGATTAAGGCTTAGCTTACATCCACTTTCCCTAATCCCTGGCCCATAGTCCCTGCTGTTATGAGGAGGCCACGGCAGATTTGCCCAGGAATTCTGCGGATTCGCCAAGTTCCTCTTCAATACGCAGCAGTTGATTGTATTTGGCAACGCGGTCTGTGCGGCTGGCCGAACCGGTCTTGATCTGTCCGGTCTGAAGGCCAACCACGAAGTCGGCAATAAAGGCGTCTTCGGTCTCGCCGGAACGATGGGAGACAACGGCCGTATAGCCATTGCGCTTGGCGAGGTCAATGGCGGCCATGGTTTCCGTGACGGTCCCGATCTGGTTCAGCTTGATCAGGATGGAATTGGCGACTCCCTCGTCAATGCCCTGCCGGAGCCGCTCTGTGCTAGTGACGAAAATGTCGTCACCCACAAGCTGAATCTTGTCATCCAGTTCTTTCGTCAGCTTCTTCCAGCCTTCCCAGTCGTCCTGGGCAAGGCCGTCTTCAATGGATATGATCGGATACTGCTGGACCCAGTCGGCGTAGAGTTCAACCATCTCATCGGCGGATTTTGCCGATTTGTCTGACTTGAAGAAGACGTACTTGCCATCCTGGAACATCTCACTGGCAGCCGGGTCAAGCGCCAGAGCTATGTCCTGACCGGCGGAAAAGCCCGCGGCCTCAATTGCTTCAAGAATCAGCTCAATAGCCTCTTCGTTGGACTTCAGGCTGGGAGCGAATCCGCCCTCATCGCCCACCGAGGTTGAATAACCATGCTCTTTCAGTATCTTCTTCAGCGTGTGAAATGTCTCGACGCCCATGCGCAAGGCGCTGGAAAAAGTCTCCGCGCCCACCGGCATGATCAGGAACTCCTGAAAGTCCACCGTGTTGTCGGCGTGAACGCCGCCGTTCAGCACGTTCATCATGGGCACCGGCAGCAGGCGCGCCGAAATCCCGCCGAGGTAGCGATAGAGCGGCAGCCCGGCCGAACGCGCCGCAGCCCGGCAGGCGGCCATGGAAACGGCAAGGATCGCATTTGCGCCCAGGTTGCTCTTGTTGGGCGTTCCGTCCAGCTCAATCAGGCGCGCGTCGACCTCGGCCTGCCGGCTGGCTTCATGCCCGCCCAGTTCGCGCGCAATCACCGTGTTGATATTTTCCACGGCCTGCAGCACGCCCTTGCCCTGGTAGCGGCGTTTGTCGCCGTCCCGCAACTCAATGGCTTCATGTTCTCCGGTGGAAGCGCCGGAAGGAACCGCTGCCCGCCCGAACGCGCCGTCGCGAAGGCGGACTTCCGCTTCCACGGTCGGGTTGCCGCGGGAATCAAGAATCTCACGACCTACGATAAGATCAATTTCTGCCACTCAGGTCTCTCCTTTAATGAATATCAAAACTGTTCATTGTAACATAGCCATTTAGGAATAATGTGCTCTGGGACGCGTCATCCACAACCAGGGGCGAGCGTTTAATCCTTGTCTCGGGGTGCTGAATGGCGGAATAATGGCCGGCGGACCCGCATGTATAACCTCAACCCTGAACAACGGAAGGCAGTGGAACACGGCGAAGGACCGCTGCTGGTGATTGCCGGTCCTGGCAGCGGGAAAACGCGCGTCATTACCCAGCGGATTGTTCACCTGCTTGAAAACGCGTCTGGGCTCCGGGCGGAGAACATCCTGGCACTGACGTTCACCGAAAAGGCAGCGGCAGAAATGAAGAGCCGCGTGACGAAAGAGCTGCCCGGCCTCGACACCAGCCCCCACATTTCCACTTTTCACTCGTTCTGCTATGGCGTCCTGCTCAAGCGTCATTTTGAGCGGGAACTGCTCGACAAAGTCGATATTTGGATATTCCTCCGCCGAAGGATGGAACAGCTTGGCCTGGAGCATTACCAGAAGCTCGCCGCGCCCGGTGCTTTTCTCCACGACCTGAACAACTTTTTCTCGCAGTGCCAGGATGAGCTTGTTGGGCCGGAAGAATTTGAGGCGTATGTCCGCAAGCGCGAAAGTGAATTGCAGGCGCGCGCGGCATCACTCGACCCGGCCGAACGCCTCCTGCAGGAGGGGGAGCTTCGCAAACAGCAGGAGCTTGCGCGTGTGTTTCGCACCAGCCGGCGCCTGATTGAGGAGGCCGGTTATTCGAGCCTGGGCACCCTGATCAGCGAAGCGGTTTATCTCTGGGACCGCGAACCGGAAACACTGGAAGAATACCACCAGCAGTTCCGCTACATCCTGGTGGATGAATTCCAGGACAGCAACTACGGACAAGTGCAACTGCTGAAGCGCCTGGTTGCGCCACCCTTCAACATCACCGCGGTGGGTGATCCGGACCAGGCCATCTATCGGTTCCGTGGTGCCGCGCACGGCACTTTCGAAATGTTCAAGGAAGTGTTTCCCGCACCCCAGGAGGTTTTTCTCAACCGCAATTACCGCTCCACGCGAAAAATCCTGCGAGCTTCGGATGTCGTCATCGCCCGAAACAAACGCGGCGGCAGCAAGCCCAAACTTGCCACTGAGAATCCGGAGGGTGCGAACATTTTCCTGCTCTCTTCGCCCGACTACGCCGTGGAGGCCGATGCGGTCGCCGGGCTGGTTCAGGACCTCATTCGGGAAAAACGAGCCATCACAGAAATTGCGATACTCTATCGTGCACACAGCCATCGAGATCTTCTGGTGCGCGAATTCCGCCGACGGAAAGTTCCCTTTGTCATCCGGGGACTCTCGCTTCTTTCCACAACGATCATTCGCGATCTGCTGGCTTATTTGCGCCTGGTCCATTCTCCGCATAACAACATCAGCCTCACGCGTGTGCTTCTTGCACGGCACTGGAACTTCCCGGAAAATCTGGCGCTGGATCTGCGAAAGCAGGCTGCAAGAAGCCGATGTTCAATTTACGATGCCATCCGGCAAACCGAACAATCGCTTTTCAAAGCCGACCTTCAGAACACCCGATGGCAGGAACTGAGGTCCATTCTCGTCGAACTTAGAAAGAAAGCTGAACACGTCCCGATGACATCACTTCTGGACCGGATGACCGAGCTGCTGGAATTAAAGTTTGTTCCTGGCAGCAGCGATGCAGCCTGCCTGGAAGCCTTCAAAACATTCCTGGAGCAGTGGGAGGAAAAAAGCGAGACTCGCAAGCTACCGGAGTTCATGGAATACTTCGGCTACTTCCTGGAAGCCGGCGGGAAAATCGAAGTGCCGGAACCTCCAGGCCCGGTGAACGCCGTGCAGATGATGAGCGTCCACTCGTCAAAGGGCCTCGAATTTCCCGTTGTCTTCATTCTGAGTGTTGCCTCGCGGCGCTTTCCTCATGGCGAAAAGAGACCGGTCATCGAATTTCCCGACGAGCTTCGCAAGGGACCCGTGCCACCGGTCAACCTCCATCTTGAAGAAGAGCGCCGGCTGTTTTACGTGGCGATGACGCGTGCGCAGGAACAGCTCTACGTTTCGAGCGTCGGCCGGAAGGGGAGAAAGGCCTCCGTCTTCATCGACGATCTTCTTTCCGACACAGTGGTGGAAGGAAGAGATATCGCAAAGCTCGAGTTTGAAGAAGCAACAGAAAAGACCGAACCCGCGAAGCCACCCTCAAAGAAGACTGTCCGCAGCAATCATCCCTCACAGCAGACTCTTTTCGGAGAGCCGGCTCCCGCGCCCGATACGGTCCGGCCACCGCTGGCGGAATGGGCACAAGCAGTTCCCACCACACCGTCCGACGGAAAACTTCGTCTCAGCGCAACGGCCATTGAGACCTATCTAGACTGTCCGCTGAAATTCAAATTCAGCCACCTCCACCGGATTCCAACGGGTCCGCAGGCTGCCCTGACGTTTGGCAACATCATGCACCAGTCGGTGCGCCATTATTTCAACCTGCGCAAAAAGGGGAAAGTCGCCTTTGACGATCTGAGCCAGTTTTACCTCGGCTCCTGGAAAAACGTGGGCTTTGAGGATTCCTACCAGGAAGAGACATACCAGAAATCCGGCCTTAGCCAACTGCGTGAATTTGCGGATCGCCACAACGCGATGCCGATTTCCGCGGATGGCGTGCGAATGGAAGTCCACTTTGAACTCGACATGCAGGACGTGGTGCTCGAAGGCCGCATCGACCAGATCAATCCGGTCAAGCCTCGCGAGCCGAAACTAGTGCAACTGGTGGATTACAAAACCGGCCGGCCCCGAACACAGAAAGACGCCGACAAGAGCCTGCAGCTTTCCGTCTATGCTCTTGCCGCGCGCAACCAGATGGGGCTTGAACCTGAAGGACTGATTTTCTACAACCTCACAAACAATCAGCCGGTGGCGAGCGTGAGGACGCAAAAGGAACTGGACGCAGTCCGGCAAAAAATCCTGGGAGTGGCAGAAGAAATCCGCCGGATGATTTTCCCAGCCAAGCCAGGTTTTGCGTGCAGGTATTGCGAATTTGTTCCGGTCTGCCCTGCGCATGAAGAAGATTTTTAATCCGCGTTGCTTCTAAGATGTCGATGAAGAGCTGGGAGAATTCATGAACACATGGATCCTGTTCATAGTGGGAATTGCAGTTGGGGGAGGGGTCGGATGGCTATTGGCCGGACTCCGCCGGAACTCCGCTCTTTCTGCGTTGCGAGTCGAAACCGAAGGGAAAACGAGGGCTGCGGAAAGCCTGGTCGGCGAACTTCGCTCTCAAGTTATGGATCTCCAAACCAAATTAGCCTCAAGCGAACAACAGACCAGGAACGAAGGTAACCTTCGAGTAGCGGCGGAAACTCGCCTGACGGAAACGCAGGCAAACCTGGAAGACCAGAAGCGAATGCTTGAAGATGCGCGCGAGAAACTGGCAGACGTGTTTGAGGCTCTTTCCGCACAAGCACTGAAAAGCAACAACCAGGCATTCATCGAACTGGCCCGCAGCACGTTTGAAACCGTCCAGGCCCAGGCAAAGGGTGAGCTCGAAACGCGTGAACAGGCCATCCAGGGACTGGTCAGCCCGCTGGTTGAAACCCTGAAACGCTACGAAGCGCAAATCCAGGAGATGGAGAAGACCCGGCAAAACGCGTATGGATCGCTGGAGGAACAACTACGCAATCTGGCGATGGTGAACCAGCAGTTGCAGAAAGAAACGGGAACCCTGGCGAACACGTTGAAGGGCGGACCGGCAGTGCGAGGTCGTTGGGGAGAAATGACACTGCGGCGCGTTGCGGAACTGGCGGGCATGTCGAAGCATTGCGATTTCACCGAGCAGGAAAATTTTGAAACCTCCACAGGCCGGCAGCGTCCGGACATGATTGTCCACCTGCCCAACGGCCGCGGGATCGCCGTGGATGCGAAAGCGCCGCTCCAGGCTTTTCTAGATGCGGCGGCGGCGACAACCGAAGACGAACGCAGAGAAAAACTCTCCCGGCACGCACAGCTTGTGCGTGACCGGATGAAGGAACTCTCAGCCAAGGCATACTGGGATCAGTTTGATCCAGCGCCTGAAATTGTCGTGCTCTTTCTGCCAGGGGAATCATTTTTCAGCGCCGCGCTCGAACAGGACCGCACGCTGCTGGAAGACGGAATGCAGAAGCACGTGGTGATCGCGACACCTACCACACTGATTGCTCTGCTGCGGGCCGTGGCATTCGGGTGGCGCCAGGAACAGGTTGCAGAGAACGCGCGGGAGATCAGCGCACTTGGAAAAGATCTCTACGACCGGGTGCGAACCTTTCTGGGACACTTCGAAGGGGTTGGCTCCTCTTTGAAACGGGCGACGGACAACTACAACCGCGCGGTCGGATCACTCGAATCGCGCGTTCTGCCTTCTGTGCGCAAATTCAAGGAACTCGGCGCAGCCACAGGCGAGGACATCGCGGAACTTGAACCGGTTGATGAAACGACGCGGGAACTCAATGCGCCGGAAGATTATCCGTCGGAATAAATCTTGATTTGAAACAGCAACGGGAAAGTTGTTGGGCGCGGGAAAAGTCAACCTAAAAAAATTCGGGGATGCATCACTGCATCCCCGAACCTTCTCTTTCAATCTGACTGAAGAGTGTTACTTCTTCTTCTTTTTCGCTTTGGCCTTCGGCTTTGCCGCGGCTTTGGCTTTCGGCTTCGCTTTCGCCTTTGCCTTGGCTTTGGCCTTCGGCTTTGCTTTCGCCTTCGGCTTTGCTTTCTTCTTGGCTACTGCCATTCTATTCTCCTCTCAAACGTTGTGAGATCGCGTCAGCTAATTGCTGACGGAGCGCGTGCTCAGTCACAATGTATAGTGACAGTGGAGAATCTTGTCAAGAAGAAAGTGAAGTCGCGATTTTGAATCGAATGTAAAAAAATATTTTTCTCGCATTGTTTTCGTCGCCTCCGGAAAACTTCACATCGTCTCATCACACTTTTCTTTCTCTGAAAACTTCAAAGCGCGAGCGCTTTTCACTGCATCCAAGTAAACTGAAAGTGAGGATGAATCGTATGACGACACGGCAACACAAAAACGCCGTCGCATGCTCCCGGACCGCATTAACAGCAGGTTTCATGCTTGTGCTGCTTTTTTCTGCCGCAGCAGGTGCTGCGGCCCAGGAGGTCCCGCAAACAACCGGACCGACTCTGAAAGTCACAACAGAGGCCGTGAACGTATATGCTGTGGTACGAAACAAGAATGGCCGGCTCATCCCTGATCTCACCAAAAATGATTTTGAAATCAAGGAAGACAACATTCTGCAGAAGATTACATATTTCACTCGCGAAACAGACACGCCACTGACCCTCGCCATCATGATCGACACGAGTCCAAGTCAGGAAAGAGTTCTGGACGTCGAGCAACGTGAAGCTAAAGCTTTTCTTCGTCAGGTGCTGCGGCCCAAGGACCTGGCATGCGTCATCCACTTTGATCTTGAGGTGGAACTTCTGCAGGATTTCACGATCGACCAGCGTCTTCTGGACAACGCAATCGATGAGACTGTCATCAACGGAGGCGGCCACGGTGTGTTGCCTTCACCGCTGCCAGGCCGCAGCGTCGGAGGCACACATCTTTTCGACTCGGTTTATCTGGCTGCCAATGAATTGATGAGCCATGAAGTCGGACGCAAGGTGCTGATCCTCCTCACAGACGGCGAGGATCAGGGAAGCCAGGAAAGCATGAACCAGGCGCTCGAAGCCGCGCAGAAATCCGATTGCATCATTTATGCCATCGACATCGTTGATCGTGCCTTTTACGGATTCGGCAATATGGGGTTCAGGGGAGATTCGGTCCTGCGCAAACTCTGCGAGCAGACCGGGGGAGACGTCATCAAAGTTAAAAAGATCAAGGATGCCTCGGCAGCGTTCCAGGAAATCGCCGACGAACTCCGAACGCAGTATCTTCTCGGTTACACTCCATCCAACTCCAGAAAAGACTCCGGGTTTCGCAAGATCGAAGTTCGCGTCACTCACGGCAATTACAAAGTGCAATCCCGAAGCGGATATTATCCGCACTCGTAAAATTCAGGATGGAATCCTGCACGGTTTCCCGTGCAAACAAAGATGGAACCCTTCTGCCTGACTGGCGAAGCTCATGGACGAGGAAAACCCTCTTTCCGTTCACGGCCGCTGATGACCAACTGTGAAGTTTAAAGCGGGGTCGGAATTATAACCCGGTGATGTTCGCGCCGCGGGATTACCGGGAGGGGGCAAAGTATCCGGCCTTTGCCTGCACGCGCAATCCCTTCCTGTCCATCTTGATGGTGATTTTGCGGAAGCTGCCGTCGTGGGCTGTAATGGCGTACGCCAGGCTGTACTGGCTGCGCAACTCTTTGCCGATCTTCTCGAATTCTCCGGCCAGATCGACGGCTTCAACCGGGAAGAAAGCGTCGCCTCCTGTTTCTTTCGCCAGATACTTGAGTACATTGTCGCCCCGGGTATGGAGGCCATACCAGTTAGTGCTGATGGCATAGATAGTGGCTTCCGCCTTCTGCGCCATAGAGAGCGCCTCTTCCCGCGAGTGTTGGCTAAAGTTGTCCTGGCCGTCAGAGACCACAATCAGGACGCGCCGAAGATAGGGTTCCGGCGCAGGGTTATAGATCATCTTTTCCTTGCAGGCAAAATAAATGGCGTCGTAGAGGCCCGTTCCACCGCCTGCCTGGAGAGAATTGATGCCCTGCTTCAACTGGTCAAGGTCGCCCGTATAATCCTGCACCATCACCGGTTCCACATCGAATCCCACAACGAAAGCTCTGTCGGTATCCGGCCGGATGGTATCGTAAAGAAAATCGGTGGCGGATTCCTGTTCAAAGCGCAAGCGCATCCGGATGCTGTTGCTGGTGTCAATCAGAACTCCGATGCGGAGCGGAAGGTTCGCCTCACGATTGAAGAAAAGAATCTTCTGGGGTTTGCCGTTTTCGTAAACTTTGAAGTCTTCCTTCTTGAGATTCGTCACTAACCGATTCTTCTTGTCGAGAACTGTGAACAGCACGTTCTCCAAATTCACGTGGACTTGAATCTGCGCCGCTGCGTTCTGACCAGGACTCTGGCTGGAGGACGGGCCGGGGTTTGGTTTTTGAGTGGTCTGTGCGGAGGAGGGTCCCGCGAGAAAAAATCCGATCAGTAGTAAGCCAAAAAACTTCTTCATCGTCGCCCTGACTGACTTCCCCGACCATTATAGAGTGGGGTCCCGACAGCGTCAACGAACGTCCGGCCAAATGTCGTTAGCACATCAAGTGTCCGGTTGAATTAGCACGTGATCTGTCCGCTGAAGGCGGCGACGAGGTAAAGCATTCTGTTGGGACGGAGGCAGAATGCGAAAACACTCGGAAGCCGCCTGGGAGCGGGCGATGAAGGCACAGGAAGTAATTTTACGAGCGATGGCCAAACGGATCACGTGGTGGCAGGCGGCGGAGATTCTGGGGATGACGGACCGCAGCCTGCGGCGCTGGAGGTGGCGATGGGAGCAGTACGGTTACGACGGGCTGTTCGACCGGCGGCGGGGGCAGCCGAGCCCGAAGAGGGTCCCTCTGGAACAGGCCGAAGAGGTGCTGCGGCTCTACCAGGACCGATATGCCGACTTCAACGTGCGGCACTTTCACGAGAAGCTGCGGGAGGAGCACGGCATTCGGCTGAGCTACACGTGGGTGAAGCTGGCGCTGCAGGGAGCGGGGCTGGTAAGGAAGGGACGGAAGCGGGGGGTTCATCGCAAGCGGCGGAAACGACGGCCACTGCCGGGCATGCTGTTGCACCTGGACGGGAGTCGGCATCGGTGGTTTCAGGATGACCGCTGGTACGACCTGATCGAGGTGCTGGACGACGCCACCAGCGAGACTTATTATGCGCAGCTGGCGGAGGCGGAATCGACCCGGACGGTGATGGCGGCGCTTAGAGAAGTGATCGAGCGGAAAGGGCGATTTTGCGCGCTCTACAGCGATCGGGCGAGCCATTTCTTCGAAACGCCCAAGGCGGGAGGGCCGGTGGACCGGAGGCGGCTGACCCAGGTGGGGCGGGCGCTGAAGGAACTGGGGATCGAGATGATTCCGGCCTATTCGCCGCAGGCGCGGGGACGGAGCGAGCGGCGGTTTGGCACCTGGCAAGGACGACTACCGCAGGAATTGCGTGTGGCGGGGATCACCACCGTCGAGGCAGCGAACCGGTTCCTGCGGAAGCGCTACGTTCCGGAGATGAACCGGAAGTTTGGGGTGCAGGCCGAGCAGCCCGGCCATGCCTTTGTGCCCCTGCACGGCCAGGATCTGGACCGGATCTTTTCGGTGCAGACGGAAAGAGTGGTGGGGAAAGACAACACGGTGCAAATCGGAGATCGACGCTGGCAGATTGAACGGACACCCTGGAGAGGGACGCTGGCGGGCTGCCGGGTGACGATCTGCGAACATCTGGACGGAAGGGTGCGCATCGTCTACGGGCCGCACGTGGTGGGCCAATACCGGGCTGACGGCACAGCCCTGAACCCGGCGCGAAGAAACAGAGGCCACCTGCCCAGAGCACGGAGCAGGGGTCGCGTTGCTGCTAACCTCAGTCGCCCTACGGGCTCCTTCGGTTAGCAGCAAAGAAAAACCAAAACCGGACAGATCATGTGCTATAAAAACAGGACATCTTCACGTGCTAAGAACACGAACGTCCGGCCAAAAGCGCCGAGAAAATGTCTCAGAGGATGGCCGTAACTTTCGAGGAATCTGACCCGTTCTCCGTTGAACCTGCACTATACTGAATAGAACTCTGGAACAACGGCTTTGTTTTCGCGCGCGTTTGCCCGGAGCAGGATTTCAAGTGAAGGGTTACTGGACCGGCCTGGCGGCGTCAAAAGACTGAGGTTTGGCATTACGCCAGGGTCAGCTTGCGGGGCGGATGACCAGTTGGTCAGATGCCTTTTCGATAAAGTTGCATCTTGCTTTTCTCATTTTCTCTTTGACGAGGAAGAAGCTTCAGTGGTGAAATTAACTATGGGTCACCGGGAGTTTGATCTCCGGGGGAGCCATTGGCAAACAGAGGAGGAATCCTATGGTGCGGAGTACATTCAAGGTCCTGGCGTTAGCGCTTGTATTGTCGGCGCTTCCTGCCGTACTTCAGGCTCAAACGAGCCTCGCGCAGGCACAGAATCAATATTGGATTCCAGAAGGAACCGAGTTCAAACTCGCCCTGCACTCAACGATCAGCTCCAAGAAGTCAAAAATAGGCGACATTGTTATGACCACGTTGCTCGAACCTGTTTTCGTTGAAGATCAGGAAGTGCTGCCGAAGGGCATTCGCGTGGACGGCCGTGTCCAGGAAGTCCATGGAGCCGCCCATCGAGGGAAAGGCGGCCAACTTTATGTCCTTTTCAATTCTCTCACGCTGCCCGACGGCCAAAAGGTGGCGATCACCGGCTCACTGACAGAAGTTTTTGCCAGTAAGAACGTAGGAGACAACTCCACTGTGGATGCCGAGGGTGATCTCAAGGGCGGCGGGCCGGGCAAGGCAAAACGGATCATTCTTTTTGGGGCTCCGACTGCGGCCGGCGTTGCCGCTGGCGGGATTGGCGTGGGCATTGCGGCTGGCGTGGGAGGCGCGCTCGCAGCATACTATCTGCCTAAAGGTAAGCAGGCTGAACTTCCGGCAGGCTCCTTGATCGGGATGCGCCTGGACAGAGACCTGACCGTCACGCTCCATCCTCAGCAGCAGGATCAGAACGGCGCCGCTGCGCAGGCTCTCATCAAGAAGTAGATTTCTGCACTCCAGCTTTCCAACCTGAAAATCTCTCGGGCATTTGTCTGCATTTCATTCTGGGGGTGTCCTTCATGCTCTGAGGGATTGAGCCGGACCGATGCGCAGAACGCGCAGCAAGCCCGCAGACTCGCATGCCCAAAGAGCAATAAGCCCTTCAGACCCAATCAAGCTGATCACATCGTGGATGAGCAGGATAGAAGTTTTGCTGCAGGGGCAATAGGTTATGCCCATTCGAACAGACTAAACGACCTTGAAGCTACGGGCCTGAGCAGTTTAAGGTGCGCTGCTTTCTCGGGAGCGCTCTTCTTGGAAAGAATTTGAAGGGCCTTTTGGAGCTGCTTGTCGTCCGGCCCGCCCAATTTTGGTGCCGCTGTTTCTCCGGATGCCGCGGCAGCTTCATCTTCAGCAGATTGCATCACGTTCGGGGTGATGCCGTTTCCCGGGATGGGCTTGCCGTCAGGAGTGTAATACTTGGCAACGGAGAGCAACAGTGCGGACCCGTCCCCCACAGGAATCAGCTTCTGGTAATCGCCTACGCCGAAACTGGTGACGCCGACCACGTCGCCGCGTTTGTTATCGAGGATAGCTCCGGCCACTATTTCCGCCGACCCGGCCGTCGACTGGTTAATCAGGACAACCAGCGGCAGCTTCGTGATTTGGTCAGAGACCTGCGCGACAACTTCTTTTCGAGGGTAGCGTTGGCCGTAAAGATAGGTAATGAGTCCGTGGTCAAGAAAGAGGTTGGCCGTCTTTTCGCCTTCCTTCTCGCTTCCTCCAGCACAGTCTCTCAAATCCAGAACGATCTTACTGTCTCCGGCGGAAATCAGCTGTTTGAGTTGAGCGGCAATTTCATCGGACTTTCCCTCATCAAACGTAGGTACGTGCAAATACGCTGTGGCAGTTTCAATCGTTTTTGCCACCAGAGGAGCGTTCTTCAAGATCTCACGGGCTAAGGTAAGTTTTTCCGGCTGGCCCTGGGTTCCCTTAATCACAGACAGTTCGATAGTAGTGCCGGGAGCCCCGTCCAGCAGCCGGTTAATCTGGACCACTGACAATTCCCGGATCCGCTTGCCATCCGCCTCGTCAATCAGGTCGCCGGGATGAATCCCCGCCTTTTGCGCCGGGCTGTTCGGAAGCACAGACACAACCGTGGCAAATCCCATCCTCTTCGAGAGAAAAATCCCGATGCCGGCCGGCCCCGGGTGAGGGTGCTGAAGGTATTCCTGATATTCCGCAGGGGTAAAGTACGTGCTGTAGGGATCGAGCGCTTCAAGCAAGCCGCGGATGGCTCCCTTGGTCACATTCTTCATGTTTGGCTGCGTTACATACTCCTGCTGGATTCTGGAAAGGACCTGGCTGTAGACGCCCAGGTCGCGATAGGATTTCTCCCCCTGGTCAGTGCTTCCGCGGCCAAGAACGCCTCCAATGATGACGTAAAAAATCAACAGCGAGGATAAAAAGATAACAACCAGACGGACACGCTTCGTCATTTGAGTCGCTTCTCCTTCGGTGGGCACCCCTATTTGGACTCCCTAGCAAACACTATAACATACCTCCAACTTCAGATGCATAGGCATCCCGGGCATTTTCTGGCCCGCTCCCGGCCTTATGTTCCCTATCAATTTTATCGATTGGACGTGAGATAGCATTATCCGCCAAGATGAAGGAGTGCTATGGTTGACCAACAGCAGATCACGAAAAGGCAAGGACTGGACCCCGTGATGCGTTCACTCTGATTTAATCACAAATTAACTCCACCGTAATAATCGTCACCCACAATGTAGTTTTAACCCGTTCCCGCATTGGCGCAGTTCAGCCAGAGTGAAAAGGAGGGAGCATATGCAAAACCCAGCAAAAATCTTAAAGCGTTATCTGGTTGCCAGCGATTTTGACCAGACGCTCAGCTTCCATGATTCCGGGTACGTCCTGAGCGAGATAGTAGGAATTCCCGGCAGAGAATTTGAACGCAAGACCGCAATTCTCTCAGTGCAGAACTTCGTCCAGCAGGGTGCCGAACTGTCTTACCTTCTGCTCCACGATCCTGACCTGCACTCCCGTGTCCGAAAGGAGCACCTGACCCGGGCGGGTAAGAACATCCGGCTCAAGCGGAACATCCAGCAACTCCGGGACCTGCTGAGCAGCGCCATTGAAGGTTACGGCTTTGAATTTCACGTACTTTCCGCTGCCCCTCAGGAAGTGGTGGAATCAGCGCTCGAAAACGTCATCCCGCCGGACCACGTCCATGGCACCCAGTTGCGTTATGACAATTCCGGCCGTGTGGAAGGCATCGTCCGCGTCAACGCGGGGTACGGCAAGGTCACCACGCTCGACGATCTCCAGGGCCTGCTGCAGATTGGCGCGGACCGCGTTATCTATGTGGGTGACGGCAGCTCCGACGTACACGTCATGCTCCACGTCAACCAGCGCGAGGGATTCACCGTGGCAGTTTCAGAGGCCCGTAACATTGCCCAGATTGCCCGGAGGACCGTCCTCAGTGACGATGCCCTCAGCGTCCTCGTTCCCATCCTGGAAGAGATCGCCGGCTGGAACCGGCCGCGCATCCGCAGCTTCTTTGAGGAGCAGGGCCTGCTGATTCAGGGCTGGGACAAAGTGCAGGCCGATTGGCTCACCTTCCGCTCGTCATCGTCCCATTCGGACGGGCGCCCTCGAGCCGGATACTGAAGCGCCGGCGGCAAGCTATTGATGGCCGGACCCCAGGGTTGGGTTGGGATCACCCGGGCTTGCCCCCATGGTGGCAAGCTTTGTCGGGGATATGAGGTAAAAAATTGACGATCCGGACCCCAGGGTCACTCTTCCGTTCGACGACACCGAGTAGGAAGTGGAAGTCGTTTGTCCGAAAAGCAACGTACCCTGCACATTTTTGTCACTGACGATCGAGAGGTTTCCGGCGCCGTCAAAGGAGACCACTCCGCTGCTCAAAGTCGCCGGAAGAACTCCATACGGAGGCGGAGCCGGCGCCCCTGCAAACTCCTGGGCCCCAAAGATGCCGGTAAAGTTCAGTGAGGAATTCGAGAACGGCCCGGCGGATTGCGCCAGAAACGTTCCCGCGGTAATACCGCTGTCTGCGCCGACCACAAATGCCCGGTTCGCGGAAACCAGGTACCCGGCCAGAGAGGGCGTCCCCTGGGGAGGGGCCAGAGTAAAACGTCCTGTCAATGCATCAGGGGTCGTATAGGTTCCACTGCCCGTCACCGTGGTCAATGCCCCCGCGCCGTTTATGTCCATGGAGAAGTCAGCATTGCCGTTGCCGTCCAATGTGACAACGCCCAGCGTGACATGTGAACCATCGGCTCCAGACGAGTCAACACCCATCACCACCGCCCCACTGAGTGAACTGTTCGAGTATGGACCACCTGTCTGCGCATCGATCTCTCCCGTCACAAGTCCTGAGGTTGAAGCGGTGTCCATGCTGAGCGTCAGCATTCTACCGGCTGAAACAATGTAAAAGACATAAACAGCGGGCGCTGACGAAGCGGTGTCGAGGGTCACGGCACAACGCCCCGTCGTGGTATCAACGCTGTAAGTGCCGGTATTGCCGATCGCCCCGGCAGTGGTGGGGGTGCCGCTGTCATCAGCATCAAACACCCCGCCCGTGATGCCGCCTGCGCCATCGGCTGTGAACTGGCCCGCAACGGCCAGGCGGCTTCCCGCCATGTCGGAACCGGTAAAGCCAAAAGCGTAGCTGCCCGTGATGTCCTGTTTCAGGAATGCGGCGCTGTTCTGCCACTCAATGACGCCGCTCATGAGAAAGCCGCTTGAATCAAACTCCACAGCAGAGCCCTTCTCCGCCGTGCCCCCCACCAGATTTCCCACGGCGATCGCCATGGTGAAAGTGGACCCGGCGGAATTGGTGAAGGTAATGGTGCCCCGGTTGTCAGCCCCCACCGAATAGGTGCCTGAAGTGATCGTCAGGGCGGCTTGCGGCGCTACACTCCTGTCGTTCAAGTCTTCCACGCCACCCGTAATACCTCCCGCACCGTCAGCCACAAAACTCCCTGCCGCCGCCACGCGATTTCCATGTGTATCGTAACCGCTCAGCAGAAAGGCGTAACGCCCACTCAGCTCCGTATTTTTCATTCCGGAGTCGTTGATGGTGATGCTAAGTGGCTGAGTGGCTGTCTGCTGCGGTGTGCTGGAATCCGTCACCATCACGGTAAAATTCGAGGTCCCGGCCACGAGGGGCGTCCCCGAAATATATCCGGTGCCGGCACCGAGTTTCAACCCGGTCGGCAAAGCGCCCGAACTGATGCTCCAGGTCACGGGGAGCATGGCATATCCGGCCTCAACCGTGGCGCTGTAGGCCACGCTCAATGTGCCGTCAGAAAGTGAAGTGGTTGTGATCGTCAGAGCTGGCTCGATAGTGATGCTGAGCTGACGTGTCACCGACTGCGTGGATGCATCGGCGACCTGCACGGTGAAGCTTGATTTCTCTGCAGTGGTGGGTGTCCCGGAAATCACTCCAGTGCTTGCTTCAAGCGAGAGCCCGGCGGGAAGATGGGCAGCTGCAATCGACCACGAATAGGGCTTCGTTCCGCCGCTGGCCTGCAGCGTCGCACTATACGCCAGGTTCACCGACCCGTTCGGCAGCAAAGCCGTTGTGATGATGAGCCGGTTCGCAATGGTGATGCTGAGTGACTGGGTGGCCGACACAGGCGTGGGGGCCGAATCTGTGACCTGAACGGTAAAGTTGGCTGGCCCTGAAGCGGTGGGCGTGCCGGAAATCACTCCCGTACCGGCATCGAGCGACAGTCCGGCCGAAAGATGGCTTCCCGTCGCAAGATTCCAGGATAGGGACCCGGTCCCACCGCTGGCCCGCAAGGTGGCGCTATAGGGCGTCCCCACCACACCGCCCGGCAGCGAGGTGGTGGTCACGACGGGAGACGGATTCACAGTCACCGTCGACGAAGCAGAAACGCTGCTCTTCGCCGCAGAAGCGGCCTTTACCGTCACGGTCAGCGACGAAGAAACAACGGCAGGGGCGTTATACGTTGCCGCCGTCTTGGATGTATTCGCTAATGTTCCACAATTGCCGCCGCTGCAACCGCTTCCGGATACGCTCCAGGAAACACCCTGGCTGTTGGAGTCATTGGTGACACTGGCCGTGAATTTCACGGTCTGCCCCTCGTCAATGCTCAGCTGTGTGCCGGGTGATATGGCGACGGATGGCTGCGGAGATACCGGACTCGGCGAAGCAGGGGCGCCCGAACCGCCCCCGCAGTTCGTCAAAAGAAATATTACGACACCAATGACGCCTACGGCCTTCTTCACGGTGACTTGCCCCCCTCAAAGTCAGCAAGTCGTTCGTTTGCTCGCCTAAAATTTTGGGGCCAGAATATCTTATTGAGAGATACGCTGTCAATAAAAACGCACTCAATGGGGACTTAACTAACCTAACAGTAATCAGGTTGCGTGCAGGCATGACACTCACCGGAAACTTCCGTGGGTGTAAACCGAAAGCGTTAGCGTGCGATTCAGCTTCAGCATGGGTTGGCAACCTCGCGTTTTGATAAGCCATGTTAACTCCTCTAATTTCCGCGGACAATCCGGAGGTGCCATGTCCTTGCCGAATCCACACTGGGGTATCAGCAAGGTTTTACATTTCTACTTGCCCATTCGCTTTTTATTCGCCTATAATGACCTCGACTGTAGTCCACGTGGCTCCCAGTCCAGCCACAGCAGGAGGAATCAGATGGCGCTGACACGGAGGCAAAAACAGGTTCTGGATTTCCTGGTCCACTTTATTAACCGGCACGGTTACTCGCCCAGCTTTGAGGAGATGGCAACCGGGCTCCATCTCTCCTCACTCGCCACCGTGCACAAGCACCTTCAGGTCCTTGAAAAAAAAGGATTCATACGGCGACGGTACAACCAGAGCCGCTCAGTGGAAGTGGTTGCTGTCCCCGGGTCTGTGCCTTACGGGAAAGAGTTCATACACACAGCGGCGACACAACCGGCATCCGGACACTCACCGCCTCCAGCCATGCCCAGTGACTCCCTCCACTTCCATCCTTTGCCGAATCTTGAATTCCCGCTGCTCGGTTACATCGCTGCCGGGCAGCCCGTGGAAGCGATTCCGCAGCCGGAGAATTTTTCGCTGGGTGACTTCACCAGCCGCAACGGGAGAATTTATGTTCTGCGGGTGAAAGGCGATTCCATGGTGGACGACCACATCTGCGATGGCGACTACATACTGGTAGAAAACGCAGCGACCGCGCAAAACGGCGATATTGTGGTTGCGCTGGTGGGTGAAACAGACGCCACTCTGAAGCGGTTCTTCCTGGAGGGAGAGGAAAAGGTTCGTCTTCAGCCTGCCAACGCCCAGATGGACCCCATCATCGTGCCTGCGGGCGACGTCAAGATTCAAGGGCGCGTGATCGGCGTCCTGCGAAAGTACTAGAGAGTGAAACCAATCCTGCGACAGGGGCGGCACCCTGACGGCAAAGCCCATCTGGGCTGCAGCGGTGCGTCCTTCAACCTTCGATTGAACTCACTACCGACACGGGCCGCGGGTTTCGAAGCCGCAGCCCGTCCGTACCATTCCATCCTGCCAACTAATGGCCAGCCGGCCCATGCCCTGCCGGGACGGAGAACTTCGAAGCACTGATGGGGACATTCTGCTGCACCTGCGCCACCTGAACCATTGACTGGCCACCCGGCTGAGCAACGGTCCATTGGAACGGCACTTTCACTCCGTCAACCTCGCGGTAATCGGAATAGTCGGTCTGCTGCGGCAAGCGTCCGAGCGCTGTCTCGGTAAAATAGACCATCCGCAGCAGCAACCCCGATTGCTTGCTGAAGAACAGTTCGACAGGCGGCTTTCCCGGCCGCATGCCCAGCACTACAAAGGCGTCCTCATCGCCGACTTTTTGCGGCGGCCTCTCACGCATCGAGGTGAAAATCTTCTGGATGTCGAGTGGGAAATAGAAGTCCGCATTCAGCCGCGCCCTGTCCAGTTCACTGCCTTCCAGCGCGTGCGGCGGCCGGGGCATCATGGAGGCCCATCCCTCCTGCCCGTTGTAGACCGTCATGCTTTGCCCTCGCGGCGACTTCATCACGCTGGCCATCTCATCCGGAGCCTGGGCATAGATCTCAACAGGCATGGTGTGCCCAAAGGCTGTCATCGTACCCGTCATCACGCGGCTCTGGACCTTTCGCAGAGCATCCGCACCGCCCAGCGCTGCAACGTATTTGCCAACAATCGTATCCGGCTGCGGAAGCGATGCAAGGTTCGCGCGCCTGCCATGCTCTTCCATGTGGGCAGGGCGCGCCTGGATTTCCCCGGCTTCGGCAATCGCCGGCATCCCCGCCGGATGCCGGGCACCGTTATGGCAGGTATTGCACGTCACCTCCAGATGCCCGTGGAAACTCTCTTTGTCAATGGTGAACATCATCTGCATCATTTCCCGCGCCCGTTGCTTTGGTTTTTTGGTGTCCTCATCAAAGTGGTGTTCAACGTGGCAGTAGTCGCAATGCACGCCGAGCGACGTCGAAATAAACTCCATGGTGGGAATCAGTTCATAAGAGGGAATATCCTTGAGAACCTTGATGTTCTTGAAAGCCTCCCCCGCCGTTTTGGTTGCCTGGGGTTGAGCGGATTGCCCCACCGGCTTTGGCCCCGATTGCGCCAGGGATCGAGTCGCTTGCCCAGCACCTGTCAACAATAAGAAACCCAATGAAAACCCAGTTGCGGCTGCAGCCGCAATCCTCCATCTCCGCATTATGTCTGCCCCTTTCGTGTGGAAGCCGCTCCGCGGCACCCCTCGAACGGAAACGGCTGAATATCATACCCTTAGACGTCGTCACCGGACACACAGTTACACGGTGCAAAGCCGCAAGACCCGCTTGCCCGCATAGCCCACAGTCGCTTTGCGGTCGCTAGAGATTTCCGCGCTTCAATTCCCGCATCATGTGGTCGCAGGAACGGACGCACAAGGCCATGATGGTAAGGGTCGGATTCTGGCAGGCCGTGGAGGTAAAACCCGCTCCGTCCAGAACAAAAAGGTTCTTGACGTCATGGCTCTGCTGGAACTGGTTGAGGACCGACGCCTTGGAATTGTCTCCCATGCGGGCAACGCCAACTTCATGGATCGCATAGCCAGGAGTACCATGCCGGGCGTGGGTCTTGATGTTCTTTGCGCCCGCTGCTTGCAGCATCTCGGCGGCGGATTCCGCCATGTCATTCAGCATGGCATATTCGTTCTCGCCGTACTTCATGTGGAAATTCAGAACGGGAATCCCATAGGTGTCCACGACGTTCGGATTGACCTCCACATAGTTGTCCCAGCGCGCCAGACACTCGCCAAAACCTCCAAGGCCGATCGAAACAACAGGGTCCTGAATAGCCTTCTTGAATGCCTCGCCGAAACCGCGGGCATTCCAGTTGAACTCCACCCCACCGCCGCCCTGGAACCCGTAGCCGCGAAGGAATTTCCTGGAACGGGGTCCATTCTGAGTGTTGCGAAACCGGATCACATAAATGCCGTCGGGCCGATTGGGACCATTAAGGGTGGGTTTGCCGGTCAGTCCAGGGAGTTCGCCCGTGGCGCCCCCGCCGGAGATGTGGTCCATCAGATAGTGGCCCAGCACTCCGCTGGAGTTGGCAAGGCCGTTCGGGTACTGCCGGTTGGCCGAGTTGAAAAGGATGCGCACGGACTCCAGTGATTGCGCGCACAGGGCAACCACGCGCCCGTAAATTTCCTTCGGCTGCCGCGTGTTGCGGTCAATATAAAGCAGTCCTTTGGCGCGATTGCGCTCCGGGTCCATCAGGACCTTGTAGACCATGGCGTTGGGGATGTGCGTGCAGTTGCCCGTCTTCAAGGCGTCCGCCACCGTCGTGAAGAAAGAATTAAAGTAGGAATGCGTAGCACAGCCGCGCTCGCAGGGACCGCAGTAGTGGCACGCGGCGCGCCCGTTGATCGGTTTGGTCAGGTTGGCCGAGCGCCCCAGGGTGGCCGTCCATCCAAGTTTTTCTTTCACGCGTTTTCGGAACAGCGTCTCGGCACAGGTCAATCCCATGGGCGGCTGGAACTTCCCGTCGGGCAGTTCGTAGACGCCTTCCGGAATGCCGGTGATGCCCACATACTCTTCCACGATGTCGTAATAGGGAGCGAGGTCCTTGTAGCTGAGCGGCCAGTCGTCGCCGTAACCATCGTGAGAGGCGGCCTTGAAATCAAGATCGCTCAGCCGGTAACTCTGCCGGCCCCAGACGTTGGTGCGGCCGCCGGTCACCCGCATGCGCCCCTGCCAGCTGAAGGGCATGTCTTTGGCGGTAGTGTACGGTTCCTCCAGGTCGTTGCAGAACCAGTCGTAGTTGTACTCCATGCAGGCGTAGCAGTCTTTTTGGCGGGGCCGCGTCCGGCGAATCACTTCCGGAGCCATGTCGCGGTACTTCAATTTGAATGCGGGCTCATGCTCGGTAAAGTTCTTGTCCGACTGTTGCCGGCCGGCATCCACCAGGGCCACCTTCAGCCCGGCTTCTGCCAATCGCTTGCACGCCCATCCGCCCGATGCGCCGGAACCCACCACCAGCACGTCATAAATTTGCTTTCCACCCTGATTCATAACGCCTTTTCAAGCTGACATGGAATTAGTTCCAAATCTTCCATTTAAATATTTCCCCGCTTAATCTCCCCCAACAGATAATCGCAGGAACGCGTGCAGAGGGCCATGATGGTCAGGGTCGAGTTCTGGCAGGCGCTGGATGTAAACGCCGAACCGTCCAGGACAAAGAGATTCCTGACGTCGTGGCTTTGCTGGTACTGGTTAAGCACCGAGTCCTTCGAACTCTTCCCCATGCGGGCAACACCCACTTCGTGAATGGCCCATCCAGGCGTTGAAGGGCGCGCAAACGTGGTGATGTTTTTGGCGCCGGCCGCTTCCAGCATTTCGCCGGCCGACTCAGCCATGTCCTTCACCATGGCAAACTCGTTCTCGCCGTACTTCATGTGGAAATTAAGAACAGGAATCCCGAACGTATCCACTACGTAGCGGTTGATCTCCACATAGTTTTCCCAACGCCCCAGGCATTCGCCGTAGCCGTGCAGAGAAAAAGCCTGGACGGGCTCGTGCAACGCCTTCTTGTAAGCCTCTCCAAAGCCCGAAGCCTTCCAGTTGTAATCAACTCCCGCCCCGGTCTGGAAGCCGTAGCCCCGGATGAAATTTTTGGAGCGCAGGCTTCCCGGAACATTGCGGAATCGGATAATGTAACTGCCCGCCGGATTAACGGGTCCCCCGAGGCTCGGGTTGCCGCCCAGTTCGGGGAAGTGGCCGACGGCCCCACCACCCATCACGTGGTCCATCAGGTAGTGGCCGAGCGTCCCGCTTGAATTGGCCAGACCGTTCGGGAACTGCCGGTTGGCTGAGTTAAACAGGATGCGCACCGACTCCAGTGACTGCGCGCAAATCGCCACCACGCGCCCGTAGATTTCCTTCGGTTCCCGGGTGATCCGGTCGATATAAAGCACTCCTTTGGCCCGATTGCGGTCCGTGTCCATCAGAATCTTGTAGACCATGACGTTGGGAATTAGCGTGCAATTCCCCGAATGGAGCGCATCGGCCACCGTAGTGAAATAGGAATTGAAGTAGGAGTGCGTAACACAGCCTCGCTCACACGGGCCGCAGTAATGGCAGGCCGCCCGCCCGTTGAGCGGACGGGTCAGGTTGGCACACCGGCAAGGAGTAAGAATATACCCGCCGTGCTTTTTCAGCCGGTCACGGACCAGAACCTCCGAGCATTCCAGCGGCATCGGCGGCTGGAATTTACCATCCGGAAGGACAGATGCGCCTTCCGCTTGCCCACAAATGCCTGCGTACTCCTCGACCTCATCGTAATAAGGCGCCAGGTCCTTATAACTGAACGGCCAATCCTGACCGTAGCCGTCCCGCGAAGCAGCCTTAAAGTCCAGATCGCTCAAGCGCAGGCTCAGCCGGCCCCAGACGTTGGTGCGGCCCCCCGTTACGCGCATGCGTCCCTGCCAACTGAACGGCATGCCCTCTTCGGTTGTATAGGGTTCATCGAGGTCGTTGCAGAACCAGTCGTAGTTGTACTCCGTACAAGCGTAGCAGTCCTTTTGCACGGGTCGCGTCTTGCGAATCAGCTCCGAGGCCATGTTCCGATATTTCAGTTCGAAACGGGGTTTGTGTTCGCTGAAGTTTTCGTCCGATTGCATCCGGCCTGCATCCAGGATGGCAACTTTCATGCCGGCTTCAGAAAATTTCTTGGCCGCCCATCCCCCGGAAGCGCCGGACCCCACCACAAGCACGTCGTAGGTGTTTTGCGCACCTTTGCTCATCGAACATCTCCTGACTCTTTTGTGATGCCTGTTGTCACTACGCCCTGTTCAAGCTCCCGCGGAAGCGCCAACCTCCGCGGTCGCCGGGAGAAAGAAGAAACGTTTCCGGATGAAAGGGTCAATCCCCGGAACAATCTTCGAAAGCCCCTCCGGATTGGTCAGATGCGTCTCACACATGAAGAGAAATGATCGTAACAATCGTGCGAAAAAACGTCAACCATAGCGGGTACAGAAACCCGCTTACGGAGAGTTGTCTTGAACCGTGTTTCGGTGATAGCATGAGGCCCTTATTGATTCAGGGTGAGATTCCCCGGTTTCTGGAATCTGAATTACACTTAAGGCAGGGCAAAAGATGAAGAAAAACCAGGTTCCGGCCGTTTCCGGCAATCACTCCAACTCAGAGACTGGAATCAATCGCCGTGAGATGGTCCGACGATTAATGATGGCGGGAGGCGCTGGACTTGCTCTGCCTGGCATCACCGAGGGACATCCCATCGCCAGGCATCTTGCGAACCATGGTGCAGCCGCAAAAACTGCCTCCACGGCTGCAAAAACCGACGGGTCCCCGGCATTCCTTGATCAGCATCAGAGCAAGACCCTGGAGGTTCTGGGCGAGCGCATCATTCCCGGCTCCTCCAAGGCCCAGGTCAACCGCTTCATCGACCTTCTGCTTTCTGTAGACACGCAGGACGCACAGAAGAAATTCATCGCCTCGCTCTCGGCTTTTGAAGCGGAATCTCTCAAGCGTTTTTCCCATCCTTATAAAAACCTCACCGTAAGTCAGCAAAACGATATCCTCACTTCCGCTTCCACAGCTAAACACGGGGAAGCCTCGGGAGACCAACCGCACCCGGTCACCCTGCGCGATCACTTTGAAAACCTCAAAAGCTGGATTTCGGGCGCTTATTACTCTTCGGAAGTCGGCATGAAGGAACTGGGATGGACAGGTGAGGTCTTTTTCACAAGTTTCCCGGGGTGCCAGGATCCAGGGCAACACCAATCGTAACTACTTTACTGCAGCACTCCCTCGCCCTTCACTTTGCCATCAGACCGAATATAGACAGGCACAATACATGCGTAAATTATTAGGGAGTTTTAAGAAATAGGTCTCATCTGATGGGTTTCAACTGCTGGAAAATGCGCTGGGTCCAACAACTCGCAAGGTGTCCAGCTGTGCCGAAAAAGATTCCAAAACACTACGCAAGATGCTGTTAAAAAATAACTTACAAGACATTGGCTTGAGGCGCCCAGCGGGTTGCCATCCGCCGCTGAAACAGAATATCATTCAGCAAGTGGAATATTTCAGGTATATTACTTTTTGCTTAATAACTTTCTTTTGTTGACTTTCAGCCCGTTTTCCCTTGACATGTCCCAGTTTTGTGGCACAATTGGTAACGGTAGATTAGCAGTTACCCATTGACTTGGGAGGCATTGTTAGATAGGCTCTCTTCCACTGCGGGAAAATTTTAACCCGATAGATTTACTTGGAGGAGAGTCTGATGAAAAACTACATCCTGACCTTTGTGTTGGCTATGCTGGTTGTGCTGGCAAGCGTATCTCTACGCAGGGCGTTTGCAACTAGTGTTGCTGTTGGAAGCAGTACCGCAACGTTTGTTGCAATTGGACCGGGACCGGCACCACTTCCGCCGCGTGCTTCTGCGATCGGACCGGGACCAGCGCCACTTCCGCCGCGTACTTCAGCGATCGGACCGGGACCGGCGCCACTTCCGCCGCGCGCTCAGTAGGATTTTTTATGAGCTCTGAGCAGCCTGGCGAAGCCTTCAAAGGTTAAGGTTTTAAATCAGGCTGCTTATGAGTGCCATTACAGCAAGCAACCTCTTATGCTACGCCGGGTATATCCTCGAGGCGAGCCTATTGGTGTTTCTGCTTGTGCATGGTCACGCGAAGCGTCTCTGGGAGTTGGTCTTATACCTTGCCATATCGTCAGGCGTGGGCGTCACTCGTCTTTACACCCTGCATCACTTTGGCTTAGGCTCATCGCGATATTGGAACTGCTACTGGACAACTGATCTGTTGCTCGTGCTGGCCGCTTTTGTCGTGGTTGCTTCCTTCTTCAGGCGCGCCTGCTCCGCAAACCCGGAGATGTGGCAATTTGTAAGGCTGTTGCTGGGAACGGTTCTCGTCGCAATCACAATTGTGTCCTTTTTCTCGCTTTCCAGCCATAAAGACAAGGTTTTTTCCCTCTTTATTGTTCAGTTCTCTCAGAACCTCTACTTTGCCAGCCTTGTGCTCACCACCCTCTTGTACCTCATGACCCTGAAAATGGAGGTTGCCGACGAGAGGCTGGGAATGCTGGTTTGTGGATTAGGTATCGAGTTTGCCGGCCCGGCAGCAGGTTTAGCATTATTCTATTTGGCGCGGGGAGCCGAATTATCCCGCCTGGTCGGAGTCTACTTTTTCCCGCTTTGTGATATCGGAATGATCTTGACCTGGTTCTATGCCGTTTCCAGAGTACCCGATCTGGCGAAAGTCCCTCGCCCCAGCGTGGGCAGGGTGGATGGAACACCCGCCTATGCGCGAGGAAATATTTCCCATTTTTAATTGGGGTATCTCATGTTTCTTGCTGTCTTGATTTTGACGTTGTCGATCGCGATGTTTTTCTTTTACATTCAGACGATTTGTCTGAATATCCTTCGTCAGGAGTTTGATCGCGACTATTTCCTGCCCATCGTCAATGCCAATCGCCTGGAATTCCCGTCCGTCCGCAAAGCGGTGGAGGAATTCGACGCGCCCCTCGACTATGCGCGTTTTTGCATGATGTTGAAATGTGATTTTCTGGCCCTGAGCTACCTGCTGAAAAATGCTGCCAACGAGAGCCATCGTTACACGCCGCAAGACCGGCTTCTGATTCTTTATTTCCATCTCACCTATTTCATGCTGCGTCTTCGGCACTTCATGAAATTCGACGAAAAGACGCCGCTCCTCCGCCTGACTTCAATCCTTCAGTTTTTCGGAAACATCGTCGGCCTGCGCGTCAGTTCGACGCACTTCAGGGAGATCAGCGCCTCAGATTATCTGCTGACTCTTTAAACCTGTTCCGGCCACACACAGCGGCCAGGGGTGCCGTTAAAGCTGGCTTGTGAAGACCCTCTCTTTTTCTCCGCCTCTTTTCCTGCCACGTCAGCAGCCGATATACTAAAGCGATGAATATCCTTTCTAAACCATCAGCCGCGAGTGCGGATTCCCGCAGGGCCAAGATCGTTTGTACTCTCGGCCCGGCCACTGACGACCCTGAAGTCCTTACCGCCCTCCTCACCACCGGCATGGACGTTGCGCGCCTCAACTTCTCTCATGGATCGCACTCGGAACATGGCCGGCGGCTCAGAAAACTTCGGGAGGCGGCTGCAACCTGCGGCAAAGCCGTGGCCGTCATGCAGGACCTTCAAGGTCCAAAGATTCGCACCGGCCCGCTCGAAGGCGGCAGGCGCGTCGGGCTCCGGGACGGCGCTCCCATCACCATTACAACGAGGCCCGTCCCATGCAATGACCGTTTTATTTCCACCACGTTCCAGCGCCTTCCCCGGGAAGTGCGTCCGGGCAACAGCATCCTGCTTTCGGATGGCCTTATCGAACTCAACGTGGAAAGCGTCAGGGGAACAGAAATCCAGTGCCGGGTGGTGAATGGCGGGGAACTGGGTGAGCACCAGGGCATCAACCTCCCCGGCGTCGCACTGGGAATCTCGGCTCTAACCAGGAAAGACCGTGAAGACCTCAAGTTCGGCATTCAGAATCGCGTGGATTACATCGCCCTTTCCTTTGTGCGTCGGGCTGAAGATGTGCTGGCTTTGAAGCGCATTCTTGCCCGGGCTGAACGGTCGATTTCCGTGGTCGCCAAACTTGAAAAGCCGGAGGCTATTGACCACCTGGATGACATTCTGCGGGCGACGGACGCCGTCATGGTAGCTCGGGGCGATCTGGGAGTTGAATTGCCTCCGGAAATGGTGCCGGCCATCCAGAAACGGATCATCAACAGCGCTTTCGCCACGCGGGTTCCCGTGATTACCGCAACCCAGATGCTCGAGTCCATGACCGTTCACCCGAGGCCGACCCGCGCGGAGGCTTCCGACGTTGCCAATGCTGTAATTGACGGCACGGATGCTCTGATGCTGTCGGGAGAAACCGCCACGGGCCATTACCCCGTGAAGGCCGTAGGGATGATGGCGAGAATCATTTCCGTCACAGAAGGCACTCAGCGCTCAGTGGGTTTCCACGACGGGAGGAATTGGAACGAGGCGCTGGACGTACCTGAAGCCATCTGCGAATCCGTGGCGCACATGACGGCCGAACTGGATCTGAAAGCGGTGGCGGTTTTTACACAATCGGGATCAAGCGCTCGCGTCATTTCAAAATACCGACCCAGGGTCCCCGTCTTCGCCTTCTCCCCTTTCGACAACGTGCTACGGAGGACTGCGCTCTATTGGGGTGTGAAGCCCGTCCACATGCGCAGACTTCAATCCACCGACAAGATGGTGGAGGCAGCCGCCCAGCGGTTGCGGGAGATGGGGGTGGTCACCCGGGGTGACTTCATTGCAGTGATTGCCGGGCACCCCATCGCCAAACGAGGGAGCACCAATATTCTCAAAGTGCATCGGGTTGTAGGATGAAAGACAGGTCCGCACATGGTTCAGTTTCCCGCCTGCCATTCAGCGATTGCGGACGCCAACCAGGTTGATTAAACTGTATGCCATGCGCATCTGCTCGCTTCTCCCTTCCGCCACTGAAATTCTGTTTGCGCTCGGTGTGGGCGATTCGGTGTCGGGAGTAACTTTTGAATGCGACTATCCACACGCGGCCAGGACGAAGCAGGTTATTGTTCGCACACGCCTCAAGCATTCGGAAGACTCCTCAGAAATTGACCGCCAGGTGAATGATTTTGTCTTGCGAGGAGAAAGTCTCTACGAAGTGGACATCGAAGCGTTCCAGGCCATTCAGCCAGACCTGATCATTACCCAGGACTTGTGCCACGTGTGCGCCGCATCACCCGGCGATCTGGCCTCGGCCCTGGCTGCACTCGAGCGGAAGCCGGAGATCTTGTCACTCAGCCCGCAGTCCCTTGCAGATGTCTGGAAAGATATTCTGGCCATCGGCACGGCCGTTGGCCGCGTCAGCCAGGCTCGCGAACTCGTTGATCAACTGGAAGGCCGAGTGGCGGCCGTGGCTCAGGCCGTTTCTCATTCCTCAACCCGGCCGCGGGTCGCCTGCCTCGAGTGGCTGGAACCGCCTTTTGTCGCGGGACATTGGGTGCCAGAGATGGTCGCTTCCGCCGGGGGCGTGGATGCACTGGGAGAGAAAGGGAAACCCAGTGCCCGAACAAAGTGGGAAGATGTGCTGAAGGCAAATCCGGAAATCATTGTCATCATGCCTTGCGGTTACAACCTTGGGCAGGCAGTGGAAGAGTTCAACGTATTGAGTCTGCCAGCAGGATGGGAATCACTGCCCGCAGTGCGGCATGGCAACGTTTTCGCCGTGGACGCCTCAGGGTATTTTTCCCGTCCAGGCCCGCGTCTTGCAGGCGGCGTGGAAATTCTGGCCGGCATCCTGCATCCAGAGACGGCGCCCGCCGCGCCGCCTCCGCCGAGTTTCGCAAAGCTCGCGCCTGTCACACGCGCAACCCGAGGGTGAAGCGTCTTGCCTGCTGCCCTTCGGTCGCACTTCCCGTTAGCGTGCGGCCATCTCGTGGGTGTGGGCCCTGCGCAGATAGAACTCATAGGCCCCAAACAGGATACCGCTGAAAAGAACGCCGCTGATCAGTGAATTCCCATAGAACGGAATCGCCGCCGCGTAGCAGGCTGCAAGACCGCCGAAGGTTGGCGGGTACATTCCTCCGCCAATCCAAACAGCGAAATTACTGATCAGGAAAAAGACGCTCGGCCCTGCCACTGAGGCCATCAGCACGTTGCGCGTGTTGACGCGCTTTTGCAACCACCAGCCGACCATCACAATCCCGGCAAACCCCACCCAGTTCAGGGTCTGCATCCATCGGAAGGATGTGTTATAAAGAAGCGAATTCACCAGCAGGTCGCTCCCGGCAAGCAGCAATATGGGAAACCAGATGGAATCGCGCCTCTTGAGATAGACCCCGCCGAACAGAAGCCCGGCGTAAACGGGACTGAAGTTGGCCGCGCCGGGGATAAACCGTGCTGCAATCGCCAATGCAATGATGAGATAGATCATCTTTGTCTCCTTCGCTCAAAATTCCAGGCGGATGCCGGCGCGATAGTTTCGCTTCAGCGCCGGATAGCCCAGGACTTGCATGTACTTCTGATTGAAAAGATTTCCCACCAACCCATAGTAGGTCATGTGCCTGAATGCCCGGTAGCTCCAGGAAAGGTCCGAGTCGGTATAGCCATTGTTCCAGATCAGCGGCGGTTCCAGGCCCACGAAATCGCTGTCCTGCCGCCGCCCCAAAAACGCCGTGGTTGAAGTCACATTCATCCGCCGCCAGTTCCACAGGATCTGCACGGAACCGGAATGCCGCGGTTGCCTCAGAAGCCATCGCCCGGCCTGCAAGGCCGGGGAATACGGGCTGCCACTTTCAATGACTTCTGAATCAAGATAAGTGTAACTGCCAATCGCCCGCAAGCCCTTTACGGGCGCAAGCTCCAACGAAATTTCCGTGCCTTTCGCGCTGGCGCGGCCAAGGTTGAAATAGGTGCCGCTAAAGGTCTGGTAATTCGTTGTTTCAAACGCGATCTGGTCGCGGAAAAGGTTGTTGAAGCCATCCAGTTCCAGCCGGCCCTTCCCATCCCAGAACCGCTGCTCCACGCCGTAGTCCAGTGTCCGGGTGCGCTCGGGAGCGAGATTTGGATTCCCCACAAAGTAGGGCGTATTGGCGTAGGATTCCAGAAAGCTGGGTTCCTTGACGCCCAGACCGAAGTTGAACTTCAGCGTTGTAGTTCCGAAAAACCCTCCGCCGTTTCGCACCTGGTACGCCAGTGAACTGCGCGGAACAACAACCGTCCCGAAGCTGCCGTTATCGTCAATGCGGACCCCGTTGCCGAGCGACAGTCGGCCCCACAGGGTCTGATCCTGGAAAGTATATCCGAAGTTATTTCGCCGCGCACGCGTTGCAGGATCCTGACCGAACCGATCCACCAGGAATCCATGTTCTCCGTCCCAGTCAAAAGCAAAGGTATCTACGTGCCGCCCGAGCCGGCCCCCAAATGGCGAACCTTCAAGGTTGGTCTGGTAGCTCACGTGGTCGCGCCACTCGTCGTCGAGATAATTCGTTGCGTAGTCGTAGTACTGGTAGGCAGCGGTTCGTCCCTCATATGAAGGCGTGAACGGTGGATTCTGGCCGAGGTCAAGGGAAACCTGACGGCTCTTTGAAAACGTGTAGGTCAGCTGCTGCTCCCAGGAAGAAGTGACCTGGTTGTGAACTGAAAAAGCGCCGTAACCTGTTCGCTGCCGGTACGAAGCGTCAGTGATGGGAGGCCCGAAGGCCGTCTGGCCCGGAGTTCCCGCCAGGCCAAAATTGCCCATTATTATGGCGCGCAGCGTAGTCGCCTTACCCAGCTTCAGGCCAAAATTTCCTGAAAGCGTGCTGACGTGGAAAAAATCGTTGGGGACCTGGTTGTCGGTGCTGAACTTTCCGCCCTCCAGAGCATAATCGAAAGGCCCGTCGCCACCCGTAACCGAACCCCGCCCCTGCCAGGTGGAATTCTTGCCGCCTTCCCCGCTGAAGGAGAAGTGAGGACGCTTGGTTTCCGTGCTGCCGCGCCGCGTAAACAACTGGATCACACTGGTCATGGCGTCTGACCCGAACAGGGCTGACTCCGCGCTGCGAACCACTTCAACCCGTTCGAGGTTGCTGGTGGTGAGTGTGCTGAAGTCGAACGCCCCGCCAGCCAGGTTCAACGGAACACCATCCAGCAGCACCTTGTTGTAATCGCTGTCGCCGCCGCGGACAAACACGCTGGTCACACCGCCCGGCGCGCCGTTGCGGACTACCGTAATGCCCGGTAGAGACTGGAGCAGGTCGCTGACCAAAGGGGCATCGCGGTTCACAATCTGCTTCCGGGTAATCACGCTGGTGCTCGCTCCCAACTGGCTCGATGCCGCCGCCGTTCGCGTGGCCGTCACAACAATACTTTCGTGAACGGGAGCCAAAGGCAAAACGAGATGAAGCATTTCGCCGGCCCGGGCTGTTACCGTGGTTGCGCCAAAGCCTGCCAGCGAAACCTTGAGGGTATAGGTGCCGGAGACCAGGCCCTCGAAACGGAATTGCCCCCGTTCGCCGGTCACCGTATGCGCAATTTCCGCACCCTGCCTGCCAAGCAGGCGCACAGCGGCGCCGGGAACTTCAGCCCCATCGGGGTCCAGAACATTCCCCCGAAGCGTTGCGGCGCGTCCAGCGATGGTACCCGTCAGAAACGATAACAGGAAAAGAAACAAAGGCCACCTATAACGGCCTGCTTTCATAGTTCCATCCTTTCTGCCCGCTCTCAAAGCGGGCTATCCGGACGGAAGGACACACGAAGAAACTGCCTGAAAAACAAAAAACCTTCCAATTCCTCATACGGAACCGGAAGGCTTCGGCAGCTCTCCCTCAGTCCTCTTTCCGTCGAAGAGTCAGTCTGAGTTTCAGTTCCTGGGCAGGCTTCCTGGCTCTCGGGTCATCACGGGACCTTCTGCCTTCCCATCCCGGACTTCAGGGACAGTGGCTTTCAGGATCGAAGATCCAACTCGCCGATCACAGTGGCGGGACCGCGGCCGATTTTCACGGCCTTTCCTTTTATCCCCGCTTGCGCGGGGCACCACAGGAACAAAAGTTTTCAAAGAACAACGAACGGATTGACTCTAGCACCGGCGGATGGGAGCCGTCAACCGGATTTGCTGTCATGCGTTTTCGCTGTAGCGACGGCGTCCTTACCGCCGGCCTTCGCAGCGCAGCATTTGCCCCCTGGACGCGTAGTTTTTGTGCACGACATCAATCCCATTCAATGCACGCGCGAGAAGTGCTCATGGACAATCTGCCACTTGTCGCCGCTGCGGACAAACACGTGGCTGCCGCGACCGTGGACGGCGTGCCGGGGGCGTCCTGCACCAAGCTCCACCGTCCAGGTGAACGTGGCCACTGCAGTATCGCCAAACACCTGGACCTGCGGCTTGACGATCGCGTATTTCATCTTGCTGCTGGCGTGCCGGTAGTAGTCAAAGGTTTTACGCATGGCCGCCCGGCCGCTGACGCGCTGCTGTTGGGTGGAAGAGAATCCCACAACCTTGGGGTGGAAGTGGGCCAGGAGGTCGTCGGTTTTGCCGGCGTTGAAGTCTCGTACCAGTTCTTTCTCAATTGCCAGAATGCTTTGCTGTGCAGATGCCATGGGCTCCTCCTCGGTCAGAGTGTCACGCGCCGCAGCCCCAGCCCGTCATCAACACGCTTTACAATCCAATCTTAATTGATCCAGCGGTCAGGATCATCCTTTCTTTTCTGATCCCGCATGTAGACTTCAAACTTGCGCCGCAGCCGTGATCGTCGCCAGTCATCGTATCGCAACTGCATGCGGCCCGAAAGCCCGCTCCCCCGCAGATAAAGGTAGGCCACCAGCATGCCACCCAGATGCGCCAGGTGAGCAACATTGGAACCGGGCCCGCTGATCTCGCTGAAGAATTCAATGGCCCCGATGATCGCCACAAACCACTTGGCCTTGATAGGAATAACGAACCATATAAAGATCGGCCGGTCGGGAAAGGTCAGTCCGAATGCCAGCAGCAGCCCGTAGATGGCGCCCGAAGCTCCGATGGTCAGCGAGAAGGGCGACCCAAAGAACATGGTGAGCACCACGTCAAACACTCCCGCGCCAATCCCACAGAGGATATAAAACTTAAGGAACTCCGACTCTCCCCACAATTGTTCCAGGTCCGGCCCGAACATCCACAGCGCAAACATGTTAAAGAAGATGTGGAAAAATCCGCCATGCAGAAACAGGTAGGTGACAAGCTGCCAGAGAAAAAGGCGATGGACCACCGCGTAGGGCTGCAAACCCAGGTAGAGAAACGGCGCCTGCCAGCCAAACAGTCTGAGCGGCAGATAAGTCACCAGGAATACCGCCGCCGTGGCAATCACCAGGGCCTTCACCATCCGCGTGAAAGGCGGGAAAAACGACATGTACGATTGAGTATAGCGAGGCATTAATTGAAGCCTACCATAAGAACGGGGCCAGAGGGAAAGGCTGTGGACAATCACGCGACAGGCACGCCGCAAATCACGTTTCGGAGTTGCTGACGGCGCCCTTTGATTTCGCCACGAAGTAGAGCAGCGCAGCAAGGGCTGTAAAGATCACCAGCGCGGCAAGGTCGCTCTGAGCGAAACCGGGGAACCAGCGCATGCCCAGGGCAAATGCCTGTTCCTTCTTGAACCCGACCACGGTGGCCAGCGCCAGGCCACCCAGCGATCCGCCGGCAATCAGTCCCGAACTGAACAGGGCTCCGCTGCCGGTTTCAGATTCCGCCTCCACTTCTTCTTCCTTGCGCTTGCCGCGGTCGACCATCCATTTGACCACGCCGCCCGCAAAGATGGGGGCGGTGGTTGAAATCGGAAGATAAAGCCCCACCGCGAAGGCCAACGAATGGATGCCGCACAACTCCAGAACAATCACGGTGAAGGCGCCGAACAGCACCAGCGTCCACGGCAGCTTGCGAGTGAGAATGCCGTTGATCACCACGCTCATCAGGGTGGCTTGCGGAGCGGGATAATCCGTCGAACCAATGCCCTCCACCTTCTGGTAATCAATCTCCTTGGTGGCGGGATCGTAAAAGTAGCGGCCGTCGGGAATCTTTGCGGACCCGATCACGCTGATCACTTCATACTTGTGCCCCTGGTAAGTCGTAGGCCCCTGCGCCTTCATCGAGGAGGTGATGGAGACGTCGGAAATATGCATGGGCTTCACTTTGGTTGCGCTGTTGTTCAGCAGTTGCATGGTAAGCCCCACCACAAAAACCGATGTCATCACGCCAATCGCGTAACCAAGTTCCTGCTTGCTGGGCGTGCCTCCCACCAGGAAGCCGGTTTTCAGGTCCTGCGTTGTGGCGCCGGCGCTGGCGCCGCCAATCGCAACCACTGCGCCGATGCTCAAAGCGATGGCGGAATACACGCCGCCCGTCCATCCCACCAGCAGGAAAATCAGGCAGGTTCCCATCAGGGTGGCGATGGTCATTCCGGAAACCGGGTTCGAGGAACTTCCGATCAAACCCACGATCCTTGCCGACACGGTGGCAAAGAAGAAACCGAACAAAACCATCAGCAACGCCGAAACAAGGTTGCCGCTGGCGTTGGGGTTGATGTGGAACGCCAGCAACGCCCACAGAAAACCCACCACCAGAACCCCGCCTCCGGCAATCACAGTCAGAGGGAGATCGCGGGCCGTGCGCTCCACCTTCAGGCCGGCAACCAGTTTGCTGTTCTTGAGCTGGTAGAAGGTGGATTTGAACGAACTGATAATGGTGGGAAACGTCCTGCCCAGCGTGATGATGCCCGCCGCGGTCACCGCCCCTGCGCCGATGTAGCGGATGTAGCTGCTCCAGATCTGCGTCTCGGTCATCTGCCCGATGGGAATTGTGCCGGGGTACATCACGTCCGGAACGTGCGAGCCAAAGAACTGGATGATGGGAATCAGCACCAGCCAGGAGAGGACCCCACCGGCAACCATGGTTCCAGCAACTTTCGTCCCGATGATGTAACCCACGCCCAGATATTCCGGGGTGATTTCTCCCGCAAACGTGGAGCCGGGATACCAGGCCGGATGCCATTCCGGCGTGGCCTTCCAGAAGAACAGTCCTCCCTGTTCGCCCATCAGGAATTTGTAAACGATCCCGAGTGCCGCGCCGCCGAAAACCTTCCCGGCCTGGATGCCGCCCTTTTCGCCGGTGATCAGGACGTCCGCGCAGGCTTTGCCCTCAGGGAACGTCAGGTTCCCGTGTTCCTTCACCACCAGCGCGTTGCGGAGCGGAACCACGAATAAAACGCCCAGCAGGCCGCCGGCCAGCGCCAGCGGAAAAATCCGCCAGTAATCGAGCGTGTAGCCGAGGAAAATCAACGCCGGCAGCGTGAAGACGGTGCCGGCCGCAATGGATTCGCCCGCCGAGCCCACCGTCTGAACGATGTTGTTTTCGAGGATGGTCGAATTCCCCAGCCACTTGAAGACCGTGATGGAGATGACCGCAACAGGAATGGAAGCGCTGACCGTCAGGCCGGCGCGCAGGGCCAGGTAAACGGAGACGGCGCCAAAAATGATGCCCAGGAAAGCGCCCAGCAGAATGGCGCGCGGAGTAAATTCCGGCAGGACAACGTCTGCCGGAACATAAGGCTTATAAGCGGCTGCTGCGTCCAGCTTCGACTGAGTTGTGGGTTCAGAAGACATGCTTCCCGTTCTTTACAGCTCAGAAAGAATGTGCCTGAGGAAGGTCCTAGAGCGCCTCGTGCTATCCGCCCAGTTTGGCGCGAACCATCTGGCTTACCCGCTTGCCGTCAGCATTCTTGCCCGCCAGTTTTTGCATGGCGACTTTCATCGCCTTACCCAAATCCTGCGGCCCGGCCGCTCCGGTTTCCTCAATGGCAGCAGCTACGGCGGTGCCGATTTCCTCGTCACTCGCCTCGGCCGGCAAGTAGGTCTGCAGAATTTCCGTTTCCGCTTCCTCTTTGGTGGCAAGATCTTCGCGCCCGCCCTTGCGGAACTGCTCCACCGAATCGCGGCGCTGCTTTACCAACGTCCGCAGCACGGCAACAGCCTGGTCATCGTCGAGCGGTTTGCCGAGTTCCACCTGCTTGTTCTTGAGGGAAGTTTTGGCCATCCGTAGCACGGAGAGCTTGAGCTCTTCCCGCGCCTTCATGGCTCCCACGAGGTCTTTTTCCACTTTTTCCGCAATCGTCATCCACAAATCCTTTTCCAGGAACTCCCGGCGAATATACCACAAACACGAGCCCTTTCGCGCCTGTTCGGCTATCGCTGGTCGATAGGAACGTAGTTCAGGCCGGCGGGGCCGGTGTACTCGGCGAGCGGCCGGATCAGTTTGTTGTCGGCATACTGTTCCAGAACGTGGGCGGTCCAGCCGGAGATGCGGCTGACGGCAAAAATCAGCGTGTAGAGGTCCACCGGAATTCCCAGCACGTAATAGGACGACGCCGAATAGAAATCGACATTAGCGTTGATGCCCTTTTCGCTCACCATCAGCTTTTCGATCCGCTGCGACATTTCAAACCATTTTGTCTGGCCGGTGCTGCGGCCCAGTTCTTCAGACATCTTTTGCAGGATGGTGGCGCGCGGGTCCCGGGTTCGATAGACGCGATGGCCAAAGCCCATCACTTTCTCCTTGCGGGCCAGCAGTCCGCGAACGTAATCCTCGGCCTTGTCCACGCTGCCAATCTCCAGCAGCATGCGCATCACGCGCTCGTTGGCGCCGCCGTGCAGGGGACCTTTCAGCGCCCCGATGGCCGAGGTGATGGCGGAGTGCATGTCCGACAGGGTTGAGGCCGTGACGCGTGCAGCAAAGGTTGATGCGTTAAAGCTGTGATCGGCATGCAGAATGAGGGCGATGTCAAACCAGCGAGCGTCCTGCTCATTAGGCTTTTGGCCGGTCAGCATGTAAAGAAAATTCGCGGCGTGGCTCAAGCCGGGATCGGGCGCCACGACAGCTTTACCTTCCCGGATGCGGGCATAAGCAGCCACGACGGTTCCCATCTGGGCGGTCAGCCGCACGGCCTTCCGCCGGTTGGCCTCCTCCGACATGTCTTCCGACTCCGGATCGTAAAGAGAAAGCGCGGAGATGGCCGTCCGCAGCGTTTCCATCGGATGCTGGGCGGGAGGCAGGCTCTTCAGCAGGTCAAGGATTTCGGGAGCGACAGCGCGGTTTTCAGCAAACTGCTTCCTGAGTTGGTCGAGTTCCTCGCGATGGGGCAGGCGGCCGTGCCACAGCAGGTAAACCACTTCCTCAAAAGTGGAATTCGCGGCGAGGTCGCTGATCTCGTAGCCTCGGTAAATCAACCTACCCTGCTGCCCGTCAATCGAGCAAATCTCCGATGTTGCAATCACAACGTTCTGCAGTCCTGTTTTCACTTCCGCCATCCGAACAATTCCTCACTTTCATTTGTAAGCTTGGGCCGCCCCTCGACAGACTGGTGCGCAATCATCTTACAACGGCTGCTCAAAAACGCACAAGAACGGCACCTTGGGTACGGCACAAGCATGAGGAATCGCACGGCCATGCCGGAATACCTTCCGCAGCCGGGGCGAGCTTTGGCTTCCGTCGCACGCCGGGCAGGCAAGGTTCTGCACGTCTCGGCCCCGGCAGCCGGCACGTGCGCGCTTCTGATTGCAATCACCGTTCACGCCCGATATTCTGCTTGTAAGCTGGCATTATCGATTTGAGGTGCTATGAACAGTGCGCATCTGCCTGTGGGAATGGTCCTGGTTGGGGTTACGGTCGGGTTCCTGGGTTTAAGGTATTTCAGCAGACCAAAGTCCGGTGCGTTCCGGCTGTGGGGCTGGGCCGGCCTCGTGCTGCTCGCGCTTTTTGGGACCTTGCTCGTTTTCCGCGTGGGCTGGGTTTCCACCTTTTTCACTCCCTTATGCTGGACGGCTTACCTGCTGCTGGCCGATGCCGCGGTCTGCAGCTTGAAAGGTTCTTCCCGGCTTTCCGAATCGCCGCGCGAGTTCCTTCTGCTGGCGCTCGCATCCATTCCCCTGTGGCTGATCTTTGAGGCCTATAACCTGCGGATGCAGAACTGGGCCTACGTGGGTCTTCCGGCCAATCCCGTTCTGCGCAATTTCGGATACGCGTGGTCATTCGCCACCATCTGGCCGGCCATCTTTGAAACGGCGGACCTGCTCAAAGCGCTGGGGCTCTTCAGCCGGTCCATCCGCCCGCACGCGCCCTTCAGCCGAACTGATCGAACCACCCTGGTCGTGGTGGGCGCACTGTTTCTTGCCGTGCCCGTGCTGCTGCCGCTGGGCATCGGGCAATATCTTTTTGCGCCGGTCTGGGTGGGATTCGTGCTGCTGCTGGATCCCCTGAACTATGCCTGGGGAGGCCATTCACTCCTGCGCGACTGGGAAAAGGGTGATGCGTCTCTCTTCCGGAACTTCATGGCTGCGGGTCTCGTGTGCGGCGTGTTCTGGGAGTTCTGGAACTACTGGGCCACGGCCCGTTGGCTCTACATCTTTCCCATCCTGCAGGGGTGGAAGATTTTCGAAATGCCGCTGCCCGGCTTCCTGGGTTTTCCGGCGTTTGCGGTAGAATGCTTCGTCATGTTTGAATCGGTGAAGGTGCTGGCCAGAGGGCTCTTCCAGACGCGCCAGGGGGATCAGATTTCGCGGTCCTACACTTCCGCCGCAGAATCAAAATAGAGCCATGAGCAAACGTCCGCCTTTCGTTAAAGTCGCAAGCGTCGCCGATGTTCCCGCGGGCTCCGTCCGGCACATCGTCGTTCACGATAAACCCATGGCGCTTTGCAACGTGGACGGGCAATTCTACGCGGTGAACGCCGTGTGCCCCCACATGGGCGGCCCTTTGGCCAGCGGCCGCCTGGAGGGCTGCGTGATCACCTGCCCGTGGCATGGCTGGACTTTCGACGTGCGGACGGGCCTGCCCGACCATCCCGGCGGGCACTCCACCTCCGCCTACGAAGTCCGCGTGGAGGGCCAGGACATCCTGGTCGGCTGGCTCAAGCGGCCCGGCCAATGAATTTTCCGGTCAGAGGGAAGGCTCTTCGCATGTCATTCCGAGCGGAACGAGGAAACTGTTTTTCGCTCAAACACGCAAAACCAACGACGTCTCTGCTGATTGTGTTTGTGTCAGCGCTCCTAGCGGTCGCTGTCGCCCGTGCCACTCCGCGCCCGCAAGCCTCCGAGCCCGAACAGATCAAGGTGGCGCAGCAGGGGCTCGATCTGCTGATGAACAGCAGAATTGGTGCGGCCATCAAAGTCTTCCGGAAGATCCAGTCCGACGACCCGGACTCAGCGCTGGGCTATCTGATGGAAGCCGACGCCGTCTGGTGGAAGATCTATTTCGCCACCGGCAACCTCATTGATCCCGATGTGTTCGTCGTTCCCTCGAATTCCAAGAGTCCCTTCGACTCGCAATTCAACAAGCTTGTTGACCAGGCTATAGCCAAAGCGCGCGCCAACAGAAAGGCAGACCGCGATGTGGCGAGGAATGCCCTCTACGAAGGAATGGCCTACGGGCTGAGGGGAAGGTTGGCCTCGATGCAGGGAAGCAACATGGCCGCCGCGCGCGCGGCAAAACAGATGCGCTCGTTGCTGGTCGATGCCGTGCAGAAAGACCGCAAACTGGCGGACGCCTATGCCGGCCTGGGACTTTACGACTACTTTGTGGATACCCTGCCCACCATCGTCAAGTTGCTGCGGTGGATGATCGGGCTGCCGGGAGGAAACCGGGAGCGCGGCATTCAGGAGATCGAGTACGCGGCAAAGAACGGCCAATTGACCAACGCTGAAGCCCTCTACTACCTGGCCAAGGATTATTCCCGCACCAGTGAAAAGCAGTATGCCAAATCACTGGAACTCTTCCAGCAGTTGCGCAGCAAGTATCCCGGCAACGGCCTGTGGACACTGATGGCGGGAAGCCTTGAAATCCGCACGGGCCATGCCGAAGAGGGTGAAGCCCTGTATCGCCAGGTCCTGAACCAGGAGCGCGGCAAAGAAAGCGTTCCCGGGAAGGCCCTCTACAAGGCCGCCCGAAACGCCCTCAAGCGGCGCCACCCCGACCAACTCATCCAGTGAATGCGCTTGCTATGCTCTGCGGTTCCTGTGTCAAGGCTTTGGAAGCAGAGAGCCCATTTGCTATTGCTTCAACTGCGAATCGAGGGAAGAAGATTGTTCGTGGGCGTGGTAGGAACTGCGAACCAGCGGCCCCGACTCCACGTGCCGGATGCCGCGCCGCAGGCCCTCCTGCTTGAGGGTTGCAAATTCTTCCGGAGTGTAGAACCGCGCCACCGGCAACTGCTCACCCGAGGGCCGCAGGTACTGCCCGATGGTGACAATATCGACACCCACGCCTGCCAGGTCGCCGAGCACGCCGAAAAGCTCGTCCATGGTTTCACCCAGGCCCGCCATCAGCCCGGACTTGGTGGGAATGGCAGGATCGATTTCGCGCGAATGCTGCAGCAGCCGCAATGACCGCTCATAGCGCGAACCGCGCCGCGCCACGGGATACATCCTCGGGACGGTTTCAATGTTGTGGTTCAGAACGTCGGGCCGGGCTTTGAGCACCGTTTCAAGGGCCTCGTCCGAGCCGCGAAAATCTGGAATCAGAACTTCCACCTTGCAGCCTTCAACGTGTCGCCGCAGGGCTTCAATCGTCTGGGCAAAAATGGTTGAGCCGCCGTCCTTCAGGTCATCGCGGTCCACTGACGTCACCACAACGTACTTGAGCCCCATGCTTTCGGCAGCTTCGGCCACGCGTTCCGGCTCCGCCCCATCCACTTGCCCGGCAGGACGGCCCTTGGGGACCGCGCAGAAGCCGCAGCGCCGGGTGCAAAGCTCACCCAAAATCATAAAGGTGGCCGTGCGGTGCTGCCAGCACTCGGCGATATTGGGGCAGCGGGCGCTCTCGCAGACCGTGTGGAGTTCGAGGCCGCGCATCAGGCTCTTCAGCTGAAAGTAATTTTCGCCGGAAGGAACGCGCACCTTCAGCCAATCCGGCTTCCGCGCCGGACGCGAGTTCGAACCGATCTGGACCAGTTCCACCATATTCAAACTTTCATTCTAGCCTGAACGCGCAGTGCGGACAACCGGCCCCGCTTCGCGCCTGGCGTAGAGGCGGTTTTACGCCGTCACGTGGCGAGATGAACTCGCCGCTACTTAACCTCCAGCAGCGCGCCGGCGCCGGGCGCCAGCCAGTTCATTTCTCCAGCAAAGGAAACAAGCTGGCCAGTATAAGGAGAGACCAGAACGAGGTGCTGGTCCTGATCCTTCAGGTCGATTGCGTAGCGCATGGAATATTCGAGCGACTTATTCACAATCATCAGGAACGAACGGCCCTGGTCGTCCTGGAATTCGCCGATCAGGTATTCCGGCGCGACAGGAGGGCTTTGAAAGTTGGTCGCCCGCACCTGCTTCACCAGCCGGCTTTTAGTGACAGGCTCCGCCCCTTCGGGCAGCGGCGCGGAATGGTAAACCCCCGTGCTGTGCAGTTTGATCAGCCACGGCGCCAGTTCGCGAATCTGATTGTTCAGCCGCCGCAGCTTATACCAGGTTTCGGTGCGGTGCCCAAACTGGTCCACCGGCGCCAGCCTGAAGTTGCCGACCTTCGGCGAAAAATAGGTGAAATATTCGATGCCGCGCCCGCCGTAGGCGATGGTGCTGTAGGCCTGCAGGCGCAGAGTGGCGTCGGTGGGTTCCATGTAACTGAAATGGCTGTTGGCAAGAATCACGTTCCAGAAGGGGATGCCCGCCTCCTGGGATGCGCGCCGGAAGGTTGCCAGGTTGGTATAAAAGCGGCCCATCATCCTGCCGTTAAACAGCGAGTAGTTGTCGTAACTCAGCAGCGGCGGGTGGACCTCCTGCACGAATTTTTGCACATAAGCCTCGTAGGTTGCCGCACCCAGTTGCGCGGCCGTTGCATAATTGGGCAGCAGGTTGACGTAAGGCCACGCTCCGGGCATGGCGCGCCGCAGCATCGCCGACACTTCACCGAGGCCTGCCATCATCGCGGCCGGCGGCTCGTCGCGAAGCAGAAAACCCAGCGCCGCCGGATGGTTCCGAACCTCGGCCACCAGGGCGTCGATCTTTTTCTGCAGCTCCGTCCGGTCCGGCATCCCGGTCCAATCGTAGTCGTTCGCACGCTCGTCGGTAACAAAACAGGACATCTTCGCGGCCCGCACCTGGTCAAGCTCTTCCGGAGTGCAGAAGCCCGAGATGTTCAGACCCGCCTGCCTCATCAGGTCGAGCTGGTGCGGATCGGACGGTGACTGGTCCCAGGCCATCAGGGCAAAATCCCGGGGAGAGACCTCGGGCGGCTCGACATAGCTCTGCGCCCTTGCCGGGAGCGTTGGTCCCATCAGCAGCAGCACGCACAATACGATAACAAGCCGCATCTTCATGTACGCCTCACATGGCACAAGACGTGAGAAATCAAAGTATGTATTATACCTGTTTGAAGGGTTTGATCTTGTGAAGCGCGGGCTCTTGCGGCCTGCGGCTTTTAGGTGTTTTGTTTAAAGAGAAGAACCGCAGGCCGTAAAGGCCTGCGCTACGGGGCCGGATTGGGAGGCCATCATGGCATGGATCAAAACCATCGAGCCCGAAGACGCAAGCGGAGAGCTGAAGAATGAATACATGAGGGCGGTCGCTCGTGCCGGAAAGATTTTCAACATCCTCAAGATCCAGAGCCTGAATCCGGAAACCCTTCACGCATCGACGGGCCTCTACCTGGCCACCATGCACGCGCCGTCAGGACTTTCACGCGCCGAACGCGAATTGATGGCCGTCGTGGTTTCCCGGGCCAACAACTGTTTCTATTGAACGGAAGCTCACGGGGAGGATCTCCGTGTGGAAACCGGCGATGTGAAGCTGGCGGAACAGGTGAAGCACAACTACCCGCACGCCACGCTTCCGCCCCGCAGCAAAGCCCTGGCAAAATTCGCTGATCTGGTGACGCGGACTCCTGCCGCCGTCCGCAAACAGGATGTTGACGCCCTTCGCAAGCACGGTCTCAGTGACCGCGACATCCTGGACGCCGTGCAAGTGATCGCCTACTTCAATTACATCAATCGCGTAGCCGATGCCCTGGGCATCGACCCTGAACCTGAAATGCGCGCAGCGCTCGAAGACGGGAAGGAATAGGTCGTTAGGAGCACGGGGCCTTTGCCAGCACACATCTTGCGAACCGTCGCAATTTGGGGCACTATGACACACAGGAAGAGGTTTTTATGATTTTTCACGTCACGCTCGATCAGGCGGAAGACGGCTGGGTTGTAGCAGAGTGTCCCGCACTCCCCGGCTGTGTCTCCCAGGGAAAAGACGAAAAAGAAGCCCTCGAAAACATCAAAGAAGCCATTACTGCCTGGCTATGGGCCGAGGACCAGAAAGCCTCCTCAAAGCTTGCCAAAGAGCCGGGTCGCCAGCAGATCGTCGTAGCCGTTTAGCTGGATGGGCAAACTCGCCAACATCTCCGGTAAAGAAGCTGCGAAAGCCTTCCAGAAGGCGGGATGGCAAACTGTCGGCCAGGTAGGGAGCCATCTGGTCCTTGTCAAGCCGGGTAACCGGGCCAACCTTTCAGTCCCGCAGCACAAGGAGCTTTCGGTTGGAACCCTCCGGGCCCTCATCCGCCACTCCGGCCTCACCGTTGACGAATTCCTGGCGCTGCTCTAAACGGGCGCTCAAAAGGCCTGCAACGGCTGTCCCTTACTCCTCACTTTCATAATGCGACAATATGCGTCACGGTTTCCCTGAAGCAGAGTTTTTTGCCGCGGCCGGCTGGTAGGTGCCGGGGACCGACCGGAAACCGATGGCCAGGCGGTTCCAGCCGTTGATAGCCACGATGGCGACTGTCAGATTCACGAGTTCCTCTTCGGTGAATTCCTTACGCGCTTCCTCGTAGACCTCATCCGGAGCGTTGCTGGAACTGATCAAGGTAATCGCTTCAGTCCACGCCAGCGCTGCCCGCTCGCGCTCGGTGAAGAAGGGCGTTTCCCGCCAGGCGCTCAGCGTGTAGAGGCGCTGTTCGGTCTCGCCCGCCGCCCGGGCATCCTTGCTGTGCATGTCCAGGCAATAGGCGCAGCCGTTAATCTGCGACGCCCGCATTCTCACCAGTTCCAGCAGCGATGCTTCCAGTTTTGATGAGTTTCTGACATAACCCTCCAGCCCTGCCATGGCCCGGTAGGCACCGAGTGCCACTTTTGTAAGATTAATTCGCGGTTCCATCATTTTCCTCCTGATTGTTTTAAGCCCCCTGCATATAGGGATGCACGAGCAGAAAAAAAGGGCCGGAAAAAACCGGCCCTCTCTCAAAATGATCTGCTTGTTCAAATTCTTTCCGCGGCAGTGTGCCCCGCCTGCGGAAGCGCCATCCTAATCTTCGAAGTGTCCGCTTACCCCGCGGAACCCTCGAAACGCCTGCTTGATGCCCCAGCGGATGACCCGTGAGCTGTCATAGCAGTGCGACAGGATGTAGTTGCAGGTGGAAAGGCACGTCGTCGAGCAGGTTTTCTTCATCTCGTCGAGCTGGTGGACGTCGAGCTTGTGGTTCCCCACCGTGCCCCAGTCGTAGGTGGCGGAATACATGGGGAAGCACGGCGCCAGCGTGCCCTCGGGACGGATGATCAGGTTGTTCTGCCCCGCCCGGCACGGCCACGGTTTCACCTTGCCGCGCATCAGCTTCTTCATGTCAAGCATGTGCTGTTGCGGGTTGGCCATCTTGTAGCCCTGGCGGCTCTTGTCAATCAGGTAATCCAGCAGAGCCTCCACCTTGGGAAAGTCGTCCGGCGTAAGGTAGGTGGAGTTGTCGTCCAGGTGCTTGAAGTGTTCCTGCTCCATCATCGGCGCTTCATTCAGGTGATAATCGGTGGCGATGCCGTTGTCGCGGGCAATCTCCGTCAGTTCCTTCACGTCGTCCTGATTGATGTGGGTGATGTTGATGTTCATCATCACCGTATACCCGTAATGCCGCTGGCGTTTGATCAGGTAGTCAAAGTAGGGCCGGATTTGGTTCAGCGCCTTGGGCAGTCCCGGCTTTTCCTCCACGCAATCGATGGCCAGGTTTACGATCCCGATTCCCGCATCGCCGATGCGGTCAATCACTTCGGGGCGCATCAGCCGGCCGTTGGTGGGCAGGTAGACGTAAAAATTCTTCTTGGCGGCGTAATAGGTCACCTTGTGCACAAACCCCGGCCGCAGCAACGGCTCGCCGCCCATCAGGGCCAGCACGCGGCAGCCCGTATCGTGCAGCCAGTCAACGGACCGGCGGGCGAGCTCCTCGGTCATGCCCTTCACGTCGTTGTTGTAACTCCAGCAGTAGTGGCAGTCGACGTTGCACTTGAACTCGGTAAAAAGGTAGGCGATGATCGGCCGCAGTTCGGAAGGCTTGAACCGGGACTTCACAAAAGGCAGCGCCCAGCACTTCAGGGCCCGCATGGTGTTGATCTTGTGATACTGCTTCTCGGTATAGTCCACGCCTTCGGGAAGCGGACTCTGCGGATAAACGGGTTCCGGCAAGGGCAGGCCCGGCGACTCCGCGGGTGAAGGTTTCGGCTGCAGAGGTGGGGTTGCTGTCCCGGTTCCCGGCTTCATCAACAGATCGTGCAGCTGAACATCAACGCGAACCGGGGTGGAAGCGCCAGTCGTGCGCTCCAGATTTTCAACTTCTGCCATCGAAATTTCCTTTCTTCACTTAGCGTTAGAATCCATTGGAAAGGCGCTTTCGGCCACGCACCCGCATACTTTAAGAAACCAAGATGCTATTTTAAGCGAATTAATCAGGCTTTCCACCCGGGAAATACCAAGCTCGACATATTGGGAGAGTATACACCCGAAAGCGACTTTCGGCACCCGGTTCCCAACTTTCTTGAAAAGAAAGCTCTTCACTCCAGGGCCAGCCCCTCAGACATTGGGCGTTTTCATGCCCTGTTGCAGGGCCCCGGCCCGCCGTCTTACCCCGGTAATAGCCGCGGCACAACACTCCTCAGGATACGGCCCCAACGCCTTGATTTCATGGATTTTACCTTGCCCCCGTTTCCCCCACTGCCCGTTCGTGCACACGCCGCGTCAGCCATCCCCTTTCTATTCTTCTACTGGCCGGCAGCGTCGCTTTCCGGGCGCTCATAAACCACTTCACCTTTCAGGAGCGTCTTTTCAATTTCCAGCCTGTCCTCTCCCACACGGAACAGGGCCAGATTGGCCGGCTGGCCCTCCCTGACCTCGCAGCAGGTTTCAAAGCGCTCGAGCAGCCGGGACGGATTGGCCGTTGCCGCCTGGACCGCTTCCGCCAGGGTTACGCCGGCGTAGTCCATAAAAACCTTCACGGCGCGATCCATACTCACTGCCGATCCCGCCATGTTGTACCGGTCCACTGCCACCACCTTACCCGTCGGCAGAAGTTCGATATCCAGACCCACCAGCTTGTAGCGTCCCGGAGAAAGCCCCGCCACATGGACGGCGTCAGTGATCAGCACGCAGCCATCGATGCCCTTCATCCGGTGGATCACCTGCACCAGGTCGGGAGGCAGATGGAAGCCGTCGCAAATCAAGCTGGCCGCCAGTTGGCGGAGGGCAAACTGGGCCCACAGCGGAGTCTGGTGGCGGTCAATCATCTGCGGGCAGCCGTTTCCGAGGTGGGTGCTCAACTGCGCTCCCGCCTCGGCGCCCTGGTGGATCTCGTCTGGAGTCGCGTCCGTGTGGCCCATGGAAACCACCAGTCCCGCCTTGCGCGCCCGGCGGATAAAGTCCATAGCGCCCGGCAGTTCCGGAGCCAGCGTCACTATTCCAATCCGGCCGCCGGCCGCGTCCTGCAGCGCCATAAATTCGGTCCAGTCGGGCGGCCGCATCACCTCCGGGTTATGCGCGCCACGCGAGCCGCCCGGCGAGATATACGGCCCTTCCAGGTGGTAGCAGGGAGCGCACTGGTCAAAGCGCAGGTCGATGCGCCGGGCTTTTTCCAGCGCCCGGAAGCATTGCAGCAGCCCTTCCTGGGTGTTGGTGATCACCGTGGGACAGAAGGTGGTCACGCCCGTCTTCCACAGCGCGGGCAGTATGTCGGGAGCCTTGTTCGGGTCAAGTTCGGCGTCGCAGAAGTTGATGCCGGCATAGCCGTTCAACTGGATATCGATCAGGCCCGGGCTGGCGTAGGGTTTTTCAGCGTCCAGCGGCCCCAGGATTTCGACCGAGGCGATTCGTTCTTCCTGAATGTCGATCCGGGCCAGACCTTTGCCTGGAACATTGGCCACGATCTCCATGTTTTCCAATGACATAAGGTCAATATCCTTCCATTTCCAGGAGGCCGGTTCCGCCAGGGTGCGACGGCTGCTCAGGCCGGAAGCCTCCGATCGAGGGCCCTTCCTATGGAGGCAACTTCAGCTTTCAAGGCAGCCCGACGGGTCGCAAGCGCCCCTGATTCTAACCTATTCCAGCAGGCAAAGCGAAGGGTTGGAGTGTCAGGAAGATCACAGCGTGGTGTGACGTGGGACACGGCAACGGGTGACAAGAGTTCTAGAATGAAAGCGTAGCATGTCAGGGATAAGTCCTCAAAATGGGGCGATCCTTCAGCAGCTCAGGGGGGCAAACATCATGGTTTCTCAACTGATACCAGTATTATCTGCGCACGGGCGGGCACAGTCGGGGATTCCGGTCAAGAAGCCGCGGAAGGTGGGCGAAATCTTGATGGAAGCTGTCGTGATTCTTTTTTTCAGCCTGGGTCCGGTTCTGGGAGCGGTGCTCTTTCTGACGTGGTTTGGCGGCCTGGCCTGGGGCCTGCTGTCATCGCTCTTCCGCTAGAGCCCGTCGCCGGAAAATCCGTTATTCCCTATAATTCCCGAAGGCTTCTCTGCGCGGTCATCGATCCAGACGCCTGTGCCTGCGCCACATCATTGGGAAACTGTTCCCTCATTTGGAGTTCAACCTGGCCAGCCTGAAGACGCGCTGCCGGGCTGTGGCGCGAACCGGCGGCATCCTGGAGGAGCATCCCGCCACCGAATAGCTCGCCGGCGTCTGGACTGCAGGATTAGATATGCGGAGAAACGGACGTATTATATACTCACCTGTTCTGGGGCAATCAAAGGGAAGTCTGGGATTCATTCAGAAATCTTGCATAAGAGATCCTATTCACAGGACCTGACTGCGCTTGTGGGGAAGCGGTGATGCCAAAAGTAATTGGCTGGCGCTTCGCACAAGCCGTTGCAACCAGGGACGGCGGCGCGATCGAGGCGTTGCTGACGCCGGAGGTTGATTTTCGGGCGATGACTCCGCGCCGGTTCTGGGAAGCGGCGTCTGCGGCGGCCGTCATACACGACATCATTTTCGGCCAGTGGCTTACCGCCACAGACCACGTTGAGGCAAGTGAAGTTCTGGGGACCAGCACGATTGCCGATTGCCACCGCGTGGCGTACAAACCTCGCCTCACCAATCCGAAGGGATCGTTTGAGGTTGAACAACTGCCGTATTTCAGCATCGTGGATGGCCGCATCGGATGGCTTCGAATCATGTGTTCGGGTTTCCGAAAACGGAATGACTCGACGAGCTAAGGAGAACAACGGATATGGGAGTACGATCGCGAGTGGTGGTGCTGGGCGCCGGCTTTGGGGGTCTCGAACTGTCGACGATTCTTTCGGACGCCTTCGGCGAAGCCATCGACATCCTGCTCATCGACAAGAGCGATGCTTTTGTCATCGGATTTTCAAAACTCGACGTGATGTTCGGGCGGCAGATGCCGGCCGACGTGTGCCATCACTACCGCGACATTGTGAAACCGGGCGTGCGATTTCTGCAGTCCACGGTGCGATCGATCGACCCGGCCGCCCGGCGCGTGGTGACGGACGACGGAACGTTTGAGGCGGACATGCTGGTGGTGGCGCTGGGCGCCGACATCGAACCAGAGGCCACGCCGGGACTCGTGGAAGGCGGCAACGAATTCTACTCGGTACCCGCAGCCTTCGCCCTGCGCGACGTGCTCCCCAGGTTCGAGCGGGGCCCGGCCATCATCGGCGTCGCCGGACCCACCTACAAGTGCCCTCCCGCCCCCAACGAAGCGGCGCTGTTGCTGCACGATTATCTCACTGTCCGGGGGCGCCGCCAGGCGACCGAGATTACGGTGGTGCTGCCCTTTGGCACGCCCATTCCCCCTTCACCCGAAACCTCGCAGGCGATTCTCGACGCGTACGCGGAGCGCGGCATCCGGTTCGTGAAGGAACGCCGGGTTCAGTCGCTCGACCCGGGCCGCAAAGTGGCCGTCCTGACCGACGGGACTGAGATGCCCTATGAGCTGTTTCTCGGCGTGCCGGTGCATCGCGTGCCGCCGGTTGTCGTTGAGTCCGGGCTTGCCGCTGGTCCCTATAACTGGGTGCCGGTGGACAAGAAAACGCTCGAAACCAGCTTTCCCGGCGTCTACGCAGTGGGTGACGTGAACGGGGTGGGCACACCCAAAGCGGGGGTTTTTGCAGAAGCCGCGGCGCGCATCGTGGCAGCCTCCATCATCGCGCAGATCAGCGGAGGGCCGTCACCCGAGGCTTACAAAGGGGAGGGCTCCTGCTATCTGGAGTTTGGCCAGGGCAGGGTCGGACGAGTGGACGTGGACACTTTTAGCGGCCCCAAACAAGTGGCCACTTTCCAGGAGCCCTCCGAGGCTCTCGTGGCCAACAAGACCCATTTCGGGTCCAGCCGGATCCAGCGCTGGTTCGGGCGCCCGCCAGCGGTCCGAGACTGAGTGGCGGCACTCCGTACGCCACCGGATTAACGCCGATGCCTTGGAGTTTCTGCCGCCCAGGATGAAAGGCTGAACCCCGGCTTTACATCAGGCCGCGGTTCACTTCGCCCGGCCACACCGAATGACGCCTGGCCTTGCCCGCCAGGGCGACGCGTTGAGCTTCTTCTGCCTGCCCGTTAAAGCTGCTTATGGCCCGTATCCCGGGCCTCCTCCGTACCGCCTTTGAGGGCTCCCTTAAACTCTCGAATCCCTTTTCCCAGCCCCTTGCCCAGTTCGGGCAATTTTCCGGGTCCAAAGATAATAAGAACGATCAGCAGAATAAAAAATAGATGAGTAGGTTCCAGCAATCCTTCCATTAATATCCTCCCGGCGGCATACGGCTTTCCCCGCCGCCAGGCTCATTATATCGCCGTCCACCACAAAACCGAAGGGAGGGCCTGCTATCTTTCCAGCCGTGGCAGAATACTGTCGGGGCATTCCCAAATTTCCGCGGCGGGTGTAGCATTTCCATTCGCCTGGAGTCAAAGAAATGGCATTCCGATGGCCGCGAAAAATTCTCCTGCCGCTTTTGCTATTCGGCCTCGCCGGGCCCGCGGTGGAATATCCTACCCCCGCACCCGGGCCGGCGCAACAGGCTGCAGACTCCCGCCTGCCGCCGGGATGGAAAATCTATCGCCATGCGGGAGTGCCGTTTGAATTCGCCTGCCCGCAGGCCTTTCTGCTGGACGCGCATGTAAATCCCAAACTGGGTTTCATCTTCGCGCTGATGAAGCAGCCCGGCACGCCCTGGCTGGTCGATATTGGCCTTGAAGACCGCGCCGATTACTCCATGGAGCCGTACTCAAAAATGTCATTGGAGGAATTTGCCGTGGCAAGGGCACAGGTAAACTGCCAGGCCGACGGGCCCAAGGGCAGCGTTTCCTGCCCCAGCGTGGCGCGCAAGCAGACGTTCAGGAACCAGAACGGGCTCGATGTTGTGGAGCTTTATCTCAACCGGGTGAATGAAGGCTACGACCCGCCCGAAATCGAAAGAAGCGTTATCGGGCCGATTGAGGCGGTGCTGCTGCCCACCGGAAGGTCCGGCCAGGTGCTCACCTTCAAGCACACGGACAAGGACAGGAACAGGCTGGTCAGTGATGATTTATTAAGGCGCATGGCCGATTTAGTGACTGTCCCTCGCTGGCCGGGTCTCTAGTCAGGATTGATCGCCTAGTCGTCGGCCAGTTTGTAGCCGGCCTCAGTCCAGCCGCGCCAGCCGCCCGCCATGGAGGCGACGTCGCTGTAGCCCATTTTCTGCAGGCTTTCGGCGGCCAATGCCGAGCGGTAACCGCCGCCGCAATAGAGAACCAGCGTGGTGCTCTTGTCGGGGACCGTCCGCTCGATGTCCCGCTCAATAATTCCCTTCCCGATGTGAATGGAGCAGGGCAGGCGGCTCGAGGCCCATTCGCTCTCTTCGCGAACGTCAATCAGGCAGAATTTCCTGTCGGAATCAAGCCACTGCTTCACCTGGTGGATGTCCACTTCCTTGATCCGGCTCTTCGCCTCCTCCACAATCTTTAAGAATTCCGGTGAATGCTTCACAGTTCCCCCAAAAGCTCCATCATACACAAACCCGGCGGGCGGAGGACAAGGCACTTGCCGCCTCCAGTGCCCAGCCTTCGCAAACTTCCAGCCCTGACAGTTTGTTGAAAAGCTTCCTCCATCACGTCATCCTGAGCAAAGCGAAGGATCTGCTTTATTCATTTTAAGTCAGGGTACAGTAGGTGCTACTCCCGCTTCGCGTGATCAGCATGACGGGTAGCCTTCCTCAACAAGTTGCTAAATGCGTCCGAACTTCTTGATGGCTTCCTCAACGGACTTGTATTTGAAGATAAACGGATACATCGAGTGCTCGGTGAAGTCCAGTTGCTGCGCCTTCTTCAGAACCTCCTCCGCCTTGTCTCGCGGCACCACCACCACGCCGTCGTTGTCGGCGGCGATGATGTCTCCGGCCGAAACCGGCACGCCGTCGCAGTCAATCTGGATGTTCGATCCGGCAAAGACATAGTGATTCACTGAAGTGGAAGGAACAATGCCCTTGGCGTAAACCGGAAACCGGATTTTCTCCAGGTAGGGAGTGTCGCGCGTTCCGCCGTCGATCACCGCTCCGACAAAGCCGCGGGCCGCCATGGCCGTGCCCATGATGCCTCCCATGCCCGCGATGTCGACCCCGTCTTCCAGCTTCATCACATAAACGTCATTAGGACCGCCCTGGTCGATCGCCGCCAGCATGCCGCTGAGCGCCGCGCCTCCTTTATGGTTCTCCTGCTTCTTCAGCAGCACCGTCACCGCGTAACCCACAAACTTGGTACGGAAGATCGGCCGCATCTGGTGGCTCATATACATCTTGCGGCTATAAAGTTGCTCCTCCGCGTCGGAAATCGAGGCCACCTCGACCTGGCGATAATCCTGCAGCATCTGCTGCTGCGCGGTCATTTCTGCTGTTTCCGCTGCGGCGCCCGGCCGACCGGGTTCCCCCTTGCCGCCGTTCGACATCCAGAGGAAAGCCACGCAGCCCACCAGCACAAGCATGGCTGTTTTCTTCAAAAGGTGAAGGTGTTTTTCCATTTTATTCTCCTGTTCAGCTCTCTATGGGATTTCAAACCGTTAACTTCTAGCAGGTTGTTGAAAAGTCCCTGCGCCACGTCATCCTGAGCGGAGCGAAGGATCTGCTTTGTTCATTTTCAGTAAGATACAGCAGATGCTTCGCTTCGCTCAGCATGACGGCCGGCGTCTTATGTGCCCTACCAACTTGCGTAACCCTCGGTGCTACCCGAATTCCGGGCCGAGAATGGCGCAGAGCATCTCCGGCCGGCCAGGATGACTGTTGGGACCTCGCACCATGCGCGTGAGCGGGCGCGATACCTCGAATCCCCGCGCCAGCAAGAGTTCCCCGGCAAACCGGCGGTCCCTGAGTGCGTCTACAAAAACGGTTTCGCGCCTCGCGCGCTCGAGAAATTCGTCCAGCAGTCCGGCGGCTGTTTTCTCATCGCGCGCCATCCACGGCCCCAGGTGGTCGGCCAGCGTTCCGCGCCGCCCAAAGGTGTATCCAGCAATCTCGCCGTTCCGCTCCGCGGCCATGGCAAAGTCCGGATTCTCAGCCGCCAGCGACCGCAGCAGAGGACTGCGATCGGCCCCAAAAATCTCCCGGTCGAGTTGCAGCACCGCGTCTGTAAACGCCTGCGGCCCGGGCGTCGCTGCCGCCTGTGGCCGGGGCCGCTTCAGCAGCCAGCGCTGGATTTCATACTCGTCCACTGAATCCGAGCTTCTGATAGATGGGCCGGCCCGCCGGCGTGGCGTCCAGCTTCATGGTCGCGATACCGATGGCGTCCAGGTGCTCGATGGTTTTTTCCAGCAGGCGCGTTCCGATTCCCCGCCCGCGAAATTCCGGGTCCACCAGCACCATGCCGATCCAGGCAAAACGCTGTTCGTAAACCATGGTGGCCGCCGTGCCCACGACTTTGCCTTCCACTTCCGCCGCAAAGCACCCCCGCGGGCTTGAGTCCAGAAAGCAACTCCAGTCGGCCGGAGTCTGGTTCCATCCCGCCAGATCTTTCAGCCGCATCCCGGCGGGAATGTCATCGGTTGTCAGGGTGCGAAGTTTCATCTCTTGCCTGCGGGTACCTCCGTCGTCATCCTGAGGAGTCCCGCCACTGCGGGGCGACGAAGGATCTGCTTCGTTTGTCTTCCGGAGGAAAAAGCAGATTCTTCGCGGAGTTTACCCTGAGCCTTCTTCACTTTATTTAGAACCGCTCGCAAGCAGCGAGCGAACGGGCTCAGAATGACCGACGCTTTTTCGGCAACCTGAACGGCTCTTCTTACGCCGCTTTTCTGCTCAGGTAATAGTAAAGGACCGGCGTCACCAGCAGCGACAGAACGATGGCGATCAGGATGCCGCCGATTACGGCGATGGCCAGCGGCTGCAGCATCTGCGAGCCCGCACCGATGGCCAGCGCCAGCGGCAGGAACCCCAGCGCCGCCGCCAGCGCCGTCATCACGATGGGGCGCAACCGCCGCCGGCCCGCCTGGACAATCGCTTCTCTGGCGCTGAAGCCCGCGGCGCGAAACTTCCCTTCCGCATCCAGAATCAGGATGCCGTTCTTGGCCACAATTCCGATCACCATGATCAGCCCCATAAAGGAGGCCAGGTTAAAGGTTGCGCCGGTGACAAGCAGGGCGAACAGCACGCCTGCGGTGGAAAGCGTGGCGGAAGCGAGAATCGCAATGGGCGCGGAAAAGTTTTTGAACTCAAAAAGCAGGACCAGAAAGACAAAGAGCACCGCCAGAAAAAGGACCATCATCAGGTCGTGGAACGATTTCTGCTGCGTCTGGTAGAGGCCGCCGTATTCCACGCGAATCGACGACGGCATGTGCAGGCCCGCGATCGTCTGCTTGACGGCGGCGATGCCGTGGCCCAGGTCCAGTCCTTCCAGGCGCGCCGTCACGGCGACGTAACGCTGCTGGTTGTCCTGAAGGATTTCCGTCTGGCCCGGCAGTTCGCTCATGGAGGCCAGCGTGCCCAGGCTGGCCAGTTGTCCTGTGGGGCTGATCATCAACGTGTTGTTCATGGCGCGGAGCGACGAGCGGGCCGCGTTGGGAAAGCGAATGCGCAGTGTATAAGGCCGGTCGTTCACCACAGCCGGCTGGGCCGCCGGAACCCCGTCCAGCATGGCATTGGCTTCCGTCACCACGTCCTGCGGCGTAAAGCCCGCGTGGGCCGCCTTGGCCAGGTTCACGTGGTAAACGATGGCCGGGCCGCTGGTGGTGGAATCAATCCCGTCGTCGATATCCACTACAGGATGCCTGCCGCCCACCTGGATGTTGCCGATGGCGTCCGCCACCTTGGGCGCCCAGGAGTTGAGCAGTTCGGCGTCGGGAGAGAAAAGCTCGATAAAGACCGGCTGCGGACCGCCCGTCAGGTCGCCGATCATGTCCTGTAGTTTTTGGACGAAATCCACAGTCACAGCCGGTTCTTGCCGGGCCACCTTGGCGCGAATTTCATCCATGATCGCCCAGACGTCGCGGCTGCGGTCCGTCTTGAGCTTCACGGCGATATCGCCGGTATTGGCTTCCGTCACGGCGGCCAGACCCAACTGCAGCCCGGTGCGGCGGGAGGTGGTGTCAACTTCGGGCACCGCGCCAACGATCTGCAGAATATGGTCCAGCATGCGGTTCGTTTCCTCCAGTGAGCTGCCGGGCGGCGTCACATAATCCATGATAAAACTTCCTTCGTCCATGGGCGGCAGCAGATCGGAACCGATATGGCGGTAGCAGAAAAACGAGACCACGATCAGGACCACGGCCAGCACCGCCAGCAGCCAGGGGCGCTCCAGAGCTCTCCGGAACCAGTGGTCGTAAAAACCAATGATCCGGCTGATGGTCTTTCCCATCGAGCGTTCTTCCAGCGCCATCATCCGCCGCATTTCGATCTGCTCAGGCGTGAGTTCCCGCAGGCTGCCGGAAGTTTCCGCTTCGCCCGTTGAAGCCTCAGGTGAAGTTGCAGGGCTCTCGCTTCCGCCGGGCAGGTCCGCCTTGGGTTTTGGGTGCAGCAGGTAAAGGCACAGATTGGGAGTCCAGGTGAGCGCCAGCGTGAGTGACGCGAAAAGCGCCACGCCCACGGTAACGGCGAGGGCGCGAAAGAAAACGCCGGTCACTCCGGTGATGGCGATCAGCGGCACAAAGACGACGATGGGCGTCAGCGTCGAGCCGATCAACGGCACGGTGAGTTCGTTCAGAGTGTGTGCAACCGCTTCAAACCGGCCTTCGCCCGCTTCGCGGCGCAAGACGACGTTCTCCACCACCACAATGGCATCGTCGATAATCAGCCCCACCGCGGCCGCGAGGCCCCCGAGCGACATCAGGTTGAAACTCTCGCCCATAAACTTCAGCGCGATAAACGTCATCAGAATGCTGATGGGAATCACCATGCCGGCGATGAAGCTCGATCCCCAGTCGCCCAGGAAAAGCACCAGCACCGCGGAGGCCAGGATGATGCCGATCAGGATGGCGTCCCGCACGCTCTTGATCGATTCCCCAACAATCCATGACTGGTCGTAAAAATTGCCGACCTTCACTCCCGGCGGCAGCGTTTTTTCGATCCGTTGCATTTCCGCCTTCACTTCGGTGGCCACGTGCATGGTGTTGCTGGCGCGCTGCCGGTTCAGATCGATCAGCACCGCGGGCTGCCGGTTGGCCGTCACAATGGTGTAGTTGGGCGCAACCCCTGACGAGACGCTCGCCACGTCGCGGACGTAAAGGGGATTGCCGCTGGGGTCCTTCTTCACATAAATATCGGCGATTTCCGGCGGATTTTGCACCTGGCCGCTGATCAGGTCCAGGTACAGCTTGTGGTCGCGTGTCAGCAGGCCCGGCGACTCAATCAGATTGGAGCGGTCCACCGCGCTCAAAAGATCGGAGACGGTCACCTGGGTCACCAGCAGCTTGGCCGGATCGGGCGTAATGTGGAATTCCGGCACCTGCATGCCCTGGATCACAATGTTTCCGACGCCCAACAGGCTGTTCAGCCGGGGTTTGATGCCATATGTGGCCAGATCCCAGAGCTCGGTCTGCGGCACGGTCTTGGAGGTCAGGCTGTAGCCCATGATGGGAAAGCTGGAAAATTCCAGGCGGTTGGATTCAATCCTGGCTGTCGCCGGCAGGTCGGGCCGCACCCGGGCCACCGCCGCATTCACACGCTGCAGCGTCTGGAACATGTCCACATTCCAATTGAAAAAAAGGTCGACTTCCGCGGAGCCCCGGCTGGTGATCGATTTCACGTCCTCGACGCCCAGCACGCCGCCCACCGCTTCTTCAATGGGCCGCGTGATGGTGACCATCATCTGGTCAATGGGCATCACGCCGTTGTCCACGCCGATGATGACCCGGGGGAAATTCGTGGTGGGAAAAACCGCAATGGGAATGGTGAAGCCCAGATATCCGCCCACCAGCGCCAGCGCAACGATCAGGAAAATGATCGGCTTGGAATCCCGCGCAAACCAGTAGGAAGACGCATCCTTGTCGCGCGCGCCTGAATTGGCGGGAGGTTCAGGCATTTTATTTGTGTGATTATCCATCCGTCATCTTCGATTAGCAGAGAGACGATCGATACGCATCATGCTGAGCCCTTCGCCTGTCATCCTGAGCGCAGCGAAGGATCTCTGCATTTACCTTCAAACAAATACGGGGATGCTTCGCTTCGCTCAGCATGACAAGCCAGCATCTTACAGCGACGAGCTTAATACTTCACCTTGGTGCCGTCGGGCAGGCCGTAGGCGCCCTGGGCCACAATCAGTTGTCCCTGCTTGAGCCCCTGGGTGATTTGCACTTTGCCGCCCTGCTCGATGCCGGTTTTGACTTTTGTCTGGTGCGCCACGCTGGTGCCATCAATCGCCATCACGTACGGACCGAGATCGGGATCGGTCAGCAGCGCCGCCTGCGGAATCACCAGCGCGTCGGGCACTTTCTTTGCCGTCACCGTCACGGTCACCGTCGAGCCGGGCTTCAGTTCGCCGCCCGGGTTGCGGGCCCGCACCCACACCTGCACCGTGGTGCTGTTGGGATCGACCGCCGGACTCACCACCGTCACTTTTCCCGCCAGCGGTTTCGAGGCGCCCGGCCCGGAGATCTCCGCCGCGTCGCCCACCTTCAGCAGCGCGGCTTCCGACGCCTGCACGCGCGCCCGCGCCACCACCTCCGACAGGCTCATCACGGTTATCAGCGGCGAGCTGGTGGATGCCATATCGCCCGGGAACAGCGGCCGGTCGGTGACCACGCCGTCAATGGGGCTGCGGATTTCCGAATACGAAAGCTGCGCCGCGGCGTTTTCGTAAGCGCCCCTGGCGGCATTCAATTGTCCCTGGGCTGCCTTCAACTGCGCCTTCATGCCCACGGATTGCAGTTTTTCAAGCGTCTGCTCGGCGGACTGCAACTGCGCCTGCGCCTGGGCCAGCCCCACCTTGGCCTGGTCCAGTTGCTTGCCGGCCAGAGCGCCCTGCTGGTAAAGTTTTTTGCTGTTGTCATAAAGCTTCTGGGCGGCGGCGAATGACGCCTTGGCGCTGTCCACGTTGCCTTTCGCCTGCGTAATCTGCTCGGGGAGGTTGGAGGCGGTGGTGCTCTGGTAATTCGCCTCGGCCTGTTCGTAACCGCCTTTGGCCTGGGCGGCAGCCCCGGCCAGGTCTTTGTTTTCGAGCACTGCCAGCAGTTGCCCGGCGTGCACGTGGTCTCCGCGCTCCACATAAAATTTCTGAATGGGAGCGCTGATTTTCGGCACGATGGTGGCCTGCTGAAGCGGATAGAGCACCGCCTCTGAGCTGACCTGCTGCTCGATCACGGAGCGCTCCACCTTGACCGCCTGCACGGCAACCAGGGGCTCAGGTTCCGGCGCTTGCTTGCCGCCGCAGCCCGCCATCAGCGAGTGAAACGCCCAGCGCCAGCCAAACCAGCATCCGATACTGAACCGAGGTAACTTTTCGAAGCCTCGTCATTCCGAGCGAAGAGAGGAATCTGCTTTTGCACTCAGGATAAACTCTTCGTCGTGGCATCAATTAAAAGCTCCCCGTGAGCGTCTGCAGGTTGGCCAGGGCCACGCGGTAACGCGCCAGGCCGGCCGCGTAACCGTCGCGGGCCTGCGTCAGAGTATTCTGGGCGTTCAGCACATCCAGCACCGTTGCGTCTCCCGACTTGTAACGAAGCGTGTTCAGCCTCAGGCTCTCCGCCGCCAGGCTCGCGGAGCTTTCGAGCGAGGCCAGTTCCTCCCGCGCCGTTCGCGCTTCATTATAGTAGGAATACAGATTTTTCAACACCTGCCGCTGCGCAAAACTCAGGTTGACCTGCGCCAGCTGCTTCTGATAACGGGCCTGGTGCAGCTTGCTGATGTTGGCTCCCCAGTGCCACACCGGCACGTTCAGCGTGGCGGTTACAAAGAAGCCCAGGTTGGGCAGGCGGCCCGCTTCCGGAAAGCCGCTGGCCACGCTGCGCAGCGCAAAAGCGTTGGCCTCGATTCCGTAATCAACGTCAAATGAAAGGGTGGGCAGGAAGGCCGCCTTGGCCTGCGACACTCCGTAGCGCGACTCGCGCAAGGCCGCCATGGCGGCGCGAATTTCCGGGTTGCCGGCTTCCGCCATTTTGGTGGCATCGGCCAGCGTGGGCAGCGGCGGAGAAGTGTTGAGGTCATCGACCACGTTGAAATTCTGATTGAAATCCGGGAACAGCATCACCGCCAGGGCCAGCCGGGCATTCGACATGGCCAGAGTGGATTCCTGGAACGCCTGCTGCTGCTGGTTGTATTGAATCTGGAAGGTGATCACGTCGCTGTGCGCCACCTCGCCGCCCTGCTCAAGTTCCTGGCTTGCCTTGAGAGACCGCCCCGCCTGGTCCAAAGCCTGCTGCGCCGTCGCGTACCCTCGCTCCGCCGCCACCAGCGCGTAGTAGGCCTGGGTCACCACCACCTTCAGCCCGCGCTGCGCAATCTCCTGCTGCGCCCGCGCCATCTCTTCCGTCGCCGTGGCGCGCCGGAGACCGGCCAGCGTAAAGGTGTCGGCGGAAAACGCCTGGTGAAAAACTCCCCAGGCGCGGTAAACGTGAACGCCGTCATTGGTAACATATCGCCCGCTGGGCACGATGCCGTTGCCCTGAGTAGCCAGTTCCTGCATGGTGTAGTCCGCCGAGGGCAGCAGGGTTGCCCGAGCCTGCGTCACGCCGGCCCGCGCCATCTTCGAGGCCGTCACCGCCGCCTGGAATTGCGGACTGTATTTTTCCGCGCGCTGCAGCGCATCCTGCAGGGTGAGGGTCAGCGGCGCGCTGTTGCTGTTGCCGCTTCGCGCCGGCGGCTGCGGGTCCCTGCTGAGAGTCCGGCCCGGAGGCCAGAGTGGAGAGAAGCTGGGCGTCGGAAACCTGGGAAGTCCGCGCCGTGGTGGGTCCCTCAGCCGCAACCGCCTGCGCGCCCGCGGATCCAAGCGCCAGGGCCAGCCCGAATGCTGCAAGCGTGCTGCAAGCCCATCGCACGCCCCGCCAGCCGATCCAGCCCGCGCCGCCCCGCTCGAAAGCAGGAACCTTTGCCGTTTGTTTCTGCCGTTCCATCTCATTCCGGCTGCTCTCCATACTCACCTCCTGTTCTGTGAATTCTCGCAGATTATTTCTTCAGACTCACGCGCTTTCCGGCATGGCATGGGATTTTCTCTGTGTCCTCTGTGTCTTCAGAGATCAAGGAGCGCCTCTGTGCCCTCTGTGTTAAGTTTTTTTCCGGCCATCAAGGAACAAAATGAAATGATGGCAGCGGGCGCTCGATCGTCGTATTCGGACCTGCGGTCGCCATCCTTCAGGAGTGATCGTCATCTTCCAGATTGAGTACGGTCGACGGGCCCGCGACCGACGCGGCCCTTTCCCAGGCGCTCGTGCGCCAGTTGTCAGGGCGCGGCCCGACCGGTCCCCAGGCGGGCAGGGTCATCAGCAGCCGCTCTGAAAAGCCGATCAGGTAGGGCTCGTACATGGCGCGCAACTGGTTCAGCTTTTCGTCCGCGGCATGCTCTATGCACAGGGGAGTTCCGCAGGCGCCCAGGAGGCGGCGAATTTCGATGAGCGTCGAGGGCTCAAAGCGGTCGTGAGAAACAAGCCGTGGCGGAATGGCCAGGGCCTGCGCCAGGTCCACCAGGGCGTGCCGGCAGATGGCGAAGGTCAATTCCGCCTGCCAGCGCAGCGCGCCTTCGGTGTGGGCAATCAGCAGCGCGCAAGCGTCCAGGATGGTGGCCAGCGCCGACACCCACGACTGGTTGTTGTGCTGCGAGCGGAAGTAGCAGAGGACGGGATAGGAGAGATGGCTTTCCATCAGCTCAGCCGCCCAGCTTTCCCAGGCGCGCAGATACTGGTCCAGCGCTTCCAGGTTCTGCTGGCGAACGTGCCGCCGCAGCAGTTCCGGGGCAGTGGGCGGCGAGCCGGCGCGCGCGTCGAGCAGCGCGATGTTGGCTTCGCGGCGCGAAAACGCTCCGTAGAGCACCGGCAGATAGGAGATCACCACCGCCAGGAAAGCAAAGCCCATGCCCGCTTCGGCCACGGTCACAAAGCGCGCCAGCGGCGTGTGCGGGGTCACGTCGCCCAGCCCCAGCGTGAAAAAGCTGGTGCCGCTCAGGTAAAGCTGCGTGCGGAACGATTGCACCGTCGCCGGGTCGCCCAGCAGCGCGCCGTCCGCCCACTGCAACATTCCGAAGCTCAGAATCAGGCCGCCCGCCCAAACGCCGAAAAGCATCAGCACCGAGAGCGGCCCGTAAACTCCCAGAAAACCTTCGCGCCGCTTGGCGGACTTGATGCGGCGCGCGATCGCAATACCACGGCGTCGCGGTATAGCGGTAAAACGCCCGCGCCAGCCGGTAGCGCCGGGTCACCCGCCGGGGCAGAATGATGGTTTCAAAAGCGTCCCAGAGAATCACGCCCAGCAGGACGATCCCCGCGAGACCAACGAACACCGCCACGATTGCTTCCTTTCCCCGAAAGATTCCACGAGCCGATTCTCTTAACTCTAGGAGCGAATCTCGGGGAAAGCAAGCCGCCACGGGGTGGTGACTTAGTCTGCTTTGTGGCCCGGGCGTCCTCGCCCGTGTTGCGGTCAAAAAACACGGCCAGGATGGCCGTGCCACAAGACGGGAACCAAACCGGGTCACCATCTGCCGCGGGGCGCCAGAATTTCACCTTGCTTGCGGTCTTGTGAGGTTTGGGAGAGATGCGGGGACCCGTGGTATTTCTCCCTCCCCGGTGAGGGAAGCGTTCACGGGACCCTGATGTGCAGGTTTTGTTTCAGATGGTTTTCTGCCTGTGAAGGTGCTACTTCTCCTTCACATTCAGGTTATTTTCGACGGCTTGGGGAGGCGCGCCCTCGTGGTTGCCCAGCAGCCACTCGATCCGGTGTTCAAAAGACGGCTGGCGCATTTCACCCCAGACCCGGCCCACGATTTCGCCGTTCTGGATGAAGGCTGTGGCGGGCACCGCCGGTCCCAGCTTCCACCGGCTGACGTCATCGCCCGTGCCGCCCACCCAGATGGGGAAATCGATGTGATACCTGGCAATGAAGTCCCGCACTTTGCCTTCGTCACTGCTCTTGTCAATCGAGACGCCGATCACCTGCACGCCGCGGCCCTTATATTTGGCCTGCTCCTTCACCAGCATCGGCATTTCTTCATTGCACGGCCCGCACCAGGTGGCCCAGAAATTCAGCACGATGATTTTGGCCTGTTCCTGATACGCTTGCAGGTTTTCCTTCTGGCCGTCCAGGTCTTTCAGTTTCAGTTTGGGCAGCGACGAACCCGCAACCGCGGCGGGTGCCGTGGCAAACAGCAATGCCGCAACCAGCAGCGGCCGCGGGGATTTCAGAAAACGCATAAAACCTCCTTCGGAGCGCAAGGCATAACTTTTCAGGCAGACGGATTGGGTTCAAGCCAGCGGCGGCGCGCGACGCAGATGCTCCGCCGCTGGCGGCGCGCTGCAACTAAAATCGATGCACAAAGCTGGCCAGCCACACGTAGTCGGCAAAGGCGGCGTCACCGTGGCCGCCTTCGATGGTGTCGGGCACGCTTCGCGTGCGGTTGCGGTACACCGCGCGGGCGATGCTGCCCGAGATCAGGTCGTTGCCGTGGTGGAACAGATACTGGAAGCCGGGCTCCAGCGAAACGGCAAAGCCCGGACGGCGCCAGCCAATGTTGTCCGTAAACAGGTCGTGCGAACGCACGCCTTCATCCCGCGGGCCGAAGGTTAATGACAGACCCGGAAGGCTCTTGAAGGCGTACGAAACTCCGGCCTGCACAAGATATTCGTCTCCCGGCGAAACATACGCCGTCAGCGAGCTGGAGTGGCCCGTAGGCACTCCGTTCGATTCCTGAAGCGTCGCCAGATAACTTCCGTTGAAATAGACCTGGACCTGCGGATTAATGCTTTGGAACGAAACCCAGGAAATCGGAATGCCCCAGACGCCGATGCCGGGCTGGATGGAATAATCGGCGATCTTATCCGCGGCAGGATCGCCCACCGTCTGGCTATAACGGTTCACAATGTCATCCTGGCCGGTTGGAAACTCCAGGCCGATGCCGAGTTCGATGTTGTGGGAGGGATTACCTTTGGGGTCCCACATCCAGCGGTGAACGGAGGCTGTAATGTCGCCCATTCCGGATGTTCCCTGGTCAGTGATTCTTCCCCTGGATGAGTTGAAGGCGTGCCGGCTGGCAAACTCGAATGGCACGTTGATGTCAGCGCTCCAGCGGCGTGTGATCTGGTACGTCAGGTCGGCGGACGTCAGGTTGACGCGGTTGCGCACATTGCTGCCTTCCACCTCACGGTAAGCCTGATAGGTGGAGCCGACGTAATGCCGGAACGAATATTGGTGCCGGTATCCGACCGTCAATTCCCATTGCCCCGGCTGGAGGTAACCGCCCTGGGTGGTGGGGCCTCCCACTTGTCCAAACGAATGCGCAATAATGCAGCCCTGGCCCCAGGCACGGGGCATAAGGGTAAACGTTCCAATCAGCGCCAGCAGGCAAGGTGCAATCAGTTTCCTCGCCGCGCTGCGCACACTTCTCCCTCTTTGTTGACAACCCTGCATTCCTTTTCTCCTTGCTTGAAGACTCCAGACCCGCAACGCCCTCGGTCGAGAGCGGAAAAGACGAAACTTCCCGTTTGTTGCCGGGCTAACCCGGTGAACGCAGCGTTCAATCAACGCCCGTCAATGTTGAATGGATCGTCGCCCCTAATGATGCTAAAAAAACAGTGCCCCAATAACGTCCCATTGAGGCTACCGTCTGCGGGTTCGATGGTCAATAATCGATAGGAACGGAATGCAGGAATAAAAGGCACTACTGCGTGAACTCATCTGACCTACTGATGACTGCAAAATAGGGTGACAACGTTCGTTGGTAGCACCGCCGTCCCGGCGGTACCTTTACTCAGGGCCGGCAAGATGCCGGGGCTACGGAAGTCCGTCGTTCTGTTATGCAATCCTCATTGGTCAAGGGTCAACGGAGGGTTTACGGTCGTCCCTTGAATCGGCCTTTCCCGCAGCCTGCCACATGCTGAGGGAAAAACCACGCGCGCAGCGCTTTCGCCCGAACCGCTACGTCTTGAACTGCTCATCCACCTCAACCTGCCAGCCGCTGGCCAGGCTGTTGGTTTCACTCGCCATGCCCACCACGGCCATCAGTTCGGCCAGCATGGCGTCGGTCATGCCGGCCTTGCGCGCCCCGGCGGTGTGCGAGGCGATGCAGTAGTTGCACTGGTTGGCGACGCTCACCGCCACGTAGATCATCTCTTTGGTCAGGCGGTCGAGCGCGCCCTCCGACATGATCTGCTTGATGCTCTCCCACGTCCGCCGCAGGGTCGCCGGATCGTGCGCCAGCGCCTTCCAGAAGTTGTTGATCCAGTCCGTCTGGCGCGTCGCCATGATGTCGTCATAAACCGCCCGCACCTCCGGGCTCGCGTCCTTGTATTCAATCAGGCCCAGCGTTGCCATTGCATCCTCCATTACGGTGAAGTGAAAAATCCTGAGCGACAATTGTAGCGCACGCTCTCGCTGCAGCGGCGCTCCTGACTTGCGGGAGCAGCGGTTCTTCTTTTGGAATCTTGAATTCCCGGTCTGTCCCCACCGCCTGATGTTCTCAATCTGAAATCTCAAATCTGCAATTTGAAATCCCCGGAACGTGGCCGCGCCGCCCGGCCCGTCACCCGTCGCTGCTTTTATATTGGAAAGAGGGTGCCCCGCAGCGCCGGGGCGGGTGAGGGGTGTTTTCATAGCGGCGGCATTACGCCGCCATCGGGTTTGCGCACCGGCGGCCTCCCGCTGCCATCAATGGCGGGATCAACCCGCCGCTACACCCATCCCAGCGAAGATTTCGCTTGACAATCGGGCTCCTTTGTGCTAGCCTACTACTGTAACGCCGCCCCACGGCGTTTTTCTGTTGGCCTGCTTGCCACTCTGAACAGAAGGTTCACCGGCGTACCCCCTCCGGTGGCGCATCCGTCGCGTTTTCCGCGATGCATGCGCACACGTCACGCGAGGAGAAAACCATGCCCACTCAACAGCCGAACCCGGCCCCATCGCGCCGGCAGTCCCCGCGCCATCGCGCCGCCGCTCTCAAAAATCTCGAAAAGGCCTGGCAGGCCAGCCGCTCGCAGTGGGAATTCACTCCCGCCCGCCGGTCCGCGTCTCTCTGGACCATCAAGAAGGCCCACATGGCCAACCGCATGCCCGGCCGGCCCGTTTCTGCCGCGCAGCGTGAAGCCGCCCGCCGCAACGTTGCCAAAGCCCGCAAAGCTCTGAAGGAACGCGGCCGCTCGCCCCAGCACCTGGCCAGGCTGCGCCAGTCCATCGCCAAAGCGCGCGCCGCCCGCACCGACAAAAGCATCGAACGCCAGGCGCAAAAAGTCCTCAAGCACGGACTCTTCGCCCGCCGGCTGCGCGGTCCGGTGGCGGCGCTGGGCGAAAATCCGCGCGACTACAAGGCCATCCACCGCCTGGTGGCGCGCTATCTGGGTCCGCAGAACGAGCAGGAAGAAAAGCTGGCGCACCTCATTGCCGACTCGCTGTGGCGGCAGCACCGCGTCTTTTTTGCCCAGGCCGCCTGGCAGCTTGAGCGGCTCGATTTCTTTCTCAGCAAGGCCCCGCCACTCGACGAGCCCGAGGCCAATGAAACCAAGCTGCGCGCCTACACGCTGCTCACCGTGCTGATGGACCGCGACGAATCGCACCGCCGCGCCTGGAGACTGATCGCCGCCACCGAACGCCTGCTGCGCCGCTTTCTGCGCCTGCGTTTCGGCCGCGACCCCAAATTCCAGACCGAAAAGCGCCTGTTCGATCCCATTGCCGGCTTCCCCGACAGCCAGCGCCTCGAGCTCTCCTCCATCACCAGCGACCCCGAACTTTTCGACCTGCTCGACGGCTCCTGGGAGTAACGCCGCGCCTTTACGGACTTCGGTTCTTGTGTTTTGGTTTTTCACTCGGATAGCGCATCGATCGCGCCTTTTGCGATGTGTGCGAACCTGATACGGGCGCGGCGCTCCCCAATAATCTCCGCTCCCTCCCACTGCGCCATCCCTCCTCTCCGCTGGTTGACAGCCGCCCGCGCGCCGTGACAGAGTCGTGTATCGCGAACCTCCGGTTTTGAGGTCCGCAGTTGATTGCAGGAAGCGTGCCGTGGCCCTGTCCGCCGCCGGTTCCTGCCTGTTAATGAAATGGAGGCCTTCGGTGAATCCTTTTAAACTTCGCAATTTTTCCCTGCTTGCCGCAGCTTTTGCTGCACTGTTTCTCCCTGCCCTGTCCATGGCCCAGAAGCCGAAGGCGACGACGCAGCCGGCGCAACACCCATCCCATGAACAACAACTGCTGACCGACTTCGGCAACCTGGCGCGCTTCCGCGAAGCCGATCTCAAGCTGGGGCCGCCCGCGCCCGGCGAGAACCGCGTGGTCTTCATGGGCGACTCCATCACGCAAATCTGGGACCTCGCAAAGTCCTTCCCCGGCAAGCCCTACATCAACCGCGGCATCAGCGGGCAGACCTCCACGCAAATGCTCCTGCGCTTCCGCCAGGATGTTATTGACCTGAAGCCCCGTGTGGTGGTGATTCTGGCCGGCACCAATGACGTTGCGGAGAACACCGGCCCCATGCCCCTCAGCCAGACCGAAGGCGACATCGTGTCCATGGCCCAGCTGGCCCGGGCCAACTCCATTCGCGTGGTGCTCTGCTCGGTGCTGCCCTCGGTCCGGTTCCCGTGGCATCCCCAGGTGAAAAATGTCGCGCCCAAAATCGCGGACGTCAACCGCTGGCTCAAGAGCTACGCCGCCAGCCACGGCTATGTCTACGTGGATTACTATTCCAAAATGAAAGATGCCGCCGGCGGCCTGCCCAAAAATCTCAGCCACGACGGCGTCCACCCCTTGCCCGCCGGCTTCGCCATCATGTCCCCCCTCGCCCAGGCCGGCATCGAAAAGGCGCTGAAGTAGCGCAGGCCTTTACGGCCTGCGGCTCTTGGTTTTGTTTTTTTGTTTTTGGTTTGCAGTTTGGTTTTTCGTAGCGCAGGCCTTTACGGCCTGCGGCCCTTGCCTTTGTTTTTTTGTTTTTGGTTTGCAGTTTGGTTTTCCGTGGCGCAGGCCTTTACGGCCTGCGGCCCTTGCCTTAGGCTTTTGGGTCTTGGGTTCGTTTTTTGAATTGTTCTTAAGGCCGCAAGGGCCTGCGCTACAGGTACCCGAACTAACACCAGAATCAAGAACCCATAACCAAATGCCGCAGGCCGTAAAGGCCTGCGCTACAGGCGGGCGTTCTGGTCCGAGGGAAGGTTCACGCGATCAACCGGAAGCGGGCTCGTCCCTCCCGGCGAATAATCGTGAATGCTCGACCATTTCCAGTCCTCCGGCCTGTTTACCAGCTTGCGCCTGACGGGGTTGAAGTGGATGTACTCGACGGCACCGAGATATTCCCTCACCGTTCGCAGGGCATGCTCATGAAACCGGGTCTGCCACAGGCGGATGGATTGTTGCCGGGCCACCCCAATGGCGTGAGTCGAGCGCTGCTTGATGAGCTTCATGGCATCGGAAACGCCCGCCGGTTCGCGCGGGCAAAGGATGGCGTGCCAATGGTCAGGCATAAACACCCAGGCAGTCAGCAGAAAACCAAGCTGTTTCCGGCAGGTCGCAATGGCGTCCGCCAGAAGGGCAAAATCCCGATCCTCCAGCAGCGTCACCGGGTCCGCGTAGCGTGAACTCTGTCCCGCCCTGGGCAGAACCTTCCGGACATTGCAGGTAACAAAAAAGTAGCAGTCGGATTGGACCATTCGGCGCAGGCGCGACACGGCTCGCCATTATGCCACCTTTTTCCCCGTATCGCAGGCCTTTACGGCCTGCGGCTCTTTGTTTTGGTTTGGATTTTGTTTTTATGGTTTTCGGTTCCCGTTCGTACCTCAGGCCCTTACGGCCTGCGGCTCTTGAATTTGTTCTTGGTTTTTGGTTTTGGGGTTTGTTTTCATGGCTCTTGACCTGGCCCCCCCGGCGGGCAAAACCTAAGAACCGCAAGCCACAAGGGCCTGCGCTACGCGAACCACCCTTCCACCCTCATCGTTTTTGAAAAATATTCTTCCTGTGAATTTCGAGGAAAGTTTCGTCTGGCGGGAATCTTTCGGGCATTCGCAACGAGGCTGACTCCATCGACAAGAACTCGCGTTCCAGCGCGGCGTCTGGCAGCCAACGCCGCAGTTGTGGACTCAACTTCAGCCGATGTCGCTCGTCAAAGGTAACCAAGCCTTTGTCAAACGCCCTGTCAAAATGCGCGGCAAGGCAAAGGCCGTTTTGGGGGTTGGTCCGCTGGTCGGGAAAGTCGGCCCAAGGCAAAATATGGCTTGCGGTCAATAGCTCCGGGACAGGATTCCCCGTTACGCAACAGCACGCTCCGTAAGCCGCGAGAACGGCCTTCCTGAAGAACGTTTGACCAGCCCTGACGCGGACAGTCGCTTCTTTCTCGGTTGCGCCGCTATACGGTTTCCGTGGAAGTTCATATTGAGTCTTGCGGCCTTTGGCCGGAGCCTCTTCCGTTGTAATAAGCCGCTCAAGGACCATTTCGCTTTCCGCAACTGCCGAATCCCAACGGCTTCGGAATTCTTCCCATATCTCGCGGTCGGCGCGGCTTGTTCCTTTAAGCCCCGAAACTCCGCGTGCCTGATGCGTGGGATCGAGCGAAGCGAAATTGACCAGCTTCATGGCAACGCTGCTAGGCGTTCTCCCAAGCGCCCCCGCCATTTGAATGATGATTGGGTTTCTGAAATGCATCTGGCCAAACGGCAGGGTGAAGTAGAGGTTGCATGCGGCCAGAAGTTCGTCGCGCGTCCAGATTTTGCCACTTGGCATGGCGAAAACCTCAAAGCCTTCAGTTACTTTGGGTAAGTAAATCGAAAGCATGGTGCTTGCAACCTTGCCGAACGAGGGAAATCATACCACGCGCTCCCGGGCCACTGATCGGAAATTCGATTTAGCCTCTCCGTTTCCAGCTCGGCAATTCTCAAGACATTGACAGCCTTCCTCCCCGTCAAATTCTCACGCAGAGGGTATTTATGGTACTTTTTGTCCCAGATTCTAGATCCAAATGAGAATTCGAAGGCGCCAGGACGGTTGGTTCGCATGGTCTTCGCTCATGTCGCTTCTTCAGGACAAAAGAAAATCGCCTTCACCACCCGAGGCAAAAAACGCGGGATTAGGTATTTTCGGCTAAAATAGGTACCCATGAAGCGAGCGGGGGCTCGGCCTCAGAATTTTTAAACACAGCGCCAAATTCAGCCGATGATCCTTCGTGCACGGACAAAATATTTGACTTGTTTTTCGCGCAGGCAAGTAGTACAAGATATTGTGGTCTTGATTCCGTGTAATCCCATTAGGTGGGTAGGCAAACCGTGCTGACATGTATCGATTTGTTTTGTGGGGCAGGCGGGATTACGGAAGGCTTTAAGCAGGCCGGGTTTCGTACCCTATATGGAAACGACTTCAATCAGTCGGCGATCGAAACGTTTCAACTCAACCATCCTGAGGCCCTTGCGGACCCTCGCCCTGTGGAGGAAATCGATCCGCGTGCTGTGCGTGTGCAGCTGGAGATGCCCCCACGTACTCGCCCTTTTGCTGGAGTCCGCCATGAGGTTCTCGATTAACGCCCCTTAGCTGAGCCTCGAAGAAAAACGCTCGTCGCTTTTTCGTCATCATTGTTTCGTTACGTAACTGGGACCCTGCTGCTCCTTGAAAACGTTCCCGGTATGCTCTCCCTAGCCGATGGGCGAATCTTCGAACGGATCGTGAAAGAGTTCACAAAAAGGGGATATGATGTTTCGGCCAAAATCCTTTTTGCAGCGCATTATGGTGTTCCACAGCAGCGCTGGCGTTTGATCATTCTGGCTTCAAGATTTCATGGGGCTCCGAATCCCCCTGAACCAACCCACTACGCTGTTGGGCGGGCCAACTTTCGAGGCGGACGGACTATGACCTTCCGGCTGATGCCGCTTGACAAGCAGAGGCTCAAGCCAGCCGTGACAGTGTCGGAAGCCTTGGCGGACCTTCCCCGCTTGCGTATGGGCAAAGGTGCGGAATGTGTCCGCTATGACCGGGAACCGAGATCTGACTACGCAAAGTCCATGCGGAACCCAGTAGGCGAAACCTATAACCATTTCGCGGCGGTGCTTTCACCCCAGAATGTCGCCCGCCTAGGTCATGTCAAACCTGGCGGGTCGTGGAGAGACATCCCCCGCGACCTTTTGCCTGAGGGGATGAAGCGTGCCCGTCTGTCCGACCACACAAAACGATATGGGCGATTGAGGGCCGACGGTCTCGCAGCTACCGTCATGACAAAGTGCGATCCCCACTGGGGGGCGGTGTTCCTTCCCGACCAGGACCGCGCGCTTACTGTTAGAGAGGCTGCCCGCCTGCAGTCCTTTCCGGATCGTTACAGATTCCTAGGGTCGCGAGTTTCGCAGTATGAACAAGTCGGAAATGCAGTTCCGGTCCTACTGGCGAAGGCGATCGCTGGGGCAATAGCAAATAACCTTCTACACCCAGCAAGGCGGGAGCAGGATGAATGGCGCTCAGAATCGTCGAATTTTTCGGCTATGACCCTCTAGACAAATCCTCGGACGCCATGAACGCGAGGAAGAGGTTTTCCTGTCCTTTCATAGCATCTCAGTGTACAAAGCAATTGCGCGACAAATCTGCAAGCGGAGCCTGCACAGTAAAGCTTGTCAACTCAGTCCCGATCATATGTTGTCCCAACCGCCTTTACGCTGGCGAATATTCTATCCTCCAACGAGTTGCTGAAACCGCGTTTGGAACGGGGGCAAAACTAATCAGCGGTGAGGATGTCGGTCGTGTAAAACATGATGGCCAATTCGTCGCCGTGTTTGCTCAAGCGATGGGGAAAGGAGCTTAGACTGCCGCAGAGATCGGGAAGGGGCGGGTACTTCGTCGATTGGATCCTTGCCTTAATCGGCAAGTCCGGCAAAATGAGCGAGTTTCTCGCCATCGAAGTGCAGGCTATTGATACCACAGGAAACTACAGAGCGGAGCGAGATGCCTACTTGCGGGGAATTGAATACAAGGGGACCAGCACTGCGGGCTTGAATTGGGAGAATGTGTCGAAGAGAATTCTTCCCAAAATAGAATATTCATGGGCCATGCCTGCTTCAAACGTTGTATAAGAAAGGTCTTTTTTTCGTTTGCCCCACGCCAGTTTATGAACGTGTTGAGGAGCGTCTAGGCAAAAGCATGGGTTCGTACCATTTTCAGCCCGGGGCTTTGACTTTCCAGTGGTACAACATAGGATCGACAGTGTCTCACGGACGAATTCGCAATCTAACGTTTGAGGGCGAAATTATCACAACGCTGTCAATTTGCCTGCCTTCACCGCCCCCGCAATTTCCTTCCACCTGTTTAACAACACAATAGAACCGGCTGGAAAGTCTCATTCGCACCACGGCCGACATTTTCAGCGTCAAGAAGCGCAGCAAGGTAATGTCCAGAATCAGGAGTGCCCGCACGGGCCCAGAGACACGACTCTATCATGTAGTGCAACGCGTCATTGGTAGGCGCTGGCGTATCCTTCAAAACGTCCGGGAACTCCCAGGCCAGCCTGATGTCGTTATCCCCGGCATGCGAGTCGCAATATTCGCTGACGGTTGCTTTTATCATTCTTGCCCGAAACATGGACATTCGCCCAAAACGAACAAATCGTACTGGTCTCCAAAACTGGAACGCAATGCCAAGCGCGACTCCGCAAATCGTCGGAAGCTCAGGTCGATGGGCTATAGGGCTTGGAGATTCTGGGAACACAGCCTGAAAAAATCTGACCTATGCAAGGTTGAAAAAGTTTTGAGCAGAAGGATCGAGCGCCTCGCCGCCGATCGAAAACGTGAAATTCCGCTGGTGCAGGCAAGGAATGAAATGTTTCTTCCCCCATAGTATCCCTTATCGGACTTTTTGCGCCCACTGAACAACCAGACGGAGACGAAGAAAAACGCTGCAAATCCGGCTGGCCGGGGTAGCGCAGGCCTTTACGGCCTGCGGCCCTTGTCTTTGATGTTTATTGTTATATTCGGTTGTGGGTTTTCCGTATCTATACCCGCTGCCGGGGTCTTTTTCCCAAAAAAGGCAAGAACCGCAGGCCACAAGGGCCTGCGCTACAGTTCACCGAACAACAACCATGAGCCGCAGGGCGCAAAGGCCTGCGCTACGGAGCCGCTACTGCTTTGCCAATCGTGCACTGGAAAGGTAGAATAATTAGGTTATATACGGGGCAAAGACCCTGCTGAGGATCAATGGGCACATACTTTCAAACCGCACTGGGTAAAGTCATCGGATCGAAGAACGACCGCGAGCTGAAGCGGCTGGAATCGCGCGTGGAGGAGATCAACGCGCTGGAGCCGGAGATGCAGAAGCTCGACGACGCGGAATTCCCCCACCGCACCGAGCAGCTGAAGAAGCGCCTGGCCGACGGCGCAACGCTCGACGACCTGCTGCCGGAAGCCTTTGCGCTGTGCCGCGAGGCCGGTCGCCGCACCCTGAACATGCGCCACTTTGACATGCAACTGGTGGGCGCCATGGTGCTGCACGAAGGCAAGATCGCCGAGATGAAGACCGGCGAAGGCAAGACGCTGGTGGCCACCCTGCCCGTCTATCTGAACTCGCTGGAAGGCAAGGGCGTGCACGTGGTGACGGTGAACGACTACCTGGCCAATCGCGACGCCGCCTGGATGGGCCCCATCTACCGCCTGCTGGGCCTGAGCGTGGGCGTGATTGTCCACGACCTGGACGATGAGGAACGCCGCCTCGCCTACGGCGCCGACGTCACCTACGGCACCAACAACGAGTTCGGGTTCGACTACCTGCGCGACAACATGAAGTTTGAGATCAGCGACTGCGTGCAGCCCCAGCACCATTACGCCATCGTCGACGAAGTGGACTCCATTTTGATCGATGAGGCGCGGACGCCGCTGATTATTTCCGGCGCGTCGGAAGAATCCACGGAAAAGTATTACCGCGTGGACAAGATTATTCCCCACCTGACCGCCAAAGAAGATTACGAGATCGACGAGAAGCTGCGGACCGTCAGCTTGCTCGAGCCCGGCATCGCCAAGGCCGAAAAGCTGCTGGGGCTCGAAAACATGTACGACCCCGCCAACATGGAGTTTATCCACCACGTCTATCAGGGACTGAAGGCCCACGCGCTCTTCATTCTCGATAAGGATTACGTGGTGAAAGACGGCGAAGTCATCATCGTGGATGAGTTTACCGGGCGGCTGATGCCCGGCCGGCGATGGAGTGACGGCCTGCACCAGGCCATCGAAGCCAAAGAAGGCGTCAAGATCGAAAAAGAAAACCAGACGCTCGCTACCATCACCTTCCAGAATTACTTCCGCATGTACGACAAGCTCGCCGGCATGACCGGCACGGCGGAAACCGAAGCGGCCGAGTTTGAGAAAATCTACGAGCTGGAAGTGGTGGTCATCCCCACCAACCGCGAGCTGATCCGCTATGAGCACGCGGACGTGGTCTATCGCACCGAGCGCGAAAAGTTCAACGCCTCCATCGAGGAAATCAAGGAGTACCACCTGCGCGGCCAGCCCGTGCTGGTGGGCACCATCGCCATTGAAAAATCGGAGCGGTTGAGCAACCAGCTGCGCAAGGCCGGGTACCTGCCGGCGCACTTCCAGGAACTGGCGAAGCAGGCGGGGCTGGAAGGCCGTAAACTAGAAGCCTGGGCTAGAGACCTGCAGGCGCAACACGGCTCCGCCATGAACTGGCTGGTGCGCGCCGGCGTCACGATTTCCGTGGTCAGAAAGACATTGAAGGACGGCCGGTTCGCAGGCGTGGCGAGCTCATCGAACGGCAATCGGAACGAGTTTGTCAACGCCCTGCTCAAGCGCAAAGTTTCGAGATACTTCGCGCCCCCGGTCAGTTCGCTCGATGGCGAGGGGGTTCCGGAATTGCTGGACCTGGCAACCAAGGCTCCGGACAAGATCGTCCCGGTGCTCGACTACCTCATTGAAATTCAGTGCCGCCCGGAACGCCTGGTGGAGGTGCTGGAAAAACGGGAGATCAACCATAACATCCTGAACGCCAAGCAGCATGACCGCGAGGCACAGATCGTGGCGCAGGCGGGCCGCGTGGGCGCCGTCACCGTCTCCACCAACATGGCCGGCCGTGGCACCGACATTCTGCTGGGCGGCAATCCGGAATTCCTGGCGCGGGAAGAGTTTCGCAAGTCGCCGGAAAAGTATCGCCAGCAGGGCATTGATCCGGAACCGCCCGGGCGACCGACCGCCGGCTCTGCGGACGAGATTTACCAGGCCTACATTAACGCCTACTCCGAATGGCGAAAAAAGTGGACCGAATTCATCAATCGATTTAAGAGCACCACCGACGTCGAACACGAGCGCGTGATCGACCTCGGCGGATTGCACATTCTCGGCACCGAACGCCACGAGTCCCGCCGCATCGACAATCAGTTGCGCGGACGCGCCGGCCGCCAGGGCGACCCGGGTTCATCGCGATTCTACCTTTCTCTTGAAGACGACCTGCTGCGTATTTTCGCCGGCGACCGCATCTCGAAGATCATGCACAAGCTCGGCATGGAAGAAGGCGTGCCGATTGAATCAAGGCTGATCACCAAGCGGATTGAGGCGGCCCAGAAGGCTGTTGAAGGTCAGAACTTTGAGTCCCGGAAGCATCTGCTGGAATATGACGACGTGATGAACAAGCAGAGGGAGACGATCTACAACCTGCGCAAACATCTGCTGCAGGGCGATGACCAGAGAGAGTACCTGCTCGACTCCGCCGACCGGGTCGTTGACTGGCTGATAACGACCTACTGCCCCAAGGCTCAGCACGCAGACGAGTGGAACATTCAGGGGTTACAAAACGAGTTCTGGGCTCGGTTTGGCGTTGATCTCCGCAAACGGGACCTGAAGTTCGATCCCAAGTTGATCGATCCTCTCGCAGAAGATCTGAAGCAGATTGTTCATCAGGGGTACGAAGAACGCGAGCAGGTCTGGGGCGCCGAGCGCATGCGGTTCCACGAGCGCATGATCATGCTCCAGGTGGTGGATGCCCAGTGGAAGGACCATCTTCTGGCCATGGACCACTTGAAAGAGGGCATTGGCCTCCGTGGCTACGGACAGCGCGATCCCCTTGTGGAATATAAGCGTGAGTCTTTTGACATGTTTGAGGACCTGATGGACCGCACGGAGGACGAAACCCTTCGCTACCTGTTCCTGATGCGGACTCCCGAAGAGGAAGAGACGCTGATTCGCCAGTATCAGCAGCGGAAGCGGCGCGAGCAGGCGGAAATGCGCATGGTCGGTGGCGGCGCTATGGAAAAGCCTCAGCAGGTTGTCCGCAAGGAAAAGATCGGCCGCAACGATCCCTGTCCCTGCGGCAGTGGCAAGAAGTACAAGAAGTGCCACGGCAAGCCCACCGGGGTTGCGGCTGAAGCTGAAGAGTCCGGCGGGGCCGCGGCGACTCCCACCAAGTCATAAACCATCCGCTGAATATTATCTTTTCAAACCAGGGCGACGTTCGCCACTGCGGGTCCCATAGTCCCAGTCAGGGAACAGGTTTCTCACTCAAATGCTGCATAACAATTCGCTGCGCCATGAGCGGGGCGTAGCTTTGGCAGGCGCAAAGGTGGCGACTGCGCAGGCCTGAAAGAGAAAAAGCCCCCGGACCTTGCCGCTCCTCCTGTTGATCACCAGGAATCGCGACAACGTACCGGGGGCTTCTCTGATCATCTGTGGTCCCACCGAGCAGCTACGGCATCATTGGCCGGCCGGACCGGGAGATATCACCACAAACATCGGTTGCCCCTGATGAACGACCCGCAGCAGGACCTGGCCTTTGGCCTCACCAGACAGCTTGCTGAAGTCAGTAACGTTATGAACGGGCTGACGGTTGATGCTTTCGATCACGTCTCCCCGTTCGATGTACTCGGCGGCAGGACTGCTCTGGTCGATGTTGGAAACCACAACTCCGGCCACGTCGCTGGGAATGCCCAGTTGATCGCGAAGTCCCGGCGTCAGGTTCTGGACCGAGATCCCTTCAAGCGCACTCCCCGACGGGGCTTGTCCCTGTCCCGGAGAGGCGCCAGCATTGGCGGGCCGCTCAGCCAGGGTCACCTTGATGTCCATGGGTTTCCCGTTACGAAGAATGCTCAGGGTGACGGTTTTTCCGGGATCGGTTTCCGTCACCATGGCTGTAAGCGCTCCGGCGTCGGGAACGTTTTGCCCATTGTATTTGCGAATGATGTCGCCGTTCTTAAGACCAGCCTTGCCCGAAGGCCCGTCGGATTCAACGTTCTGGACCAACGCGCCAGACGTATCGGGCACGTCGAATTCCTTGGCCAGCCCTGCATTCAAGGGCCCAACGAGAACGCCGAGGTAGCCTCTGGAAACCTTTCCGGTCTTAATCAGGTCTTCCATCACATGCTTGACGGTATTGGAAGGAATGGCAAAGCCGATTCCGATAAAGCTGCCTTCGCCTCCCGGACCCGAATTCCCGCTGAGGATGGCGGTGTTGATGCCCACTACCTGTCCGTGGACATTGACCAGCGGCCCGCCGGAGTTGCCAGGATTAATGGCAGCGTCCGTCTGGATGAAGTCTTCCAAGCTTCCCGGACCTTCGATTCCCATTCCCGAACGGCCGAGCGCACTGACCGCTCCCCGGGTCACTGTGATTCCCCCACCTTGTCTGGTAAGGCCGAAAGGATTTCCGAAGGCCATAACAATGTCGCCAACATGAAGTTTTTCTGAGTCACCCCAGGAAGCGACTGGCAAATTATCGGCATCGATCTTGAGAACCGCAAGGTCCGTCGGCTTGTCTGCACCAATTACCTTGGCCTTGAGCTTCCGCGTGTCAGACAGCGTCACTTCGATGTCCGTCGCATGGTCAATCACGTGGTTGTTCGTCACAATGTAGCCTTGGGGCGATACGATCACGCCGGAACCCAATGCATGCAAGACTTGAGGACGCTCCGTCCCACCAGGCATGTTGCCGAAAAAGTGACGGAAAAAGGGATCGGAGAAAAAGGGAGACTGCTGAGCCTTCATCACCTGCGTGGTGCTGATGTAAACCACCGCAGGGGTTACGGCCTTGGCAATGCGCTCATAGGCCTTGTTCAACTGCTCGAGTTGGCTGATGTCCGGGCCATCAAGCGCCTGGCCATCGGCCAGAACGATGTTCGCGAAACTGCGATGCCCGACGTACATCACTGAAGCGAGAACCAGGCACAGAACGCCGATCATCGTCAGGCTGAGGCCAAGGAAATTCTCGCGAAAAAACTGTTTGGAAAAGCGCGGCATTGAAAAAAATTCTCCTTTCGTCGACTCTTCTACCGAGAGCTTGATCCATTCGGGGGACAGTTTAATTTTAATTTTGCCATTAGCTAGGATGCGCCCGCAACACAGAAGGGTTTCCTACTGCATTAACCCCGGGTTGCGCCCATTCAACATTAAACCGCGGATTATCCTCGTCTTTTTGGTCTCTGGAAGCACCTATGTCCCTCTTCTATTAAGAGTACCATACGCAGGTTCGAGCAAGAAAAGGCCAGCGTCAAATACCGGTAAATTAACCAGGTTGGAAACCCTTTGGATAAAAAGCGAGCAAACCGGAAAGGCCGCTCCGCCGAAGCGTAAATGGAAGAAAACAAGGCCAGGCGCTGCGTCCCCTACATCTTCTTTCGGCTGTAGGCGGAGGTCACCATCACGCCCATGGTTCCGCCAGCGCGGCCTAACTGAACGTCGTAGTGGACGGGATAACCGCCCTGGACGGAGACATTGTTGGCCTGGATGGCACCAATAAAGTACCCACCGCTGCCACCCCCGCCCAGGCTGACGGTGGCGTTGGGCGCGTTCAGAAGCGCTGAGATGGCTCCGTTTCCGTTGATGGAAACTCCGTTCGTCCCCGCGTAGTTGATGACTACAGCATGCGGGCGGAATGCTGGATGCGACGCCATTGGAAATCCCAAGACCACCAATGCTGAAGGCGCTCTTGATGTTGATCATGACGTAACCCGAAACGTTGATCTGTCCCTGGTTTTGGCTGAGGCTGTCGATGTTGTAATAGACAGGATTCAAAGCGCTGGATCCTCCAACCAGCTCCAGTACCGGGCCGTTGCTGACTCCCCCGCCTGACATCGAAATGCCCGAAATCTCGTAGGGATGGGCCGCGGTGCCGTTGCAGGTGGAGTCCATGCAGGGAGAACTTGTCGCGGGGCTTACCCCCGTCATCTGGGGAAACGGACTGTTCGACCACGTCGCACCCACCGGCAGTATCTGAACGCTGCCGGCGCCCAGAGAGTATGAAGGAGCGGTATTCGGAAAATTGGGACGAAAGGTTGGGGTGGGCGGCGGGTCCTTGTGCGGGCCGTTAATCACCTGTCCCAGAACCGAACTGGTGCTTCCACTATATCCGACGGCCCCGCAGCCGGAGCTGCTGCCCGTGCCGATGATGACGTCCCCTGAGACCGTCACATTGCTCCCCAGCGTGACGCCGCCATTGGCGCCCACGCTGGCGCCCGCGGCAATCACGTTGCTGGCAGTAGTGGAATCGCACTGGCCCGAAGCCACGCTGGGATTACCGCCGCCGTATGCCCCCAGCGAGGAGTTGAAGGCGTCGGTGCAGGTTCCGGCACTTCCCTGCATGGTGACCGAGCAGAACCCGTAAAGGGCGTTGCCCCAGGTCGGAACGTAAATCGGCTGCACGATCGCCTGCTCCTCGGCGGCAGCCACCCTAGTGGTCGAACCTGAACCTCCGGTCCAGGTTGCTTTGGAAGTAATCAGCCAGGTTTCGACCGGCATAGCAGCCAGAGGAGGCTGATAGCCCACGTTGACCGTCTCGTAATTCAGCAGCACCGCGTTCACGTTGAAGTAGCCGGAATTGTTGGCGTCGGCGGTCACACGGGTGTTCGCAGGGCTGTTCAGATCTGAGGCAAAAGCGGCGGCCACCATTCGCGGCGTGCCCTCGCTGTTGTTGATGTTGGGGAAATTGGAAGAACCGCCTCCGAATCCGATCAAATAAACGGGATTGTTGACGTTGGGACAGCCGGATCTGCAGATGACGGGAGAGGCATTGGAGGTGAAGAGGTTAAAGGGGCTCCCGCTCCCCGTCACCAGGTAATACGTGTTGGCCTCGCTCATCGTAATGGCCCGGTAGTGTGTGCTGCGAAACCAATTGATGGCGCGCTGGATGCCGGCCTTGGCGAGGTAATCAGCCTGGGTATCCAGCTTGTAGTTGTAACTGGCAAAGGTTTCAGAGCGCGCGGTGAAGACGATCGCCGCCGCCAGCACAGACAGGACCAGCATCGCCAGCAGAACAAGGATCAGCGCAATGCCTTGCTCTCGTCCATCGCCTGCCGGCTTGATTTTGTCGAAGGGGAAAGTTTTCATCGGAGATTATTCCTCACGGGTAATAATTCGAGGGAAAGGTCATGGGCAAACTTTTCGGGAGCGGAGGCAGATAGATGGCGCCGCCCGCGTTATTCACCGTGATGGCGGCCTGAAGATTCAAAGGACGAATCTGGGTGGCCAGGGTGAACCATTCCGGCAGTTTGGACTCCAGACTCTTGGGGCTGACCGCCACGCTGATAGTGACCACCACTGTTCCGACCACGGTGATCTGATTGGGAATCACCCCGATGACAATCTGGTCGGGATAAGCAAAAATCGGCTGGCCGGTGGGGCCTGCCCGGTTGGTGGTGTTGTAGAGGACGTTGCCAACCAGGGGTGAAGCCTGATTATTCGCAGGCGGTGTGTAGACGGATGGCGCCGGCAGGTTCGTGAACGGCACGGCAGTCACAGAACGATACAGATTGTAAAGCGTGTAGGTGGTCCCGTTAAGGCTGACCGTTGAGGCAGGACTCACCGGCGACAGGCTATAAACGACATATCGAATAACGCCGTCCTGGTTGATGTCGCCAAAGAATTCCAGTCTCTGGTCGTTGGAGGTGCCTGTGGCCTGTAGAATGCCGCTACCGTACGACATCTTGTAGCTGATGACGGGAAACGGAGTTGTCGACCCAATGTGGCTCATCAGGAAGACACCCTGGATCCGGTTTGTTGAAGTGCACGGGGTCCCCGAAACGTTGGAGGTGGAGAGGACCTTGACCAATTCGTGGTTGGGCCCCGTATCCACCGCGACCCAGTCACCGGGATTAATCTGATCGATGTTGCTGAGTGCCACGCATTGTGGACTTGAACTGACGACGACTACCGCGGTAGAAGTCTTGGCGGTGGTGAAATTCGGATTGAAGCCCGCCTGCCCGATCTCCTGGGTCATGACTTCCATCGCCGCGCGGGCACTCTGGTTCGCCTCTGAGACCACCTGGTTGCCCTGGAACTTCTTCTGCGACTGGAAAAGAAACGGGAAGACCGCAGACATCAGAAGAACAATGATGGCTACGCTGACCAGTAACTCCACCAGTGAAAATCCGGCCGCGAAATCCCGGCGCAAGTCCCGGCGCGAAGTTCGGCTCCGTTCCATATTCGGCTTCCTCTAATTCGGGTTTGACAACAAGCTGCCCAGCACCACGACCGGCTTGCCGGAACTGGTGTTCACGGCGGACCGGGAATAGACCGCCACGGAGACCTGTTTCAGGGGCGGCCCGCCCGTGGACGCGACGTCTGAAATCTGCCACATGCGAACGTACGCAATGGCCGAGGATGTAATGGCGGAGCAGCTGGTGGCGCCGGAAGAGCCCGGAAGCTGGATACCGTTGCTGTCGAGGAAATCGATATACCCCACCGAGGCCCCGGAAGACGGGCAGGTGGCCTGGACAGAGGGACCGATGGCTCCTCCGGCCAGCAGTCCGTCAGTCCATCCAGATGCCTTGATATTGGTGGTGTTGCAACTGGATGGCTGCGACGAAGCCGACTGAGTGCAGGTGCTGAAGTTCAGCGACAACAACTTTTCCACCTTGTCCTGCGCGTAAATAGTGGCGCGCGTTACCTCAGTGCCCTGGTTTTTGTTGGTCACAGTCCCCTGAAAGATCAGGGCTCCCACGCTGAACACCCCGACGACTGCAATCAATACCGCAATCATGGTCTCAATCAGCGTGACGCCGTTTTCACTGGCCGGACTTCTCATGGCCTTGTCCTCACACCCTCTGCTCAAGTGGAATCCCTATCTCCTCAACCAGGAATTGCTGGCCGTGTCCCAGTTCCACACCGTGACCGCGCCGCCCACCGACACCGTGACGGCATCCACCAGGTTGTACTGGTTGCCGACGTAAATCACGGCCCCTCCGTTGCCGAGCGGGTTGCCGTTGCTATCCACCGGCGCGCCACGCGTGTTGAAATAGATTTGAACGGGGTCCGGGCAGGGGCTCGGGTCTCCCTGAATTGTGCCGGGATAGCTGCTGGCGCCGAGGACGGACGGACGGCAGCTTGAGAACCTGTCGCCTATATTCGCGTACTGGGTTCCGCCCTCGATCCCCGCCGTCGTCAGGGCTTTGTAAGCCGAGGTACAGGCGGAATCAACGCTGGTGAGGGTGTCGCCGCAAAGCTTTTCCCTCCAGTAGGTTCCCGAAGAGGCGTTGATGACCTCGCGGTAGGGCGCAAACTGAGATGCCGCTCTCATGCGCGCAACGTTAAACTGGCTCGCAAAACCCGACGCATCCGCGTGCAGACGGTATGCCTTGACGGCCTGGTACGCCTGCGGAATAACCATCGCCGCCATAATCCCGGCAACCGCGACCACAATGAGCGCCTCCAGAATCGTGAAGGCCCGTTCAGAGGCGATGTGCACCCGGCCCCTTCGCCCGCCACCGTTGACGGACGATGAACGCGGCCACGCCGAGTCTGGACCTCGCGAGAGGGTTGCTCCTGGAGCGCACTGCTCCCGGGATGTCTTTGTAGACGCCATACACTCATTTCATCGGCTGCATGGCGTCCACACTCTAGGGCTCATAGTTGCCTTAAGGGGTAATTGTCGCACTGTTATATGAGCGGTGTATCTCAATGAAATCACAGCTCATTAGCACCATCTGGGGACCAGGATTAGTTTATTCTAATGATCTAACGAGTTCTCACACGAAGCAGAGTGAGGCGTCACGGCAGGATCGTTCGCCCGGAGAATCCGATTTGGGCTCGCGGGGTTCGCAGGTGTGCAGCCTCTCAGCGACCGTCATGCCTGGAATCGGGCCGTTGCAGAGTCGGGGGATTTTCTGTACTATCCTTGCTTCGAGCATGCCGGGCGATTCACTTCAAAAGGCCTTGGCTCCTTCCTGATAATGGCGATGCATCCACCAGCGGTTTCACAGGCTCCGCCTCCGACCCAACGGCCATTGCGCCGGGTAGGGCCATCGGTCCTGATGGCGGTTCTGGTGCTGGCGGCTGCAGCGGGCGCATGGGTCTACTGGCGGGTCCACGCATCCCTGCCCCGGATGGATGGAACCATCCGGCTTCAGGGGCTCCAGGGCAAAGTCCAGGTGTTTCGTGACTCGCATGGAGTTCCGCACATCAAGGCCGCATCGCTCGAGGACCTGGTGTTCGCCCAAGGATACGTCACCGCGCAGGACCGCCTGTGGCAAATGGACCTGAGCCGCAGGATTGCGCAAGGCCGGCTGTCAGAATTGTTTGGCCCCCGCACACTTCACTCGGACATTATGAACCGGACACTGGGAATGGAGCAGGCAGCCGAGCGGGGCGTGCAGGAACTCCATCCCGAAGAGCAAACGCTGCTGCGCGACTACGCTCGCGGCGTGAACGCGTTTATCCGGGCCCACCAGAGACGTCTGCCGATTGAGTTTCTGCTTCTGCGCTATCACCCGGAGGACTGGCGGGAATCCGACTCGCTGGAAGTGGCCCTGAACATGGCCCGGCTGCTGAATACATCCTGGCCGGATGAACTGATGCGCGAACGTGTTCGCTCGAGGCTCGGCAGCGAGCCGCTTGAGGCCGACCTGTTTCCTGCCCGTTCGCCGCTGGACCACCCCGTGGCCCAACTGTCCCCAAACTTTTCAGCGCCTGCGGCGCCGGGAAGCGACGAGCCTTCAGGCCCCCAAACGCTCCCGCCGAGCCTTCCAGCAGCTCCCGGCGAAGCAATGGCTCCGTTGCGAGACAACCCGGCCAGCCTGTATCCGATGCTGCGTGCGCTGGAGTCGTCAAGCTCGTACACAGGCGTGGGCAGCAACAACTGGGTGGTGAGTGGAGTCCATACGCGTTCCGGCAAGCCCTTGCTGGCGAACGATCCGCACCTTCCCTACGGGGTTCCGAGCGTCTGGTATAGTGTCCACCTGGAAGCTCCCGGCCTGGACGTGAGCGGCGTGAGCCTTCCGGGACTGCCGATGGTCGTCATCGGACACAACCGCCACATCGCCTGGGGAGTCACCAATACGGACCCGGACGTCCAGGACCTGTACGAGGAAACCTTCAACCCGGTGGATCCGCGGGAATATTTTTATGACGGCAAGTGGGTGAGGGCCGGCGAAAGACTCGAAAAAATCAAGATCCGTGGAAGAGTGGACAAAAGCATTCTTGTAAGATCCACCCGGTATGGCCCAATCCTTCCCGCTACGGACACGGACAATCGCACCCTGGCTCTTGCCTGGACAGCCCTTTTGCCGCACGCACTGCAATTTCCCTTTTTGAAAATTGACGAAGCCCGGAACTGGAAAGAGTTCAAGGACGCACTCCGCGGCTTTGCCGGGCCGATGCAGAATTTTGTGTATGCTGACACCGAGGGCAACATCGGCTTCTATGCAGCAGGGTGGGTTCCCATCCGGAAGCGGGGCGAAGGCGAGGTTCCCGTTCCCGGGTGGGGCGACGATTACGAGTGGCTCGGCATGGTCCCGTTCCAGGACCTCCCTCACGCCTGGAATCCGAAGAGCGGTATTCTCGCCACAGCCAATGGCCGCGTCGTACCGGACGATTATCCTTACTTTATTACTTCAATGTGGGGCGCTCCGTACCGCACGGCGCGCATCTACCAGCTTCTGGAGAGCGGAAAGTCTTTCACCGTTTCGGACATGCTGAAGATCCAGATGGATCTCCATCCGCTGGACGATGAGTGGCTGCGCGAGCGCCTGACAGCCGCCGCAAAGGAATATCCGCCGGATTCGCCCGACGCTCAATATGCCGTGGAGAAATTGCGCGCGTGGGACGGCGAGGCCACGGCCGACTCCACCGCCACGCTGGTGTGCGAACTCACCAGGACCGCCCTTCTGTATCGCATTCTGGCTCCCAGGCTTGGCAAGGACCTGGCGGGGTACCGTTGTCCCAGGAGCACCGTTTTTCTCCAGAACGTGATCGACAATAACCTGGACCGCTGGCTGCCGCCCGGCGACCATGACCTGAACGAGACGCTGATGAAGAGCCTGGATGAAGCCGTCCAGCAAATTCCGCAACGGGTTGGATCGGATGACCACGCCGCCTGGAAGTGGGGCAGCACCATACCGTTAACGTTCCACCATCCTTTGGGCGGCGCTTCATGGCTGCTGGGATGGCTGTTGAATGTGGGTCCTTTTCCGCAATCGGGGACCGGGTCAACGATCAAACGAGCCACTCGCGGCGTGGGTCCTTCCATGCGCATGGTGGCCGATCTCGGCGATCTGGACAACTCTGTCGAGAACATTACTCTCGGTGAATCCGGCCAACCTTTCAGTCCCTACTACAAAGATCAGTTCGAAGCTTGGTATCATGGCCAGAGCTTTCCGATGCTGTTCAGCGATGAGGCCGTTCAAAAAGCGACGGTCCATCGACTGGTGCTTGAACCGGCAGGCGCAGGCCCGGAGGGAACGCACGAGACCGGGCAATAAGGGGCAATACAGGCCATGAAGAAAATGACGCGCCGGGAATCAATCTTAACGATGGCCTCGGCATTTGCCGCCGGGGGCACGGCTATCAGAGCCGCAGGCCAGACCGCTTCAGGCTCCGCCAAATCGCCGGCGGCGGGACAAGCTGGCACGCAGGGGGCCAACCCGGCAAACCAGGCCGCACAGCCTTCCGCATCCGATCGGGCCTTCCAGAAATCCGTTGATGAATACTTCGACGGCTTTTTCCGGTTTGATCCCGCCAGCGCCACAAGCGCGGGAATTCACAAATATGATGGCGAGCTTCCCGCCTATTCGCAGACGGATATCCAGAGCGAAATTGCGCGCAACCAGATGGCGCTGAGAAGGCTTGGCAAGGATCCCCAGCGACGAACTCTCAGAGAACAACCTGTTGGACGCCACCGTGCTTGAAAGCCTGATCAACGGCCGTCTGCTGGACCTTGCCAACATCCGCATGTGGGCAAAGGACCCGGGTTTCTATAACACCCAGGTTGGAACTGCACTGTTCAGCCTGATCGAGCGAGATTTTGCGCCGCTCGACGACCGGTTGGAGTCGCTGATTGCCCGCGAACGGCACGTCCCCGAGGTCCTGAGCAGTGCCCGTCTCAACGTAGTGAACCCTCCGGCCGTTTACACCAAGGTCGCTATCGAAGCGGTTCAGGCGCAGATTGATTTCCTCCAGAATGTTTTGCCGGGGGCCGTTGCCGGCGCGCAGAGTCTGGCGCTACGAACGGAATTCACGAAGGTCAACCAGATTGCCGTCACGGTGTACCAGCAGTTCCTCGATTATCTGCAGCAGGGGCTCAGCCCCCAATCGGGGGGCGATTTTGCCCTGGGCCGCGAGAATTTCCAGAAGAAACTCCAGTATGACGAGATGGTCGATCTTCCGATTCAAGACCTGTTGAAAATCGGCCACAAAGAAATGCACCGGGTGCAATCGCTTTTCACCCAGGCCGCCAACATCATCGACTCCACAAAATCACCGCTGGAGGTGCTCCAGAGCATCAGGCAAAGTGCGCCGGCCGCAGGCGAGGTGATTGGAGATACGCAGTCGGTGCTCAATAACCTTCAGCAGTTTGTGCAGACCCATGAGATTGTAACCATTCCTCCGGCGCCCATCCCGCAGGTGAAGGAAACGCCTTCCTTCATGCGCGCACTCACCTTTGCCTCGATGGATACGCCCGGGCCGTTTGAAGATCATTCCATCCAGTCGTTCTTTTATGTCACGCTGCCCGATCCCACCTGGAACGAAGAGCGCACCCGTCAACTGCTGCGGTTCTTTAACAGCTATTCGGTCCGCATTATCGCCATCCATGAGGTCTATCCCGGACACTACGTGCAATTCCTGTGGCTGAAGCAGGCGCCCACCAAGGCACGAAAACTCGAGCCGTCGCTGAACGGCATGGGAACCAACGTGGAGGGATGGGCCCATTACTGCGAAGAAATGATGCTGGAACAGGGCTACGGCGAGGGCAATCCCAGCCTGCTGCTGGTGCAGCTTCAGGCTGCCCTCATCCGGCTGTGCCGCTACATCGCCGGGATCAAAATGCACACGCAGGGCATGACGGTGGAGCAGGCCACCCTTCTGTTCCAGCAGCAAGCCTACATGGACCCGGCCAACGCGGAGCGCGAAGCAACGCGCGGAACATTCGATCCCACCTACCTTGCCTACACGCTTGGGAAGCTGGAAATCATGAAACTCCGGGAAGACTATAAGAAAATGCTGGGCGACAAATTCAATCTGAAAGCGTTCCACGATCAGTTTCTGAGTTACGGCGTCGTACCCGTCAAGTTGATCCGCGAACAGATGTTGCGGGATAAAACCCCTGTCCTTTAGCACGATGTTCATAAAACTCATCAACGTTCAATTGAACCTGCGAAAACTGCGCGCCCAGTCCAGGATGAAAGACTTTCAAAATTCCATAACCAGGCGTCTGAACCCCAGGGAAAGGGACTCCATGCAGCAAAAACATCTTTCGTTTACACAGGAAGGTCAGTGGACACGACCTTCATTCAACCGTCTTTGCCGGCTGGTTCTGGCGGCAGTGCTGGTTTGCCTCGTCCTGTCCGGCGCGGCGGCGGCAAAAGCGGCTGGGGGCCAGCTTACAACTCCGCAGGCAGGGCCAACCCGGCTTGAGCTTTTGTATCGTCTTGACATGGAGCGGCCTTCAACCCACCTCCTGGAGGTGGAGATCACCGTGAAGCAAGTGACAGAACCCGTCCTCCGGTTCGCCCTGCCGGCCTGGGCGCCCGGCCGCTACGCAATCTATGATTTTGCCAAGAATGTTCAGGAGTTCGCCGTCGCCGGAGCAAGCGGCCAGCCACTTCCCTGGGCACAGCCGGACAAGCAGACCTGGCTCGTGCAGACCTCTGACTGTGGCGGCACAGTCAAGGTCCGCTACAAGGTGTTCGCCAATGACCTGACCGGCTCCTTCTCGCAGTTTGATACGTCGCACGCTGCCATTAACGAGGCCTCTGTCTTTATGTATCTGGCGGGAAACAAGCCTGCCCCCCTTACCCTGACCCTCCACCCGCCGGAGGGCTGGAAAATCGTCAGCGGGTTCTCAATGTCACTCAACCAGACAACGTTCCAGGTTCCCAACTATGACATTCTTGTCGATACGCCTCTTGAAATTGCACCTGCCATCTGGGTGAATGATTTTGAAGAGGACGGAAAAACCTTCCGGGTGGCGGTTCACAGCTATCCCGATCCGGACAGCGACGCCGGCAATCGCGCCGCGCTGGTTGACGGGCTGAAGAAGATTGTCCACTCCGAGATGGCCATGATGCCTGACCCGGACTTCAGCCACTACACATTTCTATTCCATTTCGATCCGGGCCTGCCCATGGGCGATGGCATGGAACATCTGAATTCTACAGACATTATCGTGCACGGAAGTTTATCGGGCAACGGACTCTCCCAGGCGCTCGAAACAGCCGCCCATGAATTTTTCCATCTCTGGAACGTCAAGCGGCTCCGCCCTGTTGGACTGGGCCCGTTCAATTACAGCCGGGAAGTCTATACCCGGTCGTTGTGGTTTGTAGAAGGTCTGACCACTTACTACTCCTACATCAACCTGTTGCGCAGCGGCGTCTGGGGGGAGAGGGAATTTCTGGATCGCACGGCGGGCGAGGTCCGGGCGCTGCGGGAAGCTCCAGGCCGCAAGCTGATGTCGGCGGAAAGCTCCAGCTTCCATGCCTGGTTCTACGACCGGTCGCCGCAAATGCAGGAAACAAACTTGGCCAACACCACGATCTCCTACTACAACAAGGGAGCCCTGCTGGGGATGCTGCTCGATCTTGAGATCCGCTCCGCGACACAGGGCGGGAAATCGCTGGATGACGTGATGCGCCTGATGTACCGGAAATTTTATGAAAGCCCGGCAACCACCTACTACCTGCACGGCCGCGGCTATACGGAGAAAGACATTCTCGACGCCGCCAACCAGGTGTCCGGCGTGGACCTCGCTCCGTTCTTCCAGCAATACATCGCCGGAACGGCTCCGCTTCCGTATAACGACGTGCTCGCCAAGGCAGGATTGGCGCTCCACATTGCAACTTCGCCTAAAGCGCCGCCCAGCCTGGGTGTGCTGGTTGAACCCGTGGACACGGGCGTCAGGATTTTCACGGTACGGCCGGGCGGGGCGGCGGACCGCGCCGGCTTAAGCCGCGACGACGTGCTGATTTCCGTGGACGACCAGTCGCTGGCCACCGATAGTCTGGCCAACCGGCTGAGCATTTATCCGGTAGGCACAAAGGTGCTTTTTGAAGTGGAACGCCACGAAGTCCGTCAACTCATGTACGTACAGCTTGGCCCGCCACAGCCCGACGAGTATTCGATCACAGACTTGCCCGGCGCCACGGAAGAACAGTTGAAAATCCGGCAGGGGTGGTTGAGCGGGAAGCAGGCGGGCCGGGCCACAAGCGCTCCGGCGGACGCCGCTGCTGGATACCTCAGGAAGGCCGCTTCTTCTTGAGATAGTACGAGGCCACGCCAGTCAGTACAGCCACTATAACCACGGCCAAAGCAATCTCGTTGACTCTCAAAATGTGCTGCTGAACCAGTTTCCAGCTGTTTCCGAACAGGAAACCCACATAGATAATTGCAATAGCCCAGACCGTGGCGCCGGAAAAGTTGAAAATCAGAAACCGCCGATAGGGCATCTGAAAGAGCCCGGCAAGGATTCCGGCAAACATTCGCAGACCTGCGATGAACCTGCCCGTAAAAACCGCCCACTGGCCGTATTTCAGAAACAATCGCTGGGAATGGTCAAAGGATTTTCGCGCGACGGGAAACCTTCGGATGACCCGGTCGACAAACGGCCTGCCACCGAAATGCCCGATCAGGAATCCTATCGAGTCGCCAAGAGTAGCCCCTGCAATCGCCACCAGGATGCCGGGAAAAAGATCGATTTTTCCGTGATAAGCAAGAAATCCTGCAAAGAGCAGGACCGTTTCACCCGGGATCGGGATTCCCGCGTTCTCCAGCATGACCCCGAGAAAGACCACCCAGTAGCCATACGTCGAGAAGAAATCCGATAGGGTTTGGAAAATCGTGTGGGCCATGGTTGAAAAATGGGGTGAAAAAAGTCTCCGGATGGGCCAAAGGCTAAATCAAATGATAGCCTATGGCGCTGTTGCGGTCACTTTTTATTCAGCCCGCCGGCAAGCTTGTGCCTCTCGTCAGCGGCGCCGGAGGCATGTTAAACTACGCTGAGCGTGCGTGAACCGATCCTCCATCGACTCGAGAAGCGGCCCCTGGTGAGTGACGGGGCCATGGGCACCATGTTGTACGCTAGCGGCGTGTCTCTCAACCGGTGCTTCGATGAGTTGAACCTCGTCTCCCCTCATCTGGTGAAAGAAGTTCACATGGGCTACGTGAAAGCAGGCGCTGAACTTCTTGAAACCAACACGTTTGGGGCCAATCGGTTCCGCCTGGCCAAGTTTGACCTGGAAGACAAAGTCCGCGAAATCAATCTGGCCGGGGCCCGCCTGGCGCGCGAGAGCGCCGGTGAAGATCTGTATGTCGGCGGCTCCGTCGGGCCGCTGGGCCTGCGCCTCGAACCCCTCGGCTCCACTTCGCTTGAGGAAGCCCGCAGCGCTTTTCGTGAGCAGGTTGAGGCGCTTGCCGAGGGCGGCGTGGATTTGATTGTGATTGAAACCATGATGGACCTGGAAGAAGCTCATCAGGCCCTGCTCGCGGCGCGGGAAGCCACTTCCCTGCCCGTGGTGGTCCAGATGACCGTGCAGGAAGACGGGAATACGATTTCCGGGGCCAGTCCCGAAGACTTTGCGCGGCAGCTTGATGCCTGGGGAGCGGATGTTATCGGCGTCAACTGCGGAATCGGACCGGCTACCGTCCTGGAAGCTCTCGAGAGAATGTCGGCGGTGACAGCAAAGAAACTGTCCGCCCAGCCCAACGCCGGATTACCCCATTCCGTAGAGGGCCGAACCCACTACCTTTGCTCGCCGGAATACATGGCTGAGCGCGCCAGCCGATTTATCCAGGCCGGAGCCCGGATTGTGGGCGGATGTTGCGGAACGACTCCACAGCATATCAACGCCATCAAGGCCGCAGTGAAATCTCTGGGGCCACAGGCGGCGCGGGCAACGGTTGAAGGAACCCTTCGTCCGCCCCAGGCTCTCGAGCCCTTGCCCATCGAACTCCGTTCGCGCCTTGCCGAAAAGCTGGTTCAGGGCGAATTCCCCGTGGTGGTGGAAATCGTTCCTCCCAAAGGCTGCGACCCGGCGCGCGAGGTGGAAGGCGCACAATATCTGAAGAGACATGGAATCGATGCCGTTAACATTCCTGACGGCTCAGGGGCAACGGCAAGGATGAGCGCGCAGACGCTTGCCGTGGTGATCCAGCAGCAGGCCGGGATGGAAACGCTGCTGCACTTCAGTTGCCGCGGCCGCAACGTGCTGAGCCTTCAGTCCGACATACTGGGGGCCCACGCATTGGGCATCAGGAATATCTGGGCGGTGACGGGCGACCCGCCCCAGATTGCCACTCTTCCGTCGGCAACGGCCGTTTTTGATGTGGATGCCATCGGATTAGTAAACGTGCTGAGCAACCTGAACCGCGGACTCGATATGAGCGGCAATCCGCTGGGAACGCAAACCAGTTTCCTGATTGGCGTGGGACTCAATCCCAATGCCCTCGATCCGGATGAAGAACTTCGACGTTTTGAATATAAAATAAAAGCCGGGGCCAACTTTGGAGTCATCCGGCCGGTGTTTGACGTGGATCGGCTCGCCGGTTTCCTTCGCCGGGTCCAGGCGCTGGACGTGCCGCAGATTCCGCTTCTGGCGGGAATTCATCCATTGACGAGCTACCGGAACGCGGAATTTCTGAATAATGAAGTTCCCGGCATGTCGGTCTCGCCGGAAATTCTGAAGCGAATGCGCAAGGTGGATACCGGTGAAAAAGCACGGGCCGAAGGATTAGAAATCGCCAGGGAAATGCTGCGGGAAGTCCGCGAACATGGTGCAGGGAGTTCAGGTGGTGGCGCCGTTTTCCAGGTATGCGATGGCGGTCGAGGTGATTGAAGCCCTGGGCATCCGAACGCCGGAACTTGAGGGAGAAAGCAGGCAACCGGAAGCGCAGCGAAAAACCAATGCAGTGTAAGGATTCATTCCGGAGGCGGTGACAAAAAGAAATGGCCCAATCGTCCAAACCTGCCAAGCCAGAATCTTTTGAAAAGAACCTCGAAAGGCTCGACTCCATCGTGCACCAACTGGAGGACGCAGAGCTGCCCCTCGAAAAAGCTTTGCAGATTTATGAGGAGGGCATGAAACTTTCGGAAGTCTGCCAGAAGCAGCTTCAGGAAGCTGAAGGCCGCATCCAGGTGCTGATGAAGAGAGCCGGCGGGAAAATTGTGGCTGAACCTTTCGAACCAGAAGAGAACGAAACGGAGTCCTTTTGAGCACTTCCACAACGGTTCCACAATATCTGGATGAACAGCGCGCACTGATCGATCAGGAACTCGACCGGTTGCTCCCTCCCGAGGATACGTTTCCGCAGTCCATCCATCAGGCGATGCGTTACTCGGTGTTTGCAGGAGGCAAGCGGCTGCGCCCGATTCTCTGCGCGGAGGCTGGACGTTTGCTCGGCGCCAATGCGCCTTCCCTGCTGCGGATAGCTTCTGCGCTGGAACTGGTCCACACTTACTCCCTGATCCACGATGACCTGCCGGCGCTGGATAACGATGACTTGCGACGCGGCAAACCCACCTGCCATCGCGCTTTTGGAGAGTCCACGGCGATCCTGACAGGGGATGCGCTGCTGACACTGGCTTACGAGGCGCTGGCTGAACCGGGGTTAGCCTCCGACGAATGCCAGCTTCGCATCATTTATGAGCTGGCGCGGGCCACCGGAACCCGTGAAGGCATGGTTGCCGGCCAGGTGCTGGACCTGGAAACAACCAACCAGGACGTTGACGCCGCCACGCTGGTAATTGATTCACTCTGCCAAGACGGGAGCGTTTCTTTGTGCTGCAGTGCGATGCGGAGCCATCTTTGCCGGCGCCACGGAAACCGACCTCGAGCGAGATCACAACCTATGGCCGAAAGATCGGGCTCGCTTTCCAGATTGTGGATGATTTGCTCGACGTCCTGGGCTCAAGCGCCACGCTGGGCAAGACCGCCGGCAAAGACGACGAACAGCGCAAGGCAACCTATCCGGCGCTTTACGGTATCGAAGAATCACGCCGCAAGGCCAGCATCCTGATCGAGGAAGCCTGCCAAAGCCTGGAACCTTACGGCAATGCGGCAAGCAGACTGCAGGAGTTGGCCTATTTTCTGATCGAGAGGACTGCCTGATGGATTACCGGTATCTCTCACGAATTGATTCTCCCGCGGACCTGAGGAAGGTCCCTCGCGAAGAATTGCCGAAGGTTGCGGAAGAACTTCGTGATTATCTCATCTCCGTGGTGTCCAAAGTGGGCGGCCACCTGGCTTCGAGCCTTGGGACCGTCGAACTGACGCTGGCGCTCCACTACCTGTTTGACACACCCAGCGACAAGATCGTCTGGGACGTGGGACACCAGGCCTACGGCCACAAGGTCCTGACAGGCCGGCGCGACCGTCTGGCCACCATCCGGCAGTACGGCGGCCTTTCCGGTTTTCCGGTGCGGGACGAAAGTCCTTACGACACGTTTAACGTGGCCCATGCGGGCACAGCCATTTCCGGGGCGCTGGGAATGGCCGTGGCGCGCGACCTGAAAGGTGAGAAATTTAACGTGGTGGCTGTGGTGGGCGATGCGGGTCTGACATCCGGGCTCGAACTCGAAGGCATCAATAATCTTGGGACCCTCCAGAAAAAAGTCCTGGTTGTTCTGAACGACAACGAGATGTCGATCTCGCCAAACGTGGGAGCGATTGCCGGTTACCTGAACCGAGTGGTGCACGGCCAGGCTTACCATCGGATCACCCAGGAAGCCGAAAAGATGATCCTGACGGTCCCCCGGCTGGGACCGCGGCTGCTGAAACTCTCCAAGGACCTGGTGGAAACCGCCAAAACGGCGTTAATTCCCGGACTGGTTTTCGAGGAACTCGGGTTTGATTACGTGGGGCCAATCAGCGGCCACAACATGGAGGAACTGCTGACCGCGCTCGCCCGGGTGAAAGACAACCCCAAGCCGACCCTGCTGCACGTTGTGACGCAGAAGGGCAAGGGCTATCCGCACGCTGAACAACTGCCGGTCAAGTTCCACGGCGTGACGCAGTTTGACGTTGCCACCGGGGCTTTTCGCAAAGGCTCCTGCCAAAGCGCCCAGCTACACCTCTGTGTTCGGCAAGTCGATGTGCGAGCTGGCCGAGAAGGACAAGAAAGTCGTGGCCATCACCGCCGCCATGGCCGAGGGGACGGGGCTGGTGGAATTTGCAAAACGCTTCCCTGACCGCTTTTTCGATGTCGGCATTGCCGAGCAGCACGCCGTGACCTTTGCCTGCGGCCTGGCCTGCGAGGGTCTGCGTCCGATGGTGGCCATCTATTCCACCTTCCTCCAGCGGGCTTACGACCAGGTGATCCACGACGCCTGCCTGATGCGGTTGCCGGTCGCTTTCGCGCTTGACCGCGCGGGTATCGTCGGCGCCGACGGTCCCACGCACAACGGACTCTATGACCTGGCTTACCTTTCTGCGCTTCCAGGGATGGTGATCATGGCGCCGAAGGACGAGAATGAGTTGCGCCACATGCTGGCCACCTCACTCGGCGTGAATGGTCCGGCGGCTGTCCGCTATCCCCGCGGCAACGGACTCGGCGTGCCGCTCGACCCTGAATTCAAGCGGCTTGAAATCGGCAAGGGTGAAATCCTTCGGGAAGGAAGCGACATCGCTATTCTGGCGCTTGGAAGCATGGTCTATCCGGCGCTTGAATCGGCCCAACGGCTGGAAGCCTCAGGACTCCATGCCACGGTCATCAATGCCCGATTTATGAAGCCACTGGATCAGGAACTGATCTGCTGCCTGGCGTCGGAGAAGCAATTTCTGGTGACGGTGGAAGAGGGAACAGAGTGCGGCGGATTCGGTTCCGCGGTGGCCGCCTTGCTGCAGGATCGGCGTATTCCCACCAGCGTCGTGCGCATCGCTGTTCCTGACCGCATCATCCCTCATGGAGCGCCAAACCTGCTCCATGCCAAGTATGGGCTGGACGCCGACGGCATCGTAGAAAAGATTCAGAGCTTCGTCAACAAGGCGCCCACAGTTCGGAAACTGAGCTTGTGAGCTTTGGCAGGTCTATCTGCAAAGAGGGTCCGGAGATCGGATGGCTAACGACTCCTCCAGGCCGCGCCTGAAACGGACAGCAGCCCGGCGCGATTCGAAGACGCTCTCCAACTTCTGCTAGATATTTCCGGCTCGAATCTCTTTTACAACTTCGGCGAGCTTCTCGACAATAACGGAAAGGATTTTTTCGCCTTTTTCTCTGGAAGCCGTCCGCGGGTCCCCAATGCCGCCGTGGCGGGTCATTTCCTTGAAGGGCTTGGCAACCGAAACCTTCCCCGCCGCAAACAGGTCCCTGCCTTCAAACTTTGAAGGGTTCTCCGGGCCGTCGGGCTCTATGAGATCTTTCCGCACCAACTCCGGCCTGACTACCAGCATCACGGACGTTTCAAGCTCACCCGAGTGGCCCATTCCACCGATAGGCGTCTCGCGGATGGCCTGAATCTCTTCGCCAATCAGGTGCCAGTAGGTCACGGCCGCCACTTTCACGGTGGACCCGAGTTTGTAGCGCAGCTTTTCAGCCATGAGAGAAACTTTATTGGTGTTGCCCCCGTGACTGTTGAGAAGGATAAAATTCCTGAACCCGTGCTCGGCCATGCTGGAAACAAGCTGTTCGCCGACGTCGATGAAAGTGTTAATCTCGGCCGTCAGAGACCCTGCAAAGTCCATGTGGTGACGCGAGCAGCCCAGCCACATCATGGGAAGCAAAAGAACCTGCTCAGGGAGTGCCTGTTCCAGGCGGCGGGCAATGGCCTCACCAATTATAGAGTCCGTCCCCATCGGCAGGTGAAGGCTGTGTTGCTCAACCGAGCCAAAGGGGATAACGACAACCATGCTGCGGTCGAGTTCCGATACTTGCGGTGAAGTAAGATCGTAGAGAATCATCGGATTAGATTAACACGGCTGAAGCCCGGCAAAGCCTCTTGCAGCCGGCGTTGCGGGTAAGAAAAACAATGACTCCATTTTCCGATGATCGCCGCTGCCCTCAGTCCGGCAAACGATATTTCTGCAGCGCGTCCGGGTCCAGGTCGACGCCCAGGCCCGGTTCTTGCGGCACCCGGGCACGCCCACCGGCAATTTCAATCGGCTCGGCAATCAGGTCATCCTCGCGCACCAGCTGGCCGAAGACATCGCTGCGCAGGATGCAGTTCCGTGCCGCGGCGCATGCGTGCAGGTAACTCGCCTCCAGAATGCCCAGGTCAACTTCGCTGCCGTGCCAGCAGGAGATGCCGGCAGCCTCGGCGATGTCCGACATTCTGACGAAGTTGGCGATTCCGCAGTTGAAATTGAAATAATCAACCGCCTCCAGTTGAATAGCCCGGATCACGTCCTGGACCATCTGGCCCAGTTCCATGTAAGGAAGCGCCACGTGCAGGGCAATCGGGATCGAGGTCTTTTCACGCAGCAGCCGATACCAGGCCAGGTTCCAGCGCGGCACCGGGTCCTCCAGGCACCGGATGTTGCCGGCCTGTTCCAGACCGCGGCTGAAACGCATCACCTCGGCCGGACGGTCAAACCGGCAGTTGGGGTCCAGCACAATGCTGAAGGCGGGCCCACAAACTTCGCGGACGCCCTCCGCCCACGCCACAACGTCATCTTCAAGATTGCACTTGAACTTGATCCCGCCAAAACCGGCCGCGTGTCCTTCTTTGGCCTTACTGATAGCGTCCGCCGTGGTCCGCCGGCCCGTCCAATAATCAACATCGACCCATTCACGGAACGCCCCGCCCAGCAGCCGATACGCCGGCACGCCGAGCTTTTTGCCAACCAGATCGAAAAGTGCGGCCTCAAACCCGTCGTATTCCCGCGACCACGCAATCGGCAGGCTGCGCAGGTTCATCTGCATCGGATCACTGCCGATCAGGCTTGCGATGATGCCGTCCACGGTCTGCGGATTCACGCCGCGGTAGCTTTCCCCCAGTCCCACCAGCCCTTCGTCGGTTTGGACGCGGTAGATATATTTCCAGATCTGGTCAAACTGAACCTGCCAGGAGGGCTTACCGTCAAGGACCAGCATGTGCATCGGGTCCTGGACTTCCGGGCTGTTCAGGGTGTCCGGTTTTGCCGGGACCCTGACCTTGATTTTTTCGATGCTTGTGATTCTCACAATGTCTCAGCGCCGGCTGCTCAGTTGAACCCACATCCCGGCGTCGACGGGAATCTCCGCACCGGTGATCATCCTGGCATCGTCGCTGGCCAGGAAGGCCACCAGGTTCCCGATGTCTTCCGGTCGGATCAGTTGCGGCAGGGCCTGCTCCGAGCGGACAAACTCTTCCAGATAGCCTTCGACATCTTTGGAAAGCTGGGCCACGATGTCGCGTGTCTGCTTGCCGTCAACCAGCCCGGGCGAAACGGTATTGGCCCGAATGCCATCCGGCCCGTACTGCACTGCGATCCCGCGGCTCAACCCGGCCACCCCCGCTTTCATGGCCGCGTAGAGCCCAAACTGGGGCTGCGTCGCGCGGCTGTGCACCGAGGCAATGTTGACAATCGACCCCTGCTTTTGCTTCCGCATGTGTGGGATGGCATACTTGCAACACAACCACATCCCGCGCAAGTCGACCGAAGCCAACTGGTCAAACTCTTCCTCGCTGGCCTCGGCCACAGGACGGATCAGGCCAATGCCGGCATTATTCACCAGAATGTCCAGATGCTCATGCTCGTCCACGACCATATCAATGGCCCGGCGAACATTATCTGAACGGCTAACATCCGCTCGAACAACGGTTGCACTGCCCCCTTCGGCTTTGATCCGGCGGCGGGCCTCTTCAGCAGAGTCGATGTCAATTTCAAAGATGGCCACGTGCGCGCCTTGTTTTGCGAGCACCAGCGATATGCCGTGACCAATCCCGGAACCGCCTCCGCCGGTGACAACAGCGACCTTCCCCTCGAGTAATGCCATGAGTTGATTTCTCCCTTTGGAAGGCGTTAGCGTAATGCTTTTTGGCAGGAAATTCCAGCAGGAAGATCACGTTAGGCACAGTTCTGCAGACCTTGACTGGTTTGAAGTGTATTTCGTCACCACAACGTCACCTGCAGGCAGGAAATGCCAGAAGGCGGAGTGGTAAGAGTTTGGGATGGTTGGCGTCCCCGGCGGGATTTGAACCCGCGTTACCGCCGTGAAAGGGCGATGTCCTAGGCCGGGCTAGACGACGGGGACCAAGGCTCTGCAAATCTTGCGGATGTAAAGTCACAAGCCCTGAAGGGGCCTGATCAGCAGCCGTCGAGCGGGGCCCCCCGTAGATCGGCAGAATCCCTTATGCTAGCAACTGCCGGTAAGAACTGTCAATCGTTCCTTCCCCCCGCATCGAACAGGAAACTGGACTGCTCCGGCACAGCAAGGCCGGGTGAAGGAACCGCAATGGCTTCCAGGGTGGGGTACTCGCTGATCAACGATGGAGGAATCGGTACCGGCTGGTCCCGGATGATACTGATCAACTGGAGAGCGTTGGCAACAGCCTTGCCCCGGAAGTGGTTGTTGGTGATGACGTAAGCTGCCTCGCCCGCTTCAGCGACGTGCCTGATCCGTTCAGCCCAACTTTCGAGTTCACCCGGGCTGTAAAGGTAATCGTACCGCTCCTCGGGATGGTCGCTGGACGTAAACCAGTGTTCATAGTTCCGGCCGTGCAGGCGGACGTACCCGATGGGCGACGTAGAGCGCTCGCTGGGCCGGAGTGACCGCCCGATCACCGGCTGGTCGATGTTGCAGAAGCCCACACCCAGGTCGTGAAGCATGCGGTAGACTTCCGGCTGGTTCCACGACTCATGGCGAACTTCCAGGACCAGCGGAAACTCCATGAACTGCATCACCAGCCCGCCGATATATTCCCTGTTCTCCTTGTTGTTCTTGAAAGACCAGGGAAACTGCATCAGGAGCGCGCCCAACACTCCAGCTTCAAGGAGCGGCCTGACGCCTTGTTTAAATTCCCGCTCATCCTGCCGGCTGGCCACCCTTTCATGCGTGAACCGCTGCCACAACTTGGCCGTAAACCGGAAGTTCGGATTGTGTTGCACGCGACTGACCCAACTCCGTGCAACCTCCGTACGAGGCGGATGATAGAACGTCGTGTTGATTTCGATGGTGTCAAAGAAGTTGGCCAGGTATTCGGCCTCGTGGAAGCCGTGCGGCCGGTGGGATGGGTATACAATCCCGTCCCAGTCATCGTAAGACCAACCCGCGGGGCCGAACCGGATTGTGGGGGCCTTGGGGCTCATGTTCGCCTTTTGTTTGCCTTCGAAACTATTATACCTCTGTATCTTCAAATCTTTTTAAGGAATTAAGGGGGGAAGTTTATGGACTGGGCCAGCCGATGGGCAAACGGCGCGACTGGCGCGCCGGCATCCTGGGGTCCCACTCCGGCCTCGAATTCAAGGCTGGAATGTTCAGTTCAATCCAGAAAGGGCTACTGGTTGGAGCGGGCGAGATAAGCGCCGTTGGAGGTGTCGATCTTGAGAATTTCACCCTCGTTGATAAACGGAGGAACCTGAACCACCAGGCCGGTCTCCATCTTGGCGGCCTTGGTGACGTTGGTTGCAGAGGCGCCTTTGATGCCCGGCTCAGTTTCCACCACCTTCAGGTCAACGGTTGCCGGCAGCGAGATGTCAATGGGATTGCCTTCGTAGAAATCGATCTTCAGAATAACGTCGGGCATCATATATTGCGCCCGGTCGCCAACCACATCTTTGGGAAGGTGGAACTGCTCGTAACTGGTTGTATTCATGAAGTAAAACATGTCTCCGTCGGAATAGAGGTACTGCATGTCGACTCCATCAATCACCGCTCGTTCGACATTGTCTTCTGAGCGAAACCGGTGGTCGATCATCGCCCCGGTTCGCAGATTGCGCATCCGCGCCTGGACAAAAGCGCGCAGGTTGCCGGGAGTGCGGTGTTCTGCTTTGTGGATGGAAAAGAGTTCACCGCTGTGATTGATGACCATTCCTGGCCGGAGATCGTTTGCATTCATTCTGATGTCTCGCTAGATCTTTGAGGATAGGTTTCGACCCGGGGCCCGTGGGGACACTGACTTCGGCACGAACAGACCCAAACCACATTCTACTGGTATGCTCAGGACTCGTCAACGTTGCCGATACTCGGCCGTTCATTGCAAGGAAAAGCCGTTAAGGGTTATCATAAACCCTTGTCTTATCGCCGCTATCGCCTTTCCGGCAGGCTGGAACCGTTCCTGACGGGCGACCGGTTCTTTCGTGGTTTGCGAGGGCAAATCCTTGTGTGGAATTACTGGTTTTACCCGGAGGAAATTTAAACCCGGCAACGGCCGCATCCGCGACGCTGTAGCGACACTGATTCATCGTGGGCCGGACCAGCAGGGCGTTTACCAGTCGAACCTGGCCGCGCTGGGCGCCACACGGCTCAAAATCATCGATCTGAACTCCGGCAATCAACCCATTGTGGCTGAAGACGGCGACACGGTGATCGCCTTTAATGGCGAGATCTACAATCACGCCGAGCTTCGCAAGGAACTTGAAGGACTGGGACATCGATTCAAGTCCCGCACGGACACGGAAACGGTCCTCGAGGCGTTTCGGGAATGGGATACGGAGTGTTTTGGGCGGCTCCGTGGTATGTTCGGAGTCGCACTTTGGACCGAATCGAGCAAACGGCTCGTTCTGGCCCGCGATCGTCTGGGTATCAAACCTCTCTATATTTACCGCCTCAACGGAGACATTCTCTTTGGCTCCGAGTTGAAGTCCATCCTCATTCATCCTGAAGTCGAACGCCGTCTCAGCCTGGCCGGCCTCAATTGTTTCCTTTCGCTGAACTACGTTCCCAGCCCCTGGACGTTGGTTGATGGCATCAAAAAACTCCCTCCAGGACATCTGCTCGAATGGCGTGACGGAAAGGTCAGCACCGAGTCCTTCTGGCGCCTGACTTTCCAGGAACAACCGCACTGGACAATCGAGACCGCCAAGGAACAATTGGATTTTCTACTGCGCGATTCCATGCGCGAGCACATGATTTCCGACGTGCCGCTGGGAATCTGGCTGAGCGGCGGGATTGATTCCTCCACGATCCTGCACTATGCGGCCGCCGCCACTCCATCGCGCCTGAAGACTTTCTCTATTACCTTCCGCGGCCGAAGCTTTGATGAATCTGATTACGTCCGGCAGGTCGCCGCCCGTTACGGGACCGATCACCACGAGTTTGACCTGAACCCAGACAGGGACCTCGCAAGCGCTATCGAGGATTTTGCATACTTCTCAGATGAACCCAGCGCGGATTCCGGCGCGCTTCCGATCTGGTTCCTCTCAAAGATGAGCCGCCAGCATGTGACCGTCGCGCTCAGCGGCGAAGGTGGCGACGAACTCCTGGGTGGCTACCTGACCTATATAGCCGATCGCTGGGCGGGCCTTGCCCGGCGCTTTCCCAGGTTCGCGCGCCTGGCCGCCCTGAAGATCGCTCAATCCCTGCCTGTGTCCGATGAAAAAATCGGCCTCGAATACAAATTGAAGCGCTTTCTGGAAGGTTCGCTCCTTCCCCCCGACAGGGCGCACCTGTACTGGAACGGAACATTTTCCGAAGCTGAGAAGACGTCGCTCTTCGCGGGAGCTGACCCGAAGTATCTCAACGACGTTTTAGGCATGCTGCCCGCAAGCTCCAGCCGCACTGGAATCCCGAATCGTTTCATTTGGCTCGACCAACTTTGCTTCCTGCCGGACGATATTCTCTACAAGACCGACCGAATGAGCATGGCGCACGCGCTGGAAGTGAGGCCGCCCTTTCTCGACCATCGCATTGTGGAATTTTGCGCCTCCCTTCCGGTGGAGCTTAAAATCCGCGGGAGCCGGCGAAAATATCTGTTGGAGGAACTCATGAAGGACAAGCTTCCCCCGGGAGTCCTGCGCCGGAAGAAAGTCGGCCTGGATATTCCCGCGCACGACTGGCTGCGCGGTCCGTTGCGGGAAATACTCAGGGACACGCTCTCGGTCGACGCCATCGAGCGAACAAAACTTTTTCGTCCTGAAGTTGTCCAGGGCTTCATCCACCGGCACCTGGAGCGGCGCGGAAATTTCGGTTTCCACCTTTGGGGCCTGATGACACTTTTCCTTTGGTTAAATAAATGGCAGATTCAGACAGCACCGATATCCGATTTACAACGGGAATCACTCGAAAAGGTCGTTACCTATACGTAGTCGTCTTACTGTTTGCCTCAATCATTTTCCTGGGCTCTGTCATTTCTCCGCCCTCCCTGATGGATGATGTGGATGCGGTGCAGGCGCAGATTTCCCGCAACATGCTGGACTCCGGAGACTGGGTCAGCGCGCGTCTGGACGGCGTTGCCTACCTCGAAAAAGCCCCGCTGGTCTACTGGACGATGGCGTCCTCCTACATGGTTTTTGGCGTGCATGACTGGGCCGCCCGCATCCCCATTGCGCTCGCGGCCATCCTGCTTTGCCTGCTGACCGCCTGGCTGGGCACATGGGCCTTCGGACGACGTGCGGGATTTTACGCCGGCTTATGCCTTGCCACCTGTGTCGGTCTGTACCTCTTCACAAGGATTCTCATTCCCGACGTCATGCTGACCGGCACTATTGCGATGGCGCTGTGGGCATTTCTGCGCGCTCTCGAGGAAGACGAACCCCATCCGCGCCTCTGGGCATTGGTCATGGCGGCAAGCATGGGCGTCGGCCTGCTGCTGAAAAGTCTGATCGCCGTAGTCTTCCCGTGCGGCGCAGCCCTCGTCTACCTTCTGGTGACCCGCCAACTGCTGCTGAAACGGACCTGGAAGCGGCTGCATCCCTGGAGCGGCGCGGCGGTCATTCTTCTGATTGCCGCCCCCTGGCATCTGCTGGCAACTCTCCGCAATCCGCCTTACTTCGCTTTCACACTGCACAGCGGGCCGGGAGAATATCACGGTTTCCTGTGGTTTTACTTTATCAACGAACAACTCCTGCGCTTTCTGAACACTCGGTATCCACGCGACTATAATACGGTTCCCCGCCTCTGGTTCTGGCTGCTGAACCTGGTCTGGCTTTTTCCCTGGAGTGCTTACCTTCCCGCCGCGACGCGCCTTTCTTACAAGCCCACGGACCGGGCGGGACGCGTCCGTCTGCTGGCCCTGTGTTGGGCGGGCTTTATTCTGGTGTTCTTCACCTTCTCAACCACGCAGGAATACTACTCCATGCCCAGCTACCCGGCCTTCGCGCTGCTGCTGGGTTCCGCCATGGCACTGGACGGTAAGAGCGCCTGGCTGCGTTACGGAACGAAGTTTTTGGCGGTTCTCACAGGGCTTTGTGCGGTGGCTGCAACCACCATACTCATCCTGGTTCGAAACGTTCCGACGCCAGGAGACATTTCATCTGCCCTGACCAGCCACCCTGCCGCCTATACTCTCGCACTGGGCCATCTGGAGGACTTGACGCTCCGGTCATTCGCCTATCTGCGCACGCCACTGACTCTGGCAGCGGTTGCCTTCCTGCTGGGCGCGGTTGGCGCCTGGTTCCTGAAAACGAGGCGGGCCTATCTTGCCATCGCATTGATGATGGTGCTTTTTCATCCACGCAGCAAGAATAGCGAGGGCCGTTTTCGATCCCTATATGTCTTCTCATCCGCTTGCCGTGGCGATCGAGAAAGCTCCCGCAGGGAAGCTGATTGTTGATGACCAATACTATGCCTTTTCAGCCGTCTTTTTTTATACGAACCGGCGTGCTCTGCTCCTGAACGGCAGGGTGACGAATCTCGAATACGGCTCCAATGCGCCGGGGGCTCCCGATGTTTTCATTCATGACGCAGATTTTAGGAGGTTGTGGCTCTCCCACCAGCGGTATTATCTGGTCGCGTACGAATCGGCCCTTCCCCGCTTCAAACGCCTTGTAGGGATTGACAACCTCCACACAATCATCCAAAGCGGTGGTCAGATGCTGCTAACCAACGAACCCCTGAAGGGCAGTTGATCTGGCCGGCTCTGGCGGGAACAGATACCCTGGTGCTTGAAAGAGGGTACCTCGGCGGGGTTCAGGGAGCGTCTCTCACGACCATCCGGGAAATCCGCACGCTGTTCCGGGTGCGCTGTCATGATATGGCCATGAAGAGCCTGATTGTGAACGCGGACGATTTTGGCCTGACCAAGGGTGTAAACCGGGCCATTATCGACGGGTACAGAAACGGCATCATCACCAGCACCACGCTGATGGCAAACGGCATGGCCTTTGATTCCGCTGTGGCTGCCGGTTTAGCCGAGCCGGCGCTGGGCATTGGCGTTCACCTGAACCTGACCCAGGGCCGCCCGGTTTCGCCTGCTTCCAGGGTTCCGTCGATCGTCACCCCAGGGGGCACTTTTTATCCAGGTCCGGGCATTCTGGCTCGACGAATTCTGACGCGCCAGATCAAACCCCGCGACGTTGAAACCGAACTTCGAAGCCAGATCGAAAAGATCGCGGCAGCCGGCATCCGAATCACCCACCTCGACAGCCACAAGCATATTCATCTGCTGCCTCCCATCTTCAGTGTGGTCCGGAAACTGGCGCGCGAGTACGGAATCGATTGTGTGCGTTGTCCTGTGGAACCGGCTGTGAGCGCCCTTGGACCTTTGCGGTCCGTGCGCCGTGGATGGCCTCGCAGGGCAAAGCAATACCTTCTGGGCCGGGCACTCTCCACACTCGCAGCGTGCCAGGCAAGAAAAGTAAAGGATGCAGGATTATACCGGCCGAAACGCTTTTACGGGCTCAGCCAGACGGGTTTCCTGGATGCCCCCTTGCTGGAACAGATTCTTCGGGCGCTGCCGGACGGAACCAGTGAGATCATGTGCCATCCGGGCTATGTCGATGAGGCACTGTTGGACACGCGAACACGCCTGCGCTTCCAGCGGGAAACGGAGCTTGGGGCCCTCACCAGCCCCGGCGTCCGGCGGCTTGTGGATGAATTGGGAATTGAGTTGATCTCCTATGACAAGTTGTCCCTCCTCCGGAAGTCAACGGCCGGGAAAAGCAACGAACCTGTGCAGGAAATTACTCGAAAGGGTTAACATAAGTATTGGAACAGCATCGAACATTGAGGGAAGGCCCGATGGAGAAGGCGAAAGCGGCTCGATATTCAATCGTCATCCCGCTGTTAAATGAGGAGCGCAACCTTCGCCCCCTTTACATGAAGGTTGTGGAAAACATGAATGCGGTGGGGGACACCTACCAGATTGTCTTTGTTGACGATGGCAGTTCCGATCGGACCTATGCCTTGCTTCGGGAGATCTGCGCGAACGACAGCCGCGTGACCGTCGTCCGCTTGCGCAGAAACTTTGGCCAGACCACGGCTCTGCAGGCCGGCTTTGATTACGCCGAGGGCGAGGTGATTATTACGCTCGACGGCGACCTGCAGCATGACCCGGCGGAAATCCCGCAATTCATCGCCAAGATCAACGAGGGCTTTGACCTGGTGAGTGGGTGGCGCGTGAAGAGACAGGACACCTGGCTGACTCGCCGCCTTCCCAGCCGCATTGCCAACTGGTTGATGGCCAAATTGTCGGGAGTGGACATCCACGACTTCGGCACAACTTTCAAGGCCTACCGCCGTGAAATTCTGCAGCAGATGAGGCTTTACGGTGACCACCACCGGTTTATCCCGGCGCTCGCCAGTTCGTTTGGGGCCCGGATCGCCGAAATCCCCATCAAGAACATTCCCCGCACGAGTGGCAAGTCCAATTACGGAATGTCCCGGACGATACGGGTGATGCTGGACCTGGTCAGCATCAAGTTTCTCCTGGAATACTCCACGCGTCCTCTGCAATTTTTCGGTCTGTTCGGCTTTGCCGGCCTCGGAGTAGGGTCGCTGATCGGGTTCTTTCTGCTATTCAAGAAATTGTTCCTGGGCCAGGAAATCATGTTGCAGCACGGGCCGCTGCTGTTCCTCTCGGTAGTGCTGATTCTGAGCGGCATCCAGCTTCTTTCGGTAGGATTGGTGGGCGAGATGGTGACCCGAACTTATTTCGAGTCGCAGCAGAAAGCCACTTACGCCGTTCAGGAAATTATTACGCGTGGCGGCCACGAGAAGAAAGCCGCAGGCGAGGGTATTGGCGTGAGATCTTACGGGTAGGACCTCAGCACGGACGGGTCCCCGCTAAGGTTGATAGCCTCTTCCTCCGCAAAACACCGAAAGGGCAATCCAGAACTTGAGAGGCCGCGTCAGTCGAACTCGATCACCAAAAATATCGTAGTTTCTGCCCTTGATGCAGGTGAGCAGGCGCCAGTAAAGCGCTCCCATGATCTCTGCAATCACCATCGACCGGCGGTCTTCTGGCGGCAGAGCCCGCCGCGCTTCAGCAAAGTATTGGCGGGCGCGTTCAGATTCGTACTCCATCAGGTCGATAAATCTGCCACGGGGCTTCCCTTCCAGGAAGGACTCCGGCGGCACGCCAAAGCGTTTGAGATCTTCTTCAGGAAGATAGATGCGTTCCCGGCGTGCATCACTTTGAAGATCGCGGAGGATGTTCACAAGCTGAAGCGCCATTCCGAGGTTGGCGGCATACTTGCGGGTCAAAAGGTTCTTGTAACCAAAAATCTCGATGGTGATCAGGCCTATGGTCGAGGCCACGCGGTAACAGTAAAGCGACAGTTCCTCGAAGGTGCGGTAGCGCTGCGGGCTAAGATCCATTTCAATGCCCCGCAGCAGCTCTTCGAAATGCTCCCGGGGAATCTGGAAGCGATGGACCGCTCGGGCAAGTGCGGCCAGTTCAGGAGTCAAGTCCTGATCAGAAAGGCCGCCAGCCTGATAACAGCGGTCCAGGTCCCGCCGGCAAAGTTCCAACTGCTGCCGGGCTTCTTCCGCAGGAAGATGGCTGTCGGCCACATCATCGCTGCGCCGCGCAAAAGCGTACACGGCCTCAATGGCTTCGCGCTTTTCCGGAGGCAGAAAAACAAAGGAATAGTAGAAATTGGTAGCGCGGGCATTGGTGAAACGCTGGGCGTGGTGGCGAAGACTCATGGATATGCTTTAAGTTGAATACGGTCGGTGGATCATTCCTTCCGACCGGCCGAAAAACTTTGCAGCGAATCAGGACTCGATATTCTATTGTATTTCCTTTTACGATGTTGAAGAGTAATTCAGCCAGGCTCTGAATGCAATACTCCACCTGGCATGGACCGGCCTGTACAATGTTCTCGATGCAACTGAGTGTTTTGATCTGCCGGAAAGCCTGGCCCTAGTTGAAAGATCCGCAGAGGATCGGAGTTGGAACAATGCCCACCTATCTGGTAACCGGAGGAGCAGGATTCATCGGCTCCAACATGATTGGCGAACTGCTGCGGCGCGGTGAGACGGTCCGCGCCCTGGATAACCTTGCCACCGGCCACATCGAAAACCTGGCTTCGGTCAGGCAAGAAATCCAGTGGCATGAAGCCGACATTCGGAATCTTGAGAGTATTCGGCCCGATTTCGAAGGTGTGGATTATGTGATTCACCTGGCCGCTATTCCCTCGGTGCCGCGCTCGGTTGCGGACCCGTTAACATCCAATTCCGCCAACATTGACGGCACCTTGAATGTCCTGCTGGCGGCGCGCGACGCCGGGGTAAAAAGGGTCGTGTTTGCGGCATCTTCCGCGGCATACGGCGACCATCCTGCCCTTCCGCGCGTGGAATCGCAGGAACCGCGTCCGCTTTCGCCCTACGCGTTGACCAAACTCACGGGCGAGTATTACTGCAAAATCTTTACGCGTGTCTACGGGCTTGAGACGGTATCGCTCCGCTACTTCAATATCTTCGGGCCACACCAGAGCCCGGACTCCCCTTACTCGGGCGTTCTGTCACTCTTCATCTCGGCCTACATGAACAGCCAGACCCCCACCATATTCGGTGACGGTGAGCAGTCGCGCGACTTCACCTACGTTGAGAATGCCGTCGACGCCACGCTACGCGCCTGTACGGCTCCGGAGGCTTCCGGCCAGGTGATCAACGTCGGGACCGGTGAACGCCACACGCTGAACGAAACCATCAAAGTCCTGGACAGGATTTTCGGCCGCCAGTTCACACCTCGCTATGACGCGCAGCGTGCAGGCGACGTCCAGCATTCGCACGCCGACATTTCGCTGGCCCGCAGGCTGTTGGGTTATGAGCCAGCTGTACGGTTTGAAGAAGGACTCAAGAAAACGGTGGCATGGTTCCGCTCAGATCCCACCTCGTAAACGCGGAGCTGAGGAGAACCGGCAAGGCAGGCTCTCTGGCAATCTCTGCCCGTTTATGATAGCTTTGCGGCTTTCCGACCGGACAGTTCTCATGTTCATTCCCACACGTTCGGCCCTGCCGGACTGACGATCTCATATCCGCATCCCACGGAGGGCCCTCTGCATTACTTGCGCAACGCAGTGACCCTGTTGTTCGGCTGCACACTGCCCGTTCTGCCTGCGGCCCGCAGTTCACCTGCCGCCGGAAATATCGTCTGGCAGATCGGAACCTTCGACCAGTCATCGCATGAATTCAACAACAATGCTCCGGTTGGGAAAAAGTATTACAACCCTGTTTTCACCATTGGAAAGAGCAAAGCCAGCGACTGGCCCGGCCGCCAGCCGGGTTCGCAGAATCAGGCCCAGGGACTGAAGCCGCATCCGTTCACCATTCTTTTTGACCTGCCCGCAAAGCCCTCGGGCACGTACACACTTGCTATCTCCGCGCTTCTCTACAACACTCGCTTTCCTCATCTTGAAATTTCGATCAACGGCAGCCAGGCCGCTCTGCCGCTCCCCAGAGTTTCCTCACTAAGCTCGCCCGATGTACTGGTTGAGGATTGGAAGAACGCCATGGACTGTCACGGCACCATCGTCCGGCTGGTGGAAGCGGCTGGCCAGAACACAACAACCAGGCTTACCTTTCCGCTGTTTCAACTGCAACAGCCCTGGACCACCAACTCCGTCGAACAGGATCAATCTTCGGTAAAAGTGGAATGGGATTCTTTGGAAGTCTCCCCTAAGCCGCATCAAATCCGCACATTAAGGGTTGTTGCGTCCGATTAAAACCCTGCCTTCAGCGGTCCGCGCCCAACGGCACATTGGCCGCCGGTGTGGGTGACCGCTGCATCCTGGCCACGCTCCCGCCCGGGCGCTGCCCCCGCCGGATCCTATTAAACCCTGGAAGGAAAGCAGCCGATTCCTAGAAAAGGTAATTTGCGAATCAGAATTGCAGGCCGATCGCGGGGTCCTGCCGCTTTAGGGTGGGCCAGGAGCACAAGTGGCCCGGCTGAATAGCGCAAAGGGGGGAACATCTTGTCACTCATCCGGAAACCTAAGACCGTTGTCATCCTGGCATTCGTAGCGATTCTTTCGGCAGGTTGCGGCGGTGGAAGCCCGGCCGGGAGCCTCACGCCGACGGTCACTGTCGCCATCTCACCCGGCAGCGCTTCATTACTCACAGGCAAGACAACGGCCTTCACAGCCACGGTAACTGGTTCGGTCAACAAGAGCGTCACCTGGGCCGTGAATGGAACGGCCGGAGGAAACAGCACCGTTGGCACGGTTAGCCCAACTGGGCTCTACACCGCGCCGGGAATACCGCCGTCTCCGAATGAAGTGACAGTGAGGGCCACAAGCGCTGCGGATGCCAAGGCCAGCGCTTCGGCCCACGTCACGATCGCAAACCCTGCCCCCACGCTCAGCGCCATCTCGCCTGCTCATCTCGCCGCAGGAAGCGCTGATACGACCCTCACCCTGAGCGGCACCGGATTCGCAGCGCAGTCTGTTGCGCAAGCGAATGGCACGGCGCTCGCAACAACTGTTGTTAGCGACACGCAGTTGACCGCAGTTATCCCTTCGGCGATGCTGGCAAGCGCCGGCACTTTGTCTATCATGGTAGAAAACCCGACGCCGGGCGGCGGAACTTCAACCTCCATAGCCCTGACGATTTCGATTGCCGTCTCGGTCAGTCCGGCGACGCAGACTTTAGACGTCAACCAGTCGCAACAATTCACCGCCACGGTGGCGGGCGCTACCGACCAGAGCGTGACCTGGGCGGTTGATGGGGTAGCTGGCGGGAACAGCACAATCGGAATGATCACGACGGCAGGGCTTTATACGGCGCCGGGAATGCCGCCGTCTCCGAACTCAGTCACTATCACGGCCACCAGCTCGGCTGATGCAACACAGTCAGCCACCGCGGCGGTGACCGTCGTCAATCCTGCTCCGGTGCTTTATTCTATCTCTCCCGACGCCGCCACCGCCGGCGATCCCGACACCACGCTGGACCGTGGTCGGAGCGGATTTCACCGCACAGTCGGTGGTTTATCTTGACGCAACAGCGCTGGTCACGGACTACGGCAGCGTGACGCAACTGACCGCGACTATTTCTTCATCGTTGCTGGCCTCGACCGGCACGTTCAGCATCACGGTTGTCACTCCCACCCCCGGCGGTGGCACTTCCACTTCGCTCAGCTTTTCTGTCTGGGCCGGCTATCCGCGAACCGGCGCCGGCAGCGTCCTCGCCGGCCCCCCGCCGGCGCTCAAACAAATTCCCCACAACGGGACCCTGGTTTCTGTGCTCGACTGGACTGCAAAGGACGATCAGGGAGATTCCGAAGACGTCCTTTCTGCCGACCACATGGTGACGGAGATGGGCATCCCCAATATTGACACCACCGACTTTGCGACGGCCGCCGCAAATCCTTTCATGGTGGTGGCGGGCGTTCTGAACACGGCTTCGAGCCTGTCTGCCACCGACATCAGCAATCTCACGAGCTACGTGAATGGAGGGGGAACGCTTTACCTGTGGGAACCGAACGTCAGCGGCCTGCTGACAGCGCTCGGCGTCGGTTCCACGGTGAATGATTACCTGATGCTGACGAACGAACAGCGCCCGCTCACTTTTGACACCACGCAGAGCCATCCCATTCTCAAGTACATCGACGCGCCGGAGGAAGTCAACTGGTCGCCGTTTTTCCCCCCGAGTGACGTGACGCGCGGCTATTCAAGCGGATCGTGCACGCCGCTGGCCACATGGAGTACAGGGGACGACGCCGTCCTGCGGTGCGACATCGGGAATGGCCGGGCTTACGTTTTCGGCTGGAGGCTGCGGCCCCTGCTGGAATTGCCCGAGCTTCAACTGGGCAACGACACCGGTCCTCAGGGTGTCAACGGTATTGTTCCCGACGCGGATATTTGCCGCCTTTTGATGCGCGCCAGCTACGAGGCTTACGCCGCCAATCCCCAGGAGCGGCAGTGGGCTCCCGGCGGCCATCACGCGGCGCTGATTATCACCCACGACGTGGACGCCACCGTGTCTTACCAGAACGTCCCCGCGGGTGTTGATTTCGAAAACAGCATGGGATTCAAATCGACGTACCTGTTCACCACCAGTCCCTACGACAACGGTTGGATCGACGACATGTACAGCGCCGCCGGGCACCAGGATATCCAGTACGCGCTCGACCATGGATTCGATGTCCAGGGCCACAGCTTCGGGCACTTTCCGGACTTCCAAACGGCAATCTACAGCCTGACGGATCCTCCTTCAGAAACGGCCGCGAATTATGAGCCGATGTTTACGCTGATCACCACCTCGCCTTTTTGCTGTACGAGCGGCATGAGCGCTGTCGGAGAACTCGGGGTCAGCAAGTGGCTGCTCGAAAACGACTTCAGTATACCCATCACAACCTTCCGGGCAGGCTATACGGAGATACCCTCGACGTTGCTGCAGTCGCTTTCGGTCACCGGGTACCAGCGCGACCTGAGCTACCTGAATGACCTGACGCGGGGAGCTTTCCCGTTTGTGACTTTCACCTTGGACACCGGCGCAACGCCAACCACCGTGACCACCTACCACGTGATGGAATATCCCATGTCCATCTCGGACGATGCATCACCGGCTGTCGGCCTCACCGGTCTTGATACAACAACGGTCAGCCAGTACGTCGACGCATGGATGAAGGTGATCAAGTTTAATTACGACAACAACGCGCCCACTGTCCTTTTGCTTCACCCCATCGACACGACCGCGCGTATCCAGGTGATGCAGCAACTGATCGCCGCCATCCAGAACCAGGGACTGGACTTGTGGATTGGAGACCTCACAACTTTTGCGAAGTTCTGGGAAGCCCAGGGAGTGACAGACGCAAACTGGCCCTGATCAGTCTGCCGTTCGGCGGTTTACGAGCGAGTCCTGGAACGTTAAGCTAAGAATGGCATACAGTCGGCCGCAGGTGCAGGTCCAGCTTCAAGGCTGAGTAAGGAAATGAAATTCAAGGTGAAATATGGTGCGGAAGGGGGGACTCGAACCCCCACGGTTTTGCAACCGCCAGCCCCTCAAGCTGGTGCGTCTGCCAATTCCGCCACTTCCGCGTGGGAGGCAAATTTGACTGGCCCATGCTGCAAGGCATGGCGTCGTAAAGAGCGGTTCCTCCCTTACTTCTTGGCTGGCGCCGCCGGGGCTGCCGGGGCCGACTGAGTCTGGGACGGCGCGTTCTGCATCACCGAGTTTGACGTAGTCTTCGTAGCCCAGATGGCCAGCGTCACCGAAGTCGCCATAAAAATGGCGCCCAACACCCAGGTGATCTTAGCAAGGGTTGTGACCGCGCCTCGGGGGCCAAAAGCCGCCTGACTTGAACCGCCAAAGGCCGCCGCCATATCAACGTTCTCTCCACCCTGGATCAGGATAATCACCACCAGCAGGACGCACGAAATAATCTGGAGAGCCGTGACTGCTATTATCATAAGAAAATTCCTTTCAAACCTGCGCCGCCGTGCAGTCTCTCCTCAGGCCGACGGGTAATCAATAATCGCCGCAAAGGAATCAACTTTGAGACTGGCCCCGCCCACCAGCGCCCCGTCAAGGTCTTGCTGGGCCATCAATCCTTTGATGTTCTGGGGCTTGACGCTTCCCCCGTAGAGGATCCTCACAGCCTGGGCCTGCTCTTCGCCAAACTGCCCGCGGGTCAGTTCCCGCAGGTAGGCATGACTTTCCTGTGCCTGCTCCGGAGTAGCGGTGCGGCCGGTGCCGATCGCCCAGACGGGCTCATAAGCCATAATGATACGGGAAAACTCAGAGGGGGTCAACCCGTTGAAACCGCCCTGGAACTGGCGTTCCAGCACCGTCTGCGTCTCATTGGCTTCCCGCTCTTCCAGCGTTTCTCCCACGCAGACAATCGGCGTGAGCCCGGCGGCCAGCGCGGCCTGCAGCTTTCGGTTCACCTGCTCATCGGTTTCGCCGTGGTCGTGCCGCCGCTCCGAGTGGCCGATGATGACATGCGAGCAGCCCGCATCCACCAGCATGCCCGCCGAGACGTCGCCGGTGTGCGCACCTTCAGCATCCCAGTGGACGTCCTGGCCCGCGATGCCGATACCGCTTCCTTTGGCCGCCTGGGCAGCCTCCGCCAGCGCGGTGAAAGGCGGAGCCACAACCACGTCGCAGTGGCCGGCGTTTGCCACCCGGGCCTTGAGTCCCTCCATGAACGCCACGGCTTCGCCGCGCGTCTTGAACATCTTCCAGTTTCCAGCAATCACAGGTCTTCGCATGTCATCCGTCCCCATTTTTCAAAGTAGGCAGTAAGCCGTAAGCAGTAGGCAATCAGAACTGGGAAGGCAGCAGCCAGAAGCCAGACAAGAAGGCTGCCTTGCAGTGAGCTTCGCATCCGTTGCATCCGGCACGTTGCGCTGAAAACAAACCATGAACTGCCGAGTTGCCCCGCCTAATGCAGGCAGCCTTCTGCACGCTGCTTTCTGCTTACCGCCTTCTGCTTTCTGCCTACTGCTTTTCCGGCAGGGCTTCCACGCCGGGCAGCTTGAGCCCCGACAGGAACTCGAGTGAAGCGCCGCCGCCGGTCGAGATGTGGGTGATCCTGTCTTCGATGCCGGCCTTGTGGACCGCAGCCACCGAATCGCCACCGCCCACAATTGAAACGGCTCCGGATTCGGCAACAGCGCGGGCCACTTCCATGGTGCCCTGCGCGAACTGGTCGATCTCAAACACGCCCATGGGACCGTTCCAGATGATCATTTTGGCCTGCTGGATGGCATCCGCATACCCGGCCGTTGTTTTGGGCCCGATATCCAGACCCAGGCGGTCGGCGGGAATGGCAACGGAGTCGACCGTTTCAGCCCTGGCCGAGGCGTCCAGCTTCCCGGCCACGATGTGATCCTGAGGCAGCCGGAAGTTCACATTCTTCTGCTTGGCCTGTTCCAGCAGTTCTTTGGCCAAGTCAAGTTTGTCGGCCTCAACTCTCGACAGGCCCACTTCCACGCCCTGCGCCTTGAGAAAGGTGTAGGCCATGGCCCCGCCGATCAGAATGGTGTCTGCAAAGCCCATCAGGTTTTGCAGGAACTTGATCTTGTCAGAAACCTTGGCGCCGCCCACGATGGCCACATAAGGGTGCTGCGGATTTCCGAGAGCTTTGCCCAGATACTCGAGTTCCTTTTCCATCAGCAGGCCCGCCGCCTTCACCGGAACGTGGTGGGTGATGCCTTCCGTCGAAGCGTGGGCGCGATGGGCGGAGCCGAACGCGTCGTTGATGTAAACCTCGGCCTTGCCGGCCAGTTGTTTTGCGAATTCCGCGTCATTCGCTTCCTCTTCTTTGTGGAAGCGCAGATTTTCCAGCAGGACGACGCCGCCTTCCTTGAGTTCTGCCACGTTCTTCTCTGCCTGGAGACCGATGCAATCCGTGGCAAAGGTGACCGGCTTGTTCAGCAGGATAGCCAGGCGCTCGGCAGCGGGATGCAGACTCATTGCGGAATTGACCTTTCCCTTGGGCCTTCCCAGGTGTGAGGCCAGAACCAGCTTCGCTCCCCTGTCCAGCGCCAGTTGAATGCTGGGCAGGCTGGCGCGGATGCGGGTGTCATCAGTGATTTCGCCCTGGTCGTCGAGCGGCACGTTGAAGTCAACCCGCATAAAGACCACTTTGCCTTTCAGGTCAACATCGCGAATAGATAATTTCGCCATAAGCTTTCACTCCTTGTGGATGGTGAGCCGCAACGCATGGAGCGGGCGGAAGGCAGAAAGCAGAAGGCAGGCAGTTCACCTGGGTGTAAATCTGTCAGGGTTTCGCATCATGCTTCCAATCATTTTACCCAACTCCTCATATCCGGAAACAAGTCGCTTCTGCTCTTCCGCTGATAAGTAGCCGCATCCGTGCGCAAAGTCTAACCAAACCTGCGTTTCCGTCGCCTCGGCATCCGAATCAGCCAATTTGCTGGCGAACATACTCGCATACTGACGTTTGCGAAAACCCTCCGCAATATTGGCGGCGACGCTACGTGAAGACCTCCGAATCTGGCTGGTCAGGGAAAAGCGTTCTTCCCGCGGGAATGTTTTAGAGATGTTGAAAATCTCCATCGCCAGACTGAACGCGAGTTGATAGACCTTCAAATCGCGGTAACCACGGAGTTTCGCCGCCATGCAAGAAATCGCCCGGTTTGGACCTCTTAAATTTTCAGCAGCCCCCGCGGATGGCCTCATCCCTGTTAAGCTCACCCGTCGGGCCAAGAGATCGACTGCTTTCTGCTTTCCGCTTTCTGCCTACTGGTTACTGCCTGCTGCCTACAAAGTCTTGGCAACGTAGTTGATCAGGTCGCGGACACGGCAGGAGTATCCCCACTCATTGTCATACCAGGCGGTGACTTTTGCCAGGTCGCCATCGATCACCTTGCAGAATGGGGCATCGATGATGGATGAGTTCGGGTTGCCGCGAAAGTCGATGGAAACCAGCGGCTCTTCCGAGTACTGGAGAATCCCCTTCAGAGGTCCCTCAGCCGCCTTTTTGAAAGCAGCATTGAGCCCCTCGGTGTCGGTTGCCTTTTCCAGCACAACAACCAGGTCAACCAGTGAAACGTTGGGGGTGGGGACGCGCATCGCGTAGCCGTCGAGCTTGCCCTTCAACTGGGGCAGCACCAGTCCCACGGCCTTGGCCGCTCCGGTGGTGGTGGGAATGATGGAGAGCGCGGCGGCGCGGGCCCGGCGCAGGTCCTTATGCGGCAGGTCCAGGATGCGCTGGTCGTTGGTGTAGGAGTGGATGGTGGTCATGGCGCCCTTTTTGATGCCGAAATTCTCATCCACAACCTTGGCCGCCGGCGCCAGGCAGTTGGTGGTGCAGGACGCGTTGGAAATAATATTGTGTTTGGCCGGATTGTAATCCTTTTCATTCACGCCCAGCACGATGGTGATGTCTTCACCCTTGGCCGGCGCGCTGATGATGACCTTCTTGACCGTGCCGCGCAGATGCTTGCCGGCATCCTCGGCCTTGGTGAAGAGTCCGGTGGACTCCACCACGATCTTCGCGCCCAGCGAGGAAAAGTCGAGCTGTGCAGGGTCCTTCACCTTGAAAACCTTGATCGTCTTCCCGGCGACCGTAATGGAGTCTTCGCCGCTGGTGACATCGACGCTGAGGTTCCCCATCACCGAGTCATACTTCAGCAGATGAGCCAGCGTTTTGGGGTCCGTAATATCGTTGACTGCAACAACTTCAATGTTTGGATCGTTCAGCGCGGAACGAAGAATATTGCGGCCAATGCGACCAAAACCGTTGATACCTACCTTCACTGCCATAACAACCCCCTCAAGAGGATATTTTCACATTTGGGCAAACGTATCATTCTAATGACTGACCGCAGGGAAGTCAAATTTGGCGCTTCAGATCGGCCAGCCCCACCGTCGGGCCATGCATTTGATCAAAGGGGTTTGGGGAAAGGCATGAAAGTGGCGGGACAGGGTCTGCTGATAGGCTAGGCTTAATGGAATGGGTTCTTGGGTTCGTTTCCGGTTCGTTTTTTTAGCCATCAAATGTTTTCAACAAGATCGCTAGCTTCGTTTCCGGTTCGTTTTGCCGTTTCTCCGGTTCGTTTTTTGAGCCAATCATTTAGTATCAATAACTTCTCGGGTTCGTTTTTTAAAAAAGCATGTTTTTTGTCCCACAATTTTAATGCCAAAAAATAAATGCATTATTTTCAATAACTTAACAATAAAATAGAAGTCCAGCCAGACTGTTTATTTCTCCCCGAGGCGCCGCCCCTTCGGCCGCCTCGAACCCATATTAGAGCCTAGCATAGTAGCCACCGTTTGTCAAGCCCCTTTGCGCCGGGGAGAAAAGAGCTGTTGCTGCACGCGACGCAGGCTGTGCGGCAAAGGTCATTCCCGGCTATGCCCCGGTCGGGGACGCCAATTAAATTTGTTGACATAAAGTACTTTGCATTGTAAAGTTTGTTTCCAGTGCTATGGATCAGACCACTTTGCCAGCCCCAAAACGTCGATGGCTCCCGGATGAAATGGCCCGGCCACCCTTGCTTGACACCACAATTCCGCCAACGCCAATCCAACCTCGCTATGCCCTGCTGATCAATCCTTTCTACCCCAAGGACCCCAACGCCAGCTTCGGCAAGCACGTGCTGACGCCCACACTCGCATTGACCAGCTTCGCGGCAACGACTCCTGAACACTGGGAAATCGGCTATTGGGACGAAAACCTTCTTGACGGGCGGCCGCCTTTCTCGCCCATGCCCGAAGTGGTGGGAATCACAGTCCACCTGACGTTTGCGAAGCGGGCCTTCGAACTTGCCCGATGGTACCGCAAGCGCGGAAGCAAGGTGGTGCTGGGTGGATTGCACGTCTTGTCGTGCCCCGAGGAGTGCGCACCCCATGCGGACGCTCTTGCAGTAGGCGATGGCGTGCAACTCTGGCCGCGCATTCTGGCGGACGTGGAGTTGGGCTGTCTCCATCCCCAATACACGGCGACTTATGAAACTGACTATCGCCTGGACCCTGCGCCCCGCCGGTCCATCCTGCCGCGCAGCAGCTTCCTGACGACCACCAGTCTGATCGCCACGCGCGGCTGCCACAACCGTTGCGGTTTTTGCTACCTTTCAACCGACGGTTTGCGCATGCCTTATCGAATGCGCGAGCCCGCACAGGTTGCCGCCGAGTTCGCGGCGGATGGCCAGCCCTACGGCGTCTTTATCGACAACAACCTGGGATCGAAGCCGGCGTATCTGCGCGAGTTATGCCAGACGCTTCGGCCACTGAACAAGATCTGGAGCGCCGCCGTCTCCATCGATGTCACCGATGATCCGTCCCTGGTTCGCGCCATGGCGCTGGCCGGATGCACGGGCGTCTTTGTGGGATTTGAGTCGCTCACCGACGAAAACCTTGCCGACGCAAGGAAGAAGACGCCGAAGGCCGGCGACTACGCGCGCCGCGTCCGGCTGCTGCACGACAACGGCATCCAGGTGAACGGTTCGTTTGTGCTGGGATTCGATCACGACCGGAAGGATGTTTTCACTCGGACCGCGGAATGGATTGAAGAAAACCACCTGGAGTGCGCAACGTTTCACATTCTCACGCCCTACCCCGCAACTCCGTTGTTCCGGCAAATGGAAACGGAGGGACGCCTGTTGCACCGCGACTGGTCACTCTACGATACGGCGCACGCGGTGTTCCGCCCCAAAAACATGTCGCCCGAGGAACTGGAAAATGGCTACGCGTGGATGTACGAGCGCCTGTTTTCGCACGCTTCCATCTGGCGGCGCCGGCCCGCGGATTGGCGCGCCGTTGCTCCGTACCTTGCCATGTCGTACCTCTACAAGCGCTCCAACCGCTTCTGGCACTTGCTCATCAAGCACCACATGGTCCATGCCGTGTGGCGGCCGCTGGTGGAACTGACGCGCCTCCGGCACCTGCGATTCCGCGCGGAGTTGGCGGCAAGCGAAACCCTGCACCAGCCGGGGACCAGCGTGGTAACCGCCGGCGTCTAGGAACGGATGTGCCGCTCTGAATGGACCGGGGTGGGCCTCCGGCTTCGCTCTAACCCAGCACTTTCATTTTTTCAGGGTCCCAGCGGACAACCTTCTTGCGGTCGTAGCTGAGGTTGCTGAGCAGGGCAGCGCCGGCGGCGCGGAATCCGAAGACGGGATCTTCCACCACCGGGTGGCGGGTGCGCACGGCGTCGAAAAAATTCTTCAGGTGGTCGTAGGTGTCGTTGTAACCCTCGGGGGCGACGTATTTCTCCTCGCCCATGGGGATCTCGCCCGTGGGGTGGGTGATGGGATACTTTTTGCGGTAAGCGGCCAGGAATTCCTTCTGCATGCTCACGGAAAAACTATTCACGGAGTAGCCGGGCTCTTTTTCCCGGGGCACCCGTATCAGGCCGACTCCGTCGCCGCTGATGGTCATGGTGCCTTCCGAACCCGTGAATACCAGTCCCTCGCTTTCCGAGCCTCCATCCACAAAGTTGACGCGCAGGTTCAGGTTGAAGCCCTCGGGGTAATCGAACAGGCCCAGCAGAACATCGGGCACGTCGCGGCCGTCGTTCCAGAAGCGAAGCCCGCCGGTGGCCATGGCGTGGGTGGGGCCGTTGACTCCGGTGACAAAGTGGGTGCCGCTGAACAGGTGTACGAACAGGTCTCCAGCTTCGCCCGAACCGTAGGCTTTCCACTTTCGCCACTGGAAAAAGTGTTCGGGGTTCCAGGGAATTTTGGGCGCCGTGCCGAGGAAGCGCGGCCAGTCGCAGGTGGTGGTGGAGGCATCGAGCGGCACGGAATAATTCCAGGCGCCGATGGAGGAGTTGCGGTCCCACCAGGCCGTCACCATGTTCAGTTTGCCGATGGCGCCCGAGGCCAGCAACGCCTTCGCCTTCTTATAAATCATGGAGCTGACGCGCTGGCTGCCCACCTGCAGGATGCGCCCGGTGCGCCGCGCCGTCTCGATGATTTTGGGCCCGTCGGAGTAAAGGTGGATCATGGGCTTTTCAAGATAGACGTCTTTGCCGGCGTTCATGGCATCGGTGGCGGCCCGCATGTGCCAGTGGTCGGGCGTGCCGATGATGACCGCGTCAATGTCCTTGCGGGCCAGGATTTCCGCATAGTCACGGGTGGTCTGGATGTCGGCGCCCCACAGCTCTTTGGCGTGGGCCAGGCGCCCGGTGTAACAGTCCGCCACGGCCCTCACCTTGACGCCCGGCACCTGCGCGGCTGTCTTGGTATCGGATTGGCCCCGGCCGCCGGCCCCGATGAGGGCAACCTGCAAGTGGTCGTTGGCCGCCAGCGGCTTTGCCGGCTCGCCCTGCTCCGCGGCCATGGCGTGGACCTGCACGCCGCCCGAAAGGAATGTTCCCGCCGTCATAATGCCTCCCGTTTTCAAAAAGCTTCTGCGATCCACTTTTCCCGCCATGGGCCCTCACCACCTGAATGATTGGACTGGCTGCCGCTCGGTACTCTACTGGAGAGAGCGGCAGGCGTCAATGCTGATTTGCGCCGGCTGGTAACGGCATTGCCGACGGACGGCGTTTGAGCCCCGGGCACAAAAAGTCTTGACAGAAAATAATGAATGGTATCTAATTATGAATATATTCATATTTGGAGTGACTTCATGACTGGTATCCGACAGAAGAAACGTGCCAGGACCGAGGCGGCCATCCTGCGGGCCGCAGCTTTTCTCATCACCCGGAAAGGGTTCGAGCACACCTCCATTGAAGACATTGCCGGCCGCGCGGAAGTGGGCGTAGGCACCGTCTATAACTATTTCGGGTCAAAGAACACCTTGCTGCTGGCTCTGATGCAAAGTGACACCGAGGATCTGCTGAAGGAGGGTGAGGCTGTCCTCGCACAACCGGCAAAGAAGGCCGAAACAGCCCTGACCAAACTCTTCTGGATTTACGCGCATGGTTTTCTGGGCAGATACGACCGCAGGTTGCTGCGCGAGGTTTTTGCCGCCGCCTTTCACCAGCCCGAAGAACTGGGTCGGGAACTGACCCGGATGGATTTCCAGCTGATGGGCCAGGTGGGACGTCTGATCGAAAGATTCCAGAGTGACGGCGTCCTGAAGAAATCTCTTTCCGTCGAACAGGCGTCGCTGGTGCTCTACGGCGCTTTTGCAGTGGCCGTGATCATGTATCTCCAGTATGCCGAGATGCCGCTGGAAACAGTTCGCGAGCAATTGGCGTCGAGCATTGAACTGATTCTGAGTGACTGGAAAGCGCCAGACCTCCAACCGCGGGCAGGCCAAACGGTCCGGCAAAGCGGCGGAAGGGGAAAAAGCGATGAGACCCGATGCGGCAAGAACACTGAACTTGAAGCCCAGACAGCAGTCTTGCGGCTTGCGGCGGACCGTTGCCCTGGCGGCAGTGGCGGTTTTGCTGGCCGTCTTTACCCTCGTGGGCACAGCAGAAGACCGACGCGCACGCTCTTGTGGAAAAGACTGACCGGGCGCTGCGCGGCAAGACGCAGCACGGCAAAGCGAGCATGACGGTCCGCACGCCCGACTGGACGCGCACCCTGGAGATGGAGTTCTGGTCCATCAATCCCGACAAGACTTTTATCGTGATTACCGCGCCCGCCAAGGAAGAGGGCGCTTCCACGCTTCGCCTGGGCGCCAACATGTGGAACTATCTGCCGCAGGTGGAGCGCGTCATCAAGATTCCGCCCTCGCTGATGCTGCAAGCCTGGATGGGCAGCGACTTTACCAACGACGATCTCGTAAAAGAGAGCAGCCTGGTGAACGATTATACGCATGAGATCGTGGGCGAGGCGACGGAAGGTGGCGATGCCTGCTGGCGGGTGGTGGCGCACCCCAAGCCGGACGCCGCCGTGGTGTGGGGGAAGCTGGTGCTGCTGGTTCGCAAGTCCGATGCCCTGCCCCGCAAAGAAGAGTACTACGACGAGAAGGGACGGCTTCAAAAATTGCTCATTTTCGCGATTTTCGCAGGCTCGGCGACCGCGACTACCCCATGCGATGGCATATGGTATCCGTGACCAAACCGGGCCACGAAACCACCCTGCTCTATCACTCGCTGGTTTTTGACCGGACGATTCCCGGCCGGGTGTTTACGCAGCAGAACATGAAGCGGCAGTTCTAGCAGACAAGGGGCGGAGCAATGCTTTTCTTCAATATGGCGTGGCGAAATGTGTGGCGCAACCGGCGGCGATCGCTGCTGACGGTGATGGCCATTTCGCTGGGCCTGGGATTCAACATCTTCATGCGCGCCATCGGCGACGGTTTCCACGAGCAGATGGTGGACAATTCCGTCCGCTCGCACATCGGCCATCTTGTGTTGCACCGCGCCGGCTATCACGACGACCCGGGCATCAACAAAACCCTGCCGGAGCCCGCAAAAGTCGCGCAAGCGATTCAATCGCTTCCTGATCTGCGCGCCTATTCCCTGCGCGTGCTGGGCGACGGCCTGGCGAGCACGGCGGAAAACTCCGCGGGTGTGGCGATTGTGGGCATCGATCCGGCAATGGAGCGCAAGGTCACCACCATCGATCGCGGCATTGTGAAGGGCCAGTACCTGCGCGAAGGGGAGGTGCGCCCCATCCTGATCGGCGACCGGCTGGCCGTGAACCTCAAGGCCGACGTCGGCGACAAGGTGGTGCTGCTGGCGCAGGCCGCGGACGGCTCGATGGGCGCCAACCTGTTTCGCGTGGCGGGAATCTTCCGCTCCGGCGCGCCCGAGCTCGACCGGGGCATGGCCTTCATCCTTCGCCAGGACGCACAGGCTCTGTTCAGCCTGCAGAACCGGGAGACGGAGGCGGTGGTCCTTCTCAACTCTTCGCTCGGCGGTTCCCGCCGCGCAGCAGACGTTGCAATCGAAGCTCGCGGGAAAGACACGTGGAAGTGCTGACCTGGTACCAGGTGGAACCGTTTCTTCTTCAGTTCATCCAGCTTGACGACGCGTTCTTTTACATCATCGTGATCATTTTCTTTGTCGTCATTTCCATCGGCATCCTGAACACCATCATGATGTCGGTGTTCGAGCGGGTGCGGGAATTCGGCGTGATGATGGCGCTGGGGACAAAGCCGCGGCAGATCGTCAAAATGGTGGTGGAGGAGGCGTTCGTTCTGGCGCTGGTGGGCGCGGTGATTGGCAGCGCCATCGGAATCTCCGCTTCGCTCTATTTCGCCCACCATGGCATGAACCTTTCGGCGTGGGCCGAAGGCGCTGCGGCCCTGGGCATGACGTCCAGCATGGTTTATACGAAGCTCACCGCCGCCAACGTGGTGATCTCCAATCTTGCCGTGCTGGCCGTAGTGGTGCTGGTGGGACTCTACCCGGCGTTGCACGCCTCGCGCCTGCGGCCGGTGGAGGCCATCCGGCACGTGTAGGAAGGAACCGTTATGGCCCTGGTAGAACTTGAGAACGTCACGAAGACTTACGAAGACCACGTTGCGGTACACGCGTTGCGCGGCGTCACGCTGGCGCTCCAGCCGGGCTCGTTTGCGGCAGTGGCGGGCCCTTCGGGTTCGGGGAAGACAACTCTGCTGAACGTGGTCGGCGCGCTTGACCAGCCGGATTCGGGGCACGTCCGCATCGGCGGAGTGGACCTGACCACTACGCCGCCGGACGAGTTGGCCGACTTCCGCCTGCGCCACATCGGCTTTGTCTTCCAGGCCTACAATCTGCTGCCGGTACTCACGGCGCTTGAAAACCTGGAATTCATCCCGGCCCTCCAGGGAGAACCGAGGGAGCAACGAATTCGCCACGCCGAAGAGTTGCTTGAGGCCGTGGGGCTTGCCGAAATCCGCGACAAGCGGCCCAACGAACTGAGCGGCGGGCCAGCAGCAGCGTGTGGCCGTGCTGCGCGCCATCCTGACGGAACCGGAAGTGGTGCTGGCGGACGAGCCCACGGCCAATCTCGATTCCACCAACGCCTCCCTGCTGCTCGACATGATGGAAAAGCTGAACCGCGAGAAGAAAATCACTTTCCTTTTCTCCACGCACGACCCGCTGGTGATGGAACGCGCCCGGCGTCTGATCCGGCTGCGGGACGGCATGGTGGTCTCCGACGAAAATCGCGAAGGGCGCGGCGCAGGGGTCAAGCCATGAGCCGCACCGGCCTGCTGGCGGCGTGGCTGCTTCTTGCCGCCGTTGCCGCCTGCGCCCAGCAGCCGGCGGCTGCCGGTCCCGACTGGAAGCTCCACTTTAACGGCTATTACAAGAGCCTGTTCAGTGCTTCGCAGTCGATCTTTAACAACGATGCCTATGGCGACAGCCTCAACCGGCTGCGCCTGAGCCTGGAAGGGCGGCGGGGCGCCTCCGTCTTCTTCCACGTTGATCTGGATAACGAAGCCCACTTCGGAAACCTGACCCAGCTTCCTGACTTCGAACTGGTCCGCCAGCGCCAGGCGTCCGCCTATCTCGACCTTCTGCACGTCAACGTCAACGAACCCCACGCTTACTGGGACACTTCAATCTATCGGGGCTACGTCGCGCTGCGGTCGGGGCGCGCAACGCTCACGGTGGGGCGCCAGCGCATTGCCTGGGGCACGGCACGCTTCTGGAGTCCGGCGGACGTGTTCAACCCTCTCAGCCCGTTGCAAATTGAGTCTGATGAGCGGCAGGGTGTGGACGCCGCCCAACTGGAATTGAGTTTGCCGAAGAATCTCACCTGGACGCTCGTCTACGCTCCCCAGGAGGGTTTCAACCGCTCCTCGGTGGCCACGCGCCTGGCAACCACCTGGCACAACTACGACGTTGCTAGATTCGCAGGGCGATTCGGGCGGGATTGGATGGCGGGGGGAGAATTCGCGGGCCAGTGGGGAGGCGCGGGGCTGCGCGGCGAGGCCACCTACACCTGGCGGGCCAATCCTGCCGAACCGAACGCGTTGCGCTTCACAGCCGGTTCCGATTACGCCTTCACGCCAAAATTCTATCTGGTGGGCGAATATTTCTACAACCAGGGGCAGCCTGCGGGACTGGCGCCCGGGCAGTCCTTCGACCCTGCCGTCCTGCTGCGCTTCACGCGGGAGATCTTCACGCTGCACCGCCACTTTCTCTCCGCCGGAGGACGCTACGAGCTGACGCCCCTGCTTCACGTGGAAAGTTACTCGGTGATCGACCTCCAGGGGCACAGCGTTTTTTACATGCCACTGGTGCGCTACAGCCTGACGGCCAACACCGACCTCACCGCAGGAGGACAACTGTTTGCATCCGCGCAGGGCGGCGAATTCCAGCCACTGCACAACCTCTTCTACGTCGAGCTACTAACGCATTTCTAATCGCCAGGCGGGTGTGAGTTCTCGAAGTCAAACACCTCAGAATCGGGGCAGGCGTCGGATAGCTTTAATACTGGTGGACTTTGACGACATTGTCGCCGCTGAAGGTGACGAAGAGAACGTGGGGAGGCAGGCCGTAGAGCCAGTCTTCCGTCTCTTCGCCGTTGGGCTTGGTTTCGCGCACTTTGCGGAAGGGCGTGCCCTTGGCGGAGAGCACGGTGTCGCGGTCCATGCCCACCAGCACCTGGTGTTTCTTGATGGCCGCTTTGAACTTTTCAGGCAATCTGGGCGAGTAGAGTTTCGTGGGCAACTGGCGGTGGAAATCGAGCGCCGCGCTCAGCAGTTTCTTGGCCTGGTCCACGCTCACGTCCGGAACTTTTTCTCCCTTAAAATTAAGGGTGATATAGGACCCGTAAGCAATGGGATTCTGCTGCTGCTGTTGCGGATCGAGAGGCTGCATCATGCCGCCGCCACCCATGCCGATTTGAATATGCTGGTACCACTTCGTGTGGCTCTTGCCGTTGTTGATAACAAAAATAATCGCATGGTCTTTGAACTTTATCTTCGTAATTTCAACCGGTAACCCGGGCTGGATTGCGGTGCCGTTCGAGCGGAGTTCTTTCTCCGCCAGGTCCCGGTCAACCTGTCCCTTGTCATTGATCAGCAGGCCGTGCTTTCCGCGCGGCAGCATCACCTTGGCCACGGCAATTTCGCGGTCCAGTCCCCGGATCAGCAGGATGCGCCCCAGCTGGTCGAGATTCTGTTCTTTTGCAAATGAACCCGCCGGGCCCGCCAGCAGAAGCGCGGCAGCGGCCGCCAGCAAGGCGCAACACCCGCCCGTGGTCCAGCTTCGTGAGTTCCGTGTGAAGGAATGCGGTTCGTTCTGGCGCAGGGGAGTGGCGGCTAGTGGAAGGCGACGGAAATACTGACGGTAACTCATACCCTTGCCCACGCCTCGGCGCATCCGTTGCGCCGTTTCTAGCGCTTCCCGGTCGGGACGCCATCAGAGGAAAAAAGGGGAAGTGCAGTTGCTTCTTCGTTTCTACGACCGAGCCCCAGAGCCTGCATCTCGCTGGTCGTATAAATGCGTCTGGAAACAAAAAAGTAAGCCGTTCCCGCCGCGATCACGCCTAGGCATAGGATACTACCTTCCGGGCCATAAGCGCCACCGGTAAGCCAAAAAGGGCCGCGAATTTTTGCCTGGAGAACGCCATGCGGAAAAGCCACCCCGCTGACGGGCAGTCCCAGGATGTATCCCTGGACAAAATTCCAGGCGAAATGGATGCCCAGAGGCAGCCACAGGGCGCGGGTGCGCAGGTAGCAGATGGCCAGCAATACTCCCACCAAAACGGTGTTCAGCGTGGAGATCCAGTTCTGGAAAGGGTTCCGCAAATGGGCGGCCCCGAACAGTGCCGAGACCGCAACCACAGCAAGAACCGGCCCTGCCACCTCCACCAGGCGCTGGAAGGGATAGCCTCTGAAGACCAGCTCTTCGTCGGCGGCCGCCACCATCAGCATTACAAACAACAAGATTCCGGCCAGAAGAGTTTTTGCCGCCGGCTCCGGGGCCAGCGAGAACCGGGCAACGCCCAGCAGACTTTCGGCGCCCGCAACGGCCAGAATCATAACGGTCCCGGCGATCAGGCCGGTCGCAAGCTCGTTTTTCCATCGGGAGTGAAAGGCGAACCCGACAGAAGCCAGCGGGCGTCCTTCCAGGGAGCGCGTGAGAATCGTGTAAAAGCCCAGCAGGAGCGGCAACATCAGCAGGCTGAACCAGAACAGCAGCGCCAGCCTGCCGGGTAGCCACCGGAACGTTACGGACAGGCCGATCGCAGCAATGCCTGCGACCGTGGCGAGAACCAGAATTCCCGCAGCGGAAAGCAGGAGCCCGATGGCAGGGCGCGGGCGGGCGGCTTCAAAAGAACGTGTTTCTAACATCGTCGTCACCGGAATCCGCTGCACGACAGGCGGACTGTTCAGAGCGGAGGGGCACGAACCGGCAAAAGCTCCCACAGGCCCCAACCACCGGAGCAAGGTTGCGCCGTTGGCCCTTATTCTCGTTTTTTTGGCTGCCGGAAGCAATGGCCATCTTGCTTTGCGGCCATGAAGGTGCTTTAATGGGCCGCCTGACACGTGACGGAGGCAGCATGATCAAACGAACACATTCCCTGCTTTTCCTGCTGCTGGCGGCAGGTCTGGTGGCCGGCGCGGCGCTGCTGCCGAGCGTCCGCGGGCGCGCTGCCACAGCCCAGAAGGCGAAGGCGGCTTCCGGCGACCTGGCCCCCACGCCTCCCATGGGATGGAACAGCTACAACAGCTACGGCGGGGATGTGAACGAAAAGCAGGTGAAAGCCAACGCCCGGTACATGGCGGACCACCTGGCCATCTATGGCTGGAAGTACGTGGTGGTGGATTACTACTGGTACTATCCCACCGGCCACGTCGAGGGCACGCCTGCCATGGATGAGTATGGCCGTCTGCTGCCCGCCACCAATCGCTTCCCTTCCGCGGCAGACGGGCAGGGATTCAAGCCTCTTGCCGATTACGTCCACTCGCTGGGTTTGAAGTTCGGAATTCACATCATGCGCGGCATACCGCGCGCCGCCGTCGAACAGAATCTGCCCATCCTCGGAACCAGCGCGCATGCCCAGGACATTGCCAACCTGCTGAACACCTGCTCCTGGTCTGAAGCCATGGACGGCGTGGATGTCTCAAAGGCGCCCGGGAAAGCCTACTACGATTCCCTTGCCAAACTTTACGCTTCGTGGGACGTAGACTTCATCAAAGCGGATGACATGAGCCGCGCCCGCGATCCTTACGGCGAGGTCTACCACGCCCCGGAAATCGAGGCGCTGCGGAACGCCATGACCACCTCCGGCAGGCCCATGGTGTTGAGCCTTTCCCCCGGCCCGACGCCGCTCGGCGAGGCCGAACACGTGGAGAAATATTCGCAGATGTGGCGCATCTCCGACGACATGTGGGACAACTGGCCGGAGCTGCGAAACCAGTTCGGATACTGCCGCCTGTGGGCCTCCCACATCGGGCCCAACCACTGGCCGGATGCCGACATGCTTCCCCTCGGCCTGCTGCGCCTTCGCGGATTCAAAGATGGTCCTCGCCTCAGCCGCCTGACCCACGAGGAGCAGATCACCCTGATGACCCTGTGGTCGATCTTCCGTTCTCCCCTGATGATGGGCGGCGACCTGCCTACTCTCGATCCCTTCACCCTGTCTCTGCTGACCAACCAGGAAGTCCTTGCCGTCGATCAATACAGCACCGGCAATCACCTGCTCTTTACCCGCGGCAACCAGATTGCCTGGGTTGCGGACGCCCCCCGAACCAGGCAGAAATACCTTGCACTGTTCAACCTGGGTGAGTCGCCCGAGGAAATCACGATCTCATGGCGCGAGTTGGGGATGGCCGGAAAAGTTCCCGTTCGCGATTTGTGGAAAAAGGAAAACCTGGGCGATGATGGCAAACAATTTTCAGCCCAGATCGCCGCGCACGGCGCAGGCCTCTACCGAATCGGCAGAAGATAACGAATAGATTGAGGATTCGACGGTTCGCCTGACCGGGCGCCGGCAAACCCAGACGGGGAAGCCCCTTCAAGTCTTACTCCCAGCATACCGATAAAAATTGACAAGGTGGGCTTTGTGCGAGGCTTGGGTTCGGCACGCGCCGAACTATGTCCTCAGGTAGTTTCGCCGGCCAGGGGCAACCGACTCTCCGCCCGGGCGAAATACGTTGAGGGCATCCTCGCCTTCCCATCAGGGTGGGATTCAAGGATATGCTTTTGCCCATAGCAGCAGGCCCCTGTAATCGCTGCCTTCCTATGCGCTGAAGCGAGGTCTGCACGCATGGAGTCGTCAACAAAGCAACAAAGCCTGCTGGCAACCGTCAGCGAACAAATGGCTGCCCTTGAAAAGCGTGACTGGGAGGTCTGGCTGATCTCCGCCGGTGTCGGGATTCTATTTGGAATTGTGCTGCTGGCGTTGCTGTTCCGCGCCGCCTTCCTGCAGCACGGTTCGCTGCACCTGGACGTTGCCATCTCGCCCGAATTTTTCTTTATCTTTGTCGCCTTGCTTATCGTTTACAACACTTATGTCATCAACCGGCGCCGGCAGTTGCGGCGAACGCGCCGGCAGGTGATCTCCACCACCATCCAGAGCGAACTGGTGCGCTTGCAGAGCTTCACGGACCCGCTGACGGAGGTTTACAACCGCAGAGCGCTCGAGGACATTGCCCGAAGGTTTATGAGCAACGCCAAACGCCAGGGCAAACCGCTGACCTTTATGATGCTGGACGTTGACCAGTTCAGGGACATCAATACCCGATTCGGCCATCTGATTGGTGATTTCGTGCTCGCAGAAGTGGCAACCATTCTGAGGGGGGCCGTGCGCGGCTCCGATGCTGTGGTGCGATACGGCGGAGACGAGTTCCTGGTCATCCTCTACAACTCAAACCTCCAGGGGGGCCAGGTGGTTGTCAATCGAATGGCAGGCAGCCTTGAAGATTGGAACCGCGAAGGACACCTGAAGGATGTTGACCTGTCCTTCAGCATCGGCCTCGCCGAGTGGTCGGATGGGAAACTCCTGGATGAGATGCTCGACTCAGTGGACCAGGCCATGTATTCCACCAAGGCATTGCACAAAATGGCCGGCCACAGCCCTCCCAAAACCCCGGTGACGGAACCCGCCACCCGCGCTCGCACTCTTGCAGGTGATTGAAACGCGCCGTTCCCTGAGGTGACGTGGCCGCATGCATCCGCGGACTCAGGAAGGGCGCGTCAGAATCGCTTGATCCCAACTCAATTGAAGAATTCCCTCAGCCCCTCCCAAGGTGTAAACTTTGTCTTGTCACAGGTGCAGGCAGGAAGTTCGAAACGCATCCCGGGCAGAAAGAAGCCCGAAGCAAGCCTGAAAAATGCTGCTCAAACTCTATCAGTGGTTGCCACCGGACGGCGTCAAAATCGTGCTCGTGCTCTTCCTGGCCTTCCTGATTGGAATCGAACGGGAGGAACACAAAAAGCAGATTGAACATTATGCTTTTGGTGGAGTGCGGACTTTTCCACTGATCGGGCTGATCGCGTATGCGCTGTGCGTGATGGCCCAGGGCAACCTGCTGCCGGTCACGCTGGGATTTGTGGTGGTTTCGGGTTTTCTGCTGCTTTCCTACTGGCGAAAGCTCTCCAGCAGCGACACCGCCGGCGTCACCACGGAGATGTCCGGCCTGGCCACCTACCTGGTGGGCGCCCTGGTCTACTTCGACCATTTCTGGATTGCCACCACCCTGGCCGTGGCCAGCGCCTTGCTGCTGGAGTTGAAGGCTGCGCTCGATGGCCTCACCAAACGCATCTCATCGGTAGAAATCCTGACCTTCACCAAATTTCTGCTCCTGAGCATCGTCATCCTGCCGGCCCTGCCGGACAAGGCGTTTGGACCCTTCAACATCAATCCCTTTAAAACGTGGCTGGTGGTTGTAGTGGTCAGCGCCATATCCTACGGCAGTTACGTTCTGCAGCGGCTGACGCGGGGGCACGGTGGGGTCATCCTCTCCGCCATCCTCGGCGGGGCCTATTCATCCACGGTGACCACGGTGGTTCTTTCCAAACGGGCCGTTCAGGGCAAGCATCGGCACCTCTTCGCCGGCAGCATCCTGATGGCTTCCGGCGTCATGTATCTGCGGCTGGTGGTTCTGCTGGGTCTCTTCAATCATGACTTGATGGTCGCCCTGGCCCCCTCGTTCCTGCTTCTGGCCGCGATTGCAAGTGCAGTGGGCTGGCTCTGGTCCCGCAGGAAGGACGCCGGCACGGATGAGGTGCAACGGGAGTTCGAACCGAAAAATCCACTGGAACTGGGAGCCGCTTTTCTCTTCGCGTTCCTGTTCCTGACCATGCTGGTGGCAACGCGTCTGGCCATCGCGCACCTGGGTTCCGGCGGAGTCTACGGGCTGGCGGCCATCGCTGGAGTGACGGACGTGGATCCCTTCATCATGAGCATGACTCAGGCGGCCGGAACGCTCACCCCCATGCAAGTGGCCTCAGCCAGCATTCTGATTGCGGCGGCCAGCAACAACCTGGTGAAGGGGATTTACGCGCGCTTCTTTGCTGACCGCGAGACCGGCAACGAAAGTCTGTGGCTTCTCGCCGGCCTGGGAGTGCTGGGCCTGGCGCCTCTCCTCTGGCTGCTGTGACTCCTGGCTCCAGACTAACGCCTGCCGGCTTCACTTTTTTTCGTCTAAGGCCTTCTCAATGGCCGTTTCGGCCACGGGCGCCAACAGGGCAAAGCCCCGGTCGTTCGGGTGCAGGCCGTCATTCGAGTAGCCGTTCTTCAGCATTCCCTTGCCGTCTACCAGCGCCGAATAGTAATCCGCAAAAGTGGCGTGGACCCTTGCGGCGTAACTCTTGATCCAGGCGTTCAGTTCCAGAATCTGCGCTGGAGGCCGCCGCACGGTCTGAGGATGCGCCGTGTAGTCGCTGACCGGCGTCAGCGAGCAGAGAATCACATTGATGTGGTGCGCCTGCGCAAGCTCTGTGATGGCCCTGTAATTTTCCTCGATCATCTTTGCCGTTTCGGGTCCGGTGTTGCGGGCAATGTCATTGGTGCCGGCCAGCAGGATGACCGCGTCCGGCTTCAGGTCGATCACGTCCGGGTACATCCGGACCAGCATCTGGGGCGTCGTCTGGCCGCTGATGCCGCGGTTGACGTAAGGCTTGCCCGGGAAGAATTTATCCAGTTTCCAGATATCCGTAATGGAGTCGCCCAGAAACACCACGCGCCCTGGCACTCGCGGCTGCGCTTCCAGGCGCAAATCGTCCTGGTGATAGCGGCCCAGCTGATTCCAGTCCTGGAGTTCATCCGCTAACCTCTGGGCGGCAGTGGTCAGGCAACAGCCTGCCTTGGGCGGATTAAACTCCTGGACCAGTTGGGCGTGCAGATTGGTGCACAGCCCGAAAAACGGCAGCAACAATAAAGCCAGAAAAGTAGAGCGCAGACGCATAGTTTCCCCCTTCAAGGGTTAGATGGCTGTCTACTATAAGTCAGATGGAGGTTCTTTGAGAAAGCTTTTGTTCCGGCGCGCCCAGCCCGGCAGTCTTTCCGTGGGCTGCACAGTTCTTATTTCGGCATGGCCACAGGCCGGTCACACACGGAAATTCGAAGGAAGGCCGGAAGATCCCGATTCCAGTTCAATCTTGGAGGAAAGAAAGTTCAGCAGGTCTTTCAGCGTCAGGACCCCGGTAAGGTGGCCGGCGTCAACCACCATCAGCCGGCTGTTCTGGGTTTTCTTCATCTGAGTGAGAGCTTTGATGGCGTCGGTGTCAGGCGTCACCGTGTCTTCGGCGCAGGAGGCCCGCATCACAGCCTGCACGCTGTTCTGCGCCCACTCGCTGCGAGGAATCGCCTTCACCTCTTTGGTGGTGACGCAACCCAGCAGATCGTTGGACTCGCTGACCACGGGGAACATCTTGTAGTGGTACTTGTAAATGTAATGCTCCACCAGGTCTTCAAGTGATAATGCAGGCGACACCGTGACCGGGTGGGTATTCATAAACCGCCGGATGGGCTCGCCTTCCAGCATCCTCTGCACGATGAGCTGCTGATAAGAACCCTGCGCCACCGACCGCAGGAACATTCCAATCAGGAACAGCCACACGGCCCCGATGAAGTCTCCCAAAAAAAGCAGCCGGAACACGCCGTAAGTCATCAACAGGATTCCAAATCCGGAGCCGATGATGCTTGAAATTCGGGTGGCTTCCCAGATGTTGCCTTTCCAGTGCCACAGCAGCGAACGCAGCACGCGGCCGCCATCCAGCGGAAACGCCGGAATCATATTAAACGCCGCCAGGACCCAGTTGATCCAGTAAAGATAGGTGAACACTCCCACGACGGCGACCGGCCAACTGCCCCGCATGGCCAGGGCCAGGACGAAGAAAACGACGCCGACGGCCACGCTGGTCAGCGGCCCGGCAATGGCCATCTGGAATTCCGCTTTGGCGCTGGACGGCTCCCGTTCCATCTCCGCAACCCCGCCAAAAATAAAAAGCGTGATGCCCTTCATCGAAAGGCCGCTTCTTCGCGCCACCAGTGAGTGGGCAAATTCATGAACAATGATCGAGGCGAAAAGCAGAAAGGCGCCTGCGATTCCCATCAGCCAGTATTCAGCCTGGGAGAGGCCCGGTTGCTCCTGGGGGAAAACCATGGCCGCCAGGGACCAGGTGATCAACACAGCAATGATCAACCAACTGGCATCGACGCGGACCGCAAAGCCGAACATCTTGAACAACGTGTAGGTTCGTCCGAACATGGCGCTCCTCCCTCCGCTGGTGGCATTCGAGTCCGGAAATCCCGCATTTCTGGTCGAAGCAAGCGCTTCCGCAGCAATTTCCCGCTCTACCAAGTTCGATGAGGCCGTACCGCGTTCCGTTATCTACATTCTATGCCTGTCGGAGGCACGAGACAATTTGAAAGCCAGCAGAAGAAGCGGCCAGAAGGCCGAATCGGCGGAGGAGCCCCCTGATACTGCGGACAGCATCCCGCCGGTTTTCAAGCGTCGGTCCGGCTTGTTTTGACGGGCGCGGGTGAGATTGAAAGCTGCGTAGCGTGCAGGCCGGGCAGATCAATTAAAAGTCAGGATGAGTTCGGCGTCTCCGTTATTGGGCCGGAAAAGCGTTACCCGGACAGTATCGCCTTCGCGGGCCAGAGCCCTGATGCGGGCGTCTTCGGCGCGCTGGGTTTTGAGAGTCGCACCCGCGGTGTAAAGGGTCAGCGTGGTGGGGTAGTTCTGCACCAGAGTGGCTTTGATTCGAAGCTGCTTTTTCGCCGCGTCCCACACCTCATTCGCGATCTCCACGCCTCCCATGGTGATGTGCCGGTCTGTCCCGATCAGCTGGGGATGGCCCTCGTCAGGCCGAACGGAAATCACCTGGCAGTCGTGGGGCGGAAGTTCCACCGAATATTCCCCACGCACCTTGCCCAGGAATTTCTGCTTCCAGAAATCGAACAGAAGATAATCACGGCCGGGTTCAAGCCCTGCTCTGGCAAAGTTGAGCGCAATTTTCCGCGGCGCCGGAGGAGTTCAAAAAGGACGGTACCGGCAGCAGTTGCAGGCCGGGCGGCTTGGAGGACGAGGTCGCCAGGCTCTGATTCTGCTTTTCGGCGTTATCGAGTTTGGAAGAAATGGCCAGTTGCTCCCCATAGTCGTGGCGGTTGTCCAGAAGTTCATCATCGCGTTGCAGGATTCCTGCCGCGCCCGGCTGCATGGAGGCCGGCATTTCATCAGGCCCCTCGCCCCAGTTGAACAGGCCCACCACCGCCCAGGAACCAAACGACCTCTGCATATGCAGGACCCAGACAGGGCGGTCCGTCTCGAAAGGATAGAGGTCCATGGGTGTGATGTCCGCCACGGGCATGATCTTTCGGACCATGTCGCGGCGCTCAGGCGGCAACTTTGTTTCATCGTCACCCAGCATCAGCACCTGGCCCGTGAGCCCCAGGATGGAAGTCCAGGTTCGCGCTTCCTGGAGGGTCAGGGGCGGACGGACAACGAGGGAGTCCGGGTCGCCATACCAGGCAATGTTGTGCGTGTAATAACCGCGCCGTATGCCGGCAAGCACTTCGCGCACGCCCCGGAATGACGGCGGCTCACCGTCACCCACCACATCCCCGGCCAGCCGGCCTGCCTGTGCGATTCCCATGGCTTCGGTGGGATAAACGGGGCCGCAGGCGGAAAAAGGGACTCCGGGTTTGGCATCCATCGCCTGGCGAATCAGGCTGAGGGCCTGCCGGAATGCCGTGTTCGCATCCAGAGTGGGATCGTAAGCGCGGGCGCGGTTTTTCGCCCAGAGGTCGCGCGTGTCGTTCTCTCCGTCCAGCTTGAAATAGTCGTATCCCCAGTTCAGCGCATGGTCCCGGTAGGTATCGTAGAGATACTTTTTCAGGGCGGGATTCGAAAAATCCGCGACGTAGGTGCCGAACCACGTTCCAAGCTTTCCGCTGCCATCGGCATCGTGCAGGAACCAGTCGGGGTGGATTTCATAGAATTGCTCGTCGGCGTTTCCAAAAGCCGAGAGCCAGAGCCCGGCATAGAGCCCCTGGGCGTGGATCTGGTCAGCCAGCCACTTCATGCCGTGCGGAAACTTCTTGTTCCAGGCGTTCCAGTCGCCCCCGATGGGCGAGCCCTTTTCGCCGTCGCCATCGGCCTGCCAGCCGGCATCCACCAGGCAGTACTTCAGCCCGAAAGGCTTGTAATAACTGGCAACGGCCTGGGCATTCTCCACAATTTCCTTCTCGGTGATGTGTGAAAAGTAGTCATACCAGGAAATCCAGCCCACGGGCACTTCCGGCCACTTTTTCTTGTCGAGCGGAGCAAAGAAGGGCAGCCGCCGGCTGTAGACATGCTCCACCACCTTAAACCGACAATGCGGAGCATGCCCCAGGGGATCGGCGGCAGCAACCTGGAACCCTTTCGCTGTCGCAATGAAGTGGGTATCACGGGCAAGTATCCGAAGGGCCTGGTCCCGGAAACGGTCATAAACACAATCATTGAGCGTGCTGGTGGTGGGGCCGCTCACCATCTGCTGAATGCCATCGCCGGGGTCGCGCAGCCGGGCCTGGATGGGGTCGGAACCGCCGTCAACATCCGCCACAATGGCAGCCTGTGCCTCGCCCCCGGCGGGGAACCCCTGAACGGAAACCTCTACCACAGGCCCGTCAGCGGTCAGGACAATCTCATAATGCGCCGGCCCCTGGACTTTGAAAATCGTCTGGCCAGGCGGGGAACCCGGAGCGTAGGACAGCCGGGTTCCGGGAGCTGTGGAACTGAGCCGGGGATTGCCCGCGGTCACCTCCACGCGCAAGCCCGTTACCCAGGGCGTCCCGCCGTAGTCCAGCATAATGGTGTGGGTGCCTGGGGAAAGACGGGCCGACCAGGATGAGGAGGATCTACGGGAACTCCGGGCAGGGGGCTGCGCCTTTTTAGCCGTGTCGCCAGTCCTTTTGGCCTGCCGCCGTGCCCTGAAGGAAGCCTGAGGAAATGCCTGCACCAGAAGCGTTGTAGCCACCAGCATCCCCGACGCGAGGATAAAAGCCAGGATTGAAAATCGTGTGAACCGGATCATTCTGATGTCACATCCTTCTCAAAATGCGGCGCCCGCCGCTGCCTGCCTGCCGACGGCCGGACGTACGGCGAGGATTATACTCCCAAGGACGAACAGCCTATGAGATAATTCCTTTTCGTTTCATCACAACATACCGCAATCTGGGAAAATAGATGTCTGGTTTCGTTGACTTTCGTCATCCTCTATTGTAGTTTCTTCGCGGGGGCTATTCTGACCGCTGATGACTCATGAAGCTAGCATCGTCGAGGTGATCCTCCAAAGCAAGCTTGAGGATGTGGAACAGGCTGAGGAGGCCGCCCGAAGTGTTTCCGCAAAGCTGAAATTCGACGAAGAAGCTCAGTTCCAGATTGAGATGGCCGTGCACGAAGCCGTCATTAATGCCATCCATCATGGCAACAAGGAGGACCTCAGCAAAAAGGTTTACATTAAATTTCTGGTCTCCGAAGACAGGCTGGAAATTCATGTGCGAGACGAAGGGGTGGGGTTTGATCCCAGCACCCTTCCCGACCCTCTGGCCAGGGAAAATCTTCTGAACATTTCCGGAAGGGGAATCTTCCTGGTCCGCAAGTTTATGGACGAATTCCGGGTTGAGAATCCCCCGGGTGGAGGGACGGAAGTAATCATGATAAAGCATCTGACTTCTCGAATTCAGTCAAACCAAGGAGGAACAGGCCGTGAGCATGAAGGCGACAGTGCGTCAGGTTGATTCTGTGACCGTCGTAGACGTTAGCGGGAGAATTACGCTCGGTGAAGCGTGCAAGGAGCTCCGTGAACTCATCCGCGCGGAGCTCGGCAAGGGCCATAAGGACCTTCTCTTGAACCTTGCTGATGTGACCTACATCGACAGTTCCGGAATAGGAGAATTGGTCAGCGCTTTTACGGCGGTTTCAAGCCAGGGAGGAAAGTTGAAGCTGCTCAACCTCACCAAGAAAGTCCACGACTTGCTGCAAATTACCAAGCTTTACACAGTTTTTGACATTCACGATGATGAAGCAGGGGCCGTCAGCAGCTTCTAGTCCGCTGAGGAAGACCTGTCGTCCGGCGAGGCACTCTTGCCGGACTGAATGGATTCGCTGCTTCGAGGAACTTCGTAGACTATCGGACGCTGGAAACAACTTCGCCTTAATCGACGGAAGGCGCCCTTTCCTCTCTGGGTGCCGGAACTCGGTGCGACTGCTTATTGAGCTTTCTGTCCGGCGCCTTTCAAGGCCGTGCGTTGGGGCTTTTTCATTTTTCTCTTCGAACGTCCTGCGCGGCATCTGCGCTGAACAGAGGTTGGATGATGGGAAGGCAACGTTGCCAGTTCCTGTGGGCCTGCGCTCGAACTTCGCTCGAACGAAGCGTCCGCCGCATCAGAGACTGTTTTTTCACAGCGCCGTTTCCTGGAAGATTCTTCTGCCTTCTGCTGGGTGATTAACACTTCTTTCATTCTTGCTTTGAGCGAGGCAACCGCTGAAGAGTGAATCTGCGAAACCCTGGATTCGCAAACCCCCATGCGGGTGCCTGTTTCCTTCATCGTCAAGCCGTTAAAGTAATACAGGTCCAGGACCTGCCGCTTTCGGAGAGGCAGCCTCGACATGGCTTGCTCCAGCAGGCCGTTCATCTCCGCTCTCTGGCAGAGGACAAAGGGGCTCTCCTCCTTTGTATCCGCCATCTTTTCATCAAGAGAATGGCCCTCCAGATAGGTCGGTTCCTGAAGGCTGGCCACTTCCAAGCCCTGCAAATCTCGCAGCAGCACCTGGAGCTGGTGGTCGGAGATTCCCAGTCCGGTCGCAAGTTCGGCCTGGGAGGGAGCCCGGCCAAACTTAAGTTTCAGCTTTTGCCGTGTCATCTCAAGCTGGCGTTCTTTCTGCCGCAGCAGCCGCGGACTCCAGTCCTGCTCGCGGAGGCTGTCCAGGATTGCTCCCTGGATGCGGTATCGGGCATAAGACTGCAACTGCACATTCCTGGTGGGATCAAACTTGGCAAGGGCCTCAATCAGGCCCAGGACGCCGGTATTGACAAGGTCTTCCAGAGGGATATGGTGCGGAAGCCGGGCATGGATCTTTTGCGCAATGAAGCGAACCTGCGGAAGCTGCTCCAGGACCAATTGATTGCGCTCATTCAAGGGTAAGTTCTTATGCCCTCGTGTCGAAGTGGAAAGTATGCGCACATAGGGCTCCTTTCTGCTAGGGGGCAAGCTTGAGAAACGAGGTGCACTGACGAAAGTGAAAAGCGAATCAGTCCATCCCTAAGTTCAGTTTTACCTTTTGGGGATTAAAGGCTTATTAGGCTGAGATTAGAATTTTCTTGCCATGTCTGCCGCCGTGGACGTACGCGTTCGCACACCTGAAGCGAGCCACGCGAAAAGGGGGGGAATTGTGGCGAGAAAAAGCGCCGGAGACAGGGGTGCGGAAGGACTGAGTGCCGCTCAAGAACCGCGCACGAGTTCCTGAAGGGCCTTTCAGGCAGGGAACCGACGACCGATGTTCTTAAGGCCGCACCTTCTCAGAGGTCGCCAGGGGAAGATTCAGCTGGTAACAGCGGCAGCACTCTGAAACCTGGCTGATTTTTAACCAGCCACCCTGGCGCTCGATGGCCCAACGGACGACCCACTTATCAAGCCCTTCCAGCACAGAGCTCTCCTGGATGAAGGCTGACGGGGATCGGCCCGCAACGGCACCAGCTTCAGACGGCGAGTCCTCTTCGCAAACTGAGAGGCAGGCGGTTTTACCACCCACCGAAAGACTGACGCGGACCTCGCGCCGGGAACGCGCCGCCCTGATGGCCCCGCCGATCAGCCTGGCGGTCGCCGTATCAAGGTGTTGAGGGCTGGCTTTGACCCAGACCTCTTTCACCTCGCTGACGAACCGTGGACAACTATCCTTGTCAACAGACGCAGCATCTTGCAGCAACTTCTCAACGGTCCGCGTCCAGGAGACAGGCTGGACCTGCTCGCTAGCCCCCTCCATTTCAAGAACGTCTCGCAACGTCTGCAGTATTTCGGCCATGCGGTGAGATTCCTGCAGCGAGATTTCCAGAACCCGCCGGCACTCTGATTCGTCCAGCTCGCCCATCAAAGCAACTTCAACCGTCCCCTGCAAAGACGTCAGAGGCTGGCTCAACCGGTGGGCCAGCGTTCTAAGAACTTCCAAGAGGTTGTCACTGCCTGCTTCCAGTGCGGTTGCCAGCGGCAGGTCGGTAGGCTTCGTCATAAAATTCATCAGACAGTTATGAGATTCATCCTGGCTCTTATTGAGAATTTCCAATCCGGTAGCCGACCCCGCGGACGGTTTGGATCAGCTTCAGGGCTTCCCCTCCATCCACCTTCTTCCGCAGGTAATTGATGTAAACGTCCACCACGTTGGTCATCGTGTCAAAAGAGAAATTCCACACGTGCTCAATGATCATGGGGCGAGAAACCGCCCGCCCCTGGTTTCTCATCAGGTATTCCAGCAGCGCAAATTCCTTGGGAGTCAGTTCGATCCTTCTCTCGCCACGGCACACCGTCCGCTCCACCAGGTTCATCTCAAGATCATCAACCTGGAGCTTGAAATCCACACGACCTTCACCTCGCCTGAGGAGGGCACGGACCCGCGCCATCAGTTCACGAAAAGCGAAGGGCTTGATCATGTAATCATCCGCTCCGAGATCCAATCCCTTCACCCGATCCTCCACCCTTGTACGTCCCGTCAGGACCAGCACGGGCAGATTTTTTTTGCGAGTCCTGATCTGCCGGAGCACCTGAAGTCCATCCATTTTGGGCAGTACCAGATCAAGCAGCACGAGGTCATAATCATATTCTTCCGCCATGTACAGGGCTTCCTGTCCGTCGGGGACGATGTCCACGGCATAGTGCTCAGCCTCCAGCCCCTTTTTCAGAAAACTGGCGACTGGGCGGTCATCTTCAGCAACGAGTATTCTCACTAGGTCTCTCCATTAAGTCCGGCACACGCCTCAAACCTGCTAGGGCCCGGTCTGTTCCGCCTAACATTTGGCGTTTTTCATTAGTCACAATTTAGTTCGGCAAAATGGAGTGATGGGTTGAGAAAAGAATTTGGTGAGTCGGGAACGCTGAAGAAACCCGCAAGAATCTCTCATCGCGGGATGTTTTGGAAGAAGGCCGGAGTGCAGAATGAAGCCGTTACGGCTTCCTGATGCCAAACTTTTCCAGGCGGTACTGAAGGGTGCGGAAGGTCATGCCCAGCAACTGGGCGGCCCGGGTGATATTCCCGTTGGTCCGCCTCAAAGCCTCCGTGATTTTGGCCTTTTCGTGCTCTTCCCAGGTCGTTTCCGGAATTATAGGTGTGAAATGCGGCGCGCCGGGTTGCGATGCGGTGGCAGGTGGCCCGGGAATACTCACCTCTTCCGCCGGCTGTAAAATCTCCGGCGGCAGGTCCTCCAGTCCCACGCAGTCGGATTCACCCAGCACCACCGCCCGCTCGATGGCCCATTCCAGCTGACGGATGTTCCCAGGCCAGCGATAGGCCTTCAGAGCCTGAAGCGCCTCGTCGGACACGCGAGGCACCTCGCGGCCCGAGGCCAACCCTGCTTTGTGCATAAAATGGAGAGCCAGCTCTTCGATGTCGTCCCCGCGTTCCCGCAAAGGAGGAGAGACAATCGGAATAACCTTCAGGCGGTAATAAAGGTCTTCACGGAATTTGCCTTCCTGCATCAGCTGGTCGAGGTTCCGGTTGGTGGCCGCGATAATACGGACGTCCACCTTGATGGGTTCCGTCCCGCCCACCCGAAGGATTTCACGTTCCTGCAAAGCCCGAAGAATCTTGGCCTGCATGCCAAGGCTGGTGTCACCGATTTCGTCCAGGAAAAGGGTGGAATGGTCGGCACGTTCGAAAAGACCTTTCTTCTGCTGATAGGCGTCAGTAAAAGCACCCTTTTCATGGCCGAACAATTCACTTTCCAGCAAGGTCTCCGTCAGGGATGCGCAGTTCACCGCCAGGAAGGGCTCCTGGTGCCGGGGGCTGTGCTTGTGGATTTCCCGGGCCACCAGCTCCTTTCCCGTGCCGCTCTCGCCGAGGATCAGCACCGTATGCGTGGTGGGGGCGACTTTCAGGATCATCCGGACCGTTTCCCTGATGGCGGGAGAGTGTCCGATGATGGTCCGCTTGAGCGAAGCCAGGCGCCCGAAGGCGTCGTTCACCACTTCCAGCAGCCTCGACCGGTCCACTGGCTTTTCCAGGTACTGGTATACTCCGCGTTTGGTGGCGTCAATGGCCGACTCGATGGAGGGATAGCCGGTGATCAGGACGATGGCAACGGTGGGGTCCGTTTGCAGAATCTCGCTGAGCAGGTCAATGCCCGTCATGCCCGTCAGGTTCAAGTCAGTCAGGACCAGGTCAAACCGCTTCTGGGCCAGCAGCCGGAGAGCGGCTTCTCCGCTGGGGGCCGTAACGGCCTCATAGCCTTCGTCCAGAAGGATGTCGCGGTAAATCTCCCGCTGCCTTTGCTCGTCGTCAACAACCAGAATCGATCCTTCGGGCATATTCGGTCTGTCCTCACGCAACCGTTGAAACTGCCAGCGCCGCAGCGCGTGCGCCGCGCGGGCCGGAAAGCGGCAATTCCAGGACCATTTCAGCGCCTGGAGCGTTCTGCCGCGAGACATAAACCCGGCCGCCGTGATCCTCAACTATCTTTTGGGTGATGGCCAGGCCCAGGCCAAAGCCGGTCGCCTTGGTGGAAAAGTAGGGGGCAAAAATCTTCTCCCGGTCTTTTTCCGGAATGCCCGGCCCCGTGTCCCGAAATCGCAGTAGCAATCTCGCCCCGCCATCGCCGTCCTGCATTGTTTTCGCCTCAATATGAATGGAGCCGCCGTGGGGCATGGCCTGCACGGAGTTGGTGAGAATATTCAGAAAGCAGGTCTTCAGTTGCGCGGCGTCGGCCTGAAGTGAGGGCAGATCCGCGGGCAGGCCGCTGACAATGCTGATGTCCTGCGCCTTCGCCTGCTTCTCCACCACGCTGACCGCCAGTTCAACGGTGGCCTTCAGGTCGCACGGCGCTATCTGGGGAGGCGCCTGTCTTCCGACAACGAGAAAATCATTCACCAGCCGGTTCAGCCTGGTGATCTCGTCTTTCATATTGGCGAGGCTCGTGCGCAACTCCCGCCCCGGTGCTTCGTCGGCCAGCAAGTGCTTGGCGCGGATCTGGTCAATGCTCAGGTTCAGGAAATTCAGGGAGTTTCGGACCTCGTGGGCGACAGTGGAAGCAAAGTGGCCCAGCAGAGAAGATCTCTCCGCTTCATTCAACCGCTTCTGGAGCTCCCGGGCATCGCGAAGGCGCTCCGCCATCTCGTTAAACGTGCGGGCCAGGAGTCCCATTTCATCCCTGCCGCCTTCCGGGATCGACACATACAGATTGCCCCGGGCCACCTGGTTCGCTCCCTCCACCAGCTGATCGATCGGCCTGGTAAACCGGAACGCCAGATAAATAATGGCGATCATGCCGGCCAGCATGGTCACCAGAATCCACTCGAGCCATAGGAAATAAACGTGGTTGAGCATGGCCCCGACCTCGTCCATTTCCCCGCCCACCTGGACGTAGCCAATCACCTTTTCGCCCTGAATGATGGGAAAGCGGATGTCGTAGTGCTGCTGCCCTGCCGGTGTGTCCGTGTCAATATCGTGCAGTTGGGCCGTAATCTGGATGGGTCCCTCTTTGACCTTGGTTCGCCGCCTTCGCAGCTTGACCTTCTTTCCAATCTGGCGGGGGTTCGTGCTGGCCACCACCTCGCCGCTGGGTGTCAGGACGTTAATCGAGGAAAGGCCTGTCCCCTTCAAAGCGGTCAGATATTCGCTCAGCGCCTGCCGGCGGTCCACATTGGGGCCAATTCTGGCCTGGGTCAGCGCGATGATTTCGCCAAGATCGGATGTCTGGCCCGCCACGTAGGCCTTGATGTTGCGGTTGTGCTGGATGTAAGCGACCATTAGAATGGCGCTCGTCGAGGCCGTGATGAGAAACATCACCAGCACCAGGCGGGTTCGAAACCGGAAGTTCAGGATATGCTTCTTCAAAGCGCCCTCGCGGGTCACTCCTCACCTTCCTCAATGAATACGATTCTAGCCGAACCCCCTATGGGGGTCAACGAATGCATAGGCCAGGATCGCGAGCGAGCCGGGCATTCCAGCGGTTCTGCCCGGTGTCGAATTGATCGGCGCGGTGAAGCAGCGGAGCCGCCTCTATTCCGTCGGCTTTGCTTTCGGGCCCAGGTAAACCCGGGCGCCAATCTCCAGGTGGGAAACGACGAACTGCGTGAATCCTCTTTCGACGTCAGCCTGGGCTGCAGGGTAAACCCCATGCTCGGGCGTTTCGTAGCGGATGTTCGGGAACGCCCCCTTGACGCGCACCTGCACCTGGAGCGGTTCCTGCGCATAGTTCACCAGTTCCAGAACCATGCCGCCCGCCTGCGGGGCTCGGTAAGCAAATGCCAGCGTCGTTACGGCGTTCCAGATGTAAATCAAAACGCCCTGGCGGCGCAGAAGATCCCGGATCTTGCCGGCAAACGCATCCGGGTCGCCAACCACCTGGCTCGACTCGATGGTCTCGCCGCGCTCTATTTTGTAGCTTGTGCCAGCACTTGCCTTCACGGCAGGTAGTCGCTCCCAGTGGGCGGGTCCATGCGGGTCCACAACCACCACCGTGCCGCCCGCTGATGAAAAAGCCTGGAGAGCTTGCGCAGCCGGCGCATCCAGAGGTGAAAACAGGATGACCAGCCGCGACCCGCTCAGCCGCTCGGCCGTCACGTCACCGGGGCCAGGACCCGAAACGTGATATTGCGTCTTGCCAGCAGGTTCATGGCTTCATAGGCGTCCTGGTAATGGTCCGTAACTACCGCGACTTCGGCCACAGGCTGCGTTTCAGGCCTGCTGCCTTTTGAATAGAAGCCGAGGTAAGTTTTCACCCGGTCCCATTCCCGCCAGGCCGTCTGGTCTCCCTCCGCCAGGCCCTTCTGCAAGTTGGGGTGGACGGGAAGAATCACGCCGGCGTCGCATCGCTCCGGCTTCGGCGACGGCGAGCGCATAGTCCTCCGCACGGGGGCCCTGCTGCTTTTCCAGCGGGTCCGTCAAGTCCCATGAAAAACTGAAGAGGGGCGCCTGCCCGGGCTGAAAGGTCATCTCGAACCTTGCCAGCGCCACGTTCGAATCAATCCAGGGTTCTCGGGTTGGGGACGAGACCTGTAGCACTCCGTTCCGCTTCACGACCAGATTGCCCCTGATTTGAGGCTGCTTCCCTCCGGAGTCCAATACCAGGAAAGAAATCCCGGGATAGGAACTCCGCAGCCTCTGGACAACCTTACGTGCGGGTCCCTGACCGGGTTCGCTGGACCCATCTTCCACAATGATCCCGGCAAGTCCATCCCTCACGGCAGCGCCGGCGTCCCTGGCATGGACTCTGGCATAGACGCGATAACCGCGTGCTTTGGCAATATTCATCAACTGGATTTTGTCCGGGCCCCACGGGATGACTAAGTCCTTGACGCCGAGTGACGCGGCGGAGGGAATGGCGGGTTCGGTCCATTCAACAAACACCCGGCCCCACACGGGAGTCGCAACCAGCAGCAGAAGTGAAGCGAAAATGATGGCCCGCAAGGTTCGCATATCGGCAATTTCCTTAACGTTTGGGACCGGCAGAACGGCCCAGGATGATCCGCGGACCGTTGGAGAACATTTCAGACCTGCCCTGGGGCGAAATCCAGACGGCCGCCACATGCGACAGTTTTCTGACCAGCGCTTTCCCCCGCACCGGCCCCATCAGCAGCAGGGTGGTGGAGAGTGCATCGGAAGCCGTGGCCGTGCCGGCAACCACGCTGACGCTGTAGGACGTCTTCACCGGAAGGCCTTTCGCGGGATCAATAATGTGCCCGAAGGGAGTGTTTCCAGGTTCGAGATCGTGCGTCTGCTCCGAAGTCGAAACGCTGTTCCCGTTCAGGCTGACTTCCGGGCCCAGTTTGCCGGAAGGGTCGCGAAGATGCACAACCCAGGCGGCCCGGCCGGGCGGAGAACCCATGGCAAAAATGGTGCTTCCCCCAGCATTGATCAGCGCCCGGTCGATTCCGTAAGAACGCAGGACGGCCGCGGCCCGGTCCACTGCATAGCCCTTGCCAATGGCGCCCAGGTCTATGGCCATGCAGGAGGAACGGAACTCCACGCGGTCAGGCGGCTCCAAAATCACCTTCTGCCATCCCATGCAGCCCCGCAGCTTTTGCTCTTCTGCCGCAGTCGGAACCGTGCCATCCCGGATTTCCGCTTTCCACAACCGGGCCAGCGGCCCCACCGTGGTGTCAAACTCGCCTGCCGACAGGCGCGAATAGACAAGCGACTGCTGGATGACCTGATAAAGGTCGGCCGGAACGGGTTCGGCCCGGAAGTGCGCGGTCCGATTGATACGGCTCAGGTCGCTCGACGGAATGTAGTCGCTCATCACGTGGTCGAGGCGAATCACTTCATTGAATGCCTGTTCGATGGCACGGGCCGTCCGGTCGGACGAAGGGCCATAGGCCACGATCTCAAAAACCGTCCCCATGGCGTACTTCTTCCTGTAAACAAGCTGGTCTCCATGGACGGAGGGCCAGGCCTGAGCCACCACCATCGCCAGCAGCGTAGCGCTCGCCGGGAATGCCTTACTCCAGCGCATAAACGATCCCCTGAATTCCGGCCAGGTAGATCCGGCTCCCCGTCAGGACCGGGGCCGACTGAAGGGAGCGGCCCAGAGCAGCCCGCCAGAGGGATTTCCCGGTTGAACTGTCCAGCGCAGCGAGCCCACCCGCCTGGATGCACACAACGCCCTTCCCCACAACCGGCGAAGCCGTCACCGATTCACCCAGATCGACCTTCCACCGGAGGCTTCCGGTCTCGGCATCAAGCGCGTAGAGAAAATGGTCTTTGCTGCCGATGAAGACGGTGCTGCCGCCAACAGCCGGGGAAGAGGATATGCCCAGCCCGGTCTCAAACTTCCAGCGCACCGAGCCCGTGGCGGCGTCGAGGGCATAGACTGCAAAGTCCTCCGAGCCAACCAGAACGGTGTCGCCCGCGACTGCCGGCGAAGAGTCAATCACGTTGCCCGTGGCGGTGCTCCACAGCACTTTGGCGGAAGACGAGTCCAGGCAATAGACCCGCTTGTCGCTGCATCCGAAATAGATGCGCCCGGGCGTCGCGCAGGCCGTCGAGTAAATTCGAGCTCCAACAGGCCGCGTCCACTCGCGTTTACCGGTCTCAAGATCAACGGAATAAAAGTTCCCGTCCGCCGAACCAAAGAAAACTTTACCGCCCTGCACTACCGGCGACGCCCAAACCTCCGCACCGGCGTCTGCTTCCCAGATTTTTCCGCCGGACTTGCGGTCCAGCGCTCGCACCGCGCCGCCGTCACAGCCAAACAGGACTTTGTCGCCTGAAAGGGACGGGGTCGCGTGAATGGGCACCCCGGCATCAAATCGCCACGCGTGCCGGCCCGTTGTGGTATCGATGGCGTGCAGGAACCCGTCGAGGCAGGTGACATAAAGGAGACCGCCGCCCAGCACGGGCGCCGAACGGACCGACTTGGCCAGCCGCAGACGCCATCGAATCCCTTTGGGTTCGGGGGCCACCTTCAACCCTAGCCCTCCCGTCCGAGCGCAGTCGCCCAGCAGTGCAACCCATTCAGTGGTGCCGGAGTTGTGCTGATTCATGGCGTGCTAGGTTCCCAGTTGGATTCTGTGGCGATCGATTTTCTGATGGTCGGAAATGCCCAGTCCCAGCCTGCCTGCGGCAGCGATGTGTCCCGGCTGCCGGTAATAGAGGTTCTTGTGGGAATCATGATAGAACTCTTCGGAATTGAAAGTAATGTTTTTCGGGTTGCGATCCCACAGCGAGAGGGCTCCTTCCGACTGCCGTTTCTTCGTAATCAGGTCCAGTTCGATGGTGTCGACCGCCACAGGGTCGGTCCCGAGAATGAGCATGCCGGTTTGGGCGATGAAGCTCTGCACCTGGGTCAGCGGCCCGCCGTGCCACACTTCGCGCATGCCGTCCATAATGTGCAGGACGGCCTTTGACCGCAACGGCTCAACCGAACACATGACCCCAATTAGTGGGTCGGTGAAGGTGATGGGCTGGTGGTGCGAGCGCGCCACATTGTTGAATGATCCGTACCCCAGGTTCTTGAGGCACCCCGTCACACCCGCAGCCGAGTGGTCCTTCACCGTTGGAACGTTGATGATCTTGGTGACCTCCTGCGCAACCACCTGCGCAAGGTAGGAGCGCGTCTCCCATTCGCCGAAGAAATCCGCCTGGCAATAGACGTTCATGTCGTAGCCGGAAACGTCGAACGCTCCATTCTCAATGCCCACCAGGCGAACCCCAACGGGCAGGAAGGCACGATAACTGCTAAGCTGGACTTCATAGGAATAGCGGTCGTAAACCACGATGTTGTGCGCAGGAACTCCAACGCTTTCCACCGCGCTGATAATTTCCCGGACAATTTCCGGGGACGAGTAGCACGCCGGAGCACCCGAAGGATTGATCTTGATGCCCACCACGTCCGAGGGTTTGATGAAAAGCCCCCAGGCATCCTGCACGGAGCTTTTTCCGGTGAGTTCCTGCATGCCGCGGTCCAGCATGCGGCGCACAAGGGGCTGGGAAACGTGGTTGTTTGAAATGGAATGAGGGTCGGCAACTTCAACCACGCGGCCCGGATAGAGACCCGGCATCCCCAGCGGCGAGGGCTTGTAATTCGGCAGCGGGTGGGTTTTGATCGGCGGCGGCTTGGGCTGTGTGAAGTGCTTCAGCCCCTGCGCTTTCAGGCGGCCCACAAACGAAGCCGCATAGCCCAGCCACGCGCCCTTGAGAAATGTTCTCCGTTTCATGTTCCAACCCGATCGGCCCTGATCTTTACACCATCTGAAAACTTCTTAACGATGGGCGGCAAAGCGCACGGTAAGCTGCGCGGTCGGCCTCCGCCCGTCACTTCCCGCTATCGGGGGAAATCATCCGCCTTAGAAGGGCGATGCTCGCCCACAGTGGGCGGCGTAAAGTACTGCTTCCGCGCTTTCCGCCATTCCACCATGCTGAGTCCGGAGGGATCAAACACAATCCGCCCGGCACGCACTGTCATGCGGGCGATCAGTTTTCCATCCCCGTCCATCCGGGCATCGCCATCGTCAGCATAACTGTATTTTCCATGCAATTCCTGGAGCACGGCAATGTCCGCCACCCGGCCCACGGAGAGCGTTCCCAATTCCGGCCGATGAATCTCCTTCGCCGGATTTATGGTCGATTCACGGATCACCGTTGCGAGAGGAACGCCCATGGCCAGGAACTTCGACATCACGTTCACCATGCTGATGGCCTTCCAGGTCATGCTTTCCATGTGAAGGTCGGTCGAGATCGAATCCGGCAGGAAACCCTGCTCCACGGCCGGCACGGCGTTGCGGAACCAGAAGCTGCCGCCGCCATGCCCAACGTCGAAGATCACCCCGCGCTTGCGCGCCTCTTCCATGATGGGGTTCAGCTTGCCGTTGGAGAGAATGATGGGAAACTGCTGCGCGAAAACGTGTGTGTGGATATCGCCGGGACGCATCTTCTTTAGGATCAATTCCGCATACGAGCGCAGGGGCTGCCGCGGCCAGAAGTCAACCATCACCGGTACATGCGCCATCTGTGCGCACTGTTCGGCGCGGTCAACGGCCGTCCACGGCTGGTGCTCCCCGTCATAGGGTCTCGTTGGCCAGTAGTGCGCCGTTTTCACCCCCACGATCAGGTCACGGTTCTTTTCGATGGTCTCCGCGCACAGCTTCGGGTTCATCTGGTCAACCGTCTGCTCCAGCCCACCGTTCATGCCGTCGGCGACAATGTTCAGAAAGGCCAGCACGCGCATTCTGGCATGCTCCATCACCATCTCTTTTTCACGCAGAAAGGTCGCTGCACCCGAACTCCCCGCGTCCACCACCGTGGTCACTCCGGAATTGAACATCAGATCGGGCGGCATTCCGAACGGCGGCGTATGCGAGCGCGCACTCGGCGAATACCAGTTGTTGGGCGCTCCGCCATAGCCGATATGCACGTGGATGTCGATCAGCCCAGGCGTCACGTAAAGCCCATGGACGTCCACAACCTTCCCGGCTTCGGTGGCGGGGATATCCGGCTCGACCGCTGCAATTTTGCCGTCGGCCACCGCCACATCCGTCACCCGGTCAATGTTGTTGGCAGGATCAATCACATGCCCGCCTTTCAGCAGCAGGTCATACCGGGGCTTCTGCTGCCCGGCCGAATAGGAAACAGCAGCCATCAGGATTACCATCAAGAATAGGAATTCTAGACCTCGTCGGATTGCCATCAGTCCACGCTCCTTGGTTATATAAAATGAATTATTTGCGTCCTGCTCTCCTATGTGGTTAAGGGAAACGAGCAATCCCGGAATTCTGGTCTTGTTATGGGTCTGTCGGCTGCGCAGGTTTCCTGCAGAATCGGGAAAGTGCCTGCTCAGGAAGTTGCAGCAGTTGACTAACCCGTCTTTCCCTTTGAAATAGAAATCCGATTAGGTTCGGACCATTGCCACCTGTTCGACTATGCATTCCACACATCATGCCGTCCAGGGGAAGAACTCTACCACACCCAGAGTGCGATTTGGATTGAAACCCGCATCCCCAAATGCTTTGAAGATACTCCTCGCGTTTATAGTCTTGCCCTGTCAAGGCAAAGTAAGAAGTTCCTGTTCTTAGCAAAGTAAGTAGTTCCTGTGGGCGCTAAGCGAAGGAGCCCGTAGGGCGACTGAGGTTAGCGCCCGCGACGCGCCTCAGGGGGTGCTTCCTCCATGCTCTTCCACTCCCTGTTCCTGCCTCATAATTTTCCATAGCGGGGGACTCTGACGCAGATGGAAGTCTTTCATCCAAGGGCTGCCCGGTGTTCCCCGCCGAGGCGTCGAGATCGAGCGGGCTGAGGCGGACCGGGTCGGTTGGGGAACCGGCTCACACCGGCTCACCTTCAGGGAGCGATCCCGGAAGCGCACCCACACCGTCTGGTCTCGCCGCTCCTCCACCCGCACCGTCCCCCCTCGTAACCCCGGACGGATATCCGCCCGAGCGATCTGGTAGATCCGGGTGTTATACCGAATCGTGTAATCGTTGGCCACCACGCGCTCCTCGACGTGGCTCAAGATCGCCGCCAGGTCGTGCTCCGCCCGCAGCCCTCGATGCGCGTCGGTGGCTTTCTCCGCTTCCACCGTGAAGCGACGATTCCATAGCGGCAGGTACTCCTGCTCCAAATAAGCGTTGGCTTCCTCCAAGGTGTGCACGCCCGCCTTGCGCAGACCCTTCACCAGCCGGTCCTGGGCCGTGCCGAAAAAGCGCTCGATGCGCCCCTTCGCCTGCGGTGAGTGAGCCGCAATCCATCCTACCCCCAACTCCTTCAGCGCCCGCCCGATCTGCGTCCAAGCCTCTGGCCAAGCCTCGTCCGAGGCCTCCCGCACCGGACGATTCACCGTAAACATGCTGTCCTTGTCGGTGTAAAATTCTCCCGGCCGCCCCCACCGCCTCAGATAACTCTCCAGCAAGCGAAAGTTCTCTTCCGTGGTGTCGTGCTCGGCAAAGCGCGCCCGGGCGCGACTGGTCGCGTCGTCGATCATCGCCAGCAGAAAGAGCTTCGGCCCTCGTCCCTCCAGCCAGTCGTGTTCCGACGAATCCCACTGCACCATCTCGCCGCAACAGGGCCGGCGCGCCCGCCACACGTGCACCTCTTCCACCCGCCGCCGCTTCCGCTTCCACACTCCCGCCTCCATCAGGATTTGCCGTACGCTCTCTTTGCTCACCACCACCCCGTGCTTCTCCCCCAGATACTCGGCCGCCAGCGTCGGCCCAAAGTCGGAGTACTCCCGCTTCACCAGTCGCACCACTTTCGCCCGCACCGTCGCGCTCAGCTTCCGCTTCGAGGCCCGCCCCCGCAGCCGGTGCAGGATCCCGCCATCGCCCTCCTTCCTCAGCCGCCCCACCAGCTTTCGCACCCAGCGCTCGCTCACCTTCAACTGCACCCCCGCCTGCTTCTGCGTCAGGTGTCCCTTTTCTGCTTCGTGCAACACCTTCAACCGATCCCGATCCCTTGCGCTCATCCACAGCTCCTGTTGTCTTTTCATCCCGACAGTCTGCCGGTTTCCTACAGGAACTTCTTACTTTGCCGCAATAGGATCTTTTCACTTTGCTGCGACAATCTATAGTCTTGCCCTTGCCTCGGCGTCCCTTTCCGGGTAAACTGCCGTCCTGACTCCGGCAACGCGTAAGATTGGCCTCGGCTCCAGCATGAAAATTTCCCAGAGCGGAAGCCCCGCAGGAGAATATCCGCATGTCCAAGATGAACCGGCGAGAATGCATGCAGGGAGTTCTGGCAACCCTTGCCGCCGCAACTGTTCCGTCGGTCGCCCAAGGATCGCCAGGCCCATTACCAGGCAACCAGGCGGGCTCAGCGGACGGCAAGTTCAAGATCTGCCTGATCTGGGGCGCCGGTGATCAGCACCGGGTGAAGATTTCAAAGCAGATTGGCGTGACCCATGCCATTGCCGGCACTGCTTCTCAACTCAGCCGGGTTCCCCGCTCCCGCTACGTGGATACCGTGACGAAAATCAAGGCGGACTACGAAGCCGCCGGTTTGACCATTGCAGGCATTGAGAGCCATCCCGTGCCGGCGGAGAAAATCAAGCTCGGACTGCCGGGGCGCGACGAGGAGATTGAAAATTATATCGCGGCCATCAGGGCGATTGGCAAAGCCGGCATTCCCATGGTCTGCTACGACTTCATGGCAGGCATTGACTGGTACCGCACCGGGATGCATGTCCCGGGACGAGGTGGCTGCAGTTCCGTTTCATTTAACATCCGCGATGTCCCTTCGGGGCTCACCAAGTGGGGTCGAATCACAGAAGAAAAGATGTGGGACAACATCACCTATTTTCTGAAAGCCATCATTCCCGAAGCTGAAAAGTCCAATGTGCAAATGGCCCTGCATCCTGACGATCCGCCTGTGCCCGAACTCCGTGGCATTGCCCGAATCATCATCAGCCCGGACGCCTACCGCCGCGTGATGAACATTGTGCCGAGCCCGGTAAACGGCGTGACATTTGAAATATCCGTCTACTACTTGATGGGCGCAGATCTTGAAGCCGTGGCCAGGGAATTCGGGCGCGGGAAGAAGATCTTCTATATCCATTCTCGCAACCTGAAAGGCACCCGCGACAATTTTGTGGAGACTTTTCAGGACAATGGAGCCATCGACTTCGGCAAGGTGTACCAGGCGCTGCACGACAGCGGCGTTCACGTTCCGCTGCGGCCCGACCACGATCCGATTCTTGACGGGGAGACGAACGTCCGCCCGGGATACGGCGTCCTGGGCAAGATTCTTGCCGTGGGTTACATCAAGGGAATTCTCGATAGCCGGCATATTCCCTACATTTAGCGAATGCCGATGGCAAAACTGCAGACAACATCTCGCCGGGAATGACCCGAAAGGCATGCCGGGACCGTCGAGGACAACCGAGGAGGTGATGGATCGATGTCTGAAAAAGAGGATGGCATGAGAATTGACCGTCGGGGAATTTTGAAAACGTCCGCGGCGATGCTGGGCGGCGCTCTTTTGGGTTCGGACGCAGAAGCCGGCGCAGAAGCACAGATTCAGCAGAACGTTAATACTCGTTCAAGTCCATCAACCCTGAAAATCACCGACCTGCGTGTTGCAACCGTCGTCAAGCCGGGCCCCAGCCCCTGCCCCATCATTCGGATTGACACCAACCAGGGAGTTTACGGACTGGGTGAAGTGCGCGACGGCGCCAGCGCAACCTACGCGCTGATGCTCAAGAGCCGAATCCTGGGCGAGAACCCACTGCGCATTGACTATATTTTCCAGAAGATCAAGCAGTTCGGCGGCGATGCGCGTCAGGCGGGAGGAGTGGTCTCCATCGAGATGGCGCTGTGGGATATTGCAGGGAAGGTTTACAACGTTCCCGTCTATCAGATGCTGGGCGGCCAATGGCGCGACAAGATTCGCATCTATGCCGATACGACCGAATCCAAGGATCCAAAAATTTATGCTCAGCGGATGAAAGCCCGCAAAGAAGAGATGGGGCTGACGTGGCTGAAAATGGACCTGGGTATCAATCTGATTGAGCACATTCCCGGCACAGTCATGCGTCCCTCGGGGCTGAGCCAGTGGGAAGAGAATTTCCAGCCCCATCCCTTTATTGCGACGGAAGTGACCGACAAGGGCATTGAGAAATTGAGCGAGTTTGTGGCGGCGGTGCGTGAAGCGGTCGGCATGGACATTCCGCTTTCCATGGACCATCTTGGGCACATCGGGGTCAAATCCTGCATCCGCCTGGGCGAGGCCTACGAAAAGTTCAACCTTGAATGGATGGAGGACGTGATCCCCTGGTTCTACACCGACCTGTTGAAGCGCATCACGGAAGAAAGTCCGACCCCCATCCTGACCGGCGAAGACATCTATCGCGAAGAAGATTTTGAGAAGCTGTGCGTGAACCATGCGGTGGACAAGATCCACCCCGACCTCTCCTCCTCCGGTGGAATCCTCCAGACGCATCGAATCGGCGATATGGCTTTCAAATACGGTGTTCCGATGGCCATGCACATGGCGGGAACCCCCATCGCCTGCCTGGCCAGCGCCCACTGCGCGGCGGCCACGCGGAACTTCCTCGCCATGGAAAATCACTCGCTCGACGTTCCGTGGTGGCAGGACCTCGTGGAGGGGGTTGACAAGCCCATTGTCAACAAGGGCTACATCAAGGTTCCGGAGGGACCCGGCTTGGGCGTGACGCTCAACGAGGAAGTGGTCCGGAAGCACCTGAAGCCCGGGACAGGATACTTTGAGCCCACGACCCAGTGGGATGAGGAACGCTCCTGGGACCGCGTGTGGAGTTAAGTTCTGCGTTGTTCGAGGACTGAAAACCTTTTCGCTCCAGGGTGGAGGAGCCAGTCGCCGATCCGGAGTGACCGGCGTTCCGCCCAGGTGATATAGTGGAACCGTAACGAACTGCCTGTAGCACAACAGGCTGCATTGTTAATTTCAGCAAACCGTGGAGGTCGCGCAAATGGACCCGAAGTTATCGTCTGACCGGCGAACATTCGTCAAGTGGGCGGTGGCGCTGCCCTTGTTCGGGCAGATCGCCGCCCAGGACATGTTTGGCATGGCGAATGCCAGCATGAAGAAACTAACAGGAAGCAAGATACCCACCTACCAGGATATTGGTGTCCGCCCCCTGATCAACGCGCGCGGAACCTGGACCTATCTCAGCGCCAGCCTGGAACTCCCTGAGGTGAAGCAAGCCCAACTGGAGGCGGCAAAGCATTATGTCGTTATCGACGAGCTCCAGCACGCGGTAGGCCGGCGGCTGGCGGAGCTCTCTGGAGCGGAATCCGGCATGGTGACCTCAGGAGCCGCTGGAGCCATGGCTTCGGCCACAGCAGGCTGCATCGCCGGAACCGATCCCCAGAGAATCTGGCAATTGCCAGACACGACCGGCATGAAGGACCAGGTCGTCATGTTCGGCGGCCGCAGCGCTTTTGATAGCGCGATTCGGTTGGCCGGTGCCAAGCTGGTGGTAGCCCACACTCATGAGGAGCTGCAGAACGCGCTCAACGACCATACCGCTATGGTTTACACAACCCGGCTGGGCGACCAACTGAAGAAAGCGCTGGCCATCACCAAACGCGCCGGCGTGCCTCTGCTGCTGGACGATGCCGCCGGAATTCCGCCCATTTCGAATCTGCGGCTTTACTCTCAAATGGGATGTGATCTCTACGCCTTCAGCGGCGGCAAGGGCTTGCTCGGCCCGCAATGTTCCGGCCTGCTGCTTGGGAGGAAAGATCTGATTGAGGCGGCGCTGGCCAACACAAGCCCGTGGGAAGGCGCCGTGTGCCGTCCCATGAAGGTTGGCAAAGAAGAAATCATGGGTTGCCTGGCGGCCGTGGAAGCCTGGTTCAAAATGGATCCTGACGCACTTTACCGGCAGTGGGACGCCCGGGTCAAGCGGATTGCCAAGCTGGTGGATACGGTGCCGGGAGTTAAGACAAAAATTTATGTGCCTGAAGATGGGAACCGGTATCCCACTCTCCGTATCACTTGGGACGAACAGGCGTGGAAATTCAGTGCGCAGGACTGCGCCAAAAAACTGAGCGACGGAGAGCCCAGAATTGAAGTCCTGACCGCCAGCAACCCGAGTGGAGTGCTGGCCCGGCTCCATAAAGACTTCATGAGGCCCGGCGCTGAAAACCACCTTGAGATTATCTCGATGAGCCTTCAGCCGGGCGAAGATCTCATCGTGGGCAGGCGGTTGCGGGCAGTCCTGACTGCGGCTAGCAAACCCGCTTGAGATGGGCCTGACGGCCAGGCACTGGAATCAGGCTGCGGCCGGCGCTCCGGGTCAGGCGCCGGCTCATCACCCACCAAACAGGGAAACTGCCGCCACTCCTGGTCCCCCAAAAAAATGACCAGCGATTCCACTAGCTCTTAATACCCGTCGGTCCCCTTCTTTATCTCCAAACGTATCCTACTTCACGACCGCTGCGATCCCGTTGATTTCAAGCAGCGAACGGCCCGGGATGCCGGATACCGCAACCGTGCAACGCGCCGGGCCGCCATTCGGAAAGTAGGAATAATAAACTTTGTTCATCCCCTGATAATGCTCCAGCGTGGCCAGATAAACAGTCAGTTGCAGAATGCTGTCCATGGTTCCGCCGCCTTCTTCCACGATGCGCTTGATGTTCTCCATCACTTTTCGCGTATGGTCTTCAATGGTGGCTCCCTGCACGTCCCCACTGTCATTCGCTCCCTGCCCCGAGATGTATATCAGCCCGTTATGCACCATTGGGCCGTGATGTTTCGGCTTGCCCTGTGGCGGGGCGGCGGCCTTTGCCAGCAACCTGGGCGCACTCCAAGCTGAGCCTGCAATCGCCGCCAGGCTTGCCAGGAACGCGCGCCGTTTCTCATTCTGCTTTGTGTCCATCGTGTCCTCCTGTTCGTCAGTCAGTTTTTCCTTATTGGCGGACGACTTCCGCAATACAACTGATTTCAACCAGCGATTTGCCGGGGATTCCGGCCACCGCAATCGTGCAACGTGCGGGACCTCTGTTGGGGAAGTACGGCCGGTATGCCTTGTTCATGGCTTCATAAAATTCCAGCGTTGCCAGATAAACCGTCAACTGCAACACGTGGTCCATGTCTCCCCCGGCCGCCTCCACCAGTTTCTTCACGTTGTCCATCGCCCTCTGAACGTGGGTCGTGATGTCCAGCGTCGCCTCCTCCTGATGTTCGTTGGCGCCCTGGCCCGCCACATAGATCAGGCCGTTGTGCACAACGACCGGGGCAATTCCTCCCTTTGCGGGCTGGCCGTCATAACCCAGTTTCAGAATGCCGCTTTGCCCTTGCGCGGCCGGGGCGCTTTCCGCGAAGCCCACGCTTTCAGGAACAGATTCCACATTCGGCAAATTCAGCCGCAATGCAGACTCCCTGTGAATTCCGAGCTCGTTCAACATGATGCTCTCTCCTTCCGCAGCTCCCGTTTTGGGACAACACGAGGAGCCTTGAATTGCTTGGCCTACGAATTAAAACCGACGGCAGGTAGGGCGAATTGTATAACTTTTGGCTTTTATAATCCACCGTGCCTGCCGAAGGGGTTTCAGCAACGAATTGCCAGTTCCGGAATTCCGGCGGGCGGCGCAACCCCGTACGACCGGTACCCGTCAGGGCGGCGCCAGGGCCGGGTTCAGTTCACGAGCTTGTTTGAACTCCGCGGCGGCGGCCTGGCGTTCACCTTCTTTGCTGAGAGCGAGCGCAAGATTGTAGTGCGCCTCGGCCGAATTGGGGTTCAATCGCAACGATTGGCGGAACGCCCCGGCGGCTTCCTGAAGGTCGCCATGCTCCAGCAGCGCCAGACCCAGATTGTTCTGGACGGCGGGATTGCGGGGGAATCGCTCTGCCAGGCCTTTGAATTGCTGAACAGCCTCCTCGACCTTCCGCTCCTGCATCAGCGTCAACCCAAGGTTGATGCCGGCGTCCAGATAATCAGGCTTTAGAGCGAGCGCCAGACGGAAATCAGCGGCAGCGCTCTTCACATTGCCCAGCCGCGCCTCGGCCAGCCCGCGGTTGTAATGCGCTTCCGCAAGATCGGGAGCAACCGCAACAGCCTTGTCAAATTCCTTAGCGGCCCCCTCATGGTCACCCAGTTGCCACAGAACCCGCCCCAGCCCGATCAGGGCGTCCGGATAATCGGTCTTGAGCTCAACAGCCTTTTCAAGATTGGAGCGAGCTTCCGTCAAATTTCCCTTCTGCTCAAAAGCCAGTCCCTTCAGATAATAAGCGGCGGGATTTTCGCTCCAGTATTTCAGGGATGATTCAAGGTCAGCCAGGGCCTTGTCGGGTTCATGATTTTTCAGATGATCGGCGGCCGAGAGCGTCAGGCTCTTGGCCTGCGCCACGTTCGCTCTGAACTGGCTAAGGCCCGCAATTTCCTGCATCTCCTTTTGAGCCTGTGCGGGCCGGCCGCGTTTGCGGATGATCAGCGCCCGGTTATAACGGGCCTGCTCAAAGTCCGGTTTCAAATGGATGGCTTCATCCAACTCATGCAGGGCTTCATCCAGTTTTCCCTCTGTCCGCAATGCAAGACCAAGATTGTAGTGAGCATCTGCATTATTGGGCATCAGACGAGCGGCCGATTGGAATTCGGCAAACGCCTCCGGCTGCTTTCCCATCCGGCGCAACAGGATTCCAAGCCGTTCGTGCACAGGACCAAAATCAGAACGGATACGAATCGACCTGCGATATTCGGCCAGGGCGTCCTGGCGCTTGCCCTGCTGTTCGTAGGTCAAGCCAAGGTTGTAGTGGGCGAGGGGGTCTTGGGGCGCCAGGGCGACAGCCCGCTGAAGTTCGCTTACAGCTCCCGCAAGGTCATTATTCTTTGCCAGCGCCAACCCCAAAGCGAGGTGCATGGGCGCGGAATCGGGCCTAAGGTGAACTGCTGCCTTAAAGGCAGTGATGGCCTCAGCCAGCTGGCCGATCTTTTCGAGTGTTATTGCCAGGTTGTATTGCGAGTCGGGAAACTGCGGCCACAGTTCACTTGCGCGACGGAATTTCTGGATGGCTGATGCGTAATCACCCTTCCTGGCAAGGCCAATTCCGTCATTGTTTAGCTGCACGGCCAACCGCTGTTTTGTCGCGGACGGCCCCTGAATCTGGGCCCGGCAAGGCATACTGCAGGCTGTAATTCCCAGGTAGAAGGTAAGAAAAAAGCCACACCAGCACAGAAATTTTTTGTACCCGGCCCCACCCAGACTAACCGGCATTAAATATCCTTCAGGGTTGAAAAAAGGCCGGGCAGCGCAACTGTCAACATGTCGTTACAGCTACGCCGCCCGGATGGAAGGCCTCCGCTGATGATTAGATCAGAAGTTCAGCTTTAGCGCCATCTGAATGATGCGCGGATCACGGGCGCTGGTAACCTGTCCAAAGGTGCTTGAGGTAAAGCTGCCCGAGGGGTTGTTAAACTGAGCGTGGTTGAACGCGTTAAAGAACTCAGCGCGGTATTCAAGCCCCTTTGTTTCGGAGAACTTGAACTCCTTGTGCAGCGCCATGTCGAAGTTGATGATCCCAGGCCCATGGAAGAACGAGCGTCCCGCGTTTCCGGGCACGCCAATGGATTCCCCAAAGAAAGTTGCCGGCGAAAAGTATTGGTGGTCGGCATTGCTTCGAGGGTCATAGATCTGAATGGACTGCCCGGTCCAGTTGGGTTTGTCCACACCAGAGCATCCGCAGAGTGAATAGTCACCACCGTGGCCCATTCCGATTGCGAACCCGGTGGTGAGCCGGGTGATGCCCGAGAAGTCCCATCCTCCAAGCACTTGTTTCCCGAAACCCTGAGATGGGCCTGGCAGGGCCCAAACGTAGCTGAAAACGAAATTGTGGGTCAGGTCATACGTGGAGAGACCCCGGCTCAATTTTGAATTAAATGGATTGATGTTTTGCGAAAAAGCCGAGGAATCATCGATTGATTTCGACCAGGTGTAAGCGCCAAGAAACTGGACAGCGCCGACCCTTTTCTCCATCGTAACCTGCAGCGAATTATATGCGGAATTGGCGACGGTGGACGTATAGTTGTTATCCGAGAAGTCCATTATGGCGTTCAGGCCCTGCCCAATCGCAAAACGGCCCGAAGTCACGGAATGGGGACGCGTCCCGTATTGAAAGTTTCCTCCACCCAGGTCGTAGGTCGAGTCTTCACCATTTCGACCGCAGCCAGGTGTCGCCAGACATAGGGATGCGCTGCCTGGATTCGACGAATATCCGGCAATCAGGTGATGCCCGTTTGTCCCTACGTAGGCGATAGTCAGCAACATTGTGCTGCTCAGTTGCCGCTGGATGCTGAAATCATAGTGCTGTGAGTAAGGGAGCTTGTTGTTCAGGTTAAATCCAGGCGCACTCGCAATAGGCTGAAGCTGGGCCCAGTTGATTGTCTGCGGGTTGGGGAGATTAAATGGGAAACGCTGGCCCGGCCCTCCCGCGGTTTGACGGTTCTTATAGGGCTCCGCGAAGTAAGTCTGGGTAGGACTCACGTAGAAGAGACCTGCTGGCGCGTCACCCACTTCATAAAACTGAGTGAGGTCTTCGACGTTCGTATAGTAAATGCCATAGGAGGCCCGGATGCTGGTTTTGCCGGGGCCGCCAAACACTTTGCCCATCAGGCCACTGCTGAAGTCTGGAGAATAGGCCACGCCGATACGGGGAGCAAAGTTTTTGTAGTCATTGGGGGCCAGCCCTTGTGCGACGCCTGGATCTCCAGGACACAGCCAGCCCTGCGGTGCGGTGGGATAGATGGTCGACTGGACATTAAAGTTTATCGCCTGAATTCTGCAATAGCTCGGCGTCCTGTCCAACTTGTCACGGAAAAAGGTGCTGGTCTCCCACCTCAACCCGTAGTTGACTGTTACGTTTGATTTTATCTTATAGCTGTCCGCCACAAACAGCGCACCGTATTCTGATCGTGAATCCAGAAATTGCCTGCTGGATTGAATAAAGCCCACAGGAGCCCCAATCAGATAATCGGCAAAGTCACTGCCCGTTTCTGAGCCATCGAAATCAAACACGCCATTTTCCGCGTAGGTGTTCCTTTCGTTGATCTGGAACCGCTGGTAGTTGCCGCCAAATTTAATCGTGTGCTTTCCCCGAACCGAGGAGAAGTTATCGGATATCTGATAGGTATTGTTGAACTGGCCGGTTGTGCCATCCGGAAGCCCAATCGAGACCCCTGTGTTGTCAAGAGTGATCAGAGGAACACCTTGAAGGCTTGGCACCACGGGAATGATCCCTAACCCTCCCGTCACGAACCCAAGAGAGGACAGATCCGACACCAGACCTGCCTGCGGCTGGCGCTGGGTCATGGCTGTTCGGAAGAAGGAAGCATGAGCTTCATTCACATTCGTCGCTCCAAACGTGCGTGTATTGCTCAAAACGGTCTGCATGGCCTGCTGGGGTGTTGAAGCCTCGAAGCCCGGCACATTTGCGGCTGGGTAAGGGTCGAGGAGATTGGTATTGTCCAGGGCATAGTACAAAGACCAACGGCCGTAGCCCTGCGTGTCGAGGTCGCCTTTGACAGAGAATTTATCGTCCCGAAGGTGCTGTTTTTGAGATGTCGTCGAAAAAGTCGCACCGCCCAGACCCGGGCTTGCCTCGGGGATATAACTCAGCGTCCCGGCTGCAGCCGGTGACCACGCGGCCTGGGGAATGACGCCGCCAGGGAAGACGCAATCCGCTGTACTCGCGCAGCCCGGAGTGTAATACGGCTCGCCGTTTGTTACCGTATAACCCAGTCGGTTGGTCAACACCTCGTTCATGCAACCGCTCCCCGAGGTATCGCACCCCTGGACCACCGCAGCGGGATCAATCAAATCACTCACGTCACCTGCTCTCTGCGCGGCAGTCGGCACAGAGATCGCGCCGGTTGAAACGCCGAGTGATTGCCGGGTTCCCTGATAATCACCGAAAATGAAAAGCCGATTCTTGATGATGGGCCCGCCTATGGTGGCCCCGAACTGATTCCGCTTGAAAGCCCCACGGTCCGGGTCAAAGAAATTACGCGAATCGAATTTTTCGTTGCGGACGAACTCAAACGCCGAACCATGCCATTGGTTCGTGCCGCCTTTGGTCACCACATTGACAGTTGCTCCGGAATACTGGCCATATTCTGCTGAGCCGGCGTTGGTGATCACCTTGAATTCCTGAATCGAATCCAGATTGGGAACAAGACCGGCGCCGTTGTTCCTTCCCTCTTCGACGCTCCCGCCGTTCAACATGAATCCGTTGGCAGCCTCCCGCCCCCCGTTGACGGAGAAGTTTCCGGAGTTCCCGGTGCCTGCAACCGGCCGGTCACTCAGTGATCCCGTTGTGCTCTGGGGGGCCACACCGGCCTGCAGCCCTAGCAAATCGATGTAGCTGCGGCCATTGAGCGGCAGAGAGAGCATTTTGCGGCTCTCAATCACATCGCCCATGGAAGTATTCTCGGTCGCAACCTGTACCGCCTGGGCGGAAACCTCTACAGTCTGTTGCGCGCTTCCGATAGCGAGCTTGGCATCCACACGTAAATCCTGATTGATGAGCAGGGTGATACCACTCTGGACATAAGCCTTGAAGCCCGGTGCCTCAACCGTCACGCTGTAGTGCCCAACCGGCACAACGGGAAAGCCGTAGGCCCCACTGGAATTTGAACTTGTCTTCGCGACCGCGCCGGTATCCTGGTTCTTTAGCGTGACACTGGCCGATGGTACGGCTGCCCCGGAAGGGTCCGTCACGACGCCGGAAATGGATCCGCTCACTGTTTGTGCCCTGAGCAGTGGAACGGTCGACAACAAAACCAAAATCAATGCCGTAAACAAGCCCAGAATCATTCGCCCCTGTCTCATGCTGACATCCCTCCTGAATCGGTCTTTGTATCAGTGCTCATTCGCAACACTTCCCCAGTGAAGCTCACCCTTCGTCACCCACCGCAACAGCATCTGCCGTCCATGAGCGTCCACGAACCTTGGCCGGGCAAACATCTCACTGCCAACCTCTCAACTGCTTATTTCACCGCCTGAATTCCCGCGCCAAGACTTAACCGCAACGGCCCTGCGTACACACCCGCCCTTAACCTGCAATCGGTCCCCAAATCCGGACCCCATTAACCTGCCATGAGAAACTGCGACCTTACGCCTTGCGCCCTCAACCACTGCCACCATAAAGGACCAGGGCGTCCCTTAACGATTGAAGGGAAACACCCTGGACAGCAGTATTAATGCACCAACTTCCAGTTAGTACAAAGAAGCCAGTATTGTCTTTCCACCTGTCGCCTTATAATTTGAAAACGACAGGC
>CAWANC010000017.1:0-14429 GCA_963783155.1 uncultured Acidobacteriota bacterium | reverse complement strand
TCGCGGTTCAGCAGGTAGCCGCGCGCCAGTTGCAGCCAGCCGCCGGCGCCCAGACGCCCGTGGTGCTTGATGCGGATATAGGCCATGCTTTTCATGTGGTATTTGAGGGCCAGGCCGGGGTCGGTCTGCCGCGAGCCGCACCCGCCCGCCAGGTGGTCGCGGTGCAAGACCCGGACGGAAGGGTCCATGAAGAGCCTGACACCGGACCTGCCGGCCCGCTGCCAGAAATCGTTGTCCTCCCCGTAGGCCGGAGGACTCAGCCTTCCCAGGTTTTCATCAAAGCCACCCAGCGCCCGGCAAAGTTGTGTGGGCAGGCAGAAAGGAGAAGGGATGTAGGAAGGGTGCTCGATCAGGCCGGACGCCGCATCTCGAATCCGCTCTCCATAGAGGCGCGCATAATCCGCCAACGAACTCTCCGGCGCCCTGTCGGAAACGGGAAGCCCCGCCACCGCGCAGCGCGAACGGGGCAGGACGTGGCTCGCCAGACGGGCCACCGCGCCCGCGGGCAGCACCATGTCGTCATCAACAAAAATCAGAAGCTCATTCCGCGCCGCTGCCCAGCCAGCGTTTCTCGCCCTGGGAAGGTTGGGCTCCTGCTGCTCCATTCGGATGATCCTCCGGCGGTGCAGGAAGAAGAAAAAGTTCAGCACTTCGTGGGGGCGCCACCGGCCCTGCTCCACCACGATGATTTCCATTCGCCCCGCGTAGTCCTGCGCCATCAGCGAGTCGAGGCAATCCATCAAAGAGTCCTCGCGATGGTAAGTCGCGACAATCACCGAGATGGAAGGATGGATGCGCATTCAGGTGTCCTTTGAGGAGAAAGGCGTCCCCAGGCTATTCATGCCCTCTCCCGAGGGGAGAGGGCTTTTTTACCTGGCCAAAGCCGGCGCTCCCCGGCCCGCCGCGATAAATTCCGCCGCCGCTCCATCATGCCGCCCGCAGCGCCCCGGCCAGGATTCCGCGCTCTTCGGGGGTGGCGGAAGCCAGCCAGCAGGTCGCTGCAAAAACCAGCAGCGTGAGCCCCGTGGAAGCCGCCCACCCCAGCCAGGTTGTTGAAAAATCGCGAAGGAAAAACGCCGCCGACAACGACGCCACGGCCGGAAAAGCCAGCGACCGGAGGTTCGCTTTCCAGAGTTCGGAGAAGGCAAAGCCGTTCATCCGGGCGCCCGCCACCAGCAGGTAGACGCCGGAAACAAGCGCCTGAGGAACCAGCGTCCCCAGCGCCACCCCCAGCACGCCCCAGCGGCGGACCCACCACAACGACAACACCAGGTTTGCCGCGCCTTCCAGCAGGCTGAGCCAGGAAAATGTCCGGTGGCGCGTGGTGGCGATGATGAAAGCATAGGCGGGCTGCTGAAGGACATTGACCACCAGGATTGCAACCAGCGCCGCAAAGGTGGCCGCGTCCACCACCACCGCCCGGCCCGCCCACAGCCGGATGAAATCGCGGCCGAAGAACCCAAGCTCCACGGCGAACAGGACGGCCGCGGAAAACGCCAGCCGCGTGGAGAGAAAAAACAGCCGGCGAAGCGGCGCTTCCCTGCCCTCCGCGCTGAGCGCCGTGATGGTGGGGCCGCTGGTCGAAAACGGCAGGGCAATCAGCCCGCGCAGCAGCGAGGTGAGGCGCGCCGCAATGGCAAAGGCCGTGACGAACCCAACCCCCAGAACGCCGGCAATCACCAGGTTGTCGATTCCCCACATCAGAACCCCGGAAACCGACACCACGAAAAAATGGAAGCCCGGGGCCAGCATCCGGCGCGCCAGCCTGAGCGAGAAGTTCCGCAGGGAGAAGCGCAGGCGCTTGAACTTCCGCATGAGCGCGGCAAAGAATACAACCCCTGCGGCCACTTGCAGAAACGCGTAAACCGCCGCCACGCCGGCGATTCCCTCTCCGGCCCAAAGCACCAGCGCCGTGAGCAGGAGATTGGCGGCGCTGAGCGCGGCAAGCCCGTACTGCTCAAGGTCTACCCGCTCGAACGCCCGGAACCCCAGGCGAAACACCTGCAAAGGCTGGCCCAGGGCAAAACCGGCCAGAGCCAAAACCAGCGCCGGCACAACCGAGGCCGCGGGGCCGGACCCGGTCTTCAGCAGCCCCTGCACCACGCCCAGCCGCAGCCCCATCGCCATCAGCAGGCAGGCCAGAACGGCCGCAACGCAGAGGAAAATAAAGCTGGTGCTCAGGACGCGGTTTACCGTCTGCCAGTCATCGCGCGCCCGCGCTTCAGCCAGCATGTTCTGGCTGACCGTGGGGAAACCGATGCTCATCAGGGAAAGAGGCATCAGCACGCTCAGAAGGGTGAGCCAGAGCCCGTACTGCTCCCTGCCGAGAAAGTGGAGATAGATGGGCACGGCCGCCAGCGAGCAGGCCGACGTCACGGCAAAACGCACGTAGGAGGCGCGAATGCTCGAGAGAAGCCGCCGGAGGCGCGTCACGCCAGGCCGCCTTTCAGGGCCGGAAGGCGGCGAAAAAAGGCTAGCATTTTAAAATCGCCATCCAATCGGAAAATTTTACACGATGTATCATAATCGAACACATTTTTTAAAACTCAAAATTTTAACGGTGAATAAATAAAATAACTGTATTATTTTCAATAAGTTCAAATTTTCAGAAAATCTCTGATCAAAATCCCATACGTCCCATTCGGCGCCGAAATCGCCTTAAACTAGCCTAGATAGCTAAGATACCTCCGCCGCCCGCGGCGGGTGGCGGCCAGCCCCACGCACAGGGCAAACCAGGCGGCGTTGGCCGGAATGTGCAGGTTGAAGTCCACCAGGCTGTGGACCAGCAGGCCGCAGCACCCCACGGCCGCTCCAAGCTGCATCCAGCCGCCTGCATCCCGCCGTCCGGCGGCAAGGTTCCTGAACGCCAGGGTGAAGAACAGCGCCAGCGAGAAGACGATCAGCGCGCCGCCCGCCGCGCCCGTCTCCGCCAGCGCCTCGGCGTAATCGTTGTGCGCGTGCGCCCATCCCAGGTCGGTGGGAAAAGTCCGGTACTGCGGAAAGACCGTGTTGAAACTGCCCAGGCCGATTCCAAGCCACGGGTGGTCGCGGAAAATCCGGAGGGTGTCACGGGCTGCAAGTTCGCGCTGCCCGAAGGTGATCTCGGTGGTGCGGGTCACGTTCGCCAGCGCTGCAAGGCGCCTGACCAGATGGTTCGGCGCCATCCAGAAAAAGAGCAGCGCGGCTGCCGCGAATCCGATGGGCAGCATCGATCGCAGCCGGTGGCCACTTTGGCCGGAGCGCCGCCAGAGAATCCACCCGAGCAGCAAGGCCTCAACCAGCAGGGAAACAAAGCCTCCGCGAGAACCGGAAAGCAGCACCGAGGCCACAGGGACCGAAAGCGCGAAGGCCAGCAGCAGCCGCCGGGGGTCCGTGCGCGGGCGCGAAAGAACATACCCCGCGGTAATGGGGATGAGCATCTCCATCAGCCCTGCGTAGTCGTTGTGGTTGACGTAAGGCCCAAAGGTCCAGCCCTGGCTTCTGACGCTCCAATAGATAAGGTTATGGCTGGAAAAGAACTGCAGGATGGCAAACAGTCCCAGCGCAAAGGCATAGAGCGTGATGACCAAGCCCAGTTCACTCCATGCATCGTCTGAAGCCCGCACAAACACCTGCCCGGCGATAAAGAAGATGACGAGCGCCATGACCAGCTTGAAGATGGATTCCCGCGTGGCATAGGCGTCCAGCGTGATGCCGCCGTAGAGTTGCGCGATGCAGAGCACAAGAAACAGCACTGCGGGCAGGTAGAGTGGCGAGACGCGGATCTTCAGCTCTCCCTGCCGCACGCTCCCGATGGTCCAGAGCGTCAGCAGGACAAAGGAAGCGATCAGCAAGGCGGTCCAGGCCCAGGGCTCGACGGCGCCGAAAGCCAGCGGAGCAGCCAGCAGGATGGCCACCAGCCCCCGGCGCGTCAGGGAAAAGACGAGAGAGGAATTCCGGCTGCGGGCGTCCTGCCATTCAGCGGAGATCGGCAAGCTTGTTGTCGTCACGGCGGGCGTAGCCATGGTCATTTTGCTGAAGCTGTCTCCTTCGGCGTGGAATCCAACGGAGTGATGGACACGTCGTCCAGCCAGAAGCTGCCGCTGATCTCCATGGGAAAGGTGCGGCAGCGGGCTCGCCACACTGAAAGCCGGACGACCCGCGCCTGCGCAGCGGCGGTAAAATCCAGAACCACCGGGTGCCAGGCAGTTGTTCCCACGGTGGTCGGGGTTGCAGCGTTCAGGCAGGCGGCGCAATCCGGGTCCGTCACGCGCAGTCGCGGGCCGCTCGCGGAAGTGATGTTTTCGCTGCGCACCTCGGCCCGCAAGCGGTAGGCGCGGCCTGCAACGACGGGTACAAATTCGCAGACAGGTTCCGATTCCAGGTTTCTACCCGCAGCGTAATCCACCCGCAAGCAGCGCGAACCGCGGAAAGCCGAGGGATCGTGGAAGTCCGTTTCCACATAGGGAAGGTTGTGCATCTGCCAGTCAAAAACGGCGTCCAGAGGAGTGTGTTCAAATCGCCCGTTGTAAACCAGGTTGGCGGCACGGTCTTCAGCAGACCCGGGAATCACGCCGGCCCGTTCAAGCTGGCGCCACACGGCAGCCGCCTGCCTCAGATGGCCTGAAGCCAATAGATTTTCCACATAGGGCCTCGCATCTTCAAATCTGCAGGCGACCCCGTCGGATGAAATCTTTGCCCAGAGACTGTTGGCAAAATCGATGTCTCCCTGAGCGCTCACAAAATCCAGATAAGCCAGCTGCAACCGGTGATGACTGCCTGCGGGAATCACCGCATCCAGGATGGTTTGGGGGCTGCGCGTCACGCGAAGGCAAATCTGAAACACCGGCTGCGCGTAGCTGTCGTCGAGCGCGAGCAAGCGGCGGAAATGTCGGAGCGCGTCGTCAACGCGGCCCTCCCGCAGAAAATGGTTCGCCGCTTTCCACTCAAAGCGCGGGGTGGCCGGACTCAACATCAGCGCCCGCTCCGCAGCCGGGTTGGCGCAGGCCGCATCGCCCGTGCTGTCACAGACTTCGGCCAGATCAGACCAGTACTGTGCCTTGCGCGGGTTCAACTCCGTCGCTTTTCGAAGATGCTTGACCGCATCAGGAAAGCTGGCCGGGCCGAACGAATACGCGTCGATGAGCCCCAGTTGATGTTCGTAACCGGCATTGCCCGGATCCAGAGCGATGGCCCGCCGGAGACCGGCAACATCAAGGCGGCTGCCCAATCTCGCCGCCAGGGCCATGCGCGCCGCCTGAAAGCCCAGCACCGCGCCCGGAATGGCCGCCAGCAGAATCAGGGCTATCCGGGAAGCCCTGGATTGCAAGGGCAGGCTGATATCCGCGCCTCGCATCAGGCGCGACAGCACGCGAGCTCCTTTCGTGAGAGTTCTCAGGTTCGCTTTGGAATTCAGCAAGGGATTCAGACGAGGGATTAGCCCCGGAACGGGCCGAAGGCGGGAGCCAGCTCCCGCACTCCAAGATCGCTTCGCGATCCGTAATGGAAATTGCGAAAGGGCACGATTTCAGTCGTGCCGTCGGATTGGGGAGCGCAGAGTTGTCTTGTGACTCTGCGGCTGTTTTATTCCGATAAAAGAACCGCAGAGTAATCCCGCACGGCGGGACAACTCTGCGCTACCTTGCTTTTACGAACTCTTTTCCGTGGTGCCGGCGGAGTGTGACGGAGTAACATCCAGCGGCCTCGCCGTCAGATCCCGCGCCGGGCGGCCCTGGCGGTAGTAGCGGACGTAATCGCAGTAGTACGATCCGTATTGGCCATCGTACTTGAGGTCCAGCTTATTCAGCACGCAACCCAGAATGTTGGCGCCGGCGCCTTCCAGGATGCGGTGCGCCCGGCCCAGCGAGGCCCTGGAAGTCACGGAGCTTTCGGCGACCAGGATCACGCCATCCACCATGGAGGAAAGAACGGTGGCATCCGTCACCATCAGAACCGGCGGCGTATCCACAACAATGTGATCAAAGCGCCCGCGCAACGCCGCCAGAAGGTCCTGCATGGCCTGTGAAGCCAGCAGATCGGAAGGGTTGGGTGATTGCGGACCGGCTGAAAGAACCCAGAAGCCCGGAGGGTCAGGCAACTGAAGCAGCGATTGCTCGATCTGCCCTGCCCCGGTGAGAATACTGCTGAGCCCCGGGTGTCCGTTGGTCGAGACCACTCGCTTGTGGCTGTGCTGCCGCATGTCGGCGTCGACAAAGAGAACCCGTTTTCCGATCTGCGCGAGCCCGATCGCCAGGTTGAACGCCGTGGACGTTTTGCCTTCAAAAGGATGGGTGCTGGTCAGCAGGACGGCCTGGGGAGGACGAGGGGCCGATGAGAGCAGGACTGCGGTCCGCAAAGCCTTGTAAGACTCCGCCAGAACGGAGGTGGGCTGCTTCAATACCGCCCACTCCAGTTTGCCGTTGCCTCCGGCCACATGAGTTCCGCGGCTCAACCTTCCTTTCGAAAAGCCCTGGGACCGGACCGACGGAATCACTCCCAACACAGGCTCGGCGATGCTGCGCTCAACGTCGTCGGTGGATTTGATGGAGGTATCCATCACATCCTGCAGGAATGCCAGGGCGGTTCCGAGGAGCAGCCCCACCACCAGTCCAATAGCGATGTTCCAGCTTTTCCTGGGGCGCACCGGCGACGAAGGCGCCCTGGCCGGGTCAACAAGGTGGACATTGTTGGCCCTCAAACCGGCGGAGACGGCGGCATCTTTCACCTTGGTCAGCAGGTTGTCATAGAGTTTCTGGTTGGTGTCAAAATCATGTTTCAGAAGATCGTGCTGAATCATTGATTGATGCAGACTGCCCACCACCACCTTTTCCCGGGCCACGGAACCGGCCAGGAGCTTCACCCGTCCCAGGGCCGCCTGATAATTGTGCGCAATGCGTTCCACCGTCCGTGTGCGCTCCTGCTGGATGAGAGATTGAATCTCACTGATCTGGTCACGCAGTCTGACCACCTGCGGAAAGGTCGGCCCGTACTGCCCCAGGGCGTCAACATACTGCGTCTTCAAGTCGGCCCGCTTCTCTTCCATGGTCTGCAAAAGACCGTCCTGAGCCAGCAAACTCACCTTCCCCGGATTCGCCTTCACCAACTGGTAGAGAGATTCCTTTTCAGCCAGGTCATTCTGGGCCTGGGTCAGGCCCTGGCTCAGGTCGGCCAGGCTCTGGTCTTCAATGTTCTCCTTGCCGCTGATGTTGACAATGGAATGTTCCCTTTCGTAGTTCACCACGGCTTCCTGCGACGTTTCGACCCTGGCCTTCAGTTCATCCAACTGTTCGCGCATCCAGCCGGAAGCCTGGCGCGTGGCATCATACTTGGCAAGGAAATTGTACTCTCTGTAATTGCCGACCAGCGCATTCGCCACCCCGGCCGCCAGCCGCGGCTCCAGGCTTTCAAAGCTGACTTTGATCATGCGGCTTCCCGGCACCAGGTCCACTTCCAGGGAGCGTTCAAACCGCCTGATCAGCCGCTCCTTCTGATCCAGCGAATGATCGCCCGACTCTCGCGGCCAGCCGGAATCCAGGGAGTTGAAAGAGGGGTCGCGATCGAGTTTGAGCTTCTGAATCGTCTGCCAGGCCAGGTTCCCGCTGGTGAGGACGTCGACCTGGGTCTGGAGGAAGGTGGGGTCTGTGGGAACAGACTCGTAGACGCTGTTGACCGACTGCACGCCGGGTGTTTCCGAGTCCACCTCCACCTCAGCCGTGGCGCGATAAACAGGCTTCTCCTTGTAAGAATAAATGGCGGCAAGGGTCGTCATCACCAGTGCCGTTGTGAGGATGGTCCATCGCCGCTTTGAAAAAATCTTCCCGTAGGCGCGAAGGTCAGCGTAAGAGTCCATTCGTTGGGGCTGCAGATCCAGGACGGGGGAGGAACGCGGCCTGGCCGTCGGGGAAATCGTGGGCCGGGACGGGAACCCTATTTCTTCTTCTGACATGTCGTTAACCTGTGGATGGAGGATGGGATGGTGGCATCTGGAAGTCCCCGGGACAAACAGGCTGTTGAAATATCCCACAGAGAGAGTGTAGCGGCGGGTTCACCCCGCCATAAGCTCAATGCTCTCAACATGGGTTGGCGGCGTAAAGCCGCCGCTACTGCATATTTCAACATCCTGCTAATAGTGCCCCCAGATCACGATGCCCGTGGCAATCTGCACGGCGGCCTCGGCGCCGCGCCGCAGGGCCCGTTTGGAGGCGCTGTCGGGGATGAATAGAATGTCGTTGGCCTCAAGACCAGGATCGGAAGCATGGCCGGAGAGGATTTGCTTGAGATTGACGGGAATCTCTCGACGACTGTTCGAGAACTGCCGTCCCCGGCGGATGATCATGGCTTTCTTCTGTAGCGCCGTCGGTTTCAGCCCTTCGCCCAGGGCCACGGCCTGGAGGACGGTCATCTCGTCGCGGCCGCTGCTCATGGGAAACCCGCCGGGGCGATGGACGGCGCCGACAACGTACACAACACCTGCGCGCTGGACCGTAACCTTGTCGCCCGGGTAGACAGTGGGGTTCAGGTTCGGGTCGCCCGTGGCCAGCAGCTTTTGCAGGTTGACACGGAGGGTGCCTTCGGCCGGCATTGCGCTGGAATCCCCGGTCAGCCACGAAGCAGCCGTCGCCGTATCATGACGGGTAATGATGGCTGTGCTCCCGGCATCCGGCGCGAGGCCGCCCGCCTGCGAAAGCACGTCCAGCAATGTGGTGGGCGCAAAAACGGGAAATATCTGCGGACTCCGGACCGCTCCCGCAACCGCCACGGCGTGCGCCTTTGAAGATTTGACGCTCACCAGCACGTGCGGATGGCTCACCAGCCCCACAGCGCGCAGCCGGCGCGAGATAAGCGCTGACAACTGGTTCAGCGTCAGCCCCTCAGCCTGGACGGGCGAGTCCAGCAAAGGAATCTCGATGGAGCCGTCAGGACCCACGCGGTAGTCCCGGCTGAATTGGGGAACGTCAACAACATAAACGTGCAGCACGTCATCGGCATCAATCACATACTCCGCGTTGCCCGGAGCATTCGGCGCCAGGGATGGCTGCCGGGACGCGAGCCCGTCAGTGGATCTTTTACTGGTACTCGTGGGAACAGAGGTCTGGCCGTGGAGGTACACCGGGAAGCACAGGCAAAAAATCGCCAGGCACAGCCAGGCCGCTGCAGGCGCGGCACGACGGCGCGCCGCGACGCGCCGCAAGGGGAGCTTTTCCATGCCCCCCCGCAGGAGCGCGGTTGTTGCAGGCCGTGCAGAATGGGTTGAACCTGTCAGCAGATTGTTCCGCATGCGCATCAGCAAAGGACTTTTCTCCCCTCGACGCAGGCAGGTGAATTTAGCCCGGGGAATGGACTCGCTCAACGATGGAAACATCCACCTCCACCGCAGCGGATTTCCCCAGCAGATCAACGGTGAGGACCAGCCGGCTGAAGTGCTTCTTCCTGACCAGAATTCCTTCGATTCCCTCGAGCGGTCCGGCTTTGACCCTGACACGGTCTCCGCGGTGAATAAAGGGGTGGGGTTCGATTTTGATACATCTTTCGACTGCCTGGCGGATGCTGTCAATCTCCTGCGGAGGGACAATGGCCGGAATTCCGGCGGCGCAGACAAACCCGTGAATGCCCGGGGTGGTCATGATATCCAAGGGACGTTGCATTCCGTCCTGAATGAATACGTAACAGGAAAACAGAGGTAACGATACGATCTTGACCCTGTCTTTCCATTGCCGCGGGGCAGCATAGAGCGGCAGGAAAACCCCAAAACCCTTGGCCGTCAGGGTTCTGGCAACAGATTTCTCATGGTGGTGCCGGGTGTAAAGCACATGCCAGCCGTGATCAAAAGGACCCTGAGTTCTTTCAGTCTGGCCGGAATCAAAAGGCATAAAGCTCCGCCCTGTCACTTACGAGACAACTGCTCCTCGTAAGTCTTTGCCCTGGATCAGGAGTTGAAAGCAACGAGGAAAGGAACCTGCATCAGCCCCTGAAGGGACCACCCGCCGCGCCCCATGGCTTCCACCTGTGTTGCGAACCTTCAGAAAATGGGAAGAATAGTCCACCCGGAGGTCCGCAGAATCCGGGCACTCCCGTTCCAAATCGAGTCGCGTTGATCTAGCTGTCCAGGTGCGGCAGGTGGATGTTCAAGGTCAAGCGAAGGATGCAGTGCGATGGGTGTTACACCCCCAAATGCGCTCTGCTCCCGTCAAAGTCTTGAACTGGCCCCGGCAGGTGTTCGCCCCGGTTCCCCTCCCTACGGTAAAACAACATCAGGGCAACTAGCCTTCTGCTCAAATCCCCAAAGGCTGACAAGGACTCGTCAGCCCTATTGACAAGTTATTCAATTCGGTTATCGTCGCGTAACGTACCCTACCGAATCTTTCCCCTGAGCGCAATCCCCCAAAAGGGTGATTTGGCTCACATTTCAGGGTGATTTTTGAGGGATAAGAAGGCCTGCGAAGTCCACTGCGGGTTCAGGGCGGGCGGCAAAACTATTTATCCTGGGAAGCTCACGCTTCCGCCCGGATCAATATTCCAGTGCTCTATAAATGATTGGAAGCCGGGTATTTCACTTCTCCTGCCGGGCTCTTGTGCGGGACTTGCCGGAAGGGTCAACCTGCATGTTCCACCTCCGGCGCCGCCTTCTTCTCCAGCAGGCGAAGAAACTCAAAATAGCGGAAAATCGCGTCCCTGCGGCCATTGATCTTCAGCTTCCGGTAGATCGACTTGACGTGTGACTTGGCCGTTTCTCCGGAAATGTTCAGCCGGGAGGCAATCTCCTTGTTGTGGAAACCGTTGGCCATAAGGCCCAACACTTCCCACTCCCGCGGTGTCAGTTTTTCAGGAACCTCCAGGCCCTGCTCGCGCTTCTCCTTGAGACCCTTCATAATCGATTGCTGGGGCATCCATCGCTCGCCCTGTGCCACGCTGTTGAGGGCCTGCTGGAACACAGCCGGGCTTTGCCGGGTTGAAAGACAACCCCAGATTCCAAGCTGAAAGGCGTGCGCATAGGATGAGCTGTCAAGATGATCCATCAGCACCACTACTTTGGAAGCGAATCCGGAGACTTCTGAGATCGGGCAATGATTCCAGTCCCTGTCCGCACAAATCCACAATCAGCATCTCAGCCTGCGAGCGTTTGACTTCATCAAGACAGTCGCGGAGGTCGCCCTCCTTCCATGACAACCAGCGCAGCCCCGGTGCTGGCGAGAAAAGTTGCAAGCGCCCTCCTGATCAGGACCCGCGGGCTTATGATCCCTAACTTCATTGGGCGTTCTCCTTCCGGCGTTTGTGGATGGTCCGGTAAAAGAGAGTTTCACAATTCCTGGATCGCTATGCCGGGATGCTATAAGACTGAGTTGAAATGAGAGAAAAGGTGCGGGATTTGGCAATCGCGGTCGCAGAGAGTCCCCCTCCAGGCCTCTATGTATATCCGCCTAACGGTTACTCTTAGGTAAATGCCAAGAGTATAATTACCGGGATTATAGTAGAAGTCCATGGACCGAGTCAACGGATTTTTTAATGATTCTCATTTCTTCGGAAATTCCAGTGGGCACGCTCACCCGAGTCCTGCCCCCCACAATAGGCCTACGGGTTTACAAGTGAAAGGTGCTGGAGAGGATCATTTGCGGAAATCCACAACAACGCACTCGCCGCCGGCAACCGCAGCAGCACAGCATTCGAGCAGGAAGCAACGCCGGAAACTGCAAAGCCGTGCGGCCGGGCGCGGTTGCTCAAAATTCACTGCGCGCATTCACCGAGCCTGCGCGCTCTATGGTAGACTGACGGCGCATTAACAGTGACGGGTTGTTTCTATGGCCGAAACTCCTGACCCCAAACAAAAGCTTCGCGACATCTGCCGCATTGCCGCGCGTGTCTTCTTTGAAAAAGGCTACGACGGCGCCTCCATGCAGGACATCGCGGAGGCCGTCAAGCTCACCAAGGCGGGCCTCTATCACCACGTGGGCAGCAAGGACCGGCTGCTGTTTGAGATCATGAACTACGGCATGGATATCCTCGATGAGAGCGTTCTTGAAAAAGTGAAGGCGATTGAGGACCCAAAGGAAAGACTCCGCCAGACCATCATCGGGCACATCGATCTGGTGGTTCGCGCCCGCGATCAGGAAATCACCGTGATCCTGCACGAGAACCGCTCGCTGAAAGGCGCCCTGCGCAAAAAAATCAACGCCCGCAAGAAAGCCTACATCCACTATCTGGAGGACCTGATCTCCCAGGTCCAGGACCAGTCCGGCCACGAGCGCCTGGTTCCACCCGCGCTTGCCGCCTTCAACCTTCTGGGCATCATCAACTGGCTCTACCAGTGGTACCAGCCTGACGGCCCCATCACTCAGAAGGAATTGACCCAGGGTTGCGTTGATTTCTTTTTCCGGGGTCTGCTTTGTATCACCCCCCCCGCTCCCTCCCAGCCGGGAGACAAGAACCCGTTTGTCTAGCAAGTGTTCGACGTAGCGTGTACGAACAGCTGAGGCGGAGGTTGTTGCCGTCCGTTGTCCGGGTAGTGCCTGAAATGCGTGTTGGGTTTCTAAGTTGGTGGGCCCTAGGATTCTCGTTTTATGAACTCATCGCGAATTCTGCTTAGTTCTTGGTGGACCCGGTTTATTTGCTCGTTGTCTTTAAGTTTTGGAGGCACAGCAGGGGGCTCGGGCGGAATGAGGTCGGGAGCGATCCTGATTTTCCCATAAATAATCTCATGAGCCGTTATCTGGCATTCGATGTGGTATAGGACAAGTTTGGCCATGTTCCAAGGTATCGATATCGCAGTATGCTGATCTATTACGCCTGCAGCTTGGTCTAATTGCCCAAAGGTAAGCTTCAGGTCCCATGCACTCTGCTCGAATGCGACGTTATTAGCATACGCTGAAACGAAATCATCTGAGCGCTTGTTAGTTAGTTGTGTTGGTTGCTCAGGATTATTTGTATCCATAGAGCCTATCCTCCTACTACAGCTTTAAGATCGTCTCGTCCAGTTGCTACTTGCTTTTCGGGAAAGGGGATAACCCGAGGGCGCATGAAATCCATGAGAATCTGTTCCGTTCTACCACTAGGAACCTGATTGTTGTAACTCACAGCCTCCCTGGATTTTTTCTTTAGTCGTTTGCGACGAAATCCAGATCGCCCAATTTTATTTGCGGAAATTTTCTTATTCTCAGCTTCGAAGGGTGCAACATTTCCATATTCTTCCGACAGATTTTCGAACCAATCCACAAGTTTGGTAAAAGGCACAAACGCCCCAATAAAAGCGACATCAAATCCAGCAGCAATTCTATTAATCGTTTTCAGGGTAAGGTTTCCGTAGTCAGGATTCTGAGCACGTGAAACTACACCTTGAGTGAGTTTCGACCTGTATGCAAGCTGCTCCTGGGTCCACCCGCGCCGCTTAAGCATAGAGCGAATTTGAAAAGAAACACCCCTTTTCAGTTGCAAAGAATTAAACTCCTCACGGAATTCCTTGCAATTAGCCAGCTGAGACCAAATACTAGAATGGATATTCGAAAGTCGTCCCGGTGCCGTCGCGGTAATACTGTAACTGGGTATTGAGTACGTCATTATATGCTCCTTGAGGAATTGTCGCCCTCCCACTCTTTTCGCATCCACCAACCAATATTAGCTGGTTGGAATTCAACTCCCAGAAACCTATAGGACGAAACTGCCTTTTTTTGCCCTGGATTTCCGCGAAAACCCGAAGCGTGAATAAACCCACGTGCTCGCGTTCTAAGGGGTTAAACGTGCCAATTGTGTCCAGGTCCTCCGTAACTGATATCTCTCTGAGAGCATATAGTATCGCAGCTCTTACCGCTGGCGATTGCACACCGTACCACTCACTGAACAAGCCCACGCCCGTTTCGTCGTAATACTCCATGAATCGCCAGTACCTCATGATATCAGAAGCCTGAGCACAATGCAATATTACATTTTACAACTTACAACGTCAATGCAATATTGCATAATAAATATATATAATTGAAAACAAATGGCCAGCAAGAGAGATCTCATCAATCACAGGTGCTGGCCATTTAATTTTTTGGCCTGTCGGACGGTTCCCGCTCGGGCGTTCTTGGCGCACCAACAGAGGGATCAACCCCCTTCAGGTCCACACTACTCTAAGAATTCTCTCAGGAAATGCGCCAGCCGTTAGCGGGGAATGCCACCGGGTACGAGCCGACGACAGGCGTAAAAACCCGCCGTCATTTTGGCTCATCGTCCCAGAGAAGGCAAGGGCCAAAATGACGTGCCACCATATTCATTTTCGAGCTAGCATGGCATCCCGAGAGCCGCGCTCGCTCCGTACTTTGGCCGGAACGATCTTTGGAGGCTGAATCGAACGCTTCGTGCTACACCCACGATGGAGGCAGGAATTACGGACCACATCCAGAGCGCCGGGTGGTCTCTTAGGATCGTCGGGGAATAATGGCACTGCCCGTTGTCGCCCTCCGTTGTCCCCCATCCCT
>CAWANC010000016.1:0-11770 GCA_963783155.1 uncultured Acidobacteriota bacterium | reverse complement strand
TCCATTCGCCCCGCGTAGTCCTGCGCCATCAGCGAGTCGAGGCAATCCATCAAAGAGTCCTCGCGATGGTAAGTCGCGACAATCACCGAGATGGAAGGATGGATGCGCATTCAGGTGTCCTTTGAGGAGAAAGGCGTCCCCAGGCTATTCATGCCCTCTCCCGAGGGGAGAGGGCTTTTTTCATGGCCAAAGCCGCGCTCCCCGGCCCGCCGCGATAAATTCCGCCGCCGCTCCATCATGCCGCCCGCAGCGCCCCGGCCAGGATTCCGCGCTCTTCCGGGGGCGGAAGCCAGCCAGCAGGTCCTCAAAGACCACAGCGTGAGCCCCGTGGAAGCCGCCACCCCAGCCAGGTTGTTGAAAATTCGCGAAGGAAAAACGCCGCCGCCAACGACGCCAGGCCGGAAAAGCCAGCGACCGGAGGTTCGCTTTCCAGAGTTCGGAGAAGGCGAAGCCGTTCATCCGGGCGCCCGCCACCAGCAGGTAGACGCCGGAAACAAGCGCCTGAGGAACCAGCGTCCCCAGCGCCACCCCCAGCACGCCCCAACGGCGGACCCACCACAACGACAACACCAGGTTCGCCGCGCCTTCCAGCAGGCTCAGCCAGGAAAATGTCCGGTGGCGCGTGGTGGCGATGATGAAAGCATAGGCGGGCTGCTGAAGGACGTTGACCACCAGGATTGCGACCAGCGCCGCAAAGGTGGCCGCGTCCACCACCACCGCCCGGCCCGCCCACAGCCGGATGAAATCGCGGCCGAAGAACCCAAGCTCCACGGCGAACAGGACGGCCGCGGAAAACGCCAGCCGCGTGGAGAGAAAAAACAGCCGGCGAAGCGGCGCTACACTGCCCTCCGCGCTGAGCGCCGTGATGGTGGGACCGCTGGTGGAAAACGGCAGGGCAATCACCCGCGCAGCAGCGAGGTGAGGCGCGACGCAATGGCAAAGGCCGTGACGAACCCAACCCCCAGAACGCCGGCAATCACCAGGTTGTCGATTCCCCACATCAGAACCCCGGAAACCGAAACCACGAAAAAATGGAAGCCCGGGGCCAGCATCCGGCGCGCCAGCCTGAGCGAGAAGTTCCGCATGGAGAAGCGCAGGCGCTTGAACTTCCGCATGAGCGCGGCAAAGAATACAACCCCTGCGGCCACTTGCAGAAACGCGTAAACCGCCGCCACGCCCGCGATTCCCTCTCCGGCCCAAAGCACCAGCGCCGTGAGCAGGAGATTGGCGGCGCTGAGCGCGGCAAGCCCGTACTGCTCAAGGTCTACCCGCTCGAACGCCCGGAACCCCAGGCGAAACACCTGCAAAGGCTGGCCCAGGGCAAAACCGGCCAGAGCCAAAACCAGCGCCGGCACAACCGAGGCCGCGGGGCCGGACCCGGTCTTCAGCAGCCCCTGCACCACGCCCAGCCGCAGCCCCATCGCCATCAGCAGGCAGGCCAGAACGGCCGCAACGCAGAGGAAAATAAAGCTGGTGCTCAGGACGCGGTTTACCGTCGGCCAGTCATCGCGCGCCCGCGCTTCAGCCAGCAGGTTCTGGCTGACCGTGGGGAAACCGATGCTCATCAGGGAAAGAGGCATCAGCACGCTCAGAAGGGTGAGCCAGAGCCCGTACTGCTCCCTGCCGAGAAAGTGGAGATAGATGGGCACGGCCGCCAGCGAGCAGGCCGACGTCACGGCAAAACGCACGTAGGAGGCGCGAATGCTCGAGAGAAGCCGCCGGAGGCGCGTCACGCCAGGCCGCCTTTCAGGGCCGGAAGGCGGCGAAAAAAGGCTAGCATTTTAAAATCGCCATCCAATCGGAAAATTTTACACGATGTATCATAATCGAACACATTTTTTAAAACTCAAAATTTTAACGGTGAATAAATAAAATAACTGTATTATTTTCAATAAGTTCAAATTTTCAGAAAATCTCTGATCAAAATCCCATACGTCCCATTCGGCGCCGAAATCGCCTTAAACTAGCCTAGATAGCTAAGATACCTCCGCCGCCCGCGGCGGCTGGCGGCCAGCCCCACGCACACGGCAAACCAGGCGGCGTTGGCCGGAATGTGCAAGTTGAAGTCCACCAGGCTATGGACCAGCAGGCCGCAGCACCCCACGGCCGCTCCAAGCTGCATCCAGCCGCCTGCATCCCGCCGTCCGGCGGCAAGGTTCCTGAACGCCAGGGTGAAGAACACCGCCAGCGAGAAGACGATCAGCGCGCCGCCCGCCGCGCCCGTCTCCGCCAGCGCCTCGGCGTAATCGTTGTGCGCGTGCGCCCATCCCAGGTCGGTGGGAAAAGTCCGGTACTGCGGAAAGACCGTGTTGAAACTGCCCAGGCCGATTCCAAGCCACGGATGGTCGCGGAAAATCAGGAGGGTGTCACGAGCTGCAAGTTCGCGCTGCCCGAAGGTGATCTCGGTGGTGCGGGTCACGTTCGCCAGCGCTGCAAGGCGCCTGACCAGATGGTTCGGCGCCATCCAGAAAAAGAGCAGGGCGGCTGCCGCGAATCCGATGGGCAGCATCGATCGCAGCCGGTGGCCACTTTGGCCGGAGCGCCGCCAGAGAATCCACCCGAGCAGCAAGGCCTCAACCAGCAGGGAAACAAAGCCTCCGCGCGAACCGGAAAGCAGCACCGAGGCCACAGGGACCGAAAGCGCGAAGGCCAGCAGCAGCCGCCGGGGGTCCGTGCGCGGGCGCGAAAGAACATACCCCGCGGTGATGGGGATGAGCATCTCCATCAGCCCTGCGTAGTCGTTGTGGTTGACGTAAGGCCCAAAGGTCCAGCCCTGGCTTCTGACGCTCCAATAGATAAGGTTATGGCTGGAAAAAAACTGCAGGATGGCAAACAGTCCCAGCACAAAGGCATAGAGCGTGATGACAAGACCCAGTTCACTCCACGCATCGTCTGAAGCCCGCGCAAACACCTGCCCGGCGATAAAGAAGATGACGAGCGCCATGACCAGCTTGAAGATGGATTCCCGCGTGGCATAGGCGTCCAGCGTGATGCCGCCGTAGAGTTGCGCGATGCAGAGCACAAGAAACAGCACTGCGGGCAGGTAGAGTGGCGAGACGCGGATCTTCAGCTCTCCCTGCCGCACGCTCCCGATGGTCCAGAGCGTCAGCAGGACAAAGGAAGCGATCAGCAAGGCGGCCCAGGCCCAGGGCTCGACGGCGCCGAAAGCCAGCGGCGCGGCCAGCAGGATGGCCACCAGCCCCCGGCGCGTCAGGGAAAAGACGAGAGAGGAATTCCGGCTGCGGGCGTCCTGCCATTCAGCGGAGATCGGCAAGCTTGTTGTCGTCACGGCGGGCGTAGCCATGGTCATTTTGCTGAAGCTGTCTCCTTCGGCGTGGAATCCAACGGAGTGATGGACACGTCGTCCAGCCAGAAGCTGCCGCTGATCTCCATGGGAAAGGTGCGGCAGCGGGCTCGCCACACTGAAAGCCGGACGACCCGCGCCTGCGCAGCGGCGGTAAAATCCAGAACCACCGGGTGCCAGGCGGTTGTTCCCACGGTGGCGGCGGTTGCAGCGTTCAGGCAGGCGGCGCAATCCGGGTCCGTCACGCGCAGTCGCGGGCCGCTGGCGGAAGTGATGTTTTCGCTGCGCACCTCGGCCCGCAAGCGGTAGGCGCGGCCTGCAACGACGGGCACAAATTCGTAAACCGGTTCCGATTCCAGGTTTCTACCCGCAGCGTAATCCACCCGCAAGCAGCGCCCACCGCGGAAAGCCGAGGGATCGTGGAAGTCCGTTTCCACATAGGGAAGGTTGTGCATCTGCCAGTCAAAAACGGCGTCCAGAGGAGTGTGTTCAAATCGCCCGTTGTAAACCAGGTTGGCGGCACGGTCTTCAGCGGACCCGGGAATCACGCCGGCCCGTTCAAGCTGGCGCCACACGGCAGCCGCCTGCCTCAGATGGCCTGAAGCCAATAGATTTTCCACGTAGGGCCTCGCATCTTCAAATCTGCAGGCGACCCCGTCGGATGAAATCTTTGCCCAGAGACTGTTGGCAAAATCGATGTCTCCCTGAGCGCTCACAAAATCCAGATAAGCCAGCTGCAACCGGTGATGACTGCCTGCGGGAATCACCGCATCCAGGATGGTTTGGGGGCTGCGCGTCACGCGAAGGCAAATCTGAAACACCGGCTGCGCGTAGCTGCCGTCGAGCGCGAGCAAGCGGCGGAAATGTCGGAGCGCGTCGTCAACGCGGCCCTCCCGCAGAAAATGGTTCGCCGCTTTCCACTCAAAGCGCGGGGTGGCCGGACTCAACATCAGCGCCCGCTCCGCAGCCGGGTTGGCGCAGGCCGCATCGCCCGTGCTGTCACAGACTTCGGCCAGATCAGACCAGTACTGTGCCTTGCGCGGGTTCAACTCCGTCGCTTTTCGAAGATGCTTGACCGCATCAGGAAGGCTGGCCGGGCCGAACGAATAAGCGTCGATGAGCCCCAGTTGATGTTCGTAACCGGCATTGCCCGGATCCAGAGCGATGGCCCGCCGGAGACCGGCAACATCAAGGCGGCTGCCCAATCTCGCCGCCAGGGCCATGCGCGCCGCCTGAAAGCCCAGCACCGCGCCCGGAATGGCCGCCAGCAGAATCAGGGCTATCCGGGAAGCCCTGGATTGCAAGGGCAGGCTGATATCCGCGCCTCGCATCAGGCGCGACAGCACGCGAGCTCCTTTCGTGAGAGTTCTCAGGTTCGCTTTGGAATTCAGCAAGGGATTCAGACGAGGGATTAGCCCCGGAACGGGCCGAAGGCGGGAGCCAGCTCCCGCACTCCAAGATCGCTTCGCGATCCGTAATGGAAATTGCGAAAGGGCACGACTTCAGTCGTGCCGTCGGATTGGGGAGCGCAGAGTTGTCTTGTAACTCTGCGGCTGTTTTATTCCGATAAAAGAACCGCAGAGTAATCCCGCACGGCGGGACAACTCTGCGCTACCTTGCTTTTACGAACTCTTTTCCGTGGTGCCGGCGGAGTGTGACGGAGTAACATCCAGCGGCCTCGCCGTCAGATCCCGCGCCGGGCGGCCCTGGCGGTAGTAGCGGACGTAATCGCAGTAGTACGATCCGTATTGGCCATCGTACTTGAGGTCCAGCTTATTCAGCACGCAACCCAGAATGTTGGCGCCGGCGCCTTCCAGGATGCGGTGCGCCCGGCCCAGCGAGGCCCTGGAAGTCACGGAGCTTTCGGCGACCAGGATCACGCCATCCACCATGGAGGAAAGAACGGTGGCATCCGTCACCATCAGAACCGGCGGCGTATCCACAACAATGTGATCAAAGCGCCCGCGCAACGCCGCCAGAAGGTCCTGCATGGCCTGTGAAGCCAGCAGATCGGAAGGGTTGGGTGATTGCGGACCGGCTGAAAGAACCCAGAAGCCCGGAGGGTCAGGCAACTGAAGCAGCGATTGCTCGATCTGCCCTGCCCCGGTGAGAATACTGCTGAGCCCCGGGTGTCCGTTGGTCGAGACCACTCGCTTGTGGCTGTGCTGCCGCATGTCGGCGTCAACAAAGAGAACCCGTTTTCCGATCTGCGCGAGCCCGATCGCCAGGTTGAACGCCGTGGACGTTTTGCCTTCAAAAGGATGGGTGCTGGTCAGCAGGACGGCCTGGGGAGGACGAGGGGCCGATGAGAGCAGGACGGCGGTCCGCAAAGCCTTGTAAGACTCCGCCAGAACGGAGGTGGGCTGCTTCAATACCGCCCACTCCAGTTTGCCGTTGCCTCCGGCCACATGAGTTCCGCGGCTCAACCTTCCTTTCGAAAAGCCCTGGGACCGGACCGACGGAATCACTCCCAACACAGGCTCGGCGATGCTGCGCTCAACGTCGTCGGTGGATTTGATGGAGGTATCCATCACATCCTGCAGGAATGCCAGGGCGGTTCCGAGGAGCAGCCCCACCACCAGTCCAATAGCGATGTTCCAGCTTTTCCTGGGGCGCACCGGCGACGAAGGCGCCCTGGCCGGGTCAACAAGGTGGACATTGTTGGCCCTCAAACCGGCGGAGACGGCGGCATCTTTCACCTTGGTCAGCAGGTTGTCATAGAGTTTCTGGTTGGTGTCAAAATCATGTTTCAGAAGATCGTGCTGAATCATTGATTGATGCAGACTGCCCACCACCACCTTTTCCCGGGCCACGGAACCGGCCAGGAGCTTCACCCGTCCCAGGGCCGCCTGATAATTGTGCGCAATGCGTTCCACCGTCCGTGTGCGCTCCTGCTGGATGAGAGATTGAATCTCACTGATCTGGTCCCGCAGTCTGACCACCTGCGGAAAGGTCGGCCCGTACTGCCCCAGGGCGTCAACATACTGCGTCTTCAAGTCGGCCCGCTTCTCTTCCATGGTCTGCAAAAGACCGTCCTGAGCCAGCAAACTCACCTTCCCCGGATTCGCCTTCACCAACTGGTAGAGAGATTCCTTTTCAGCCAGGTCATTCTGGGCCTGGGTCAGGCCCTGGCTCAGGTCAGCCAGGCTCTGGTCTTCAATGTTCTCCTTGCCGCTGATGTTGACAATGGAATGTTCCCTTTCGTAGTTCACCACGGCTTCCTGCGACGTTTCGACCCTGGCCTTCAGTTCATCCAACTGTTCGCGCATCCAGCCGGAAGCCTGGCGCGTGGCATCATACTTGGCAAGGAAATTGTACTCTCTGTAATTGCCGACCAGCGCGTTCGCCACCCCGGCCGCCAGCCGCGGCTCCAGGCTTTCAAAGCTGACTTTGATCATGCGGCTTCCCGGCACCAGGTCCACTTCCAGGGAGCGTTCAAACCGCCTGATCAGCCGCTCCTTCTGATCCAGCGAATGATCGCCCGACTCTCGCGGCCAGCCGGAATCCAGGGAGTTAAAAGAGGGGTCGAGATCGAGTTTGAGCTTCTGAATCGTCTGCCAGGCCAGGTTACCGCTGGTGAGGACGTCGACCTGGGTCTGGAGGAAGGTGGGGTCTGTGGGAACAGACTCGTAGACGCTGTTGACCGACTGCACGCCGGGTGTTTCCGAGTCCACCTCCACCTCAGCCGTGGCGCGATAAACAGGCTTCTCCTTGTAAGAATAAATGGCGGCAAGGGTCGTCATCACCAGTGCCGTTGTGAGGATGGTCCATCGCCGCTTTGAAAAAATCTTCCCGTAGGCGCGAAGGTCAGCGTAAGAGTCCATTCGTTGGGGCTGCAGATCCAGGACGGGGGAGGAACGCGGCCTGGCCGTCGGGGAAATCGTGGGCCGGGACGGGAACCCTATTTCTTCTTCTGACATGTCGTTAACCTGTGGATGGAGGATGGGATGGTGGCATCTGGAAGTCCCCGGGACAAACAGGCTGTTGAAATATCCCACAGAGAGAGTGTAGCGGCGGGTTCACCCCGCCATAAGCTCAATGCTCTCAACATGGGTTGGCGGCGTAAAGCCGCCGCTACTGCATATTTCAACATCCTGCTAATAGTGCCCCCAGATCACGATGCCCGTGGCAATCTGCACGGCGGCCTCGGCGCCGCGCCGCAGGGCCCGTTTGGAGGCGCTGTCGGGGATGAATAGAATGTCGTTGGCCTCAAGACCAGGATCGGAAGCATGGCCGGAGAGGATTTGCTTGAGATTGACGGGAATCTCTCGACGACTGTTCGAGAACTGCCGTCCCCGGCGGATGATCATGGCTTTCTTCTGTAGCGCCGTCGGTTTCAGCCCTTCGCCCAGGGCCACGGCCTGGAGGACGGTCATCTCGTCGCGGCCGCTGCTCATGGGAAACCCGCCGGGGCGATGGACGGCGCCGACAACGTACACAACACCTGCGCGCTGGACCGTAACCTTGTCGCCCGGGTAGACAGTGGGGTTCAGGTTCGGGTCGCCCGTGGCCAGCAGCTTTTGCAGGTTGACACGGAGGGTGCCTTCGGCCGGCATTGCGCTGGAATCCCCGGTCAGCCACGAAGCAGCCGTGGCCGTATCATGACGGGTAATGATGGCTGTGCTCCCGGCATCCGGCGCGAGGCCGCCTGCCTGCGAAAGCACGTCCAGCAATGTGGTGGGCGCAAAAACGGGAAATATCTGCGGACTCCGGACCGCTCCCGCAACCGCCACGGCGTGCGCCTTTGAAGATTTGACGCTCACCAGCACGTGCGGATGGCTCACCAGCCCCACAGCGCGCAGCCGGCGCGAGATAAGCGCTGACAACTGGGTCAACGTCAGCCCCTCAGCCTGGACGGGCGAGTCCAGCAAAGGAATCTCGATGGAGCCGTCAGGACCCACGCGGTAGTCCCGGCTGAATTGGGGAACGTCCACAACATAAACGTGCAGCACGTCATCGGCATCAATCACATACTCCGCGTTGCCCGGAGCATTCGGCGCCAGGGATGGCTGCCGGGACGCGAGCCCGTCAGTGGATCTTTTACTGGTACTCGTGGGAACAGAGGTCTGGCCGTGGAGGTATACCGGGAAGCACAGGCAAAAAATCGCCAGGCACAGCCAGGCCACAGCAGGCGCTGCACGACGGCGCGCCGCGACGCGCCGCAAGGGGAGCTTTTCCATGCCCCCCCGCAGGAGCGCGGTTGTTGCAGGCCGTGCAGAATGGGTTGAACCTGTCCGCAGATGGTTCCGCATGCGCATCAGCAAAGGACTTTTCTCCCCTCGACGCAGGCAGGTGAATTTAGCCCGGGGAATGGACTCGCTCAACGATGGAAACATCCACCTCCACCGCAGCGGATTTCCCCAGCAGATCAACGGTGAGGACCAGCCGGCTGAAGTGCTTCTTCCTGACCAGAATTCCTTCGATTCCCTCGAGCGGTCCGGCTTTGACCCTGACCCGGTCTCCGCGGTGAATAAAGGGGTGGGGTTCGATTTTGATACATCTTTCGACTGCCTGGCGGATGCTGTCAATCTCCTGCGGAGGGACGATGGCCGGAATTCCGGCGGCGCAGACAAACCCGTGAATGCCCGGGGTGGTCATGATATCCAAGGGACGTTGCATTCCGTCCTGAATGAATACGTAACAGGAAAACAGAGGTAACGATACGATCTTGACCCTGTCTTTCCATTGCCGCGGGGCAGCATAGAGCGGCAGGAAAACCCCAAAACCCTTGGCCGTCAGGGTCCTGGCAACAGATTTCTCATGGTGGTGCCGGGTGTAAAGCACATGCCAGCCGTGATCAAAAGGATCCTGAGTTCTTTCAGTCTGGCCGGAATCAAAAGGCATAAAGCTCCGCCCTGTCACTTACGAGACAACTGCTCCTCGTAAGTCTTTGCCCTGGATCAGGAGTTGAAAGCAACGAGGAAAGGAACCTGCAGCAGCCCCTGAAGGGACCACCCGCCGCGCCCCATGGCTTCCACCTGTGTTGCGAACCTTCAGAAAATGGGAAGAAATAGTCCACCCGGAGGTCCGCAGAATCCGGGCACTCCCGTTCCAAATCGAGTCGCGTTGATCTAGCTGTCCAGGTGCGGCAGGTGGATGTTCAAGGTCATGCGAAGGATGCAGTGCGATGGGTGTTACACCCCCAAATGCGCTCTGCTCCCGTCAAAGTCTTGAACTGGCCCCGGCAGGTGTTCGCCCCGGTTCCCCTCCCTACGGTAAAACAACATCAGGGCAACTAGCCTTCTGCTCAAATCCCCAAAGGCTGACAAGGACTCGTCAGCCCTATTGACAAGTTATTCAATTCGGTTATCGTCGCGTAACGTACCCTACCGAATCTTTCCCCTGAGCGCAATCCCCCAAAAGGGTGATTTGGCTCACATTTCAGGGTGATTTTTGAGGGATAAGAAGGCCTGCGAAGTCCACTGCGGGTTCAGGGCGGGCGGCAAAACTATTTATCCTGGGAAGCTCACGCTTCCGCCCGGATCAATATTCCAGTGCTCTATAAATGATTGGAAGCCGGGTATTTCACTTCTCCTGCCGGGCTCTTGTGCGGGACTTGCCGGAAGGGTCAACCTGCATGTTCCACCTCCGGCGCCGCCTTCTTCTCCAGCAGGCGAAGAAACTCAAAATAGCGGAAAATCGCGTCCCTGCGGCCATTGATCTTCAGCTTCCGGTAGATCGACTTGACGTGTGACTTGGCCGTTTCTCCGGAAATGTTCAGCCGGGAGGCAATCTCCTTGTTGTGGAAACCGTTGGCCATAAGGCCCAACACTTCCCACTCCCGCGGTGTCAGTTTTTCAGGAACCTCCAGGCCCTGCTCGCGCTTCTCCTTGAGACCCTTCATAATCGATTGCTGGGGCATCCATCGCTCGCCCTGTGCCACGCTGTTGAGGGCCTTCTGAAAGACAGTCGGGCTTTGCCTTGTTGAAATGCAACCCCAGATCCCAATCTGGAACGCATGGGCATAGGACTCGGGGCTGAGGTTGTCCATCAGCGCGACCACTTTGCAAGCCATTCCCAGAGGTCTGAGATCAGGCAATGAGTCCAGTCCCTTTTCGCACAAATCCACAATCAGCATCTCAGCCTGTGAGCGTTTGACTTCATCAAGACAGTCGCGGAGGTCCCCTCCTTCCATGACAACCAGCGCAGCCCCGGTGCTGGCGAGAAAAGTTGCAAGCGCCCTCCTGATCAGAACCCTCGGGCTTATGATCCCTAACTTCATTGGGCGTTCTCCTTCCGGCGTTTGTGGATGGTCCGGTAAAAGAGAGTTTCACAATTCCTGGATCGCTATGCCGGGATGCTATAAGACTGAGTTGAAATGAGAGAAAAGGTGCGGGATTTGGCAATCGCGGTCGCAGAGAGTCCCCCTCCAGGCCTCTATGTATATCCGCCTAACGGTTACTCTTAGGTAAATGCCAAGAGTATAATTACCGGGATTATAGTAGAAGTCCAAGGCCCGCGTCAACGGATTTTTTAATGATTCTCATTTCTTCAGAAATTCCAGTGGGCACGCTCACCCGAGTCCTGCCCCCCACAATAGGCCTACGGGTTTACAAGTGAAAGGTGCTGGAAAGGATCATTTGCCGAAATCGACAACAACGGCACTCGCCGCCGGCAACCGCAGCAGCACAGCATTCGAGCAGGAAGCAACGCCGGAAACTGCAAAGCGGTGCGGCCGGGCGCGGTTGCTCAAAATTCACTGCGCGCATTCACCGGGCCTGCGCGCTCTATGGTAGACTGACGGCGCATTGACAGTGACGGGTTGTTTCTATGGCCGAAACTCCTGACCCCAAACAAAAGCTTCGTGACATCTGCCGCATTGCCGCGCGTGTCTTCTTTGAAAAAGGCTACGACGGCGCCTCCATGCAGGACATCGCGGAGGCCGTCAAGCTCACCAAGGCGGGCCTCTATCATCACGTGGGCAGCAAGGACCGGCTGCTGTTTGAGATCATGAACTACGGCATGGATATCCTCGATGAGAGCGTTCTTGAAAAAGTGAAGGCGATTGAGGACCCAAAGGAAAGACTCCGCCAGACCATCATTGGGCACATCGATCTGGTGGTTCGCGCCCGCGATCAGGAAATCACCGTGATCCTGCACGAGAACCGCTCGCTGAAAGGCGCCCTGCGCAAAAAAATCAACGCCCGCAAGAAAGCCTACATCCACTATCTGGAGGACCTGATCTCCCAGGTCCAGGACCAGTCCGGCCACGAACGCCTGGTTCCACCCGCGCTTGCCGCCTTCAACCTTCTGGGCATCATCAACTGGCTCTACCAGTGGTACCAGCCTGACGGCCCCATCACTCAGAAGGAATTGACCCAGGGTTGCGTCGACTTCTTTTTCAGGGGATTGCTGTGAACCGCCCCGCCCACTCCCTCCCGGCCGGAAGACCAGAACCCGTTTGTCTAGCAATGGTCCGATGCAGCCCGTCCGAACGGCGAAGGCAGAGGTTGTTGCCGTCCGTTG
>CAWANC010000015.1:0-26436 GCA_963783155.1 uncultured Acidobacteriota bacterium | reverse complement strand
CCGTTTGAACCGAGCGGATGGGTGCGGCCTGTCCAGGGTGTCGCTGTGCTGCATGCCCGCGCCGTAGCGAATGGCGCCCGGGAGCTGTGTGTTTGTCAGGAGCGCAGGAATCCGGCGTCAAAGAATTTGGAAGCTGCGCTCACCTGGCTTGCACTGTTTACAGATGTTTGCAAAATACGGTTCGCAATTGTAGCACCGCCGTCCCGGCGGCAATTTTCAAGGCCGGCAAGATGCCGGTGCTACGAAGGCTCGTCACTGTATGATGCCATCCTCAACTAAGAGCGCTCTTGTCACTCTTCTTGCTGCTGGCCCAGCAAGCGGAGATACTGGGATGCCAGTGATTGATCCGGTTGGACTGCTGAAATGAGGAGTTGGTCTTTCGCACCCGAAGCGGAATACGCGTCCTGCGCCCAGCGATACGCCTCGGCTGCCGCGGCAGGATCGACAGGCTGCTTCATGGCATCGACGGGCGAGAGCAGGGCCAGGCGCCGGCCGGCCACGGCCGCGGCGACCTGAGGCAGGTCGAAATGATTCAGCACATCGAGAATGAAAACGTCCGCGCCGTACAGATAACGGTCCACTGCGGTCAGCGACCGGTAAGAGAGCAATCCTTCGTGGCACGCAACCGATTGGATGCGCGGGTCAAGCGCGGCGGCGTAGAGCGCCCACAGCGCCCCCGTGCCCTTTCCGATCACCCGGACGCCGGGACCCCCGGCCTCGGGGCGGGACAAAGCATAATCCACGGAGCGCAGAACGTCCGCGACGCGCGATCCAAACAGTGAACGGTCCATGTACCAGTCCATGTAGGCCATCGCCGTTTCGACATCGAACAACTGCCTGAATTCGCTTTGGCCCCCTTCGCCCTCGTGCAGCGGGCGCGTCAGGCCGATTCCGCGCACGTCCACGGCGACCACCAGATGCCCCCTGCGGGCCATCTGGCCCAATACTCCCGGCGCCAGCCCCGAACACTCTTCTCCCGCAAACTCCATGCCGGCAGCAGCCATGCCCTCTCCATCGAAATAGAGGATCGGTGGCGAAGCCAGCCGCCTGCCGGCGGGCAGGTAAGCCCAGGCCGGCAAGTAGATTCCCGGCTCGGAGAGAAACTCCACCTTCTCAATCCTGTAGCCCTTTTCCGGCACCGTCACGACCTTGCGCGGATTGAGCGGATCATCGCTTTTCCGGTAGCGCAACAACTTTTGAATCCGGGCACGCATTTGATCACGGTGGGATGCAACCTCACCCGGGTTTTTGGGCGCGGGTCCGGCAGGCGGAAGCGTGGCTTGCTTCTTCAGTATGAGCGAGCAGAGGGTCTCGCCTTGTTGCGAGTACCGAATCGATCCGTCCGGCGTACAGTAAAGGTCTTCCGGCTTCTCGGGCACCAGCGGAGGTTCCGAGTCCGGACCCGGACGCCCATAAAACCAGCGGCTGAACCAGTTCGCCGTCGCCAGCCTCAGCTTGTAGGTCCAGGCGTGCGGGCTGTCGGCAAATACGGTGGAGAATTTTTCCGGCACGCTCAGCAGCCGGTAGGCGGCCCCTATCGACTCGGCGGCATCGTTAAAGCTTTTTGAATAGTGTTCGACGCTGGCCAGCAGCGGCCGGGGCGCGATGGCAACCTGCTGATCCACATGGTCGATGCCATAAATGGCCGCGGGAAAGACATTTTGCTCAACATCCGAGGGTCCCAGGGGACTAAAAAGTGGAAGATGCACCGGCCAGCGGTTTGCGGTCCCTCCTTCATGAATCACCGCGCACTGGACTCGCTCGTCCACGGCGCTGATGAACTTGCTCAGCGTTCCTCCGCCCGAATGGCCCGCGCATCCGATCCGTTTGGGATCAACCTCCGGCCGGGACATCAAATAGTCAATGGCCCGTATCCCATCCCAAATGCGATATTGCGTCAGGCTTTCGCCCATCAGAAGGAGTAACTGGCCGGGCATCGAGTGTTCGGAAGTCGAGTCGCTCAAACCCGTGTCGCTGCGGCCGGTTTCGGGATTCCAATATTGCCTGCGCTCGCCCTGCCCGACAGGATCATACGCAAGCACCACAAAGCCACTCCTTACCAGGCTCAAATAAGCGGTTTGGTAAGTGGGTATCATTCGCGCCAGGGAATAGTGCCCGCAAGGCGAGATGATGCCGGGAAAAGGTCCGGTACCGGTGCTCGGAACGTAAAGGCTCGCCGTCACCCAGAAGTTTGGCCGGCTTTGGTACATCAGCACTTCGATGCGAAAGCCGTCCCGCTTGAGGACCCTGACGGTAATCGCGCCGAGAGGGGTCTTCTCAGGGAAACCTCCGATCATTTCAACGAACTTCTGCCGGACAAACCGGTTGCGCTCATTGAGAGCTTCCGGCGTCTTGATCGCCTGGCGCTTCCGGTCCCATTGAGCACAGAGGCTGTTCATCTCCTTTGAAAGGTGCGATACCAGCATGTCCGGCATGGCCCGATCGTACAATTCCGCCGCCTTCTTTTCTGCGGGCGCGCTGAAGGCTGGCAAAGCTGCAAAACCCAATGATCCTGCCCCCGCCCGCGCAACGAATTCTCTGCGGTTCATTTTTCCTCCGTGGAATGTTCTTCCACCATCCATGGGTCGCCAATCGCGAATTTAGAAACCTGCATATTAGAGCACCCTGAAGATTCTGCGGTAAAGAGAAATCACCATGGCAGGCTACCGGCCAGGTCCCCCCGCCGTGGCGCCCCTTTCCAAAGACCGCATAAAAGGGGAACGGCCTTCTGACCCATGCAACCAACGCGGTATCCCATTATTGACTTCAGCGCGCATTTCGTGGATGATTTCACGCTGGCGAGCGCCCTCCGAATTTCCCGGGCCTTCCGTTTTGCAAGGGAGTCCGGACCGGGCGGGGCGAATCTCCTGAACCCTGCAACCCGAAAGTGCGAAACCTGAAATGGAAAAAAACAGCCATCCTTCGCGCCGCACGTTTTTGCAAACCGCACTGGGAGCCCTGGCGGCCGAGCAGGCGCTGCCCGTCTTGAGTGAAGCCGCCGATAGTTCAAATCGCCCCGAGGCCCGCGAGACGCGACTTTTCGCCCTGCCGCAGTTTCTCCGCCCCGATCCTATGGGCGGCATCGTGCGCGCCGACCGTGATGCCGCGGCCGCCGCCAACGGCTTCCAGAAGGGCCAGCGGCTTTCGCTCGAGTGTCCCCGGGGCGCCTACGCATCGTTTCATCTGATGGTCCAGACGGCCCGGCCCGGCGAATACAGCCTCGACCTGCATTGGAACGACCGCAGCGGCAAAATCCAGACCGATCTTTACCGCGAGTGGTTCCACCGGCTGCTCTCCGGCGATTACTACCCGGACGCCCTGGTTCCCGTGAGCGCTCCGCACCGCTCCCGGCTGCCCGAGCCTGACAACAAGATCGAAAAACAGACCGCGCAAGCCTTCTGGGTGGACGTCTGGGTCCCTCCGGACGCCGCGCCGGGCGATTATTCCGGCCGGGCCACGCTGGAAGCCGCGGGCAAACGCCGCACCCTCGCGCTGCAGCTCAAAGTGCTGCCGGCGGTGGTCCCTGCGGAAGACGTTGTGGCCATGGACCACAACTCTTACGACGCTTCCTGGATCGCCAGCCAGTTCCCTTCCCGCGTCCAGGCCGCCAGCGGCAACTTCTTTGAAAGCGACGAACTCTTCCGCCTCATCCACTCCTATCACCGCGTCTTCTACGAGAACCATGGAGTTTTCCATCAGCTCGGATACGGCCACGCCGGCCGGGTGGAGGCGCAGTTCGCTCCGGCGCTCGAAGGCGAAGGACGCGGGAAGCGCATCGCCAGTTGGGACCTCTACGACCGGCACTACGGGCCGCTGCTCGACGGCTCGGCCTTTGCCAAAACGCGCCGCGGCCCCAAACCCATCCCTTTTGCCTATCTGCCCATCAACCCGGAATGGCCGGCTTCCTGGCTCGTGGTGGGGCGAGGCGGGCTATGAAGCCGAGTTCACCCATGTGGTGGGCGAAATGGAGAAGCACTTCCGCGACAAGGGCTGGACCCGAACGAATTTTGAAATGTTCTTCAACCACAAGAAGCGCTACAAGGGCTTTTCGTGGGACGGCGACGAGGTCCGGTATCCGAAAGACCTCAGCTACTTCAAGGAATACGGCCGGCTGCTGAAGAAGGCGCTGCCCGCCGACACGCCCGTGCGCTTTGTTTTCCGCGCCGACGTCAGCTGGGACATGGAGCAGCAGTTCCGCGAGCTCAACGGCGTGGTCAACATGTGGACCTGCGGCGGCGGCATCCTCAGCTGGTACCAGGGCGCGCCCAAAATGCTGCGCGATCGCGGCGACATCGTGTGGTACTACGGCGGGCCGCCCCAGGTCACCCAGCCCGCCTCCGCCATCACCGAACTGGTTTTGCGCGCCTGGGTGTGGGACGCCATGGGCTTTGTGCACTGGCTGGCCGTGCAACCCGGCAAAGATCCCTGGTTCAACTTTACGGGCGGCGGCACCACGCTGGTTTATTCGGGTGATCGCTTCGGCCTGCGGGACCCCATCCCCAGCGTGCGGCTCAAAATCCAGCGCAACGCCGTGCAGGAATTGACGCTGCTCGATAGCTTCAAGGCGCGGCACGGCCTCCAGGCTTTGAAGGCGGAAGCCACAAAGCAGTTCAACGGCTCAACGCCCGACCAGTGGTGGAATCCGCGCCCGGCCTTTGCCGACCAACCCACCTATGAATGGACCGATTCCGAGATGACCGCCGCCACCGCGCACACGAGCAAACTTTTCTCGAAGCTCGACGCCGACGCCTGGAACCGCGTCCGCCAATCCATCCTGCAGCTGGCCCGGGAAAACCAATGACAGAGAAGATGACCCACACGCCCGAGCAAATTGAGCAGGAACTCGGCCACATCGCCCGCGTTGCCGCCGTGATGGTGGACGGCGACCTCTGCCGCCGCATCGTCACCCCGCGGGCGCTCGAATACATGTTCAAGTCCGACCCGCATGACCGCTTCCTGGCCGGCGACAACTACGACGTGAACGACGCCGAATTCAATGCCGTCAAGAAAACGCTGATCCGCCTGGCGCGCCTCGCTCCCTTCACCTGCGACGTCAACCTCTGGATGCCCATCCCCGGCCACCCGGACAAGATCCAGGTGGTCATCCGCAACGCGAATGAGCTCAGCCAGTTCTGGACCTTCGGCGCCATCGATCAGGATATGTTCCCGCCCATGCGGCAGGTGCTCGAAACCGGCAAGCCCGTCACCGTGAAACAGCGGCCCGGCATGATTTCCGTCCTGGGGCCCGTCTACGACAGCCTGGGCGACGTTGCCGGCCTGGTGGAAGCCGTCAGCCATTCCTCCTGAACCGGGCCGGCGTTCCAACGAAAGTGACGCTAAAACCGGCACTTCACTGCGTTGTGTTACGGCACGAGTAAACTCGAGCCGCATCAGGCAGCCATCGGATTGTGCAAGCCCTTGCCGAGGGGAGAGGGTGAACGCGCGAGCGGCCGGGTGAGGGGTCTTTTGCTGTAGCGGCGGGTTCGTCCCGCCATCGGGGCTGGCACAGAGGCGGTTTGTGTCTCTGCGGTCAGCGAAGCTGGGTGGGGACAAAGAGAATTATGAATTCTGAAGGATGAAGAGAGAAAAAGCCCGCAGCACAAAACCGGTGCCATGCCTGCCCGTTCCGGGTTTTCCGGATACAATGATTCCCTTTAAGCTTCGCGGCGCACCTTCTTATGCACAGTGCCTGCCGCGGGACAAAGGTTGAGGCGTCTGTATGCAATGGGTCCTGAAGAAGCTGTGGATTTTCGTTATCCTGCTGGGCTGCTCGACTTCCGCGTCATGGGCAGCGTTGCGGGCGGGTGCAGCGCAGGCCGACATTACACCCCCAGCCGGGCTTCCCATGTACGGCTTTTTCTCCCGCATCAAGAATAACGAGGTTGCCACCGGAACCCGTGATCCTCTTTTTGCGCGTGTGCTGGTTTTGGAAACAGGCAAAACCAGAGTGGCGTTCGTCACTCTCGACCTGGGACGCACCTTTGATCCCGCCACCATGGACCGATTGAAGGCCCTCCTGCGCGAACAGGATGGAATTTCCGATCTCTTCATCTCGGCCTCGCACACCCACTCCGGCCCCAACATCGTCGATGTTGACTCGCCCGCCGGCGTAACAGCATGGGAAAACGCCGCAGTTGAAAAAATCGGCGGCGCCGCGAAGGATGCCTGCCATCATCTGGAAAAGGTTCGGATTGGAACGGGTTATGGAATCGCCTTCATTGGTTACAATCGCCGGGTGGTCAACGCGGACGGGACCGTCAGGATGCTTTGGACCGACCCCACCAAAATTCCCACTTCTCCCGTGGACCCCACAGTTTCGGTTTTGCGAATTGACCGCACCGATGGGCAGCCGCTCGCAATCCTGGTGAACTATGCGTGCCATCCCGTGGTCTACGGCCCCGACAACCGGGAGTATTCCGCCGATTTTCCCGGCGTCATGACAAAGTTTGTCGCAGAGGCCTTTGGCGGCCGCCCTATCTGCTTCTTCCTGCAGGGGGCGCCGGGCGATATTAATCCTTATTTTGCCACCATTCCGCTGGCGGACGGCGCTGTCAAGGACTGCCAGTGGACCGGTGAAACACTCGGCAAGGAAGTTGTGAAAGTGGCGCAAGGGATCCACACGGAGGCGCCGGCAGAGCCCAGCCTGCAGTACGCTGAAGACGTGCTGCCCATGCGTGTTCGGTGGAATCCCAAAGAATTCCGCCAGGGCCTTCTCAAAAACTTTGGGCCACAGATCTTTGACGACCACGCGGACTTCTTCAAGTCGCAGGCGCCGGACAAACTCCCGTTTGCTGTGACGACGCTGCTGATCGATAAGCAGATCGCCTTTGTGGGAATGTCGGGTGAACCTTTCGTCGATTTCCAGATCGACTGGAGAGTCCGATGTCCGGTGCCTGACGCCTTTTTCCTCGGCTACACGAACGGTTACTTTGACTATATCCCAACCATTCGGGCAGCCACCGAGGGTGGATACGGCGCGGGCGATTCGGACACCTATGTCGAGGTTGGCGCCGGAGAGCGGATGCTGAATCACGCCCTCATACGTATCTATGGAATGCTAGGGAAGTTCAATGAGCTTCCCGAGGATTTGAGGGAAAAATAAATGCCATGGCGCATGTCTGCGCCTCCCGCGATTCATCGCTCTTGCCCATGGACCCCATTGTGTGATCGCATACATTCCAAACTGCGGAACGTATGCGCCACCCGCGCAGATGCTACAAGGCGAGCATCTGCGCCAGCCGCCGGAGGTTGCTCAGCCCTGCTTTTGTTCCAGTTCGGCCCATCGGGCATACAGCTGATCCACTCTCTTCCGGGTCTCTTCCATCTTCGCGCAAGTATCCTGAAGCCGCGGGGCGTCACTCATGATGGCAGGATCTTCCAGCCGCGCACGCAGGATGCGATGCTCCTGTTCGGCCCTGGCGATCCTCTCTTCCATGCCGGCAAATTCGCGCGCCTCCAGGTAAGAGAGCTTTTTCCTGGCCGTCCTGGCCAGCCTGGCCGGCCTGGACGGGGATCTGCCAGGTGAAGCTGCCGGGCGTGGGGCTTCCGCCGGACAGCGCGCCGCGCCTCTTTGGCCTGCTGCGCCCGCTGCCAGACCTCCCATTGCGAATAGTCGCCAAACCGTTCCACTCCGCCCAGCCCGTCAAGACCCAGAACGACGGTTGACACGCGATCCAGCATGAAGCGATCGTGCGTGACCAGCACCAACGCTCCACCATAGCCCAGCAGGCTCTCTTCAAGGATTTCCAGGGTCGGAATATCCAGATCGTTGGTGGGTTCATCCAGCAACAGGACGTCTGCCGGCTGCAGCATCAGCTGCGCGATCAGGACACGGGCCCGTTCGCCTCCGGAAAGCCGCCCGACCGGCTGGTTGAGGTCGTCTGCATCAAAGAGGAATCTTGCCGCCCAGGCGGCCACATGAATCACCCGCTCCTGGTAAACCACCGAATCGCTTTCGGGCGCCAGGGCGCGGCGCAGCGGGAGGTCAGGGTCCAACTCGCGATTCTGGTCAAAGTAAACCATCCGCAGCGCGTCCGCCCGGCGGACCTCGCCGCCGGTGGCCTGCACGTCGCCTCGCAGCAGGCGAAGCAGCGTGGTTTTGCCGCTCCCATTCTGTCCCACCAGCCCCACTCGCATTCCCGCCCTCACGGTGAAGTTCAGGCCTTCGAACAGGGTCCGATCAGCGACGGAATAGCTCACGCCCTCCATCTCGATCAACTGTTTGGTCTGCCGGTCGGTGGCGGCAAAGTCAATCCTGGCGGCAGCCGTGCGGCTGCGGGAGTTCAGGTCCGCCAACTCGCCGATCAGTTCGTGAGCTTTATCGATCCGCGCCCTGGCCTTGGTGCGGCGGGCCCGGGGACCCCTGCGCAGCCATTCCAGCTCCGTGTGCACGCGATTGGCCAGCGCGCCCTGCCGCTTTCCCTGCGCATCGAGATACTCTTCCTTCTTCTCGAGAAACCTGCTGTAGTTTCCTTTAACGCGAAGCACGCCGTCCGCATAGGCGCGATTGAGTTCCACTATCTCGCTGGCAATATTTTCCAGAAAGTAACGATCGTGGCTGACCACCACGCAGGCAAACGCCGCGTTCTGAAGCAGGGATTCGAGCCATTGAATTCCGGCAAAGTCCAGGTGGTTGGTGGGCTCATCCAGAAGCAGAACGTCCGCCCGCTGCGCCAGCCCCTCGGCAATCATCAGGCGTTTGCGCCAGCCGCCTGACAAGACGGCGGTGGGGATTTCAAAGTCGTTAAAGCCGGCCCGCCCCAGCACCTCGGCTGTTCGGGCCGCCCGCTCCACCCGGGGCACGGCCGCCCGCTCAAGGGCCCTCTCGATCACCGATCGGGCCGTCTCCCCCGGCGCGAAATCGGACACCTGTGCAACCGAGCCGACCTTGCAGCGCTTGCGGGTTGCAACCTCGCCGCTGTCCGGTTTTACGCGGCCGCAGAGAATCTCCAGCAGCGTCGACTTGCCGGCGCCGTTGGGGCCGATCAGTCCAATCCGGTCGCCTTCTGACACCGTGAAGGAGACCTCCTGGAACAACGGCGCTGTCCCGTACTGCTTCGATAACCCTTGGGCATTGATGATCGGGGCCAAGTTGCTCCATGTCCTCCTGAAATGAATGGGGAAGATTTTAGAACTTTGTCCTCATGGGGTTTCACTTCTAACAGGCTGTTGAAATATCTCGCAGAGTGGACGTAGCGGCGGGTTCACCCCGCCATAAGGTCAATCCTTTCAGCGTGGGTTGGCGGCGTAAAGCCGCCGCTACAGCCTTTTTCAACATCCTGCTAATTGTATCGCGAGCTGTGCTTTGTTGCCTGGTGTTCATTCGCCTTGGGACCGTTGCGGCTGGCCCACCGGGCCGGAGCGAAGTCGCTCAACCCCTGGACCGCCGCACTCGGAAAAGCCTGTGGTGCAGACCGTCCCGCTCGCGATCTGCGGTTCTTAATTTTCGCCGCGGTTTTGAGCTCAGGGTTATGGGTTCCTGGTTACGGGGTCTGCCATCTGAAATTTCAGATTTAAAATGGCTCTGGCGCCTCGGCTGGCGCGTTCGTCGCGGTTTGCGATGTGTGCGGAGCAGCGGCCTTTTGCGAAAGGGCCCCGGGCTGGCGCAGAGGCGGTTTCTGTCTCTGCGTTCAGCGAAGCTGAGTGCGGTTAGAATGGCGCGGAAAGGAGAATGATGAATTCTGAATGATGAAGGATGAAAAAGGCAGTCCCGAGCCACCGCAATGACACCGATGGACCCGGTGGAATGAAAACGGGCAAATGCCTCTCGCTTCGCGAGAACGCATATACTAAAAGGCAAGCATCTGCGCCAGCCGCGTGAGCATTTTTGAACGGACGCGAGGGCAATTTTGAACAGACACAACCCGAGATTTGTTTTATTGTTCGGTGGATTGCTATTTCAGACTGGATTGAATGCTGGCGACTGGAGTTCTCAAATGAGTAGGCTGGGACATGGAAGCCTCAAAGGCGAAGACTGAAAGCGAGAATATGATGGTAAAAGATGAGCAGAATAAGTATGCGCGCCCTACCATGCGGTTCGGTGATTCAAGCTGGCGAGGAGTGCTGTAGTGTCGCCTGCAAGGATTGGGGAGCCAGGAAGGTCGAGATTGCATACGAGTGCAGTCATGGCGCTTGCCCGATTACGGTGCAACAAACCATAGGCTCTTATGATTCCGATTGCAGATTTTTGCGAAGCTTCTGGAAAGAGATTGGCTGCTGTCTTCGGTCAGGTGACGTTGTCTTGGTTTAGATACGGCCCCCGGTGCACTTCCTCTGAGCAGTGCAGGCAGAGATTGAGGTCAGTCCGGAGATGAAGGGAGATTACGATGTCACTAATTGTGCTGATTATTATCTTGTTGCTTCTGTTCGGCGGCGGTGGCGGCTATTACGGGTACCGGAGATGGGGGACGGGCGGAGGCGTCGGGATCGTCGGGCTGGTCCTGATCATTCTGGTGCTCTTGTACCTGTTCGGCGGATTGCATCTGTCCGGTTGAAGTTGAGCGGGGTCCTAGGGCTCGAACCCCTCAAGACGCCGACGATTTGCGCCACCCTTGCGGATTAAATTCTACGTCGCATCAAAGGAGAAGTATGAAAACGCACAAACTAGGCTTAAGCTTGCTTGCACTGCTCATCGTCGTGACCCTCGCAGGGTGTTCAACCTCCACGAAGTCACGCGATGTTTGACAGCATTCGCCAATCGCTCGATCAGGCTGGCCTCAAAGATATCACTGTAAGTCAGGATCGCGACAAGGGCGTAGTGACCCTGGGGGGACACGTGCCAGCGGAGGCGGACAAGGCACAAGCCGAATCTCTTGCAAAGTCAATCGCCGCTGGGCAGGTTGTTGCGAATCAGATTGCCGTGATTCCTCCTGGTGTAGAAAGCGAGGCAAAAACGGTGAACTCGGATCTGGACAAGGGTATCGAAAACAACTTACATGCTGCCCTCGTCCAGAACAGACTCCTCAAGGACGTCAAATACGACGTCAAGAACGGCGTTGTGACGCTGACCGGCGAGGTTAATTCTCAATCCAAGCGCGCGCACGTTGAACAAGTGGCGTCAGGCGTACCAAACGTGCAGCAGGTGGTGAACGAACTGCAAGTTAAAGATCAAAAGGCCAGCTCCACGCCGTAAGATCCTGGAACGCGTGATGGACCGCAGGGCCTTGCGATTCTGTTTGCTCGAGGAGGTGATGAAATGTCATTTGGGCTCTACTCCATTGGGTTCATGCTCGTGATTGGCGGGCTGATTTATGGCGCCTATTTGATGCATGTCCCTGCACACTGGATTGCCGTGGGTGCGATTGTCCTATTGGGCCTGGGGATTCTGACGGGTGTCAAAGCAACGCGGCAAAAGGATCCGGCGGGATAGCGGTAGTTGCTTCTAAATCTTTCGGATAACTCCCGATAGCGCTGGGTGGCGGCGCATACCTTGGCTGCTATACGTTCGCCACCGTCGTGAAAGGCGCGCCTACCTCCGGAGGCTTTGGACAACCCGCAAAAAGATTCAGTAACTTCGTAGCTGTGCGCCCTACGATGTGAAAAAGAGGAAACGCCTGTGAAGTTTCCGATCGTTGGAGCAATTTTGACGTTGCTGGGTGGGCTGCCCGGTTGCCCTCAAATCCGGGCTGGCGCAGAGGCGGTTTCTGTCTCTGCGTTCAGAGAAGCGCCGCGGACCGCAACCCCGGAGGTCCTCGCTACCCCTTGGAGCCCGCGCCCTCCGCGCAACGCGCGTCCCGATCCAGCGGAGCCCCGGTCAGAAAACTTTCAAGACGATGGCCGTCATATCGTCACTTTGGGGAGTGTCTTCTGCAAACTCGTTGACCGCCTCAAAAGCAAACCGAAGCAATTCCAGCCCGGAATGTTCCCTGCGTTGTTCGCACACTTGCATCAGCCGTTCCACCCCGAATTGCGCCCGGGCCTTGTTGGCCGCTTCGACCACTCCATCGGTATAAAACACCACCGACTCGCCCCGCTGCAGGCGGACGGAATGCTGCTCATAGACGGCATCCTGAAACATGCCGGGGGGAATCCCGCCGCTCCCAATCGGGCGGCAGCCGGCGGCGGTGATCTGCAGCGGGAAGGGGAGGCCGGCATTGCCCACGGTCAGCAGGCGCGTGTCAGGGTCCAGCATGGCGTACTGGGAAGCGCAGAAGCGGCCGGGCAGAGCGTAGAAAAGCAGCCGCTTGTTTAAACGGTCGAGAAGCGATACCGGCGTTTCTCCGCTCTTGTTGAACCCGCGCAGCATGCCGGCGGCCAGCGCCGCGTAAAGCGCCGCCGGGAGTCCTTTGCCCACAACGTCGCCCAGGTAAATGTCCAGGCGGCGGTCGGGATGGAGATAGTATTCGGCAAAGTCTCCACCCACCCGGTAGGCGGGACGAAAGCGGCAGGCCACTTCAAAAGAATGCGCGCACAGCGGTTCAACCGGAATCATCGCTTGCTGCAGGATGCGAGCTTCCTCGAGTTCAGGACTCCCCGATCTCTCTAATTGCGGCTGCACAGATCTTTTATCGGAGGTTTGCAGGCGAAAGTTGATGGTCGCGTGTCCGCCGGCCTGGGTCGTAGCGGCGCATCCTCCTTTCGTGGGCGTCAGCCCCTGAAGGGTTGTAGCGGCGTGTTTTCCCCGCATTGCTGATTCCTGACCCCGTCCACGGCTGTTCCCTTTCATCCTTCGTCATCCATCCTTTAGAATCCAAAACTCCGCTATTGCTTTCCCATAGGGCTTGTGATATATGGTTAACCCATAGGAGAAACCATGGGTGAAAAAACGGACGTCTGGCAGGGAACCCTGGCGCTGATGGTGCTGAAGACGCTGGAAACCCTCGGGCCCGTGCACGGCTACGGCATTGCACGGCGCATCGAGCAGACCAGCGGCCATCTGCTGGCGCTCAACTACGGCACGCTCTATCCGGCATTGGTCAAGCTCGAGCAGGAAGGCTTCATCGCCTCCAAATGGGGCGTGTCGGAAAACAACCGCCGCGCCCGGTATTACCGGCTCACGCGTGCGGGCCGGAGGCAGCTTGAAAAGGAAGCGCGGGAGTGGGAGCAGGCCACGGCCATCATGGCGCGGTTCCTGTCGCCGGAGCAAACGAGCTGAAACGTTGGCGATGGGCGATTGAAAGAGGCGGAAGGCCAATTACGAATGGCGAGCTACGAATGGATTCGTAGTTCTGAGTTCAGGGTTCTGTTCCGGGATTTGAAATCTGAAATTTCAGATTTGAAATGGCCCTGGCGCGTCGGGAGGCGCATGCGTCGCGACCTTTGCGATGTATGCGCGGCGGCGATTTGAGGAGAAATTCTCATGCGGCATTTACGATCAACATTGATTCGCCTCGCCAGCCTGTTCCGCAGGCGGCGGCGCGAGCACGAGATGGCCGAGGAACTGGAGAGCCATCTCCAGATGCATATTGAGGACAATCTGCGCTCCGGCATGGCGCCCGCAGAGGCCCGCCGCCAGGCGCTCATCAAGCTGGGCGGCCTGGAACAGGTGAAGGAAGATTGCCGCGACGCTTGGAGCGTGCGCATCATCAGCGAACTCGCCCAGGACCTCCGCTACGGCCTGCGCCAGCTTCGCCGCAACCCGGGGTTCACCGCCGTTGCCGTCCTCACCCTCGCGCTTGGCATCGGGGCGAACACCGCGATTTACAGCTTCATTGATGCGCTAATCTTGCGCATGCTGCCGGTCCGGCATCCGCAAGCCCTGGTTCTATTCGGGCCCGGAGACCAGTCCGGCAACAGTGACAACTTCCCGGACAGCGAGATGCATCTTTTCTCGTATCCGATGTACCGCGAAATTCAGCAAAAGAATCGGGTCTTCTCTGGCGTCGCGGCGTTCAGCAGCAGCGAGGCTGGCCTGCACGGCACAGTGGGAGCGAGCGGGGAACTTGAAGCGATAGAGGTTGAGCTCGTCTCCGGCACATACTTTCAAGTTCTGGGTGTCAATCCCTTCCTCGGGCGCGTGCTCACAGGCGCGGACGACCGGACGACAGGCGGGCACCCCGTGGCGGTGATCAGTTACGGCTGGTGGAATAGCCGTTTTTCCCGCGATCCTGCCATCGTGGGCAAGACACTGAGCATCGGTCGCGCTGTCTACACCGTCATCGGTGTTACGCCGCCGGGGTTCTTTGGCACTACCGTGGGCCGGTCGCCGGACCTTTGGATTCCGCTCCAGATGCACGACCTGATTGATACGGGTCCGCACAAGATCAGCGACAAATTCTACCGGTCCCTTGACATCATCGCCCGGCTGAAGCCCGGCGTAACCCGAGCCCAGGCGGCGGCCAATGTTAACCTGGTCCTCAAAAACATTCTCCACGAGTACGCCGGTTCGGAACCATCCCATAAACAGCTTGATGACATTCGGAAGGCGCACATCACTCTCAATTCGGCGGCCACGGGCAATTCATTCCTTCGCGAAAACTTTTCGAAGCCATTGTGGATGCTCATGGCGCTTGTCGGATTGGTCTTGCTCATCGCGTGCTCAAACGTCACGAATTTGCTGCTGGCGCGGGCCACTGGGCGGCAGAGGGAAATCGCTGTGCGGATGGCAATGGGAGCGGGACGGACGCGGCTAATCCGGCAGTTGTTGACGGAAAGTGTCTTGCTCGCGGGTGCTGGGGGCGTTCTGGGAATTTTATTCGCGGAATGGGCTTGCCGATTTCTGCTCGCCGTGGTTTCACGCACCCAGCATGTGCTGGTGCTGGATGTCTCGCTAAACACTCCAGCATTCGCCTTCACTACGGTGGTTTCTCTTGGCTGCGCCACCTTGTTCGGAATTTTGCCCGCCCTGCGCTCAACTCGGCTGGAGCTGACACCCGCGCTCAAGGAAGGCCGGGGAGCAATGCCGGCTCACGACCGGAGCCTCCTGGGAAGGGCCTTGATCGTTTCCCAAGTGACGCTCTCCTTAGTGCTTCTGGTTGGCGCCGGACTGTTCATCCGAAGCCTCATTACCCTTGCGAACGTGAATACAGGATTCAACAAGCAAGGTGTTCTGCTATTCAGAGTTGACCCCTCGGCAACGGGCTACAGCGATGAGTTGGTGCTCGCGACGATGTATCGCCAAATGGAACAACGAGTGGATGCGCTGCCCGGCGTGCGAGCTTCCAGCTTCTCAATCTTTGCCTTCCATCAAGGGAGCTGGGACGATTCTGCCTGGGCGGCGGCCTACCCCGCCGCTCCCGGTTTCCAGCATGACGCATCCTTCAATGCCGTGGGACCCGGTTACTTTGCCGCCATGGGACTTCCCATTCTCGCTGGCCGCGGCTTCGGCCCCCAGGACACTGCCGCTTCGCCGAGAGTCGCGGTCATCAACGAAACCATGGCTCGGCGGCTGTTTCCCGGAGGTTCGCCCATCGGCAAACGATTTGGCATGAGCGGCCCCGAGCACAGCAACGACATTGAGGTGGTCGGGTTGGTTCGCGACGCGAAATATTACGCCCTCGACGAGGCCCCCGAGCCATTCGCGTACTATCCGTACACCCAATACAGCCCCCATTGGGGCATCGGGCTTTACTTGCGTGAATTTGAGGTTCGTTACTCCGGCAACCCGCAGTCAGTGGTGCCCGCGGTCCAGAGGGCAATGGGCGAAGTGAACCCGAGCCTGCCCATCGGCAATGTTCAAACGCTGGCGGATCAGGTTGACGCGTCCATTACCGTCCAGCGGCTGGTGGCGGAGTTGTCTGCATTCTTTGGGCTGTTGGCGGTTTTCCTAGTTTGCATCGGAGTCTACGGCCTCGCCTCCTATGCTGTGAGTCGGCGGACAAATGAAATCGGCATCCGCATGGCGCTGGGAGCGGAGAAGCGCGATGTTCTCAGAATGGTGATTGGGCAAGGGCTCAGGCTGGCGCTGATTGGCGTCGCCATCGGCATCGCCGGTGCGCTGGCGCTGACGAGATTCCTGTCGAGCCTGCTCTACGGCGTCAAACCAACCGATCCGCTCACGTTCATCGCCGTCTCGCTCATCCTCATCGCCGTGGCGTTGCTGGCCTGCTACATCCCCGCCCGCCGCGCGGCCAAAGTTGATCCCATGGTGGCGCTGCGCTACGAATGAAGGATGAAGGATGAAATCCGGGTTCGGAGTTCGGGTTTGTCGGCTCTGGAATTTTGAATCTGGAATTTGAGATTTCGCGCCAGCGGCGGGTAGCGGCGCGTTTATCGCGCCATCGGTCGAGCCCGGGTGGCGCATGCGTCGCGACCTTTGCGATGTGTGCGCGGCGGCAATTTGAGGAGAAATTCTCATGTGGCATTTACGATCAACATTGATTCGCCTAGCCGGCTTGTTCCGCAGGCGGCATCGCGAGCGCGAGATGGCGGAGGAACTGGAGAGCCATCTCCAGATGCATATTGAGGACAACCTGCGTTCCGGCATGACGCACGCAGAGGCCCGCCGGCAGGCGCTCATCAAACTGGGCGGCCTGGAACAGGTGAAGGAAGAATGCCGCGACACCTGGAGCGTGCGCATGATCAGCGAACTCGGACAGGACATTCGCTACGGCCTCCGCCAACTCCGCCGCAACCCGGGGTTCACCGCCGTGGCAGTTCTCACTCTCGCTCTCGGCATCGGCGCCAATCTCGTGATTTTCTCGGTTGTTCGAGGAGTCCTGTTGCGTCCGCTGCCTTACCATGATCCTTCGAATCTGGTAGAGGTTTATACTTCAAACCCATCGCGCGGGACGACTGAAGGGCCGTTTTCCCCGCAGGACCTGCAAGACTTCCGTGCGCAGACAAAGTCATTTTTAAGCATTTCCGGCTATTGGTATGCGCCGGGAATGAGCTTATCCACACTTCTGGGCGAAGGTGAGCCAACTTTGATCGAAACGGCCAGCGTGGATTCCAATTTTCTCACCACACTGGGCGTAGCGCCCGCATTGGGCCGAGGTTTTACTCCAGAGGAAAACATCCCGGGGAAGGATAACGTTGTAATCCTCAGCGATTCGTTATGGCGGCAACGGTTCGGCGGAGATCCGTCGATCGTCGGTAAACCCATCCGCGTGGGAGGCGGTGAGCTGGCGGTGGTGGGCGTGATGGGGCCGCAATTCCGCTTCCCGTCCCCTGATATTGGTTTTTGGGTTCCGCTTTCACGGGTCACCGATGGTGACATTCCGCACCGGCGCGGCGTGCGCTGGATTAATGTTCTTGGGCGGCTGATGCCGGGTTTGACCTCTGCACAAGCCGAAAATGAAACCACCCTGATTCTTACGCGGCTGGCCAGGCAATACCCGGCCACGAACGAAGGGTGGGACAAAGGCATCGTAGAAAACCTCCGCGCGAGCATTGTGGGACAGGTTAGACCGGTCCTTCTGGCGCTGTTGGGAGCTGTGGGGCTGGTCCTGCTGACGGCGTGCGTTAACCTTGCCAACATGACGCTGGCCCGAAGTGCTGCCCGCCGGCGCGAGTTTGCGGTTCGCAGCGCGATGGGCGCGGGACGCTCGCGGCTTTTTCGCCATTCAGTGATTGAAAGTATATTGCTCGCGGCGATCGGTGGCGCGGTGGCTTTCGCAACTGCTCCGTGGATTTCCTCCGGGCTTCTGGCCCTGGCCGGGAGCGCAATTCCGCGGGCGATGGAGATCCGCCTGGATTGGGCCGTGGTGCTTTTCGGCGCCGTGCTGACGCTGCTCACGGGTCTTGCGATCGGCAGCCTACCGGCGCTCAAACTGGCCCATACTGGCGTGGCCGAGTTGCTGAAAGCCGCCGGGGCCAGGGCTTCGGCTGAGCCGGCACGGCAGCGCGGACGGAACAAATTGGTCGTGGCAGAAGTTTCGCTTGCCTGCCTGCTGCTGGCGGCATCCGGGTTGGTCTTGAAAAGCCTGTGGAAGCTGGCAACCACTGATCCCGGATTCGACGCGCGCCATGTGCTGACGGTGCAACTTGCGATCCCCGTCTACAAATATCACAACGCTCAGCTCATTGAGTCGTACCGCGATGAACTCATCCGCCGGGTGGCGGCCATCCCAGGCGTGGAGGCCGTTGGCGCGGGAAAGACAATGCCGCTGGCGGGCGGAGGCGAACCCTTCCAGTTTACGATCCGGAACAGTGGGCGCGGCGGCAAAGTTGACGTTGTGCCCAAGGGCGGCGTGTACATCGTCACGCCCGGATATTTCAGGACGCTCAGGATCCCCATCGTTGCCGGGCGCCTGTTCGACGAGCGCGATTTTCAGGAACATAAGCAGGTGTCGCTGATCAACCGGGGATTTGCGCGTGAATACTGGCCGGGCGAAAATCCCGTAGGGCAATACCTCTATCTCTCTCCGACCGCCAGGGTGGAAGTCGTCGGCGTGGTGGGTGACGTGCACAATGAGGGCCTCCGTACTCAGCCTCTCCCCGCTGTCTATGCCCCCATGAACTTTGTGTCGAGAACCAAGCTCGACTTGTTTATCCGCACGGGGGGCAATCCGCTGGCGTGGGCGGGAACCGTCCGGCACATCATTAACGAAGTCGAACCGGAACAGCCGATCCAGCAGATTGCGCCGCTGGAACAGGTGGTGCACGATAATGTTGCGCAACCGAGGTTCTTCGCAGTCATCATGGGATTCTTCGGATTAGTGGCTCTGTTGCTGGCTGCCATTGGAGTCTTCGCGGTGCTTTCCTACTCGGTTCGCCAGCGAACCCACGAGATCGGCATTCGCATGGCGCTGGGGGCCGAAAAGCATGACGTTTTGAAGATGATCCTTGGGCAGGGGCTCAAGCTGGCATTGATCGGCGTGGCCATCGGCATTGCAGGCGCGCTGGCGCTCACGCGCTTTCTTTCTAGCCTGCTGTATGGCGTCACGCCCACCGATCCGGTCACCTTCATTGCCGTCTCGCTGATCCTGATTGCTGTGGCGCTCGTGGCCTGCTACATCCCCGCCCGGCGCGCCGCCAAAGTCGATCCCATGGTGGCGCTGAGATACGAATAAAGTATGAAGTGTGAAGGATGAAGGATGAAACGAGTCGGGTCGCGAATACGTCGCGCCTTTGGCGATGTATGCGGAGCCGGGTCGCGGCTTTTTGCGAAAGGGCGCGAATTGATGTGCTGTGCGGGCATTTTGCGAAGGGGCACGAGTTCACTCGTGCCGTCCAAAAGCCCGTCCTCTTATCGCGGGCTTCAGCCCCTGTGCCAGGCCGGCCGGGCCAAAGCAGAAACCTCAGCGGCTAAAGCCGGCCATTGGCTGCGTTGCTATTCGACACGGCTGAAGCCGTGTCCCCCTAAAGTTGAAGTTCGTGCCCTCTCGCCGGGACAAAAATAGATGGACCTTTTTCGTGGCTTGCGGTGTCTATAATTGGAAGGGGCCTGCAAGCCGAACCCGTACGTCAATCCCACCTGAAAGCGGGGCTTCGGATGCTTGAACTGCGGAACTTAACCAAGCGTTACAATCGCGTGCCGGCGGTGGACAATCTTGACATCACCCTGGAACCGGGCGAGGTTTACGGATACCTCGGGCCAAACGGTTCCGGCAAGAGCACCACGGTGAAGATGCTGACCGGGCTGCTCGAACCTTCCCAGGGCCACATCTTCTACCAGGGCCGCGACATTCGCGAGGACCTCGTCGAGTATCGAAAGCATCTGGGTTATGTGCCGGAAGAACCGCTGCTTTATCCCTACATGAGCGGCTACGAATACCTGCAGCTTGTGGGGCGCCTGCGGTCGATTCCCCAGGCCGTGCTGGACCGCAAAGTGGAACGCCTGCTGGATCTCTTTGCCCTTCACGGGCGGCGCCATTCCCCCATTTCCGCCTACTCCAAAGGGATGAAGCAGAAGGTGCTGGTCTCGGCGGCGCTGATGCACGATCCTGACATCCTGATTTTCGATGAGCCGCTCTCGGGCCTCGACGTTACCTCGGTGCTGGTTCTCCGGAGCGTCGTCCACTCTCTGGCGCGCGAGGGCAAAATCATCCTTTACAGCTCGCACATTCTGGAAGTGGTGGAAAAGGTCTGTTCGCGGGTGATCATCCTCCACAAGGGCCGCGTGGTGGCGGATGAAAACGTCAGCCGCCTGCGCGACCTGATGCACCTGCCCTCGCTGGAAGACGTTTTCAGCCAACTCGTCCTCGAGGAAGACACCGAACAGGTGGCGCGCGATATTGTTGAAACGATGAAGATGTAATTCCGCCCGCGCGACGGCCGATGAGAATCGTCGAAAAAGTCCGGGAGAGGGTCCATGATGACGAGTCCCACTTCTTCGACCTCACACGCCATTTCTTCAAGCGCTTTCTCAATCTCGAGTTCGTTTCGGAGGAATCTGACGCGCACGTTGATGTCGCGCAGGTCCTCGCGGTGCTGGTGTTTCCCGGGGCGTATTTTGCGATTGAAAGGTTCTGGGTTTATGACTTCACCTACTGGCACTTTACGCCGAACAGCTACCGCACGCTCACTCTCACCGACCAGTGCCTCTACGTTTTCTTTTCCATGATCGTGATCGGCATGGTCGCCGTGCTGGAGTGGGACCGCCTTTTCCCCGACGAGCGTGACTATGCCAACCTGATGCCGCTCCCCCTGAGAATCAAGACTATCTTCTACGCCAAGGCCGCCGCTCTGGCAAAATTCATTGGCCTCTTCATCCTGGCCGTCGCGGGCGCCCCGGTGGTGTTGTACCCGCTGATGTCCTCACGGGGTCTGCGGCCGGCGCCGGGGCTGGGGCATGTCATCTGGATGATCATCGTCCATGGGATTGCGGTCTTTTCCGGCTGCCTGTTCATGATTCTGTTCTTTGTGGCCTTGCAGGGTGTTCTGATCAATCTGCTGGGTTACCGGCAATTCAAGCGGATTTCGCTTTATGTTCAGGGCCTCGCCACGGTGTTTCTTGTCTGCCAGTTCTTTCTGCTGCCCATGATTCCCGATCTGCTCCCGGTTTGGGAGAAAGCACGCAGCCCCTTGCTCTACGCCCTTCCGCCGATGTGGTTTCTGGGCCTGTATCGCACGTTGCTGGGATCGCCCAATGCGATTTTCCATTCCCTGGCAGGCATTTCGATCCTCGCCTTTGTGCTCTCGGCCGTGATCGCCGCAGTCACCTACCTGGCCAGCTACAAGCGGTTCTCTCAGAGATCGTTTGAATGGGGTGAAGAAAAAGGTTCGTCGCGTTTCAGCCTGGCCGCACTCTTCACCTGGCTGCTGGACCGCCTGTGGGTGAAAGAAGGTCCCGAGCGCGGCACTTTTTACTTTGTGCTGAAGACACTGGCTCGAAGCGCCACACACCGGCTCTATTTTGTCGCCTATGTCGCCGTGGGGCTTGCGATCGTGGTGATGGCTTTCCTGGTGATGATGGCCAACGCAGCACATGGATACGGCTGGGCCTCCATTACGCGGTCCGGCGAAACGCTGCTCGCCTTACCGATGGTCATCTCGCTTTTTGCGCTACTGGGAATGGCGGCCGCATTTGGATTTCCGGCGGAGCTCGGCGCCAACTGGATTTTTCGCATCACTGAACAAGACAGCGGCAGAAAGTGCATGGCCGGTGTGCGGAAAGCCATGATCATCGTGGCCGTGGTTCCGCTGTTTGCCTCTGGCTTTGTTGTGTACTCGGAATTCTGGGGGCTGGCAGCCTCGCTGAGGGCCACCGCCATTGGCGTGCTGGTTTCGCTGATTCTGGTGGAGCCTCTGTTGTATTCGGAGCGAAAAATTCCCTTCACCTGCGCCTACCTGCCGGGTAAAACGACCCTTCCCATTGCAGACAGAGTCGCGTGGCTGGCGCTGGCCCTTTACATTTTCTCCATGGCTTCACTGCAGGAATGGGCTTTCCAGAAACCACTGATGTGGGCCGTGGCTGTGGCGGCCGGACTCGTCATTCTCAATCGCATCGTTGCCCGCCGGAACCGTTCGTTTGCAAACGGCCCCGGAGTGGAGTTTGAAAACAAGCCCCTACCCACCGTCCAGACCCTGGACCTCAACGCCTGAAGCCGCCATTGGTGATTGAGCGATTGGTAATTGGCGATTGAAAAGGCAAAGGGCCCATTACGAATGATGAGTTACGAATGGCTTCGTGGTTCTGAGTTATATGTTCTGAGTTATGGGTGCATGGTGGTGGGAGCCGCGATCTGAAATTTGAAATTTGAAATGGCCCCGGTCCCTCGGGCGGGGTGAGGGGTCCTTTCGCCTTCAGCTTTTCCCTACTCCCTACTTCCTACTCCCTTCCTTCCGTACCGCCACTCTCCAGCCCGGCATTCGGTTTCGGTCGTAGCGCCGGTCTCCAGCCCGGCATTCGGTTCTTGAATCTTGAATCTGGAATCTTGAATCGCCCTTTGCGGGTGAGGGGCCGCTTGCTCCAAAAAATCAAAGCCCTCTCCGAGGGGAGAGGGTGGACGCGCAGCGGCCGGGTGAGAGGTCCTTTCGCCTTCAGCTTTCCCCTACTCCCTACTTCCTACTTCCTACTTCCTGCCTTCCGTACCGCCGGGCCGGGTGAGGGGTCTTTGAAGGAATTAGTGATTGAGCGAATGGCGATTGGGTGATTGAAAGATCGTAGCGCGGTCCTCCGTTTCTGAGGTCAGCACCTCTTCTGTCCTTCCAATCGCCAATCACAAATCGCAAATCGCCAATTCCTCGCTCGTCACGGCCTTTTTTCATCCTTCATCCTTCACACTTCGTACTTCTGTCTGTCCTTCACACTTCACACTTCAATGCCATTCTTCAAGCGCCGAACTGCATATCCCAGGAACACAAATTGCTTGACATCTGTCGAACCCTCAGCTAGCTTAAAGGTGGCAGCTAAGCGTAAGTCCTGTGGGCACCGCGCGTAAGCGTAAGCCGGGTGTACCCCGGTCGGTCACAGGTGCTGGCTGCTTTTTTGTTTATGGTTTGAAGTAGAGGTATTGCCGCCACTTAATCCGGTCTTCAATAAGTGCATACCACTTGCCGTCATTATTTTCAAATTTCCTTTTGATCGCCCAGCAAACAAAATCTACAGCCTGCAAACCCCGAATGCCAAATTCGACTTTAGCGCGCTGCTCGGCCTTGAATTCCTTCGCCGACTCCGCGTGATAATGGCATATCTGCAAATTGATCGAGGACTTGCCCCTCTCGGCCCTCTCAATGCCAACCTTGCCTTCTAAATAGCCGTCGTATTTAAGCAAATTGTGATATTCACGATTCCGCCGATCGACGAAAAGCTCAACAGCCGGATAGTAACAAAGCGGTCCTTTAAGTAGTTGCCAGGAAAAATGGTTATACAAAATGGCAGAAGGGGCTGACTTCAAACCATCCGATACCGTATCGAGCTTTACCAGGACGAACTCGATGCGGCAATCAAGCTGCCCTAGCCGACCCAGAATATGTTCCATTGGAATATGGGGTTGCTGTTTGTATTTGTATGCGCCGGTAAGCGCTGAGTTCTTTGGCGCGTACCAGATACTTGTGGCCTTGATCTCAAGATCCTTATTCCAGCCGTTCTTGATCAGGTGGGCATTGAAATTCTTGATCTCTTTATTAAGCTTCTTTCCGCTTTCAGGCGAAATGAAGGCAATTACGAAATAGTTGAACCTACCCGAATCCCAAGTCTCCGCTTTCATCAACGAATATATGTCTCATAGGCTCAAGTGACGGGATTATACACCCCCTCTTCCTGGACGGGTGGCGCATACCCCCCCCGGCCGGCTGGCGCAGATACTCGCTTTGTAGTGTGTGCGCCTCGCGTCCCGACCTGTCGGGGCGATCTCGCGAAGCGAGAGGCTCTTGTTAGAGCTTATTTCCGCCAGTCTGTTTTGGCCGTTGAGGTCGAAAGTGGCGGAGCGGTTCCTGCACCTCGCCATTCTAGCCCCATTCATCTCCGTTGAACACAGACATTAGAATCAACGTCTGCGCCACCGGCGATCGGGAAAGAATCTGTGGGACCCGGAAGTCGTGCGGGCCGTGGCGGAATGCGACATTGTGCTCGGCTGTATGGATACGGTGGATGGACGATTTCTGCTTAACGCACTGGCGACGTACTACACGCTTCCATATTTTGACGTCGGTGTGCGTCTCGACACGTTTCTCAAGGGCCGCGCAAGGGAAAGATCCGCGAAGTCTGCGGCACGAAACTACATCCAGCCAGGGAGGTCGAGCCTTATGAGCAGGGGGTTATTCACGATGAAGCAGGTCGCTGCCGCCGGACTTCGTCGGAATGACCCGGCTGCGCACGCGCAGCAAGTGCGGGACGGGTATATTGCCGGCGTTGAGGGAAGTCGTCCTGCGGTGATCAGTGTGAATATGTTCGCGGCGAGCCTCGCCGTCAACGAGCTCTTGGCGCGGTTACACCCTTTTCGAGAAGAAGATAATGCCAATTACGGGGTCGGTATTTTCAGTCTTGCAAGTATGGAACTAATGCCCGAACCTGAGGACGGGCGTTGTGAAATTCTTGTAAGGCACGTCGCGCAGGCGACGTCAGACCCTTGCTTGGACAAGCCGAGTTATCCGAAAGGCGCGCCGGATGAAGTGGGTTGCCAGCCTCTTTCGGTGGGCTTGCGAGCGCGTCTGTGGGTGGCTCCGCCCGCCTTACAAGACCCGGTTCGTCGAGGATCTGCCTCCATGGCAACTTGAACCCGGACGCTCTACATCGTCCAGGAAGACGGTTTCCTTGAGCAGGCCGCGCTGTTATGCCCATGTGGATGCGGGGCCGTACTACAAATGAATTTGCTCACTGATGAGCGGTCGTGCTGGCATCTCACGTGCCACACTAACGGGACTGTGACGCTATATCCTTCTATATGGCGTAAGAAGGACTGCAGAGCGCATTTCTGGTTTCGCCGTGGGCGCATTCAATGGGACGGCTTGCACCAAAGAGTAGGGCGTGTCGCACGCTTGTGACACCCTCGCTCGGGGCAGAAGGGCGGCACCGCGCATCAGCCAAGTCCCGGAGGGCAGGCAGGCTTTAGCCCATGGCCACCGACTTCGTCGGGGTAAACTCCAGCCGTGGGAAACGAAACGGAAAGCACCCATCAGCAGAAACGGAGGACCGCGCTACGATCTTTCAATCACCCAATCGCCATTCGCTCAATCACCCATTCTTTCAAGCCCCCTCACCCGGCCACCGGCGCTGCGGGCTTTTGCGAAAGGGCACGACTTCAGTCGTGCCGTGAGCATCGCCCCTCCGCTTGAATGGGCTTCAGAGTCTGTGTGAAAACTGGTTCATTGACAGGTCTGTATAATGCGGAGAGGAGGCCGCGATGAAATTTCAAACTTACAGTCCGGATCAAGGATATTTGTTGCCGCCCGATGTGCGCGGGGTGCTGGGGGAAGAGCACCTGTGTTTCTTCATGCGGGAGGTGGTGGAGCGTCTGGATCTGCGGGCGTTTGAAGCGGACTATGAGGAGGAAGGGCGGCCGGCGTATCATCCGGCGCTGATGGTGAGCGTGTGGTTGTACGCGTATGCGCTGGGGGTGACGTCGTCGCGACGGCTGGAGCAGCGGGTGCGGGAGGACCTGGGGTTCCGGTATCTGGCGGGAGGGGCGCAGCCGGATTACTGGACGCTGAACGAGTTTCGGCGGCGGCACCCGAAGGGGTTGAACGATCTGTTCACGCAGGTGGTGGAGTTGGCGCGGGAAGCGGGGCTGGGTCGGCTGGGACACGTGGCCGTTGACTCGACGCGGGTGAAGGCGAATGCCTCGCCGAATCGGACCGACAGCGTGGAGAAGCTGCGGGCCGAGCGGTTGCGGGTGCGGCGGCAGATACGGCGCTGGCAGCAGGCGTGCGCGGCCGAAGACCCGAACGAGACGCCGGGGCTGGAATTGGGCGGCGAGGAGCGGCGGCGGCTGGAGGAGAAGCTGGCGGGGATTCCGGGGCGTCTGGAGCAACTGAAAAAGAGCGGGCTGAAACGGCGGTCGCTGACCGATCCCCAGAGCCGGTTTCTGAAGGAGCGGCGAGGGTACGTGCTGGGCTATACGGTGACGATGGCGGCCAGTGAGGACCACCTGATTGTGGAACAGCGGGTGAGCCAGAAGGCCACGGACAACGGCTTGCTGGTTCCGGTGGTGGAAGCGGTGAAGCGGCGCTGCGGAGAATCGCCGGGACGGGTCAGCGCGGACAGTGGCTTTTTTGTGCTCGCGGATTTGAAAGTTTTGGAGCAACAGAAGATTGATGCTTACGTGCCGGATTCGAATCTGGCGCGGATGCTGAACCGGGGTGGGCGATTGCGGTGCCGGGCTACGGACCCGGTGCACCGTCAGATGCGGCGTAAATTGCGCGGCCAGGCGGGAAGGGCGATTTACGGGCGGCGCAAAGCGCTGATTGAACCAGTGTTCGGAGTGCTGAAAGAACAACGGGGTCTGAAGCAGTTCCGGCGGCGGGGATTGGAGAAAGCAGCGGTGGAAGTGGCGCTGGCCGCTACCGCGTACAACCTGACGCGGCTTTGGAGCGCCCGACCGGCAGCCTGAACGCCGGCGAACCGGGCCCCCGAGGAGAAAATCGAACCTCGGGATAGCCAAAAATCTCAAAGCCCTGTCAACCCCGCCACATGAATAGGCTTTTTGCACGGCGAAGAGAGTTTCCACACAGACT
>CAWANC010000014.1:0-21616 GCA_963783155.1 uncultured Acidobacteriota bacterium | reverse complement strand
CCATTCGAACCGAGCGGATGGCACGGCCCGGCTCGACCGGTTCCAGCACCGTCAGGAAGCGTGTGCTCGAGGCGCTGCGGCGCAGCACCAGCACGGTCATTTTGCCGGTGGGAGAATTGGTCAGCCCCTGCCCCACGATGATCTCCGTCTGGGCGCTTTCGGGAACCCACACGCGCAACAGCTTTCCCTGGTTCTTGAAAGTCAGGTTGAAGCCCTGGCTTGCAACGGCGCAGCGCTGGCGCTCGATAAACTGGTAGCCGCAGATTTTCCCCAGTTTGCCGCTGCACGACTCGAGCGGCGCTGAACTCGATTCCAATTCGCCGTCAATGTGCAGCACGTAATCGTACTGGTGGCTCGAGCCCTGCCGGTCGCGCATGGAAAAATCGTCCACCACGGAATGGCCCTCCACGCGCAGCCCCCGGCGAAGGGTAATGCCGGGATAGGCGGTACCGGTGTGGGCGCTCACAAATTTTGCGGCGGGATCGAAGCGCTGCAGCACTCCAAAAACACGGTCATTGGTATGATCGGTGGGCCAGGAGGGATTTCCGCGGCCGGTGGGCTTCTGCGAGACGCCGTCCACCACCACCGTGTTATGGCTCACCGTCTGCGAGGTCCACTGGCCCTTCCAGGGCGTCTCATAGGGCATGTGGCCAAAGGACGGGAATCCATTGCAGCCCGTCGCTGTAAAGCACCATGTTCAGGCTGGCGGCGTGGCCGTGTCCGCCGCCGTGCGGCCCGTAACTCAGCGAGACAGCCGTGCTGGCAGGCCGCGCCGTGTAGTTACCCGCGGCCTCCCGCAGAATGGCGATGCCCGTGGAAGGAAAAAGCGAGCAGCCGTTGCGGAACTCGCCGGTGTTGGCAAACCGGCCGTCGTGGATGGGGAACGATGCGCGGCCCGTCCTTCGGCAGATCATAGACCAGCCATTGCCACGGCCGGTGAGAATCCGCAGTGCCTGCTTTCGGTCTGTCGCGTTCAATCAGCCAGGCCAGCATGGGATCGTGGTAGCGCTCGTATCCCACAAGGGTCAGCGCATTGGCGCGCAGCGGCCCCGCCGTGCTGTCACCGATCGCAGGATAGCTCAGGTCAGGAAACGTCAGGTAGAAGAGCGCGTCGAACATCATGCGGATGGATTTGGGCCGGTGGCTGGTGTCGGTGACGTACCGCTCGCCTGCTGACCCATAGGTTGTGAGGTCCGTGGGTATCTCCATCCGGTAAACGTCCACCCCGCAATGGAGCAGCGGTTCGGTGAGCGCCACGAATCCATCCATCACATACTGGTGATAGCCTTCCGAGCGCTCCCACCACATTCCGTCATCGTTCACGTCGTGCGCAATCAGGTGCCGGAGCCCATAGGGGCTGTTGACGGCCCAGTCCACCAGATCTTTATCCTGGGTGGCCAGGCCCACCAGCCCCACCGCCGCCACGTGCCACGCTTCAAAGTTGTAACAGCGGTAGTGCATGTCCCGCAGGCGCCGGTCGTGCTGGTAATCGGTGATCATGAAGCACTTCGCCGAAGGACGCAGCAGGTCGTTCTCCACCTTCCTGCGCTGCTCCGCATTAAAAGCTTTGCTGGAGGCCACCAGGTCGTAGGCGCGCGCCATGTCCACCGCCCAGGTTGATTCCCGCAGCGAATCGTAGGTCAGCTTATAGCCGTAATGCATGGGCAGGCCGGGATAGATGGCGGCATAGGCGAGCAAGCCGTCGCGCACCCAGTTGGCATAGCGAATCTTGCCGGAAAAAGAGTAGGCCATGGCCACCGCAAACAGGTTTCTGGAAATCACCCGGTGCTCACCGGAACCGATTGGCGGCAGTTGGCTCCAGGGTTTCGAGTTCGCCATCGTGCGGTCGGCGTGGGCCAGAAGGGCGTCCATCTGCTTCCCGGCCCAGGGCAAAGTCTTCGCGCGCTTCCGGGCCCGGGCGATTTCCTGCGGCGTCAGCGCCAGGTAGGGATGCCGGGCGGGAAATTCAACCTTGAGCGGCGTGGCAAACTTGTAACGCGGCCAGGCCTGAGCAGCAGGCAGAGCCGTGACTGAAAAAGCCAGCAGAGCCAGGCTGAGCATTAAACGGCGTAACATTCGCAATTTCATGGCAGCGAAGATATCAGGATGAATACCATCTGTCCAGACGTCCGCAACGGTTGACATCCCCGCCCGCTTCGGGGATGATTTCACCTTGGCCAGCACTCTGTGAAATCCATCGCCTGCGCTTCTTCCACTCTGCTGACCCGCTTGCGGTGGAACTCTTAACCGCGGATCGATGCCCGTATGAAGCCTCCTGAGAAAACAGCAAGCCATCCCTCGCGCCGGACATTCTTGCAAACCGCGCTGGGGGCGCTGGCGGCCGAACACACCGTCCCCGCCTGGGGCGAAGCCGCTGACGGGCCCGCTCGCCCCGAGGCCCGCGAGACGCGCCTTTTCGCCCTGCCGCAGTTTCTGCGCCCCGACCCTATGGGCGGCATCGTGCGCGCCGACCGTGACGCCGCGGCCGCCGCCAACGGCTTCCAGAAGGGCCAGCGGCTTTCGCTCGAGTGTCCCCGCGGCGCCTACGCCTCGTTCCACCTGATGGTCCAGACGGCCCGGCCCGGCGAATACAGCCTCGACCTGCATTGGAACGACCGCAGCGGCAAAATCCAGGCCGACCTTTACCGCGAGTGGTTCCACCGGCTGCGCTCCGGCGACTATTACCCGGACGCCCTGGTTCCCGTGAGCGCTCCGCACCGCTCCCGGCTGCCCGAGCCTGACAACAAGATCGAAAACCAGACCGCGCAAGCCTTCTGGGTGGACGTCTGGGTTCCTGCGGACGCCGCGCCGGGAGATTATTCCGGCCGGGCAACGCTTGAAGCGGATGGCAAGCGCCGCACACTGACGCTGCAGCTCAAGGTGCTGCCGGCGGTGGTTCCCGCGGAAGACGTTGTGGCCATGGACCACAACTCTTATGACGCTTCCTGGATCGCCAGCCAGTTCCCTTCCCGCGTCCGGGCCGCCAGTGGCAACTTTTTTGAAAGCGACGAACTCTTCCGGCTCATCCACTCCTACCACCGCGTCTTCTACGAGAACCATGGAGTTTTCCATCAGCTCGGATACGGCCACGCGGGCCGGGTCACGCCGGAATTCGCTCCGGCGCTCGAAGGCGAAGGACGCAAGAAGCGCATCGCCAGCTGGGATCTGTACGACCGGCACTACGGGCCGCTGCTCGACGGCTCGGCCTTTGCCCAAACGCGCCGCGGCCCCAAACCCATCCCTTTTGCCTATCTGCCCATCAACCCGGAATGGCCGGCTTCCTGGCTGTGGTGGGGCGAGGCGGGCTATGAAGCCGAGTTCACCCATGTGGTGGGCGAAATGGAGAAGCACTTTCGCGACAAGGGCTGGACCCGAACGAATTTTGAAATGTTTTTCAACCACAAGAAGCGCTACAAGGGCTTTTCGTGGGACGGCGACGAGGTGCGGTATCCGAAAGACCTCAGCTACTTCACCGAATACGGCCGGCTGCTGAAGAAGGCGCTGCCCGCCGACACGCCCGTGCGTTTGGTCTTTCGCGCCGACGTCAGTTGGGACATGGAGCAGCAGTTTCGCGAGCTCAACGGCGTGGTCAACATGTGGACCTGCGGCGGCGGCATCCTCAGCTGGTACAAGGGCGCGCCCAAAATGCTGCGCGACCGCGGCGACATCGTCTGGTACTACGGCGGGCCGCCCCGGGTCACCCAGCCCGCCTCCGCCATCACCGAACTGGTTTTGCGCGCCTGGGTGTGGGACGCCATGGGCTACGTGCACTGGCTGGCCGTGCAACCCGGCAAAGATCCCTGGTTCAACTTTACGGGCGGCGGCACCACCCTGGTTTATTCGGGTGATCGCTTCGGCCTGCGCGATCCCATCCCCAGCGTGCGGCTCAAAATCCAGCGCAACGCCGTGCAGGAATTGACGCTGCTGGATAGCTTCAAGGCGCAGCACGGCCTCGAGGCTTTGAAGGCGGAAGCCACAAAGCAGTTCAACGGCTCAACGCCCGACCAGTGGTGGAATCCGCGCCCGGCCTTTGCGGACCAGCCCACCTATGAATGGACCGATTCCGAGATGACCGCCGCCACCGCGCACACGCGCAAACTTTTCTCGAAGCTCGACGCCGACGCCTGGAACCGCGTCCGGCAATCCATCCTGCAACTGGCCCGGGAAAACCAATGACAGAGAAGATGACCCACACCCCTGAGCAAATTGAGCAGGAACTCGGCCACATCGCCCGCGTGGCCGCCGTGATGGTGGATGGCGACCTCTGCCGCCGCATCGTCACCCCGCGGGCGCTCGAATACATGTTCAAGTCCGACCCGCATGACCGCTTCCTGGCCGGCGACAACTACGACGTGAACGACGCCGAATTCAATGCCGTCAAGAAAACGCTGATCCGCCTGGCGCGCCTCGCTCCCTTCGCCTGCGACGTCAACCTCTGGATGCCCATCACGGGCCACCCGGACAAGATCCAGGTGGTCATCCGCAACGCGAATGAGCTCAGCCAGTTCTGGACCTTCGGCGCCATCGATCAGGATATGTTCCCGCCCATGCGGCACGGTGCTCGAAACCGGCAAGCCCGTCACCGTCAAGCAGCGGCCCGGCATGATTTCCGTCCTCGGCCCCGTCTACGACAGCCTGGGCGACGTTGCCGGCCTGGTCGAGGCCGTCAGCCACTCCTCCCCTCCCGCTTACCAACGAAAAACGCTATAACCGGCGCTTCAACTCCTTGCCACTTCTCGCGCCCCATGGCAGTTCTCGGATGGTGCATACCTTGCCCCGAGGGAGGGTGTACGCGCAGCCCTGCCCTTTGCTACGTATGCGACCGTTCTTCCCGCATCGGGGCTGGCGCAGAGGCGGTTTCTGTCTCTGCGATCAGCGAAGCTGAGTGGGGCAAAGAGAATTATGAATTCTGAATGATGAAGGATGAAAAAGGCAGCACAAACCCGAGCCGCCGCCCGTTCCGGGTTTTCCGGATACAATGATTCCCTTTAAGCTTCGCGGCGCACCTTCTTGTGCACAGTGCCTGCCGCGGGAGAAGGTTGAGGCGTCTGTTGCATGGGTCCTGGAGCTGTGCTTTTCGTTATCCTGCTGCTGCTCGACTTCCGCGTCATGGGCAGCGTTGCGGGCGGGTGCAGCGCAGGCCGACATTACACCCCCAGCCGGGCTTCCCATGTACGGCTTTTTCTCCCCCATCAAGAATAACGAGGTTGCCACCGGAACCCGTGATCCTCTTTTTGCGCGTGTGCTGGTTTTGGAAACAGGCAAAACCAAAGTGGCGTTCGTCACTCTCGACCTGGGACGCACCTTTGATCCCGCCACCATGGACCGATTGAAGGCCCTCCTGCGCGAACAGGATGGAATTTCCGATCTCTTCATCTCGGCCTCGCACACCCACTCCGGCCCCAACATCGTGGATGTTGACTCGCCCGCCGGCGTAACAGCATGGGAAAACGCCGCAGTTGAAAAAATCGGCGGCGCCGCGAAGAATGCCTGCCATCATCTGGAAAAGGTTCGGATTGGAACGGGTTATGGAATCGCCTTCATTGGTTACAATCGCCGGGTGGTCAACGCGGACGGGACCGTCAGGATGCTTTGGACCGACCCCACCAAAATTCCCACTTCTCCCGTGGACCCCACAGTTTCGGTTTTGCGAATTGACCGCACCGATGGGCAGCCGCTCGCAATCCTGGTGAACTATGCGTGCCATCCCGTGGTCTACGGCCCCGACAACCGGGAGTATTCCGCCGATTTTCCCGGCGTCATGACAAAGTTTGTCGCAGAGGCTTTTGGCGGCCGTCCTATCTGCTTCTTCATGCAGGGGGCGCCGGGTGATATTAATCCCTACGATGCCACCATTCCGCTGGCGGACGGCGCTGTCAAAGACTGCCAGTGGACCGGCGAAACGCTCGGCAAGGAAGTTGTGAAAGTGGCGCAAGGCATCCACACGGAGGCGCCGGCAGAGCCCAGCCTGCAGTACGCTGAAGACGTGCTGCACATGCGTGTTCGATGGAATCCCAAAGAATTCCGCCAGGGCCTTCTCAAGGACTTTGGGCCACAGATCTTTGACGACCACGCGGACTTCTTCAAGTCGCAGTCGCCGGAGAAGCTCCCGTTTGCTGTGACGACCCTGCTGATCGATAAGCAGATCGCCTTTGTGGGAATGTCGGGTGAACCTTTCGTCGATTTCCAGATCGACTGGAGAGTCCGATGTCCGGTGCCTGACGCCTTTTTCCTCGGCTACACGAACGGTTACTTTGACTATATCCCAACCATTCGGGCAGCCACCGAGGGTGGATACGGCGCGGGCGATTCGGACACCTATGTCGAGGTTGGCGCCGGAGAGCGGATGCTGAATCACGCCCTCATACGTATCTATGGAATGCTAGGGAAGTTCAATGAGCTTCCCGAGGATTTGAGGGAAAAATAAATGCCATGGCGCATGTCTGCGCCTCCCGCGATTCATCGCTCTTGCCCATGGACCCCATTGTGTGATCGCATACATTCCAAACTGCGGAACGTATGCGCCACCCGCGCAGATGCTACAAGGCGAGCATCTGCGCCAGCCGCCGGAAGTTGCTCAGCCCTGCTTTTGTTCCAGTTCGGCCCATCGGGCATACAGCTGATCCACTCTCTTCCGGGTCTCTTCCATCTGCGCGCAAGTATCCTGAAGCCGCGGGGCGTCACTCATGATGGCAGGATCTTCCAGCCGCGCACGCAGGGTGCGATGCTCCTGTTCGGCCCTGGCGATCCTCTCTTCCATGCCGGCAAATTCGCGCGCCTCCAGGTAAGAGAGCTTTTTCCTGGCCGTCCTGGCCAGCCTGGCCGGCCTGGACGGGGATCTGCCAGGTGAAGCTGCCGGGCGTGGGGCTTCCGCCGGCACGCGCCGCGCCTCTTTGGCCTGCTGCGCCCGCTGCCAGACCTCCCATTGCGAATAGTCGCCAAAGCGTTCCACTCCGCCCAGACCATCAAGACCCAGAACGACGGTTGACACGCGATCCAGCATGAAGCGATCGTGCGTGACCAGCACCAACGCTCCACCATAGCCCAGCAGGCTCTCTTCAAGGATTTCCAGGGTCGGAATATCCAGATCGTTGGTGGGTTCATCCAGCAACAAGACGTCTGCCGGCTGCAGCATCAGCTGCGCGATCAGGACACGGGCCCGTTCGCCTCCGGAAAGCCGCCCCACCGGCTGGTTCAGGTCGTCGGCATCAAAGAGGAATCTTGCCGCCCAGGCGGCCACATGAATCACCCGCTCCTGGTAAACCACCGAATCGCTTTCGGGCGCCAGGGCGCGGCGCAGCGGGAGGTCAGGGTCCAGCTCGCGATTCTGGTCAAAGTAAACCATCCGCAGCGCGTCCGCCCGGCGGACCTCGCCGCCGGTGGCCTGCAGGTCGCCTCGCAGCAGGCGAAGCAGCGTGGTTTTGCCGCTCCCATTCTGTCCCACCAGCCCCACTCGCATTCCCGCCCTCACGGTGAAATTCAGGCCTTCGAACAGGGTCCGATCAGCGACGGAATAGCTCACGCCCTCCATCTCGATCAACTGTTTGGTCTGCCGGTCGGTGGCGGCAAAGTCAATCCTGGCGGCAGCCGTGCGGCTGCGGGAGTTCAGGTCCGCCAACTCGCCGATCAGTTCGTGAGCTTTATCGATCCGCGCCCTGGCCTTGGTGCGGCGGGCCCGGGGACCCCTGCGCAGCCATTCCAGCTCCGTGTGCACGCGATTGGCCAGCGCACCCTGCCGCTTTCCCTGCGCATCGAGATACTCTTCCTTCTTCTCGAGAAACCTGCTGTAGTTTCCTTTAACGCGAAGCACGCCATCCGCATAGGCGCGATTGAGTTCCACTATCTCGCTGGCAATATTTTCCAGAAAGTAACGATCGTGGCTGACCACCACGCAGGCAAACGCCGCGTTCTGAAGCAGGGATTCGAGCCATTGAATTCCGGCAAAGTCCAGGTGGTTGGTGGGCTCATCCAGAAGCAGAACGTCCGCCCGCTGCGCCAGCCCCTCGGCAATCATCAGGCGTTTGCGCCAGCCACCTGACAAGACGGCGGTGGGGGTTTCAAAGTCGTTAAAGCCGGCCCGCCCCAGCACCTCGGCTGTCCGGGCCGCCCGCTCCACCCGGGGCACGGCCGCCCGCTCAAGGGCCCTCTCGATCACTGATCGGGCCGTCTCCCCAGGCGCGAATTCGGACACCTGTGCCACCGAGCCGACCTTGCAGCGCTTGCGGGTTGCAACCTCGCCGCTGTCCGGTTTCACGCGGCCGCAGAGAATCTCCAGCAGCGTCGACTTGCCGGCGCCGTTGGGGCCGATCAGGCCAATCCGGTCGCCTTCTGACACCGTGAAGGAGACCTCCTGGAACAACGGCGCTGTCCCGTACTGCTTCGATAACCCTTGGGCATTGATGATCGGGGCCAAGTTGCTCCATGTCCTCCTGAAATGAATGGGGAAGATTTTAGAACTTTGTCCTCATGGGGTTTCACTTCTAACAGGCTGTTGAAATATCTCGCAGAGTGGACGTAGCGGCGGGTTCACCCCGCCATAAGGTCAATCCTTTCAGCGTGGGTTGGCGGCGTAAAGCCGCCGCTACAGCCTTTTTCAACATCCTGCTAATTGTATCGCGAGCTGTGCTTTGTTGCCTGGTGTTCATTCGCCCCGGGATCGTTGCGGCTGGCCAACCGGGCCGGAGCGAAGTCGCTCAACCCCTGGACCGCCGCACTGGTTAAGCCTGTGGCGCAGACCTTCCCGCTCGCGATCTGCGGTTCTTGAATTTTCGCCGCAGTTTTGAGCTCAGGGTTATGGGTTCCTGGTTACGGGGTCTGCCATCTGAAATTTCAGATTTAAAATGGCTCTGGCGCCTCGGCTGGCGCGTTCGTCGCGGTTTGCGATGTGTGCGGAGCAGCGGCCTTTTGCGAAAGGGCCCCGGGCTGGCGCAGAGGCGGTTTCTGTCTCTGCGTTCAGCGAAGCTGAGTGCGGTTAGAATGGCGCGGAAAGGAGAATGATGAATTCTGAATGATGAAGGATGAAAAAGGCAGTCCCGAGCCACCGCAATGACACCGATGGACCCGGTGGAATGAAAACGGGCAAATGCCTCTCGCTTCGCGAGAACGCATATACTAAAAGGCAAGCATCTGCGCCAGCCGCGTGAGCATTTTTGAACGGACGCGAGGGCAATTTTGAACAGACACAACCCGAGATTTGTTTTATTGTTCGGTGGATTGCTATTTCAGACTGGATTGAATGCTGGCGACTGGAGTTCTCAAATGAGTAGGCTGGGACATGGAAGCCTCAAAGGCGAAGACTGAAAGCGATAATATGATGGTAAAAGATGAGCAGAATAAGTATGCGCGCCCTACCATGCGGTTCGGTGATTCAAGCTGGCGAGGAGTGCTGTAGTGTCGCCTGCAAGGATTGGGGAGCCAGGAAGGTCGAGATTGCATACGAGTGCAGTCATGGCGCTTGCCCGATTACGGTGCAACAAACCATAGGCTCTTATGATTCCGATTGCAGATTTTTGCGAAGCTTCTGGAAAGAGATTGGCTGCTGTCTTCGGTCAGGTGACGTTGTCTTGGTTTAGATACGGCCCCCGGTGCACTTCCTCTGAGCAGTGCAGGCAGAGATTGAGGTCAGTCCGGAGATGAAGGGAGATTACGATGTCACTAATTGTGCTGATTATTATCTTGTTGCTTCTGTTCGGCGGCGGCGGCGGCTATTACGGGTACCGGAGATGGGGGACGGGCGGAGGCGTCGGGATCGTCGGGCTGGTCCTGATCATTCTGGTGCTCTTGTACCTGTTCGGCGGATTGCATCTGTCCGGTTGAAGTTGAGCGGGGTCCTAGGGCTCGAACCCCTCAAGACGCCGACGATTTGCGCCACCCTTGCGGATTAAATTCTACGTCGCATCAAAGGAGAAGTATGAAAACGCACAAACTAGGCTTAAGCTTGCTTGCACTGCTCATCGTCGTGACCCTCGCAGGGTGTTCAACCTCCACGAAGTCACGCGATGTTTCTGACAGCATTCGCCAATCGCTCGATCAGGCTGGCCTCAAAGATATCACTGTAAGTCAGGATCGCGACAAGGGCGTAGTGACCCTGGGGGGACACGTGCCAGCGGAGGCGGACAAGGCACAAGCCGAATCCCTTGCAAAGTCAATCGCCGCTGGGCAGGTTGTTGCGAATCAGATTGCCGTGATTCCTCCTGGTGTAGAAAGCGAGGCAAAAACGGTGAACTCGGATCTGGACAAGGGTATCGAGAACAACTTACATGCTGCCCTCGTCCAGAACAGACTCCTCAAGGACGTCAAATACGACGTCAAGAACGGCGTTGTGACGCTGACCGGCGAGGTTAATTCTCAATCCAAGCGCGCGCACGTTGAACAAGTGGCGTCAGGCGTACCAAACGTGCAGCAGGTGGTGAACGAACTGCAAGTTAAAGATCAAAAGGCCAGCTCCACGCCGTAAGATCCTGGAACGCATGATGGACCGCATGGCCTTGCGATTCTGTTTGCTCGAGGAGGTGATGAAATGTCATTTGGGCTCTACTCCATTGGGTCCATGCTCGTGATTGGCGGGCTGATTTATGGCGCCTATTTGATGCATGTTCCTGCACACTGGATTGCCGTGGGTGCGATTGTCCTATTGGGCCTGGGGATTCTGACGGGTGTCAAAGCAACGCGGCAAAAGGATCCGGCGGGATAGCGGTAGTTGCTTCTAAATCTTTCGGATAACTCCCGATAGCGCTGTGTGGCGGCGCATACCTTGGCTGCTATACGTTCGCCACCGTCGTGAAAGGCGCGCCTACCTCCGGAGGCTTTGGACAACCCGCAAAGAGATTCAGTAGCTTCGTCGCTGCGTCCCACACGATGTGAAAAAGAGGAAACGCCTGTGAAGTTTCCGATCGTTGGAGCAATTTTGACGTTGCTGGGTGGGCTGCCCGGTTGCCCTCAAATCCGGGCTGGCGCAGAGGCGGTTTCTGTCTCTGCGTTCAGAGAAGCGCCGCGGACCTCAACCCCGGAGGTCCTCGCTACCCCTTGGAGCCCGCGCCCTCCGCGCAACGCGCGTCCCGATCCAGCGGGCCCCGGTCAGAAAACTTTCAAGACGATGGCCGTCATATCGTCACTTTGGGGAGTGTCTTCTGCAAACTCGTTGACCGCCTCAAAAGCAAACCGAAGCAATTCCAGCCCGGAATGTTCCCTGCGTTGTTCGCACACTTGCATCAGCCGTTCCACCCCGAATTGCGCCCGGGCCTTGTTGGCCGCTTCGACGACTCCATCCGTGTAAAACACCACCGACTCGCCCCGCTGCAGGCGGACGGAATGCTGCTCATAGACGGCATCCTGAAACATGCCGGGGGGAATCCCGCCGCTCCCAATCGGGCGGCAGCCGGCGGCGGTGATCTGCAGCGGGAAGGGGAGGCCGGCATTGCCCACGGTCAGCAGGCGCGTGTCAGGGTCCAGCATGGCGTACTGGGAAGCGCAGAAGCGGCCGGGCAGAGCGTAGAAAAGCAACCGCTTGTTTAAACGGTCGAGAAGCGATACCGGCGTTTCTCCGCTCTTGTTGAACCCGCGCAGCATGCCGGCGGCCAGCGCCGCGTAAAGCGCCGCCGGGAGTCCTTTGCCCACAACGTCGCCCAGGTAAATGTCCAGGCGGCGGTCGGGATGGAGATAGTATTCGGCAAAGTCTCCACCCACCCGGTAGGCGGGACGAAAGCGGCAGGCCACTTCAAAAGAATGCGCGCACAGCGGTTCAACCGGAATCATCGCTTGCTGCAGGATGCGAGCTTCCTCGAGTTCAGGACTCCCCGATCTCTCTAATTGCGGCTGCACAGATCTTTTATCGGGCGTTTGCAGGCGAAAGTTGATGGTTGCGTGTCCGCCGGCCTGGGTCGTAGCGGCGCATCCTCCTTTCGTGGGCTTCAGCCCCTGAAGGGTTGTAGCGGCGTGTTTTCCCCGCATGGCTGATTCCTGACCCCGTCCACGGCTGTTCCCTTTCATCCTTCACCCTTCATCCTTCGTCATCCATCCTTTAGAATCCAAAACTCCGCTATTGCTTTCCCATAGGGCTTGTGATATATGGTTAACCCATAGGAGAAACCATGGGTGAAAAAACGGACGTCTGGCAGGGAACCCTGGCGCTGATGGTACTGAAGACGCTGGAAACACTCGGCCCCGTGCACGGCTACGGCATCGCACGGCGCATTGAGCAGACCAGCGGCCATCGGCTGGCGCTCAATTACGGCACGCTCTATCCGGCATTGGTCAAGCTCGAGCAGGAAGGCTTCATCGTCTCCAAATGGGGCGTGTCGGAAAACAACCGCCGCGCCCGGTATTACCGGCTCACGCGTGCGGGCCGCAGGCAGCTTGAAAAGGAAGCGCGGGAGTGGGAGCAGGCCACGGCCATCATGGCGCGGTTCCTGTCGCCGGAGGAAACGGGGTGAAGCATTGGTGATTGGCGATTGGTGATTGGCGATTGAAACGGCGGAAGGCCAATTACGAATCGACGAGTTACGAATGGACTCCATCGTTTTGAGTTCTGGGTTATGGATTCCTAGCGGGGTCTGCAATCTGAAATTTCAGATTTGAAATGGCCCCGGCGCGTCGGGTGGCGCATACGTCGCGGGGTTTGCGATGTATGCGCGGCGGCGATTTGAGGAGCAATTCTCATGCGACGACTACGATCAGCATTGATTCGCCTCGCCGGCTTATTCCGCAGGCGGCGGCGCGAGCGCGAGATGGCCGAGGAACTGGAAAGCCATCTCCAGATGCACATTGAGGACAACCTGCGCTCCGGAATGGCGCCCGAAGAAGCCCGCCGCCAGGCGCTCATCAAACTGGGCGGCCTCGAACAGGTCAAGGAAGAATGCCGCGACACCTGGGGCGTGCGCATCGTCAGCGAACTCGGACAGGACATTCGCTACGGCCTCCGCCAACTCCGCCGCAACCCGGGCTTTACCGCCGTGGCAGTTCTCACTCTCGCTCTCGGCATCGGCGCCAATCTCGTGATTTTCTCGGTTGTTCGAGGAGTCCTGTTGCGTCCGCTGCCTTACCATGATCCTTCGAATCTGGTAGAGGTTTATACTTCAAACCCATCGCGCGGGACGACTGAAGGGCCGTTTTCCCCGCAGGACCTGCAAGACTTCCGTGCGCAGACAAAGTCATTTTTAAGCATTTCCGGCTATTGGTATGCGCCGGGAATGAGCTTATCCACACTTCTGGGCGAAGGTGAGCCAACTTTGATCGAAACGGCCAGCGTGGATTCCAATTTTCTCACCACACTGGGCGTAGCGCCCGCATTGGGCCGAGGTTTTACTCCAGAGGAAAACATCCCGGGGAAGGATAACGTTGTAATCCTCAGCGATTCGTTATGGCGGCAACGGTTCGGCGGAGATCCGTCGATCGTCGGTAAACCCATCCGCGTGGGAGGCGGTGAGCTGGCGGTGGTGGGCGTGATGGGGCCGCAATTCCGCTTCCCGTCCCCTGATATTGGTTTTTGGGTTCCGCTTTCACGGGTCACCGATGGCGACATTCCGCACCGGCGCGGCGTGCGCTGGATTAATGTTCTTGGGCGGCTGATGCCGGGTTTGACCTCTGCACAAGCTGAAAATGAAACCACCGTGATTTTTACGCGGCTGGCCAGGCAATACCCGGCCACGAACGAAGGGTGGGACAAAGGCATCGTAGAAAACCTCCGCGCGAGCATTGTGGGACAGGTTAGACCGGTCCTTCTGGCGCTGTTGGGAGCTGTGGGGCTGGTCCTGCTGACGGCGTGCGTTAACCTTGCCAACATGACGCTGGCCCGAAGTGCTGCCCGCCGGCGCGAGTTTGCGGTTCGCAGCGCGATGGGCGCGGGACGCTCGCGGCTTTTTCGCCATTCAGTGATTGAAAGTATATTGCTCGCGGCGATCGGGGGCGCGGTGGCTTTTGCAATGACTCCGTGGATTTCCTCCGGGCTTCTGGTCCTGGCCGGGAGCGCAATTCCGCGGGCGATGGAGATCCGTCTGGATTGGGCCGTGGTGCTTTTCGGCGCCGTGCTGACGCTGCTCACGGGTCTTGCGATCGGCAGCCTACCGGCGCTCAAACTGGCCAATACTGGCGTGGCCGAGTTGCTGAAAGCCGCCGGGGCCAGGGCTTCGGCTGAGCCGGCACGGCAGCGCGGACGGAACAAATTGGTCGTGGCAGAAGTTTCGCTTGCCTGCCTGCTGCTGGCGGCATCCGGGTTGGTCTTGAAAAGCCTGTGGAAGCTGGCAACCACTGATCCCGGATTCGACGCGCGCCATGTGCTGACGGTGCAACTTGCGATCCCCGTCTACAAATATCACAACGCTCAGCTCATTGAGTCGTACCGCGATGAACTCATCCGCCGGGTGGCGGCCATCCCAGGCGTGGAGGCCGTGGGCGCGGGAAAGACAATGCCGCTGGCGGGCGGAGGCGAACCCTTCCAGTTTACGATCCGGAACAGTGGGCGCGGCGGCAAAGTTGACGTTGTGCCCAAGGGCGGCGTGTACATCGTCACCCCCGGATATTTCAGGACGCTCAGGATCCCCATCGTTGCCGGACGCCTGTTCGACGAGCGCGATTTTCAGGAACATAAGCAGGTGTCGCTGATCAACCAGGGATTTGCGCGTGAATACTGGCCGGGCGAAAATCCCGTAGGGCAATACCTCTATCTCTCTCCGACCGCCAGGGTGGAAGTCGTCGGCGTGGTGGGTGACGTGCACAACGAGGGCCTCCGTACTCAGCCTCTCCCCGCTGTCTATGCCCCCATGAACTTTGTGTCGAGAACCAAGCTCGACTTGTTTATCCGCACGGGGGGCAATCCGCTGGCGTGGGCGGGAACCGTCCGGCACATCATTAACGAAGTCGAACCGGAACAGCCGATCCAGCAGATTGCGCCGCTGGAACAGGTGGTGCACGATAATGTTGCGCAACCGAGGTTCTTCGCAGTCATCATGGGATTCTTCGGATTAGTGGCTCTGTTGCTGGCTGCCATTGGAGTCTTCGCGGTGCTTTCCTACTCGGTTCGCCAGCGAACCCACGAGATCGGCATTCGCATGGCGCTGGGGGCGGAGAAGCGCGATGTGCTGCGGATGGTGATTGGGCAGGGGCTCAAGCTGGCATTGATCGGCGTGGCCATCGGCATTGCAGGCGCGCTGGCGCTCACGCGGTTTCTGTCGAGTCTGCTGTATGGCGTCACGCCCACCGATCCGGTCACCTTCATTGCCGTCTCGCTGATTCTGATTACTGTGGCGCTCGTGGCCTGCTACATCCCCGCCCGGCGCGCCGCCAAAGTCGATCCCATGGTGGCGCTGAGATACGAATAAAGCAGTGATTAGGGATCAGTGGTTAGGGACAAGCAAAAGCCGAAACAGGGGCAGGTTGTAGCGGCGGGTTCATCCCGCCATTGGGGATTGAGTATTCGGTGATTGGTGATTGGCGATTGAAAAGCTGATAGCTGAAGGCCGATGGATGAGTGACGCGTGGCAACTGAGGAAATATCCTTCAGAATTCATCCCTCAGCGGGCGGAGGGGTCGAGCACGGAAAGCTTTTTGAAGTAGGCGCGATAAAAGCCCCGGTCGCGGGTCAGCAGGCGGTCGGCATGGTGCAATGCATGCGCACCGATCAGGAAGTCTGCCACCAGACGTGACCGGGAACCTCCGCGCTTGCGATGCTCTTTCCACGCGCTCCCTGCTTCCAGCGCGCTTTCCTCAGTGACAGCACTGAATTCGAGATCCAGGCGGGCCATCGCTTCCCGGGTTGCGGCGGGCGAAGGAAAGTGTGCAACCAACTCGGCCCACACGATCTCACAGGCCACAAGACGCCCCCGGGCCATTGACGCTCGAATGGCATTGGCCGAACCAGGTCCGAAGACAGGGTCAGGACCCAGAATATCGAGGAGGACGCTCGTATCTACGGCGGTGATCATCTTGGCTTTTCGCTCCCGCGGAGCTCGTCCATGATCTCATCCGTGCGGCGTCCGAGCTTCAGGATTCCGTACAGTTCGTCGAGTGCATCGCGGGAGTTTCGCTTCACCAGGATGACCGCCCCTTTGCGTTCGCGCACCTCGAGCACCTGGCCCTTCCGCAGCCCAAGGCGGTCCCGAAGCGGCTTGGGAATGGTCACCTGGCCTTTTTCAGACACCGTAGTTTTCATACCATTATTGTATGAATTCCTACCATTGAAGTCAATTGGCTCCGGCGCGGGGCCAACGTCGGTCCCCTGGTGGCGCTGCGATACGAATGAGGCCATTGAATGATTGAATCATTTGTTGATTGAGCGATTGAAAAGCAATTACGAATTACGAGTTACGAATAACTTCAGGGTTTTGAGTTCAGGGTTTTGAGTTCAGGGTTCTGAGTTATGGGTGCCTGGTGGTGGGAGCCGCGATCTGAAATTTCAGATTTGAAATGGCCCCGGTCCCTCGGGCGGGGTGAGGGGTCCTTTCGCCTTCAGCTTTTCCCTGCTCCCTACTTCCTACTCCCTTCCTTCCGTACCGCCACTCTCCAGCCCGGCATTCGGTTTCGTCGTAGCGCCGGTCTCCAGCCCGGCATTCGGTTCTTGAATCTTTAATTTTAAATCGCCCCTTGCGGGTGAGGGGCCGCTTGCTCCAAAAAATCAAAGCCCTCTCCGAGGGGAGAGGGTGGACACGCAACGCCGGGCCGGGTGAGGGGTGTTTTCGCCTTCAGCTTTTCCCTACTTCCTACTCCCGGCCTTCCGTATCGCCACGGCTTCAGCCGCTGAAGTTCTTTCGCCCCGCCCGGGGCTTGGCGCTGCTCTCCTGGCCGGAGAGTCGGCAGAAAGCAGAAGGCAGTTGGCAGAGAGCAAAAAGCCCCTGGTGTCGACGCCCGGCCTGTCATTCGTCATTCGTAATTGTTTTCGCTCGTCACTCGTCACTCACCACTATCCACTGCTGTTTTTTCATCCTTCATCCTTCACACTTCAATGCCATTCATCCAGTGCCGAAGTGCATATCCCAGGAACACAAATTGCTTGACATCTGTCGAACCCTCAGCTAGCTTAAAGGTGGCAGCTAAGCGTAAGTCCTGTGGGCACCGCGCGTAAGCGTAAGCCGGGTGTACCCCGGTCGGTCACAGGTGCTGGCTGCTTTTTTGTTTATGGTTTGAAGTAGAGGTATTGCCGCCACTTAATCCGGTCTTCAATAAGTGCATACCACTTGCCGTCATTATTTTCAAATTTCCTTTTGATCGCCCAGCAAACAAAATCTACAGCCTGCAAACCCCGAATGCCAAATTCGACTTTAGCGCGCTGCTCGGCCTTGAATTCCTTCGCCGACTCCGCGTGATAATGGCATATCTGCAAATTGATCGAGGACTTGCCCCTCTCGGCCCTCTCAATGCCAACCTTGCCTTCTAAATAGCCGTCGTATTTAAGCAAATTGTGATATTCACGATTCCGCCGATCGACGAAAAGCTCAACAGCCGGATAGTAACAAAGCGGTCCTTTAAGTAGTTGCCAGGAAAAATGGTTATACAAAATGGCAGAAGGGGCTGACTTCAAACCATCCGATACCGTATCGAGCTTTACCAGGACGAACTCGATGCGGCAATCAAGCTGCCCTAGCCGACCCAGAATATGTTCCATTGGAATATGGGGTTGCTGTTTGTATTTGTATGCGCCGGTAAGCGCTGAGTTCTTTGGCGCGTACCAGATACTTGTGGCCTTGATCTCAAGATCCTTATTCCAGCCGTTCTTGATCAGGTGGGCATTGAAATTCTTGATCTCTTTATTAAGCTTCTTTCCGCTTTCAGGCGAAATGAAGGCAATTACGAAATAGTTCGAACCTACCCCGAATCCCAAGTCTCCGCTTTCATCAACGAATATATGTCTCATAGGCTCAAGTGACGGGATTATACACCCCCCTTCCTGGACGGGTGGCGCATACCCCCCACGGCCGGCTGGCTCAGATACTCGCTTTGTAGTGTGTGCGCCTCGCGTCCCGACCTGTCGGGGCGATCTCGCGAAGCGAGAGGCTCTTGTTAGAGCTTATTTCCGCCAGTCTGTTTTGGCCGTTGAGGTCGAAAGTGGCGGAGCGGTTCCTGCACCTCGCCATTTTAAACCCACTCCGCTTCGCTGAACGCAGACATCAAAAGTCGATATCTGCGCCACCCGCGAAAATCAGCGACTGTGGCGCCGGGCTCTGGATTCTTTATACCCACTGCAGAACGAGGTTTCACAGTCACTAATTCCGGTGTAACCTTGGCAACGAGGGTGACCGGTGGTCGACGACTCCAAATCCGATCCTGCCGCGGGGATAAAGGCGGACATAGCATCTTCTCACGCGTGTACGCAGTCAGGAGCTTTCGCATTACTGCTGTCAGTCGCACTCTTCCTCTTGATTCCATATTGGATCCAGCAACCGATACGCATCGCTCTAGCCCGGTACGTGACATACAGAAATAACCTGGTTCTGAGGTTTGAGCAGCTTGACGATGATCCCTACTGGCAGAAGTACAAAGATTCCCACCCGTCGGCTGACTCGATGTCGATCTCGCAATTGCTAAAGGTGAGCGTGGAAGGGGGATACCCCGATCATGCAGCTCCCGTACGGGCACAACCAAAGCACAGCACGGTTCCGAAAACCACGCACAGGCAATTCGCCAATCGGGCGTCGGGACCTCCTGTTCCAGCGCCCCCGACGTTTCTCAGAGCTCGCGTCACGACAGAGATAGCCGAAATGCGCCCAATTGCAGACTACCTCGTCAAGCTCAATGACCCGGAGATGCTTACCAAGGCTCGCATGTTTTCGAACTACTTCAGCCTTTCAGTTGCACGCTGGGGCCAAAAACGAAGTGACATGGTTTACCGAAATGCGATTAACAACGGTTGCTATAAGCAAGAGCTGGAAATCAAGCGCACCGGAACGGAAAGGGACTTCTTCGTCCCAGAGCTCAAAAAGGAAGCACTACTAAAATGTTTGACACTTGGCAACGTTCATGAGTTGGTGGAGTTCGAGCTGCCGAAAATGTCCAATCCGACGCAGCTCGGGGGGCGAATCGGGGGAAGAGTTGACATAACGCCAGGCACACTCCCGCATGACCCCTACACTGCGAGCATAGTTGTACAGGGCCTTTTGTTTTTCGTCATCATGTACTTTGCGGCGTTCGCCCACGAAGCGGTCTCATCTCCATCGTTTCCGGCGCAAGGGACTCTATTCCGCGCTTTCGCGAGTTCCCGGAAGACACTCTTCGTATTCCTAATTGCCTTATGGACTCCCGTGTTAGCGTCCCTTAGCGTCGCCTATTTGTCGCGTACATGGTCAATAGCAGCTTGCAGTCCTTGCCTACTGCTGGCGGTTCTATTAGCGCACCGCATGCTCTGCCGAAAATCGTATTTCCGCCCCCTGTATCGCTGGAAGGACGGGACGTTCCGGTAGTGCCGTCAGCCTTCTCGCGGGTGGCGCAGATCGCCAAACCCGCGATCTATGCGCCACCCGCCTAATCTGCCAGGGCAATTAAACTGTCGATCCAGTCCACCAATACTCCAAAACCGAAATGGCAGTTTTGGGATCTCTGACCTTCGCTCAACCCCATCGTGCCATAAGCGATGGACGCGAACTTTTCGAGCCAAGTAAGAAGGTTGGCCATGAGATATGCCGCGTAACGGTCAAAGTGAACCACATTCTTATTAAACATCAGCTTGGGTTCCTCGCTTGCGAGCCGAGCACCATCATTCCCCCATACCTGAAACAGAATTCCGTCAGATGGCTCACAGAACACCATTGTTTGAGCTCCGTAATGGACAGTTGCATTCCGAACAGAAACGATCTGTGAGTACCACCTTGCCTCCTTGAGGAGACTTAGCCATTCACTCCCCAGTTTTTGCTCAAGCTCCTTTTGTTCCAACAGGTCGGGGTTCACCTTAGTTGCGCGTCCCCACAATTTGGTGAACGAATCGGGGACTTGTTTCCTTTGCTGCGCCAGTTCACAAATCATCTCTGCGATATAGTCGAGAAGTGATCTGAACTGGATGTGCCAGTCTTCTATGTCTAGGCTGGCGTAGCTGCTCCATTTACCGCCAGAGAGTAGGTCACTCGCTGCGTGATCTTGCATCCACTTGAGCCGCGCTAGCCCAGTGCACATCATCCACAGGTCATGCGTCGAAAACAAGAGCCTGCTACGCATAAGCTCTTGGTCGAAACGGCGTGTCGGTGAATATCCTCGGATGTCCAGATCATCTCCGGTCAGGGTGGTGAACTTGGAAAGCAGGGACCAGCCTGTAACGGCATCGTTATGGAACAGTGACCGGCATTCACCCAATATCGATTTATCCATTAGGAGCCACACTCCTGGCTGGTGGCGCAGATACTCGCATTGTAGTGTCTGCGACCTCGCGAAGCGAAAGGCTCTTGTTAGAGTTTATTTCCGCCAGTCCGTTTTGGCCGTTGAGGTCGAAAGTGGCTGAGCAGTTTCTGCACCCCGCCATTCTAACCCCAATCAGCTTCGCTGAACGTCCCGATCCATCGGTGGCCACTCGCCGGTGCCGTGGCCGCCCGCTACGGCGGGGGTTTCAGCCCTACAATTATGTTGGCAATCAGAGATGTACCTCGGTCAGGTTCGACAGCAGCGGTTGGAAGTTGTCCCATCACTGTGGCGAGGGATTCTCCAGCCCGAGATTGCTCGTTGATAGAGCACTTAAGTCCGTACGCAGGAGGCCCCATAACGCCTACTATCCTTAAATTTACGTGCCAGCCCGCATCGGCTAGGACAGACAAAATATCATCAGCGAATGTGCCAGCCTCCAGATCACCCAGCTTTGTTAGTGCCAATGTCGATCCTGCATATGGCCGAAGCGCAGCGACAAACCGACCATGCTGGGCGCGGCTGATTCGACGAGGTTCTAAACGCTGTTGCAGTTTCAAAAGAGCTTTCTCTGCGTTAGCGGCCCTAGTTTGCTGTTTCGCCATTTCCGACTTGGCGTTTGCGGCATCTTTTTCCAACCCCGCAACTCGCGCATCCGCATTGGCTGTCCGTTCCTGCTGGCTTGCCAGCTCCAATTTGGCAGCAGTCAATTGTTTGTCGAATTGTCGCAACTGTGCCGCTTGGCGTTTGTTGAGGCGGTTGGTCGTAAGCACTGCCCCTGCTCCAAAAACGAACGTCAGGAATAGCAGAATAACACCGCCAATCTCAAAGACTGTTTTCCATGCTTCCATTGACATCGAATAGACCCTCAATGGTGTTCCGGAGACTGAGTTGCTTGTCTTATGAACCGTGGCGTTTTGCTGCGATTGTGGTACAAATGCATCGTCGCTTCTGCAACGCACGGCAGGCGATAACCGCGATATGACGTGCAAATATATACGCCTCAGCGACTTCAAATGCAAAGGAAAAAGCAGAAAAGCAGTGACAGGTGAAGAATGACGACCAGGGAATTGGTGATTCGCGACTAGAACAACCCAAATGACGAATGACAAATGACGAATGACGAAACCTCAGGTTCTGGTTTATGGGCGGGGAGTTCCGGGGCGGGGCCGCGGGGCATAAGGCTGGCGGAACGGATGCTGGAGTGGAACAGACAAAGGCATGATGGCACGGGCGTCTCGCCCGGCTTTTGTGAAAGGGCACGACTTCAGTCGTGCCGTGAGCATCGCCCCGCCGCTTAAATGGG
>CAWANC010000013.1:0-20390 GCA_963783155.1 uncultured Acidobacteriota bacterium | reverse complement strand
CACCAGTTTGTGGGAAATACCAGCGCCGAAGAGCAGCTGGAGCTATTCTACGAAGCGTATCGAAGGAGCCTTCGTCACCTTTATGAATAACGTCCGCATCGCCATGCTCGGCTCGGGTTTTGTGGCTGATTTTTATCTGCAAGGCCTCGCCAACGTGAACGGGCAGCAGGTGGCAGTGAATTTTTCGCGCACCCGCGGGCGGGCGAAACAGTTTGCACGGCGATGGTCCGTCCCCGAATCCACCACGGATCTCGAAGGATTGATCGCTCGAACCGATATCGATCTTTACGTGATCGCCCTGCCCAATGAAGTTCACCTTCACGTTTCGCTCTTGTTGTCGCGTGCAAAAAAGAATCAGGTCTGTACCAAGCCGCTGGGCCGCAATCGCCGGGAGGCGAAAGCCATGTTCGATGCGGCAAAGCGTTCGGGTGCGACGCACGGGTACGCGGAAACAGAAGTCTTTGCGCCTTGCGTCGTGCGAGCCCGCGAGACCGTCGAGCAAGGCGGCATCGGCCGCGTCCTTTGGGTTCGTTCCAGGGAATCGCACGGCGGTCCGCACAGCCCTCATTTCTGGGACATCGAAAAGACGGGCGGCGGCGCCATGAACGATCTCGGCTGCCACTGCATTGCGGCCGCACGGTACTTTTTCGGCAAAGATGATCCCATCGTCGAGGTGATGGCCTGGGGCGCGCGGATGGTCCATCACAAGAAGACCAAGGGCGAAGACAACGCCTTGCTGGTTCTGAAGTTTGCAGGCGGTGGGATCGGCCACTGCGAACTGTCGTGGACCACCAAGGGTGGCCTCGATCTTCGTAATGAGGTCCACGGGTCTGAAGGTTCGATTTTCACGGACGTTACGCGCGGAACCCCGATCAAGAGCTTTTCCACAAGGTCTGCCGGCTACGTAGTCGAAAAAGCCGAGATTGATTTTGGCTGGACCCGGCCGCTTCCGGAAGAGGCTTTTGCTTACGGATATCAGGCCGAGATGAAACACTTTGTCGAATGCGTCCAACATGGCACGGCGCCTCGCGAAACTTATGAAGACGGGTACATTGTCAATTGCGTCCTTGACGCGGGTTACCAGTCGATGCGCTCGTCGCGCTGGGTGCGCGTCAAATACTGACCGCCGGTTCGTATGGACAACGTTCTGCTGATTACCGGTTCAAGTGGAATTGCCGAAGCTACGGCGTCGCTGGCCGGCCGGGAAGGTTGCAGGGTTTTCATTGCCGGTTTCGATGAAGCTCAGTGCCGCGATTTGAGTGCCAGAATCGAAGGTTCCGGATATTTCGCCGGTGACTTGCGGGAACCTGCGGCCGCTGAAGGTGCGGTTCGCGGTTGCCTGAGGCAATTCGGCCGCCTCGATGCGATTTTTAACGTGGCGGGAGCAAGCGGCCGCCGCTTTGGCGATGGACCTGTCCACGAATGCACGGTGGAAGGCTGGGACCAGACGCTTGCGGCCAACTCCAGGCCCACATTCCTGATGTGCCGTGCGGCAGTTCGCCATTGGCTCGAAGCGGGCCGCGGCGGAGTGATCCTGAACATGGCAAGCGTGCTGGCGTTTTCTTCTGAGCCCGGGCATTTTGCGACTCACGCCTATGCTGCCAGCAAAGGCGCCATCATCTCCATGAGCCAGGCCATGGCGGCGTATTACGCGCCAAAAGGCATACGGGTAAACGTGATCGCTCCCGCTTTGGTGAAAACTCCCATGAGCGCACGCGCGCAAGCTGACCCGAAAGTTGTAGAGTTCATCCGGCAGAAGCAGCCGTTGAGCGCCGGCCTGCTTGAGGCCGTAGACGTTGCGCAAACCGCGTTGTTCCTGCTGAGCGAACGGTCCCGCCACGTAACGGGCCAGGTCGTGGCCGTTGATGGAGGATGGTCGGTAACAGGTTGAGCTATGAAAGAATGCCCGCTTAGAACCACGGTGATTGGCAGCTATCCTTTTCCGGGATGGCTGGAGTTTGCTTCGGCACATCTCGACAAGTTCGGGCCCGCCGATCTGGAAGAAATGCTGGACGACGCTGTTTCTGTTGGTGTGAAGGACCAACTCGACGCTGGTCTTGACTCGATTACCGATGGCGAGCAGACGCGGCTCGATTTTAACCTGTCGTTCTATGGCTTCCTCAGTGGGATTTCCTCTGAGGCCGAGCCTGTGCGACGGTTCGGGCCGCCGGGACATGATCAGCGCGGAAAGCACACTTTAACGGGGAAGATCGAGGCCCCGAACGGTCTTGGCACGGTTCGAGATTATGAACGCCTCAAGCGAATTTCCCCCACGGGCAAAGCTCTCAAGGTCAGCGTGCCTGGCCCCTTTACTCTGAGCGGCCGGTTGATCCCGAATGAGTCTTATCCGGACCGCTTTGCACTCACCGAAGCGCTGGTTCCCATCGTGCGGCGCGAACTGGAATCATTGGTGCAGGCGGGATGCCAGGAAATCTGCGTTGATGAGCCGTCCATGAGCTGCTACGCGCATCGGGAAGACCCCCGGCGGTTGGTTGATATTTTCCGCCGCACGGTGGAAGGCGTTCAGGGCCGTTGCCGGCTTTCCACGCACCTGTGTTTTGGGAACTACAAGGGCCGTGCGGTTGCTCCGCGGCGGTACGCGCCCATGTTTCCCGCGTTCCTCGATCTGCCGGTGGATGAAATGCATTTTGAAATGGCCAGCCGTGAGTTTGCAGAAGTGGAACTGATCAAGCCTGTCGCTGAGCGGATGGACGTGGCCGTCGGCGTGATTGACGTGAAGAGTTATTACATCGAAACCCCTGAGGATGTTGCCGCGCGCGTCCGCGATTGCCTGCGCTTTGTTCCTGCCGAGCGCCTCTCCCTGGCTCCCGATTGCGGGCTCAGCCAAACGGCGCGCTGGGCATCAAGAAGGAAACTGAAATCGCTGGTGGACGGGGTGAAAATTGTCCGCCGGGAGCTGGGCATCGAATGATCCAGCCGGTTTTGCAGGACGACGAGCTTCTGTGCGATGTTCGCGCCGCGGATGCGAATGATGGACACTTTCGTCTCTGGTGGCTCGGGCAGAGCGGATTTCTGGTCCAATGGCGCGGAGGCCACCTGCTGCTGGACCCTTACCTGTCTGACTCGCTCACCAAAAAGTACGCAGCCACCGACAAGCCGCACGTCCGGATGACCGCGCGGGTTGTAGACCCGTCGCGACTGGATTTTATTGATGGGGTCACATCCAGTCACAATCACACCGACCACCTTGACGGCGGAACGCTGCGGCCGCTGCTACAGACCAATCCTGAATTGGAAATTGTGGCGCCGGAAGCGAACCGGCAGTTCGTGGCCGAACGCCTGGGCATTGATGCGAAATTGCCGCTGGGCCTTCGGGATGGAGAGTCTGTCTCGATTGGCGAGTTTAAGCTGACAGCGGTGCCCGCTGCCCACGAGGAACTGGGCCCGGAATATCTGGGCTACGTTGTGCAGTTTGGCCCCTGGACGCTTTATCACAGCGGCGACACGCTTCTTTACGAGGGCATGACGGAGCGATTGAGGCAGTTTCGGATCGACGTTGCGCTGCTGCCCATCAATGGTCGCGCCCCGGAGCGGCGAGTAGCCGGGAACCTGAACGCCCGTGAAGCAGCGGAGCTCGGAAAGGCCATGGGCGCGCGCGTCGTCATCCCCTGCCATTATGAGATGTTTGCCTTCAACACGGCAGACCCGCAAGAGTTTGTTGACGTGGCGGAAGCGATTGGCCAGCCGTACCAAGTGCTGCGGTGCGGGGAACGGTGGGAAAGCACGGGCCTTGGGGAGCGATAACCATCGCTGTCGCCCTTCAGCTTCTTAACGGGAAGGACTAATGCTATGAAACGCCGCGATGTTTTGCTGCTGGGGCCGGCCGCATTACTGAGCCTGGCTGCAAGTCGCTACCAAACCAGCCGCTTGTCGGTTGAGGGCTACATTTATCAGCAATACGCCCAGCGGCAACACAAAGAGCTTGCCGATGTCCTCGACGAAATCTTTCCGATGGCGCACAACGCCGGTTTCCGGAATATCGAATTGAATCAGGGCTTTTTGACGCCGGACCTTCGCGGTCGCGTGCTGGAACTGCTGCAGGCAAACAACCTTCGGATGCCGTCGGTTTATGTGGGCGGATCGATGCACAGGCGCGATCTGGCTGACCGCACCATCAGCCAGGCTCTGGAGATTGCGGGGTTGTGCAAGAAGCTGGGGTGCCGGGCTGTCGTCAACAATCCGGATCCGAAACCACACGACGTACCCAAAACGGACGCCGAGCTTGCTGTCCAGGCAAAGATGCTCGATCTTCTGGGGCGCGAACTGGCGGACCGGGGCTTTCAATTCTGGACGCACGCCCACGCTCCCCAGATGGCCGACAACGCGCGCGAGTGGCGCTATAACCTTCACCACACCGACCCAAAGTACGTGTGGATCTGCCTCGACATCGACTGGGTTCATCAGGGCGGCCAGGACCCGATGGGATTGTTGCGCGAGGCCGGTCGTCGCGTGGCCAGCCTGCATCTCAGGAATTCGCACCATAAAGTGTGGCTGGAATCCTTTACGAGCGGCGATATTGACTACCGGCAAATTGCTTTGTATCTCAAGCAGATCAATCTGAAGCCGCTGTTGGTTGTGGAACTCGCCTATATGAAACAGACTGTCGTCAAGCGACTTCTGGAGGAAGATTTGCGACTCAGCCGGATCCACGCGGAGCGCGTGTTCAACCTCCATCCGTAGCCCGATGACAAGAAAGAGGACTGCAATGGCCGGGAAGGGAATTTCACGAAGGCAGTTTATAGAATCCTCGGTGGCGGGCGTTGCCGCGAGCGGAATAAAAGGATTGCGCGCGCAGGGTGCAGAACCCGCGGGGACGGGTTCGGCCGGCGAGGAGGCAGGTTCCGGCTACCGAATTGCGCAGTCGCTGAACGCGGGCTGGCGCTTCAAGCGGCAGGGAACGCCGGGCGCCGGGACTGAGCCGGAGTTTGTTGGGGCGGAACGGCCCGGCTACAACGACAGCGCGTGGCAAAACGTCGTGCTTCCTCACACCTGGGATGCCAGTCCCGATAATCCCTTCGTGGCGCCAGGGCATTTTCGCGGCGTTGGCTGGTATCGGAGAGGCCTGGATGTTCCTGATGGCTGGAATGGCCGCCGGGTGCTGATGCACTTCAATGGGGTTTTCCAGGTAGCCGACGTGTGGGTCAACGGGCGGCACGTGGGCCAACACACAGGTGGATACACAAGCTTTGCATTCGACGTCACAGATGAGGTTGAGTTTGGCAAGGCGAACGTGGTTACCGTGAAGGTTGATGATGTCCTCTCTCCTTTCATCGCGCCGGCTGAGGAAAGGAACGTAGCCAATTATGGAGGGATTTACAGGTCTGTTTGGCTGGAAGTGTTGGATCCCGTGCACGTTCGCTACAACGGAACCTGGGTGACGTTTGAGGGCGACCCGGACCGCCCGGTCGTTCGCATACGCACCTGGCTGGAGAACCAGAGCCCTTCCTCCCGTACCGTCCGGGTGGTGAGCGAGGTGGTGGACGCGGCGGGGCAATCCAGGGCGAAGCTGGAAGCGCAAGCCGGGATTGGTGCGGGCCAGGTGAAATCCTTCGACCAGAAGACGGAGGCGATCAGCGATCCTCAGCTTTGGTCTCCCGATTCCCCACACCTTTATCGTCTGGTGACAACCCTGTTTGAAGGTGATCGTGCATTGGACCGATGGGTAACGCGGTTTGGAATCCGTTTTATGGGCCACGATGCATCGGTCGGGTTCACCTTGAACGGGAAGCCAATTAATCTGCACGGAGTGAACCGGCGGCAGGACTATGGCTTTCTGGGCCCCGCGGTGCCGGAAGCCATCGGTATCAAGGATGTTCGCCTGATGAAAGAGATGGGAGTGAACTTCTTCCGCACGTCGCATTACCCGCAGGACCCCGCCGTTCTCAACACCTGTGACGAGCTGGGTATCCTGGTGTGGGAGGAGGTCCCAAACATCGCCATCCACATCTACCCTCCCGATGAGGAAGGCGATAAGCCGGTTTACGCGACGAGGTTCCCCCGGCCGCTCATGGACGACCTTAAGCATCAGTTGCGGGAGATGATTGAGCGGGACCGCAATCGTCCTTCAGTCATCATCTGGGGATTTGCAGATGATTTGAGCACTTACAAATATCCCGCAGACTTTGTGGAACTCTCCGACTACACGCACACACTTGATCCAGCCCGATGGACGGCGGGCCGCTGCCCGCACGTGACCGACATCATGGACGCCACCAGTTACGAAGATCTTTTGCAGGCGCACAAAGAGCATCCGGAGAAGAGATACATCTGGAACGAATGGGGAGCCGTTTCGTGTGAGCGCGGACGGGAAGGGCCCGCGTTGATCGATCGCGGCAGAATCCAGGTCGTGGCGGACAGCGAGATGGCCTTAATCCAGGAAGGGTTCCTGATGCAGTGGAATGCCCTGCCGTGGCTTGGAACGGCCAAGTGGTGCATGAATGACTGTGGTGAGCCGAATGGCTCGGTCACGAGGAGTCTTTGGGCCCCGCGTGACGGGCGGCTGACTCTCCGCTGGCCCTTCAATGACTACCTGGGCGTTTCCGACATGTGGCGCATCCCCAAGAACGCCTATTTCTTCCTGCAGTCACAGTGGACGGAGAAGCCCATGATCCATATCGTGGGCCACTGGACCTGGCCTGAAGATGCGGGCCGCAGCCGCAAGGTGAGAATTTACAGCAATTGCGATACGGTTGAACTTTTCCTGAACGGCCAGAGCCTCGGTGTGCGCAAGCCGGCCACACAGGAACGCGTCTGGCAGGACTTTCGGATGCTGGTGGAGAAATATCACGAGCCCGAGCAACTGCGCGAACAGTTTGCGAAGGCAAAGCTGCCGGGATCGCACCTTCGGCACCCGCCTTTTGTTTGGGATGAAGTTGCCTATCGGACCGGTACACTGCTTGCTGTTGGGAAGAAGGGAAGTGAGACGGTCCGCCACGAGATTCGCACCGCCGGCCCGGCAAAGGGTATTGTGCTGAAGCCGGACAAGGAATCGCTTGTTGCTGATGGTGCTGATGTGGTTTTCATCCAGGCCGATGTGGTTGACTCTGCCGGAACGGTAGTTCCAACGGCACAAAACTGGATTGAGTTTTCTGCAGCGGGCCCCGGTCGCCTCCTCGGTGGCGCGACCGAAATTGATGCGATTACAGGAATCGCCGCCATCAATCTACAAAGCACGGGGAAAGTGGGTGAGATTGCCGTCAGGGCAACTTCGCCCGGTCTCACCCAGGCATCATTACTAATGTCCGCAAAGCAGTAACGGAGGGCAGCGGAGGGGGCCATGAGCCTCTGTTGCCAGGAGTGGCATCAAGCTGATAGAGTTGAATTCTCGCGCCTGTAGCTCAGTTGGATAGAGCGGCAGACTTCGAATCTGTAGGTCGGGGGTTCGAGCCCCTCCAGGCGCGCCATCTATCTATTTGATTTTAAGGTTGTTATCTCTTGGTTGGTGCTTGCTATTGCGGTGGATGATTTTTCGCACTGACCACCGTCACTGACCACTTCTTGCCGATTCGCTATCTGAGCGAATGCCCGCTCGATAGCGTCAGCTTGCGGATGGCAGTACCTCATCGTGATCTGAATGCTGGAATGACCCGCGACGCGGGCCAGGGTGTAAGCGTCACAGCCGGACTCTGCAAGCCACGTCAAGCAACTGTGGCGCATTACGTAAGGCTCAAAAGATTCAATCAGTGGAATTGATGGCTCAATCTCATGAGCCTTGCGAAGCCGGGCCAAGGCTCTTCCGTGCCATTTCTTTGCGCTAGATTCTTCCAGATGGCCCGATGCAGAGCCAGAAGGGAATATCCAACCGCCTTCAGGCTCTCCCTGTGATACATGCCGGGTCTTTAGAGCCTGATACACTGCGGGAACCATTGGAAGCATCCGCCGTGCCGCTTTCGTTTTGCCTTCGGTAATCTGTATCAGCCCGCCGTGGCCGTTCAATGCAACGTGTTCCCAGCGTAGCTTGTAGGCTTCTCCGGGCCTAATAGCAGTGCCGAATAGCACCGTTGCGCAATCCCGCCAAGGCTGTGCACACATAGCAAGATAATCCTCTGCCTCTTCGCGGGTCAAAACGCGGTCCCTTTGCCGCTCGCCCTTGGCTAGGCTAATCTTGGGCATCCGTTCAAGCTTTCCCCATTCATGGGCAAGGTGCAAAGCACGGCGAAGTGTGCGAAGGCTGCAATTGATGCTCGATGCAGAGAGAAGGGAATAGCGTGCTGTGAACTGGCCCGCTTGCTGGTTAGTGATTTCATCCAACCGCAGTTGCGCCAAGTCTGACGCCAAGAGCCGCTTGGCCCCATCGTGGTAATAGGTGGCCGTGGTTGCCTTTGCCGCCGTGCTATCGACAAATGGCAGGAATTCCTTTTCAAGAAAATCCTTCAGCTTTGGAGCAGTTTTCTTTTTCGAAGATCCCCCAATCTCCGCGTGCAAGTGCTGCTCGCATTGTACCTTCGATAGAGCGTGCAACTTTCGCATTGGTTGCCCGCGTGGACTTGCGGATTAGCTGACCTTTCCATTGAAACTTGCACATATAATAGCGCCCATCCTTGTAAATCATCTCCCCTCCTTTTTCTTTGGCCGTCCGCCCTTTTTGCCGTTCTCGCGGGCAATGGCCTGGATGCGTTCAATGCCCATCCGCTCAAGCCGCGCCTTATAACTTCGTTTTCCTAACCAACTCGTGAATTGTCGAATCTCTCCTTTGTTCATACTCCAACTATAACCTAAACTGTTTAGGTTTGTCAAGAGAAAAATGAAGGCCACGATAAATTGTTATGCAATTCGAGTGCTTCCCTTTCAGCACGTGGGCGGGTCACGTTCAGCCGTCATCATCCAACTGGATTACTTTTGAATAAGATGGTTCTCACCGAAAGTGTACATAGTGGCAGTGTCTCTGTCTCCGCTGGAATCCGACAGGGCTGGAGAACCTGCTTTGCCTGAGACTGCACTTGACTGTCTGTCAATGTCGTAACGTCTCATGAGATACTATTAACTGCGTGCGTATTGCAGATTATGCTTGACTTTGGCACTTGACTTTGCTATGCTGGTAAATATGAGATAGGAACAAAGGAGTCATCATACCCATGCAAACAATCGAAAAGCTGGTCCCTCTGGCCGAGGCAGCAGAGATTTTAGGAATCTCCTTGTCTACCGCTTACAGGTGGTCCAGTCAAAAGAAACTACCCATCGTCAAGGTTGGTTCAAAATGCCTTATCCGGCCTGAAACACTCTTGGAGTTCATTGCCGCAAATACCCGCCCTGTCGCTTCGATCTAATCTTCCGTCAGCACCCCAGATTCCCACCATGACTTGCCCGAAAAGTCTCGCCGCACTTTTGAAGATTGCCAAAGCTAAAGTATCCGACCTGGAGCATCAGTACCAGCAAGCCGCCGCAAGAGCTGCGCGGAGTGGCACGGGTCCAGATGTGTCGAAAAAGATCATCATCGAATGCGCGTTGGCCAAGGCCCGGTCACGCCTGGCCAGCCTGCAAATGCAGGCGAAACGCGAGTTGCGCGAACAAAAACTGGCCCAGTGAGCATCCGACAACAAACTATTATTCGTAGTGTTAACTACATCGATAACAACGGAGAATATAAAAATGACAACCGAAAACACCCTACCCCGACGATTAAGAGTCAAGCCATGTTGCCACATTGATGGCATTGTTGAAGGCAAGCGCATCACCCCTGGCCTTTACAAGGAAGGGACAAATATTGATGTTGAAACCTTCGAAAAACTTCTATCACCAGAGTTCGCGCACGCAGTTGAGACTTTAGAGTCGAAGCCGCGAGAAGAGCCATTGGCGCAAGTTCAAGACGCCCCAAAGTCAGAGCCGGGAATTCAACACCTTCGGAAAAACCGCGAAGCTGCCGAGCGCGAATATAAGGAGCGCTGGCCCGGTGGCCGACCCGTTCAATATACGGAGACGCGATAATGTCTAACTTCAAGAACTTCAAGTTTGCAAAATTGGAAACAACAGATCGTTTCAGCCAAATGTGCCAAGAACATTTTGAAGCCGCGAAACAGACCAATCCGCAAGCACGATTCGAGGATAGCCTTCAGTTTGTTTCCCGCACTTGGCCGCGTCTTTACATCGAGCACGTCAGGCGCACGGCGGGTGAATCTGGACTTTAGATTTGTGCCGGAAACCCCGTCTCCCGACGCGAATGGTGGGCGGTCCCTGCGTCCCCTAACACATACCGCCCATTCAACGGTTAACTACTTTATAAACATTGCGCTGACTCACCTACTAGCTAGCGCATGATGGACGGTTCACCGTGGCCGAGATGGTGGGCCGTCCAAAATTTCAAGGAGAACAAAATGGATGAATTTTTAGAACCTAACTTGGCCGTCGCCTCGTTTTTACGAACGAAGGGCTACAAGCTGGACAGGTTCGCACAGATCGGCAGAACAAAACTCGCCTTCATATTCTCAGACCACGATGGCAGAGCCGGTCAAGTTGCGGAGTCGTACTCCCGTGGAGCCACGGCCCCCGCCGAGCTTTTGCTAAGTAATTTTGGCGATCTTAAGCAGGCTATGTACGAAAAGAAATTGAAATTGCAAGGAGAACAAAATGCCCCCACCCGTAATTCCCCCCTCACCACTACCCGCAAATGAATCAGGCCAACCCTCACGGCGAGAGGTGAGCTACACTCTCGTTTCGGGGGTGAGCCGATGAGCCGCGAAGCGAGAGAAACTATCAAACGCTGGCGATACTTGAAGCGGAATGAAATTCAGGTCGCGATGTGTTTAGCGCATTACGCGCATCCCGATTGCAGTGGATCGTTTCCCGGCGTGCCGAGAATTGCGAAAGAAACCGGGTACAGTGAGCGACAGGTCCAGCGCATTCTCAGAAACCTAGAACTGATTTGTGTGATTACAGCAGAATCCGAAAAGACTGGTGGCCGGGAAAAATCCACCCACTACCGAATAAATGAGCCGTCCGAATATGACCATAAAGGGTGACATTATGTCACCGTTTAAGAGATAGAAAGGGTGACATTTGAGACCCTAAAGGGTGACATCTGGTGTCACCCGATTATATAGAGTAGTAAAGAAACCCAATACTCGCCACCTTACCACCTTGAATTTCTCCGCAACAATCCCGCCCCGGAGTCCCTAAAATGAATCCTCAAAAATTGTCCCGCCAGATTCGCCGTTCGATGGAAGTCCTAGCCGCGTCTGGATATCAATGCTCGCCCGTTCGCCTTGGCCCGTGGCATATCGTCGCGGTTTCCTCAACCGATTTTGCCTTGCTGTACGTCTCCGAAGATTGGCCGGTGAAGCCGTGGGTCCAAGACGAGCTTCGCAGGTTCCCCGCGCCAGCAAATTGCAAACGAATGATCCACTATTGGCCTGTCCGCGTAAGATTGCCATTTGTGCATGAAGTCTGAGAGGGGAAATCAGTTCGGACTTCTAGCGCACATTCGCAAGATGTCGCACCGCCACGCAAGGTGGCGTCACGCCCCGTGCTCGCATGCAGAAGTCCTCACTTGTGGTGGATTCGCACTGCTAGCTAGTCACGTTTATTTGGAATTTTGGGACGTAATGGATGCGTGAGTACCGCCTGCCTCGGTTCCCCGTGCCTGGTTTAATTTTCTACTCCCCCACCCTACTACAATGCCCTGCTGTGGCGCTGGCATGGCCTGTATTGATTAGGGGGTGCTGGCCTATGGGCAGGTTGCCAGCTTTTGAATGGCGGGCATCTGGCGATTGATGGCAGGCACAAGAAAGAATGGGACGGGTTGCAAACAAGCCCCGTATGATTGGCCTTTCGTTGCTTTGGCTAAAACTTACTGACCACCCTCACTGACCACCCTCTGTCTGTCATTGTCTGTCAGACTTTGCTTGGTACCTATTTAGCACCCGCATAAATGACTGATTCCAGCATATTGTGACAGGCTCTAACAACTATCTGCAAACTATTGATTCTTCGTGTAAGATGAACTTCGAATCTGTAGGTCGGGGGTTCGAGCCCCTCCAGGCGCGCCATTTCTTCCTTACTTGGAATTGCTTACAGACACGTCAGAGCTGCCAACTGGCAGGGCAGGGAAATTAGTAAAGGATTGGGTAGGGAGCGCCACCCCGCTGGCAGTCTTCGAAATGACATCTGAACGGCCTCAGCCTGCGGATGGCAGAATCGCATGCTAATCGTAATTGTCCTTTCGCGGGCAAACCGGGCCTGCGTAAAGGCGTCGCACCCGGACTCTGCCAGGCGAGTCAGCGCGGTGTGCCGCAAGCAATTGGAAGCCTGCGAGCATAGACGCACGCTACTGGGACGCAACCCCAGTGGCTGCGCTCCGTATTGCAGTGGGGGCCCTTCTATCAGTCAGACTTTGCCTGTCTTCCGCCTCCGTCACCAGAGCCGGAAAGTTGCTTTGGAAAGTTCTATCGCGAAGCCCTCGTGTTCGTGCCGGACAATGCCATCAACTGTGCCGTTGCACCCAGGTGGTTGATGTCCATTTTCAGAGCTTGATGAAACTCTTCCCGGGCCTTTTCCGTGGCACCCTTCCCAAGATTCCCCAGGCCGATCAGGTAGTGGGCGTCGGCCATCTGGTAACGTTCCGACCGGCCGCTGCCAAACTTGGCGAAGAACCCGGACTCCGATTTCCCAGCCGACATCTTCTTGCCTCGTGCGATCAGACTGTCAAACAGTCGCTGTGCTTTGGCGTTCTGCCCCAGCCTCAACGCTGCCAGACCCTCGTAATATTCCGTCTCAGGGCTTAGGAAGCGCGAGTGAGAAACCTCAGCCTTCCGGAACAACTCCTGCGACTTTGCGCTATTCCCAAGCTTCTCCTGAGCCATGCCCATCAGATAATCAACCTGCGCCCGTCTCGGCTGGCGATAGGGTTGCCCGACTTCCAGGTTCGCGGGGTAGAGGAGTGATGCTTCGTAATCCTGCAGCGCTTCCTGATACCTGCCTGCCCTGAACTCCCTGTTGCCTTTCAGAAGGTAGGCATTCATATAGGCGTCATGAATATCGCCCTGGCCCTCCCAATTGTGGAATTCATGGCCTTTCAGCAACTCGATGGCGCGGTCGTACCGGCCCAGCAGAACGTTGACCCGAATCTCCTGCGCCAGCGCGTCGGAACGCCCGGCGACTCCTGCCTGGTCGGCTTCAAGCGACGCCAGCCGTTTCTGCGGCGAGACGTTACCCCCTTCGTACAGGGCGTCGAGTTCGTACCGGTAATAGGCGTTGCTCTTTTCCAGATCTACCGCCTTCTCCATGGCTGCAATGGCTTTTGCGGTGTTCTTCTCAGCATGCTCGTAGGCGAAGGCAAGATTGCGCCACGCCGGAGCGAACGAGCTGTCCAGGTCGGCAGATTTTGCCCACATCCTGACAGCGGCAGAGTGCTGCTGGAGAAAGTACAAGGTGTTGCCGAGATAGTAAGGCGTACGCGCGTTCCCCGGGTCAGCCTTCATCGCCGCTTCCAGCACCTTGACGGTCTCCACCCGAAATGGAAACACATAAGCCGAAGGCATTTGCCGCGCTAAGTGGAAATACTTGGAAGCTTCCTCCGCCTGTTTGCGCTGCTCGGCAAGATAGCCAAGGTAGTAATAGAGAAGCGGGTTGACGCTCGCTGGATCAGGGCTTGCGGCAACCAGTCGCTTGATGACCGCTTCGGCTTCGCCCGCAAGTCCCGAGTGGTAATAGTCAAGCGCCAACCACAGGTTCGATTGCAAGGCGTCGCCCAAGGCGACCTCCGGCTGGTCACTGGCGTTCATCAGCTTCAGCTCATTCGCGGCCCAAAGGTCAAGGGGGTTGATGGCCAGAGCTTTCCGGGCGGCCTCTTCGGCTTCCTGGTTGTGTCCCTGCTTCCTCAGCGCCACGGCCCTCAGGTCCCAAGCCTTGCCATTTTGCATGTTGTAGTCAAGTGAGTGGTCGAGGTCGGCAGCCGCTCCGGCCCAGTTGCCTTTCTGACCTTCCAGTTCTGCAAGTTGAAAATAGCTCGCGGCCGTCCATGCCTCGCTCCACGAAGCCCGGTAAAATGCGTTCTCAGCCTCCTGGTCCTGGCCCTCGCCTCTTTTTGCGACGCCCAGATAATAGTAGGCTTCGCCGTCCTTGGGACGCGTGTAGTTGTCCGTTGCCCGATGAAGCGCCATGTTCAGGTGCTTGATGGCCTCCTGCCACTGCCCGCGCTCGCAATAAATGCGCCCCAGAGCGGTGTTCACTTCGTAATTCTCAGGATCGCGGCGCAGCGCCTCCTCAAAATATGGGAAGGGTGACATCGTTGCATTGTGGAACTGCTCCAGCCTCAACCCGGTGTGGTAGAGCTTTTCAACGGTCTTGATCTCGGCAGGCGGTTCGGGAGGCGTCACTGTAGGCGGCATCGCCTCCGTTGCCAGCTTCATCGGCTGGTAACTCACCAGCGGATCCCCTTTCGAATCCAGAAGCGCGGCTTTCAGGTCGTACTCCTTCATCCCGGCCGGCAAAGCAAGCTCGTGAGTAAAAGGCGTTTGCGGATTGATATCGACGGTCTGCTCAAAGAGAGTTTGTCCCTTTCCCGTCAGCACCACCTTCGCGCCATCGAAAGCCTGGGTCGTGGAGAAGCCAAAGAAGACCTTTCCCGAGGGCTCAATCTGAAGGTTGACGGCCCCATTCAGATTCGCGTTTTTCGCGCCGCGGATACCATGGATGGGGTACCAGTATTGGTTCGCAACCTTCGCTTCATAAGGCTGAATCCAACTGTAGTCGGGCTGGTTATCCGAGTAATTGCCCGACATCAATTCGAGATAGGGTCCCTGGCTGTCCAGTATCTTGTCCCACAATTCACCGGACGGCCCATTGCCCCATTCAAAGAATTTGGCGCCTGGCGAAACATGATGGTTCTGGATGCAGATGGTGCCCGCATTTACACCGTGATCGTATCCGCCGAAGAAATCGCCATTAAAATTCCAGGCGAAAAAGGACTCACCGGCGGGATTGTTCTTCCACCAACTGATGTCCACTCCGCGCGTGTAATCCACGCCCATATAAACGTCATGTGAAATGGGCCAGTGCGTAAACGCGACCTTTGCGTGGAACACGGCAAATTTCGTGTCCGGTGGGAAGATCACCTGGTAGTTCTTGTTCACGTGCATTGCGGCGTTCGTGAAATCCAGAAACGACTGCACAATGGGCGCCCCGTCCAGCAGCTTGGTTGTCACCTTCAAATAGGACTTGCCCGGATAAAGCGTGGTCCCCACCAGCCACTGCATCCTTGTCTGCAGGTCCACATCGCCCACCCAGATGGTGCTGCTGCCGTCGGCATTCTTCACCAGCCGATGCTCCACTGGAAGGTAGCTGGTCGAACGATGGTGGCTTGGGATATCCCATTCCATGCCGCCGGAAATCCAGGCCCCGATCATGCCGATCAGCGCCGGTTTGATCTCTGTCTGCCGGTAGACATAATCGTAGGCATTCGTCTTGTCCGTCGCGGAAAAAACGCGACCGCCAAGCTCAGGAAGAACGCTGATCTTCACGTACTTGTTCTCAAGAAAATCCGCCTGGTAGGTCTTGTCGCCCCGAACGTCGAGGATCGTATCATAGAGCGGATAGGGATAAATCTTGCCCGTCGCGCCCTGGTAGATTCGCCCCGCAAAGAACATTGGCGATTGCTCAGGGGGGCCAATCTTATAAGTGGGCAGCGTCATCGGTGCCTCCCAGATGTGCACCGGCGCTTGCGCTTGCGCCCAGAGCATCGAGGATGGGATCAGAAGAAATGCGACCAATAATAAATGGAGCGACTTCGCAAACTTTGCCATTTCCTGACTCCTTTCAGACGAACCTTCTCACCCCAAAGATCGGTTTTGGAATGTCAGTGAACCGGGGCCGTTGTTGATCCATTTCTGCCTAAATGATTCGGAGACATCCGATAGAAATACGTATCCGCATCCGCTGGCGGCGACACGTTGTTATCGACTTTGAGCCGATTCAGGCGTCAGGCAATTGATGGCCGATAACACCTCGGTCACAATTTCTTAATTCCTTTCGGGCCCGGAAGGAACCGACCTTCTAAGTTCAACTCCTGCAGGTAATTTGTCCTGCCGACCGGTAAATTTCAACGGACAAGCCAGAAAGTATAATGCGTAAAGCGGCCGGTCAGAGTTGCCTATTCTGTCATCGTTCCTACTCTCCGCCCCGGCGTTTGTAAACCTCGGCGCTGACGGCCTTGGCGCTTTCCACCATCTCGTGATAAGGCGTGTCTGTGACGGACACAAATCCGATGTTATAGTTTTCCCCATCCCCGGCTCTGCCGGTCAGGGGTTCATCGTAATACTCGAACCACTGGCAGCCGACAAACGCCGGCAGGTCCTCGACGTTTTCAAGATACTGTTTGTACATAGCCGCCCGCGCCTGCTGATTCGGGGTTGAGACAAGCCCCGTGTGGAACATTCCACGGTCTACAGCCCCAAAGTGAAATTCGGCATCCATACTGGGCTTGTTCAGCGCTGTCGTAAAGGCCCACTCCTTCGGATCAACATGCGATTTGTATATGTCGAAACTGACCACGTCGCAGTAGCGGGCCGAAGCCTTTAAGGCTTCCGGGGTTCGCCACGCAAATTTGGCTCCGAGATAAAGATGGTGGGGATCATATTTCCTGATCGCGTCACGGATGACCCTGAAGTACTGATCCGCGTCCAGCGTCAGAAAACCGCTGAAGTCTTTTCTCATCTCCGAATTCAGCACATCGCTCGGCTGATAGGACTGGTCCAGTAAAGCCGACCATGAGACAAAGTGTGTGCTCCAGGCCTTATTTAGCTGTCCGATGTTCCTGTAGTGTGACTGCAATTGTTTAACGAACGCCCGCTTGGCGGGTGATGTGCCGCTAGCTGAAAGCGCCCCGTATGCAAGACCATAATGTGTTCTGTCTGTGGTGCCCCCGCCCCACGATAACTCGTTGTCGACATAGTAGCCGATGCACCAGGGATCCTCACGATGTACCTGTACGACTGCACGGACGTCTTTATCAGCCGCCGCGATGTATTGGGGGTCGAACGGATCGGGCATGGGCCCCCAGTAATCATTTCCACTGGGGACATGCGCAAAGGCGCCATGGATCGAAATGGTCGATACATAAGGGACTTTCCTGTAAGCGTAGAGGGCCGGGTCGGACCAGTTGCCAATGGTATTAAATCCCCATGCCCGAAGTCGATCGAGGGAGGTGGTTTGCCATTCCTTCAGCCAGTTGGCGCCGTATTTCCTTTCTAGATTCGCGGTGTAAAACCCGAAGGTCTGTCCTTCCTGGGTGGGACCGTAGACCACGTGGCTGTCGTTACTGTAAAACTTGCTCAAGGGATCTCCTGGTTTCGGCAGCCAGGTGAACATTTCTTTACGACCGGTCACAAAAGTGTAGGCATCACCGTTCGGCTGAACATTAATCACATCAATCCCCATCGAAAAGAACAGGTGGCCATCCGGATCAACGAGCCACCACTTGCCATGACGCTTCAGCGTTCCGAAGTACCCCGTTGAAGTCACATGCGGGCCCGAGGCCCAGCCTCCATATTCGTCGCGATCAGGAAGCGTGGGATGCGCCTTGATATCCGATTCCTCCTGCTGCTTCTGTGCCAAAAGGCCTTGCTGGTTCTGCACCTTGCCTGGCCAGTCTCCATGAGTGTACTGACCGAAACGATCCACGATGCCGTCGTAATTAAAGGGTGGCAGAAGCCGGATGTTGTCAACCACAACGCTTGGCGTGCCAGCGTCGTGCTGGAAGGAGAGTTTCAGACCGGCCATGTGCTGAGCGCTGATCGCCTTATTCGCGCCCGGAACCATACTGAAAGGTAGTATTCCCGCCACCGTTGGCGGTCCACCGCGCATTCCGTGGGCAATCGGAGAACTGGGACCAAACCCATAGTAGTAACTCACCGTCGCATGTGGCGCCACGTTGCCGCTGTATTTAGCCGACCAATGGCCGGAACCAGCGCTAGGCTCTGCATTGTCAAGTTGCATGCCCACCTGGATTTCCTGATTGGATGGGTTGGCCACGTCAACGGCCACTGCTCCATATTTTCCCCAATCCCAAGCCTTGGCCCCGGAACTCAGTTCAATCGTCGCACTCTCCGGATTGCTGAATTCCACCTTAAGCGCCTGCTGCCCGTTCGTGACATTTTCCGTCGTCAGCGAAGCCTTGCCGTCCGTCACTTTAAGCTGGCGAAGATCTTTTTGAGAGTCAAAGGAGGTAACCGTGGTTACAGCGGCCTTCGATGGCTGATTCCCGGTGCAGCTAATTCCCATCCCGGCGAGGGATATTAAAAGAAACGTGAAAAGAAGCAGTAAGGCTCTGTTGCCCTGCATATCACGATTCATGATTCTGTTCATGGTTGTCTCCAGAGTGATCATTGGCGTAGTAAGGTGCAATCGCAATTTTGGGAGCGGTTGAAAACAAAAGGCAGTATACTCCTACCCGGCGAAATCCCGAAAATTGATTCGATTACAAATGTAGAGTTCGGCCCAATATTAGCATCTTGGCCAGAGGCGCATTATGAAAACATGCACGCGAACTGTTTTATCAGCAACCGCTATTGCACTTTTGCTGCTTGCGTTTGCGTCATGTTCGAACTCTGGCAGTGGTGGAATCGCCGGTCTGTTTGCTCCTGAAGCTGTCCGGGCAAACTGGAAGACCTCTCATTGCGAGCTGAAAGCGAACTCATCCCGAGCTCTGGAGGCGACTTTCTGGAGCGGGTATGAGGACACCGGGTTTGCCACCACCCGGCTTCCGGTGACGGACTGGAGCCGATGGAAGTCTCTCAAGTTTGACGTTGAAAATCCTTACAAAGAGCCTTTTTCGGTTTACGTTCGAATTTCAGATCGTGCGGGCCATCCTGAGAATCAAACCTACACAGGGGGAACCTTCGATGGCTATGTCATCGGTCCAGGCAAGAACACCGTTCAAATAAGCCTTGAGAATATGCGATCGCCCGAAGATCAAGCTGTGAGCCCGGAGCATATCGCCTACCTGGGCATTTCCTTTAGCCCACTTTTCCTGCGAGATGGCATGGTCCTGAAGTTTAACCAGGATAAGGTTTTCAAGCTGGCGAACCTGCGTTTGGCAACTGACCAGGCCAAGGCCCAGAAGCAGCCTTACGGAGATCTCCTGTTCAAAACCACGGTTCCGCAACTGGAGGCAGAGCGCAAACAGGTTGAGCAAGCGATCCAGCAACTGAATGGGTTGATCCAGCAGGCGCGCGGGCGGAAGATAGACACTGCTTACCAGGAAATTTATCCGTTTGTTGCCAACCTGGCTTTTCATACCCGGCTGGTAGCCTTCTGGCAAGACCGTGCCCAGGAGCAGCGTCAGGCCCTGGATTTCCTGCTTGCGGGGACCCGCCACGCCATTACGGACCTGCAGGAAGAACTCGCGGGCAAACGCCACCCACTTTCGGCGCCGCCCGCGCCTCCCTACAGCAAGCTAACCATCGGGGACCGTTATTTTCGGGAAGGCCACACTCCTCTGCTTCTGCTCGGAATGCTCTATAACCAGCGGGGACCGCTGCTGCGCTGGTTTGCCGACAGTGCCACGGATTACGGCACGGAACTGGTAGCCGGCGCTACGCGCCAAAACGTGGAGCACGAACCGATCTGGCAAGCCTATCAGAAGTATCCTGACACTCACCGCGTCGGCTGGAATCATGCCGACCACATCGTGCGCGACAGCAGCTCCTGGGAAGTGGTGGGTCCAGCCGTCAATGTCTGTCTTGAAAGCCCGCACAGCCGCGCGGCCATCGCTGAAATGATCGACAAGTACGAACATGCCCATCTCGGTGACCACACCCATCTGGTCCAGAGCATGGGGTTCGAGTATTTTTACAACTGTTATTGCCAATATACCCGGGAAATGTGGAGTGCCTGGCTGCGGCACAAGCACGGAAATATTCGGGCAGCGAACCGCGTATGGCAGACAAGATATGCGAACTTTAGTGACGTGCCGATGTTGCATCCTGAAGAAGCCAAAGCCCATCGCGCGCTATGGTACGATTGGTCAAGCTTTAATCTTTACCGGTTCTTACAGCAGCTTCGCTGGACGCGGGATGAAATTCACAAAACCCAGCCTTCGGTGCCTCTGACGGTCGGGTCTCCCTATTACGCTTTCAGTCCGCGTTTCTGGACCGCGATTGATGAGGAGGCCCTTGCGGATTCCGGCATCACGGCCGTGGAACTGGAAGAGAACTACCGGCTGGATACGTTGATGCCGGAGTATCTGCACGCCCTGGCCGGGTCGAAGCCTGTCACAGATTTTGAGTACCATGGTGTGGTCAATCAGCTCCTTCCCAGTTTTCTGCACGGAGACGCAGCTATTTCCATGTGGTGGTGGAACAATCACATGCATTGGACGCCGCATGAGCCGATCAATGAGTGGGCTTCTTCCTTCCCGCAGAGCTATACCATTCCCCTCG
>CAWANC010000012.1:0-64832 GCA_963783155.1 uncultured Acidobacteriota bacterium | reverse complement strand
AACAGGTTGAGCTATGAAAGAATGCCCGCTTAGAACCACGGTGATTGGCAGCTATCCTTTTCCGGGATGGCTGGAGTTTGCTTCGGCACATCTCGACAAGTTCGGGCCCGCCGATCTGGAAGAAATGCTGGACGACGCTGTTTCTGTTGGTGTGAAGGACCAACTCGACGCTGGTCTTGACTCGATTACCGATGGCGAGCAGACGCGGCTCGATTTTAACCTGTCGTTCTACGGCTTCCTCAGTGGGATTTCCTCTGAGGCCGAGCCTGTGCGACGGTTCGGGCCGCCGGGACATGATCAGCGCGGAAAGCACACTTTAACGGGGAAGATCGAGGCCCCGAACGGTCTTGGCACGGTTCGAGATTATGAACGCCTCAAGCGAATTTCCCCCACGGGCAAAGCTCTCAAGGTCAGCGTGCCCGGCCCCTTTACTCTGAGCGGCCGGTTGATCCCGAATGAGTCTTATCCGGACCGCTTTGCACTCACCGAGGCGCTGGTTCCCATTGTGCGGCGCGAACTGGAATCATTGGTGCAGGCGGGATGCCAGGAAATCTGCGTTGATGAGCCGTCCATGAGCTGCTACGCGCATCGGGAAGACCCCCGGCGGTTGGTGGATATCTTCCGCCGCACGGTGGAAGGCGTTCAGGGCCGTTGCCGGCTTTCCACGCACCTGTGTTTTGGGAACTACAAGGGCCGTGCGGTTGCTCCGCGGCGGTACGCGCCCATGTTTCCCGCGTTCCTCGATCTGCCGGTGGATGAAATGCATTTTGAAATGGCCAGCCGTGAGTTTGCAGAAGTGGAACTGATCAAGCCTGTCGCTGAGCGGATGGACGTGGCCGTCGGCGTGATTGACGTGAAGAGTTATTACATCGAAACCCCTGAGGATGTTGCCGCGCGCGTCCGCGATTGCCTGCGCTTTGTTCCTGCCGAGCGCCTCTCCCTGGCTCCCGATTGCGGGCTCAGCCAAACGGCGCGCTGGGCATCAAGAAGGAAACTGAAATCGCTGGTGGACGGGGTGAAAATTGTCCGCCGGGAGCTGGGCATCGAATGATCCAGCCGGTTTTGCAGGACGACGAGCTTCTGTGCGATGTTCGCGCCGCGGATGCGAATGATGGACACTTTCGTCTCTGGTGGCTTGGGCAGAGCGGGTTCCTCGTGCAATGGCGCGGAAGCCACCTGCTGCTTGATCCTTACCTGTCTGACTCGCTCACCAAAAAGTACGCAGCCACCGACAAGCCGCACGTCCGGATGACTGCGCGGGTTGTAAACCCCTCGAGTTTGGACTTCATTGATGTGGTTTCATCCAGCCACAATCACACCGACCACCTTGACGGCGGAACGCTGCGCCCGCTGTTGCGAGTTAATCCCGAATTGAAAATCGTCGTCCCGGAAGTGAACCGGCAGTTCGTGGCCGAACGCCTGAACATAGATGCGGAATTGCCGCTGGGCCTTCGGGATGGAGGGTCTGTCTCGATTGGGGAGTTTAAGCTGACAGCTGTGCCCGCTGCTCATGAAGAGCTGGGGCCAGAATATCTGGGCTACGTTGTGCAGTTTGGCCCCTGGACGCTTTATCACAGCGGCGACACGCTTCTTTACGAGGGCATGACGGAGCGATTGAGGCAGTTTCGGATCGACGTTGCGCTGCTGCCCATCAATGGCCGCGCCCCGGAGCGGCGCGTGCCCGGTAACCTGAACGCCCGCGAAGCCGCCGAACTCGGAAAGGCCATGGGCGCGCGCGTCGTCATCCCCTGCCACTATGAGATGTTTACCTTCAACACGGCCGATCCACAAGAGTTTGTTGACGTGGCGGAAGCGATTGGCCAGCCGTACCAAGTGCTGCGGTGCGGGGAACGGTGGGAAAGCACGGGCCTTGGGTCACGATAACCATCGCTGTCGCCCTTCAGCTTCTTAACGGGAAGGACTGATGCTATGAAACGCCGCGATGTTTTGCTGCTGGGGCCGGCCGCATTGCTGAGCCTGGCTGCAAGTCGCTACCAAACCAGCCGCTTGTCGGTTGAGGGCTACATTTTTCAGCAATACGCCCAGCGGCAACACAAAGAGCTTGCCGATGTCCTCGACGAAATCTTTCCGATGGCGCACAACGCCGGTTTCCGGAATATCGAATTGAATCAGGGCTTTTTGACGCCGGACCTTCGCGGTCGCGTGCTGGAACTGCTGCAGGCAAACAACCTTCGGATGCCGTCGGTGTATGTGGGCGGCTCGATGCACAGGCGCAACCTGGCTGACCGCACCATCGGCCAGGCTCTGGAGATTGCGGGGTTGTGCAAGAAGCTGGGGTGCCGGGCCGTCGTCAACAATCCGGATCCGAAACCGCACGACGTGCCTAAAACCGACGCCGAGCTTGCTGTCCAGGCAAAGATGCTCGATCTTCTGGGACGCGAACTGGCGGACCGCGGCTTTCAATTCTGGACGCACGCCCACGCCCCCCAGATGGCCGATAACGCGCGCGAATGGCGCTATAACCTTCACCACACCGACCCGAAGTACGTCTGGATCTGCCTCGACATCGACTGGGTTTATCAGGGCGGCCAGGACCCGATGGAATTGTTGCGCGAAGCCGGCCGTCGCGTGGGCAGCCTGCACCTCAGGAATTCGCACCATAAAGTGTGGCTGGAATCCTTTACGAGCGGCGATATTGACTACCGGCAAATCGCTTTGTATCTCAAGCAGATCAAGCTGAAGCCGCTGTTGGTTGTGGAACTCGCCTATATGAAACAGACTGTCGTCAAGCGACCTCTGGAGGAAGATTTGCGACTCAGCCGGATCCACGCGGAGCGCGTGTTCAACCTCCATTCGTAGCCCGATGACAAGAAAGAGGACTGCAATGGCCGGGAAGGGAATTTCACGAAGGCAGTTTATCGAATCCTCGGTGGCGGGCGTTGCCGCGAGCGGAATTAAGGGATTGCGTGCGCAGGGTGCAGAACCCGCGGGGACTGGTTCGGCCGGCGAGGAGGCAGGTTCCGGCTACCGAATTGCGGAGTCGCTGAACGCCGGCTGGCGATTCAAGCGGCAGGGAACGCCGGGCGCCGGGACTGAGCCGGAGTTTGCTGGGGCGGAACGGCCCGGCTACAACGACAGCGCGTGGCAAAACGTCGTGGTTCCTCACACCTGGGACGCCGGTCCCGATAATCCCTTCGCGGCGCCAGGGCATTTTCGCGGCGTTGGCTGGTATCGGAGAGGCCTGGAGGTTCCTGATGGCTGGAGTGGCCGCCGGGTGCTGATGCACTTCAATGGGGTCTTCCAGATCGCCGACGTGTGGGTTAACGGGCGGCACGTGGGCCAACACACAGGTGGATACACGAGCTTTGCATTCGACGTCACAGATGCGGTTGAGTTTGGCAAGGCGAACGTGGTTACCGTGAAGGTAGATGATGTCCTCTCTCCTTTCATTGCGCCGGCTGAGGAAAGGAACGTAGCCAATTATGGAGGGATCTACCGGTCCGTTTGGCTGGAAGTGATGGATCCCGTGCACGTTCGCTACAACGGAACCTGGGTGACGTTTGAGGGCGACCCGGACCGCCCGGTCGTTCGCATACGCACCTGGCTGGAGAACCAGAGCCCTTCCTCCCGCACCGTCCGGGTGGTGAGCGAGGTGGTGGACGCGGCGGGGCAATCCAGGGCGAAGCTGGAAGCGCAAGCCGGGATTGGTGCGGGCCAGGTGAAATCCTTCGACCAGAAGACGGAGGCGATCAGCGATCCTCAGCTTTGGTCTCCCGATTCCCCACACCTTTATCGTCTGGTGACAACCCTGTTTGAAGGTGATCATGCATTGGACCGATGGGTAACGCGGTTTGGAATCCGTTTTATGGGCCACGAGGCATCGGTCGGGTTCACCTTGAACGGGAAGCCAATTAATCTGCACGGAGTGAACCGGCGGCAGGACTATGGCTTTCTGGGCCCCGCGGTGCCGGAAGCCATCGGTATCAAGGATGTTCGCCTGATGAAAGAGATGGGAGTGAACTTTTTCCGCACGTCGCATTACCCGCAGGACCCCGCCGTTCTCAACACCTGTGACGAGCTGGGTATCCTGGTGTGGGAGGAGGTCCCAAACATCGCCATCCACATCTACCCTCCCGATGAGGAAGGCGATAAGCCGGTTTACACGACGAGGTTTCCCCGGCCGCTCATGGACGACCTTAAGCATCAGTTGCGGGAGATGATTGAGCGGGACCGCAATCGTCCTTCAGTCATCATCTGGGGTTTTGCAGATGATTTGAGCACTTACAAATATCCCGAAGACTTTGTGGAACTCTCCGACTACACGCACACACTTGATCCAGCCCGATGGACGGCGGGCCGCTGCCCGCACGTCACCGACATCATGGACGCCACCAGTTACGAAGATCTTTTGCAGGCGCACAAAGAGCATCCGGAGAAGAGATACATCTGGAACGAATGGGGAGCCGTTTCGTGTGAGCGCGGACGGGAAGGGCCCGCGTTGATCGATCGCGGCAGAATCCAGGTCGTGGCGGACAGCGAGATGGCCTTAATCCAGGAAGGGTTCCTGATGCAGTGGAATGCCCTGCCGTGGCTTGGAACGGCCAAGTGGTGCATGAATGACTGTGGTGAGCCGAATGGCTCGGTCACGAGGAGTCTTTGGGCCCCGCGTGACGGGCGGCTGACTCTCCGCTGGCCCTTTAATGACTACCTGGGCGTTTCCGACATGTGGCGCATCCCCAAGAACGCCTATTTCTTCCTGCAGTCACAGTGGACGGAGAAGCCCATGATCCATATCGTGGGCCACTGGACCTGGCCTGAAGATGCGGGCCGCAGCCGCAAGGTGAGAATTTACAGCAATTGCGATACGGTTGAACTTTTCCTGAACGGCCAGAGCCTCGGTGTGCGCAAGCCGGCCACACAGGAACGCGTCTGGCAGGACTTTCGGATGCTGGTGGAGAAATATCACGAGCCCGAGCAACTGCGAGAACAGTTTGCGAAGGCAAAGCTGCCGGGATCGCACCTTCGGCACCCGCCTTTTGTTTGGGATGAAGTTGCCTATCGGACCGGTACACTGCTTGCTGTTGGGAAGAAGGGAAGTGAGACGGTCCGCCACGAGATTCGCACCGCCGGCCCGGCAAAGGGTATTGTGCTGAAGCCGGACAAGGAATCGCTTGTTGCTGATGGTGCTGATGTGGTTTTCATCCAGGCCGATGTGGTTGACTCTGCCGGAACGGTAGTTCCAACGGCACAAAACTGGATTGAGTTTTCTGCAACGGGCCCGGGACGCTTGCTTGGTGGCGCGACCGAAATTGACGCGATTACAGGAATCGCCGCCATCGATCTACAAAGCACGGGGAAAGTGGGTGAGATTGCCGTCAGGGCAACTTCGCCCGGTCTCACCCAGGCATCATTACTAATGTCCGCAAAGCAGTAACGGAAGGCAGCGGAGGGGGCCATGAGCCTCTGTTGCCAGGAGTGGCATCAAGCTGATAGAGTTGAATTTTCGCGCCTGTAGCTCAGTTGGATAGAGCGGCAGACTTCGAATCTGTAGGTCGGGGGTTCGAGCCCCTCCAGGCGCGCCATCTTTTCAATGACTTAGCAGCCTTGACCTTACATTCCCCTGTTTTGGGTTGCGCCTGGGTTGCGGATTGTTGCGATTTTGTTTTTTCGTCCAGCTTATCTATCCACGCGATATCGGCGCCAGCCATTAAATGGCCATAGGTGTCAACGGTAATCTTGATGCTCGAATGGCCCATCTGGTCCCGGACATAAGCGAGGTGCGCGCCAGCCTGAATCAATAGGCTTCCGAAAGTGTGCCGCAGATCATGAAACCGGATGCGCCGAAGTCCAGCCGTTTCGAGGGTGGGCAGGAAATGCCGGTTAACGAGCTTTGCGGGGTCTACAGGGCCTCCAATTTCAGACTGGAATACCAACTCATCAGTAATTGAATCCTTGCCTTTTTGGAAGGCCGCCAGCATCCGCGCATCGCGGGCCTCGAGCAGCACACGCCGCAGTTCTCTTGACATATCGACGCGCCGGCTGCGGTTGCCCTTGGGGATGCTAAATATCCCGCGATAATAGCGACGGCGCACAGTGATGAAGCGGTTTGAGTCCGCTTCATCCTGCCCGAAATTGATGTCTGACCAAGTGAGGGCCAGAAGTTCACCAAGCCGGAGCCCTGCTCGTAGCGCAGTCAGGAACAGCGGGTAAAAACGCGGCCTGTGTTCCAGCGATGCCTTAAGAAACGCCTCGGTTTCCTCCCTCGTGAGCGCAGACGCTCGTCGCTCTGGCTTCTCTGTTTGAACAAAACGGCCCAACCTCGTCGCCGGGTTGGCCTGAATAATCCCGTCCTCGATGGCGGCATTGAAGAGAGGCCGCAAGGCCGCAATAGCCAGGCGAATCGTGTTCTTTGCCAGCCCCTTTTCGCAGATCGAGGCAACAAACCTCTTTACGTGGTCGCGCCTGACAGCATTAAGACGAAGGTCGCCAAATTCAGGAAAAATGTAGAGTCGGTGGAATTGTTTGTAGAATGCAACGGTTGACGCCTTGCAGTGAACTTGAGCGTATTCACGCACCCACCTCTCGGCATATTCGCGGAGGGTTGGAAGGGGCTCCTGAGGGGTAACGTTAAATTCTCCGAGCGCCAGCCGCGCTTCAATTTCCCTCTTGACCTTCTCGGCCGCTTCTCGAGTCCCTACCTTCTTGGCCTTCCGCTGTCCCCGAAAGTCGATCAAGACCCACCACGACCCGTTGCGCTTGCGGACCTTAACGGCCATCACTTCTCCCTTTCAACACTTCTTGCACGATACCATCGATGTCTACGCATTCCAATGGCTTAATCGAGTGACGTTGGAGCCAATTGTCGAAGACGGATTTTCGCACCAGGATCTTTCCTTTCACTTTCACCGCTGGTAATGGATCCACGGGCGAGTGAATCCAGGAGCGGATAGTGCGCTCACCATAGGGTACGCGGCACGTTAGTTGCCGCAAACCCAGCCATTCCATGTCGAATGCCGCCCCTTGGGCGGATTCTGAGCCCACCGGATTTGTATTATTGGACTTCACGTTGATGCTCTGCTTCCTCGCGCTGATAGATCAAATCTTCGGGAAGTTCCTTCCTGCAGTTTTCCAAAACGTAAGAAGGATGGGGAGGCTCTGATCCGTCCTGCAGCCAAGTTATCGCGTGGAACAAATCCAAAGGATTGGTCCGTTGACATCAAGGTCGCTTCGCCAGTGCCAGCAGAAATATTTCTAACTGTATTTTGAGCACGTTCCGTGATCATCAATCGATTCGCCGCCTTCCGAGTCTGATTTCTCTCCCGCAGATGCCGCACTTGCAGGTGTGGTCATGCTGCTTTCGGAGCGCCCTGCGATAGAATTTCAGCTTGCAGTCCCGAGAACAAAACCGCGTCTGCCTTCCTCGTAAAGGGTGCGCACACACCGCACACCTCAGGGTGTCGCTCTCTGGGAGCGGGCTGAGTGCCTTAACGAGAACTGCTGACGAGGGTCCCGTCATTTTTATCATCCCTTTACTCCCCAGAATTCTCCTCGCGCCCGGCATTGATTTTCTGAACGAGGCTTGGAAAATTGAGTTCCTGGATATAACAAATGAGGTTGGTTAAACAAATTTCCAGGATCTCTTCGCGGTCGATAGTGAACTTCCCATCGTGAAATTCACGGTGGCTCTTTCGGCATATCGGTATGGCTAGGTAGTCAGGACCCTTCTGACCCAAGCCTGCTTCGCTCAGGCCCCGAAGGCGCCTGATGGCGTGGTGGGGGTCAGTTATGGGGTTGCCGCAGAAAGAGCAAGCCCGTGAACGGATGAAATCCAGATATTTTGGATCACGCTTGGTCTTTATCATGAAAACCCACTCCCTTCGTTCGGTTGTTTCCCTTTGGGCAAGGGGCAGCGATCACATATTGATCGCTGCCCCCGGCTGTCGCGATCGCGGGGGCCTACCGGATGGTTTTCTCAATCGCCGTGACAGCCTCGCCCGTGGGGAGGTTGCAGCTGCGTGCTTTCTATTGCTGCTTTCCCTAACCCCCATGGCGCAGGCATGCACACACGCATCACGTCGAGGAGAGCGACAAGGCTCTGCCCCGGCGGGTACAGGTGGAGCAGCCTGCGGTCAAGACGTCGAAAGGATCTGCGGACGGTTCCGATCCGAAACCGGCGCACAAAGCCCTTCATAACCTCTCGACCCTGCTGGGGTTGCCCCCGAAACTTTTGAAGATTGTTCCTCAACTTCTCAATTGCTTTTTCTGGCGGAAGGATGTTTCCGCCGCAAAGCTTGTACCCCAGAAAAATAAGCGGGCGGGAATAAACGTCCCGGACAGTTTTCTTCCGCATATTCAGCTTCAGTCTAAGGGGCACAGCAAGTCCTTGCAGGCGCTGCAGGGCTTGCTCAGCCTCTCGTTTATTACGCCCGAGAATCAACACGTCATCCGCATACCGAAAATAGTGCAAGTCTGAGCACGCTTGGTCCAAGCCGTGGAGATAAATGTTAGAAAGGAGAGGGGAAAGCCCGCTTCCTTCTGGCAGGCCATTTCTCCTCTGAAGGGATTTCCCGCGAACCACGAGGATGGCTGAGATGGCGTTGAGAATGGCTGAACAGAGGTCTTCATCAGCGATCAAGGCGCGTAATTGTTGTCTTAGGATTCCACGATCAACGTGTTCGAAATAGTGTTCGAAATCGGTCTTCGCTGCCCAGTGGTACCCCCGACGGATCAAAGCCCTGGCTGCCAGCACAGCGTCCTGCGGTGATTTTCCAGGTCGAAAGGCGTAGCTGGCATTGTTAAAATACTTTTCTAGTAACGGGACCAGTCTTCGCGATATCGCCCTTTCGACGATGCGGTTTCCAACTGTTCCGCGCTCCAGGTTCCGGCCCTCTTTACGAATACTCTCGGTGGCATCCGGAATCCACCCGAAGGCCAGATCCTCCTGCAGCGACTGCAGGGGGTTCAGTTGCGGTGATAAGTTCAGGAGATTGGGGTCCCACCGTAAGCTGCCGATCGGGTCTTTATAGCCCGCGTGCGTTATCCCATCGACGCCGACGGGGCGTGGGTTGATTTCCTTCGAAGCGTGTATAAGGTTTTTCATTCTCCGCACGGACTTCAAAGTGACTTGGTCGCATCTGTCCATTTTATATCTCCGAATGCCGCGTTCTACCGGCCCGAAGATAGATTACGACCGCGACCGCTCTTTTGGGAACATCGCGGCACTGCACATTTTTAGAATTTTTATTGACAGCGTTCAGTACGGAGCTAGATGGAGGTTTTGCCTTCGATTTTACGAGCGGGAACTTTAAAAAGCGTATGGGTAATTAGCACCGCGGCCTTGCGGGCCCGCTTTTCGAGAAGATGCTTTTGGAGGTCTTGCCTGATGTTCTCAATAGTAGGGCACTCAGAGTACCTCCCCATCAATTCCTCAACCTTTTCCGAAATTATGGCTTTCCTAGTCGTATTGTGCTTGTCCTTGTCCTTGTTTTGGTCTTGGTTGGACGTGACCTTCCAGTCATCGGACTTGTAGATGGCTGAAAACTCGTCTTTGAAAGACTTCATCGCCATCCTAGCGGCATCTTCCCAACTAGCTCGGGCGTACCGTTTGTACCGGCGGGAATCGGCTGCTCTCCGGAACCCAGCGCTTAGAGCTTCAAGCAGCCTCGTTCGCGGGCTGCTATATTCGGGGTTTTCAAAGGTCGTGTGTGTCTTGACGACCTCAGCGAGCCAGGGTGTGCTGAAGGCCAAATTAGGATGGAATGCCACAAAGTCATTTATGACCTTCATGCCCTCCTTCTTCCTGGATTCAAAGCATAAGCGGTATACCTCTCGAATCCGATTATAAAGAGACCCTTCGGTCCAACCTAAACTCCTTGTTCCGAGCTTCCTAATTAGGTATTCGTAATACGGAATCTTTCGCTTCTCGATAATTCTCTTTTCTTCCCAAGGGTCGTCAATGGGGAGAATCTCAGGAGAGAATACTTCCTCCTCTGACACTACCTTGAAGTTTTGATTTTTGTTTGAAGAGACCGAACCCGACGAGCCCCTTCCTCTTTGACGTCTAATCATTTTAGCCCCCGTCAGATCCCCGGCGGTCGGCAGATGTGGACGAGCGGCCTGGGGGATCCGCTCTTTTCGCGCCAGCGGACCAGACTGGAGCTATCCACGAAGGTCATCTCAATTAAACCACAAACCGAGACACAACGTTTCTGTCGGAAATGGTCCCTCGAAGTTCGGAATGTGGTGTCATCCCACACCTATTCGACTATGTTTCCTGATGCCAGAGGGAAGTTAATGTCAGCCATAGCCCAAGGGTGGCATCTCAATTATTGAGATTCGCCCGGCATCTTTGGAATGGTGTGCCGTCCATCTTGGCCGGTGCTAACTGATTAGTTTACTTATGAGCGACTTTTGTGGTACTTCGAGATTGAGGAACCTTTTTCTCTGCAGCCACTGCAGCGTTTGGTGCGACGGAGGAATGCTCAAGCTCAACTGAGAGTGCCTGGCGTGCAGGTCAGTCGGGTCCATGGGGATAGTCAAACAAGAAAAGGGAGGAACCGGAATGCAGCGTCAATTCCTAAGATGTTTTGGTCCAGAAGTGGAGGTGTTCCCCGAACCGCGAAAACCACCGCAGCCGGAGGACTGTTATCAGGGGCCGGCACAGACTCCACGAGGAACGCCGCTCTGTTTCCGGTGCGGCAGACTTCTGTATCGGAATAATAAGAGCCACATGTGCACCACTTGCCAGCGAAAGTTCGGACTGCCGACGCTCCGCAGACGCAATAAGCCACTTCAGCAGTGGCACCGGAGCATCTGTCACGACAAGAGCTGCAAGGACCCGGCCCATTGGGCCGACTGCGTCCCCGTCCGCCCCCAAAGGCCAAAGCGCCCCTCGAGGTCGCAATGGCCACCCGGCGGCTTGGTGGCGCCTATTTCCCACTCCGTGCTTCTCGATTGGGTGACCGCCAAATGGCTCGAAGGCCGGGCCCGTGTAAAATCAGCGGAACGCGGGTGCCGCATCGGGAAAACTGACTTAATCCGACTGGCCGTGAAGGAGTATCTCCATAACCATTACGACTGTGAGTTCTTCGAGGATGCAGCGCCAGGCAGTGACACGGACCGACCGGAATAGCACCCAGGTGGTGGAATAGACGGTGGCGAATTCTCACCAACAGGGCTTACCGGATCATGTCGACCCAAAAGACCTTTGGAAAAAAGATGCTGTCAATTGCTGATTGCGGGAGCCCGCTGAGATTGAAGGTTTACAGCCAACCTCAAGTAAAAGCCACTGATTCAGACCCCACCGAAAATCGGCACTACTACGTTGGAAAATAAAGGGTTCGACTCACCGCGGATCAACGATCCGCTTGATATGCATTCCGGGCGGTACTTGGCAATTTTCAGAAGGCCTTAGGTGGATTTGGAAGGGCCCTTAGGAGAAACGGCCTGCGGGGCCTCCCTTGGGTACTCCTATGAAGAACGGACTCACGATTCTTCTGGACTTGAGCTGGCCAAAACGTGTAATAAACAACGTATGAAATTTGAAAACGCAGAAGGTGGTGTCGATGAGGTAGCCTGGAGTGAAACATACGACTGCTACTTTTTCTGTGCTTGCGGAGGAGAAGGGGGTAAGAGCCGTTCGCCTAAGAAGCTGGCAGCGGTACGACAAAACCTCATCAAGGCCAACGCGGCACGCAAGGCGAAAGCAGAAGCACGCCGGCAACTCCGGGCCTCCCAGGCACTGGTCCCGCCTGAGAACTGACGTGGATTCCCACCGAAGAGTTAGCTAGGTTCTGAGGTCGGTTAACGCGGAGACTCCTGCAGTCGCTGCAGGGGCTGGTCTAAGAGTCCGATGGCGCTTTAGGTGGTGTCAGAGCGCTCAAGATGGCTGATCCCACCGGGCTCCCCCAGCCGGTACACGCGTCCCACCCCTGTCGCGCCTGGTATGCGCCGTTGTTCCCTTGTGTAATGTCGCGGAAAGCTCCCGGGGAAATGGCCAGCTTCTTGTAGAGGTCGGGATTCAAGTATCCCACGGGGCTCGCAAGCGCTTGGTTGAACAAGGCAATCAGCCCGGCCAACGAGCGGCGCGACAGCGCTCGTTCCTCCCACCACGGCGTTCGAGCCGTCCACTTCTACCCGGTAGCCTGTCAGAGGATCAGCGTCACCCGCCAGATCGGGGAGCCCGCGTCCTTTGCGATTCCCGGATTGACCGAAGTCGGTACATTGGCGGCATTCTGCCATGAGGGGAGCGAAAACGCGTCGCTGACTCCGCCGCCGGTAGCGCCGTTATCAGGCAGATCGTTCCAGACTTCCTCATCAGTGATCGAACTACCGCTGCCGACGAGATGCGTACCCCCGCAAGCCAGAGCGTATGGGCTTGAGGCCGGAAAGTCCACGTGGGCTTTCCCATCATTAACGCCGTCCGAAGACCCGTTGTCGCCACAGGCGACGCAGACAGTGACACCAACTGCCGCGGCGGATTGGAGAGCCGCGTTGTAAGACTTCAGCGACTGCGACGTCCAGGTGGATTCCGGACCGCCCCAACTGATTGAAATCACCGAAGGCTTGTTGCGCTTGTCCATTACCGCCTGATTGATGGCATCCAGGAAACCGGCATCGGTATTCGGAGCAAAATAGACCACAATCTTCGCACCCGGCGCCACTGCGCCGGCCACTTCTATGTCCAGCATGACCTCAGCGTCCGGGCCATTAGGGTCGCCCGTCGGCTGGTTCTTCCCGCCGTCCACTGACACAGACAAGACGGTGGGCGATGGAGAGATCCCAAGCGCGCTGAAGTAAGAATTCAGGTCGGACTGAGAATAGCCACCTCCAAGCTCGATGATGCCGATGGTTTGGCCCTGCCCGTTCATGCCGCTGGGGAAGTCGTACAGCTTCGCCACCTGCGGAGGCGTGTAAGAAACAGCGGCGGCCGATGCGATCCGACAGTGAGCGCGCGCTTGAGGCCGGTTATCAAGCCCATGAACGCCCTTGATGATGTTTTTCAGGGCTGCAGGGACACGCACGGGGCCTGTACGGCCGCGAAATGCTCCCCCTGCATGTTCGTAACGATCCAGGCTCACCTGAAAAGCACGGGAGAAATCACCGGCCGTCCCCGATAGGATTACTGTCCTTGCGCCAATGTTCACCTTGGAGACCTTGAGCCTGTGCGCGCCGGCGAATGCCTTCAATCTTTTCGACATCTTTGGGATCAGCCCCGTAGCGTGCCTCGTATTCCGCTGCGCGTTAACCGCTCGCCACGGGATGCAAGCTGGGCAAGGGTTTTGAAGCGTTTGCTCGATCGACGGTGTCGCAACACGACCGTCACCTGCAAACGCTCCTTGGGGTCGCAAGGGCCCGTCCTGGTTGCGCCCGGCATCGGCTCACGTCTGCTGCCCGGTATTGCCAGATAACGTTTAGGCGGCATGGTCCCTCCTCTTCCGATAGAACGATCCAAGTATCAACGTTAAACCCCCCGCACCGAGCGACGCAACCGGCACTTGAGCACCATGACACAGAGTTCCCCACTTGGGTGTTCTTGTGGTGGAACCGCCACCGTGAACTCCCATAGGTTAGCGGCCCTCATACGAGCACGCGATTTGGACTTGCGGAGCTCCAACTATGACCAGAGAGGATTGTGCAGGAACTGCACTGCCAGAGGCGGATAGAAACCAATCCTCAGAAATACCCCCTTCCTTGTGATTGCTGCAGCCGCTGCACCGGTCTGCGATTCCCTGGTCAGGCTGGGCTGCGCGGTGGACGACAAGCCTGCGTGGATGGAGATGGCGCCACCCGTAACAAACTTGGTCTCAAAATGGCAGGAACAGGCCACAGAAATTGTTTTAAGAGTGGCGCCACTTTTCAATGTGACACCACTTCGAGGGGGAGCCACCTCGCCCGCCCAAAGTATAACAACACGCCATGGCGCGAAGGTCGTTATGAAGACACCACCCCTGCTGAAGACGACTCTAAGGGGGTCAAGCCCCGGCACGGGCCAGAACGTAGGGGCCTTCGGGAATCACGGCGATGGTTGAGCCCGGAGCAAGTGCCGAGGTCAGCGCCTGTATGGCAGCATCGGCGGTCGGATACGACTTACCCCACAAAGCACCTTGGAGCTCACGTGGCAAGCCGGGAACGTGGTAGAGCACTTCGGCATTGCGGGTCACCAGCCCCAGTTTTTCCAGTTGCCATTGGTCCACCACCACCGGGGAGTGCAGGATGTGATCCATGAACTTGCCATCGGAGCGGTGCTCCGCCAGCAACCGACTGAATTCTTTTCCGCCGGCGCCTTCCGCGCATGCCGCCATCAGCAGGATCTTCCCGCCTGGCTTGACAACCTGCGATGCCGCCGTGATGCCCTTGATCGACTGATAAAAGGTGAGGTCGAGCGGATAGCCGGCGCCCGTGGTGATGACCGCGTCCACAGGCTCGTCAAGCGTTTCCAGCATCACCTGGGATACCCATCGAACCCCTTCGCGATGTGCCTGGACGGGATCGCCTGCAAACACCGCCGCGATAGGACGCTGTCCCGTTCCCCTTGCAAGTGCGACATCAACCAGAAAATCGTGGCGCGCCATTCCGGCAATCTCCAGAAGTTCAAGGTGAAGCGGATTCTGCTCGATTGAGCCCTCGCAGGCGTGGTGGTCCCGCATGAACTTGGGACTATGGAGGACTTTGATGGTTTCCTGGGCGGCCAGACCGGGCGCGATGAGTTTGCGGCCTCCGGAAAAGCCCAGCATCAGGTGTGGCTCAATAAAGCCCACGGTGATGTGAAGGGCGGCGGAAACGAAACGCTCGTCGATATAAACAGGCGTTCCGGAGGTGGTGGATCCCAGATGCCGGTGTTCGGCAAGTGCCCGGGCGTTGTGATTGACGATGTGACAGCGGGCGGCAATGTCCTCGCCGCAAATCTCCCGAATTTCTGCCGGAGTGGCGGGACGGTGCAAACCGGTGGCAATAAGGATCGTCACCTTATCCCGCGGAATGCCCGCAGCTTCGAGATCAGAAAGGATGGCGGGCAGAATCAGGCGGTTCGGAACCGGACGAGTAATATCGCAGACCGAAATAGCTGCAGACGGCTTGCCCCGCGCCAGTTCCCGGAGAGGCGGGCTGGCCGTGGGAGTGTCGAGCGCACGCCGGACAGCCTCCTCAGGACGCTCGATGGGAACGGCCGAGCGAGCCTCCAGGACACGATAATGAAACCCCTCGGGCAGGTTGACGGTCAGACCCTTTCGCCCGAACGCCAAATCAACACGCATATATAGAATCCGCCATAAGAGGTTAGCCGGAATTTCCATTATAGACTCCGCTGGCGGACAGCCGCACCTGGCCCTTGGAATGTAATCGCCAACTTTTCACCTATTCAGACCCCCAGCGCATGGAGCATCCTTACGTGGGACTGGACGCTTGTGGAAGCAAAATCCCGCTCCGCGAAACTCCCGTCCGTAATCGCTGCAGCCACTGCAGGGGATGAACAGCCTCAATGTCCGCACTACAGTTCCTACACAAATCGGCACATCTTGCAATGCCCTGCAAATACAATCCTTCATTCAGTTTCGGGCGCGATCGCCAACTGTTCGTGCGCGACAGCGGGTCCCTTCAAGTCTCCTTATCGAAAATGCCCCGGCCCGTCACCATCCTGCCGCCACCTGACTTCACGTGTTTGGGCCGAAGCATTTCCGATCAAGGCTAGCGACTTATCAGCCACGTGGATCGGAAACACTAAGTCGTGAGGAAATCGAACCGCCACCCTGCCGGTTGGGAGGCAAGCGAATCTTCTTCTGTCATTTCCCCTACCCCTCGTCATTTCTACGGCTGACATGAGACACAGGGAACTCTACCCTGAAAATACGCATCAAACCCTTCGATTTCAGGGATTGCTTTTGCCGGCTTGAGGCGCCCATCTGCATGGCTTATGAGTGACGTAAATCGATATGAATGACTCTTTTGGCTCAATAGTGTAACCCACCATCATGGCGATATATGGTGTCCGAGCGGACCTTGCTATGGTTTTGTTACTTTCCGGTCGGCACGGCCGGTTTTGTGCAACCCGGACCCATTCATCCTTCGGCCAGAGGCTTCTTACGCCTCCATCGCAGCAGTGAGATAATGGAGCGATGCTGAGTCGATGAGCCTATAGAGGACAGACTTACCGCCCTGCATCAGTGCCCATGCCACGGCGTCGCATAACACTAGGTCCGCAGCTCCGATTCGGCTGCCAGCCGGGTCTATGTCTTCAGGCGATGCCAGGCATTCAACCAGCGAATGGCGTTCGCCCATGGCGGGCGCGAGCAGGCTGTGGGCCGCCGCGAGGAACGCTGGGCTCACCGAAGCAACAGCCACCACAGACGGTTCGCGCAATTTCCGGATCCTGTCCAGATACTCAGCCGCATTAGAAAAGACCAAGGCTATAGGTGGAAGCTCTTTGGGTGCAAGCCGTTTGACGTCGCCCAGCGCGTACTGCGGCGTGGCGATCAGAGCGCCAATAGCAAGTGTTGGACCAGCGGCAAGGTCTTGGCGTGAACAGCCCTTGACCGGCCAACGGCTGGCGCCGCGAATTTCCTCCTCCAGAACGCTCCGCAGACCAGGTTCCTCTTCCACCACCAGGATGTGATCAGGCGGCTCCGCCATGAGGCGCTCACGCACCCGCTGGCGAAGTTCCTGCAAAGAATATCCGCTTTGCCGTGCCAATGCGATCGTTTGATTGATCAGCGCGTCGAGATCGGAATCAGGGAGCGCTCCGGCATCCGCTTCCGCTCCGCGAACAATCAACCGGCTTCCGCGACGCCGCACCAGCCAGGTGCGCCGGACCAGGTCTTGATAGGCTCCACTAACAGTGTTGTGATGAATCTTCAGCCGCCGCGCCAGCTCGCGCACGCTCGGGAGCGCCTCGCCCACTTTCAGTTGGCCTGTCGCGATCAGATAAACAATCTGCTCCGCAAGTTGCCGGCGGACGGGAACGCTGCTGCTTTTCTGAATTGAAATTTTGCTCCGTGCGAGCACCCCGCAACTCCTTATCCAGACGACCCTGATTGTACCGCCTCCCTGTTCAATATGACACTTTGCAAACTGTCATCCCACCCATAGCGCGTGTAGCGCTTCGACCTTAGACTTGGAGTCGGCAAAGAAGGAACCCCTGTGGGTGAGCCTATGAATGACAGGAGACATGCCATGATAGATGCAGAAGCTGAGCGAGCGCTTGAATTAATCGCCGATTCCGATTACGGTATCCGTGTTCTGGCGGGGGCGATTAGTCTCGAAATGATCCCGCATAGCTCGGGGTCCGTCATGGCGAAGGAGGAATTTAAAGCTCGGGGATCCCAGGCGGCGTCGAAACGGCCGGGCGTACCTGAACAGCCCGTTCCGGCTCACCGTCCCGTCAATGGGTACTCACATGTCCTCAAGCGCCAGGGTTTTGTGTGGCTCCTGGCGGCCCAGGCGCTGGCCGTCTTCGATGACAATACTTTCAAGCAGCTTTTGTTTTTCTACGCCGCCGCGACGGTTGCGAATCCTGCCGCGCGCTCCAGTATCATTTCGCTGGGCACAGCCCTTTACGTCCTGCCCTATATCATTCTTTCTTCCTGGGCAGGCCAGGTCGCCGATCGATTTTCCAAGCGGCGCGTGATTATTGCGCTCAAAATCGCCGAATCCGCGCTCCTGGCCTACGCGACCTTCGCCACGTACCAGGGCCGAATCAACGCCATGCTGGCGGCGCTTTTCCTTCTGGGTGTGCACGCCGCCTTTCTCGATCCCGCGAAGGAAGGTATTCTGCCTCAGATTTTTCCCGATGACGACCTGCCGCGCGCCAATGGCCTGATGCAGCTCACCGTTTACTCGATGATCGTGCTTGGCCCGATTGCCGCCGGCTTACTGCGGGACCGCTTCTTCGCCCAGCCATATGTTCCCGTTGCCGTGCTAGTTGGAATGGCGCTGGTCGGCCTGGGCTTCGCCACAGGCATCACCCGCGTCGAGGCAATCGGAGCGGGAGAAAAATTCCGGTGGAACCTGGCGGCCGAATTCTGGCGCGACTTCGGCGAAATCCGCCGCTCTCGTGCGCTGTTCCAAACGGTCCTGGCCATCGCGTATTTCTGGTTTCTCGGCGCGGTCTACCTGCAAAACGTGATTGGCTACGGCCACGATCTTCTTCGCCTGAGCGACACTGGCATCAGCGCGCTGATGGCGGCGGTTTCGGCAGGCATTGGCCTGGGCGCTTTGGTGGCCGGTAAGCTTTCCGGCGATCACGTGGAAGTGGGCCTGGTTCCAATCGGCTCGGTGGGGCTTGGCGTGTTCGGCGTGTTTCTCTATTTTGCCCACCGCTCGTTTGCCGCGGCCTTGGCTGGCCATTTTCTGCTGGGATTTTCAGGCGGGATATTCATTATTCCTCTTCAGGCCTTCCTGCAATCGCGGGCGGGCGAGCACACCAAGGGCCGAGTGATTGCCGCCTCGAATGTGCTGACGTTTACCGGCGTGATTTTGGGCGCAGGCGTCTTTGGACTGCTTTCCGGGTCTGCCCATTTGGCCGCAAACCAAGTCCTGCTCGTAATGGCGCTGGTTTCCTTCGCCGCCACGGTCTATATCATGACTGTTCTGCCTGACTTCACCATTCGCCTGGTTCTGTGGCTGTTGACGCACACGTTTTACCGGATTCGCGTGGTGGGCCGCGAGAACCTGCCGCGCCGCGGCCCCGCTCTGATCGTCTCAAACCATATCTCGTTCATTGACCCGTTCCTGATCGGCGCTTCAACCGACCGCTTCGTGCGCTTCATGATGTACCGCAAGTTCTATGAGTCACGCAGCATGCATTGGCTGGCCAAACTGATGGGAGCGATTCCGGTTTCTGAATCCGACTCGCCGCGCGAAATCATCGAGTCGCTTCGCCAGGCGCAGGAGCAACTCCGACAGGGCGAACTGGTCTGCATTTTCGCCGAAGGGGCGATCAGCCGCACGGGCAACATGCTGCGTTTCCGACGCGGCTTTGAGCGTATTACGCGCGGCGTCAGTGCGCCGATCATCCCCGTTTATCTCGACCGCGTTTGGGGCTCGATTTTCAGCTTCGAGCGGGGCAAGTTCTTCTTCAAGTGGCCTCGCCGCATCCCTTATCCCGTCACCGTAACCGTGGGCGCGCCGCTCGCTCCCGACACCGACGCTTTCCGCGTCCGCCAGCAGGTGATGCTGGTTGGCGCGGAAGCTTTCGCGCACCGCGACGCGGTCCAACGTCCGCTGCCCGAACTGTTTGTGGAAAGCGGGAGGCGCAACTGGCGGCGATTCGCCATGGCGGATGCATCCGGGCGCCGATTGAGCTTCGGTCGAGCCCTGACTGGCGCGATTCTGTTTCGCAACCTGATTTGCCGCCGCTGCGAGCGCGGACGGAACGTCGGCGTGCTGCTGCCGCCTTCAGTCCCGGGGGCGCTCGTGAACCTGGGCATCAGTCTTTCCGGTAGGGTTCCCGTGAATCTGAATTACACGATCTCAAAGGAAGCCTTCGGCGTGGCGATTGAGCGCGCCGGAGTTAAAACGATATTCACCTCGGAGAAGCTTCTTGAGCGCTTGGGCATTGAAAAGCGTCCCGGCATGGTCATGATTGAGGATGCCGCGAAAGAATTTTCCGCCTGGCAAAGAGTGGCCGTGCTCGCCGCGGCGCGCCTGCTACCGCTCTCCATGCTGCGCCGCTGGCTGGTTCCGCGCGGGATGAAACTCGATTCCCTTGCCACGATCATTTTCTCCAGCGGCTCAACTGGCGTGCCCAAGGGCGTGATGCTTTCCCACCGGAACATTGTTTCCAACATCGAAGGCATCGAGCAGGCCGTCAAATCGGATCGGAACGATTGTCTGCTAGGCATCCTTCCATTTTTCCATTCCTTCGGATTCACCGGAGGCCTATGGTTTCCGCTGCTCGCAGGCTTCGGCGTGGTTTATCATTCAAACCCGCTCGAAGCGCGTACAATTGGCCAGCTTTGTCGCAAGCACCGCGTGACCATCATGATCACTACGCCCACGTTCGCCTGGTCCTATGTGAACAAGTGTGCAGCGGAGGACTTTGGCGCGCTGCGGCTCGCCATTGCGGGCGCGGAGAAAATGAAGCCCGCACTTGCCGCCGCTTTCAGGGAGAAATTCGGCGTGGACCTTTACGAGGGATACGGCGCCACGGAACTCTCGCCGGTGGTTGCGGTTGGGGTGCCGGGCTATTTCGAGCGGGGTGAAAAGCAGGCCGGGTCGAAGCCCGGCTCGGTCGGGCATCCCATTCCCGGCGTTGCCGCGCGCGTCGTCAATCCTGAAAACTTCGACGAGCTTGGCCCTAACCAAGAAGGCTTGCTGCTGGTCAAGAGCGCGGGCGTCATGACCGGATATCTGGACGATCCCGAAAGGACCCGCGAAGTTGTGCGCGGCGGATGGTACGTCACCGGCGATATCGCTCGCCTTGATAAGGATGGCTTTATCAGCATCACCGGCCGGCTGTCGCGGTTTTCCAAGATCGGCGGCGAGATGGTCCCGCACATCCAGGTGGAAGATGCGCTGCACCGCGCGCTCGGCGCAACCGAGCCGAAACTTGTGGTCACGTCGTTGCCTGACGAAAAGAAAGGCGAAAGGCTCGTGGTACTCTACACGCCGCTCGAAATCGGCCTCGACGAAATGCTCCGCCGGCTGCGCGAACAGAGTCTGCCGCCGCTCTGGACTCCGCGCAAGGAGAATTTCTTTTCGATCGCTGCCTTGCCGACTCTTGGCACAGGAAAGCTGGATCTGAGCAAAGTCAAAGAACTCGCGGTGCGGCTTGCGGCGGAAACGCAGCGGCCACCTTCAGGCGGGAATTGATCCTTGAGAGCCGGTAATCAAACGCGGCTCAGTGTGGGGTTCTTCAAATGGAACCGGGGTTCATCCTCATTCTAATTCTGGTTCTAGCGGCTGGCTTTCTGCTGCTGGTTGCGCCGTTTCTCTCCCTGTTGCGGGCATCGAGAGCCGCCAGGCTTTCCCGGCAGACTCACGATGAGTCGCAGAAGCTGGCAGCGCGGATGGATGCGCTTGAGCACGAGTTTCGGTTGCTGAAGAGCTCTTCCTCGCACGCCGGACCACCCAGGGCCAGTATTACGACTCATCCAGCAAACATGCCGCTGAAGATCATCGACCAGCCGGTTGCCTCGCCTCTGCCGCGCGGGTCTGAGGATCAGCCTGCTCAGACTCCTCCGCGGCGCGCGGTCTCACACCCTCCGGCAGGTGCGCCACTGTCCGGCGATACTGGCGGAGAAGGCCAGCCTGGAAGAGGGCACGCAGAGCAGCGAATTCCCTCGATCAGCTCAAGGCTCGGCGCACAGCGGTCAGAGCGTGGAAGCCCACCGGCCGAGGCGCGCGTTTCGAATGACGTCCCGCAGAGATCAGCCGAGCATTCAGGGCCAACCTCTGCTTCTTCCCAACCATTGTCTCACCGCATGTCAAAACCGGAGCCGTTGAGCAGAAGCGAGGGTTTCTCCGCCGACCGGCTGGAAGAAATCCTGGGCACGAACTGGCTGAACAAGCTAGGTGTCGTCATTCTGGTCGTCGGCGTCGCGCTCTTCATCGGTTACCAACTGCGGACCCTTGGGCCGGGCGGCAAGGATTTTGTCGGATTCCTCGCGGCCGCGGGCATGCTGGGCGCAGGCGTCTATTTCGAACGTCGTGAGCAATGGAGAATTCTGGCCCGCGCGGGGATCGGTGGCGGATGGGCACTCGCATTTTTCGTCGCCTATGCGATGCGCCACGTGCAGGCGGCGCGAGTGCTCGCATCGAACGGCACCGACCTCATGTTACTGCTTCTCGTGGGCGCCGGAATGATTGCGCACACTCTGAAGTACCGCTCCCAGGCAGTAACGAGCTTGGCGTTCCTGCTGGCATTTCTCACAGTCAACGCCAACCGAGGCGACATCTCGGGCCTTTACGCCAATGCCGTTCTCGTGGCCGCCGTCTCAATCATCGCGGTTTCGCTCCAGTGGTACGGGCTGGAGATTTTCGGCATTGTCGCCGCCTTTTTAACGCATCGGTTCTGGCTGGAGCCCATCCTTGCTCCGCTGCCTCACCCTCACGGAGAATTTCTCGGTTACCGGTTGAGTTCTGGACTATTGACCTTTTATTGGCTCGCTTTCCTTGTCTCATATATCGTGCGTCGGGCTGCTAAAGCCGTTCAAGAGAACACTTCGTCCGTGGCGATAATTCTCAACAGCGCATTATTCGTCTGGCTGATGAGCTACCAGTCGGCGCATCCCGAAAAAGCGTTCGAGTTCTTCTTGCTGACTGGCGCGGTGCAGTTCGCAGCCGGACAGTTGCCCATCACGCGCCGGCGGCGAACTGCATTTATTATGCTCACGCTCATAGGTTCAGGATTGATGGCTGCGGCATTTCCGTTCAAATATAGCCACCAAAGCCTTTCCGTGCTTTGGTTGCTGATGGCGGAAACTCTGTTCCTGGCAGGCATGTTATTGCGCGAAGTTATATTTCGGCGTGCGGGAATGGCCGTCGCTTTCGTCGCCTCTATTCAAATTCTCATCGCTGACACGCGGCAGGTTATTCATGCTCGCAATATGGCATATGCCGATATTCCTCTACCGCACCTCGCCATTCTATTCTTCATCGCGGCACTGGTCTTCTATTTCAATGCCCACGCCGCCTCCCGCCTTCGCCCCGAACTGGCGAAGTGCCGGCTCGACACCGAAGCTTTTCGCGTCGCTTCTTATCTAGCCGCGCTACTCGCCGTGTTCGGCGTGTGGGTCGCGTGTTCCGAACAATGGGCTGCGGTGGGCTGGGCAGGGCTGGGGTTGGTGCTGGTCTATGCAGGTTTTCGAGCGAATGCGCGCGAAGTCACGATTGAAGCTTACACTGTCGCATTGCTCGCGGTTCTCCGCGCTGCATTCGTTAACCTCGCTGCCTCGCAGCACTGGCACGGAGTATCCTTGCGGCCTGTTACTGTCCTGATCGTCGTAGTGCTGCTCTATGTCTCTTCGCGTTGGGCGGCCAGTGCTGACGGGCATCCGGCGCCCCTATCAACAAGAATTCCTGCTGCCTATACCTGGTCCGCCTCCACACTCGCCGCGTTCGTCATCTGGTATGAACTGCAACCCATCAGCGTGGCGCTGGGATGGACCCTATTCGGCCTGGCAATTCTCGAAGTCGGCATATTGCGCCGGTCTGGCCCTTTGCGGTGGCAGGCTTACGCAGCCTTTCTTGCGGGCTTCGTGCGAATCTTCTTTGTCAACTTGAACGCCGCGGGATTGCCGGGCCGGCTCAGCCCTCGCTTTTACACTGTCGTGCCGCTGGCGTTCGCTTTGTATTACGCGTTCGACCGCCTAGAGCGTGAGCAAGCAGAATTCCTCTCATCGGACCGCCAGTACCGGATACCGGCGGTTCTGAGTTATCTGGGCATCCTGACTCTCGCTGCGCTGGTCCGGTTCGAGCTCGACCCGGATTGGGTCATCGCAGGCTGGGCGGCGCTTACGCTGGCTCTCCTCGCAGTGGCATGGAGCACGAACCGAAGGATCTTTCTTCATCAGGGGCTGCTGCTCAGCTTTACGGTCCTCCTCCGTGGCATTTCGCACAATTTATACGAACGGAGTTATTTTCCGGCTGCGTTCTGGTCATGGTACAGCCGTCCACTCTGTGTCGGCGTCACCATCACCCTGTTATTCGTCGCACTCCCGTTTGCCTTCAGACTGCGCCGGAAGGGCGAGTCCGGCGAAGGAGGCCAAGGGAGACTCTCGCGGATTCCGGCCGCGCTCGACCGTCGGCCCGAGCAGGTCCTCTTCTTTATCGGCATCGTTCTGCTCACCGTCCTGCTTGCAATCGAAATGCGCAAAGGTATGGTGACAGTAGCATGGGGCATGGAAGGCGTCGCTGTGTTCATATTCGCCCTTGCCGTGTGTGAGAGGAGCTTCCGTATGACGGGGCTCGGGTTGCTTCTGCTGTGTGTGGGGAAAATCGTTGTCTTTGATTTCTGGGAGATGACGACGCCCGACAAGATTCTCACCGCGATTGTCATCGGTTCCGCGCTTTACGGAGTGTCGTATCTCTACACGCGATACCAGGAGGCGTTGAAGCAATACTTATGAATCGCTGGATTTCACTTTCGGTCGTGATGGCGTCGAGCGTCGGCGCGATCATCTATTGCCAGGTGCGGCGCGTGCAGACAGCCGTGAGCCCCGCGCCGGTCCTGTACTTCATCGCCGACTCCGAGCACGAATTGAGCCGCCTGCCGGTGAGCTTCGCTCATCTTTCTGACGCGGATGAAATCGATGTCGGTAATCACCTGGCCCGCGCTTACGCCGCGCGATGGCCGCAGCCAGCGGAAGAAGACGCTGACGATCGCGCCGTGCGCGCTTACGTCGAGCAAGTTGGCGCCCGCGTCGCGGCGCATGCTCACCGCAAGCTGCCTTTTCGGTTTCATTACCTACCTGATATGGATTTCATCAACGCCTTTGCGCTTCCGGGCGGGCATGTTTATATCGGCGCAGGATTGATCGCACAGATGGACAGCGAAGATGAGCTTGCTGCCGTACTGGGCCACGAAATCGAACACATTGACCATTATCATTGTGTCGAGCGCGTTGAGACCGAGGAGGCGCTGCGCCACGTCCCACTGGGCGCTCTGGCGGCGATTCCGATCGAGACCTTCGAAGCTGGCTATTCCAAGGATCAGGAGCTTGAAGCCGACCGAGAAGGAACACGGCTCGCCGTTCTCGCCGGTTATTCCCCGCTTGGCGCGATCCGCATGTTCGAGACCTTTGGTCGTCTCGCACACTTGCGGACGAGCCGGGCGCAAACCCCGCAGCAAGAGCTTTCTGGCATCGCCCAGCAAACCGTCGAGGGTTATTTCAGATCGCATCCCGCGCCGTCGGAACGCATCGCGCAGATCAGGCGAATGATTACGGAGGAAAACTGGGTGGACCTGCCGGCAGTGCGGAACCTCGCAGTAGCGTCTATTTTTCTGAAGGCTCGCCTTGCTGCCAGGCATCCCCGGTAAGAGCCGTATGGGCCAGCGCGCTCGTACGGATCTCTGCGTGGGGCGATTCGGCGACAGTTGCCCCTATCACGACATTTCGACAAAAGTGGTCAAGTTGACGGGAAACGGCCAACCCGTATAAGTGCTTTTCGCCAGGGAGGATCGAGGAAGAAGAATCTTCCCTCAGCGACTAGCGGCGTTGCAATTACCGATCCCTAGTAAGCCCCCAAATTGTCGCCCGCTGGGTAATATTGCAGAGTCTGAGGCCTTCCTATGGAGATCGATTGCTCCCAGGCGATTATCATGTCCGCATTGCGAACCCAGGCGGCGGTCCGTGCCCACCTCTATCCGTTGCAGCCGCTGCAGTACCCCACGCTAGGTCTTTCGACACCACAACAGATATCCACCAAACCAGTGTCATTTCGAGCCCACCAGATAGGGCAAGACTTCTCTGACAATAATGCATGAGTTCTATCGGTATTTAAGGAAAGCAAGGGGATGGCAATAGGAAATCGCGCGACCTATCTCGCGGCTAGTAAGTTCCTGACGCGTCAATACATTACATTTCAAACGGTTCAAAACCAATCATAAATCTCATCTTTAACAAGCTGAAAACAAATGACTTATGCTCCTGCCATTTTCAGGGTTTTTCAAACAACCCCCGAAAATCGCGCCACAAATCCCCTATAACGCGTCGAACACTCCTAGGCTACCTAATTCACCCACCCCACTCGGGAAAACGCGTCCTAGGGCCGCCTAATAGCGTCCAAGGGGGTCTCTGAGGAGGGTTCTCCCGTGTATAGGCGGGGCAAAATTTGGTGGATTACCTATACTCTCCCAGACGGCAAGTACCGATGCGAGTCCAGCCATTCAACCAACAAGCGGGTTGCAAAAAACTTGAAGACATGCGCCGTGGCGCAATCGCAGAAGGTCGCTTGCGGCTCCCCAGGTCAAATCCCGCCATTCCTCCAGCCTTATGCTGAGGGATTCCTCGAAACGATCAAAGACCCGAAAACGAAAGCCCGCTATCTCTCATCGGTCAGAAACCTCGTTGCTTACTTCGGAAGGATGAGACTCTCCCAGATAACCTCAGAAGGAATAGAAGGATTCAAGGAGACACGGCTAAAAGCAGGTGTTACTCCAGCAACGATCAATCGAGACCTTGCAGTACTGCGGCGAATGCTCAAGCTAGCAACTCTCCAGCGGCTCGTCGCTTACAATCCGATGGATGAAATCGACTTCCTGGAGGAGCGAAAGCATCGGCGACAACCCCATATTCTGACGTTTGAAGAACAGAACCGGTTAATCGCTGTAGCTCCACCCCACATTAGAGTTCTGACAGTGCTCATAACAGAAACCGGACTCCGGATAGGAAAAGAAGCCCTGCCTCTCAAATGGGAGGATGTTGACTTCCTAAATGACCAGATTTATGTCCGCCAATCGAAAACATTGGCAGGCATTCGAATCGTTCCTCTCTCGGAGTTCTGCAAATCTGAATTGCTTGAGTGGCGAGAAACCATCGGCCCTGCCTTTTCTCGCTACGTTTTCCCGAATTTTAGCGATCCGAATGCTCACCAGTTGACAGTGAAGAGATCGTGGCGCACAGCACTCAAAGCTCGCCGGGATTCCGTATTTCCCGATCTACAATCTTCGGGCGACCTTTGCCAGCAGGTTGAGCGCCTCGGCACGCCGGACGTATTTGTAGCACAAATGATGGGCCACTCTGGAACCAGCATTCTCCACGCTTACGCGAAAGCTATTGATGAGTCCCGACGTGAAGCAATCAAGAAGTTCGAGGAATATTGTCAGTCACACTCAAAACATGTGCGCATGCCGGTTGCTGAAGCTTACAAAAAGAATGGTCACTCCGAGCCAGCGTCGGTGGCGAAACGATTGTTGAATTGACTAAGCCATTCGCATTATACGTAATACAGACAGGCAGCAGCTCAGTCGAGTGCCGGACACGCATCAGACTAGATGAACGGGCCAGAAAAGGGCTGGAATCATTAGCCATCCTCACCGGTATCGAATCTAAAGAGTGGCTACGGTGTGCGGGAGACAGACGTGGTGATCAAGACTCATTACAACAGAGCAATGTTTTTTCTGCATTGTAATTGACCTGCCCCCCGAAAACTGGTCCAGTTAGAATGTGAGTTCTCGGGTATAAAAAGCCGAGAGGAGAACTCACGATGAAGAAGAGCCGATTCACGGAGGAGCAGATCATTGGGATTTTGAAGGAAGGGGAGGCGGGGGTAGGAGTCAAGGAACTGAGCCGGAAGTACGGGATCTGCGACCAGACCTACTACCGCTGGAAGGCGAAGTACGGGGGTCTGGAGGTGAGCGAAGCGCGGCGGCTGCGGCAGTTGGAGGACGAGAACCGGCGGCTGAAGCACATCGTGGCCGAGCAGGTGCTGGACATCCAGGCGCTCAAAGGGGTGCTGGCAAAAAAGTTCTGACGCCCGCGGCCGCCCGGGAGGCGGTGGGCGTGATGAGGCGAGAATACCGGAGGAGCGAGCGGCGGGCTTGCGGGTTGGCGGGCATGGGGCGGTCGAGTTGCCGCTATCGGGCGCGACGGCGCGAGGACCCCCAGCTGCGCGAGCGGCTGCGTGAGTTGGCCGGGGAGCGGCGACGGTTCGGGTATCGACGCTTGACGGTGATGCTCGGACGAGAGGGATGGCGGGTGAATCACAAACGCGTGTACCGGATTTACTGCGAAGAGGGGTTGGCGGTGCGGCGCCGGCAGCGGAAGCGGCTGAAAGCGGAGGCGCGGCAGGCCTCTGGCGCTGCCCCGCGCAGGCCAACCAGTTGTGGACGATGGACTTCACGCACGACAACCTGGCGAGCGGCAGGAAGTTCCGCACGCTGAACTTGATGGATGGCTACACGCGGGAGTCACCGCGGATCGAAGTGGACACGTCGCTGCCGGGGCTGCGGGTGGTGCGGGTGCTGGAGGAAGTGGCCCGCGAGCGCGGCTACCCGCAAGCGATCCAGGTGGACAACGGCCCGGAGTTCATCAGCCGGGTGGTGGACCAGTGGGCCTTTGAGCACGGCGTCGAGCTGCACTTCATCGAGCCAGGGAAGCCCACTCAGAATGCCTTCATCGAAAGCTTCAACGGGAAGTTTCGGGACGAGTGCTTGAACGAGAACTGGTTTCTGAGTTTGCCGGAGGCGCGGGAAAAGATCGAAATGTGGCGGAGGGATTACAACCAAGTGCGCCCGCACAGCGCGCTTGGGATACCAAACGCCCGAGGAGTTCGCAGCCGGCGGCGGCGCGAGGGGCGTCTCCCCCCACGCCCCTCGCCCTCCCAACCCAGGAGTTGACTTCAACCCAGGAACTCACATTATGATTGGACCAAAGAACGGGGGCAGGTCAGCCTGTTTCGCTTAACCGGTTCGTTGACAGCTCGGTGTGTGCCATCTTCGAGGCGCCGTTTAACAAATGGTATTTGGAGGTAACTAATAGAATTCTGCCGCCGTTCGCAAACTTGTTGTCCGATCCCGGGCAGCCACAAACTCGCGGATTGCGTACGAGCAAGTACTACAGTTTTACTACAATCGGCCTCTTTGTGGCCTTTGTGGTGAAAGCAGAGATCCATATAACCATCTGAAATTAAAAGGAAAAGGATGGTAGGCCTGGAGGGATTCGAACCCCCGACCCACGGTTTAGGAAACCGTTGCTCTCCTAGAGAAATATTACTCTCCTTGTGTCCGGAGGTGGCGGGACGCATGACCTTTCCTTGTTTGGCTCCGACCTCACGAATTCAGAATGAACAGACGAAGACAAATCCTCGGAACTGAAAGGATGAGGCTGCTTCATCTGCCTAATGCGTTTAGGAGATCCCCCGGCTCTGCCGGGGTGGCAGTAGCAGTTTGACATTTTCGGCGTTGCGTCTTTTCCGAGCCGTCGGGCGTGAGATGGATGAATCTGCACCTCACGACGTGTCAGTCTTGGTTTTGATCGGTTGCGATCAGGCCCCTTTGAGGGGCCAGCAACCGTAAAGCCTCCGGCTCTGCCGGAGAATCGTTCCTCTATATTTTTTTAGTTTTGTTTTTTTATTTTGAGGAAGCTCGCTGGTTCTAAGCCATCATAAAATCGCACGGACTTGACCGGGAGGGTCCCCTTTTTCTTGTCGGGCCATAAAGCAACCAGCCAAGGGCTTTGACAGAAGCCAAGCGCTTCGGCTGGTTCGGACCGATATCACTCGCTCGATACCAATCTGAGTGCCCTCCCTGCGAAGTACTTGGCCCAGGTCCCAGACGGGAGTGCAATCACTGCAGCGGCTGCAGAGCCGCGACTGTTTTGTTCTACAACGACCTTTGTGCTCGCCAGCCCTTACGCCAGGGAAACATCCAAAAATAGATAAATATCGGAAAAAGGACTTGACAATCATGCTTAGCGATATGTAAGATATGACCATGAAGAAAAACCCTCATGCGGCGGCTTTAGGGAAACTCGGCGGCAAAGCTCGTGCCCGGAAAACCACTGCCGAAGAGCGCAAAGCGTGGGCCCGCCTCGGTGGGCTTGCCCGTGCCAAGAAGCATTCCAAGCAGCAGCTTACAGAGTGGGCGAAGATGGGTGGTCGTCCTCCGAAGAAAGGTTAGGCACACCAGATGAAACGCGCAGCCATCTACGCCAGGGTCAGCACCCACAACGGTCAGAATCCAGAAATGCAGCTCGATGAGGTCCGAGCCTACTGTCAAAGACGCGAGTGGACGGTTTCTGGCGAATACGTCGACACCGGAATCAGCGGCTCGAAGGAACATCGGCCGGCGCTGGACCGTCTGCTCTCTGATTGCCGCAAGCGGCTGGTCGATGCCGTGGTGGTCTATCGCTATGACCGCTTTGCGCGCAGTGTACGCCAGTTGGTTAATGCCCTGGAAGATTTCCGCTCCTTGGGGATCGACTTTATCAGCCTGCACGAAGGGGTCGATACCTCAACCCCGAACGGGCGTTTGGTCTTTGGAATCTTTGCTTCGATTGCGGAGTTTGAACGGGAACTAATCCGGGACAGGGTGCGGTCCGGACTGGCTGCGGCAAAGGCAAGGGGGAAACAGTTAGGCCGGCCGCGGGTCACGGTTGACGGCATTGAGGATCGCCGAACTCCGTGCCGAAGGCCGCGGCTGGAAGTCGATTGCGGCTGAACTCGGAGTGGGCGTGGGAACCATCCTTCGGGCCGCTCAGCATTCAGAATCAAGGGTTCAAAAAACCTCTCTGAAATCCCTCTCCTAAGTCCTGTCAATTCAACACGCGATTTGCTCGATTTCGAGGGTTCAGCAAACAAGTGTTTTCTGAACATCGTAAGCGCCGGAGGACTCTCGATCTGCACATTTACGGTCTTTGGCGGCTTCTAGTTAGCTGAGGTAAGACAACTTAGATCGGTCGCCGTCACCGGGGATCTCTTGTCCCGTTGCTTGTAGTAGGGTCTATTATCAACAGCCGTCCAGCCGCGAAGATCCGCAAGACCACTTTGCAGTAAGGCAATCTATTACGACAAATATGAAAGCCGTTGACCCGGGACGTGATGCATGGCGACCTAAGGTGCTTTAAAGTCGACGAGGACCACATGTTTTTCCACAATCTGACGCGCCGCTGGGTGGGGACAGCTCCCTAATTCCCCGTCATTCGCCCAGAATCATAAGGAGTGATGGAACGTGTATCGTCGCCTACGGTTTGGCCACGAACGGAGCTCCCGAATTGGACGACTCTCTAATACAGGTGTCCGGGAGGCCGGTGGCGGATAGCAGACCACTTGATCTGCCTCACCTACACCCGTAAAAACACTTTCTGTACTTCCATATCAGCTCCTTGGCGGCCTCTTAAAGTCACTGCCCTCTATTCCCGACCCGACAGCACGCTTGACCCCTCGCCATCTCAAGCAGAGATTACGACGTGCTAACTGAACAGGACATTTGATCTCCAACGACAGGCAATGAATTTCTGCTTGATTAACGGGACCTGTTCTTTTAGCATCAAATCTATATCTGCTCTCATTTGCTAATCAAATTTCCCAAGCACGAGTGGTACGATGGGGTGCCATAGGCCGCAAATTCGAGGGGGAGTGATCTCAGCTTTAGCGCTGATAGTTCTTCTTCACATCTTCCTGCCATCCGCTGTGGCCGACGAAGCTAAGGCTAAAGTGGCGGGGCAAGTGACGACAACGAACGGGAAAACGATCCCATTTGGGGTCAATGTGCAGCTCCAGGCTTCTGGCGGGCAGATTGCAGGCCAGCAACCCGCGGACTCCTCGGGGCATTTCCAGTTCGATTATGTCGAGAAGAAAGACTACACCTTGCTTGTAACAGCAGATGGGTATCAACCGGCCACGCTGGATGTGGATCTTCGTTATGGCAACCAGCTGTTTGTTACAATCCGGCTAGATCCACTGGACCATACATTGAAAAAAGACCGGGGTGCAGTTACTTCGGTAGAAGATCTCAAGGTGCCGGACCGCGCGAAGCGGCAATATGTCAAAGGCGATCGGGCTTTCAAAGCAAAAAACTTTCCTGCCGCGAAAAGGCTTTTTGAGCAAGCCGTGCAAGAGTATCCGTGTTACGCGCTGGCCCAGCTTGGCCTGGCGACGGTGCTGATTGCGACGAAGCAGTCATCTCAGGCTGAGACCGCTCTAAGAAAGGCGATTCAGTGCGCCCCCACATTTCTGGATGCCTACGTGGAACTCAGCCAGCTCTTCAATGCGGAAAAGCGTTATGGCGAGAGCTCGGAACTCCTTCAGCCCGCGATTGAGCGTTCTCCGGATACTTGGCAGCTCCGATACCAGATGGGAGTGGCGCATTATGGCATGAAGCAATATGAAGAAGCCGAAAGAGACTTCCTTGGCGCGCGCTCACTTAATCAAACCCCGCCGCCGATTCTACACATTAAGCTGGCTGATGTGTACCTGAAGAAAAGCGACTTTGTCAAAGCCTACGGGGAAATGCAATCCTATCTCAGGGAGGAACCTGAGGGCCGCTTCGCTCCCAAGGTCAAGGCAGTCATCCAGCAAATGAAGGCCGATGGTATCGTACCCGCAGATTCACCTTCCGCAACATCCTCTAGAAATGCAAGGCCGTAAAGCGCCTTCACCAAACGTACTGCCGCAACCTCGGCCCTCGCGCTCCGCATTGCACAAACGGGGCTTTTGCCGGGAATCAGCCTTTCTTTCAATGACGACAAATTGAACAACCCCTGCATGCGCCGAGGTAGTACCCTCGTGTTATCTCTAGTAGATGACTTGCCGCCAATCCGTCAGCTCTGACGTTTGTCACCTCCTAACATCTCGTCCAGCGTTAATATGTTTAGAATCAGTTGGCGCAGCGGATGATAGTTGTCCTGCCTGCCAACATGGGGCTGTGGGGTGATCTGGCGATCGGCAAAAAGAATATATCCAGCAGGGAAGCCGCGACTCTTCTGTGAGAACTTCTGATTGATGACGTTGTAAGCCATCTTGAAATAACGTGCCGCCCACTCCTCGCGTGTACGGGCAAAAACCTTCAAGGTTGCAACCATTACTTCGTTCTGGCACCACAGGCACTTGAGGTATTCGTACTCGCCCACAAAATGGAAGTCGAGATGAGTTCCAGGCGGAGTCTCAGCTGGCCACTTGTAATAGGGGTGATCCACATTGATCCACTGTGAAAGCCCGCCATAGATATAGTCCCAGCCCACATCGAGATGGTGGTGAATTCGCTCGGCGCATGTTTCCCAAAGGGCCTTATCGTTGCGGCGGTCCGCCTCTTCCATGACCATCCAGAGGGCCTCGATGGAGTGGCCAAAGCGCGATTTCGCAGCCTCGTCTTCAGGCCTGCTGAAGTCGAAGTAGAGCATCTCTGTATTCAGGCCGATGTCGGGCCTGTAATGCCTGTTGATGATCGCACCGATACCTTGGTCCGCGATGGAGGCGATTTCCGGGTCATGGCCGCGGCTCAATAAATGCGTTGCGATGTTGAGGTTGAGAAACCACAGCCCCTGTGGTCGAACAGCGCGGTTGACTTTCCACAGATACTGAAAGTCCGCTCCACGGTAGCGGAAGTCCGGACTGTTAAAGTGCCGGAAAAGTTTCCTGAAAAGCGTCACAGAGTATTCCCGAGAATGGGTGTCTCCGCTGGCGGCAGCGTATTCCTGGAGGCCCTCGGCGATGAAGTACATCCCTTCCGTATCGCCGCTAAAAGGTCTCAGCACCTTGCCCTGCCGTGACAGATCTTCCGCCCACCAGCCGTCCTTCTGCAGGGCATACTTGAACACAAACTCCCTTGTATTTCTTGCTATTTCCAGGAAGCGAGTATTCTTTCCAAAGTGGTTATAAAGGAAGCTGTAAACCCAGATGGCTCGCCCCAGAAACCAGAGATTCTTATCTGTACTTACCAGTGTGCCATCGTAATCCAGGCTGCACATGATTCCACCATATTGGTGGTCGATCCCGTGCCTGTCCCAGAAGGGAAGCAGAGTGTCGAAAAGCTGGTGATAGAGCTGCTGTCGCAATTCCGAAAGGCTCATGCCTGCCAGCCGGACTTCGGAAGGCGGAAGCCCAGCCTGACACGGCACAGTTGAACTCTGGGCACGCCCAGTCCCTGCCATCATCTGCTGGGCTACCGCTGCTCCGGTCAACTCAAGAAACGCCCGTCGTTTCATCGTGCTGACTCCTTTCTGTTCATAGAGACCTGGATCCCACAAAGTACGGAGCATCTGATTCGAATGGAATCCACTCTCCGCGCGTACACAACAATATTCTTCAAGTTTGAATATGCACGGCCGCGGCATGTTCTGGGGGGAGCGTCAAGGTAAAGAAGGCCCCATTCCTCTTATGCTCGATCGGAACGGGGCGGGCGGAAACGAGGTCCTTCCCCTCTAATCGCGCCTGTCCAACCCAGGGCACCTGCGCGTTCACTTCCGCTTGTCTATTTCCCCAGTTCAGCAGATAGACCAGTCGTTCATCCTCGCGTCCCCGGGAATGGACCACTGCTTCCACCGGTCCTGCACTGGGAGCCGTTGAAATCCGAATAGGAGGCCTCACCCCGGCGGATTTGCAGGTCGCCCGCAGCAATTCAGCGGCGCCGGGATCGTGATCTTCCAGTAGCGGGGTGCCCAGCGAGGACCCGAGAAGGATGGTTTGTCCCTTGCCGGTGCGCCGAACAACCACGGCGGGCGTCTGGGTTTCTTCGAAGACGGCGACAATTCCCCCCTCGCTGCCTTTCTCCAGCTGAAGCACTTCGCGAAAGACGCGACCCATCAGCCGACTCGGCAAGGTGGCGCTGAGCAGCCCCGCTGGCTCAGTGACGCGGATTTCAAAGGGGCTGTGGCTGGCCACCAGGTCGTGACGCCGTGCTCCGAATAGCTTTGACATGCCCAACCCCGGATTCACCCGGTAACCCCGGTCGAGCGAGTTGATAATACCGAAACGGGCATCTGCCAGCACTGTGCCGCCGCCTGTGACGTAGGCCTTGATCGCTTCGGCCACATTCTTTCTGAGGCAGAGGTAGAAGGGGAAGATAACCAGTCTGTATGGTTTCAGCCCGTCAGCACTCAGTTGCCTTCCGTCGAGGATGTTGATGCGAACCTGGTCTTCCCACAACGTGCGATAGATCCCGATCAGATTCCTGGTCGTGAACGATCCCCAATCGCCACCTTGGGCCTTGGCCTTGAGATCGCCAACGATGTCGTAGACAACGGCAACCTCTGGCGGCACCGGCTTACTGTCCAGGAAAAGGCCCGGGTCTGAATTCATGGCCTGTGCAGCGTCCCCAGCCGCCTTGGCGCGGCCGGTGATGCTTCCGTCGGAAGCCGCAAGGCCGCGGCCGAATGCCTGCCACTCGTCCATATGTGGGCGCCACTTCCAAAAGTACATCCCTTTGGCGTCGTGAGCGGCCATCTGCCAGGCCAACATGTGAATCCGGTTGTAATTAAATATGGTCCCGGGCTCTGCCCCGTACCGTGTAAAGCCCGTCTGGGGGCCGGTCTGCACTTCCGCCATCACAAAGGGTTTGCCGCCGACGGCATCGTGAGCGCAGGTCAGGTCCAGGCTGGACGTCCAGGGGGTATCCCAAAGGCCCTTTTCTTTTGCGAGCAAATCGGGGTTGTCTTCAGCACTCCGCGCAGGAATATCAGGATAGTACGACAGTCCGTACTGGTCCACGAATCTCGACATGGTCCAGTCATCCTGTTTGAAAGGGTTAACCCCCTGGCTCACCACCGTGCTGCCCACGTTATGAGTCCGGGTTGGATGTGCCGGGTCGAGCGACTTGACCAGGTCGTTTATGTGTTTCAGGATGTGGCCGCTCGCGTACCAGTAGAACAGGGGGCGGTCAAATTTCTGGTATTCGTGATTCAAGAGAACGTCGTTCCACTGGGCATACCATGCAGCGGCACTTCCATACTTTTTCAGGCCCCATTCCTTGAACCAACGGTCGAAGTGCGAATCGTCACGCCCTCGTAAACCGGACAATGAAAAGCCTTCCATATGCGGTTCGTCCCAGATGTTATAGGCGACCACGCAGGGCGAGTCCTTAAAGTGCTGCACGGTGACTTTGGAATAATAGTCGATCAGATCCATAACCTCAGGGTCGGCAAATGACAGCCTGGCTTCACGGTCACTTGCACTTTGCTGCGGGGCGAAACGGTCCGGCCATTTTGCCGCTGCATAGTCGACAATCAGCCCTGTCCAAAAAACTGTGGGCATAACACGGAGACCAACTCGCTGAGAGGTCTCCAGGATGACGTCAGTCTTGGAGAAATCGGGCTCGGGGTTTCCATACGTCAATAGAAAAGACGGATAGGGATTGATGGTGTTGATACCGGTTGCAGCGATGGTTTCCAGGTCGTGAACAATTTGCGCGTCCGGCGTCCACGAATAGTAGAGATAGACGGCGCCTACTTCATATATTCGTCGGCCAGTCGGCGCATCGGCCGCAGACAACATGGGGACCATTCCGTTGATACCAAGGGCGGCTGAGCCACCCATGGCCTGCTTGATAAATGTTCTTCGACTGGGCATGTCAGAACTCCTTTCCATAGGACTTCGCACGTGTCGAGGAGATTTTTTAAGGTAACGCTACAGGCACGGACCGGGGCGGGAAGCCACTCGTAGGCACGGGCCTGCCGCTCCCTCAATAGTGAAAATGAGCGGCTCAATATGCTCCAGAGGGCCATGCTTCCTCGATAGGAATCCACTTGGGGAAAGGGCCGTGCGGCCGTAACCAGTCAAGCCCTTCCAGCGCGATGAGCCCGATTGCGCCGGGACGGCGGGCTCTGCTTCGTCCTCGTGCCTTCATGCCTGTCGCGAGCAAGTTACGGTTCCCCTGCAATGGGTTCGCAGAATTAACTCGCTATCTTCTTTGATGCCAAGGAGGAACGGCGTACAGACTTTTTCCTCCAGCCCTGCGATGCCGCTTTCGGACTTTTACCCGATGACCGGCCGAGCTTTGACGGACCCAGACCCAACTGTTGAGCAAGGGTTTCCTGAATCTGCACGAAGGCCGAAATTGATGTGCCTTCGCATTGCCCTTTCGGCAACCTCGGGATCCTTTCTGACAAGAGCTTCCATAAGCTCCCCATGCCACCTCCCAGGCAATCTCAATTTCGCGCTGATGTCGTACAGCCAGTTAAAAGTCAGCACGTGGGTCTTTTCGATCGCCTTGCTCAGGGCGACGCTCCCCGTGCACTCGACGATTCTCATGTGGAAGGACATATGATAAGTCTGAGTCCGGAATATGGTTTCAGCGTGAGTATTTTCACCGCACTGCGACAGCATTTTATCGACTCGCCTTGCCATTTTTTGCAGCTCCAGTCGTTCTTCTGAACTCGCCTTTTCGGCAAAAAGACGAGCGGCCTGGCATTCCAACGCTTCGCGCAGGATATAGTGTTCCCGTATGTCCTGGGGAGTTGGCATCGTGACCCTGGTTCCTACACGTGGGAGACTCTCCACTAATTCCTCGTACTCCAGGCGCTCTATGGCCTGGGAGATCGGCAGGAAACTCATTCCCAGCTCCCGCGCGAGGCCCCGCCGGGATAGCGGAGCGCCGAGGGGAATTTTGCCCATCAGGATCCTTTCGCGGATCAGGTAATATGCCTTCTGAGACAGATTGTTGTTCAGATTGTGCCGTTTCTGATGATTATTTCCGCCTAGTATCATTCCGGGCTACCTCTTATCCAAAGTTCAGAGTACCTTCAAACCAGGAAGGATATGAGAGCCGCAAAAAAATCCTTGACATCGTAGCTTACTGCATGCTAAATCACAAGTCATTACTGATATGGCAGATAAAATCAGTTTCTTCGAAACGAATGATATGTTTTCATTATCGGTCTGCCCCTCATCACAGGGTTGCGCTGTTGCGAAGGGATTTCGTGCTGACGTTCAACTCGTGCACAAGAATCCTCCGCAGACAGTCTTGCGTCGGGTCGTCATTCCAGGCTGATCCATGTAGCGTTTAAGCCGGGTCTGCACCCATAAGCTTGGGTGGCCATGGTAAGGCAGGTAAGTCTCGTATTTCATGTGACGGGGAGGGCTGTCCCTGCGACTGGTTCTGCTTGAACCAGCGGGCCGCCTGCTCGGACCGGACTCTGAGAAGGCGGAGTGGAAGTGTTCGTATCGCAGGACCTCGTAACCGATCATGATCACAGCCAAAGCGGCGACGAACCTGAAGGACGGAGATGGCTCCGAGAGCCGAAAACTACTTGTAAGGACGCAAGAATCTCAGGAGGGACATAATGAAACAAGAGTACCGCTTCTTAGCGAAGCTGCTTGCCCTGGCATCTCTCAGTGTGTTGGTATTTTCACTGAGCGGCTGGGCGCAGCAATCCTCGGCCACGATTGTGGGGACTGTCACCGACCCCTCGGGAGCTGCAATTCCGAATGCCACTGTTACAGTTGCTTCGGTCCACACACGGGCTTTAAGCGAGTCCTTGTTACGAATTCTGCGGGGGCGTATACCGCTGCCGCGCTTGTTCCAGGCACTTACAACGTGACAGCAGAGGCGAGCGGCTTTCAGCGGCTTCTTGCAAACCGACGTCACCCTGACCGTTGGCCAAACTCAGCGAGTCGACGTGGCAGCTTAAAGGTTGGGCCAGGCTACGCAGCAAGTAACCGTCCAGCGGCAATGTTCCCCAGGTGCAAACGGAGAATGCATCTGTTTCCACCGCGATTGTCGGCAATCAAGTTCAGAACCTCGATCTAAATGGACGGAACGTTACTTCGCTCACGACTCTGGTTCCCGGAGCGGCTCCGGTGGGAGCCTAGGGCAACGGCGGAGCTCCGCTGGGCCATTCGGGCGCGACGGCGGTCATGTCGTTCAACGGAGTGCCGGACGCAGTTTTTGGCAACCTGGAACTCGACGGCGGCAACAATTCCGACGAAGCGGTTCGAGGCGCCAACGGCGGCGACGTCACGCCTTCCCTTTCGAATGATCCAAGAGTTCCGGATTTCGACGTCAAATTACGGGGCCGACGTGGGGCAACAAGCCGGCGCCATAGTCGAGTTGGTGACCAAGTCAGGAACCAACGAGTTCCATGGCGATCTTCATGAGTTCCTGCGCAACGACGTGCTGGATGCCAACGACTGGTTCCTGAACCGGCAGATCAATCCGCCGGGTGGCATGCTCCCAAGACGCCGCTGAAATGGAACACCTTCGGCGACACGTTCGGAGGGCCGTTCTACATTCCTGGTCTCTACAAAAGGGGAAGACCTACTTCTTCTGGTCGCAGCAATTTGCCCGGTACCGGCAGGGAACGGTCATCTCAGATTTTGTTCCTTCGCAGCGGATGCGCGGGGCGACTTCAGCGAATGTAATCCCAATTCTCCCAATGCCAATTCGCTCATCATATCCCAGGGGTGTATCCTTCCGGTTGATCCAACCACCGGGAACAACTTTGCGGGCGACATCGTGCCTGTGGATCCGAACGCGACGGCGCTCCTGAACGGTTTTGTCCCCTTGCCCAACAACGGGGTGGATGGTTATGTTTCCTCACGGAGCGTCCCGCAGAATTTTCGTCAGGAGTCCATCCGGGTCGACCAGAACATCAGCGACAAGGCCCGCATGTTCGTTCGCTGGACCCACGATTACGACGACATCTCGGTAAGTTCCAGTCTCTTTGGTCGGGGTCGGATTTCGACTACGACTGCGACCGATCAGCTGACCCCGGCCACGAGCGCGGTAATGCATTTTACTACTTGTTCAAACCCAACCTGATGAGCGAATTCATCATAGGCTATGCGAACGACCCGCACTATTATGAGCCTCTCGCCGGCCCGGCAAGTCCTGCCGGCTCGGTTGACAGACCTTCCTCGTTCGAGATGAATTCGCATCTTTCCGCGCAACCAGAGTAATACCGCTGCTGCCCGGGAATTAACGTGAGTGGTGGATTGCCTGGGGCTTCTATGAGAGTTCGTTAATTTATCCCTATTGAATGCCAACCCTGTATACACCTTGAAGAACAACAACGTTTGGACGCAAGGGTCGCACACGCTTCAAGTTTGGTTTCTTTTTGAATGGATGCCAGAAGAACGAAACCTTCGGCGTCGGAGGGGCTACGCCTCAGGGAGAACTCTCGTTTAGCAGTGGAAGCGCAGTCACGACGGGTAATGGGCTGGCGGATATGTACCTGGGCCGGGTGGCGCAATACAGCGAAGGCTAGCGCGCAGTGATCAACGGGTCGCCGTTGGCGGATATAACAAAGGACACTGGCGGGTCAGTCTTATTCGAGCCTTACTTCCAGGACGATTGGAAGGTCAATCGGAGGCTGACGCTGAATATGGGAATCCGCTATTACCTCTTTGCCCCCATCCACGACGTCAGCCACCCGGTCAATCGATGATTCAATTTTCGATCCCTCGCTGTACAACCCGGCTGCTCAGGCTCAACTCGACGCAAACGGCAACCTTGTGGTGAATCCTGCCACCGGCAACATTGCCACCTTCCAGACTATGGCAATGGACTGGTGGCAGTGCGGCGTCGGACAATTAACGTCTGGCTGCGTCAAGCGTCGACGTACGGGACTTTCGGGCCTCGGTTCGGTTTTGCCTATGACCTGTGGGGTGATGGCAAGACGGTGGTCCGCGGCGGCTACGGTATTTACTATGAATACGGAACGGCAATGAGTCGAATGCTGAAGAACTGGAAGGAAACCCTCCGGGAACTTTCAGCCCCTCCGGCTTCAACATTGTCGGTTATAACAATATCGTGCCGGGCCGTTTGGACCTGCCCAGCATTGGAACACTTCCGCCCCGCATGCTAATATCCTCAGATTATGCAGTACAATTTGACGATCGAGCACGAGTTTGCCGGCAAAACCTGCTGAGTGTGGCTTAGTTGGGAACCTGGGACGGCACCTCTTCCGAAGCGCAACTTGAACTATGTGCCGTACGGAGCCACGACGAAGAATGTGCCGGCTTTGGCAGGAACCACAGGTTGCGATGCCTCGGGCAATTGCGATGTACAGAGCATCCTGATCAACAGCCACCATCCGACCATTTTCTTCATCCCTATCGTGGGTATGGCACGATTTCGTCATTAGATCCCTCGGCGTTTCAAATTACAATGCCCTTCAAATCAGCTTCCGTCATCCATTCGGGCACGGGCTCACGGCGCAGATCGCTTATACGTATTCACATGCGCTGGATGACTCTAGCGGTCAACACGGCCAAGCCCCTTCCGTAGACCCTGGTAACCTTAGCCGCTGGTATAGTACTTCTGACTACAATCGAAGGCAGGTTTTGTGGCAAACTATATTTACAATCTGCCCTTCTTCAAGAACTCGAGCAACAGCTTCCTGAAGCAGGTCCTCGGAGGCTGGTCGGTCAGTGGCATTACAAGCTTCTTACCAGCGGCAATCGCCATTGATTTCAGCTGCGGTGTCAGCGGATTCAGCAATGGAATGGGAGAAGGCTACCGGTGCAATACGGTTGGGAATCTCCAGGTTGCAGAAAGGGACCACGAACGATCCTCAATTCGGGCCCACACCTAGCTGGTTTAATCCGGCGGTGATTACCCAGCCTCTGATGAGCCAGCTTTACTCCAATGGAGAAGCCGGGAATGTTCGGATACATGGGACGAAACGTCCTGACAGGACCGGGTCAGAATAATACCGACTTCGGCCTGCTCAAGGACTTTGAATTCCCGTGGTTTGGCAGTGAACACTCCACACTCCAGTTTCGAGCGGACACTTTCAATACCTTCAACCATCCGCAATTGCGAGGCGTTCACGCAGGATGCAGCGGGAGCATCGGGTTCGGGCAACCCTGCACCCAGACGGGTAATGGGGAAGTCAGTGCAGCTTACAACCCTCGTCTGGTGCAATTTGGACTGAAGTTTTCATTCTAGTCAGTCCGGCTTGCACGAATTGCCGCTCGGCGTGGAGCCGCGCACAAAGTGGAGCAGGCTGCCGTAGGATCGTTGTCGGAGTTGCGGCACCTTCTAAAGCGTTGAGATGCTGTGGCAGGGTATTCACAGGCTTCGCACCGAGCGGCGGGCGCCCATCCGGTCCGGATTTGATGGCGGAAACATTGGACGAGACTTACGGCCAACCTTGTGTCCTCAAGAAGGTCGGCCCCTGCCAAATGAATGTTGGTACAATTCATTCTCCCAACGGCTGAGTCGTGCACCCTTTGGGAGCAACGCCGCTGTCCAGGTTCTTAAGCTTCAGGTAAACCTTAATTTTATGCAACAGGAGGCCACGATGTCAGACCGGCGAACTTTTATGCAGCAGGTTCTGGGAGGCGGTACCGCGATGGCGGTTTCAGGATTAGTCCCGGCGGGACGTATTCTGGGAGCGAACGATCGAGTTCGGTTTGGGTTGATCGGAGCCGGCGGACGGGGTCAGGAAATTTTCAAGGCTGCCATCAAGGCCCCAAACACCGAGGCGGTTGCTGTGGCCGATGTTTATACGCGGCGGCTGGATGAGGCAAAAGCTATCGCCCCGGGCGTGAAGACCTATTCCGATTTTCGTCGTCTGCTGGATGACAAGAGTGTCGATGCGGTACTGATTGCCACGCCGCAGCATCAGCATGCGCTGAATTTTGTGCCTGCCATCCAGGCGGGCAAGGACGTTTATCAGGAAAAGACAATGGCGTTCAATCCCGATCATGCCCGGCGCATGCGGAACGCGTTTGATGGATTCAGACCGCGTGGTGCAGGTGGGGATCCAGTCCCCAGCAGCCGGCGAGATGCGGGTTCGCACGACCTTGTTCACAGCAAGCCGATGGGCAGGATTACTGCCATCCACTCTCATATGTATCGCAATGCGCCATACGGCGGGTGGAAGCGGCCAATTCCTTCCGACTGCGATGCTGCGCACGTGGAGTGGAAGGCTTTTGAGGGCGAGGCTGCCCTCATCCTTTTGATCCCAACCGATACATGAATTGGCGCTTTTACTGGGACTATTCGGGCGGCAATGTGTTTGAAAACATGGTTCATCAGGTGGGATTCTGGTTCAAGGCGATGGACCTGCACATCCCCGAATGGGTCAGCATGACGGGCGCCAATTATTTTTCGTCGGACATGCAGGTGCCCGATACGATGGACGTTACCATGGCCCTGCCGGAGAAGACTTTCTTCACCTGGAATTCCGGTTTCGGCAGCAGCTACTACGGAGCGGACGAAGTTGTGCTGGGCAGCGAAGGGGCGGTGGAAAGAGACGAGGATCATGACACCGTGACCTACGTCCCCAATAGAACCGCCCGCGGCAGTGCCGCTGCCGGCGGCGAGGGAGCACCTTCACCCGACATTGTGGGCGGCGGGGACGAAACAGAACTTCACATGCGGAACTTCTTTGATTGCGTCCGCAGCCGGAAAACGCCCAACTGTCCCTTTGAGATCGGATACCGGTCGGCAATTGCCTGCCAGATGGCCATTGCGTCCTATCGGCAGGGACGCGAAGTCCGTTGGGATGCCGAGGCGGCCCAGGTTGTTTAGACTCGTGCGCGAGACATCGTGCCTCGGGAGAAAATGGCATTCTCGCAAGGGGTGGCTTGTTTGAGTCGGCGTACTAAGCAGTCATATGTTCCGAGAAGGAGGCAACGATGACCAGACAAAATGGCGCGAAGAAGATTTCTGAAGACAGGCGGGCTGGCGGTTGCCGGCGCGCTTTCAATCGGCTGTGGACCTCAGGACGGAAAACAAGCCGGTGGAGGGCAGTGCGGCACACAGCCTGCTTCCACCGAGTTTGCTTCGCACGGGCCCGACTTATGCCCGGCTGCTGCGCGTATTCTTTCAACACCTACCTCTCAAAGAAAAAAATGACCTACCCGGAGTTCTTCGACAAAGTAGTGGAGATGGGCTCGGTCGGCGCCGACATGACAGTTTACTGGTTCGAGTCAACCGACCCCGCTTACCTTGATGATCTGCGGCATCTGGCTTTCAGGAAAGGAATCCCGTTCTCGGGCGCGGCCTGTGGCGCCAGCATGGTGCAGGCCAGCGCCGCCAAGCGGCGCGAGGTGCTGGCGGATATCAAGAAGTGGGTGGACGTAACGGACCAGTTCGGAGCTTCGCATTTGCGGATTTTTGGCGGCCCATTGCCGAAAGGGGTGACATAAAACAGGGAGCTGATTGGGTGGTTGAGACCATGAAACCCGCCTGCGATTATTCCGGCAAGAAAGGCATCACGCTCGGCATCGAAGACCATGAGGGAGTCACGTCAGAACGCTGACGTTTGCCTGGAAATCATGCACCGCGTGGATTCAGCCTTTGCGGGCATCAACCTGGACATCACGAACTTTGTAGCAACGCCCAGCGCGGACCCGTACGCGCAGATCAAGGCCTGCCTTCCGTTTGCAACGCAAAGCCACATCCGCGACCACTTTGCGGATGGCACGCCGGTTGACCTGGAACGCGTCTGGAGGCTGTTTGCGGAGGCCGGTTACAAGGGTTTCATGTCGGCTGAGTATGAGGGTAAGGAAGATGCCGTGACGGGCGTCCCGAAGCTGATGGACAAGATTAAGATGTTGTGCCGGAAATACTCGACGGTATGACCACAACCTCTACGTGAATTCTTCAACAATCATGGGAATCACAGGCTCACGTGTGCCCAGAACTGGTTGGGAATGTAACGGACTTCCACAGTCTGAGCGAAGTGGAGAATTCCTTGAGACTTTGACGAAGGAGCGCGGGAAGTGTTTTTCTCAGTGGGTCTTGGATACCTATCGGAGATCTAGTCTGTCAGGCAGGTTGGGGTAGGCTTTGAACCAGGGGGCCCAAAAGGGCGTCGCACCTGCCTATCAATTTGGGTAAACGTCCATCCAGGCTCTTCGGCAAGCGACCATGAATCTACACAGGTACGTGCGTGTTGCTTGGCAATATTCTGAGCTGTCATTGATTAGGCAGTGGCAGGAGAGTTCGCAATGCAGTCTGGCTACGTCTGAGACCGGAATTGAACAGCCTATCGACCACTGCTAAGGGTGATTCAGCCAATGATTGTCTGTGGTGATTATGCTGACATTGGATTTTTTTCAGATGGAGGATGATTGTGACGAAACAGACGACTCGCAGAAAGCTCCTGACTCAGTCTGCTCAACTGGCAGGAGCAATAGGCGTTGGCTTCCCCTTGCTTGGTGCGGAAAGGCTGACAGAGGATTCACCCAGCCGAAGTAAGCAATTGAGGGTCGTCGTTGCCGGCGCGCATCCTGATGACCCGGAGACCGGCTGCGGAGGGACAATCGCCCGTTATACCGACGCCGGGCACAAGGTTATAGTTCTATACCTCACTCGTGGCGAAAGAGGAATCTCAGGAAAGACATACGAGGAGGCGGCGATTATTCGTACGGCTGAAGCGCGCAAAGCATGCCAGACTCTAAGCGCGGAGCCCGTCTTTGTAGGCCAGGTCAACGGAAGAGTCGAAGTCACATACAGGCGTTATGATGAGTATCGCGAGATTCTTGAGGCTCAACACCCTGACATCGTCTTTACACATTGGCCGATTGATAGCCATGAGGACCACCGTGCGAACTCCCTTCTCGTTTACGATGCATGGCTAAAGATGCGCAAGAAATTTGCTCTTTACTATTTTGAAGTGATGTCCGGAATTCAAACATCACAGTTTTCGCCCACACACTATGTGGATATTACTGAGACCGAGTCTCGAAAGCGACCTGCCTGCTTCGCGCATGCGAGTCAACAACCCGCTGAATTTTATAGTGTCCACGCCCGCATGAACAGCTTTCGCGGAATGGAATTCGGATGCAAATACGCGGAGGCGTTTGTGCGACATACGCAAAACGTAGATGTGCCTTTCCCGTTAGTGAGGCCGGGATAGGCTTATCTATGACTCGTATCGAGCCGGCATTGTCGGTAGGTCTCTTACTGCACCCACTGGCAACGGACTCCTGAACATCCATTTGCTTCATAAGGAAAGGAAGCTCAAATTGAACTTGAAAAGGCATGGCTTGCATGGGTGGGTGCTGATGGCGCTGCTGATTCTTGCTCCATCGCTTCCAGGTCTCGCACAAACTTCACAACCCAAGAAGGTCTTTATGATAACTGACATGGAGGGTGTTGACGGTCTTGTCAGTTGTCCGGACCAGTGCGTTCCTTTTACCAGCCCTCGCTGGGCAGAGTCCCAAAAGCTTCTGGCGGATGAAGTCAATGCGGCCGTCGATGGGTTGTTCGCCGGAGGCGCAACAGACGTGATTGTTGCTGACCTGCATGACAGCGATCGGTCCCTTTCCGTTTTGACAATCGATCCCAGGGCACGGTTGCTGACGGGCAACGGGATTCCCCCTACACTTGGATTGGACTCCTCGTACAGCGCTGTGGTGTTTATTGGCCAGCATCCCATGGCTGGGGCCGAAAAGGGCGTGCTAACCCACTCTTATTCCGCCGATGCTGTCCAGAACCTATGGGTAAACAATCAGCTTGTAGGTGAAATCGGGGTAAGAACGATGCTGGCCGGATACTACAATGTGCCTGTAATTATGCTATCGGGCGACGCTGCGGCGTGCAGGGAATTACACGTCATGGTCCCGAAGGCGGAATGCGCTGTGGTCATGGAAGGTCTCGGTGGAGGTTTCGGCCATAGTGCGGCGGTTTCCCTATCGAATATAGCCTCCTGCCGTTTGATCCGAGGCAAGGCGAAGCATGCCATGGAACATTTGGCAGAGTATGAACCTTACAAAATTCATAATCCTGTCGAGATCAAAATCGAGTTTGCCGTGCAAGCTACACCGGTATTCTGGCCCCGGCCGGGTGTTAAACATTTGGACGAACGCACATACCTCTACAGCGGGAAAGACTTTCTTGACGTCTGGCTCAAGCAACCACTTTGAGGTGGACAGCCTTGAAGTAAGCATCACCTTAGTCACCATAAATGCAAGGATCTCAAAATGTGCTGAAGGAAAGACGATATGAAAATCAACTTACAAAAGCCGATTCTCAATTTTCTGACGGTTGTTCTGCTTTTGTCCGCGACTGTCCCGGCGTTGGCGCAGACTCCCAAAGGCAAGAAGATTTTTGTGATTACGGATATGGAGGGGGTTTAACGGGATCTTTGATTTTGAAGACCAATGTGTTCCCTTCAAAAGTCCACGCTGGACGGAGTCGCAAAAGCTGTTGACCGGCGAAGTCAATGCAGCTGTTGATGGGCTTTACGCTGGAGGAGCAAAGGAAGTCGTCGTGGCTGACCTGCACGATAGCAGCAGGTCGCTTTCTGTATTAACCATAGATACCCAGGGCAAAGCTGTTGCAGGGAATAGGAATTCCACTCACCCTCGGCATGGATTCCTCTTATGGCGCTGTCGTATTTATTGGCCAACATCCTATGGCTGGTGCGAGGGATGGTGTCCTAAGTCATACGTATGCCTTCACAATTCAGAACCTCTGGGTGAATAACATTCTGGTCGGTGAACTAGGGTCAAGAACTATGCTGGCCGGCTACTTTGGGGTTCCGGTCATCATGGTGGCCGGTGATACTGCTGCCTGCCAAGAGTTCCATGATATGGTTCCAAACGGTGAGTGCGCTGCAGTAAAAACCGGTTTCAGCAGGACAGGAGGAATTTCGCTTTCGCACAAGGCGGCATGTGACTTGATCCGCCAAAAGGCAGAACTGGCCATGGAGCGCATGACAGAGTACAAACCTTACAAGGTGTCTAACCCGGTGGAGATAAAGGTGGAGTTCACAGTCGAATCGACACCCGTTTTTTGGCCTCAGCCTGGCGTCGAGCGTCTGGACGAGCGAACCTACCGCTATCACGGCAGAGACTTTCTAGATGCCTGGCTCAAGCAGCCATTGAGATGACAGGCAGGTCTATTTCGTCAGGTCTGGCTTTCCAACGAAGGTCGAGGGCGTGTGTTGGAGTCAGGACGATGGCGCACTCTGCGAGTAGTTCATAGTCAGAGCGCCTCCGGCTGAAGAGAGACGGAATGATTTTCGACCAGCCTTTCGCATCCCCGAAGGGCGCATTTCCTGCCGAAACACCTTTGATGTTCTTCAAGGTGTCAGAAGAGCCGCGTGCAAGGTCAGCGTTTTGATAATGCATTGCAAACTCTGACGTGCCCGGTCTTTCTTAGCTGCATTTCGCCAGGAGGACACAATGTCAAACCGGAGAACGTTTATGCGTCAACTTCTGGGAAGTCGCACGGCCATGGCTGCTTCAGGGTCAGTCGCTTCAGCTCAAATCCCGAGTGCAAAGAAATTCAAGGTCAAGACCTACCTCCATTCGGTTAGTTATTCCGGTGCCTGGCGTGGACAGGCAACTCTCACAGTGGATTAATTCCTACAAAAAGCAAAGGAGCTTGGGTACGACGGTGTGGAACTTATGTGTAAGAGAACGCACCTGTCTCTTCTCGATTACGATGATGCTGCGCGTCAACACCTGCGTTCGAGAATTGAGGGGCTTGGTCTGAATTTGGTAATCTTGGGTGCCTATACGGATTTTTCCGCCGGGATGGACAAACCCGGGATTCCTCACGTGGAAATTCAAGCCACTTATTTGGAAGAAGTGGCGCGTCTTGCGCATGATCTGGGTGCAAAGATGGTGCGAGTCTTCACGGGCTATGAACGAAATGGCATTCCCTACGATGAACAATACAGAACGCTTGTCGAGGGGTTGCGCCTGGGCTGCCAACGGGCGGCGCGGTATGATGTCACCTTGACCGTGCAGAACCACCACGATTTGGCAGTCAGTGCGGAAGGTATGTACTGGCTATTACAGGAAGTCAATTTGCCCAACGTCAGGGCCGCCTGGGATGCCTGGAGTCCCTCGGCGCAGGGTCTTACGCCGGAGGACATTCGCCAGGGCGTGCTGAAGCTCAGGCCATTTATCGTTCACACTACGGCGGCCCAGTACAACACAGTGCCCCGATATTATTACCTGCCGGAAATCGTGAATTACGAGACGGTTCCGCCTGTGAAGCTTGAAGTCCCGATGGGACCGGGCATGATCGACTATGAAAGTTTCTTTAATGCTCTTAAAGAGATCGGATATCAGGGTTATATTGCTTATGAAATCTGCGCCGTCACAAAGGGTGGAGGATCCATCGACGACCTGGATAGAACGGCCAGGTCGTTCCTGAATTTTGTTTCAAGATTCCGCTAATGCGAACGAACAGGATGTTGCTTGAACGGAAGGATGTACATGGCGATTTCCATGCGGCCTTTTTGGCCTTCAATCTTTTGGCCGTGATGGCTTCAGAGGCTACTGTGGGCACTTTCATTTCAAGTCTCGTCAATTTGCCAATGAACAAGTCGGTGGTGCTGTCTTGGTAGTTTCAGTGTTGTGACCTATGGACAAATATGCGGGGCGAACGACCGATTCCAAATTGGGTTGGTGGAAATCGGTGTGCGAGGAAAGGCTGTTGTCGGGCCAGCCATCAAGGCTCCCACCCTGGAGACGGTTGGTGACGATTTGGAAAACTTTAGAGGAGGGATGAGGGGTGCGAAACAAGAAGCTTACACGTCGTGGATTTGTGGAAACCGCCGCTGGCGCCGCGCTGGGAGGACTTGTAACGCCTGCATGTCCTGTCAACGTGGCTGCCGAAGGAAACATTATCACGCAGTCCTACTCAGGCCAGTACAGCGGAATGTTGCCAGGTGGTGAAACAGGGAACGGTTGCACGGAGTACTGGAAGAATTGGAAGAGTGCATCGAACCGGCCACCGAGGAAAGTTGTCGTAGGCACAGTGATGCAACCGTTCTGGGGGAAATACCCGGGACTGGAAAAACGGCTCCAGCAGTTGACGGAGATCGTTGATCGGCTGCAGGAACAATCACAGAAGCAGTATCGACGTGGACTGGACCTTGCTGTATTGCCAGAGATGGCGATAACCGGCGAAGGGGAACACACCGGTGACGTCATCGATTGGTCATATCCCTTGGAAGGACTGGTGAAGGAGTCCTTTGGTCGGAAAGCGCGCCAACACCGTTGTTATATAGTGGCTCCTTTGTTCTTGCTTGAGGATAAGGCTCAAAAGCTCTGCTCCAATGCGGCCGTCCTTTTCGGACGTCAGGGTGAGGTCGTGGGAATTTATCGCAAAGTGCACCTCGTGGTGGACTTAGCAACCGGCTCCATGGAAAACGGCACCACTCCCGGCAAAGAAGAGGCGGTCTTCACCTGCGACTTCGGCAGGCTGGGAATACAGATCTGCTTCGACATGGCCTTCGATTACGGCTGTCAAGAACTCGCACGTAAAGGCGCAGAGATTGTGGTGTGGCCCAGTCAGTCACCATGGATTACTCTGCCGTCCTGGCGTGCCCTGCACCACAAGTACTTTATCGTCTCCAGCACCTGGCGCAGCAATGCTTCTGTCTTCGAACCCACCGGCAGGATCGTGTCCCAGGTCAAATGGAAGCCCAGCATGGGTTCACTCCGGAGTGTTCAGGGCAGACCTCTGACGGACAATATCCTAGTGCAGGAAATCGACCTCAGCTACGCCATCCTTCAGTGGAGCCGGACCCTTAGGAATGGTGAGGCATTGCGCGAGGCTTTTGGTGACGAGGTGGGCTTCCGTTACTACGATGATGATGAGCGAGGAATCTTCTGGTCCAATGACCCCAATAAGACTATTCGCCAAATGCTCCGCAGTCTGAACCTGAGGGAAGAGCAAGAGGAATTTCGACTTGCCGTTGAGCGCTATCGTAAACGACAAGTACCAGACTATTAAGAACTTAAAGAATCAGCCGAAATGCAGCTAATGTCGCGATGCCTGCTTGGTTCCCGCAGGTCGCGGTTGCAGCAGTCCGCGCCAGCATCCAATGTGAGATCGATTCGCTAATCTATAGCGGACAAAATGCGGCAAAGTGCACTAAGTGATTCGCTAAAAACCTGTGGACACTCAGTGCTTCTCAATGATGAAATGCATTAAGGGTAGGCATGACGTACATCCTCTCTTTACTCGTCTTGTTGAACGCGGGCCCACAACGCGGCGCCAACAATGCAAGGGGCCAGTCTCCGGACGTGAGTGTGATATTCTTTAAGGCACAACATGCTCTAGTAGCCAAGGACTACCCCGCGGCTGAGAGAGGCTTTCTTGAAGTGATCAAACTTGACCCTCGGTCGGCTGCCGCCTACAGCGACTTGGGTGTAGTTTATTTGCGCACCCAACAGGATCAGTTCTGCTATTCGGTCGTTTGAAGCCGCACAAAAGCTGGCTCCCAATGAAATTGGAATTGATCTGAATCTGGGCCTGGCGTACTATCGCCAGCGCGACTTTGAGCATGCCATCCCTCATTTCAGGCGCGTCCTTGCGGCGAATCCCGGGAACAACCAGGCGCGTTACCTGGCGGGATTGAGTTACTTTGCAATTCGCGATTATCAGCACACGGTGGAAACCCTGGCTCTCTTGCCTGACAAGGAAAAACACAATATTGAATTTCTCTTTATCGAGGGAATCGCTTACGGCAAGCTCAACCAGAAGGCAAAGTCCCAGAAGGCGTTCGACGAAATGGTTCGCGTCGGAGGTCAGTCGCCGCAGATGTATCTGTTGCTGGGCAAACTCAACATCGACTTCTTTTACAACAAACAGGCAGCCCTTGAACTGAACAAAGCGATTGCGCAGAATCCAAAGCTGCCTTTCGCTCATTACAATCTTGGAGTTGTCTGCCAGCGCCTTGGAGAACTGGATAAAGCCGTTGAAGAGTACAAGAAGGAAATTGCCATCAGTCCTCGCGAGCCGTGGAGCTACGAAAACCTCGCCAAGATTACTCTCGATAGAGGGAATCCCGATGAAGCCATTCCATTGTTTCGTCGCGCTCTGTCTCTTTATTCCAAATTGTCGAACTCCTGGGCTGGCCTGGGGAGGGCGTATTCACAGAAAAGGCAGTTCGCCCAGGCAATCACTTGCTACCGTCGGGCTTTGACCCTGGACCCTGATAATGCAAAGTTTCATTACCAACTTGGGCAGGCATACCTGAGGTCAGGTGAGAAAGCAGCCGCCCAAAAGGAATTTGCCGAAACCCGAAGGCTGCAAAAGAGTTCGGTGGAACGACAGGCGGAGAGACTTTCTGGCAGACTGCCCGCGGCTGATGGTTCGACACCATAAGCCTTGCCCCTCCAGGGCCAGGTCCCTGCTGGAAGCACTCGGAAAATCCAATGGATTCCCTGGACGGGCACAGCCACGATCATCCGCACCCGACGCTGCCCCATCTCCGATGGTGGGTTTGCGGCCTGCTTTTTTGCGGCACCACGGTCAACTATATTGACCGCGGCACCATCGCCATTCTGGCGCCCCACCTTCAGCAGATTTTCCACATCACAGAAGCCGACTACGGCTGGATCATCGCCGCCTTCATGTGGGCCTATGCCATCGGCATGCTGATTTCGGGCGGCATCATCGACTGGCTGGGCACAAGGATCGGCTATGCGATTTCGATGGGGTGGTGGGGACTGGCCACCATCGGCCACGCGTTTGCGCGCGGCGTGCTTTCCTTCGGTGTTGCCCGGTTCATGCTGGGCGCGGGCGAAGCGGGCAACTTCCCGGCTTCCATCAAGGCCGTCGCAGAGTGGTTTCCCAAGCGCGAGCGGGCGCTGGCCACCGGCATTTTCAATTCCGGAACCAACATCGGCAACGTCATCGCCTATCCGGTGGTGGGCGCCATCCTGATCCACTGGGGGTGGAAAGCGGCCTTCATCATCACCGGAACTGTTCGCGCTGGGCATCATGGTGGTGTGGCTGGCGCTCTATCAGACACCCAGACTGCATCGCTGGCTGTCGCTGGAAGAACTGAAGAAGATTGAACTGCGCGAGCCGGGTGAGGAAGAGGAGCCCGAGGCAAAAATCGAATGGCGCCGGTTGCTTCGCTACCGGCAGACGTGGGGCTTTGTTGCTGGCAAGTTTCTCACCGATCCTATCTGGTGGTTCTACATCTTTTGGCTGCCCAAGTACCTGGTGCAGGCGCGCGGATTCAGCATTGAACAGCTTGCGTGGTTTGGCACCATCCCCTTTATCGCTGCAAACATCGGCGGCGTGGGCGGCGGTTGGCTTTCCGGATTCCTGATGCGGCGGGGCTGGAGCGTGAACGCAGGCCGCAAGACCGCCATGGCCGTCTGCGCCTTCAGCATGCCTGCCGGTATTGCTGCTGTTTTGACCGGAAAAATCTGGCTGGCGCTGGCGCTGATTTCTGTTTCCACTTCCGCCCACCAGGGCTGGTCCGCCAACATCTTTACGCTGGCTTCCGACATTTTCCCCAAGCGCGACGTTGCTTCTGTGGTGGGAATCGGCGGAGCGGCGGGCGCCATGGGCGGCATGATCATTGCGCCGCTGGCGGGCTACGTTCTGCAGTTTACCCACTCCTACGTTCCGCTGTTCATCATCTGCGGCACCATGCATCCCATTGCGCTCGGGCTGGTGCACCTGATCATCCCCAGGATCCAGCCCATCGCCCACCCCGCGCAGTCCTGAACTCTGCATCGCATCCTTCCGTTTCCTGTGACTGGCGCATTTCAGAGACGCCGGTCTGACGGTAAGGGGCGCAGGTTTACGCCTGGCGAGGCAGGGTCAGCTTCTTTCATGATTTGGCGTGGCCGGTTCTCCTTTGTTGCGGGCACCGGCGCCCGAGAGCAGTCACCGCTGCAATGCCAGGTGTCGGCGGCGTGTTTTCAGTAGAAAAGCCCCGCCGTCAGGGTGCAATATGAACCCGCGGCTTGACGCGAACTTTCCGGGGAGGCTGGCGGAAACTCCTGGTAATAAATGGCGAATGTCCTGTTATCATGTTGCCTGCCAATGGCGATGCAGCGTGAATGTGGACCGGCGGTAATCTTCTCTTCCAGTGGTACCTGACTCGTCGCCTGGAGTAGGATAGGCGCGAACGGGTTCAGCCCCTTGACTTTCACGCCCCCGGGGATGCCTTGCGGGAGTTCCATTATCCGTTCCAATAAATCGAGAGAAGGAGTCATCATGGCCAAACAGCAGGGGACTGAGTCTTCAAATTCGCAGATGGGCCGGCGAAAGTTCCTGCAAACCGGCGCGGGACTGGCCGCACTAGGAACGGTCAGCATGGCAGCAGATTCAAAGAGAATTCTAGGCGCAAACGATCGCGTCCGGGTTGCGGTTTGTGGCATTCGTAGCCGCGGCTACAACCATATTGAATGCTTTTCCAAAAACCCCAACGCGGAGGTGGCGGCAGTTTGTGACATCGATGAGAATGTGACCCGAAAGCGTCTCTCCGATATGGAGAAGGCGGGCTTCCCCAAGCCGAAAACTTACATTGATGTTCGCCGGGTGCTCGAAGACAAATCCATCGACGCAGTTTCGATTGCTACGCCCAACCACTGGCACAGCCTGATCGGCATCTGGGCCTGCCAGGCCGGCAAGGATGTTTACATCGAGAAGCCCTGCAGTCACAACTGGTGGGAAGGCCGCCAGTTGGTTCAAGCTGCGAACCGCTACAACCGCATCGTCGAGCACGGCACGGAAGGCCGTTCCAGCCTGGCCGTTCTGGAAGGCATCAAGAGGATCCGCGAAGGGCTGATCGGCGAAGTCTATCTGGCGCGAGGTTTGTGCTTCAAGTGGCGGGACACCATCGGGCATGCGCCTTTGCAACCGGTTCCCGTCCGGCGTTCATTACGATCTATGGACGGGTCCGGCGCCGGTTCACGCTTTTACGCGCAACCGCTTCCACTACAACTGGCACTGGATCGTGGTATTACGGCAACGGCGATATCGGCAATCAGGGTATTCACCAGGTGGACATAGCCCGGTGGGGTCTGGGAGTGGGCTTTCCGAACCGGGTTTCGGCGGTCGGCGGCCACTTCATGTTCGACGACGATCAGGAGACCCCGAACACGCTCCATTGCGCCTTCGAGTACGACATGCCCAACGGCAAGCGCAAGATGCTGGAGTTTGAAGTCCGTCACTGGATGACCAACCATGAAGCAACGATCGGCGCTTGGCTGGACAAAAAGGCACGTGAGGCCGCCGGGAACTCGGGCAAGCGCAGGGTGGAGGCGCTGGCAGGAACCAGGAATACTGTAGGCGACATTTTCTACGGGTCCAAAGGCTACCTGGCGATGGATGAAGATGATGACAAGTATAGCGTCTGGCTGGGCAAGGCGGCTGAGCCGGGGCCCGGCAACGACGTGGGCGGCAACTTCGTAAAAGCCAACCAGTCGCACTTTGACAACTTCGTCGAGTGTGTCCGCAGCCGTCGCAAGCAGGACCAGCACGCGCCCATCGAAGAGGGCCATATCTCGTGCACTCTGGTGCATCTGGCGAATGCATCGTATCGCCTGCGGCGTCCAGTCGATTTCGATCCTGAGAGCCAGACGGTCATCAACGATTCCGAAGCCGATCTCATCATGCGCGACGGTGACCGCGGATACCGCGCACCGTTTGTTGTCCCGGAAGAGGTTTGATCAGCCTGGAAGAGGGTCCGAGGCCCTGAAGACTGTTTCGCTTATAGTCTGAAACACCGCGCCTGCTGGCCCCCGGGCAGGGGCGGGCTGCCATGTTTGTGGCTTGCAGGGCCAATGGTGGCCACAGGTTTAGCCGGCTTAAATGGGATATCTTCCACACTCGCGGACGGCCTCATACATGGCCAGGACGTTCTCAACCGGCACTCGGGCCTGCACGTTGTGCGTGGGATTGAAAACGTACCCGCCGGACTGCCCGAAAATCTTCAGCCGCGAGCAGACTTCCTGCCGAACTTCCTCGGGCGTACCGAAGGGAAGCGTTTGTTGCGTGTCAACGCCGCCGCCCCAGAAGGTTACGCGGTCGCCAAACTCTTTCTTCAGTTCTTCCGGCGCCATGCCCGCAGCAGAGCACTGGACCGGATTGATAATTTCGAAACCCGCGTCGATAAAGTCCGGGAGCAGCGCCCGAACCGAGCCGCAGGAATGGATGAAGCACTTCCACTGAGTATTCTTATGGATCCAGTTGTTAACTTCCTGGTGGAACGGCTTGAAGAGATCGCGGTAGGTTTTCGGCGAGATAAAGGGTCCGTTCTGCTGGCCGAAGTCGGTTCCGGTAACATAGACGGCCGTCACGCGATTCCCCACCGCGGCAAAAATCTTTTCCAGGTTCCTGATGCCGATCTCGCACTGGCGCTCAAAGATTTTGTAAACGTGGTCGCGGCGCGTCACGGTGCTGATGTACCACTCTTCGATGTCACGAATGCCTTTCGGATACTTGACTCCGGGGCCCGGAACATTCGCAATATCGCCGAAACCCGTCCCTCCAAAGTTGGCCAGGATGGCCTTGTCCGTCTGGGTATATAGCCGTTCCGCTTCACGTCGGAGGTGTTCGAGATCTTCGTCAGTAATGGGACCGAATTCTTCCAGGTTGTCTTCTACGTTCAGGGCGTCTTCGTCGATGGGCGGCTGGCGCACGATGGAATCAAAGTAGAACCCGCCCTTCGGCATGCGGGCGCTGGGAGGGACGGATTTGTCACCTCCGGGGTACATCAGGATGTCTCCGTTCTCTTCCGGCTCGGTGTTAAAGCCCCCGGGAACCAGAACCGGCGTGCCTTCGAAAGTGGTCCATGGTTTCCAGTCCGTCGTTCTTGAAGCCGAACTTGGTGGTTGGTTTTGCGAGCCCCGCCACGTCGACCCCGAGCGCCTCCATCAGGTCGGGCTTGATTTCCCCCAGCATCTGGGAAGGTTCGATGACTTTGACGGGCGTTCCAGGTTGGTCGAGACGGAGCGCCTGGCGAAGCTTGTAAACCGTGTCAACGTGCATTCCGGTCACTGAACACGCGCCCAGGTCAAGAGGAACGCGGTCCGGTTCCTTGTGCTCCATCACCCTCTGAACGCGCTCTCGCGAAGTCATTGGTCGTCTCCTCTAAGCTTGCCAGGTTCATCGCGCCGGCATTCGTCAGTTACCGTCGTTCCTTGCCTGGTCATACAGGGCGCTGGCCCTCCGCTCTGGAGGATCTGGCTTGACCCATGGCCTGGTGGCACTTTCGCCGGGGCGCCCTTACCCTCCAGGCATCCCCATCGTACTCATGGAATTTCCACGAGCATCGGATTGTTCGCTGGAGTCCTCTCAGGAGCAAATCGGATTAAGGCTCAATCAAGCGGGCTTTAAGTTTCGAGAGGTCTGATCGTCCGAATCCGTGAACCAGGCTTCCGGGGCTTCAGAATCTGCAAAACGACGCATCCCCACTTCCCGAATGGCCGAATCCGGCACTTTCTGCAACGGGGTATAGCGCGGATGCTGCGATTCCTTGTAAGGATCGTTGCGGGCGGCGTTATAGCAACAGATCAATGACCATCGTGGGGAGTCTGACCGGTTCTGGTCAGACCGATGCAGCAGATTGCAGTCAAAGAACAAAGCGTCGCCGGGTTTCATTTCGACAAATCGGATGGGGAGCCGCTGGAGGACCTCCTTGAGCCGTTCCGGATCAACCCCGGCCTGGTCGCCGGTTAGAACATGGTCCAGGCGGCCCATACGATGCGACCCTTCAACCACCTGGAGGCAGCCATTCTCAGCAGTCGCCGGATCCATTGCGATGAAAACGCTGCAAAGCAATGGGAACAATACGCCATTGTGATACCAATAACCGTAGTCCTGATGCCACGTCCAGGCCCCGCCGACTTTCGGGTCCTTCATGATCATCTTGGAGTGATAGTGATAGACTTCGCCTCCAAGCAAAAGTTCCACAGAGCGAACAATCGATTCGCATCGGGCGAATGTTCCATAGATCGTATCGCCAGGATGATTCCAAAGGGAAAGGCGGACCGTCCCTCCCTCCCCGTCGCGACGTCCCACAGCGTGGGCATCGAGCTCCTTGTCCTTCTTTGCTGCGCGCCGCAGGAAACCGATTTCCTCCCGGTCGAACATCTGTTGGACGACGACAAACCCATTCTCCCGGTACAGGGAAACTTCAGAATCGGTTAGAGGACCGCGGGCCATCAACACCTCCTTGTGCGCGTACGGCACCAGCCAGGGCAGGGCTTCCCGCACTGCTGGCGGTGAATGTAAAGCGTATCTGATTTAGATTCCATGTAAGAGCCTTGTAATACAAAGGAATGTGGATGTCAATGAAGGATTCCCAGTGTTAAGTCCACCTAGGGAGTGAAACTTCTTGGTTTTAGAGAACCAGCCAGGGCAGGGTTAGCCCCGCCCTGGTTGGCGAATTGGCTGGGCGGCATATTGCCCAGCCCAGCGCAAGGACGACTGTCGTTGTAATGCCGCCAAGCTTGAACCTTGTCCCGACCGGCTTCCAGTGACATGGACCAAATCACGTTCAGCCATTCGTCCAGCAAGCTGCCGTCGAGGGATTCCTCCTATCTCGCGTGTTTCATCCCAAGGGAAACGCCGGCGGATTTTGCCTCAGCCGCCATCCCTTGAAAGAGGCACGACAGTTCACCCGAGGAATTTCACACTTCTCGATTCGCTTCTCAATACCCTGTTTCAGAATTCGTGAAGCCCGGTTCCCTGTGGTTCCTCAATGTTCCTTCGTACTCCCTGAGATACTTTAACATCAGTGACTTAGCCGCCTTCGTCCGCCCTGAAAAGGCTGGTGTCGGCGATTTAACTCCGTCTCTCACGATGAATCAACAATGTCGTCCCACGATTGACCGTGATGAATGCCTCGACGTCGGCAATGGCGATAGCCACCTGGCGCTTCGGTCTCACCGAAACCATCTCTGCAGTTGCTTTGGGTATTTGTGGTGCCTGATGTGCATTATTGCTGCGAACAACCTGAGCGGCTGCAGTCACTGCAATGATTGACTTCCGAAAGGCTGGAATGTAGCTTTGTCCGACTGGATACTTGGTTGTGGCTGGGTTGCGGATTTTGCCGGACTTGTCCGGATATTGCAGAGCTAAGTTATTGATCTTCTTTAGAATCCGTGCGCTTATTCTGACTTCGAATCTGTAGGTCGGGGGTTCGAGCCCCTCCAGGCGCGCCATTTCTTCCTTACTTGGAATTGCTTACAGACACGTCAGAGCTGCCAACTGGCAGGGCAGGGAAATTAGTAAAGGATTGGGTAGGGAGCGCCACCCCGCTGGCAGTCTTCGAAATGACATCTGAACGGCCTCAGCCTGCGGATGGCAGAATCGCATGCTAATCGTAATTGTCCTTTCGCGGGCAAACCGGGCCTGCGTAAAGGCGTCGCACCCGGACTCTGCCAGGCGAGTCAGCGCGGTGTGCCGCAAGCAATTGGAAGCCTGCGAGCATAGACGCACGCTACTGGGACGCAACCCCAGTGGCTGCGCTCCGTATTGCAGTTGGGGCCCTTCTATCAGTCAGACTTTGCCTGTCTTCCGCCTCCGTCACCAGAGCCGGAAAGTTGCTTTGGAAAGTTCTATCGCGAAGCCCTCGTGTTCGTGCCGGACAATGCCATCAACTGTGCCGTTGCACCCAGGTGGTTGATGTCCATTTTCAGAGCTTGATGAAACTCTTCCCGGGCCTTTTCCGTGGCACCCTTCCCAAGATTCCCCAGGCCGATCAGGTAGTGGGCGTCGGCCATCTGGTAACGTTCCGACCGGCCGCTGCCAAACTTGGCGAAGAACCCGGACTCCGATTTCCCAGCCGACATCTTCTTGCCTCGTGCGATCAGACTGTCAAACAGTCGCTGTGCTTTGGCGTTCTGCCCCAGCCTCAGCGCTGCCAGACCCTCGTAATATTCCGTCTCAGGGCTTAGGAAGCGCGAGTGAGAAACCTCAGCCTTCCGGAACAACTCCTGCGACTTTGCGCTATTCCCAAGCTTCTCCTGAGCCATGCCCATCAGATAATCAACCTGCGCCCGTCTCGGCTGGCGATAGGGTTGCCCGACTTCCAGGTTCGCGGGGTAGAGGAGTGATGCTTCGTAATCCTGCAGCGCCTCCTGATACCTGCCTGCCCTGAACTCCCTGTTGCCTTTCAGAAGGTAGGCATTCATATAGGCGTCATGAATATCGCCCTGGCCCTCCCAATTGTGGAATTCATGGCCTTTCAGCAACTCGATGGCGCGGTCGTACCGGCCCAACAGAACGTTGACCCGAATCTCCTGCGCCAGCGCGTCGGAACGCCCGGCGACTCCTGCCTGGTCGGCTTCAAGCGACGCCAGCCGTTTCTGCGGCGAGACGTTACCCCCTTCGTACAGGGCGTCGAGTTCGTACCGATAATAGGCGTTGCTCTTTTCCAGATCTACCGCCTTCTCCATGGCTGCAATGGCTTTTGCGGTGTTCTTCTCAGCATGCTCGTAGGCGAAGGCAAGATTGCGCCACGCCGGAGCGAACGAGCTGTCCAGGTCGGCAGATTTTGCCCACATCCTGACAGCGGCAGAGTGCTGCTGGAGAAAGTACAAGGTGTTGCCGAGATAGTAAGGCGTACGCGCGTTCCCCGGGTCAGCCTTCATCGCCGCTTCCAGCACCTTGACGGTCTCCACCCGAAATGGAAACACATAAGCCGAAGGCATTTGCCGCGCTAAGTGGAAATACTTGGAAGCTTCCTCCGCCTGTTTGCGCTGCTCGGCAAGATAGCCAAGGTAGTAATAGAGAAGCGGGTTGACGCTCGCTGGATCAGGGCTTGCGGCAACCAGTCGCTTGATGACCGCTTCGGCTTCGCCCGCAAGTCCCGAGTGGTAATAGTCAAGCACCAACCACAGGTTCGATTGCAAGGCGTCGCCCAAGGCGACCTCCGGCTGGTCACTGGCGTTCATCAGCTTCAGCTCATTCGCGGCCCAAAGGTCAAGGGGGTTGATGGCCAGAGCTTTCCGGGCGGCCTCTTCGGCTTCCTGGTTGTGTCCCTGCTTCCTCAGCGCCACGGCCCTCAGGTCCCAGGCCTTGCCATTTTGCATGTTGTAGTCAAGTGAGTGGTCGAGGTCGGCAGCCGCCCCGGCCCAGTTGCCTTTCTGACCTTCCAGTTCTGCAAGTTGAAAATAGCTCGCGGCCGTCCATGCCTCGCTCCACGAAGCCCGGTAAAATGCGTTCTCAGCCTCCTGGTCCTGGCCCTCGCCTCTTTTTGCGACGCCCAGATAATAGTAGGCTTCGCCGTCCTTGGGACGCGTGTAGTTGTCCGTTGCCCGATGAAGCGCCATGTTCAGGTGCTTGATGGCCTCCTGCCACTGCCCGCGCTCGCAATAAATGCGCCCCAGAGCGGTGTTCACTTCGTAATTCTCAGGATCGCGGCGCAGCGCCTCCTCAAAATATGGGAAGGGTGACATCGTTGCATTGTGGAACTGCTCCAGCCTCAACCCGGTGTGGTAGAGCTTTTCAACGGTCTTGATCTCGGCAGGCGGTTCGGGAGGCGTCACTGTAGGCGGCATCGCCTCCGTTGCCAGCTTCATCGGCTGGTAACTCACCAGCGGATCCCCTTTCGAATCCAGAAGCGCGGCTTTCAGGTCGTACTCCTTCATCCCGGCCGGCAAAGCAAGCTCGTGAGTAAAAGGCGTTTGCGGATTGATATCGACGGTCTGCTCAAAGAGAGTTTGTCCCTTTCCCGTCAGCACCACCTTCGCGCCATCGAAAGCCTGGGTCGTGGAGAAGCCAAAGAAGACCTTTCCCGAGGGCTCAATCTGAAGGTTGACGGCCCCATTCAGATTCGCGTTTTTCGCGCCGCGGATACCATGGATGGGGTACCAGTATTGGTTCGCAACCTTCGCTTCATAAGGCTGAATCCAACTGTAGTCGGGCTGGTTATCCGAGTAATTGCCCGACATCAATTCGAGATAGGGTCCCTGGCTGTCCAGTATCTTGTCCCACAATTCACCGGACGGCCCATTGCCCCATTCAAAGAATTTGGCGCCTGGCGAAACATGATGGTTCTGGATGCAGATGGTGCCCGCATTTACACCGTGATCGTATCCGCCGAAGAAATCGCCATTAAAATTCCAGGCGAAAAAGGACTCACCGGCGGGATTGTTCTTCCACCAACTGATGTCCACTCCGCGCGTGTAATCCACGCCCATATAAACGTCATGTGAAATGGGCCAGTGCGTAAACGCGACCTTTGCGTGGAACACGGCAAATTTCGTGTCCGGTGGGAAGATCACCTGGTAGTTCTTGTTCACGTGCATTGCGGCGTTCGTGAAATCCAGAAACGACTGCACAATGGGCGCCCCGTCCAGCAGCTTGGTTGTCACCTTCAAATAGGACTTGCCCGGATAAAGCGTGGTCCCCACCAGCCACTGCATCCTTGTCTGCAGGTCCACATCGCCCACCCAGATGGTGCTGCTGCCGTCGGCATTCTTCACCAGCCGATGCTCCACTGGAAGGTAGCTGGTCGAACGATGGTGGCTTGGGATATCCCATTCCATGCCGCCGGAAATCCAGGCCCCGATCATGCCGATCAGCGCCGGTTTGATCTCTGTCTGCCGGTAGACATAATCGTAGGCATTCGTCTTGTCCGTCGCGGAAAAAACGCGACCGCCAAGCTCAGGAAGAACGCTGATCTTCACGTACTTGTTCTCAAGAAAATCCGCCTGGTAGGTCTTGTCGCCCCGAACGTCGAGGATCGTATCATAGAGCGGATAGGGATAAATCTTGCCCGTCGCGCCCTGGTAGATTCGCCCCGCAAAGAACATTGGCGATTGCTCAGGGGGGCCAATCTTATAAGTGGGCAGCGTCATCGGTGCCTCCCAGATGTGCACCGGCGCTTGCGCTTGCGCCCAGAGCATCGAGGATGGGATCAGAAGAAATGCGACCAATAATAAATGGAGCGACTTCGCAAACTTTGCCATTTCCTGACTCCTTTCAGACGAACCTTCTCACCCCAAAGATCGGTTTTGGAATGTCAGTGAACCGGGGCCGTTGTTGATCCATTTCTGCCTAAATTATTCGGAGACATCCGATAGAAATACGTATCCGGATCCGCTGGCGGCGACACGTTGTTATCGACTTTGAGCCGATTCAGGCGTCAGGCAATTGATGGCCGATAACACCTCGGTCACAATTTCTTAATTCCTTTCGGGCCCGGAAGGAACCGACCTTCTAAGTTCAACTCCTGCAGGTAATTTGTCCTGCCGACCGGTAAATTTCAACGGACAAGCCAGAAAGTATAATGCGTAAAGCGGCCGGTCAGAGTTGCCTATTCTGTCATCGTTCCTACTCTCCGCCCCGGCGTTTGAAACCTCGGCGCTGACGGCCTTGGCGCTTTCCACCATCTCGTGATAAGGCGTGTCTGTGACGGACACAAATCCGATGTTATAGTTTTCCCCATCCCCGGCTCTGCCGGTCAAGGGTTCATCGTAATACTCGAACCACTGGCAGCCGACAAACGCCGGAAGGTCCTCGACGTTTTCAAGATACTGTTTGTACATAGCCGCCGCGCCTGCTGATTCGGGGTTCGACAAGCCCCGTGTGGAACATTCCACGGTCTACAGCCCCGAAGTGAAATTCGGCATCCATACTGGGCTTGTTCAGCGCTGTCGTAAAGGCCCACTCCTTGGATCAACATGCGATTTGTATATGTCGAAACTGACCACGTCGCAGTAGCGGGCCGAAGCCTTTAAGGCTTCCGGGGTTCGCCACGCCAATTTGGCTCCGAGATAAAGATGGAGGGGATCATATTTCCTGATCGCGTCACGGATGACGCTGAAGTACTCATCCGCGTCCAGCGTCAGAAAACCGCTGAAGTCTTTTCTCATCTCCGAATTCAGCACATCGCTCGGCTGAAGGACTGGTGCAGTAAAGCCGACCATGAGACAAAGTGTGTGCTCCAGGCCTTATTGAGCTGTCCGATGTCCCTGTAGTGTGACTGCAATTGTTTAACGAACGCCCGCTTGGCGGGTGATGTGCCGCTAGCTGAAAGCGCCCCGTATGCAAGACCATAATGTGTTCTGTCTGTGGTGCCCCCGCCCCACGATAACTCGTTGTCGACATAGTAGCCGATGCACCAGGTATCCTCACGATGTACCTGTACGACTGCACGGACGTCTTTATCAGCCGCCGCGATGTATTGGGGGTCGAACGGATCGGCATGGTACCAGTAATCATTTCCACTGGGGACATGCGCAAAGGCGCCATGGATCGAAATGGTCGATACATAAGGGACTTTCCTGTAAGCGTAGAGGGCCGGGTCGGACCAGTTGCCAATGGTATTAAATCCCCATGCCCGAAGTCGATCGAGGGAGGTGGTTTGCCATTCCTTCAGCCAGTTGGCGCCGTATTTCCTTTCTAGATTCGCGGTGAAAACCCGAAGGTCTGTCCTTCCTGGGTGGGACCGTAGACCACGTGGCTGTCGTTACTGTAAAACTTGCTCAAGGGATCTCCTGGTTTCGGCAGCCAGGTGAACATTTCTTTACGACCGGTCACAAAATTGTAGGCATCACCGTTCGGCTGAACATTAATCACATCAATCCCCATCGAAAAGAACAGGTGGCCATCCGGATCAACGAGCCACCACTTGCCATGACGCTTCAGCGTTCCGAAGTACCCCGTTGAAGTCACATGCGGGCCCGAGGCCCAGCCTCCATATTCGTCGCGATCAGGAAGCGTGGGATGCGCCTTGATATCCGATTCCTCCTGCTGCTTCTGTGCCAAAAGGCCTTGCTGGTTCTGCACCTTGCCTGGCCAGTCTCCATGAGTGTACTGACCGAAACGATCCACGATGCCGTCGTAATTAAAGGGTGGCAGAGCCGGATGTTGTCAACCACAACGCTTGGCGTGCCAGCGTCGTGCTGGAAGGAGAGTTTCAGACCGGCAATGTGCTGAGCGCTGATCGCCTTATTCGCGCCCGGAACCATACTGAAAGGTAGTATTCCCGCCACCGTTGGCGGTCCACCGCGCATTCCGTGGGCAATCGGAGAACTGGGACCAAACCCATAGTAATAACGCACCGTCGCATGGGGCGCCACGTTGCCGCTGTATTTGGCCGACCAGTGGCCGGAACCAGCACTAGGCTCTCCATTGTCCAGTTGCATGCCCACCGGGATTTCCTGGTTGGATGGGTTGGCCACGTCAACGGCCACTGCTCCATATTCTCCCCAATCCCAAGCCTTGGCCCCGGAACTCAGTTCAATCGTCGCACTCTCCGGATTGCTGAATTCCACCTTAAGCGCCTGCTGCCCGTTCGTGACATTTTCCGTCGTCAGCGAAGCCTTGCCGTCCGTCACTTTAAGCTGGCGAAGATCATTTTGAGAGTCAAAGGAGGTAACCGTGGTTACAGCGGCCTTCGATGGCTGATTCCCGGTGAGCTAATTCCCATCCCGGCGAGGGATATTGAGAAACGTGAAAAGAAGCAGTAAGGCTCGTCGCCCTGCATATCACGATTCATGATTCTGTTCATGGTTGTCTCCAGAGTGATCATTGGCGGTAGTAAGGTGCATTCGAAATTTTGGGAGCGGTTGAAAACAAAGGCAGTATAGCTCCTACCCGGCGAAATCCCGAAAATTGATTCGATCACAAATGCAGCCTTCGGCCCAATCTTAGCATCTTGGCCAGAGGCGCATTATGAAAAACATGCACGCGAACTGTTTTACTCAGTACTGGCTATTGCACTTTTGCTGCTTGCGTTTGCGTCATGTTCGAACTCTGGCAGTGGTGGAATCGCCGGTCTGTTTGCTCCTGAAGCTGTCCGGGCAAACTGGAAGACCTCTCATTGCGAGCTGAAAGCGAACTCATCCCAGCTCTGGAGGCGACTTTCTGGAGC
>CAWANC010000011.1:187500-271736 GCA_963783155.1 uncultured Acidobacteriota bacterium | reverse complement strand
CTTCGGCCCCAAGGAGGAGCCATGGAAAACGAAGAAAACAACGGAATCAGCCGTAGAGATTTTCTGATGAGCGTGGGCGCTGCCGGAGGAGCAGCGGCCGCGGGTCCGGGAGCGCTGCTCGGCGCCAGTGCCGCCCCGGAAGCGCCGCAGGATGAAACCGCGGTGGAAGGTGAGAAGGCAGGCCTGCTGGCCGCCATGCGCCCCCAGCAAAACTCGCATCGCAACCTGATGGACCTTTCCGGATTCTGGCAGTTTCAGCTTGACCCGAAAAACGAAGGCGAGCAGGCCAACTGGAAAGACGAATTGCCCTCGCCGCGAGTGATTCCCGTTCCGGCCAGTTGGAACGACCTGTTTGACGACGCCGCCGACTACCTGGGTTACGCCTGGTACGCGCACGAGGCGTGGATTCCCAACAACTGGCAGGGCCAGCGGATTTTCCTGCGCGTCTATTCCGCCAACTACGCCGCCAAAGTATGGATGAACGGCGCGCTCGTGGGCGAGCACCTGGGCGGCCATCTGCCTTTTGCCTTTGATGTCTCGGAGCACGCGCGCCGTGGCGCTCCCAACCGCATCGTCATCCGCGTGGAGAACCTGCAAAAGCCCGACCGCGTTCCGCCCGCCCGTCCGCCCGGAGGCCGCAGCTTCTTTAATGGCTTTCCGGCCACCACCTATGACTTTTTTCCCTACGCCGGCCTGCACCGCCAGGTGGCGCTCTACACCTGCCCCGAGACGCACGTTGAAGACGTCACCGTCACCACCGAAATTGACGGCCAGGATGGCATCGTCAAGGTGGCTGCCCAGGCGAGCCGTGGATGGAACGGCACGGGACGGGCGGTGATCAGTTCCGGTGCGGGAAATGCAACAGTTGATGGAGACCTTAAGTTCGTCAACGGTCGAGCCCACGCCGAACTGCGATTGCCCTCGGCGCGCTTCTGGTCGCCCGATCATCCGAATCTTTATCCACTCACCGTGGAACTGCTGGAGGTCCGGAAAGCCGGTCGACGCTTACCGGCTCGAGATCGGCGTCCGCACCTTCACCGTCAGCGGCGAACAACTGCTGCTGAACGGCCAGCCCATCCAGATGCGGGGCTTTGGCAAGCACGAAGATTTTCCGCTGCACGGCAAAGGCCTCGACCACGCGCAACTGGTGCGCGACTACGAGCTGCTCAAGTGGGTGGGCGCAAATTCCTACCGCACCTCGCACTATCCCTATTCCGAAGAAGCCATGGAACTGGCAGACCGCTACGGCATCCTGATCATTGACGAAATTCCCGCCGTGGGCCTGAACTTCTCCGAGAATGAGCAGTACGTTCAGGCCTGGACCCGCATGGCCGGCAGCCAGCTTCGCAGCCTGATTGCGCGCGACAAGAACCATCCCAGCGTGATCATGTGGTCCGTGGCCAACGAGCCTGGTTCAGGCCGGCCGCTTTCCGGCGAGAAGCCTTCGCAGAGCGCCGTTGCGGCCGGCGACCGATACTTCAACCAGTTGGTGGGGCTGGCCCACAAGCTCGACCCCGCGCGCCCGGTCACCTTCGCCGCCGTGCAGGGCGGACCCGCGGAATGGCTCTCACACGTGGACGTGGTGGCGCTGAACCGCTACTACGGCTGGTACTCGCTGGGCGGCCGGCTCGACGTGGCCATCCCGGCGCTCGAAAAAGAACTCGACGCCCTGCACGCCTCCTACCCGAAGCCCATGATCTTTACCGAGTTCGGCGCGGAGGCCCTGCCGGGAACGCACAGCACGCCGCCGGAAATGTGGACGGAAGAATACCAGGCGGAGGTGATCAGCCGCTATCTCGACGTGGCGGCCCAACGGACCTACATGGCAGGAACGCTGATGTGGTGCTTCGCCGACTTCAAAACCTCGCAAAGCATCATCCGCACCAACAGCATGAACAATAAAGGCGTCTTCACGCGCGACCGCCATCCCAAACAGGCCGCGCACATGCTGCGCAAACGCTGGCGAGGGAAAAGTGTGTAGCACCGGGGGCGTTTTCAGGCGGTTTGTAGCACCGGGGCCGTTTTCCGGCGCTGCGGTTTTTTCGGTAGGATTTTTTGTCAGATCGGCAGGCGTGCCAAGTCCGCCTGCGAGTGGCTTCCGGGTGATTGCACGAGCGCGCGGGTGGAATGCCGGGCTCAGGCATCGCCACCCGCGTTGCTGCGCTCGGGCGTGCTAGTGGCGGCCGCCGTGGCCGTGGCCGTTGTCGCCCCGTGGCCGTTGTCCCGCCTGGCCGTTGTCGCCGCCGTGGCCGTTGCCGCCGCCATGGCCATTGCCGCCGCCGCGTGCTTCCTGGCGCGAAGAATTGCCACGCCTTGCTGCGGCGCGGGGCGGGATTCAGCCCGGCGTGTCTGCTGCGGCCGGGACTGCTGCTGGGCCCGCTGGTCGTTGCGAGGAGAGTTGTTCCTTTGCACCTGCCGTTCAGGCCCTCGCTGGGCGGGTGAGCGGGATTCAGTCCGGCGCATTTCCTGCGGCCGGGACTGCTGCTGTGCCCGCTGGTCGTTGCGAGGGGAGTTGTTCCTTTGCACCTGCCGTTCAGGCCCTCGCTGGGCGGGTGAGCGGGATTCCTGCCGCCGATTGGGCTGGGCATTGCGGGAGGAGCCAAATGACCGGAATCCTCCGTTATTCTCCCCGCGGTTCGGAGCTTGACGCTGGAACTCGCGGCCTCCCGTCCGCCGCGAAGGTTCCCGATAGGGAGCCCCGGCCCGTTCGGCGCGCACGGCATCGCGGCCCCTGAACGCTCCCGGCCTGCGCGTAGCGGCAACTCCGGGACGCCCGTGGTTTTCACGCGCCCGCTGCGAGGGGTCCCTGCGTGCGAACTGCTGCTGCCGCAATTGCTGGTTGACGGGTCCGGAACGACGCCCTCTTTCCGCGGCCAGCTGCCCACGCGTTGGCCGGGCGTTGATTCCGTCCCGGCCGCCGTTATAGCTGACGCGCCGGTCCCTGAAGCGATCCTCCACTCTGCGGTTGTAGCTGTGCCTGAACTCCCGGCCTTCGAGGCGATTCACGTCGCGGTTATAATAGAAGTGGTCATGGTTCCAGTAGCCGCCGTAATAGCCGTAACCGGTGTAGCCGAATCCGTAGTTAATGCCTCCATAGAAACCGACTGAGAAGCCCCAGTAGCCACGGTGCCAGCGATAGCCGCCGTCATCATCGTCATAACCCCAGTAACCAGGCGTCCACATGGCGCCGACGAATGGAGCAGGCACCCAGGTGCCCGGCACCCAGTAGTATCCATAAGCCGGGTCCCAGGCCCAGTAGCCGGGCGTCCACATGTAACCGGGAGCCGGGCAGGGCGGCTGAGTGTAAATTGGCAGGGCGGGCGGGCCGAAACCGACGGAGATCCCCACGCTCACGCGTGCGGATGACGGCGTGGGAGCCGCAAACATGGCCAGCATCAGCAGCAGCGTCCCGGCCAGGCCGGCCACAGCCAACCGCCTGAGCGCATGCCTCGTGTTTTCGGCCGTTCTCAAATTGTTTTCTCTCATCAGAACACCTCCTGCCTTCAGGCGCTGCCTTCACGTATTTCTCCACTCTTTGTCTTCGCAAGCACCTCTCCAATTGCCGAGCCATTCCGGCAAGCTACTGATTTGGCAATTATTAAAATTTATAATGGGGGCGCCAGACGGAGCCGGCAAGGCGGCAAATTTGTCCAGTACCGGTAAAACTTACCGGGCTGCAAAGGCTTCAAAAAGAATGGCTTGTTACGGGGTTATTGACCGCGCAGACAACTTTTGCGGCGGGTAGTCCACTTTGAAACCGTTGCGGGAGTTGACCACCGTAAAACCGCCGTCTGGTCGCGCTGAAAGCTCAAGGTAATGCCCCTGGTCGGGCGAATTCCCGGGGTTGGCAATGTAGTCGGGAGCGGCGTTGGCTTCCTTTCCGCCCGCCACCGAATAGTGGATTTCCCAGATGCGCTCGCGCCCCGGCGCCCCTTCGATGCGCTTCCAGGCCTCGGGCGTGCCGCCCTTTTGGGGCGCGTTGTCGATGATGGTCACGCGCGGCTCGATCGCCCACACCAGCGCCTTGGAATTCGAGTTGGCATTGCTGTGGTGGCTGGCCAGGAAGACGTCGGCGCGGCCCAGGCGGTTGCGCGGGCACATCAGCGCGATCTCCTTGTTCCAGGTGAGGTCGCCCAGGTCGACAAACCGGAACTTGCCGTAGGTGAGCACAAAGCCCGACGACTCCGCGTTTTCCGTGGGGTCGACGGGGATAGCTTTGGTCTCGCTGCAATAGGGATTCATCTGGCCGGCGCCCGCGAGCGGCTGCTGAAGATGCTTGCCCGCGGCGGCAACCACCACAACCTTCACGCCTTTGAGGGGAATCACGTCACCGGGCTTCACCACGCGGCGCTTGCCCTTTTGCGCCGCCTTCAGGTAGGCGGAATAAAGCATCTGATCCCCCGGCCCCTTCTGCACGTCCGTCCCGTGGTCCAGAAAGTGGTCGATGGGAATCCGCGCGGCAAGCTGCGGAACGCCGCCCACGTGATCGGCATGGAAGTGCGTGACGAACAAATAATTGATGCGCTGGATGCCCGCCAGCTTTGCCGCCCGCACAATGCGCTCCGCGTCGCGGGCGTTAAAGCCCGGCCATCCGGTATCGACCAGCAGCGACTGGCCCCGGCGGCGTGACGATCAGCGTGGCCTGCCCGCCCTCGACATCGACGAAATAGATTTTGAGACTTGCCGACTGTGCATCCTGCTTTGGCGCGGCGGCGGCGCAGGACCCGCGGCGAGGGCAAAAAGAATCAGACAGGCCAGCAGGAGTTTCAAGCGCGGGCTCATACGCTCCAGGACGGTCATCATCGCTTCCTCCAAAACACGGGCCGGCGAAATCTCATGTCAACCCGCCAGCTCAGCAGGGATTTTCTTAAGGCGCGTCAGCCGCAGTATAAACCGACGCCGGCGCGATTTCCAGACACCGGGGCGGAGGTGACGTAAATTTGATTGTGTAAAAGCGAGGAGGGTGTAAGTTGGTTTCGCTGGCAAGCGGAAACCAAATCCTTGGAAAGGAGCTTACACCCCATGGCGAAAGTAACACCGATCACAGAGCAGTTCCAACATTTTGTGAGGGATTTGAAGGAGAGTTTCTGGGGGGATTTGTACGGGAAGACGCGGCTGGCGTGGGAGCGGTTCTGGGAAGAGGAATCGCGGCGGGAGCGGGACCGGTATCTGGTGGTGGACAGCTACGAGCGGGCGAGCGAGGAGCGGCGAGGGTATCGCAACGGGTATTACGTGCGGGATTTCGTGACGCGGCTGGGGACGTTGCGGCTAAGGATCGCGCGGAGCCGGGACCGAAGTTTCCGGCCTCCGGGGCTGGAGCGGTTCCAGCGGCGGGCGCCGGAGGTGATGATGCTGATCCGGGAAGCATTTCTGCGGGGCATCTCGACGCGTCAGGTGGGACGGGTGGTGGGGATCGTGACGGGCGAAGTGGTCAGCGCGCAGACGGTCTCCAAGTTGGCTCGCAGCCTGGACCGGCTGGTGAAGGCTTTTCAGCAGGCGCCCTTGAAGGATGAGTGGGTTTATCTGTTTTTAGATGGAGTCAGCCTGAAGGTGCGGCGACCGGCAGGACGGCAGCGGGTGCAGATGCTGGTGGCATACGGGGTGCGGGCCGACGGAAGCCGGCAGTTGCTGGGTTTCCTGCGCAGCCGGGGCGAGAGCCAGGCGGCCTGGGAAGGACTGCTGATGGATCTTTATCGGCGGGGGTTGGAAGGAAGGAATCTGAAACTGATTATCACCGACGGATGCGAGGGGCTGGCGGCGGCCTTGCAAACCGTCTATCCGCAGGTACTGCATCAGCGCTGCTGGGTGCACAAGATGCGGAACATTCTGGAACACGTCCGTAAGCGCGACCATGACCAGGTGAAGGCCGATGCCCAGGCGATCTACCGTGCCGAGAGCCGCCAGGCGGCGCGGGCAGCCTTCCGGGCCTTCCGCTCCCGCTGGCGAAGCAGCTATCCGGCCATGGTGAAGCGCCTGGAGCGAGACCTGCCGGAGCTGCTCTCGTTCTTCAGCTTCCCGCGGCCGCTGTGGCGCAAGCTGCGCACCACCAATGTGATCGAGCGCTGCTTCGTCGAGGTGCGACGCCGTACGCGGCCTATGGTCTGCTTCGTCAACGTCGCCAGCGTCGACCGAATCATCTATGCCATCTTTAACGGAATGAATGAGAAACATCTATGGAAAAATCGCACCCTCCAACTTTTTACACAAGCAGCTTGACGTCACCCGGGGCGGATTTCATGTTGCTATCCCGGTCCGGCGGTGGTATACAGGCAGTGAAGCATGACATCCCCGGTAGTCATGGTCCGTTGAATTACGATTTTCTTCAGGGTTCGTCCCGGCTCAGGACCACCGTGAAGGGGAAAGTACAATGCGCCCGCAGTGTACTTTCCCTCAATCTCACGGAGCAGGTAGATTCTCTCTTGAATGTAAAGCAGTTCTTTTTTAGCCTTCAGCCGTCAGCTCTCAGCTTTCAGCAAAAACCTCAGGCCCGGAGGGCCACAATGGACTCCGTTCCCACGTAGCTCCGCCGTCCCGGCGGCACTTTTACTCAGGGCCGGCAAGATGCCGGCGCTACGGAAGCGGTGCTTTTTTAGCCTTCAGCTGTCAGCTTTCAGCAAAAGCCGCAGACCGCTACATTGGACTGCGTGCCCATGCAGCTCCGCCGTCCCGGCGGCACTTTTACTCAGGGCCGGCAAGATGCCGGCGCTACGGAAGCGGTGCTTTTTTAGCCTTCAGCTGTCAGCTTTCAGCAAAAGCCGCAGACCGCTACATTGGACTGCGTGCCCATGCAGCTCCGCCGTCCCGGCGGCACGTTTACTCAGGGCCGGCAAGATGCCGGCGCTACTCCTCAGGCCCGGAGGGCCGAAAGATTTTAGCCCACGGCGCAAGCCGTGGGACAACGACGGCGGTAAAAATCTCCCGAGCCCCGGAGGGGCGTAAGAAAAGCACCGCCGTTCAATCTGGAGAGGGTGGCACAGATTTGTGTGCGTTCGTGCGGGGACTCCGAGCAACGGCTCAAAGCCCGACAGCCCTGCGGACGTCCTTCAGCAGGACAAACAGGTGGAGCGCATCCGTGGGCGACGGCACAAAATCGAACTGTTCGTAATACCGCCGCGCCGCGTCATCTTTTGCATGGACCGCCAGGGCACGGATTCCGGCGATATCGGCGGCCTGAATGGTGCGCAGCACCGCATCCTTCAGCAGGCCGCGCCCCACGCCCTTCCTCTGCCAGTCCTTGTGCACAGCCAGGCGGGCCAGCAGCATGATGGGAACCGGATGCCGGGCCAGCCCCTTTTTCAGCCGCTCGGGCGCCTCCGCGTATTCCACCTGGCCCACGGCCAGGCTGTAGTAACCCACCACCATTCCATCCACGAGGCCGACGTAGGTCTGGGCGGCGTTCGCCCCCTGGTTTTGCAGCGCGTGTTTCAGCAGCCAGTTGTTCAGGTCGGGTTGTCCGCAATCGAAGGCTTCGATGGGATGGTGGGGGCCGAGTTTTTCAATACTCCGGGAAGAACTCACCGCGAAGATCCGAAAAATCCAGGTTTCTTCAGCAGCGCCTTCAGGCGAGGCAAGGGACGAGTGGGGGCGTCAAGCGCGGCCTGGAAAGCCTTCCAGGCGCGTGCGTCCAGGCCAAACACACGGCGGTCGGCCAGCGCTTCCTCGGCGCGGTCCAGCGCACTCTCCAAAACAAAATCGCTCATCGAGCGATCCATGGCGGTTGCGGCGGTCTGCAACTTGGCCTTCGCCTCGGGCGAGATCCTCAGGTCAAGCTTTTCCGTGCGTCGTTTTGTGGATACGGCATGGGTCGTCATCAGGCACTATCCTTCCTTCAACTAATATGCCGGTTTGTCATGACAATGTCAAGACGCATGTAGCGCCGCCGTCCCGGCGGCACTTTTACTCAGGGCCGGCAAGATGCCGGCGCTACAGAAGCGGTGCTTTTTTAGACTTCAGCCGTCAGCATTCAGCTTTCAGCAAAAACCGCAGGCCACAAGGGCCTGCGCTCGAATTCAAAACGCCTGGAATTGGGCGCTCGATTTGTAAACGTTGACGCCGTGGCCGGTGTCGTTGTTTTTAAACGACAGCGCATAGAGCTCGCCATGGCTGAAGCTGGCCTCGAGGGTGTGCTTCGTGCCGATCCAGCCCAGGTGGAGACCGCCGGCAAAATCGGTGCTGCTGGTGTCGGGCCCGCCCAGCGTCTGCTGCACATCGTCCAGCGACGGCGTGTTCCTGAGGCTTTGCGGATGGGTTTGTCCGGCGCCCGGGGCATCGACTGTGCGGCTGGAATCCTCCTCCACCATGGAATTGAAGAAATCCTGGATGCGGCTTTCGCGCCGGGCCACTTGCTCGGCCTCGTGCGCTTTTTCCAGCTTCGGCGCGTAAACCTTGACGTAGGCGAACAGCCCCGCAGCCACCACCAGGATGACCAGCTGGATCACAATCACGCGTGTCGAAATTTTGCCGGAATCGGTGAGTGTCAAAGTGGAATTCCTCCGCGTCTTGTCGTGGAGCCCGCCGGGCTCCCGCTGGGTTCTTGTAGCGCGGGCCTTTACGGCCCGCGGCTCTTCTTTCGGAAAACACCCAGGAACCGCAGGCCGCAAGGGCCTACGCTACAACCTCAGGCCCTCCGGAGCTTGGCGCTGTATCCTCCGGCGAGATGAATTCCGACCAGCCCTCGGAAACCGCCATGGACGCTGAGCAGCGGAGCATGCCGCAGCCCAAGATCGAGGGCTGGACCGAGAAAGGAAGAAATCTTTACCGTCTTGATGGGCGATGCCGTCCTTCCACGCCGCGAACGCATCCCGGGGAACACCCTCGAAGCGAAGAATTTGGAGATCTAAAAGCAAGTGAGAAGATGAAAGTCAGCTGACGACCGGGCAAACGCTCACGGTTCATTCCTGCTGCGAGGCCCAGATGAAGTTGCACTTGAACTGGGATTTCCCGCAGGCTGGGGACTCGTCGATCCAAGATGAATTGCTGATCCCGTTTTGATCTTTTGCACCTCGACCTTAAGCTGCCGAATTTCTTCCTGCTGCTTTTGGTGACTGAAGATTTCGATCCCAATTCCAAGTGCTAACAACACAACGATAGTGACTTGCACAACCCGCCCAAAGTATCTACCCTCTGGCTTCGATCTGAGCCAAGCGAACATGGACAGATAGATCGCCAAACCACCGATCATAAATAGACCGAAATTCCAGCTTGGCGAAGAGTTCGGACGTGCAACGAAAATTGCCAACGCTGCAAAAAGCACAGCGATGACCCCGAACGTGAGAGAAACGAAGTTGTCGAGACGACTTCGGAGCGAAGTGATGATGTTAGCGTGCGTAACTAAGCCGCTACGAAGTTCCTCGGGCCGATAGTCTTCAAAAAGGATTCTGTCCGGAAGGCGATACCGTGTGGACTTCCCTTCATTAAAAGAGGTCGTCTTCTCAAAGTCAATGACCGCAATAGACTCTCCACGGTGGAGAACGACTTCTTTGTCAGAGAGATTATAAATAGGGCAAAACAGATGCCCTACGTAGCCCGCGTCAACCTGGGGTCCGCCAACCCACACCAGTCCTTGATACGCCCGGCTAACTTGGATATTCCATCTTCCGATCAGAAACGGAGGCATATTGATGGTTTCTTCCGTCTTGATGATGGCGACCGCAAATGCAGGTATCCGGATCTCATTCTCGCCGGGTTGATCAGGAAGTGCATGGATCTTGCCCCCGATTGCGTACTCATCCCCAATTGTGAGCTTGTAGCACGCCGGCTTTAAGAGGTTTTCTTCATCGAAGGGAGAGATCAAGTCAAACCATTGGCAATAGTGCCGAATAACGTCGCTTAGCAAGACGCCGGACAGCCTAAGATCGTCGCCAAGCGGTTGCCTTTCGCGAAGCGCCGCGAGTCTTGCCCGCTCCTCTTCCCTGCGGCCTGGAGATTTCTTATCTGTAATTTCGCTCAATAGGTTCCCCTTGGATAGAGGAATAGGATGCTAATGGACAACAGTTTCAACCTGCTCAGTCTGCAGGATGATCTGCTTCAATCCGGGGCCCACGCCTAGGAACCCAACTCGCGCTCCAAGGCGTCGCTCGACATCGCGAATGAATTTCTCACCGCCTTCAGAAAGTTGTGCGGGCTCTGTAATTCCGAAATTGCGGTAGTCGAGGTAGTCGAGGCCATTAATCGCCAAGCTCGTCGGCCGATTGACGGCAACTGCCCGTTGAGCAAGATTCCAGTCGAAACGTCCAACTCGCCGAATCTTGTGGGTAACGCTTGTCATCTCTGTGGGGTCGTAAGGATATCCGCTGTCTCTCTTAAGCTGGTCCCAGGTAATTTCACCCTTGATCGGCCCGGCCTGTTCGCCCGCGACCCTGATGGGAAATGTTCGAAAGACCACGACGATCTCAGTAACCAGCCTTGGGCTGACACCGACCTCACTAATGAATCCTGCGGCGGAAGTATCGCGTGACGTGGCCTTTGGATAGTGATCACTGTGGTAAAGCGAAAGACCGAAACCCTGAGTTCCCTCGATCAGCACTTTCTTGTCATGGTCAACGGCTGTGTTGACTTCCTCGCTCACGTCCGTCAGCAAATTTCGAAGCCAGGGGTATTCACCAACAACATTCTTTGCCTGTTTCGCGTCGTCCCCGCGCAGCGCCCTTCTTGCAACGGCCGCGCCGACGCCGCAAAGCGTTGAGCTGAGCCGTTCCCTTAGTCCCAGCTTCCTCTCCGCTTCCCGGTCGTTGTCGGTTATCACAAAGCAATTTTTGTCGACGCCGACACGGGAGGGATCGACGCCAAACGTTTCCATTTCGTGTCTTAAGATCGGAGGGTCGATCAAAGCCCCAGCAGGAATGAGCAATCTTGTGTGAGGATTGACATAGCCGGTCGGCAATTGCCTCAAAACCTTTGTTGTTCCGTCTTCGTGGACAAAAGTGTGGCCGGAATTAGGACCGCCGCAACGCACGCAAAGATCTATGTTTTCCTTAAGCGTGATGAACGCGGAAACTTTTCCCTTTCCTTCTGATCCGTATTGGCCGCCGACGACAACCCAAACACTCATGAATCTTCCTTTACTTACTAAACCATAGGCGTAGACCCAACCTGGCTTTGGGCATTCATAGGCACTTCGTCCAAGCCCGTGGCGGCAACGATCTGTGCCAACTTCTGGTAATTGAACCTTGCGGACCTCGGCACAATAAGATAGTCCTCTGCGGATGTGCCCAGCGCGATATATACATCGGCAAGGTAGAACAGCCCCACGAGCGCCGACGTGATGGCATCGACCTCATCGTGTGTAATTTTTGTCGTCTGGAAGTCTCCCTTAATCCCAGCCCGGGAAAGGCCCCATTTCAGCTCTTCCAGGCTTGCCTTTTTTCGCGGAATCCCGAGGATATCCTGGGCCGCGCCGGGATAGCTCTCAATCACTTCGCAGCCGGCATCTCGCAGCGTTTGTGCCAACCTGATCCCGCGCCGGGTGAGCATCTCCATACTCGGAAGCAAGCACCAGAATACCGAGATGCCCATTCGTTTCAAGGCCAATTCGCACTTCCTGTAAATCGGGGCTCCAAGCTTACCATAACTCTCCGGAAGTGAAAGTGGGGAATCGATGGAGACCAGGTCGGGCTTGGCGGCTAGCGTTTCGCTGATGAGTTCATCATCCGTCCGGATGGGCTTGGTTATTGCGTTCGCGCCATCCATTAATGCCCAACCCGTCGCGCGCTTCTCGCTCCCCGTCAGGTCGATCCCTACAATCCTGGGAGCCTCCTGGCATTTCTTCAGGAGGCCCTGTACTGAATCATTGGAGTGAGGTTGCTTCGGAACCCGCCGCAGCAATGCTCGCCTGTTGGACGGAGGTTGTTTTGCGACCGAGGTGAATACGCGAGCACCGCTATTTCCCAGTAGGTTTAGCCTGCCTTCCACTAACTTATCGTAGGCCATCTCCATGATCGCCTTCAAGTGAACCACGTCCTCGGTGTTGTATTGAATCAGCTGATCCAAGGCGCCCTTATCACCGCGCAGGTATTTGGCCCAGAGCACGGTTGCGTCGTACCCGCTGATGTCCTGGACCGAATCGTCCCGCTTGAGACCCATCTCTGCTTCGATCGACTTTAGGCCGCCGCGCATACCCAGTTTTCGAGTGACCCAGCGAAGGTCTATGTGGATGGCTGGCAGGGCGAGGTCCTGAAACGCCAGCCTCAGGAATCTCAGGTCAAATCCGGCACCGTTGAAGGTTACAGCAAGCGAGTAGCCGCGCAAATAGGCTGGCAGGTCTTGCAAGTTGTCGCCTTGAACAAAGGCCCGGTATCTCCGCCCGTCGTAAAGACCTACGACCGTGACCGTGTCAAAAACCGTGGACAGCCCCGTGGTTTCTATGTCGAGGTAGACGCAGTTGTCCGCAAATTCGGGAAATAAGCGCCAAGCCTCGCCCAAAGCGGAAAGGCGTTCGAAGAAGCTCGCGTCCTTTCGCCTGATCGCCTCGCGTGACAGGGGAATGTACTCATCCAGCTTCTCTTGCAGGCGTGCTCCGACGGCACCGAAGCGCTTTTCGAAGGTGTCGGCATCGTCCCAACTGCGGATGCCGTGCTCCCACAGCTCAAGCTCAGTTTGCTTACCTATGCCCGGAATGTGAATGAACGTTTGTCTCAGCACCGTTCAAGCCTTCCGACACAACTCTTACCTAAGGTTTTCTGCGGCTTCTCTCTCTTCCTATTTGAAACTTCGGTTGCTCGACAAATTTCTGCAGCGCTTCGTCGACAAAGCGACCCGCCACCTCGGCAGAGTTGCGTCCGTAAATGCCCCTTTTCGCAAGCTGCTCAAGCAGGCGTTCAGACTCTTTTGAAACAGTGACTCTGATCGTGGCACTGGGCGCAACGTTGTTAGCCTTTGCCATAATTTAGCCTTAATTATGGCTTAATTATGTTCCACATGCAAGAGAAACTTCAACGAGTAAGTACCCTCTGCGTTACCCTGTCCGCGTCGCGGTTAGCCGGTAACCACGGCACCGGGTTTGTGCCGTGGGCTTTTTGCGCGCAAGTTCTACGAACCCACGGCATAGAAACGATGACGCGGCTACAAATTCGAAGGCCGGCGGTGGGGACGCCGCCGCATGAACGGCAGGGGTTTGACAGGGCAGTCCTTGGGATTCCCGCGGGATTTTGTAGAGACGTTCTGCTGGAACATCTCCCGTAATTGGCGTCGTTCTTACAAAAAGACGCCCCAGCGGGGCGTCTCTACACATGGCGGGCTGAAGCTCTCCCCTACACGACCGCGGGGACGGCGCCGAAGCGGCGGTCGCGGGAATGGAATTCTTTGAGGGCCTGGTCGAGATCTTCGCCGGAAAAATCGGGCCAGAGCACGGAGGTGAAATAAAGCTCGGCGTAGGCGCATTCCCACAGCATGAAATCGCTGAGCCGCTGCTCGCCGCCGGTGCGGACCAGCAGATCGACTTCCGGAACGGCATCGCCCCCGGCGCCGGCCAGCAGCCGCTCGAATTGCGACTTCATAGCTTCTGAATCCGGGTCCTCGGAACTCGCCGCAGGCAAGCGATGGGCGGCATCGAGGATGGCGCGGCGCGCTGAATAATCGATGGCCAGGCGCAGGTGGAGACGGCTGCAGCCGCTGGTGGCGTTCTCGGCGTATTCGATGGTCTGGAGCAGCGAGCCGGGCAGGCGGTCGCGCCGTCCGATGACGCTGAGGCGCACGCCGCTCGAGAGCCAGAGCACGGGTTCCGTAAAGAAGAAGTCTTCAAAAATTCCGAAGAGGCTCGCCACCTCATCCGGCGGGCGCTGCCAGTTGCCGGAACTGAAGGAATGGAGGGTGAGCGTGCCGACGCCCAGGCCGGGCGCCGCAGCAATCACCCGCCGCACGGCCTCGACGCCCTCGCGGTGCCCCTGAGAGCGCTCCAGGCCGCGTTCGCGCGCCCAGCGTCCGCTGCCATCCATGATGATGGCCGCGTGAAGACCGTTGAGATCAGACTGGGAAGGACTTTGCATCATGAAATCAACCTCCGGGTATTGACGTCAGGGCTGCTTGCCGGCTCACACCCTCCCGTTGTGAGAGCCTCAGCCCACGATCAGATGATCAAAAATTAACCTGCACTTTCCGACGTCCGGCCGGCGATCCAGAAGAGGATGCCAAACGCCGGAACCCAGTATGGGAAAATGCCGTAAAGTGTGTCGCTGGCCGAATGCGAAAGGCGGTCAATGGCCAGGAAGGTGTTGATACAGAAGAGCAGCGTCAGCGCCGCCGCCAGCCATCCTGCCCAGGAAACCGGCAAATAAATCCATCCCCAGGGTTTGAACCAGATTCGCTTCGTCATGTGCGTGTCCTCCGGTCCCGGCATAGCATCAGGGCTGAACGCGAGAGCGCCGGCCGTTCACCTGCCGTTTTTTGGGCCTTGCCACTTTGCGCCATAAAGTCGCCTCAGAAAAAAATTTGCCGCGCTTACTGCTGGCGCGTTGCCCGGATCAAAGCTTCCATGTGGTTGAGGTAGTTCTCCAGCGCCTTGCGGCCCGAGGGCGTCAGGCGATAGATGGTGCGGGGCAGCCGCCCGTCGAACGATTTGATGCACTCGATATATTCCGCGTCTTCCAGCTTGCGGGCGTGGACGCTGAGGTTGCCGTCCGTGGTCTTCAGCAGCTGCTTGAGCTCGTTGTGGCTCAGCGAAGTGTTCACGGCCAGGGCGCTGACAATGCCGAGGCGCACGCGCTCATGAATCAGGCGGTCAAGCCGCGAGGCGCGGCTGACCTTTTCTCCCCGAACGTTCAGGTCTTCAGGCTCGGGGCCGGCAGCTTCCGCGCGCCGGTCGCGTACCCATGCGTTGGTCTTAGCCACCATGCCTCCAGGCGATCATCGCTCCAAAAATGAGATGCAGGCCGCCAAAACCTACGGCCATATAAATGTCGTCCCAGGCAGCCGGTGAAAACAGCGCCGCGGCGCCCAGCACCATGAAGGCTACCCCCATCGCCGGCACCACACGGACGGAATACGCTCCGCCCGTCACCACGCCCGCTCCGTAAAGCAGCAGCCACAGGCCCGGCAGAACCGCCACCGATCCCGCGCGGAAAAGAAACAGCGTCAGCAGCGCCCCCGCTACAAGAGGAGGCGAAAGGCTCAGCGCAAAGCGCCGGCCCGGCTCCGAAAGCAGGGGAGTGTCCGCCTTGCGCGCCTTCTGCAGCATGGCGACGGCGCCAATCAGACAGCTAACCGCCGCTTCTACAATCCAAACCCCCAGCCATAAGGCCGCGGTCGGCTGCACGGATGCAATAAAGGCCGCTACCAGCGCCGTAATGCCCATCAGCATGCCGCCCCAGCCCGGTACCGCCGTGAAGGACGCGGCGCCTTCCATCGTTTCGCGAATGTAACGGAGATTGTCCATGGCGCGGGCTTCGAGCGCCAGAGGTTCGGAGGAACGCGGCCGAATGGGATGAATGTCAGCCATGAGGGAATAAATACACCCGTTGCTAAGCATTGTCAAGTACTTTGTATCACAAAGTACATCCGCCACGGCAAACGGAAAAGTGTTCAATTTTGACACATTTTCGCCTTTTCTGTTTTGTGATGATTTATTAGGTCTATTATAATGTGCTTGTTACGATTATGAAGAGTTTTCGGCATCGCATCACACTTTCGCCTCAGGAGTTTGAAAAATGAACCTGAAGGATTGGGAGAAGAAACTGCACGAGGAAGGTTTTGGCAGAACTTACGTCTGGCAGGATGGCCCGGGCGCGTTCTATCCCGACCACACTCACGCCATGACCACCGCGCATGTGATCCTCGATGGCGAGATGGCTCTGACCTCCGAAGGCGAGACGCGCACTTGCAAAGTCGGTGACCGTTGTGACGTTCCCGCCAATACCATCCATTCGGCTCGCATGGGACCCGAGGGTTGCCGCTACCTCATCGGAGAGCAGTAAGCTCGCCGCAGGCGTGCATTGCGCAACGCGCGAGGATGCTTATCGCGGTCCGGGCAGAGTGATGTTCGCTCGCTCGAAGTACTCTTCCACTTTGCGCAGATCGTCTTCCGTATCCACGCCCACCGTGTCGTCTGCAGTTTCCATCACAACAATCGGAATGTTGTTTTCGAGAAACCGAAGCTGTTCCAGCGCCTCCGCCGACTCCAGCTCCGAGGGCGCCAGCTTGCTGAAGCTATCGAGCGCCTCGCGCGTGTAGGCATAGAGTCCCAGGTGCTTGTAATACTGCACGCCGCCCTGGCCCGCGCGGTCGTAAGGAATGGGCGAGCGCGAAAAGTAAAGCGCCCGGCCGTCGCGGCCCGTCACCACTTTGACGTCGTTGGGATTCGCGGCATCTTCGCGAGTGATCGCCACCTTCAACGTTGAAACCGCAACCTTACCCTCTCGAAGCGGAGCGACCATCAGCTCGACGTGCTGCGCGGTCACCATGGGCTCATCGCCCTGGATGTTGACGTAAAGGTCAGCGGGCTCGCGGCCCATCACTTCAATCACGCGGTCCGATCCCGAGCGGTGCGCGGAAGAAGTCAGCGCGGCGGGAATGCCGAGCCGGCTGCAGTGCGCCATCACTTCATCAGAATCCGTTGCCACGAGCAGGCGCGAAAAGCCGGGCCACTCGCGCGCGCGGCGGTAGACCCACTCGATCATGGAGTGTCCGCAGATCGGCCGCAGCGCCTTGCGAGGCAGGCGCGTGGATTCGAGCCGCACCGGGATGACACCAACGACTTTGCTCATAGCTGCCAAGAAAGCGAGGTTACCCTTTTGCGACGATCCTGGCAAGCAGAGGCTGCCGCCTGATGGCGCGGGCTCGATTGTTCACGCACGACAAAGCGCGTTATACTCGCGAGCGATGCCACGATCCAAACCGCTTCCGGCGGGAAAACTTCCTCCGCGCCTGCTTCGAAAGCTGCTCGAATCCTGCGCCGCTCCTGCGTCCTCCGGAGTGGTTCTCGGGCCGCGCTACGGAGAGGACGCGGCGGTCATCGAGACCAGCGGAAAGTATCTGGTTGCCAAGACCGACCCTATCACTTTCACCGCCGACCGCATGGGCTGGTACGCCGTCAACATCAACGCCAACGATCTTGCAACCATGGGCGCGCGACCGCGCTGGTTCCTCGCCACGTTTCTGTTTCCGGAAGGCCGCACCACCGAAGCGCTTGGTGGAGAAGATTTTTGGCGAAACGTTGAGGGCCTGCCGCAAGCTCGGCATCACGCTCTCGGGCGGCCACACTGAGATCACTGTCGGTCTCGACCGTCCGATTGTGGTGGGCCAGATGCTGGGTGAAGTTGAGCCCGACAAGCTGGTCCGCAAGGAAAACCAGCGGCCGGGCGACCTGGTAATCCTGACCAAAGGCGTGGCCATTGAAGGCACTACTGTCCTGGCGCGCGAGAAGGCCGAATGGCTGAAGGGAAGGATTGCGCCGAAGCATCTCCGGCAGGCACAGCGATTACTCCAACGGCCCGGCATCAGCGTGGTGCGTGACGCGCAGGTGGCGCTCGAGCACGGCGAGGTTCACGCCATGCACGATCCCACCGAAGGCGGCGTGCTGACCGGGCTGGTGGAAATGGCGCGCGCGGGCCGCGTGGGCCTGCGAGTGTGGAAAGAGAAAATTCCCGTGCTGGCTGAAACGCGACGTCTGGCGCGGGTGCTCAAATTCGATCCGCTCGGCCTGCTGGCTTCAGGAGCCCTGCTGATTGCCGCCGAACGCTCAAGCGCGCCCCGCATCGTCAATGCGCTTCGCCGCCGCCAGCATTGCCGCACGAATCGTCGGCGAGATTCGCCCCGTGAAAGATGGCATCAAGATGGTCGAAAACGGCCGCGCCCGCCCCATCAAAGTCCCCGCGCGCGACGAGATCGCGCGCCTGCTGGAGCGTCAGCGTTAGGCGGAGCCTAATTCCGTGAGCTTCTATATCCTCGCTAAAAATCCTAACATGGTGCGCTGACCTTCTGCGTCCGCCAAAAAAGCGTCACCTGTCGTTAACTTGCATCAAGAATGCAGGCCCCTTTAATATTTACCTCATGCGGGGACCTGTTCTGATACACCTGTTTTCTGGTTCCCGCAAAGTCCACCTCTAATATGTTCCCTGTAAATGAAAGACGGAGCCAAAGAACGTGCTCAACAACATTGGAAAGTCTCAACATCGTTGCTGCGTAAACCCACCCAATCGCCAGAAATTTTTCTGGCTCGTGCCCGTATTGGCGGAACAGAGTCGGGAATGGGGAATGCTTGATGCGGACAGTGGATTCCAAGCCACTTACAAAGACCTCGCGAGTAATCTCATTGATATCGCCGGATTCCTGTGCCGGCTTCTCATTCAACAACAGACGACGCCCACGTATTTCCGCCAATTTGTCTGCACTTGTGCTCCCCAGATTCACCTCCATCGCAGGACTGAAGTCCGCGCGTTCCACGCGCACGCTAAGCTCCCATTGGTCTTTCCCCTGAGTCGAGGTCTGGGTCAAATCAGCAACTCGGCACACGGCAACATTACCTTGAAATCCCACAATGATTTGTTCCCTCAGTCCTCGCAAAGCGTTCAAAAAGGGGCCGTCAGCTGGGTCGTCAGGCAGTAGACTCAACAGAACCTCGCGCGATCCCCACCGGACGCTCATCGTTGCAATGTATGCCATGCCCTGTGTCTTGGGGTTCCAGACAAGCGCACGAAGCGAATTGGTACAGCTTCGCACGTCTCCAGTAACACCAATCGAGGGTTTGTTCAATTTTCGGAGAAACGCGTCACATATACCCTGTGACCCGTACCTTTTATAATTGAGGTAGCTGATAGTCGATAAGAGGCCAGGTATCTCAGTCTCATCAAACCTTACCGGAAGTATGTATTCCCCTTTTTCTTGCAGAACTCTCGCTTGAGCACTCTTGAGTTCGTGCGTGGTCCAGGCCTTCCGAGCATATGCCTCCGAGGCCAAGATTATGCAGTAGCGTGCCTCCTCTTGGTAAACCTTGGACAAATGCTGGTATAGATCTTTTCCCCACAATATGGCGTCTTCGTATTCGTCGTAGAAAACCTCTCACCTCCTGATTTCTTGAGGCAATCCGCTATCGCCCTTGCCTCCGCCCGCTGCTCACCCGCAAAGGAGATCGCCACATCGTAGGTAAAGGACGCCCGAAGAGCCGAGCTAGGGCCAGCGAAACTTGTTTGCATCACTTGTGTTTCCGCAATTGGCGGACCAGTCGCAGCTCTAGCCCGTTCTAAGTAGTCGTGCCCAATGGTAGTCAGGCGAGCGGGCTTCCAGCACGTTACGTCCATTGAGGACAAGTCCCATGCTTCGAGAAGTCCCTCTTCATGAGCCAATCGCACATGCTCTGAGATTTCTGCCTGGGAATGACCTTCGACGAGAATGTCGTGAAAGGTACCGTCATCTGGCAGACTTTCGACTTCGTGCAGGATATCCAAAATTAGATTGCGGTCGCGTTTCATCTGACTTTGCTCTCTATAACTCGTATTCATAACGTCCTTGAGTTGGCTTTAGGGGCCAGTGGCCTTCAAAACAGTGTTCCCTGGTCGCGGTCGGGGGGGGTTTCGATTTCGAAGCGAACGGGGGCGCTCAAACTGAAGCGCGCGTGGTCTTCCTGGATGACCTGCCGTTTTGAAAGTTCCTGGAGCAGGATTTCAGTGAACCCGACCGGCCGTTCGATGACGCGCGCCAACTGGCCGATGTCCGCCTGGGGCGTTTTGTGCAGGTGCTTCAGGACCATGAGGCTTTCCAGCCGGGTGAAATCCTTTGCCCGGGATCGGATGAATCTGGGCAAAGTTGGTGTCCCGCTCGGAGCGGAACGATGGCCGTGAACGCTTCGGCGTCGCCGTCGAAACAGGGGAAGTCGTGCCCGGAAGCGACGGCCTCCTGGTAAACGATGTCGATTCCGCTGCCACTCTTCTCGCAGAAGCCCAGCAAAGCCGCCGCTTCCGTCAGCAAGGGGTTGCGATGCACAGGGCTGGCGTTGATGAGGTTTCGAGGACCCAGGTTCCGCAGGAAGCCGCCGGGGTTCTGGATTTCAAGCAGATGGTCCGGCGTGATTCGCACATTGACGGGCTCCGACGAGCGATAGGACCGGTGGATCAGCGCGTTCACCACAAGCTCGCGCAGGCACCTTTCGGGAAGCGAGGAATCGGCCAATGCCGTCAAATCTCCTCGTCGCGTCCAGAGGTCGCGGAAAGTGTCCGCGATATTCTGCTGGATGTGGATGGTGTAGGGTTCTGAAGACGCACCCTCTGTTCCGTTGAGGGTGACCCGCAGGAAAGCGGAACCCGTCAGTCGCGACAAGAACTCCTTCTTTCCGAACAGCAGCGCCGCCGCCAGGGTGACGGCCGTCTGGCCTCCCTGCGGACTGACGAGGTTGAAATCCATCAGCAGGTCTTCAATGGAGCGGCCGGATTCCCGCCAGCGCTGGGGCTGCCGGGGACGGACCGCGTGGTTGGTAAACGCCCAGTGCAAAGATTCCTTCGAAAGGCTGTCCAGACCGGCGCTGTCGAGGAGAATACTCGAGTGGTCGTCCTGGGAACTCAGATGGTCAACCTCGCAACGGTTGCCGTTCCGGACCAGACACACTCCGCGGTGCGTCCGGTGCATGCCGGCGACGGTCTTTCGCGGGACCAGCAAAACGATGCATTGTTTTGCCGCGCCGGGCGTAGCGGGAACCGCTTCTCCAAGCCGGCAGGCCGTGCATTCCACTGGCGGATGGCTATTTTTGCGGACTGACTCCTGCAGCCACTCAGGCGTGGCGTTTTCATGGGGGCAGGGAGGCGCCTCATCAATCAGCCCCTCAGGGTCGAGGCCGATCAGAACAATCCCTCCCTCAGTGTTGGCCATGCAGACGGCGGCGTCGGTTGCTTCCTTCCAGAGATCCCCCTCGCTGCCGCACCATCCCCGGACTTCAAAAATGCCCCTGTCCACCTGGTCCGGCGGTGTTGTGCGCAACTGTTCGACGAGGTCCGGCAGGCGCCCCAGCAGTTCGTAGGGAGTCATCGGCATCCCAAAATGATAGAAGGATGTTGTCACTTGTTTCGATACCATTGCAGGCTGGCCTCAGTTCAGCCGCCGCCGGCTTCTCCCCCCTCAAGCGGCAGAGTCACGCCGCCCGGAGCCGGACCCTGCAGCACCAGGGCCTCGGTATGCTTTTTCTGGCTCAATATTTATTCGATTGTACACCATTGCCCGGCGGGAGAATCAAGCGGGAAGTGTACTCACCCGCCCAGCGGCTTGCCCAAAGAGTTGCAGAGTGCTGTTTTTCCATCCATTCCACGCGCTCATTCCATTGATGTCCGGACTATCCCCTCCCGTGCCGGGAAAGGATAGTCCTGCTCACGGCGATAGGCGACAGGGCTGAGTTTGGCACTCATACGGCAGCGGCTGATCATGCTCCGCGCGAGCAAAGCAACCTGCTGAAGATCGTTCTCCGCTCCGCTGCCGGCCACGCCGAAGATGATTTTCTCCGGGACGCGGCCTCCCGGCATCACGTGTCTGATCGTCTCCTCTCATGAAATTGCCGTCTCCCAAACCGCACATCAGTTTTTGAGCAACCCCTGATTTGTTTGACGCGGCTCAGCGCCCATGCGTTTGATTTAGAAATGCTCGTGCCGCGCGGCAGGGTCGAATTTTTAACCCATCAACTGGACCCTTTCGGGCCTTTTAACAGCGCCCGGCCAGGCTGCGCCCGGTGTTCACACGACGCTAGTTAATGAGGCTACATTGGAGCTCGCGGCCCGGATTTTCAGGTTGATTTCAGCCGGCCGTTTAAAAGCCCTGCTGCAGGCTTGTGGAAATTCCTGTAAGTTACACATTTCAGAGTGGAAAGACTAATTGGAATTGGCTGTGAATCTGTGCTAAACTAACGGGTTGAAAGTGGCCGTAAACGGCACGACTGGGAAACCCACTAAAAGAAACTCTAACGCTTACAGAGCAACGACGGGATCCGGGGAGAATGGCCGCAGGAGAGGGGCCCCCGGAAGCTGCTAAGGTACGGGAGTGAGAAATCTGCTTACAGAACAGCGATTGGATTGGTTTGTGGCCATTTCTTACCCATTGACACAACTATTATGAATGCCTGGCAAGAAGTTCTGAACTATCTCAAAACGAAAGTCAATCCCCAAAGCTACCAGACGTGGCTCAAGCCCACCCGCTACAGCCACTCCGATGCTGAGACGCTGGTCATTCGTGTTCCCAACCAGGAATTTCAGGAGTGGATCCAGGAACATTACAACGCCGGCATTCAGGAAGCTCTGGAAAAGCTCCGTCTGGGGTTCAGTGGAATCCGCTACGAGCTGGAAAAGCTGCCGGAAAAGAGATTATCAGGCAATGGAGAGACCAAGCCCCTGCAGCGGAAGCTGGATTTTGAGTCGGTGGACCACCAGTTGAACGCCCGGTACACCTTCGAAACCTTCGTGGTGGGGTCGTGCAATCAGTTTGCGCACGCCGCGGCGCGGGCCGTGGCGGAAACGCCGGCCAAAGCCTATAACCCGCTTTTCCTGTATGGGGGCGTGGGGTTGGGCAAGACCCACCTGATGCAGGCCGTGGGGCACATGGTGAAGCAGCGCCAGAGAGAGTTGCGCCTGGCTTACGTTTCGTCGGAGGCTTTCACGAACGACGTGATCAACTCCCTGCGCTATGACCGGATGGTTTCCTTCCGCGACAAGTACAGGAATGTGGATGTCCTGCTGATGGACGATATCCAGTTTATTGCCGGCAAGGAACGGACGCAGGAGGAGTTTTTCCACACCTTCAACACTCTTTACGAGGCCCAGAAGCAGGTGGTGATCTCCAGTGATCAGTCGCCCAAGGACATTCCGGGCCTGGAGGAACGGCTTCGTTCGCGCTTTGCCTGGGGCCTGACCGCGGACCTGCAGCCTCCCGATACGGAGACCAAGCGCGCCATTCTGGCCAAGAAAAGCGAAGACCAGGGTGTGGAGCTTCCGGAGCCCGTGGGAGATTTCCTCGCCACCCGGATCAAGAGCAGCATCCGTGACCTGGAAGGGGCCCTGACGCGCCTGATTGCCTATTCGTCCCTGACGGGCGCGGAAATCTCTCTGCCCATGGCGCAGCAGGTTTTGAAGAATATTGTCGACCTGGAGCAACGGCGCGTCTCCATTGAAAACATCCAGCGACTGGTTTGCCAGGAATATGGATTGTCCCTGACGCAATTGAAGGCCAGGGATAACAGCCACGCGATCGCTTTTCCGCGCCAGGTGGCCATGTATCTTTCAAAGGAACTGACACCCGCCTCTCTGCCCCAAATCGGGAGGGAATTTGGCGGAAAACATCACACGACGGTTCTGCATTCCATTCAGAAGATTGAGCGCCTGAGGAAAACTGAAAAAGATTTGAACAGACTTCTCAACAGGCTTAAAGACACACTGAGTTAGGTTTACTTGGTTTTCAACAGGCGCGGCTGAAAAGATGAGTGTGCATAGAGAAACGCAAGTGAAACATGCACAGCCTGGCACAGAAAAAGGGAAGGTATCCACAGCAGCCCGGAACAGGTTGCGGGCATTAGTAGAGGGTCCTGGACGTTTTCCACAAGTCCACAGCCCCTACTACTAAGACTCTATATAGAAGGACATTTAAATAATGGAACTCTCAGTAGATAAGAGCCTCCTCCTCAAAGAACTGAACCTCACACAGGGTGTTGTTGAGAGAAAGACCACCATTCCAATTCTGTCGAATCTTCTCATGGAAGCAGCGGATTCCTCCCTTCGGATCAGTGCTACGGATCTGGAACTTGGCATTCGCTGTGGTTGTGCCGCCAAGGTCAAGAAGGAAGGGTCTGGAACGATTCCAGCCAAGCGGCTGTTTGAGATCGTGCGCTCTCTGCCCGATAAGGAAGTGAAGCTCAAGCTTCTGGAAAACCACTGGGTGCAGGTCACCTGCGAACGCTCTTCCTTCAAGCTGGTGGGAATGGCCAAGGATAATTATCCTACTCTGCCGGCCGTTCCTGAGGCTCTGGTTTCACTGCCGACGGACGTTCTCTCCACCATGATCAAAAGAACGATCTTTTCTATTTCGAGTGAAGAATCGCGCTATACGCTGAACGGCGCCCTGCTGATCCTGAAGCCGGACAATGTGTCGATGGTGGCAACCGACGGGCATCGGCTGGCCCTGATTGAGAGCGACCTGGAAGTGGCCGGGCTCAAGAACGAATTACGGATCCTGATTCCCAAGAAGGCCATGGCGGAACTGCAAAGGCTGCTGGCCGAGGCTGAAGAGGATTCCAAGGTCGGGCTTTCAAAGGACGAGAGCCACCTCTATTTTTCGATCGGCCACCGGGTCCTGATTTCACGGATGCTGACCGGGCAATTTCCAAATTACGAGGCCGTCCTGCCGCGCGAAAACAAGCTGACGATAGAGATCGATCACGATGTACTCTTTACCGCCATCCGGCGCGTGGCCCTGCTGGCTGATCAGAGGTCCAGGGCTGTCCGTCTGAAATTGAGCGATGGGCAGATGGAGCTTTCTTCTTCGAGCGGTGAGTTTGGCGAAGCCCATGAAGTTCTGGAGGTGGAGTACAGCGGCGAACCCATGCAGGTTGGGTTCAACTATGAGTATCTGCTGGATTTCCTCAATGTGGTTGAGGGCGGGGGCAAAGTTCGGCTGGAATTGAAAGATGAGCAGAGCGCGGGGCAGTTGCGCTCGGGCGAAGATAAGGCGTTCCGATACCGGTATGTCGTGATGCCGATGAGGGTCTAGCGCCCTTCAGATTGTATGCACCTGATTTCCACTGGCAACCCTTATCGAAGAAGCCGGTTTGTGCGCGCCGGAACGCTGAGTCCGGAAGATCTGCACTTGATGGTGGGCCAATCAGGATCATAGAGAAAGCAGGGATGCATCGCGCAGGAATGGAAGCAGAGATCGGATTTCGGCTGTGCGATGCCGGGGTGAATGGAGTTCACCCCTATGGAGGAATAGCGAGTGAGTAAGGCTAAAGAAGTGTTGGATCAGGTTCCCAATATATACGACGCAGACAGTATCAAGGTGCTTCGGGATCTTGACGCGGTCCGCAAGAGGCCGGCGATGTATATCGGCTCCACCGGGCTCGTCGGTTTGCATCACCTGGTGTGGGAAGTGGTTGACAACGCCGTGGACGAGGCGCTGGCTGGAGAATGTGACCGTGTTGATGTGACTGTGCACAGCGATAATTCTGTGACGATCATTGATAACGGGCGCGGAATTCCCGTTGACATGCACAAGGAAGAAGGCCGGCCGGCGGCCGAAGTTGTGATGACGGTGCTGCACGCCGGCGGCAAATTCGACACCAAGAGTTACAAGGTGTCGGGTGGTTTGCACGGCGTGGGAGTTTCTGTGGTGAACGCGCTGGCCGAGTGGCTGGAACTGGAAATCTGGCGCGACGGATACACCTGGGAGCAATCCTACGCGTTCGGTAAACCGACCAGTGAGTTGAAACAGGCGGGGAAAACAACAAAACGCGGCACCAAGGTAACATTTCTGCCGGACGCTACGATTTTCCCATCCATCGAGTTCAATCACGACACGCTGGCCCAGCGCCTGCGCGAACTATCGTTCCTGAACAAAGGTCTCACGATTGTTCTGAAGGACGAAAAGAACAACAAGGACGACGAATTCCGTTACAACGGAGGCATCGCGGAATTCGTCAAGCACCTGAACCGAAGCAAGTCCGTGCTCCATCCCGTGCCTATCTTTTCCGAGGACGAGAAGGACGACATGCACGTGGAGTTTGCGCTCCAGTACAACGACGGTTACGCGGAAAACGTTTTCACGTTTGCCAACAACATCAACACCGTGGACGGCGGGACGCACCTTTCCGGCTTCCGCTCCGGCCTGACGCGCGCCATCAACCAGTTCGGGACGAACCAGAACCTGTTCAAGGACGTCAAAGACAACCTCTCCGGCGAGGATGTTCGCGAGGGTCTGGTGGCCGTCGTCAGCGTTCAATTGCCCCAGCCGCAATTTGAAGGGCAGACCAAGGGCAAGCTGAACAGCGATATTCAGAGCGCCATGGGAAGTTTTGTTTACGAAAAGCTGATGGAGACTTTTGAGAAGAATCCCACCGTCGGCCGCAAGATCTGCGCCAAGGCGATTGACGCCTCCCGCGCCCGCGAGGCGGCGCGCAAGGCCCGCGAACTGACCCGCCGCAAAGGAGCGCTCGATTCCGGCGGCCTTCCCGGCAAGCTGTCCGACTGCCAGGAAAAAGATCCCGAGCGCTGCGAGATTTTCGTGGTGGAGGGCGATTCGGCCGGCGGCTCCGCCAAGATGGGACGCGACCGGCGCTACCAGGCCATCCTGCCGCTGCGAGGCAAGATTCTGAACGTCGAGAAGGCGCGCTTTGACAAGATGCTGGGGCACGAGGAAATTCGCGCCCTGATCACGGCCCTGGGCACGGGCATCGGCAAGGATGACTTTGACGTGACCAAGCTGCGCTACTCCAAGGTCATCATCATGACCGACGCGGACATCGACGGATCGCATATCCGCACCCTGCTGCTGACCTTCTTTTACCGCCAGATGCTGGAGCTGGTGGAGCGCGGACACATCTATATCGCGCAGCCTCCGCTCTACCTGATCAAGAAGGGAAAGAGCAGCAAGTACATTCATGACGAAAAGGAATTCCGGCGCGAGGTGTTGCGGCGCGCCACCGAAGACCACTCGGTGGAGGCCGGAGAGGGGGCAGAAAAGGTCCGGCTGGAGGGCGGCGACCTGACCAACTTCCTGGTGGCCCTGGGCGAGTATATCGAGCTGTTTGACAAGCTCGAAAAACGCCTGGGCGACCCGCGTCCCGTGGACGCCCTGCTGCGGGTGGAACTGGGCAAGAAGGTGGAACTGGAAGGCCAGGAGAAGTTGCAGCAGGCCGCGAAAGAGCTTCAGGCGGAGGGCTTCAAGACCGCCCTCAAGCTCGACGAAGAGCATAACCTCTATACCCTGGTCTTTTGGAGTGAAAACCTGAGCGAGCGGGTGATTAACTGGGACCTTGTTTCCAGCGCCGATTACAAGCGCCTGCTTGATCTGCACCGGCGCGTCCGCGTCCATGACAAGCCGCCCTTCCTCGTTTCCACCAACGGAACCCAGATTACGATTGAGGGCCGCAAGGAACTTTTGGAGCACATCATGGCGCTGGGCAAGAAAGCGTTCACCGTGCAGCGGTTCAAGGGATTGGGCGAGATGAATCCCGACCAACTCTGGGAAACCACGATGGATATCGAGAAGCGCACCATGCTCCAGGTTAAGATCGAGGACCGCGCCGAGGCGGAAGAGATATTTACCGTCCTGATGGGCGACGCCGTGGTGCCGCGCCGCGCCTTTATCGAGGAAAACGCCCTCAATGTGAAGAACCTTGATATCTAATCCGGCAGGAAATACCGGCCGGCATGCAAAGGAAAGTTGATTTATGGGTGATCAGGAACTGATCAGGCATTCGAACGATGTGCCTGTAAACATCGAAGACGAGATGCGGAAATCGTATCTCGATTACGCCATGAGCGTGATCATCGGGCGGGCGCTGCCCGACGTGCGGGACGGCCTGAAGCCGGTCCACCGCCGCATCCTTTACGCCATGCACAAGGAGGGAATGACCTCCGACAAGCGCTATACCAAGTGTGCCGGTGTGGTGGGCGAGGTCATCAAGAAGTACCACCCGCACGGCGATTCGGCCGTTTACGACGCGCTGGTGCGCATGGCGCAGGACTTTAACCTGCGCTATCCGCTGATTGACGGCCAGGGCAACTTCGGATCGATTGACGGCGACCCCGCGGCGGCCTACCGGTACACGGAATGCCGCCTGGAGGCGCTGGCGGAAGAGTTGCTGGCGGATATCGGCAAGGAGACGGTGGATTTTGCTCCCAACTTTGACGAGTCCACGGAAGAGCCGGTGGTGCTGCCCACGCGGGTTCCCAATCTGCTGATCAACGGCTCGGACGGCATCGCGGTGGGCATGGCGACCAAGATTCCGCCCCATAATCTGACCGAGATTATCAACGCCGCCATCCTGATGATCGAGAAGCCCTCGACCACCCTGGACGACGTTCTGGCGCTGGTTCCCGGCCCCGACTTCCCGACCGGCGCCTACATCTACGGCCGGCGGGGCATCAAGTCGGCGTACCAGACCGGACGCGGCCAGTTCACCATGCGGGCCAAGGCGGCCATCGAGCGCCCCACCAAGGAAAAAGAACAGATCGTCATCACCGAAATTCCCTACCAGGTAAACAAGGCCCGGGTGATCGAGCGCATTGCCGACCTGGTGCAGGACAAGAAAATCGAGGGCATCTCCGACATCCGGGATGAGTCCGACCGCGACGGCATGCGCATTGTGGTGGAGATCAAGCGCGGCGAGCAGCCCGAGATTGTCCTGAACAACCTTTACAAGCACACCCAGTTGCAGGAAAACTTCGGCATGATCATGCTGGCCATCGTGAACGGCCAGCCGCGCGAGCTGCCGCTGATGCACGCCATCCAGCACTTCATCGACCACCGCGTGAGCGTGGTGCGGCGGCGCACCATTTACGACCTTCGCAAGGCCCAGGACCGCGCCCACGTTCTCGAAGGGTTCCTCAAGGCGCTGTCGCAACTGGACGCCATCATCAAATTGATTCGGGCCTCCAAGACGCCGGCCGATGCGCGCACCGGCCTGATGACGGAGTTTGACTTTTCGCTGCGGCAGTCGCAGGCCATCCTGGAATTGCAGTTGCAGCGCCTGACGGCTCTCGAGCGCGACAAGATCCAGGCGGAGTACGACGAGCTTCAGAAAAAGATTGCCGAATACGAAGAGATTCTGCGGAACGAGAAGGTGTTGCGCCGGCTCATTGTCAGCGAGTTGAAAGAGGTGCAGAAGGAATACGGCGACGCGCGCAAGACGGCCATCATTGACGAGCAGGCGGAGATTGGCCTGGAAGACCTGATCGCTGTGGAAGATGTGGTGATCACGCTGTCGCATTCCGGGTATCTGAAGCGCACTCCGCTCTCGATCTACCGCCAGCAGCTCCGCGGCGGCAAGGGACGCCTGGGCATGAAGACCCGCGAGGCGGATTTTGTGGAGGGCATGTTCGTCGCCTCCACGCACAGCTACATCCTGGTCTTTACGGACACCGGGCGCGTGCACTGGCTGAAGGTTTATGAAATTCCCGATGTGGCTGCCGCCGGGCGCGGGAAGCACGTTCTCAACCTGGTGAACCTGACCCAGCACGAAAAAATGGCTTCGCTGGTGACGCTGAAGGAACTTCCCGACGAGCGGAAAGATATCGAGGTGAACGGCGAAACCTATGCGGCCGAGGGCTATGTCATCCTGGTCACCCGCAAGGGTGTCATCAAAAAGACGCGCCTCGCGAATTTCTCCAATCCCATGGCGCGCGGCATTATCGCCATGAACGTGGATGAAGGCGATGAGTTGATTGGAGCCAAGCAGACGACGGGCCAGGACACCATCTTCCTGGCCACGCATGAAGGCATGGCCATCCGTTTCCCGGAAAGCGACGTTCGCGACATGGGCCGCCAGGCACGCGGCGTGCGCGCCATGGCTCTGGGGAAAGAGGACTACATTGTGGGCATGGAAGTGGTGGGTGAAAAGGAATTGATCCTTTCCGTCACTGAAAAAGGCTTTGGCAAACGCACGCCCATCACAAAATACCGGCTGCAATCGCGCGCGGGCAAAGGCGTGATCAACGTGAAGACCACCGCTCGCAACGGCAAGGTGGTCAGTTCACTGAGCGTGGCAGACGATTCGGAAGTCATGCTGATCACCCAGCAAGGCAAGATCGCGCGGCTGGATTCCGCCAAGATTCGGGCCTCAGGCCGTTCTTCCCAGGGCGTGAAGCTGGTGAACCTGGGGGCAGAGGACCAACTGGCCGCCGCCTGCCTCATCCGTGCGGAAGACCCCGAGGACGACGACGCGCAGGGTACGCTGATCCAGTGACCCTTTTGAGGGAGCGTGGGTTGTGACCCTTCGATTCACCTGTTATGCTGGTTTTTGAGGGGCATCCATTGGGCGAGCTGGAGAACAAGCAGAAACGGCTGGAAGGCGGGCTGAAGAAACTGCCTTCCCTGATTGTCGCCTACTCGGGCGGCGTCGATTCCGCCTATCTGGCCTATGCGGCTCACCAGGCGCTGGGCGATGGTATGCTCGCCGTGACGGCGCTCAGCGCCAGTTACTCGGAACGCGACCGGCGCGAGGCCGAGGCCTGCGTCGAGCGCTACCGCCTCCCGCACGAGTTCATCAACACCTCCGAACTTTCCAATCCCGACTATCGCGCCAACAATCCTGATCGCTGCTTCTTCTGCAAGGACGAGCTTTTCAGCCAGCTCGACCGGCTTGCCACTCGTCGCGGATTTTCCGCCGTGGCCTACGGTGTGAACGTGGACGACCAGGGCGACTGGCGGCCCGGCCAGCAGGCGGCCCGCAATCACCAGGTTCTGACGCCGCTGCTCGACGCCGGCCTCACCAAGACTGACATTCGTGAACTTTCGCGGCGGGTTGACCTTCCCGTCTGGGACCGTCCGGCTTCTGCCTGCCTCTCTTCGCGCATTGCCTACGGGATTGAAGTCACTCCGGAACGTCTGGCCGTGGTGGAAAAAGGCGAAGAGGCGCTGCGGGCGCTCGGCTTCCGCCAGTTTCGCGTCCGCCATCATGACAACCTGGTGCGGCTGGAAATCGCCCCCGAAGAGCTGCCGCGGGCTCTGACAGCCGGAAATGGCCGCAAAGTTCGTGGAAATCTTCAAGCCTCTGGGATTCAACTTTGTGACGCTTGACCTGGAAGGCTATCGCAGCGGATCGCTCAACACCCACCTCATCAAAATCGCCGGCTGACCGTGACGGCGCTGGTTTTTTCAGCATCCTCCTGAAATATATCCGGGGCAAAGACTAAACGCGGCGCGTGGGTGTATCCTGTCGTGGCTGGGTCAATGTACATTCCTGTTTCCAGGCGGAGGCTCTGTGTTGAAAAGAATTCTTGTCCGATTGCTGTTCGTCGTGGTGCCGGTATTATCCCTTGCGGGCAATGCCAGCGCACAGCTGCAGCATATTGCCGAAAAGCTCGGATACCCCGCGGACTCGAAGCTCCTGATTATCCACGCCGATGACCTGGGCGTGGCCCACTCCCAGGACAGGGCCAGCTTCCAGGCGCTTGAAGAGCAGGACGTCACCGCGGCCAGCGTGATGGTTCCATGCCCATGGTTTACGGAGGTTGCGGCCTTCGCCAAATCGCACCCGGACGCCGACCTCGGGCTGCACCTGACACTCACCAGCGAATGGAAAACCTACCGCTGGGGACCCGTGGCGCCCAGGGACCAGGTGGGAAGCCTGCTGGATCCCAACGGCTATTTCTATCCTGACAATGGACCCGTCGCGGCCCACGCCAGACCCGAAGAGGCGGAGCGTGAGGTCCGCGCCCAGATCAAGCGCGCGCTCGCCATGGGAATCCATCCTACCCACCTCGACATCCACATGGGGACGCTCGCCGCTACGCCGCAGCTTTATTCCGTTCTCATCAAGGTGGCGCATGAATATCATTTGCCGTACATGGCTGTCAGGCTGCCGGGCCGGCAGGGCGAGGAATTGATGAAGCTGATTTCCCCCAACGACATCGTTCTCGACCACCTGGTAATGTTCCCTCCGAAGACGCCGGCGGACCTGTGGACCGCGGGTTATGTGAAAGCCATCGAGTCACTCAAGCCCGGCCTGAATGAAATGATCGTCCACCTTGCCTTTGATGATTCTGAAATGCGCGCCATAACGGTCGATCATCCGGATTACGGAGCGGCGTGGCGCCAGCGCGACTTTGATGCGGTCACGAGCCCGGAGTTCAAGCGGGCGCTTAAACAGAACCACATCATCCTGGTGGGGTGGAGGCAGTTGGATAAGCTAGTGCAGTAACAGCAGGCTTGGCAGGCTATTTTTCGGCCGGACCATGCGCGGGGTTGGCAAACTCCGTTGCAACCTTGATGGTATTGCAGTGAATCCGGACGGTGTCTGCCACGTGGCGGGCATACCCGCCCGCAAAAGTCACCGCAACCGGAATGTTCTTTGCCCTCGCCTTCTCGAACACGATGTGGTCGCGGTGTTCGAGCCCCTGCAGGGTGAGCTTCAGGCCTCCCAACTGGTCTTCGCGATAGGGATCGGCCCCGGCCAGATAGAAAATCAACTGGGGATCAAATTCCCCGAGCGCCTGGTCCAAGCTGTCTTCAAGCACGGTGAGGTACTCGGTGTCCTGGACACCGTTGTGCAGGTTCACGTCCAGATTGCTGGGCGGCTTGGGGTAGGGATAATTGTTCTCCTGGTGGATGGAAACGGTGTAGACGGTTTCGTCGGCGCCGAAAATGGCCGCCGTGCCGTTGCCCTGGTGGACGTCGCAATCGACCGTCATGGCGCGCTCAATGAGGCCGTCTTTCTGCAGGCGCCGGATGGCGACGGCAACGTCATGGACGACGCAGAACCCCTCGCCATGGTCGGGGAAGGCGTGATGGAAACCGCCGCCGATATTGGCGCCGACGCCATCTTCCAGCGCCAGGCGCCCCGCCAGGATCGAACCCCCCGCCGAAAGCCAGACGGCCCGGACGAGCTCCGGAGAATAGGGAACTTCCATCCTCAGGATTTCAACGTAGGAAAGTTTTCCGTCCTTAAGTTTCTGGATGTAATCGCGATCGTGCACCAGGGCTACGTCGTCGTCGGAGGCGGGCGACGGCTCAACAATCTCCTCGGGCTTGATCACATTTTCCTCGAGCAGCCGTTCCTTGATCAGGCGGTACTTCGTGGAAGGGAAAACGTGGTTTCCCAGGTTCAGGTCGTATTGTTCCGAATAAACAACTTTCATCTCTTTCTCGTTTCCGCTCTTGTCAATTTTACCAGCTTTAGCAGCCACGCCACCGATGCGCGTGCCGTGGGCTCTCCCGCCGTCTCCCCTGGCGGATGGGGCCGCGCATCGACTGAATCAGAACCCGAAGAAGTAAGAGAACTTTACAAAGAACTGCCGCCCGTCGTTCAGGAACCGGTTGGTGCGGATAATTTGCTGGCCGGTGGAAGTGGGAATCAGGTTGATATTCTGCTGGTCGCTGTTGTAGCCGATATACAGGGCTGTCCAGGGATTCACGACGTACGAGACCAGGAAGTCGGCGTTGAATTGCTTGGTGGGTTTCAGGGAAGTCAGCCCCTGGTCGGGAAGGATGGTATTGTACTGGAAAATCGTTCGCACCCCAAGCCGCGGGGTAAACTGCCAGTTCCATTTGGACCGGACGATGTGATTGTTGAAAATGCCGGCGTTCCCTATGCGGCTGGTGAGTCGCTCCAGGATGTAGGTATTGTCAACCTCCAGCCGGGTGAGCGGGCGGATGATCATGCTCACTTCGCCGTGAGTCAGGTTGGCCAGCACGGGCGCCTGCCCCGCGGGAGGCACAAAATTAACGTCGGTTCCCCACTCATAGTCGGCCTTGAAAGTGAACGGCTGGATGTACTGGCTGCCCAGGTAAACTCCCTTGTGCTGGTGGACGTAAACGCGATTGGAGGGAAGAACCGGAAAGTCCTGGGGGCGCAATAGTTCATGGTCCGCGGCCTGGTAGATTTCAAAGTAGGTCTGTCCCGTAAACTCCCAGGTCCAGCCGGTGTCGTAATAAGTGTCCAGCTGATTGCCGGCATGGTCCCACACCGGGTCGACGTAGAGAAATGGCCCCCAGGAGATCAGGGTCTTGCTCTCGGGCCGCAAGCGGTAGGTGATGAACTGGCCGAGGCCTCTGAAGTCCGGGCGCACGGCCGGCCGTGGGATATTGCGGCTGTAAGAGACAAACCTCTCCGCCGAATTCTGGCCCAGAAATCCGGTCTCGGTGTTGAATCCCGGACTGAGGTCTTCATAGTTGAGGTTGTAGTAGAACCTGTAACCGATGCGTTGCAGGTGCACTTTATACGCGGGACCTGCGGAGCGAAAACCTCCGGGCAGGGTGGTGGCGCTGGTCACTCCCTGCCAGTCCAAGGTCAGGTTGGGAGTCAATTTAAAGTGGCCGTCGATGCCCCCCACACGGTTGTAACGGCCTGCGAATTCCCGGTCGGTATAAATCATTCCGATGGTTGACTGCTTCCCGATGTCCCGATTGATTCTGACCACGCTGAAATGCGCGCGCTGGCCTGCCAGGGCGTTGCCCGGTGGGACCGCCTCTCCCGGCGACTGGTCATCCGCCAGAAGCGTTCCGATGGCGTAGTGCCCCACCTTGCCCGTCAGCCTGACGCCAAACTGCGGGTCGGCAATGTTGCGCGAGAAAAACAGGTCGAGCGGCGTCTGGAAGAAATTTGCATTTTCCAGAAAAAATGGACGCTTCTCCGGAAAGTTGACGGCGAAACGCTGGTTGACGGTCACCTGGGGCTGGTCGGATTCCACCTGGCTGAAGTCGGGATTCACGGTTGCGTCCAGCACCAGGCTGTCTTTCAACACGGCCTTGCCGTCAAGGCCCACCTGCGGATCGAACTTCTGCGAAACAAACTGGGGATTCGCGGGGTCACGCGTGTCCAGCGCCCGGTAGGAACGCTCGTAGGCATAAGGAATAAACTGCAAGTTATGCCCGCGGGAGATCGAATCGATCCCCTCCAGCGTGGCTTCCTGGCCCAACCGCCCCTGAATGCGCGTTGAGACGCGCGGCCAGGTGTCGGAGCCGTTGTTTCGCGGAATCCATCGGATGAAGAGGATTCCCCAGGTCTGTTTTGGAGTCGCAGGAAAGCGCAGGCTCTTGAAGGGAATCGCTTCCCACACCACAAACCCGTGGCTGGTTCTCTGGCCTTTTGATTTCCACACCGTGTCAAACGAGCTGTCATAGTTGGGACTTGCATTTTCTTCGTAACTGCCGTCCTGCTGAAGCCCGAACGGATTGACGGTGAAGACGTAAGCGTGGCGATGGTCGTGAAAGGTGTCGAGGAACAGGTCAAGCCTTTCGTCGCCGGTCAGATGGTCGCGCACCGTCATGTGGGCGCGCACTTTGTTGGGCTCTTTGTCGAAGGCGACAAACACCACGTAGAGGTATTTGCTGTCGTAACCGAGGTAGACATCGGTTTGCTGGTTGGGATCAACGTTGTCTTTGGGAGTGCGCTGAACAAAACCCTGAATCCTGAGCATCTTGCCTGCCATCGCGGCGTCCGGCTTCATCCCCAGAAAATCAGAAAGCCTGGGCACGGTGCTTAGGCGGGGGATGGTGACGGTGGGGCGGGCTTCGTTGACGTCGGCCGAAGCGGAGGACTGGGCAAATGCCGTCGCGCCTTGAAGCAGAGCCCCCACGCTCAGCAGCAGCGCAATGCAGATGATGGGGCCGGGCAGAAATCTGGCGCGGGAAGCCCGGATGAGCTTTCCACAGGAAGACGCCCGGCTGTGTTGCTGGGAAGTGAATGATCGATTTCTTTGCTTCATCAACTGGACCGGACTATATCTCACGCAAGAGATGGAATTGGGTTCATGGATTGCGAACTCAGGAGTTCTGACTTCTATTCCACGGTCACGGATTTGGCCAGGTTTCTGGGCTGGTCCACGTCACACCCGCGCAGCACAGCAATGTGATACGCCAGCAACTGCAGGGGGATGACCTCAAGAACCGCCGAGAGGTATTCATTGGTCTGTGGAAGCGTGATCAGATGATCCGCCATGTCCTGCACTTCCCGGTCACCCTCCGTGACCAGGGCAACGATCACGGCCCCGCGGGCTTTGGCTTCCTTGATGTTTGAAACGGTTCGCTCGTAGCGAAGCTTCGAGTCCGCGGACTTGCTGTCGCAGGTCGCCATCACCACCACGGGAAGGCCTTCCGTGATGATGGCGATGGGACCGTGCTTCAACTCACCCGCCGGATAGGCTTCCGCATGGATGTAAGAAAGCTTCTTCATCTTCAGCGCGCCTTCCAGCGCCACCGGGAAATGGACGCCCCGGCCCAGGAACAGAATATCTGAGGCGCGGTCGAAGTGGCGGGCCAGTTCCTCGTATTCCTCGTCCTTCTGCAGGACGGATTCAAGCTGCCGCGGCAGCATGGTCAGTTGGCTGAGCAGTTCTTTTGACTCGGCCGGAGGAACCAGTCCACGAAGCTGGCCCAGGTAAACCGCGAACAGGTAAAGACCGATCAGTTGAGAAGTAAAAGTCTTGGTGGACCCCACGCCGATTTCAGGACCCGCGTGTGTGTAGATGGTTCCATTGGATTCCCGGGGCACCATGCTGCCCAGCACGTTGCAGATGGCGAGCGTCTTGGAGCCTTTGGCCTGGGCCTCGCGCTGCCCGGCAATGGTGTCTGCCGTTTCGCCCGACTGGGTGATCAGCACCGTCAGCGTGCGGGAATCCACCAGCGGATCGCGGTAGCGGAACTCCGAGGCGTAGTCCACTTCCGTGGGCACGCGCGCCAGGCGCTCAAACATGATCTTCCCCGCGAGGCCGGCGTGTCGCGACGTGCCCGCGGCAACAATCTTGATTTCCCGGAAGGCGCGGAATTCGTCCTCGGTGATCTCCATTTCGTCCAGGAAGATCTGGCCCGTCTCCGGAGAAACGCGGCCCAGCGCGGTGTCGCGGACGGCGCGTGGCTGCTCATAAATCTCTTTCAGCGTGTAGTGCTTGAAGCCGCCTTTTTCGGCCAGAATCGGGTCCCAGCTGATGTGTTGCACCCGGCGGGTGACGGGCTCGCCGTGGAAGTCCATCAGCTTCACGCCGTTCGGCGTCAGCACCGCGATGTCGCCGTCGGCCAGAAAAAACAGGTCGCGGGTGTGGTAAAGAATGGCCGGAACGTCGCTGGCAACCAGGTATTCGTTCTTGCCGAGGCCGATCACCGCCGGCGGACCCTGGCGGACCGCGACAATCTTGTTCAAGTCCCTGTGTGGACATAATCGCCAGGGCAAACACGCCGGTCAGGCGCTGGACAGCGGCCCGCACGGCATCGTCCAGAGTGACCTTCGCCGAGGATGGCGACGGCTTGTCGAGATATTTCTCAATCAGGTGCGCGATCACCTCGGTGTCGGTTTCCGTGGTGAAGACGTGCCCCTCTTCCGCCAGCTCCTGCTTCAGCTCCATGTAGTTTTCAATGATGCCGTTGTGAACAACCACAACCGTGCCGTGGCAGTCGCGGTGAGGATGGGCGTTTTCTTCGGTCGGCGCTCCGTGCGTGGCCCAGCGGGTGTGGCCAATGCCGTAAGTGCCGTCGACGGGATTCAGGCGGATCACTTCTTCCAGGTTGCGCAGCTTGCCCATGGTGCGGCGGATGGCCAGGTTGCCGTCCTTCATCACGGCAAGGCCGGCGGAGTCATAGCCGCGATATTGCAGGCGCTGAAGCCCTTCCAGCAGCACAGGTACGACGCGCTTATTGCCGATGTAACCGATAATTCCTGACATGGATTGAGGTTCCCGGCCCGGCAGGCTTTCCTGAAAAAAGCCTTTGCCTGCTGCAGGCTGCATCAGGCGTGCTCATTTTAAGCCTGCATTATAGCAGAACCGCACCGTCATGTTCTTAGGGCTCGGCCTGGACCAGGGCCGACACATGGGTCATCGGGATTGCTGGATGTAGACCTCGCCGGTATTCAGGCTGGGCTTCTGGTTGAAGCTGCCGAAGGTCAACCCCTCGCCGGAAGCAATGTATTCCTTCATTTTTGCTGACATCCGCCGGCAGACGTCGGGATAGCGGTCTGCCACGTCGGTGAGTTCCTGAGGGTCCTTCTGAAGGTTGTAGAGTTGCGGTTTGTATGCCGTGGGCCTGGCCCCCGGGGTGACAGAGAACTTGTTCTGGCGAGCTTCGGGCTTCCAGATTTCCGTGTAGCTCCACTCGTGGTCGCGCGCGCAACCTACCCAGCCATAGGTGTGCACCACAAAATCCTTGATGCTGCGGGTTTCTCCGGTGGCCATGGGCCAGAAATTCGTGCCGGTCACGCGGGCGGGCGGCTTCAGTCCCAGCAGGTGCAGCAAGGTGGGCATGTAATCGTGGATCTGCACGAACCCTGGGAACCTTCTTCCCGGCAAACTTCTGGTCGGGCGTCCGGATCATCAGCGGAACGTGGCTGACCTGCCCGCGCAGCTTGTCCGGCCCTTTCAGGAACTGGCCGTGCTCGCCCAGCATGGCGCCGTGGTCGGACATGAAGACGACGACGGAATTCTCCAGCAGTCCATACTGGCGGATGGTATCGAGGAGCCGGCCGATCCAGTAATCCACGCAACTGACCTCTCCGGCGTAGTTGGCCCGAAAGCGGTTTTTAATCTCGTCTGGCAGCGGAACGGTGCCGTAGGGCGGCTCGATAAAACTGGGCGTGTACGAGCCCTTCCAGTACTTCTCCAGAAACCGCTGTGGCGGGTCCCACGGCTCGTGCGAGTCGAACATCTCCACGTGCAGATAGAAAGGTTTCTGATCGAAATTCCCTCTCAGCCATTGGATGGCCTGGTCGGCGACAATCTGCGAGAGCGACTCGCCCTGCTGCTTCCACAAGTTGCGGTTCGCCTTGTACTGGCTCAGGAAGCCCTGGGTGCCGGGAAAGCGCTTCAGATATTCCGGCGAAACGATATCGCTGACGTCGGGCAACTTGTGGGGTGCCGTGCCGTAGTAGTCGAACTCCTGGCCGCGAATCCATCGGACGGTGTGAAAGCCGCGATGGAAGTTTCTTCCCGGGCGCTGCTGGTGGGGCAGGTCGCTGATCAGCGTGGTGATGTAGTCGGCTTCGAGCAGAGTTTCACTCAGCGTCTGGTCTTCGTTATAAAGATGATGCCAGCCGGGTAATTGCACCGGCTCATGCTGGCGGAAGTAATAACACGGAATCACCCGCCGGCCCGTGTAAAGCGTGCGACGGATGACGATGGTGGGCATGCCTTCCGGGTAAGCGTCCTCAAAAACAACAGACTCTTTCGAAAAGCGGTCGAGGTTGGGCGTCTCGAGGTTTTCAAGCCACTTGGGACCGTAGCAGGCCAGGTTGTCATGGCGGAAGGTGTCGCTGACGATGACGATCAGGTTCAGATTATTGCCCTGCTGCCTGGGAGGCCGCTCCCAGATGGAGCCGCATTCCGGCGGGGCCGCAGCAGGCTGCGCGTTGGCCTCTGCAGTCCGTCCACCGATCCCAGCCGCGGCAGCTATTGCGGTACTCTTCAGGAAGTTCCTGCGCGAAGAGTTGTTCCCCGCCATCGTTAAGTTCCCCCTTCATTCCTGCCTGGCGCGCTACGATCGGGAGGCGTTGATCCGGATATATTCATGCGTAAAGTCGCAGGTCCACACCCAGGCATCGGCTTTTCCCTGGTGCAGATCGATGCGAATTACGAGTTCGCTGTTATCGAGTACTTCTTTCGCGGCTGCCTCGTCAAATCCTGCGTGGACGCCCCGGCGGCAGAGGTAGAGTCCGTTGACGCGGACATCCACTCTGGATGCGTCAATCGCGGCGCCGGAATAACCTGCGGCGCAGACAATCCGGCCCCAGTTGGGATCGCCTCCGGCCAGCGCCGTCTTCACCAGCGGAGAATTGGCCACCGCGCGGGCCACGCGCTCCGCATCGGAAGCATTCCGCGCTCCGCGCGCTTCAATCCGGGCGATTTTCGTTGCGCCCTCGCCATCCTTGACGATCATTTGGGCCAGCGTCTGGCAGAGTTCGGTCAGTCCCTGCAGGAACTTCTTCGCGGCGGGCGTGCCGGGCCGGATGGCCGCTCCGGAAAGGCCGCTGGCCAGCGCCACCACGCTGTCGTTGGTTGACGTGTCGCCGTCCACCGTGATGCGGTTGAAGGAGTCGTCCACCGCGGCGCGCAGCATCTTCTGGAGCGCGGCGGGGGCAACGGCGGCGTCCGTGGTGATGTAAGACAACATGGTGGCCATGTTCGGATGGATCATGCCGGCGCCCTTGGCCACCCCTGCCAGGGTCACCGTCTTGCCGCCGATTTTCGATTGCAGCACGGCGGACTTGGGAAAGCTGTCCGTGGTCATGAGGGCCCGCGGGACTTCCGGCGCGCTTTCGACGGAAAGAATTTCCTTCAAGGTTGGAAGCTGCTTCAGAATCAGGTCCAGGTTCAGGGGTGTTCCGATCACGCCGGTGGAGGAGACCATGACCTCCTGCGGCTCCACGCCCAGCAACCGGGCCACGGCTTTTCCCGTCTGTTCGGCCACCGCCGTGACCCGCGCGTCCCGTGCAGGCATTGGCGTTGCCCGAGTTGGCGATGATGGCTCGGGCCCGCCCGCGGTTCTTTTTCAAATTCTGCCGGCAGAGGAGCACCGGCGCGGCGGCCGCCCGGTTGGTGGTGAAGACGCCCGCGGCGCTTGCTTTGGGCACGTCGCAAACAATCAACGCCAGGTCCAGCGCACCCGGGGCTTTTTTGATTCCAGCTGCGGCCGCGGCGGCGCGGAAGCCCTGGGGCGTGGCCAGGCTCCCTTCAATGGCAGTCCAATTCGACATGGGACAGTCACACTCCTTTTTGCACGGAACTTTAGAGTTGCACAGTCTAGCAGAAATTCACGCAGTCGCGGAGCGAGTGTTGATGATTCTTTGGCGGGAGGGTGCCCAACATCTACCGGATCGGCTTGACGTTTTTCAGTTCCAGCACGCCCGGTTGGGGCTCTTCCTTGGGCGGCGGTCCGCTCACCTTGATGGACTTGATGCTTTCCTCGCAGGCCCGTAGGAACAGCTGCGGGTCGCTGGAGCCCGGCCGGCAGTTGGCCTGGACAATGTGGTCGGGTGAAATAATGTGGGCGGTCACCAGCTCCGCGTTTTCTGAGCTGGATACATCAAAACTGATGGCCGGCAGCACCTTGGCATGTTCCGCAGATTGCCAGATCATCACGGCGTCGCGGCCCTGGATTTTCATATGCTCGAAACGGTAATCGGGGATCTTCTCGTACGTCCCCGTGGTTTGCCACTTGGCCAGAAGCTGCGGCGAGAACTCGTCCGCGTTGTTCGGATTGGACTGTGAAGTGATGATCAGCGCCGGCCCGTGGCTGAACAGATGAGAACGGTAGATCCTGACGCCCCCGGGGAAATCATCCACCTTGCCGTAGATTCCTGCGGCAACCTTCATGTCAATTCCCAGCGGCGCATTCTGGTAAGGAAGGGCCTCGAGGACCTTGTTGGCCTTGTAGACCTGATAATACGGATACCACTTGACCAGGACGTATTCGGCCAGGAGGGCCGCGCCGCCGACCAGGATGATTCCCAGCGCAAACTTCGCCTGCATGGAGAGCTTCTTCATGGGCTCATCTTAGCCTGAGTTCAACGGGCTTGCAACGTCTTGAGGAGGGCCGCGAGGCGATGAATGCCTAGCTTAATGTGAGTTCAAGGAAGAGCGCTCCCTCAACAGGGTTATTCGTGTAGGGCGCGATGGGCTTGAAGCCCAGATTCCGGTACAGCTCCCGGGCACCGCCCATCGAGGGCAGAGTGTCAAGCCGCATGCGTCCATAGCCGATTTCGCGTGCATCCTCCACAGCCTGGAAGGTGAGCCGCCGTCCTATTCCTCGCCCTCGGTATAACGGTCGCACGTAGAGTCGCTTCAATTCGCAAACACCTTCCTCTATTTTTCTGAGACCGGCGCAACCGGCTACTTGCTCGTCTTCGAAGGCAAGGTACAACCGGCCTTCGGGCTGCGCATACTTGCCGGGTAGTCCTGCCATTTCGCTTTCGAAGTTCTGGAAGCACAGATCAATGCCAAGCGAGTTCTGATACTCGCGGAAGAGCTTGCGAACCAGTCCGAGGTCTTCAGCCGATCCTGCAATACGGATATGCATCTTTTTCTGCCGGTTCCATGCGGGGCTCAGCCGACTCGAATCTGTGGATGGGTCTTCTCGACAACTTCGCCTACTTCCCGGGCGGGAACGCCGCGCTTGCCGAGTTGCTTGACCAGCGCCGCGGCGTCCTTCTCACTCACCACCAGAAGAAGCCCGCCGCAGGTCTGGGGATCGAACAGCAGGTTGCGGACTTCCTGCGGCACCTTGGGGTCAAATTCCACGCAGCCGCCTATAAATTGGATGTTGTTTTTCAGGCCGCCGGGAAGGTAGCCCTGGCGCGAATAATCGAGTGCTTCGGGAAGAAACTCGATCTCTTCGTGCTGGATCACCATGCTGACCCCGCTGGCCGCGGCCATGGCGCGCAGGTGTCCCAGGAACCCGAAGCCCGTGATGTCGGTGGCGGCGTGGACGTTGAACTCATGGGCCACTTCACTCCCCGTGCGGTTGAGCGTCAGCATCGATTCGATGGAGGCGTTGACGGCGGCTTCGCTCGCTTTGCGCTTTTTCAGCGCCGTCGCGATGATCCCGGTGCCGAGGCGCTTGGTCAGCACCAGGCGGTCGCCCGGCCGAGCGCCACGGTTGGCCAGCACCCGTTTGGGGTTCACCACGCCCGTCACCGCGTAGCCAAACTTGATTTCTTCGTCCCCGATCGAATGCCCTCCGATCACCGAGCAGCCCGCCTCCTGCATCTTGGCCAGGCCTCCCTGCAGGATCTTTTCCAGAATGTCCAGGTCGCGCCCCGTGTTGGGAAAGCCCACAATCGAGAGCGCGGAAATCGGCCGCCCGCCCATGGCGTAAACATCACTCAGCGAATTGGTTGCCGCAATCTGGCCGAAGGTCCAGGGATCGTCCACGATGGGCGTGAAGAAATCGACCGTCTGCACCAGTGCGACCTCAGGCGCAATCAGATACACGCCTGCGTCGTCGCCGGTGTCGAAGCCGACGAGAACATTAGGGTCGGATTGTTTCGGCAGCGTGGCCAGGACCGAGTCCAAAATACTTGGACTCAACTTGGCCGCTCAACCCGCCGCCTTCACCATCGCGGTCAACCGCTTTCGTTCATCCATAACTGGCATTATAGGCTGAAGCTTCAGGCCGATGGGGGTGCCATCCTCCGCCCGCGCCATCCGTGAAATGCGGACGATTGCCTTACTCCATGGCGTCCCGAACTTCCTTAAAGCTCTGGACGGCGAACTCCAGGTCCGCCCGCGTGTGCGCGGCGGATATCTGCACGCGGATGCGCGCCTTGTCCTGCGGCACCACGGGATAACAAAATCCGATCACGTAGATGCCTTTTTCGAGCAGCGCATCGGCCATCTGGGTGGCCTTGGCGGCGTCGCCGATCATGATGGGCACAATCGGATGCTCGCCCGGCAGGATGGAAAATCCCAGCTCCGTCATCTGCTCCCGGAAGAATTTTGTGTTCGCCATCAGCCGCTCGCGCAGTTCGCCGGACTCCTGCAGCAGCTCGAGAACCTTCAGCGAGGCCGCCACAATCGCCGGCGACACCGAATTGGAGAACAGATAAGGCCGCGAGCGCTGTCGCAGAAGCTCGATAATTTCCTTGCGCCCCGTCGTGTAGCCGCCGCTCGCGCCGCCGAGCGCCTTGCCCAGCGTTCCCGTGATGATGTCCACGCGGCCTTCCACTTCGCAATGTTCCGCAGTGCCGCGTCCGTGCTGGCCCATAAATCCCACGGCGTGCGAATCGTCCACCATCACCAGCGCGCCATACTTGTCCGCCAGGCCGCAAATTCCCCCGAGCTTCGCTATATAGCCGTCCATGGAGAAGACGCCATCGGTCGCCACCAGAAGGCATCGCGCCTCCTCTTTGGCTTGTTTCAGCTTTTCCTCCAGATCGACCAGATTACCGTTCCGATAGCGGTAGCGTTTGGCTTTGCACAGCCGGATGCCGTCAATGATGCTGGCGTGGTTCAATTCGTCGGAAATAATGGCGTCTTCGGCGTCCAGCAGTGTTTCAAACAGCCCCCCGTTGGCGTCAAAGCAGGAGCTGTAAAGGATGGTGTCGTCGGTTCCAAGAAAGCGGCTCAGTGCCGCCTCCAGTTGCTGGTGGATGGCCTGCGTTCCGCAGATAAAGCGGACCGACGAGAGCCCGTAGCCCCAGCGGTCCAGCGCCTCTTTCGCCGCCTGCACGATGTCCGGATGGTTCGCCAGGCCCAGATAGTTGTTGGCGCACAGGTTCAGGACGCTCTTTCCGTTTTGCAGCTCCACTCGCGTCTGCTGCGCCGAAGTCAGTATTCGCTCGTTTTTGTAAAGGCCGGCCTGCTGGATTTCAGCCAGACGGGCTGCCAGATGTTCGCGGATGCTCCCGTACAATTTATTCCCTCCAATCCAGGATCACTTTGCCGCAGTGGCCGGTCCTCATGGCGTCAAACCCTTTTTCGTATTCCTGCCACTTGAGACGATGCGTAATCACGGGCTTGATGTCCAGGCCCGATTCCAGCATCACCGTCATCTTGTACCACGTCTCGTACATCTCGCGGCCGTAGATGCCCTTGAGGGTCAGCATGTTGAAGATCACCTCGTTCCAGTTGATGGACATTTCCTGGTTGGGGATGCCGAGCATGGCGATCTTGCCGCCGTGGCTCATGCTGCCGAGCATGCTGCGGAAAGCCGCCGGGTTGCCGGACATTTCGAGGCCCACGTCAAATCCTTCCTGCATACCCAGCTCTTTCTGCACCTGCTCCAACGGCGTTTTCCGGGGATCGACGGCCCGCGTCACGCCCATCTTTTCCGCCAGCTTCAGGCGCTCGGGAATCAGGTCTGAGATCACCACATAGCGCGCACCTGCATGCCGCACCACGGCAGCCGCCATCAGCCCGATGGGGCCCGCGCCAGTGATCAGCACGTCTTCACCCAGCACCGGGAATTGCAGCGCCGTATGGACCGCATTCCCGAAGGGATCAAAGATGGAGGCGATTTCCAGCGGAACCTTGGGACTGTGCCGCCAGATATTGCTCATCGGCAGCACAATATATTCGGCAAAAGCTCCGGGCCGGCCGACGCCCACACCCTTGGAGTCTGCGCACAGGTGCCGACGCCCCGCCAGGCAGTTCCGGCAGCGCCCGCACACCACGTGGCCTTCGCCGCTCACGATCATGCCCGGCTCAAAGTCGGTGACGTTCGACCCCACCTCCGCGATCTCGCCCACAAATTCGTGGCCGATCACCAGGGGCACTGGAATGACCTTCTTTGCCCAGTCGTCCCATTCAAAAATGTGCAGATCGGTGCCGCAGATACCCGTCAACTGCACGCGGATCAGAACATCGTTGATCCCGATCGTCGGTTTCGGAACATCTTCAATCCACAGGCCGCGCTCTGCCCGGCTCTTGACCAGTGCTTTCATCAGTTGTCTCTCCAGAATGGCGGATCGCGCGGACCTGGTGCTTCCGGCCTGCGGCTCTCCGCTCGATGGCAAATCGATAATTCTTGATTATCTCACGAAAAATGCAGGAAGGTTTTGCAGCGACCATCGAAGGTGTTGTCTCAATCCGGGCATAGCGGCTGATTCAGGGGGCGACTGGAGAGGTCGACACCGGGCTGGCACGCCACGGCCGGAGTATTTCTGACCGTGGCGAATCAGCTCACTTCCGTGCGGTGACGGCCTGGCTGGACACGATCTGGTTGAGCGTTTCGAGCTCATCTCGCGAAAGCGTTCCGTTGCCTGCAGCGGCGTTTTCCTCTGCCTGCCGGGGGTTGCGGGCGCCGACCAGTGCGTGGGTGAGGCCGGGCTGTGAAAGGGTCCAGGCAATCACCAGTTGCGCCAGGGTCAACCCTTGTTGGTCGGCGATGGGCCGCATTTTGTCCAGCATGGCCAGCACCTGTTTTCGTGACTCCACACTGAACCTCGGATGGTTGTGGCGAAGGTCGTCCGCCGGGAACTCCCGGTCCGGCCCCACCTTGCCGGTCAGCAGACCGAGCGCCATCGGTGAGTAAGCCAGCACGGCGATGTTGTTCTTCAGAGCGTAGGGCAGATACTCATTCTCAAGGTTCCGGTCCAGCATGCTGTACTTTTCCTGCCCGGAATCCACCGGGCCGAAACGCCGGTAGGCTTCAATCTGTTCAACGGTGGCGTTTGAGACGCCGATGGCGCGGATTTTCCCTTCGCGCTTCAGGTCCAGCAGAGTCCCCATGGTCTCTTCAATAGGAGTGGTCTCGTCCTGCCAGTGGGTCTGGTAGAGATCGATGTAATCGGTGTCGAGGCGCTTCAGGCTCTGTTCCAATTCGTAGCGGATGGACTCCGGCCCAAGGTAGCGGCGCAGCATTTTGCCGTTCTGGCTGATATGAGGAGTGCCCTTCTCCGTGTGCCACACCATTCCACACTTGGTTGCAATCACCACCTGGCTGCGGCGTGCCGCAACTGCTTTTCCCACGACGCTTTCCGAAAGCCCCATGCCGTAGGCGGGCGCGGTATCGATAAAATTAATGCCGGCATCAATCCCTGCCTGGATGGCTTCCACCGATTTTCGCTCATCCGCGCCGCCCCACAACCATCCGCCGATGGCCCAGGCTCCCAGGCCCACGACGGACGCTTCAATTCCCGACGACCCCAATGGACGATATTCCATTCCAACCTCCACGTGTTTTTCTTGTTGCGCGAACCTGAACGTCCGCAGACTCAGCGCCGGGCAGAGAATCGCCCGGCACTTTTTCGATGCACGGCTTATGGTTTTGATTCAGAGGAACTGGCTGGCCGTGGCCCGTTGGAGCGGCGAACGCAGTTTACCCCGAGGGGGCCGGGGGTCGCCGAAATCAAGTGGCTGGCACAGACAGTTGTCCTGTACGGTCTACAAACCCGCGAAGCGTGCAGTTCTTAATCCCTGAGCACGCCGGACTCTTCGGGCATCCCCAGCCCTTCCAGTGCGTCGTCGGTTGCCGCCAGAGGAGTGGGCAGCACGCGCATCCTTAATCGCATATGTTTCTCGCGATGGAAGTGGTTGTAAGCGCTCACGGCGGCCTTGATCATCACTTTGGTCACCGTCCCGCTTTTCTTTTTTCGAACGCTGTCGGCCGCCATCCCATAGCCCGCGTAAGCCCGCTTGAACAGCAGGCAGACCAGGAGATACGTCATCCGCGCCGACCAGGACCATCTTTTGGCGGACCCGCAGCGGCTCCGTTTGAAACTCTCGCCCAGCGAGTAAAAACTGTCCCAGCACTTTTTATTCTCGGTGTGCAGGTCATTTTTGCTCATGTTCGGATGTTTGATGATGTCCACGGGCCTCAGAGTTTTCAGCCAGTAGTCGTCATAAAGGATTTGAGTTTGATGTTTGGGTTGGAAGCCGGGCTTGGCAAGATTCTTCCGGTCGCTCATCATTTCATAAAAGTCTTTGGTGCCGGGGTAGGGATTGAAGACCGTAAACTGGGCAAACAGGGTGCCGGACTCCGTCGCGAAATTCCGCATGGTCCGGATGGTCTGGACCGTATCGGATTCCAGGCCGCAAATGATCGAGCTCAAAACAAAGATGCCGCTGTTTTGGATTTTCTGGATGGCCTCGACCATCCTCTCGCCGACCGGATTCCACAGCTTGCCGGCGCTTCGCAATCCTTCTTCTGAAAACGACTCCACTCCAATCAACGCCACCCGGATCCGCATCTTCTGGTACATCGCCTGCAGGTATTCTTCATCGGTTGTCGCCTCAGTGGTCATCTGGGCAAAGGCGTACATGTCTTTCGGCACCCCGCGGTCGTATTCGTCAAAAAACTTCAACCGCTCCTCGCGGATTTTCTCAAGTTCCCGCTGCTTGTTTGCGCCCGTCTCCCGCGCGATTCTCCCCAGAGTCGCCGGGTTAAAATTGTCATCTGCAAAGACGATGTATCGATACCCCAGATCGTGCAGTTCATTCACTTCCTCAATGACTTTCTCGCTCAGGCGCTGCCGGGGCGTGCGCCCTTCCGTTACCCAGACGGAACAGAAGCTGCAATTTTCCGGGCAGCCCGCAACAGTCTGAACGCAGGGGAAAACGTATTTGGTGGGGTCAAGAAGATCCCATCGTGCTTTGCGCATGTCCTCGCCGGCAATTCGCCCGCCCGCATATTGCTGCTTCAAACGCTTCTGCAGGGCGTCCTCGACGGCCTGCCCCCACACCGCTTCGCCGCTGCCGGTCACCACGGCGTCGGCGCCCATCTTCAAGGGTTCCTGGGGGAAAATCGTGGCATGAATTCCTCCCATAATCACCGTCGCGCCGCGCGCCTTCGCTTCCTTTAATACCCGATACCCTGGAATGCAATTGCCCGTGGTGATGCCGATTCCGACGATATCTCCCGGTCCCACGATCGCGGGATTGAACTTTTCGATCGATTCGTCCACCAGAATCGGATTGCCCACCAGTTCAAGGGGTGTGGCTTGAGCAATAACAAAAAGCCACCGCGGCGTCATAAAGCTGTAGCCCGGGGTGGACATGGAAGGATTAACCAGAATGACTTTTGACAAAGGGACTCCTGTGACTCCATGATGGTCGTGTCTGAGGTGCCGATCAATGTTTGCGGTGATGGTCGGTGCCCTGCGGGAGAGTTTACACCTATTTACGAGCCCCCTGCCGATAAAATTTCAACGGCGCGCTTACCAACGGCCGCCAAATTTGCTTGCCACGGCTGGCTTTTTAAGTTATAGTCCGTAGACGATGGTTAGTGTGAATTTTGCCAACGCGTTTAGCTTTAGCTACTGGTTTTGGGGCTTTTTTGCCTCAATTCGATAGAGTGGCGTTGGCCTGACCAGGAAAAACGAGTTCTGAAAAACAGCCAGCCCACTCCGACCGAGTGGGCTTTTTTATTGGCGGGGAGAGATAAACCATGATCATTTCCATGCGGCCGCATGCCACCAGAGAAGAGATTGACTACGTTTGCGAGCGGATACGCGATTTCGGATACAAAGTGCATTCCATTGAAGGCGAAGAAAGGGTGGTGATTGGCGTGATTGGAGTAGGCGATGTGACAGCGTGTCTGGAATCGCTGGAGGCGACTCCCGGGGTGGAGAAGGCCATGCGAATTTCCGCGCCCTACAAGTTCGTCAGCAAGGAATTCAAGCAGGAGCGCTCTCGGATTCGTGTGAACGGCGCGGAGATCGGCGGTGACGAATTTGTGGTGATGGCCGGACCCTGCTCGGTGGAAAACGAGAAGCAGATTCTCGAGACCGCCGAGGCCGTTGCGGCCGCCGGGGCCAAAGTGCTGCGGGGCGGCGCCTTCAAGCCGCGAACCTCGCCTTATGACTTCCAGGGGCTGGCTCTCGAAGGGCTCAAGCTGCTGGCCAAGGCGCGCGAAGTCACGGGCCTTGCCATCGTGACGGAAGTGATGAGCGAGGGCCACGTAGACCAGATTGCGGAGTACGCTGACGTGATGCAGGTGGGCGCCCGCAACATGCAGAATTTCTCGCTGCTGAAGGCGCTGGGCAAGTGCCAGCGGCCCGTGCTGCTGAAGCGCGGCATGAGCTCCACCATCAAGGAACTGCTGATGTCCGCCGAATACATCACGGCGCACGGCAATCCCAACGTTATTCTCTGCGAGCGCGGCATCCGCACCTTTGAGACCGCCACGCGCAACACCTGCGACATCGCGGCGGTGCCCGTGCTCAGGGAATTGACGCATCTGCCGGTGATTCTTGATCCCAGCCACGCCACCGGCAGGCGAAGCCTGGTGCCTGCGCTCTCCCGCGCGGCCGTGGCCATCGGGGCAGACGGCCTGATTGTTGAAGTCCATCCGCGGCCGGAAAAGGCCATGAGCGACGGCGCTCAATCCCTCAGGACTGAACAGTTTGCCGCCATGATGAACGATCTGAAACCTTACATCCAGCTCTGGAAAGAGAGCCGCGTTTCGGCCGCGGCTGCAGTTTAGAACGGGTCGTTGGACTTTGCTGCCGACGCCTTACCAATCGAGGATGGCGCCGTCGGCGGCGCGGATGTTCGTCGAGTGGATCACTTCCTGCTGGAAGGGATGTTGGGCGGCTTCCTTTTCATTCACGCTGATTCCGAGGCCGGGACTTTCCGTCTTCAGCCAGTAACCTTCTCGGGTTTCGAGTGAATGCTGCACCACGTCCCACCGCCAGGGCACGTCGGCCAGCATGTCTTCCTGGATCAGGAAATTCGGCGTAGAGAGCGCAAAGTGCAGCGCCGCTGCATTGGCCACCGGTCCCAGCGGATTGTGCGGCGCCACGCCCATCAGGTAAGTCTCGGCCATGGCCGCGATTTTTTTCCCTTCCAGCAGTCCCCCGCAGTGGCACAGGTCCGGCTGGATCACGTGGCAGGCCTGCTGCTCGAAGATCTCGCGGAACTGGTGCCGGGTCACCAGCCGCTCTCCGGTTGCAATCGGCACGGAAACGGCGCGCTTCACTTCCGCCAGAGCCGCAACGTTTTCCGGCGGCACGGGCTCCTCGCAGAAGAATGGACTGAACTCCGCCACGGCGTTGATGTACTGGACGGCCATGGCGGGCGTGGTGCGGCCGTGGAAATCGATCATGATGTCCACGGAATCGCCCACCGCCTCGCGCAGCTTTGCAATCACGCGCAGCAAACTTCTTAACGTATGTAACGTTCATCAGCGGTTCCGAATACGGCACGCAAACCACTTTGACCGCCGTATAACCCTGCGCAACAACCTGGCGCGCCAGGTCGATCACCGGCCCGGGATCGAAGCTTTCGTAGACGGCCTTCATGTTGCCGCCGCCCAGGTGCGTGTACATCCGCACGCGGTCACGCACGGCGCCGCCCAGCAGTTTGTAGACCGGAACATTCAGCGATTTGCCCAGGATGTCCCAGCACGCCTGCTCGATGCCGCTGAGGGCGCTCATGCCGATCACGCCCACCCGCCAGAACGACTGCCGGTAGAGCTTCTGGTAAAGGTGTTCGATGCGCGTGGGGTCTTCGCCGAGGGCCATGGGCGCAAGATCTTCAATCGCTCCCACCACGGCGCGCGTCTTCCATTCGAGCGAGGCTTCGCCCCAGCCGAAGAGTCCCGCCTGGTCGGTCTCCACCTTCACGAAGACCCAGTTCCTCATTTCCGCGTTGACCACCACGCTCTTGATGGCTGTGATTTTCATGTTTCAGTCCATGGGATAGAGGCTGCACCCGCCGTCCACCAGCAGGGTCGTTCCCGTCATGTAATCCGAAGCGGCGGAACAGAGAAAGATCATGGCGTCCGCAACGGATTCGGGCGTCTGCAAAACTCCCAACGGAATCGCCTTCTCGGCGCGCTGGCGATAATCAGGTTCGTTGTCCCACTGGCGCCTGGCCATGCCCACTCCCACAATGCCCGGCGCAACGGAGTTCACCCGGATTCCCTTGGCGGCCAGTTCGCGCGCCATGCCGCGCATCAGCATTTTCATTCCGCTCTTCGAAACGTTGTAAGGCGTGATGTCGGGCCAGGGAACGTCCTGCACCCAGCTTGAGGTGAAGACGATTTTGCCGGCCGTGCCCGCCGCCACCATCTTTCTTGCCGCCGCCTGCGCCACCAGAAACGATCCCTTGAGATTCAAGTCAAGCAGCTTGTCCCAGTCACCGGCGGAATAATCGAGGATGGGGCAGCTCTGGGCCATGCCCGCATGGCAGATCGCTACGTCCAGCCGCCCCATGGCCGCCACCGCCCTCTCGATGAGTGCACGGGCTTCCTCCTGCTGTGTCACGTCAGCCTTGAAGTAGAGGCACCGGTCGCCCGGCCAGCCGGCGTTGCGGATAACTTCAGCGGCCTTCTCATCTTCCACAATGTCATTCACGGCCACGGTGGCGGAAACCTCCAGCAGCCGCTTCACCACCACGCGGCCTATCGCTCCCAGGCCTCCCGTAATCAGAACACCCTTGCCGCTCAGGCAATCTTTTGAAAATGCGCCCATGGTTTCCTGCTCATGGCCTCTCTTTGCCAGGTTTCTGTCCTGCTGGTCGCTGCGCCGGTGAAATCATCTCACAGAGTCGTGGTTGTTCCTACCCTTTCGTTGCTCAGATCCGGCGCTCCATCAATAACCGTGGCCAATGGCGTTCACCTGAACTTTCTATCAATTTTTCATGAGTTCTGCTATATCCTCTTGGGGCTCATTCAATTTTGTCGTCCGAATTCGACTGCTGGAGAGACAACTGAACCATCTTGCGTCGCTGCTGGGCATCCTCACGATCCTTGGAACCTGTTACGCGGTCTCGCGCCACCGCTCGGCCATTCGCTGGCGGATTGTGGGCTGGGGATTGGCCCTGCAATTCCTCATCGCCCTGTTTGTGCTTCGCACGGGAGTTGGCTACTGGCTGCTGAGCAAAGCTTCAACCGGCGTGGTGTGGTTCCTGCATTTTTCGTTTGAAGGCTCCAGGTTTGTGTTCGGGCCGCTGGGCGATCCCAAGGGCAGCCTGGGCATGGTCTTCGCCTTCCAGGCGCTGCCCTTGATCATCTACGTGGCCGCATTCCTGTCCATCCTTTACTACGTCGGCATTCTGCCCGCGCTGGTTTCGCTGGCGGCGAAGGCCTTGTTCAAGCTGATGGGAACCAGCGGCGCTGAGTCGCTGGAAGTTGTGGCCAGCATCGCCATCGGGCAGGCGGAAGCGCCGCTGGTCATTCGTCCCTATCTGGAAAAGCTGACCCAGTCCGAACTGATGACCGTGATGACCGCCGGCATGGCCCACATTGCAGGGTCCGTGCTGGGCGCCTACATCCTGTTCGGAGCGCAGGCGCGCGACCTGCTGACCGCCGTGGTGATGACGGCGCCGGGAACGATGCTGATCTCCAAGATGCTGATCCCGGAGACAGGCAAGCCGCAAACCGCCGGCGAAGTGAAACTGGTCCTCGAGAAAAAGGAGGTCAACCTCCTGGATGCCATCACGCGCGGTGTTCTTGACGGCCTTTTTATCGCTCTCAACGTTGGGGCCATGCTGATCGCCTTTGTTGCCCTCATCGCTCTGGCCAACGGTTTTCTGGGCTTTGCCCATACCAACCTTTCCAGCGTGTTCGGATACTTTCTGGCGCCGGTGGCCTGGCTTCTGGGCGTGCCCTGGCATGACGCGATGGCCGTGGGAAACCTGCTGGCCACAAAAGTCGTCCTGAACGAGTTTGTGGCATTTTCCATGCTGGGCCCGCTGAAAGGGCACATCGACGCGCGCTCATTCACCATTGCCACCTATGCGCTTTGCGGCTTTGCGAATTTCGGCTCCATCGGGATTCAGATTGGAGCCATCGGCGCGGTGGCGCCTTCACGAAGGCATGACATGGCCAGGCTGGGTCTCTGGGCGCTGCTGGGGGGAACTCTGGCAAACTATCTTTCTGCGGCCATCGTCGGCCTGTTTATCCACTGAGGCCAACCATGCCCACCGGGCGCGAACAGCACGGATACGCGCAGGCGTTGCGCGCGGCCCACTACCTGAAGAGACGTTCGAAGCCGTTTCCGCAGGTTGGAATCGTTCTGGGCTCGGGCCTTGGCACGCTGGCTTCCCGCCTCTCAGATCCCGTCACCATCCCCTATTCGCGCATCCCGCATTTTCCCCGGCCTGCGGTTGAAGGCCACGCGGGCAGGCTGCACCTGGGCGGCTGGAAGGACCTGCCCGTGGCGGTGCTCGCGGGGCGGGTCCACCTCTATGAAGGCTACACACCGGCGGAGGTGGTTTTTGCCGTGCGCGTGCTGGCCCTGGCGGGCGTTCGGAACCCTGGTCCTCACCTGCGCTGCGGGAGGCATTGCGCCCGCAGCGGTTCCGGGCAGCCTGATGGTTTTTTCCGACCACCTGAATTTTCTCGCATCGAGCCCCCTGGCCGGGCCTCATGACAAGCGCTGGGGCGAGCGGTTTGTTGACATGACCAGCGCTTACGATGCCCGCCTGCGCCGCGCCGCCCTGAAGGCATCGCGCCCGCTGCGGCTGAAGTGTTTTGAAGGTGTTTATGCAGCCTTGCCGGGCCCGCAATACGAGACCCCTGCCGAGATTCGCGCGCTGAAGCGATTGGGAGCTGACGCCGTCGGGTTTTCCACGGTCCCGGAAGTGATGGCCGCGCGGCAATTGAACCTGCGGGTGCTCGCTGTGGCGCTCATCACCAATCGCGCCGCGGGACTCGCCCGGGGGCCGCTTCGCCACGACGAGGTGCTCGCAGCGGGAAGCCAGGGCGCAGACGACCTTGGGCGCCTGCTCGACGGCGTTCTGCCAGGCCTTGCCGGCTGAGCGTCCCAACCGATTACCAGCCTGTCTGCTCAGTGTTTACCGGGAAGCTTGGGTTTGTTGGCCTGCTCCTTCTGTTTCAGCAGCTTATAGGCCATGCTTCGGATTACTTCGGCAACGTTCTTGTTGCGGGAGAGTTCTTTCAGGTCGCGGTCGTTCAGGCGATGAATCAGCGGAAGGCCCGAGTCAATGGGCGTGCGGGGATTGTTAATGAGGTTACGGGCCACCGAGTAGCTCTTGATGAATTTGCGGCTCAGGGCCACCATCCGCAGGACTTCTTCCGGGATGTTCTTCATCGTGGCAATGTTTTCCACTTCCTGATCGCTGAGCTTGGGTGACTGGAGCACCGCTCGGGCCACAATCTTGTTGGAGTCGCGCACCAGAACCGTGCGCTCCTCCTGGTTGCCCATCAAAGCCGCATTGATCTTTTCCGCCACCGTCATGTGGCTGATTTTCTGGAGCAGAGTTATGCGTTCCGGAGCGGCGTCTGCAGTCTCTTTCTCTTCCGCAGGAGGATCGGATGCAGATTGGCCGGCTCCAGCCCGGAGTAGTTTCCCTAACGGCTCCGGCAGCGCCGGATTGCCGGCCAGCGCTTCCCCCAGTTCCGGCTTTTCCGGAGCCAGGCGGTGAACAGCGAATTCCAGCACAGCGGCCGGCGTTTCCGGGTTCAAGAATACCTGCTTCAGCTCTGCGGAGTCCCAGTGGGTGAGGGTTTTGAGGGCTGTGGTGCGTGTGGCTTCATCGGGGTCGCGGCACAGGATCACCAGGATTTCAATTTTCTCATCCAGGGAAACCGGCAGGTCGCCTTCCGCTGCTTTGCGGCGGATGGGAGAGGGAGCTTTGCCCGCGCGCAGGATTTCCACAAGCCGGTCAGAAATGGGTCTGGCCTCATTCAGAAGTCTGATTCTTTATGCTTTGCCAGGTCAGGTGGACTTGCTTGACCTCGCCCTCCCGTCCCAGCGGCTTCATCGTCTGGCCGTTCAATGTGAGGATCACTCCCTGGGCGTTTCCGGTCAGCACGTCAAAGCTGGCGGCGGCCTTGAAGGTTTTCACCGTATTCGGATCCATAACGCCCTGCATCACCGAATTGCCATCGGAGTCGATGGCCACCCAGGAGGGTTCAGTGGCGGCAATCTGCAGGACCAGCTTCCCGTTGGCGTCGGTGACGGGTGGCAGCTTGGGCGCCGTCCCCATCGTGGAAGTCGCTGCCAGCACGCCTCCGCCGGCCGGCTTGGCTGCCGCCGATTGCGTGCTGCCACTGGGGGGCCCCGCCGCCGGGCTTGATGACGCGGCCGGCGCCACCCTCCCGCCTGTCGAGTTGTTCGTTGCCGCAGGCACTTGCAGCGGCCGGTGCGAGTGTCGCCAGAGTGTAAACCCGAGCGTCAGCAGGCCGGCAGCAATCACCACCGCCCACAGAGCGTGCCTGGAACGCCGTTCCGGACTGGAAAAAGTCCTGGGCGGCGAAAGCTGGGTCAGGTCAATGCCAGCTTTCGCTTTGGCGGCCTGCTGGAATTCTTCCAGCAGCGGGTCCTCGTCCAGGCCCAGATAGCGCGCGTACGCCCGCACAAAACTGCGGCTGAAAATGCCCCCCGGCAGCTTGGAAAATTCTTCACTTTCAATGGATTTGAGGAAGCGGATGCTGATCTTGGTGGCCGCAGATATCTCCTGCAGCGTTACCCCTCGCATTTCCCGCTCACGCCGTAGGTTCTCGCCAAATGAGCCCATCAATCCAGTCTTTCCGGCTTCCCTCCCCTGTGGGTTGTCTTTCATCATATTTCCCAGTCGCAGCACTGTCAATTCTTTCACCGGGCGCCCCTCTCACAGTCCCCGTCTTTGTCTTCTCTGCCATTCATTAATCGGAAGTTCACATAAACAAATTGAAAAAAACAGCCGAAAGAAATACTGAAAACGTGAAGTTGCATCCTGTGGGCTGGGGAACGCCTGCTTTGAAGCAGGCGGACGGTATGCCGATGACAAACCGGGTGGATAGAATTCGCGAGTTGGAGCAGCAGATTGCGCGCCTGTCGCTCTTTCATGAAGTGGGCAAAGCCGTCGCTTCCACGCTCGACTTGCATAAGGTCCTGGAGACCATCATGTCAAAGATCAACGACTTTCTCCATCCTGACACCTGGGCGCTCATCCTGGTCGACGAAAATACCAACGAGCTTCGTTATGAAATGGCCGCGGGCAACGGTGCAGCCAGCCTGAAAGAAGTTCGGATCGCCCTGGGCGAGGGCATTGGAGGCTGGGTTGCCGAGCATGGCGAGGCGGTTCTGATCGAGGACGTTGCCAAAGAGCCCCGTTTCAGCCTGGAAAAAGAGACCTGGCTCGCCGAGGCGGGGTCCATTGTCTGCGTGCCGGTGAAAGGCCGGGGGCGTGTGCTGGGCGCCATTGAGCTGGTGAATACCTCAAAGGACCAGCACTTCCACGAGGACGACATTCCCATTCTGGTCAACCTGGCCGACTATACCGCCATTGCGCTCGAGAACGCGCGGTACGTGCAGCGCATCCACGACCTGACCATCACAGACGACTGCACGGCCCTCTACAATGCGCGCCACCTCAACTTTGTTCTCGACTCGGAGATCTATCGCTCCATCCGCTATGGTTATGAGTTCTCGGTGATCTTTATTGACCTGGACCACTTCAAGCAGGTGAATGACACTCACGGCCATCTGGCCGGGTCCAAACTTCTCTGGCACGTCGGCACCCTCATCAAGGGCCACCTCCGCCTCATCGATTACGCCTTCCGCTACGGTGGCGACGAGTTTGTCGTGCTGCTGCCCCAGACCTCCAAACACGACGCCCTCTGCGTGGTTCGCAGGCTGCGAGAGATTTTGAATTCCAAGTTGTTCCTCGACGAAGAAGGTTTGAACGTCAAGTTGACCGCCAGCTTTGGCGTGGCAGGTTTCCCCGCTGACGCCCGCACCCGGAAAGAACTCCTCCGCCTGGCCGATGAGGCCATGTATCTGGTAAAGAACACCACCCGCGACAACATCGCCTTGGTGGGCGAAGGCGTGATGAACTAGCGCCGGCCTGCCCGGCGCCTGGCTCAAGATTGTCCTGCTGTACGGGAACGTTTGTTTCCGGCGCCCGGTTTCCGTGGCATAATCGGCCTGATGGGTCATTTGGGGGGGCGACATACCGTTGTGAAATTGGGGGCGCTTGCGGCGGCGGCGATTGCCGTGGTTGCCTTGCTGCGGGCGCAGGGCGTTCCGGCAGCTCCCGCTGCATCCGATGCGCCGCAGTATTCCGCGGACGGCCGGCTGCGTGCTGCCGCGTGGCTACCGCGATTGGATTTATCTCTCGTCAGGGCTCGGCATGGAATACAGCGCGGAAGGAAAGCCGGGCAGCGAGTTCACCAACGTCTTCGTCAAACCCTCCGCTTATCGCGCCTTTCTCAGCAGCGGCCGCTGGCCCGACAGGACGGTGTTCGTCCTGGAATCGCGCGACTCGGCTACGCAGGGTTCCATCAACCGCGGAGGCCATTACCAGTCCGGGCTTCGCAGCCTGGCCGCTTCCGTGAAAGACCTGAAGCGCTTTCCGAAAAAGTGGGCGTATTTTTCCTTTGATCAGGGTGCGCGCCAGGCCGCTGCCAACCGCCCCGCTTCCTGCTTTCAGTGCCACAACACCCACGGCGCCGTCGACAACACCTTTGTGCAGTTCTATCCCACCCTCAAGCCTGTGGCCGAAAAGCACGGCTCCTACAACCAGAGCAAAGCTGCATCAGAATCCGCGAAGACGCACTAACGCCCGCTTTAGTTCACCGCGACGCCACAGAAATTGCCAAGCCACGATCCGCCTGCACGTGTTCCGCTGCGCCTGGTCATTGTGGTGGTGATGATGGAGATCGTTGTGATGGGTGGTTGTGGTTGTCGATGCCGTTGTTGCGGCTATCATGGAAATTGTGAGGTCTTCTGCCAGAAGTTATCGGTAAACAGCGCAGGAAGGCTTGGGAATCAGCAGATGTAGTTAGACGAAATGTCTGACAGTATTTAAACCGGACCTTAAACCGGACATTTTTTAGGACATCAATAGAATTAAATCTATGCTAAGTCATTGTGTTATAATGTGACTGCCTGAGATTTTAAGAGGACATTAAGCCGGACATGAAGCCGGACATTATGAAGATCGTTGACCGGGGTGAATCGGTCGCACTGATGGAGCCGATGCTGGTCGCGGAATCCTCGCGCCTTCGGCGCGTCCTGGCTGACTTGGCGCTGGAACTGGCACAGAAATCAGCCGGATTTCGCAGGAGCCTGCCCGAGAGCATGTTGGGTTCGCTTGCCGACCTGGTGCGGGCAATGAACTGCTACTACAGCAATCTCATCGAAGGTCACGACACGCATCCCGTCGACATCGAACAGGCCCTGAAAAACAATTACAGTAAGGATGCGCGGAAGCGTGACCTTCAACTTGAAGCGAAGGCGCACATCACAGTTCAGAAATGGATCGATGAGGGCGGTTTGCGAGGACGTGCGACCAGCAGTGACGCAATCCTGGAGATTCACGCGCGTTTCTGTGAGCTGTTGCCGGAAGACCTGCTGTGGGTGGACGACCCGGAGACAAAAGAGAGGGTCCGCGTCGTCCCGGGCGAGGTGCGCGCGCGCGACGTGAAGGTTGGGGGGCACATTGCCATCAGCCCGGGCGCTTTGCCAAGGTTCCTGGCGCGCTTCGAAGAGGTGTACGCGCCTTTGAGCAAGGCGGAATCGATTCTTGCCACCGCGCCGGCCCATCACCGGCTGGTTTGGATTCACCCCTTCATGGATGGCAACGGCCGCGTGGCACGTCTTGTGTCGCATGCAACGCTGCTGGAAACGCTGGATACCGGGGCCGTGTGGTCCGTTGCGCGCGGCCTGGCACGCAACGCGGAAGCCTATAAGCGACATCTTGCAGCCTGTGACGAGGTCCGCCGCAATGACCTCGACGGCCGCGGCCACCTGAGCGAAGAAGCGCTGGGAGCGTTCACTGAGTTCTTCCTGCGAGTCTCGATCGACCAGGTGGACTTTATGGAAAAGCTGATGCAGCCGGAGCGTCTGCGAGCGCGGATTTTGCTGTGGGCGGAAGAAGAAATCAGGATGAACAACCTTCCGCCAAGATCAGCCAACGTGCTTGAAGCCGCTTTGTACCGGGGAGAACTGCCTCGTGGAGACGTCGCCGGAGTTGTCGGCACGGGGGAGCGCAACGCCAGGCGGGTTGTTTCGGCGCTGGTGGATCGGGGCGTGCTGGCGTCTGAGAGTTCGCGGGCTCCGCTGCGGCTGGCGTTCCCGGCGGCTCTGGCCTCTCGATGGATGCCCGGGCTGTTTCCCGAAATCAGCTAACGGAACGGCGGCGCCCCCATCCTTCGCCGCCCAGGCTCGGCCGTGGACGGCAGCCTGTCGAGGTGGTAATTTGAGGCTTCCGGACCCTGTGCCGCAGTTTCGATGGCGGCGGGGAACTCTCGAGCCCCGGGCGAAGAGTAAAGACTGAGCGCGCAGGCAACCGCTCAACAAAGGAGAAACGAAATGCTTTTTGAGGTCAGAAGAAGGCACGTCACCATGAAGCTCAGTGATCACACCCTGCTCAACGCCGCGGTTCGCGGAGAAGAAGCGCAGGGACTGTGGCTCACACCCGCGGAGGACACATCGAACCCGGAATTCCCTGCCGGCGTGCAGGAACCCATTATCTTCGTCCCTTTTTCCCAGATCGTCTGGATGTTCACTTCCTCCGCCCGGCAATCTGAGAATTGACGCTCAATATCTATTGCGGATGCCGACGCCGCGCCTTTTGCGAGGACCGGGAAACTGCGCTGAGCCGCGCGAATCTCCGGCCTTGAAGTCCGCTGCTCTTCTGTGGTGGGCGCCCCCGCTCGGCGTCACCGCGGGGTGGCCCAGACGTCGCGCCTTTTGCGATGTCTGCGAAATGGCGGTGGGCCTCGTAAGCCTTTTGCCCCTGAGGAATGCCGCCCCTTGTTTTCATCCTTCTGGCTTCTGTCTCCTGTCTCCTGGCTTCTTTCCTCCCGCTTTCCTGGCCAGGTAAATGGTGCGGAAGCCGGGCGCGAGTTTCCATTCGCGCACGAAGGGCGCCTGGTCCCAGGCGCGGATGGTGCTGAAGCCCGCGCCGCGCAGGCTCTGGAGGATTTCGGTTGCGGTCCACGCCACCTCCTCCACGCGCTCGATGGTTCTGCTCCAGCTTTTCCCTTTGCGGATGAACCACTCGGCGTTGCTCCAGCCTTTCTGCCGGCGGCGGTCGTAGCCGCCCTGCATCACCAGCACCACTCCGGGCAGTTCGTGCCGCCAGGTTCCGGTCCAGACCTTTTCAAACGCCACGCGGTTGTTCACGTCAAAAAAGAACCAGCCGCCCGGCACGAGCGCCCTGGCCACGGCGCGCGCCACGCGGTCGAGATCGGCCTTGCGCGGCAGGTGGTTGACGGCGTCAAACTCGCAGGTCACCAGGTCCACGGCCTCAGGCAGCCGGAAGCTGCGCATGTCGGCGTGCAGCACGCGCACTCGGACGCCCGCCTCGCGCGCCTTGCGCCGGGCCAGCCGGCACATTTGCGGCGAGGCATCCACGCCATACATGCGGATGCCGCGCCCCGCCAGATCAACGGCGGTGGTTCCCGTGCCGCAGGCCAGATCGCACGCTGCCGAAGTGCGCTTCAGAATCTCTCCCAGAATTTGACGCCGCGCGCGCCCCATGGGAGCCCGAACGGGTTCGAGCAGCCGGTCGTAATAGACCGCCAGCAGTTTGTAGGACGAATCAACCATGGCGGCGGTCTCCTTCCGCTCGGGATTGCACAGCCGCCGGCCTTTCCTGCAGCGGCGGTTTTATGTGGCTATGGGAAATATTAAAACACGGTGGGAGTGCGGAGGGCTGCGAAATCCCATCGCCCGGATCGCGGTTTCCCGTGATCCGGGCGATGCCAGCGACTGTCCCTCATCGGCCAAAATTGAAGTTGAGTGAAATATAGTCCTGCACGCGGTAGCCGCTGTCCACCAGCACGACGTTGCCGCCAAAGATAAAGTAGTGGTGGCGGGGCGGCGGCGGCGGCAGTTCTGCAAGCATGGGCGGGGGCAGCGGACGGCAATATCCACGATAGCGGGGGGCGACCACATAGCCAAAGCCGATCGCCACGCCGCGGGGTCCGCGCTCGTGGAACCAGCGCTCGTCCCGATGGTCGCGGTAATAGGCCACAAAGGCGCGCCGGCCGTCGTCATTAAAGCGATATCGTCCATCGCGCTCGCGGTACCAGCCCCGGTGGCGCCCGTTATCCCAGTGCTCGCGCTCGCGCCCGCGCCCGCGCCCTTCGTGCCGCCTGCCGTGATCTTTCCATTGCTTGTCATGGCCGTGGCCATGGCCATCAAATGGAGGGTTGGGCCGCGCCAGGCCTGCCAGGGCGCCCGGCCCCAGCGCCACTCCGGCGCCAACCATCAGAACCATTAAGAATTGGTGGAATTTCTTCATCGGCTGTCTCTCCTTGGCTCGCCATCGACAGCCCTTTTTGCGGGAAAAGGGGCGGTGAATGGCCAGGATTTATCAAATGGAATCGCTTACTCCCAGCCCCTCCCCCAGACGCCCACTTTTCCACACCGTGTTATGATCTGTCAATATACGATCGTACCAGCCGCATCCCCCGATTGGGGGATAAGCACGAAAGGGAATAGAATCTGGCGCTTGCGTTAAGCTTCGCGGGGATTTGTACCCGCCGGCTCCTGTCTTCAACCAGCATCGCGACCGTGTTACCCTAACTTTGTAAGGCAACCTCATGAAGCGAACCCTGATCTTCACGGCAATCATCTTGATGGGACTTGCTCCCTGTGTTCGGGCGCAGAAGTCGCGACCGGCTCCTGAGGGCGAGGTTCGCGGCTGGAAGACCTACCGCAACGTGAAATTCGGTTTCGAGTTTCAGTATCCGAAGAAATTCTTCGTGGTTGATTACGCCGTCGGCCCCGATGAGCATCAGTTCCTGGCGGACCAGCCCATCAGCGGAACTCAGCCGCCGTTGCTGGATCTGGTTGAGGTGCAAAACGAGAAAGGCCGCCGGGTTCTCAGCATTGAAATCCCGGACCAGCAGAAGTTTTCGGTCGTGCACAAATCTTACGATTGGTCATTGCGCGCCTGCGGCGAGATCGGTTTTGAGGACATCAGGTCGAAGGAGGAGACTTTCTTTGCCGGCCATCCCACGCTGAGAGTCACCAACAGTTCGTTGCGCTTTTATTGCATCAATTCTGCTCCCCAGCCCATCATCATTTTTTTCGACGCAGACGCCGACCCCCTTCCGGCCAGGATTCTCTCAACCTTCAAATTTCTCAAGTAGCGGGCAGCCCTCAAAAATTACAGCCCTCAACCCTGGGGTGAGGATCCCGGAGGTACGGCGGCGGGTGAGGCATGTTTGTAGCGGCGGTCGGAGTTTATGCCTGCCGGGGACCACCGGCCTTTGCTCTGCAATTTTGAATCTTGAATCGCCGTCCCGTCCCGCCCTTCCCGCCTTGCCAGTCACCGAATCGCTTCGATGCGGCGGTTTCGAAAAGGCCACCGCTCTTCCGGGGCAAACCGCTTGCTGGAAAGGGAAGAAGAATTTACTATCGGATGGCAATACCTGTCTGGACCGGTTTTCAAACCTCGGGCGCCCGGGCCAGCGTATCACTGATGAATCCACACGCCCGGCGGTGGCGGTTTTGATCCTGGCCGGTTGCGACCGGGCCCCTGTGAAGGGCCAACAGTTGCAAAGTTGCTCTCTCTGCAGCGGGGGCATTACTACTCTGCTTGTGAAAGGTGATGGTCATGAAGAAGAAGTCGCAATCAATCGCCCGGCGGGATTTTCTGTTAGCGGCCACCGCAGGGACGGTGTTACATCCGGGCGTGTCGTCAGCCGAGACTGCCCGTCCCCCGCAGACTTCAGGTTACGAATACGGCCTGGTCGGCCCGGACCGCTCCTTGAAGCCCACCATTGACCGGACATTTCCCACGCCCGACCTGGCCAACCTTTACGAAATCACGGATTGGATCGCCCGCGAGAACCAGCCGCGCATGTCGTTCCTGGAATCGAGATGGAGCGATCTGGAGGAATGGAAGCAGGCCGCCCGGCCCCTTTTTCATCAGCATTTGAACTACCATCCCACCCCGGAACCTCTCTCCGCCGAAGTCATCAGCCGCGAACGGCGCGATGGCTTTACGCTCGAGGCCGTCAAAATTTCTGCCACCCCAGCCTACAGCATTCCCGGCTGGGTGCTGATTCCGCACAAGGCGAAGCGGCCTGCTCCGGCCATTATTGCCCTTCACGACCACGGCGGCAATTACCTCTGGGGACATAAAAAGATCATCAGCTATCCCCATGAACCGCCGGCGTTGACCGAATATCGCAACCACTATTACGGCAGGCCCTATGCGGAGGTATTGGCGCGCAAGGGATATGTGGTGCTGGTGATTGACGGGTTTTACTTTGGTTCACGCAGGCTGCGCGTGGAGGATATCGATGTACCCAGCGCGCCCGGCGCTATGCGGCCGGCCCTGGAGGAGCTTTCCAAAATCAAGAGGAACACGCGCGCCTGGTTTTCAGCCATCAACCACCTCTGCGGGCTTTATGAAGATCTCACCGCCAAAACCATTTTTGCGGCGGGCGCCACCTGGCCGGGCATGCTCAACTGGGACGACAGGAGAAGCGTCGATTACCTCGCCAGCCGGCCCGAGGTCGACCCCAAACGGATCGGCTGCCTGGGCCTCTCTCTCGGCGGCTTGCGCACCGATTACCTGGCGGCGGCTGATCCTCGCATCAAGGTGGCCTGCTCCGTGGGATGGATGACGGAATTTCGCCCGCAGCTTCGCAACTATTTGCGCAACCACACCTGGATGGTCTACATCCCCGGCCTTTACCGCTCGCTCGACCTGCCCGACGCAGCCGCTTTGACGGCCCCCGGCGCCTTCATGGTGCAGCAGTGTCTGCGCGATGGCCTTTATCCCCACGAGGGGCAGAGAGCGTCGGTCAAAAAGCTGGGTGAGATTTACGCCAAAGCGGGCATCCCGGAGCGATTCAGCGGCAGGTTTTACGACTACGGCCATTCTTTCCGCCCCGACATGCAGGATGACGCCTTTGCCTGGATCGAAAGATGGATCTGACTAGCGCCTTCCATACCGCCGGCCGACCGCCTTCTCGAAAGGGCACGGATTCATTGTATGACGGGTGGCGCAGATACTCGTTTTGTAGTGTCTGCGATCTCGCGAAGCGAGAGGCTCTCATTAAATTTCATTTCCGCCAGTTTGTTTTGACCATTGAGGTCGAAAGTGGCGGAACGGTTCTGGTACCCCGCCATTCTAGCCCCACTCAGCTTCGCTGAACGCAGACATTAAAAACCAATATCTGCGCCACCCGCCCTGCGCGCAAAAAGCCCAGCGCGCGAATCCGTTGCTGCGGCTGCCCGCTCAGTTTGAGGCGGCGGATTCTTTCTGCTGATTGAGAATCCGCCACAGCGTGCCGCTGAAGATTTCCCGCTGGGCCTGCGGGGGCACGCCGCAGGCGTCGAGCATGGCGTGATAGCGCTGCAATTCCCGGTCAAACTCCGCCAGATCTCCGCCAAACACGTCGGAGCCGAAGACCAGCTTCTCAAAAGCGCTGTGCCCGCCCTTGGGCGTATGCGGACTCACCACCCCGGACCACCAGAAGATGGATTTGAAGAAGGTGTAATCGTTCTGCTTCTTGATCAGTGACGAGCCCGACAGATCAAAGTAGAGGTTGGGGTCCCAGCGGCCGATTTCCGCAGCCGCCGCATAATCCGGGTTCCCCATGTGCGCGCCAATCACCGTGAGCGTGGGAAAGTGCCTGGCAATGCGATCCAGCCGGGTGGCGCGCATGCGGTCAAAGCTGACGTCCTGGGGCTTTGAGGGATTTCCGCGGGCCACCACGCCGGTGTGGAACAGCAGGATCATATGGTACCTTGCGGCGCGCTCGTAAAGGGGCCAGTAGGCGTTGTCATCGTAGTTGTGCAACGACGAAGTCAGCTCGCCCAGGCCGCGAAAACCCGCCGCGTGAAAACGGTCAATCTGCTGGAGCGCCTCGGGAGCGTCCAGCCGGATTGACCCGAACCCGATGAGGCGGTTGGAATGCGCATGGATAAAAGGCGCCGCGGTGTCGAGATCCGCGGGAGGAACCAGCAGAAACGCCATGCCATCCACCGAATCGAGTTTGGCCAGCAGCTTCTGAAGAAAGGCCGGGTCGCCATTGTAGTGCACGATGTCCATCGATGAGTTCAGGCTGCGCCGACTGCGCCAGAAGTGGGCCGCAAACCAACACACAGATCATCGCCACAAACAGCAGATGGTATCTTTTCATCTTCCCTCCCGAAGTTTTTCAAATTCAGTTGCCGGTGCTTTAGACGGATGGTCCCTACATGGCGGGCGGCGCAGATACTCGCCTTGTAGTGTGTGCGCCTCGCGTTCCCGATCTATCGGGGCGCAACCCGCCCACTTCACTTTTCGTCATCTTTTGTTGCTGCTTCCCGTCTATCCAGCAATCCAATGATCACGAAGCACACCAGCATCATCCACATGTCCGTGCCTTCCCGCGAATGGGTCCAAAGCACCATGAAATCCCGGGGATTCAATGGCTGGTAGTGTCCCGGCCATACGTATCGATGCCTGATCGCATCGATAAGGGATGCGATGATGGGAATAAAGAGCAAATACCGGTAAGGAAAACGTCCGCGCTTCATTGGCGCATTATCCAGGGTTTCCTTTTCACCATCCTGGACAAGCGCAGTATAAACCCTCCGCCGCGCCGGTGACAACATTCCCACAGATCGCGCGCCCGCAGGCTGTTTTGTAGCGCGGGTGCGCATACGTCGCGGCGCTTGCCATGTGTGCGGACACGTGGTTAGCCTGGCGGGAAAGGGCGCGAACCTCGAATTCAGGGGGGCGTGGCTTTAGCCTCGCCATAAACAGCAGCCCTCCCGTAATTCACAAAGCCCTCTACCTTTGGCGAGAGAGTGCCGGAGGGACGACGGCGGGTGAGGGGGCGTGTCATTGAACGATTGCCCGATTGGAAAAACTTCGCCGGCACCTGCTCATCGCAAAGCACGATCGGCTTGCTGGCTCGTAATTTGTAATTCCCAAACCCACTCATCACCAGCCACTACGCTGCCTCTCACCGCCGCCGGCAGGCTGGTCACACGTGTATGTGCCCCTTGTCACTGTTCTTTCTTCCACTTTTCGTCATCATGGCGTTAGCTGAATTCCATCGAAAGAGAAAACCCATGATCCGGACCAGCAAACGTATGCTTTACTGGGCGCCCCGGGTGTGGGGCATTGTGTACGCGCTGTTCATCAGGGGGTAGCGCAGAGTTGTTCTTTAACTCTGCGGCTTTTCTTGTGATTTAGAGAAACGAGCCGCAGAGTAATCCCGCGCGGGGGGGCAACTCTGCGGCTTTTAGTTTTGTGAAAGAGCACGGAATCATCCGTGCCACGTCCTCAGGGTTTAACCACCCTCAGGTTGTTGGTTACATTAAAGACACCCGAGACGCCTTTGGCGCGGATATTCACCATGTTCTTATCCGCCTCGCTGTCCACCACGCCTTCAAGGGTCACATTGCCGTTTTTCACAATAATGCGGATGGGTTTCTGGACGGCCAGGGCATATCGCTGCAACGCTGTATATCCATAAATGGCGCGGAAAAGCCTCAGGCGCAGCGCATTGTCCATTTGGGAAAGCGGCAGCACTTCAATCTTGTTTTCCACCTTCTGCACGCCTTCAATGTCTTTCACCACATTCGCCGCCTGGCTCTTCACCGTGGGCCGCGTCACCGCTCCCATCAGCGTCACGTTGTACCCTTCCACCTTGTAGCTGATGTTGTCAAAAACGTTGTAGTAAGGAAGCATCAGAATCCTGTGCCGCACTTCCCGCTGGATTCGGTCCACAGCGCGCTCGGGCACCGGGCGCTGTGCGCGCGCCAAAGGCGCGAAAGGCAATGCGAGGGCGGCAACGAAAAAGGCCATCATCATATTTCGACGCATCATGGTTCCTCCTTTTCATTCCAAAGTTGGACCTTCCGCCTGCTGCGGCAAGGTCCGTTTTTCAACTTTTCCCCCCCGGCAAACGCCATGCCACTGACTTTCTGGCTTGATACCCGTCCCTTCTTTGTATTTTACACCCGCGGCTCGGTGCGACACAAGCGCGTACGGCTACCATGCTAGGCTCCCACACTTCTTGTAACGGCCGGATGAAGGGTGTTTCGTAGCGCCGCTCTCCAGGGCGGCATTTTCATCCTTCGCACTTCATCCTTTCCTTGTTTCCCTTCCGCCATTCCCCACGTCACCCGTAACTCACGGGTGGCGCATAAGTCGCGGCTTTTGCGATGTGTGCGGTCACGGCAGGTGGCGCAGATACTCGCCTTTTAGTGTGTGCGCGTCGCGTCCCGATCTATCGGGGCGATCCCGCGAAGCGAGAAGCTCTTGTTGGGATTCATCTCGGCGGTCCGTTGTGATTATCAACGTTGCATGTCGAAGAGCGGTTGTGAAACCTCGCCACTCTAACCCCACTCAGCTTCGCTGAACGCAGACATTAAAAATCAATATCTGCGCCACCCGTCTCCGATGATTTTGATCTAAGGCTCACCCTGGCACAGTTTAGGGACATGACATTCTCTGCTTTCGCCGACCTAGCAGATTACTCCAGCGAACTTGCGCAGGAGGAACGTGCCTTTCGCGAGGAAATCGGGCCTGCGCTAGAAAAAATGTTGGACGCAATCGGAAGGAAGGCGTAGCGGGGGTGGCGTAAAGCCTGATTCATGGGGCAGGCGGCGCATCTATGAATGGGGCGAGATGCGGGTTGATCCGGTCCTGTAGGAGATCATTGCCGTGACGGCGTTTCTCTAAAAAGTGAGCCCTGCGGCGCCGACTCTGCCGTCTTCTTTGGCCAAAACACTCCGATAACCACCCAGGACTTGGGGTGCGCCAAGATAGTGCCGACGTAAAAATGCGTGTCCCGGTCAGGCGCGCACAATTCGCCAAGGAACTTCTGCCTCACGGCGGCACGGGCCTCATCCGGCGTCGCACCGCCATCGGCACACCTCCAGTAAAGCGCTCCAACTTCCCAATCCTCGATCATCATCCGGTGCGTACCCCTGCACCGAGGGTCGTCGCACGAGAACCTGTACTGGAACTTGAAGGGGACCTTCCGGGGCGGTTCCCTGCTGGCCTTTCGGTTCTCCCACAGACGGTGCTGCATGAGGGCCGCCTTGAAGCCTGCTTTCCAGTCCGATTCCGCAGGCTTCGAAACAAGGTCGAAGACTTCCCTGGGTCGGAAGATTCCCAATGAGGTCCTGTCACATGCCTGCCTTTCGTGAAGCTCCTCCATGGACTGCGAACGCTTTGCCAGTACGTAGCGGGCGCGTTCTGCCCAGTTGTGATGGGACGGCAGCGGCTCCCCGACGAGACGGATGGAATCGCAATCCGGGCGGTAGCTCTCCTTGCGCGAATCGCGCCCAATGTGCTTCGCCGCATCGACTTCGAGCCACTGGTATTTCTTGTACTGCTGGCTGTATGGCAGGTCGCGGAAGTTGATGGGGTACAGGCGGACGAAGTCCCCGGTTTCTGTCACCCCGGCGGTGCAGACCAGCTCGTCGTACTTCGACGAGGGGATGGGGTGGGTCTTTACGGTGATGAGAACCCTGAGATGCTCCATCACTTCAGAGGTGGGCTACCTTCAGGCCCGACAGGCCGGCGACGCGGGCAGCCAGGCGGCTGCGATGGCAGTCCACTGCCTCCTTCTCCATGCAGACGAGGGCAGATGGCGTGGCATTCATCAAGTCCGCCACCTTCGCCACTTCGTCAGCGTTGGCTGGCAAAACTTGCCGCTCATAGTACCAGAAAAGGTCGCGGAATTGCGAGGCGGTGCGGACTTTCTTCCGCCGTTCGGAGGAGATGCCGAGTTCCGGGCAATGAGTATATTCAAGCCCCAGTTTCCCAGATAATCTGGCGAGGGCGCTTCCCGCGAAGCCGAACTTGCGCGAAACGGGATTCGCCCGCACATCGACGATTCGGCGAATTCCAGCCTGAAGAAGCCTGTTGAGAAAGCTGTCCACAGAGCACTCTTCGTAGCCAATTGTGTAAATGGCAATGGGGGCAGTCCGCGGTCTTCGCCTGCCAGCCGGAACAAGGTCTTCGAGGTTGCTGTTCGTGGCGTACCACGGGTAACGAGCGTAAACGTCCTTTAGCAGGTCCTTTAGCGGGGTCTTCCCGTACTTTGAAAAAATAACGAGCGCAGCGCGTGCAGTGTCACTGTCCACTCGGTTCGCTTCTCGTTTGCCGAGTGGAGTAATGAGGAACGAAGAGCTATTTGACTCAATATATCCATATGCAGCGAGGGACTCAATCTCACGCTGGGCTGCGAACGAGTACGGGCCGAACTTGTATGGCACGAACTCGTAAAATGCAGTGTCGTCACGAAGGAATGTCTCTTTGCGGATCAAAAACAGGTACTTCTGAATCTGAGTGGCCGAGGTTGCACCCCCGACGGTCGTGAGAAGCCTAAGAATTGCGCGTTGTCTTCTGAGCATAAGTTGACGCCTACAGAATATCACGTCCAGCGTGGGTGGTGTCCACATCGCGGTTCTTCCAGCGTGTGCGGGCATCGAACATCCCCGATGGCAGGATCAAACCCGTCGCAGAACGGGAGGGCTCTGCCCCATAAGCGCTAACTTAAAGCGTTAAACCTGAGTAACTGAGGCATCCTCCGGCGGTCGGGCTCTGCCAAGGCAGCGGCGATTTCATTCCAGTGGCGGAGGGTTTCCTGCAACGCCAGCCGGGGCTCAATCGCCTGTTGTAACTGGTGAAGGGCGAAGCTAAACTCTCGCCATTCGCTCCGATTCCGCCTCGGCCAGCAGGTATCCCCAGGGGGAAATCGCCCGACCGATCCAGGCCAGTTTCTGGGTAAGCAGAGCCACCAGCATCTTTCCGTACAGCCAGGCGCGCGAGCTGGACTCATCGTATTTCGGCAAGTGGCCCAGCTGCGCCAGCGATTTCAGGCGCTTGAACACCAACTCGATCTGCCAGCGCACCCGGTAGCACTGAAGGATTTCCGGAGCCGTGAACTCCTGGCGAGGGAAGGTGGTGAAAACCACCACGTACTTCGCATACTCCCATGTTGCCGGTTGCACCTGCTTGCCGGTCTTGCTGGCCCTGCGCCGCAGCCGCCGGTGGGCCTGAAGGATGCTCTGCTCACTTTTGCGCAAGGCACAGAGGCGCCCTTCCATTCGCCGCCCCGGCCCTGAAACCCAAACCGGCCACTCACCCACCCGCCCCACCTCGGTCAAAGAGCCCAATCGGGGCAGCAGATCCCAGCGCTGCCCCCGCCGCGACTCCAGCGGCAGACTGCCGCTATTCAACCGCACCAGCCCATAAGCTCCCTGGCGGCTCAAGTGTTCCACTCCGGCCGGCGTGCAGTAGCCCGCGTCCCCTAAAACGTAATCGCCCGCTGACACCGGAAACCGCAGGAACGATTCCCCCACTCCCGTCCCGGCCGTGGGGGTCAAGGCGAAGAAATCGCACCCCAGACCGGGAACCTGCAAACTGTAGTGAAGCCTCCAGAGGCTGCCCGTGGGGCCCGGTTCCTTGACCACCGTGGCATCCATCAGGCGCAGGACCCGGCTCGGCTTCCCCGGCCGCCACCCCCGGATGATTCTCCTGCAGCAAGGTTAAACAGAGCTCGCGCAGCCAGGTCTCCGCCTTGCGCAAGCGCTTCAGCAGAGCCACATCGGAGACTTCCGCCAGACCTGCGGCTTTGGCCTGCACCACCGTTTCGCGAAGCGAATAACCTCGTGCCACATGCAATAACAGAGTCCGCAGCAACGCCTCCGGCGAAGCAAAGCCTCGCAACCGCGCCACCGCCCCGCAGGCCCGGGCCCGCTCCTCCCACCCCTCCGGTAAAAGGCTTCGAACCACCCCCCAGTTCTCCTCCAAGGCATTTTCCATGCCGACCAGTGTACGATAAGCCACGGAACCATACAAGCATTAAGTTAGCGCTTATGGGGCGGAGCCCTCCCCTACTTTCCAAAGTAAGGTAGCGCAGAGTTGTTCTGTAAATCTGCGGCTTGTGATTTAAAGAAACGAACCGCAGAGTAATCCCGCGCGGCGGGACAACTCTGCGCTACCAAACCGAGGTCCGCGGCATTCTCTGAAATCTGAAATCTGAAATTTCAAAACGCGCATTGTAGCGGTCCCGGCTGCGCCCCGCCGGCGCGTTTCGGCACTAAGGACGGCGCCCCTTCCTGGCCGGCCGGCTACAAGCCAGAACAAGACCCGCAAACCCGCCGGTTTGCGCAACCCCGCTAGCCGGTAACAACCACGGTTTCTGCTCTCCCTTTCCCGGACTGAGCGGCCCACATGGCCGCCAGGAGCGGGGCGAACCTGACCGTGACCTGATACCACCTCCAGAGCTGGGTCCAAACCCCAGCCATCCCGTGCAGCGCCAGATAATCGAGAACCGGCTGGAAGGAGAAGAGATGCAAGGCGAGGATGGCCGGCACAGCGAATGCGATTCCGCGAATGAGCGCCCGGAGGTTCAGATTGCGCGCGCCGGCAAGATAAATGACGAGCGGCACGACGATCTGCAACAGGAACGCAGGTCCACGAAGGAATAACAGATCGAATGCCAGCGGGTCCGCGTGGCTGGTGAATCCGTGGGCGACAAGGTAGCGCCAGGCACGGGCGATGATAGCGATGGGAACAGGAAAGCCAATAACGGGAAACGCGTAGAGGCAATAAGCCCAGGCGATGATGAAAAAAATGGTCCACGCCATTGCCCAGTCGGCACGCAGTTCACTCGAGAAGCTGGCCAGAATGGCTCCTGCGACCTGCCGCCAGTACCACGCCGCCGGGCGGCCCCGATGGAATTCCTCCAGCAGGTCGCCTTCAATCGCTTCCGTTCTGTCGCCCAGCACCAGGTGCCGGAGCATCCAGTTGGCCAAGGCGGGTGGTTTCGATTGCGTCATACTTTCCCTCCTTCCAGTTGCGGCAGGCCTTGCCACAAAGCGACCAGGGCGCGTTGCGCGGCGCGGACCCGGCGAAGGCCCGCAGCCGTCACGCGGAAATATCGCTTGGCCCGGCCGCCGCGCTCGGGCGTGGGCTCTCCCAGGCGTGAAGCCACCAGCCCCTTCTGCTCCAGCCGCTCGAGCGCCGCGTAGACGCTGCCAATCGCCACCTCGCGCCGGGTGCCCTCTTCAATCGCGCGCGCGATGGGAACTCCATAGGCGTCCTCGCCCAGGCGCAGCAACGCCAGCATTACGATCAGCTCAAATTCACCAAGATGGGTCCGCATGGGCATTTGTTCAATAGTAATGAAGAAATAAGCGCGATGCAAGCTCTTTTCTGATGAAGCCGGGGCGGCCGGATTTGTCGCGCAACTCCTGGCTAGCCATTATGCCCTTGCCCCCGAAACCCCCAGCTTGATGGGCCGGCGGGGGCCGCTCCCACGGAGGGCCGCAGCTCCTGAAATACTCACATAAGTAGGCTACTATAGCTCTAAACCGCCCCAAATGGGACGTATGGGATTTTAATCATTCATTTACGAAAAAATTCATCGTATTGATAAATAATAACTTAATAAAATTATTGTGCTCATGATTTGGGTTTTTAAAAAAACATGTCCCATTATGGCACAGCGGGTAAAATTTACGCCGTCAGATAAAAATCCCCTGCATTCTAGCCTTCCGCAAAAAAATCACAGCCCCCCCTCAAGAAAATTGCACCCATTCCCGCCCCCGTTTGCGTATTAGAGAGTAGACGGGAGGGTGGTTGAGCAAAGCTGTGGAACAGACCGTTGATGATGCGCTCGAGCGGTGCGTGGCCGGCGACCGCTCGGCGTTTGGCGAGATCGTGCGCGAGCATCAGTCGATGGTCTACAGCCTGGCGCTGCACTTTCTCAGGTGCCCGTCGATGGCGGAAGACCTGGCGCAGGACGTCTTCCTGGAACTCTACCGGAACCTCGGCAGCATCCAGTCCGGCGCGCACCTGCGGTTCTGGCTGCGCAAGGTAACCTGCCACCGCTCGATTGACCGGGTGCGGCGTGGGCACGGCAACGGCACCGTGAGCCTGGAGGACGTTCCGGAACCGGCGGTGGCGGCGCAGGCGCGCGATCCGCTGCTGGAAGCAAAGTTGTGGAAACTGGTGGCAACTCTTCCTGACAAGTCGCGCATGGCGGTGATCCTGCGCTACCAGGAAGAGATGGAACTCCGCGAGATTGCCGAGGTGATGGAAATTCCGATCAACACGGTGAAGAGTTCCATCGAGCGCGCGCTCGAACTGCTGCGCACAAAGCTGGCCCGCTCGATGGGAGGAGTGAAAGTATGAAGCCGCTTGATGATGAACTCAAGAACCTGCTGCGGCCGAAGGAACCGCCGGAGGGTTTGGCAGAGCGCGTGATGGCCCGCCTCGAAACACAGCCCGCGCGCTTGACCTTCGGCCGGCGGGTGTCCGAGTTCTTCCGGCCGCCGGCGTTGCGCTGGGCGGCGGTGGCAGCGGCTTGTGTGGTCGCAGTGCTTGGCGTTGTTCGTTACCAGCATCAGCAGCGCGTGCGCGCGCAGGCCGAGCAGGCAAGCCAGCAGGCCATCTACGCTCTGCGCATCACCAATGAAGAAATCGGCACTGCACTGCGGCGCGCTCAGCGGGTCACACTGCGGGCGCTGGAGGTTCCGAAGATTCCAAAATCAGAAATGGAGTGACTCATGAAAACACCGATACGTTTTACCAGGAAGCAAAAGTTTGCCCACGCACTGTTCTCGGCTCTGATGCTGGCGTGCATGGCGGCCATCGGCAGCGCGGCGGGCTTTGCGCAGAACGCCAGGCTGGAGTTGAGCCAGCTCGACAAACTGGCGGCCAAGGCTTCGCAAACTGCCAACGTGACTCTGGAAGGGCCGATGCTGAAGCTTGCGGCGCAGGCGATGAAAGAGAAAGCGAGCAAGTCGAACTCGTCGAAGAAGCAGATGGCGGCCGGCATGGTGGAGCGGCTGAAAGGGATCTATGTCAGGAACTTCGAGTTTGCCAAGCCGGGCGAATACACGAAGGCCGATCTCGACAGTGTGATGAACCAGCTGCAATCGGGAGGCTGGAAGTCCATGGTGCACGTGGAGGAAAAGGAGTCGGGCGAAACCACCGGCATCTACTTGATGGAAGAAGGCGGAGAAATTGTTGGCATGGCGGTGGTGGCGGCTGAACCCAAAGAGCTGACCGTGGTGAACCTGGTCGGTCCTATCGACTTCAGCCAACTGGGCGGCCTGGGAAACCTGGGCGCTCTGGGCCAGCTGGGCGCTCTGGCGGGAAATTCAAAACCGGAACTTCAGCATCGGCAGGCGACAACACCGAAAGACCAGACCGGTTCCAAGTAGCAGGGAAATCCGGCGCGCAAGAAAGACCTGGGCGTCCTCGGCCCGATAGCACAAGCCGCAAAGTTTCATCCCGCTCAGCGGGATGAAACTCTGCGCGCACCTTCTCATCTTCCCGGTGACATTCACTTCCAATACCAAGTAAACTGATCCCAAGGCAGTCTGAAAACGTCTGCGCTTACAGGAAAGCGAAATGGGACCTGAAGAATTCATAGCGGCGGTTCGCAAAGGCGGGCTGGCGGCTGCGTATTTCCATCGCGGCTCTGACCGCTTTCTGCACCAGGAGTGCCGCGAGGCCGTGCGCGCCGCGGTGCCGGAAGAATCGCGCGCCTGGTGCCTGACGGAGATTGAATTTGAGCCGGGCGGGCTTGAGCGCGAGCTGCAGGCCGCGCTGCAAATCCCTATGCTGGGCGGGCACAGCTTCTTCCTGATTTCCGACACGAATGATTTTAAGCACGCGGCCGAAGAGGACACCAAGGCCCTGGCCGCCTACCTCAAGAACCCCTCGCCCGCTGCGACGCTGATATTCTCAGCCGTTGAGCCGGACCGGCGCCGCAAATTCACTCAACTGCTGGAAAAAGAGACTGCAGTGGTTGAAATTCGTCCACTCTCCGTTCGTCAGGCGGCGGCGTGGGCAAGAGAATTTCTGCACCGCGCGGGAGTGGAAATCGACGCCGAACTGGCCGGGGAAATCGCTTCAAAATTTCTGCCCGGCAGCTCATCGCGCGACACCCATCCCCAGGGTGTGAACCTGCTGTGGATGCGAACCGAGCTTGAGAAGCTGATCACATCATTGGACGGGAAGACGCGGCTGGAATCCTCCGACTTGCAGCTGATCGCGACCTTTCAGGAGGAACACGAAATCGGCAAGATGCTCCGTGCCATTGCCGAGCGGCAATGCGGGGACGCGCTGGGGTTCCTCCGGTCGCTGGTGGCCAGCAAGGTGGCGGAAACGCTGCTGCTGTGGTGTGTGGGCGACCTGTTCCGGCAGGCCCTGAAGTCGACCGGGCAGACCGGGTATGGCGGCGGGTGGAAGCAGCAGGCAAACCCGTTTGCCACCTGGGAAATCGCTCCCGTGGCCCGGCGGCGATATACCCATGAAGAATTGCTCAAGGCTTTGACGCTGGTCCACCAGGCGGACCTTGGAATCAAATCCTCATGGAAGGATTCCACCATCCTGCTGGAGTTTCTGATCTGGCGGATTACGGTTGCACCGGAAATGGCCGGGCGGGCAAACCGCTGATGCCGGTTTTGCCCCTCAAAGGTGCGCTCAGTATGAAATCCGTGAAGGAAACCGGCCGGCACGCCGAAGACTTTTAGGAAAGGGAATTGAACCGCAGGCGCAGCCGCGATTTATAGCGGGCGGCCGTATTGCGATGGAGAATACCCTTCTGGATCATGCGGTCGAGCATGGAAAGAGTCGGAACCATCAGGGTTTCGGCGCGCGCCTTATCGTTGGCGTCCAGCGCCTGGCGAAGCTCGCGGATCTGGTGCCGCATGCGGGTGCGCTGGGCCCGGTTCCGTTCAGTCTGTTTGCGCGTCTGTCCGAGACGCTTCAGAGCAGATTTATGGTTTGCCACAGATTCTCCTTAGCAAAAGCAACGAATAAAATACTTTAGCAGAGGCACTGGAACCCGTCAACGGCTAGGAGCGACTGAATGGACCATGGATCAATAGACCAGGTACCGGAAGTGCTGCTCTCCAGATACGAAATCGAGGAGCGGGTGGGTGAGCTTGCGGCCGCCATCACCAAAGATTATCACGGCCGCACCCCGCATCTGGTGGGCATCCTCAAGGGAGCGTGGGTGTTTATGGCGGACCTCATCCGCCACATGGATATCGATGTGACCGTCGATTTCCTGGGCATCACCAGCTATGGGTCCGGCACGCATTCATCGGGCGAGGTGAAGATCACCAAAGACCTGGATGTCAGCATCGAAGGGCGCGAGGTCCTGATTGTCGAGGACATTCTCGACACCGGGCGCACGCTCAAGTACCTGGAGGAAGTCCTCTCCGCCCACAAGCCCCACAATCTGCGCGTCGTGACCCTGCTCGACAAGCGGTCGCGCCGCGTCGTTCCGGTGAAAGCGGACTACGTGGGATTTGAGATTGCGGAAATCTTTGTGGTCGGTTACGGCCTGGACTTTGATCAGAAGTACCGGCAACTGCCCGACATTCGCGTACTGCGCCACATGTCCTTACCGTAAGAGATTGATTCTCAATCCGAAAAAAACTCCCTTGCATCGCCCGGCCCTCCGCACGGTATAATAGCCCCCGCTAATCGAACCTATGAGTGAATCTTCCACCCCGTTGATGCGCCAGTACAACGGCATTAAGGAGCGCTACCCGAATGCGCTGCTGCTGTTTCGCCTGGGGGATTTCTACGAACTTTTCTTTGAAGACGCCATTGTCGCCGCCAAAGAACTGCAGATTACTCTGACCTCCCGCAACAAGGAAAAGGGAGTTGCGGTGCCGATGTGCGGCGTTCCCTATCACGCCGCTGAAGGCTATATCTCCAAGCTCATCCGGCGGGGATACCGTGTGGCCATCTGCGACCAGGTTGAAGATCCGCGCAAAGCCAAAAAGCTGGTGAAGCGTGAAGTCACCCAGGTGGTGACGCCGGGAACCGCCACAGGGGCCCAGTTGCTGGAGCCGCGCGACCACAACTATCTGGCGGCGGTGGCCGAATCGGACGGCGCCATCGGGGTGGCGTTTGCCGATCTTTCAACGGGCGATTTCCGCGTGACTGAAATCACCGGCGAAGGGAGGCGCGAGCGGCTGATGGAAGAACTGGTCCGCATGCGCCCCCGGGAACTTCTGCTGGCGCCCAATGCTTCCGTGCATTTTTCGCCGGACTCCGACCCTCCCATCACCGAGACCCATCTGGAGGAGTGGGTTTTCGGCAGCGAATACGGCGAGAGGCTGCTGAAGGACCATTTCGGTGTGGTCTCGCTGGCCGGCTACGGGCTGGAAGGCCATGCGCTGGCCGCCGGCGCCGCCGGCGCCATCTTCCATTACGTTCGCGAGACGCAACGGGGAACCCTTTTCCATTTTGATACGCTTCGTTTCTACCAGGAAAACGACTCGCTGGTGCTCGACTCCGCGACGCTGCGGAATCTGGAGCTGCTGGAGCCGCTGACCGGCGGCCCTCGCCAGGCAACCTTGCTGGCCGTGCTGGACCAATGCGTCACCTCGATCGGCGCGCGCAAGCTGAAGGGCTGGCTGCTGCGGCCTTCCACCGACGCCGGCGAGATCGCAGCCCGGCTGGACGCTGTTGAAGAGCTTTGCGGCAACCTCATCGCCCGGGAGGAAGTGCGGCGGGTGCTAAACGGAATCCAGGACCTGGAACGCATTCTCGGCCGGGTGTCTCTGGAATCGGCCAACGCCCGCGACCTGCTGGCGCTGAAGGCCTCGCTGGAGCATTTGCCGCTGGTTCGAACCTATCTCGAAAGCTTCAACGCCCGGCGCTACCGGGAACTCCACCAGCGCATGGACGAGCTGAAGGATGTTCACGACCTGCTGGAAAGCTCCATCCACCCGGAGCCTCCGGTGCTGCTGACCGAAGGCAATCTGATCCAGCCGGGCTACCATGCCGAACTGGACTCCCTGCGGGAAATCAGCCGGAACAGCAAACAACTGATCGCCGGGATCGAAACCCGCGAGCGCCAGCGCACGGGCATTAATTCCCTCAAGGTCCGTTTCAACAGCGTCTTTGGTTATTACATCGAGGTCACCAAGCCGAACCTGCACCTGGTGCCGGATGACTATCAGCGCAAGCAGACGCTGGTGAACGCGGAGCGCTTTTCCACGCCGGAATTGAAGGAGCTGGAAGCCAGAATCCTGGACGCCGAGGAAAGAAGCCAGACGCTCGAGCGGGAACTGTTTGTGGAAATTCGAAATGCCGTGGGGGCCGAGGGGCGCCGCATTCGCCAGACGGCCCAGGCGCTGGCCGAACTGGACGTGCTGGCCTGCTTCGCGCACCTGGCGGCGGACAGGAACTATTGCCGGCCGGAGTTTTCCGACAACGGAGAGATGGTGATCTTCCAGGGGCGGCACCCCGTGATTGAGCACATCGTGACGCGGGAGGAGGCCGGAAATTTCATCCCCAACGACCTCTATTTGAACCCCACCTCGGACATCCTGATCATCGTGACCGGCCCCAATATGGGCGGGAAGTCGACCTATCTGCGCCAGACGGCGCTGATCGCGCTGATGATGCAGATGGGCAGTTTTGTGCCCGCCGAGCGCGCCAAGCTTCCGCTTTTCGACCGCATCTTTACGCGCATCGGAGCCTCGGACAACCTGGCGCGCGGCCGCTCCACCTTTATGGTGGAGATGACGGAAACGGCCACCATCCTGAACACGGCGACGCCGCGCAGCCTGGTGCTGCTGGATGAGATTGGCCGGGGGACTGCAACCTTTGACGGGCTGGCGATCGCCTGGGCCGTGGTGGAGCATCTGCTGACTCACAGCCGCGCCCGGACCCTATTTGCCACGCATTATCACGAATTGACGGAACTCGAAGAGCTGCTGCCCGGGGTTCGCAACTATCACGTTTCCGTCAAGGAATCCGGAACCAACATCATCTTCCTGCGCAAGGTGGAACCGGGCAGCGCCGACAAGAGTTACGGGATTGAAGTGGCGCGGCTGGCGGGGCTTCCCGCCAGCGTTGTGGAGCGGGCAAGAGAAGTGCTGAAGCGCCACGAGCAGAGCGAGCACACTGTGAGTGGCCGGCTGGCCAGGAAAAAGCAGGAACAGAAAGATGTGCAGTTGATGATTTTTACTCCCTTGAACTCCGAGGTGGTCCAGGCCATTGAGAAAGTCGATCTCGACAACCTGAAGCCCCTTGAAGCCCTGAATCTACTTGCCGAACTCAAAAAGCAAATCCAGTCGTAAGCTTTTGCGGCCCGCCGCCCCGCGCCTGCTGGCAGGCCTGATGGCGGGAACGTCTCTCGACGGCGTGGATGCGGCACTGGTGCGCCTGACGGGGCCGGCCACAGCGCCAGGCGTCCGCCTGCTGGAGTTCATTTCTGTTCCGTATCCCACCGCTGTCCGGCGCCGCGTGCTGCGCGTTGCGACAGGCGAGCCGATGGGAGTGGGAGAGATCAGCCAGCTCAATTTTTTGCTGGGCGCGCTTTTTGCGGATGCCGCCCTGCAGGTCTGCCGCAAGGCCGGAATAACGCCCGGGCGGCTGGCCGCGATCGGCTCACACGGCCAGACCATCTTCCACCAGGGACAGGCCACCAAGGAGGCCGGCCATCAAACCAGCTCAACTCTGCAGATTGCCGAACCGGCGGTGATTGCCGAACGCACCGGGACGGTGGTGGTGGCCAACTTCCGCACCGCTGACATGGCGGCCGGAGGGCAGGGAGCGCCGCTGGTTCCGCTGGTGGACTACCTCCTGTTAAGCGACAGGAAACAAGGCAGGGTGGCGCTGAACATCGGCGGAATCGCCAACGTCACCGTGATTCCCGCCGGCGCCAAGCCAGAGGATGTTTACGGCTTCGATACCGGCCCCGGCAACATGATGATGGACGGCCTGGTGCGCGCCTTCACCCGCGGGCGTCGCCATTACGATTCCGAAGGCCGCATGGCCGCAAGGGGCAAGGTTCTCGACGATCTTCTGGCGCAAGTCCTTCGCGATCCCTTTTTCAGAAAGCAGCCTCCGAAAAGTGCCGGACGCGAGCAATTCGGGGAGGAATTCGTCACGGCGCTATTTTCTAAGCAAGCTTCCGGAAGCGCGCCAGGAGGATCTGCTGCGCACGGCAAACGAGTTGACCGCCAGAACGGTTGCCGGCGCGCTGCGGCGGTTTATTTTTCCGCGAGCCAACGTCGAGCGCCTGGTGGCTTCAGGCGGCGGCGCCCATAACCGGCTGCTGATGAAGCGCATCGGAGAACTGCTGCCTGAAGTCGAGGTGATGCCTTCAGACGCGTTCGGGCTTCCGGTGGACGCCAAGGAAGCCATCGCTTTTGCCATCCTCGCCGACCGGACCCTGCACGGCCTGCCGGGCAATCTTCCGGCTGTGACCGGAGCGCGCAGAGCGGTGGTGCTGGGAAGCATCTCCCGCCCATGAAGCTCCGCTAAACGTGAAAGCCCAGATGCCACAAGTTGATGATCAGCAGTTCCCGCAGCGAGTAGAGAGCGCGCGGAAAGGGTTCGGCCTCAATGGGACTGTCGGGAGCTGGAGAGGTGTAGGCGGTGATTCCAAAAGAAGAAAACAGCCGCTTGATCCGGTAAAGGTGAAAACCGTCGCTGACCGCTACACAGGTTGAATTTCCCCGGGACTTCAGGATTTGCGCCACCGCCGTCACCGTCTGGAAGGTGGTTTCGCTTTCGGTCTCGGCCACGATCCTGCGCGCGGCAACCCCCTGCTGGATGAGATAATCCCGGCCCACGCCGCCTTCCGTAAAATGAGGGTCCCCGCCCCTGCCGCCCGTCGTAATCACCAGCGCAGCATAGTGGTGCTCTTCCAGATAAAAGGTGTGGTCCAGGCGGGACTTGTAAACGGGTGAAGGACGCCCGTTATATTCCGCCGCGCCAAATACCACGATGGCGCCGGCAGGCCGCGCTTCATCGCCGGTGGCCTGGCGCCGAATGGCCTTGTAAAGGGACACCTCCAGCACACCTATGCCGGCAAGGGAAACAATCAGAAGTAGGAGAATCCAATGGCGCAGTCGCACGGGAGACTCAGGAAAGAAATTCCTTCAGATCAGATTCGCTGACACCGCCGAAACGCAGAATGCGGGGCCGCTCACCTTCAAGCAGGACCACCGTTGATGGATTGTGGCCCGCTGTAGTGCCGCCGTCCAGAATGAGAGGCAATGCATCGCCGACTTGTTCTTCAACCTCGACTGCCGTGGAGCAGGCAGGTTTTTCAGACAGATTGGCGCTGGTTCCCGTCAGGGGCCGGTCAACGGCCGTAATCAGCGCCTCGGCCAGCGGAAAGCACGGCCAGCGAATGCCTACGCGGCCGGTGTTTGCCGTAACTTTCAAAGGGATCTGGTGCGACGCGCGGACAACCAGCGTCAGAGGACCCGGCCAGAACTTCTTTGCCAGAGTAAAAAAAAGCTGCGGCGGATCGGCCGCCAGGTCGACGGCCTGATCGAGCGACGAAACCAGGAGCGGAATAGGCCGGTCGGCGGAACGGCGCTTGATGCGGAAAATCTCCGTGATGGCGGCCAGATTGAACGGGTCAGCGCCCAGGCCGTAAAAAGTGTCCGTCGGAAAGGCGACCACCTTCCCCTCTAGAATCAGCCGCGCCGAGTACTCCAGCGCATATTTGAGATTCGGCTTTTCGACTTTAAGGATCTCTGCCATCAAGCACTGCCCGATGCCGCATCGAAGAGTGAATCTGACCGTAACATATGGCGCTGTAAGGGTCAAGAAGAGCGCCTGCGGCTGCAGCCGGTGGCGGGGCCTGAAAGAACCGGGCGGAACAAGCCGCAAAAAATGGCCTTGACTTCCTTGTGTAAAGCGGGTAAGAATTCTGGTAATCAGAGGAAAAGTGTACTTCCTTTAATTCAATATGAAATGGGGGTGTGTATCGTTTGGCCGAAGTTCGACTTCAGGAGGGTGAGTCTTTGGAAGGTGCCCTCCGCCGCTTCAAGCGAAAGGTGCAGCAAGAGGACATTATTAAGGAAATCAAAAAGCATTCCTTTTATCTGAAGCCAGGAGAAAAAAAGCGAGTCAAGGCGGCCTTGGCGCGGAAAAGAGCCCGCAAAAAGGCCAGGCATGACCGGGACTGATCCTGATGGCGGATGAGGGGTAATTCAATATCAGGCGCGGGACTGGTTAGCCAGGGGGGGCATAGCATGGAATACCAGGATCGAGTCCTCAATTGCGTCGATTGCGGAGCGGAATTCGTTTTCACGTCAGGCGAACAACTTTTCTTCGCGGATAAGGGGTTCAAGAACGAGCCGAAGCGCTGTAAGCCCTGTAAGTCCAAGAGAAGCCAGTTGCTCAACGGACAAGGCCATCGGCGTGTGGAAACCAGCACCGTCTGCTCACAATGCGGCAAGGAAACTACGGTACCCTTCAATCCGACCCAGGGGCGACCCGTCTATTGCAGGGAATGCTTCGAACAGCGTCGAGCAGCAGGATCTGCGGCTTGATCTGATCGCAGCCAACCGCCTCTTCATCCTTCCCGAAAGGGATTGGGCCTTGGTGTACGGCGCCGAGTTAGAGGCGCTGAACACACGGGGTGGAGCTGTATCTGCCGCCCGGTTGTAGCCGTTCCCGCCTCATATGGAGACTGGAGCAGCAAAGGTCGTGCCTCCTCCAAAGCCTGCCCCTCTCCGCCTTCTCTCGAAAGGAACATCCCGCACTGGCGCAACCACCCCAGGTTCGCATAACATGAAGTATTCATGAGCACCTTCCAGCTTATCAATTTCGGGTGCAGGGCCAGCCATGCGGACGGGGCCGCCATCAAGAAACAACTGATGGTGAAGGGGTTCAAGGAAGCGAGCGCGGAAGCCAGCGAGATCGCGGTCCTGAACACCTGCACGGTCACCGCCGCCGCCGACGCTGAAGTGCGCCAGGTGATCCGGCGCATCCACCGGACCAACCCGGACTGCAGGATTCTGGTGACCGGGTGCTATGCGCAACGGGCCGGCGACGAAATCGCGAAGCTGCCGGGCGTCAACTGGGTGATCGGAAACTCTCACAAGCACACCCTGGTGCAGATTTTGTCTGGAGATGTCGGCGCCGCAAGTTCACCCTTTCCTGAAAAGTACACGGACATCCAGGCGTCCATTCCTGATCCTGAGTCCCGGACGCTACAGCCCCTGGTACTGGTGGGTGAAATCGGGGACACCTTCCACTTTGCTCCGGTGTTTGCCGACGATCGTACGCGACCGACACTGAAGGTCCAGGACGGCTGCAACGCCCGCTGCGCGTTTTGCGTCATCCCGCACGTTCGCGGCGAGAGCCGCAGCATGGACCCGGACAAAGTCATCGAGCAGGTCCGTGAGCTGGAGCAGAAAGGCTACCGGGAAATCGTGCTGTCAGGAATCAACCTGGGCAGCTACGGTCGCGATCTGGGGCGGCGCATCAATTTCCTGGGTCTGGTGGATCGGATCCTGTCTGAAACCGGAATTCCACGCCTGCGGATCAGTTCCATTGAACCGATGGACGTGAGTCCCGAACTGATTGAACTGGTGGCGACTGAGCCTCGTATGGCTCACCACTTCCATGTTCCGCTGCAAAGCGGCAGCAACAGAATCCTGCGGCTGATGAACCGGCGCTACTGGACCACCCAGTACGCCGAGGGCATCCTGGCCATCCGCGAGCAGATGCCCAACTGCGGCATTGGGGCCGACGTCATGGCAGGGTTTCCCGGCGAAACGGACGCAGACCACGCCGAAAGCCTCCGGTTCATCGAATCGCTGCCTTTTACCTATCTCCACGTTTTCCCCTACTCCTCGCGACCGGGAACGCCCTCCGCAGCACGCCCTGAACAGGTGGATGGGCGCCGCATCCACGAGCGCGTCCGCGAATTGAGGTCCCTGATCGCAGCCAGGCGCGGCCGGTTCCTGCATGAGCAGATCGGACGAAACCTGAGCGTCGTGGTGCTGCACAAAGTCCAGGAAGGAACCCCGACAGCGCTCTCCAGCAACTACCTGCAGGTCTCGCTTCCCGGCTCGCAGGCCATTCCCAATACCCTGGTCGATGTGGCCATCGGGCGGGTCCACGAGGGACGCCTGGTCGGGCGCACGGCGTGATGGTAAGCTCCCGGTAACGGCAATCGCGGCGGCCCGGCCCTGCAGGCAAATAATTGTTGTCATACCCCATCCCCATTCTCCGTTTTTTGTGGCATACTGGATAGATGGCAAGAGGTTGGGAAAGTAAGGCAGTAGAACAACAGATGGATACAGCAGAATCAAAAGAAACAGAATCAGAAATCCCTCAGCTAACCCCCGAAGAACAGCAGCGACTGCGCGAGCGAGAGAGCCTTGAGCTTTCACGCGCCCGTGTGCAGCAGAAGCTTGCGGCGGCAACGCATCCGCATTACCGCACCTCTCTGCAGGCTGCGCTGGGTTATCTTGAGGAAAAGATCGCAATGTTCGACTAGCGTCGTCATTGCCTTCAAGGTACTGATTCGGTGATCGAGACGTCACCCGCTCTGGCGGTGAGCTCCTAGAGGTGTACGGAGCGTCACCGGACACGCCT
>CAWANC010000011.1:0-185000 GCA_963783155.1 uncultured Acidobacteriota bacterium | reverse complement strand
GGGTCAGCCCGGAATTTCACGTTTATCCGCCGGGCGCCGGAGCCGACAAACGGAGAGCGCCCATGAAAGTTGGTCTATTCACCGTCCTGTTTTCCAACCTGAAGCTGCAGAAAGTCATCGACAAGATCAAGCCGCTGGGGATCAGCACCATCGAGCTTGGAACCGGAAACTACCCGGGCGATGCGCACCTGAAGCTCGACTTGCTGAACGCCCCTGCCAAACTCAAGGAATTCAAGCAGAAACTCGACGACCAGGGCATCACCATCAGCGCCCTGAGCTGCCACGGAAACGCCCTGCATCCGGTCAAGAAGATTGCCAACTCCGCCGCAGAAGTCAGCCGCAAGACCATCCTGCTGGCTGAAAAGCTGGGTGTGAATCGGGTCATCGACTTTTCAGGCTGCCCCGGAGATTCCGAGGGCTCGAAGAATCCCAACTGGGTCACCTGCGCCTGGCCACCCGACTATCAGGACATCCTGAAATGGCAGTGGGAAAAGAAGGTGATTCCTTACTGGAAAAAACATGCCAAGTTCGCCGCCGACCACGGCGTCCGCGTCGCCATTGAAATGCACCCCGGCTTTGTGGCCTATTCGCCGGAATCCATGCTGCGGTTGCGGAAGGAATCGGGGCCGGCCATCGGCGCCAACCTCGATCCCAGCCACATGTTCTGGCAGGGCGTCGATCCCTGCGCCGCAGCCCGAAAACTGGGCAAGGCTGTCTTTTACGTCCACGCCAAAGATACCCGGTTGTATGACGTGAACTACAAGGTGAACGGCGTGCTCGACACCAAGCCCTATACGGACGAGAAAAACCGCTCCTGGCTTTTCCGGACCGTCGGTTACGGCCACGGACGCGATTTCTGGGGCGACTTCGTGTCCACGCTGCAGATGATCGGCTACAACGACGTGCTCTCCATCGAGCATGAAGATAGCCTGATGTCCGTGGAAGAAGGCATGACCAAAGCCGCCAACTTCCTGAATGAAATCGTCATTAAAGAGAAGCTGACCGGCGCGTGGTGGACGTAATAGGTAGCTGTCAGCGATCAGCTATCAGCAGTCAGCGGATCGCGTGACACAACTTGGGTTCTGTGGAAACAGAATGGTCCCTTAGAACTTGCCGGCTTTCCTGGACTTCTTGACCCGGGGTGGGCGGCTGGCAGTGACCGGGAGTGGGGCTTGAGAGATTTCAGGAGTCTCAAAGTATGGGGGAAGGCTCACGATCTCACTCTGGCGGTGTACCAATCCACGCGAAGGTTCCCGAAAGAGGAATTATTCGGCCTTACCAGCCAGATTCGGCGCTCATGCGAGTCCATCCCCGCAAATATTGCCGAGGGCTGTGGCAGGACCGGCGGCGCAGAACTAACCCGATTCTTGCAGATTGCAATGGGCTCAGCAAGCGAACTTGAATATCATCTCTTGCTGAGCAGGGACCTTAAGATTTTAAGTGGTCCCCAGTACGAGCATCTCTCAGGTGAGCTCATAGAAGTGAAGCGCATGCTCGCGTCTCTGATCCAAAAGCTGAAAGCTGAAAGCTGAAGGCTGATAGCTGATTGCATGTGCCTGACTTTTACACGATCCTCGAAACGGAGTAAATCATGACCGACATTAACATCGCTCTGATTGGTTACAAATTCATGGGCAAGGCGCACTCCAACGCCTACCGGCAGGTGAGCCATTTCTTTCCCGGCAAGCTCACGCCGCGGCTGAAGGTGATCTGCGGGCGCGACCGGGAAGGCCTGGAAGCGGCGGCGCGGCAATTCGGTTGGGAGGAAATCGAGACCGACTGGCGCCGCGTGGTGGCGCGAAAAGACATTGACGTCGTAGATGTTTCGAGCCCCGGCCATCTGCACGCCCAAATGGCCATTGCATCGGCCAAGGCGGGCAAACACGTCATTTGCGAAAAGCCTCTGGCCAACACCCTGGCCGATGCCAGAAAGATGCTTCAGGCCGTCCAGAAAGCGCGGCGTGAAGCACATGATCATGCACAACTATCGCAAGATTCCCGCCGTCTGCCTGGCCAAAAAGTTGATTGAGGACGGCCGTATCGGCGACATCTACCACTACCACGGCGCTTATCTGCAGGACTGGATTATGGATCCCAATTTCCCGCTGGTTTGGCGGCTGCAGAAAAAGTTCGCAGGCAGCGGCGCGCTGGGCGATATCGGCTCGCATGCTATCGATTTTGCGCACTTCCTCAATGGCGAGATCGCAAGCCTGACAGCCCAGATGACCACCTTCATCAAGGAGCGGCCGCTGGCAGGCAGCGGCGCAACCACCTGGGGCGCCAAGGGAAGCAAGGGAAAAGGCAAAGTCACCGTGGATGACGACACCAATTTCCTGGCGCGCTTTCGCAACCAGAGCGTGGGTGTGTTTGAGTCGTCCCGGTTCTGCGGCGGCCGGCGGAACTACAACACCTTCCAGCTTTACGGCAGCAAAGGAAGCCTGGCGTTCAATCTGGAGCGGATGAACGAGCTCGAGATTTATGACTCGACGGACAAGCCCGGCGACCAGGGCTTTAAGACCATCAACGTTACGGAAGCCATGCATCCCTACGTCGGAAACTGGTGGCCCTCCGGGCACATCATCGGCTACGAGCACACGTTCGTTCACGCCATCCACGATTTTCTGGTCGCGCTGGAAAAAGATAAGATGCCGTCCCCGAACTTTGCCGACGGCGTGAAGAACCAGATCGTGATGGAAGCCATCGAAAAATCCGCCCGGTCAGGAAAATGGGAGAAGGTTGGGAAGTAAGAGGAGCCAGGAAGTCAGGAGCCAGAAGCCAGAAAGCAGAAGGCGGAATGCAGAACGCAGAAGGCAGAGTCGAGCACCTGCTTGGTAGGCTGTTTTCCCAGAAGTGGACGAAGCTAGCAACTAACCGTCCTTCCATCGAGGCGGGCGAATGTCCTGGTATTTATCTGCTCGCTTTTACGGTGGAAAACCTCGCAGGGCAAAAGATCAAATTGTGTGATGTTTTCTACGTTGGTATGAGCAATGCACGGCGCGGGGTTAATGGACGGCTCAAGCAGTTTGTCGATGCTATAGAAGGCAAATCGGCCAAACACGTCGCAGGCAAGAGGTTCTTCAAAAAATGGTGCAAGGGTATTCCTTACTCGCAATTGCCTTGCGACAAGCAGTTCTATGTAACGGGTTTCCCGGTTTCATGCCAGGTGAAAAAGGCGGTAAGAGGGCCAGAAGACCTACGAGAAATGGGAAATGTTGCAGCTCTCGAATACTACGTACTCGCAGCCGTAAAAGAGAAAACGGCTCCGAGCCACGGCTAAATAAGAAGTGAACGAGCGCGGGTGTCTCGACATTACGGAGTTACAACGCCTGAATGCCGACGGCTGATCGCTGACGGCTGAAAGCCATGAGCTATTTACTCGGGATCGACATCGGCACGACGGGCACGCGGGCGGTGATTGTCCGGCCGGACGGCACCGTTGTCGGAGCCGCCACCGGCGACCATCAGCCGATACGTCATGGAGAGGCCCGGCTGGGCCGAGCAGGACCCCGAGGACTGGTGGGAAGCAACAATTCTTGCCGTCCAGGGGGCGCTGGCTGAAGCCGGCCTGAAGGGTTCGGACATCAAGGCCGTGGGGCTTTCCGGCCAGATGCACGGGGTGGTGCTGCTGGACCGCGCCAATGCCGTGCTGCGGCCGTCGCTCATCTGGTGCGACCAGCGAAGCCAGCCGCAATGCGACTGTATTACGGCCCAGGTCGGTTCCGAGCGGCTGATCCAACTGGTTTCGAATCCTGCTCTTACGGGCTTCTCGGCGCCAAAACTGCTGTGGATTCGCGACCACGAGCCTGCCATTTTTGAGCGCGCCGCGCACTTTCTGCTGCCCAAGGATTTTGTCCGCTACCGCCTGACCAATGAATTCGCCACCGATGTTTCCGATGCTTCGGGGACACTGCTGTTTGACGTTACTAATCGCCGCTGGTCGCAGGAGATGCTTTCAGCTCTGGGAATCGAACCTGAACTTCTACCCAGGGCCTATGAGTCGCCGGAAATCACCGGAAAAGTCACGCGCGAAGCCGCCTTGCTCACCGGGCTGGTTGCCGGAACGCCGGTGGTGGGCGGCGCGGGAGACCAGGCCGCCAGCGCCGTCGGCAACGGCATTGTGCTGCCGGGGCTCACATCAAGCACCCTGGGCAGTTCAGGCGTGATGTTTACCTACACCGGCGCTCCCAAGCTTGACCCCGCGGGCCGCATCCACACCTTCTGCCACGCCGTTCCCGGCAAGTGGCACGTGATGGGCGTGACGCAGGGCGCCGGCCTGTCGCTCCGCTGGTTCCGCGACCACTTCGGCACGGTGGAAAGCTGGTACGCCGGCCAGACGGACATCGACGTCTATGAACTTCTCATCAAGGAAGCTGAGCGCGTTCCTGCCGGGTCCGGAGGCCTGCTGTTTCTGCCTTACCTGATGGGCGAACGCACGCCCCACCTGGACGCGGAAGCGCGCGGCATGTGGTTCGGCCTCACGGCATCCCATACGCGCGGCCACGTGATTCGCGCCATTCTTGAAGGAGTGGCGTTCAGCCTGCGCGATTCGCTCGAAATCTTCAACGAGCTTGAAATACCCGTGGACCAGATTCGGGCATCGGGAGGCGGATCACGCAGCTTCACCTGGCGGCAGATCCAGGCGGATGTTTACGGCAAGGAACTGGTGACCCTGAAAACCTCTGAAGGCTCCGCTTTCGGCGCTGCGCTGCTGGCCGGCGCCGGCGCCAAGGTCTATTCTTCGGTGGAGGAATCGGCACGCGAGGCCATCCAGGTTAGCGAGTGCATGTATCCGCGCGAGACCAACAGCAGGACCTACGATCGCTATTACGAGGTCTACCGGAACCTCTACCCGGCCGTGCGCGGCCTGGCACACCAGCTCTCAGCGATATCTGCTGAATCGGCTTCAGAACGCTAAAGTGCGGGCCGTCGCTCTTAAGATTTCGAAAGATTGGATATCCGGTCCCAAAGGAATCGTATGACACGACTACGCCGATCGATCATGATTCTGGCTTGCCTGATCCTGGTTTCAGCACTTAATTCTTTTCCGCCCGTCAGGCAGTCGCAGGCCTTTCCGGGCCGTTCGCGCATTCTTCTGCCGTCCTTGTCCGCACGGCCCGTCACTGGCAGCACCGGCGCCTTCGTTTGAGGCGAAACTCGAATCCACCGAGTTCGACGGCTGGAAGGCTTATCGCCTGACCAACGGCATTATCACGCTCTATGTGACCCCGGAAATCGGGGGCCGCGCCATCCAGTTGCAACTGGGCGATGAAAGCTACTTTTTTGTGAACAAGCAGTTTGAGGGGAATATCCTTCCTGAAAGCCAGAACAATCTGAAGGCCGGCTGGGCCAACTACGGCGGCGACAAGGTGTGGCCCGCGCCCGAAGGCTGGATGAACGACAACCAGTGGCCCAGCATTCCGTATTACATCCTCGACGGCAGCCGGTTCAAATCCGAGGTGGTGAAAAACACGCCCCAGGAGGTGGCTGTCCGCGTCACGAGCCCGCCCGATCCGCGAAGCGGCGTGCAGTTTATCCGCACGTTTCATGTTTACGCCGGCACCACGCGCGTCCAGGTGGACCAGGTGATGCGCAACATCAGCCAGCGACAGATTCGCTGGGGCATCTGGCACCTGATCCAGAACGACGCCTCCGACGCCCATGATTCTTCCAAACCCAATCCCGAGCTTTACGTTTACGTCCCGCTGAACCCTCACAGCATGTTTCCGGGCGGCTATTACCATCCTTACGGAGACGCGCGCAACCCCAGCTACCAGACTATTGATAGCGGACACATGCTGCGCATCCACTATGAGTATCGGGTGGGCAAAGTGGCGGCGGACTCTGACGCCGGCTGGTACGCCGTGGTCAACGGGCAAAAAGATGCCTGCCTGGTGGAAACGTTCAAACATTTCCCCGGCCAGGAGTATCCCGATAACGCTTCCGTCGAATCCTGGAACGACGGCCCCGGGCACATTTCGCGCGGCCCGTTCTTCCAGACCCTGCCTGACGACCCGAAACAGACTCCCTATTTCCTGGAAACGGAAGTCATCAGCCCTTACGCCACGCTCGATCCCGGCCAGGAATATGAGTTCACGGTCCACTGGGCTCCCACACGGCTGCCCAATCCCCTGGTGAAAGCTGTCTGGGCAGGCGCCATCAGCAAGCCGCTCGCTGCAGAAGTCTCGGGCAATCAGGTGACTTTGAAGGGAGTGTTCGGTGTATTCGTTCCGGGAACAGCAGAGGCGGTTTTCTACAGCGCCATGGGTGAAGAACTCAGCCGGCAGAAGCTCGAGGCCGTCGACCCCCGCCAGGTCGTTCGGCTGGACAAGACGGTGCCGCTTCCGGCCGACGCCTTCCGTGTCAGCGTTCGCGTGGTCGATGCGGAAGGCCAGAACCGCGGCTTTCTTGGGAACGTGATTCTCAAGAAAGGCCTTTGATTCTTCCTCATCAGTCTTGGTTCTTCGCCGGGGTTGCTCCCGCGGCAAAGGCTTCCACTTCTTCCCGCGTGGGCAGAGAAGGCAGCGCACCGAGGCGCGTTACGGCCAGCGCTCCGGCCAGGTTGGCGTAGCGCATGGCATCTTCGATCTTCTCGCCTGCGGCGAGCTTCACGGTCAGGGCCGCCGTAAACGCGTCGCCTGCCGCGGTGGGATCGACCGCTTTGATTTTCGAGGCCGGAAAGTGAACCGCCCCTTCGGCAGTGACCAGCATGGAGCCGTCACTCCCCATTTTTACCACCACGGTTTCCGCGCCCAGACTGAGTAATTTCCTGGCTGCTCTTTCGACCGATTCCCGCCCGCTGACCGTTTCCCTGCTGAGCGCTTCGAGTTCCGTCTCATTGGGTGAAACGATATCGGCGAGCTTCAGAATCTCATTCGAACACTGCCGGGGCGGACCCGCATCCAGCACCGTCAGCTTGCCCGCTTTGCGCCCCGCCCGCAACACCGCTTCCACCGTTTCCATGGGAATTTCCAGCACCGTGAGGACAGCGTCGGCTCCGGCAATCGCCTCCTGCGCGCTGTCGATGTCTTCCGGCGTGAGAGTGCGGTTGGCCCCGGGGTCGACCACAATGGAATTGTTCCCGCTGGGATAGATGCTGATGAATGCGCATCCCGATGAGCGCCCGGCTTCCCGCCGCACCCAGCGGGTATCAATTCCGCTGGCCTCAAGATGGCCAACCAGAAAATCGCCAATGATGTCTTTGCCCAAGGCCCCGATAAACGTCACCTTCGCTCCCAGCCGCTTGACGGCAACCGCCTGGTTGGCGCCCTTGCCACCCGGAAAGAATTTCAGGTTCGTCGCCAGTATGTTCTCTCCTTCGCGGGGAGGCCGGTCGGCATTGACCACCACGTCAAAGTTGCTGCTGCCCACCACCACCACTCGAACATCTTCAACCGCTTTCACAATCTCCTCCTCATGCTGCGACTGAACCCTGGTTCCGATTTCGGACACGCAGCGGCAAGTTGACCTCGCCGCATGGCGGCGTAAAGCCACCCCTCCGGCACGATTTGCCACTGCCCTTAATCTGCGCCGACCCGATCATACCGGGGTAAAGATCCTGTCCTCGCTCGAACGCCTGCTGGCCACAAACATTGTAAGGGGTGGCGGCGTTTACACCCGGAACCTTTTCGGCGTATGCTCAGGAAATCGTGATTTTGTGGAAAGGAAACAGTGATGAGCAAGGCCAGGCAAGTCTCGGTCTGGGTTGACAGCAGCCCCGGACAAATCGCCCGCGTGGCGCGCGCGCTGGCCAGGGCAAGAATCAATATCACCGCCTTTACGGCTTTCTGCACGGGCGGCGAAAGTCCCATTCGCCTGCTGACCACCAGTCCCGCCAGGGCCAGAAAGGTGCTTCGCGACCTGGACGTGCGGGTGACGGAGGAAGAAGTCCTCAGGCTCACCCTGCCGGACAAGCCCGGCAACCTCGCAAAAATCGGAGAGCGGCTTGCGCAGGCGCACATCAACGTCGATTACTGTTACGCCACGGCGGCAAAAGGGACAAAGAATTCCGATCTGGTCCTTGCCGTTTCTGATCTCGCCGGCGCTATGAAGGTCTTGAAGGATTTGTAGCATTCCGGCCCGAGGCTCCGGGGCGCGCCGAACCTGCGGAAAAACGGTACGAGAAAGAGTAGCGGCTAAGCGAAGGGATACCGGCCGAGTTCGATGGCGCGGTCTGCCACTTGGCGCTTCAGCCCGATCACGTCCGGAGGCGTGCGGCGCAAGAAGCGCCGCAGGATGGCAAGCTGCGTTCGCAGCGTATCGCCTTCGGCAATTCTGCTTAGCGCACGCTTCGATTCCACTTCAATCCGGTCGGCCGCCTCATAGGCGAAGATTCGGGTGGCGTCCATTTCCGTCCGGCAGGCATCGGCGGAAGACTTGCCGATCTTTTTGCGCGCACGGAGCAGCGCGCTTTCCATCGCGTAAATCTCCATCACCAGATTGCTGATTGCGGCAACCACCTCCTGCTCTTCACCGAGCGCTTTCATATATTTCTGCACGGCGCCTCCGGCAACCAGCAGCGCCGCCTTTCTTGCGCCCTCCAGCACCGCCGCCACATCTCCAAGCGGCGCCTCGTCTTCCGGCGCTTCGCCTGAGGACGAACTGAGAACTTCGTCCAGAAGTTTCTGCGCGGCGGGAATCAATCCCAGCTCGCCCTTCATCGAACGCTTCAGCAGCATGTCGGTAATCAGCAGCCGGTTGATCTCGTTCGTTCCCTCGAAGATCCGGTTCACTCGCTGATCGCGATAGGCGCGCTCCACTTCGTACTCGCTGGAAAAACCGTAGCCGCCAAAAATCTGCACTGCCTCGTCAACAATCCAGTCCAGTGATTCGGTTCCCACCACCTTCAGAATCGAGCATTCGACGGCATACTCCCGCAGCGCGGCGAGAATCTGTCCACCCGCGTCGGAGGCTCCGAAATCGACCCCTTCGAGCCTCTGGTCGATCAACCCGCCCGTGCGGTATGACAGGCTTTCCGTCGCGTAATTCAATGCAACCATCTCGCCCAGCTTTTGCTTGATCAGCCCGAAATCAGCAATCTTCCGCCCGAAGGCTTCGCGCTGCTTCGCCCAGCCCACGGATTCCGCGATCAGAAACTTGGCCGCGCCCACGCATCCTGCGCCCAGTTTCAGCCGGCCCACGTTGAGAATGTTGAAGGCAATCAAATGCCCCTTGCCCACTTCACCCAGAACGTTTTCCACCGGCACATGGACATTTTCAAAATTCACCGGCGTGGTGGACGAACCGCGGATGCCCATCTTGTGTTCTTCGGCGCCCGGTGAAACGCCCGGAAATCCGCGCTCGACGATAAATGCCGTGAAGCTCTCGCCGTCCACTTTTGCGAACACGGTGAAGACGTCGGCAAAGCCGCCGTTGGTGATCCACATCTTGGAGCCGTTGAGGATGTAATGCTTGCCGTCGGCGCTGAGCGTGGCGCGAGTCTTGCAATTGAGCGCATCGGAAGCCGAGCCCGCTTCACTCAGCGCGTAAGCGCCCACCCACTCGGCGCTGGCCAGCCTGGGCACATACTTTGCTTTCTGGGCTTCGGTGCCGAAATAAGCGATGGGCAGAACGCCGATGCCGGCCTGCGCGCCGATGGTCGCCGTCCACGAACCATTCAGGGCGGTTTTTTCGGCCACGATGATGGAAGAGATCTTGTCGAGTTCGAGGCCGCCGTACTTCTCCGGAATGTCGGTAGCGGGCAGTCCGATCTCCGCAGCCTTCCTGAGAAGTTCGCGCAGCAGAGCCAGGTCTTTTGTCTTCAATCTCGCGCACCCGCGGAACAACTTCCTTCTTCATGAACTCTTCCGCCGTCCGGGCGATCAACCGGTGCTGGTCCGTCATGTCTTCCGGCGTAAAGATTTCCTCGGGCGTTCGCTGCTCAATGAGAAAGCTGCCGCCTTTAAACCTTTGTTTTGTTCCGCCTATGGTCATGAGCTCCTCGTTTTCCCGCGCCGGAACAGGCCCTCAGCGGACGGGTAATCCTTCGTCTCCGGCTGCTTGTTCAGTCGCAAAATAGCTTCGTCTCCCATAGGGGGCAAAATTGCATGGTAAAAGTACCTGTGGCAGCCTCGAAATTTACTGAAGGTTCTCAAAAATTCCTGCCGCACCCATGCCGCCGCCGATGCACATGGTCGCCATGCCGTAGCGAGCCTTGCGGCGCTTCATTTCGCCGAGCAAAGTGGCCGTCGAGCTTGGCGCCCGTGCAGCCGAGCGGGTGTCCCAGCGCGACGGCGCCGCCGTTGACGTTGGTAATCTCCGGATCGAGCCCGGCCTCGCGCATGACCGCCAGCGCCTGCACCGCAAAAGCTTCGTTCAGCTCAATGAGTTCGATCTCCTGTAGCTTGAGGCCCGCAAACTTCAGCGCCTTGGGAATGGCAAACACCGGACCCATGCCCATCTCCTCCGGCAGCGTGCCCGCGGTGGCGTAGCTGACAAAACGCGCCAGCGGTTTCGCCCCAATCGCTTTCGCCTTTTCCGCCGACATCACCACCGCCGCGGCGGCGCCATCGCTCATCTGCGAGGCGTTTCCGGCGGTCACCGTCCCTGCGGCATGGAAGGCGGGTTTCAGCTTGGCGAGGGCTTCGGGCGAAGTATCGCGGCGCGGGCCTTCATCGGTGTCAAAGGTGATCTTGCGGGTCTGCGGCTTGCCGTTCATCTCGACCTCGACCACTTCCAGCGGCGCGATCTCTTCCTTGAACCGGCCCGCCTCGATGGCTGCAACGGCGCGCTGGTGGCTGCGCAGGGCAAAAGCGTCCTGCTGCTCGCGGGTGATCTGAAATTTTCGCGCAAGATTTTCCGCCGTCAGGCCCATGTTGAGGTAGGTGTCGGGATAATGGTCCACCAGGTAGGGATTGGGAGAAAAGTGGTAGCCGCCCATCGGAACCATGCTCATGCTTTCGGTGCCGCCGGCGATGATGGCGTCTCCAAAGCCGGCCATGATTCGCTCCGCGGCCAGCGCAATCGCCTGAAGGCCCGACGAGCAGAAGCGGTTGATGGTCATGGCCGAGCAGGTGACGGGCAGCCCGGCACGCAGCGAAGCGATCCTCGCCACGTTGTTCCCCTGCGCCGCTTCGGGCATCGCGCAGCCGAGAATCACGTCTTCAATTTCGGCGGCCTCCAGGCCCGGAACGCGCTTCAGGGCCTCGCTGATGGCCGCGGCGGCCATGTCGTCGGGCCGGGTGTTGCGCAGCGTGCCACGCGGCGCTTTGCCCACCGCCGTGCGCGCAATGGAAACGATGACGGCTTCTTTCATTACGTCCTCCCTGGGTTGCAGAGCCTATCCAACCAACCAACCACTGGACCGTCGACGGCTCAATTTCACAGCCCTCGTTTATCGGTCCAGTCAAATTTACCTTCGTTCGAGTTCGTGCCCTTAAAGTCCAGCTTATTTCCGTGGCCGTCTGTATATCGCAAGTATTCCGTGCGGCCTTTGATGGAGCGCGGAAGATTCCATGCGGTGATGTTTTCCACCACAATCGGATTCTTGCCATCGCCACCCATCACATAATCTGCTTTGAAGCCGCCGTGGCCTTCAATCTCAACCTCGTTGCCTTTGTCCGTCACCACCTGAGTGATGTGCGCCGCTTCAAAAAAGGCAGGAAGCTCAGAATGGTAATAACCCAGCCCTCGTGCAATGGCCTTGAGGGCCGCGAACTGCTTTGGTCTTGCTCGTTCATCGATATACCAGACCACGGCTTTGTCGGCGTGGGCTGCGGCCAGGTGCAGTCCGTTGAGTTTCACTTTGCCGTAGTGCCCCTTCTTAATGTCGAGTGAAAACATGGCCCAGCAGAAATGGTGTGGCGAAGGGCCGGACCGGAAATTGCACGTGCAGGGAACCCGGCAGGAGCACGCCTCGCTCAGGTTGCCTTTCAGTTCCCAGTGCGTCTTGTCCTGCCGCGAGGTTGCTGCAGCCTGCCCCACGACGATCGAAAGGAATACGAGACTGATGACCCGGATGGTATTTTTTGTCATCGGAATGAGTCCTCCGTTCGCGGTTAGCTGCTCCCCGATGTGCGATGGAAAAATCCTACTCTGAAGGGCTTCGATGCCTGGAAACGCGCCGGCACGCAGCGAAATCTCAATTTCGCAGCGGCTTGCCCTTCTTCAGCATAAACTGGATGCGCTCCTGTGTTTTCTTCTGGCCGCACAGGCTGAGGAAGCCCTCGCGCTCAAGGTCCAGCAGGTACTGTTCGGAAACCACCTGCGGCGAAGTGAATTCGCCGCCCGCGAGCACCCGCGCGATATGCGTCCCCACCACCACGTCGTAGTCGGAAAGGCGCTCCGCCCTGCGCATCAGGTGCAGGCCCAGCTTCATCATGGAAAAGGCACTCTGCCCCACCACGCGAATGTCCGTGCGTGGCACGCCGGGACGGTAACCCAGCTTCACCAGGTCGAGGGCCAGTTGTTTGGCGTCGGCAATCTGGCGGTCGCGGTTCATGCTGATGGAATCGCGCGCGGTCAGGTATCCGAGCTTGCGCGCGTCCTCCGCGCTTGCTGACACTTTGGCCATGCCAATCAGAAGAAACACTTCCTTCACATAGGTAAAGGGATCTGCGTGTTCGTCGGCGGGTACGGCATCCAGGGCGCGAATCAGCATCTCCTTGGTGCCGCCGCCCGCCGGCAGCAATCCCACGCCGGTTTCCACCAGACCCATATACGTTTCCGCGGCGGCGCGGATGCGCGCGCAATGCAGCACCATTTCAACTCCGCCCCCAAGCGTGAGGGCAAACGGCGCGGCCACCACCGGTTTGGGAGCGTATTTCAGCGCCATGTTGACGGCCTGAAACTCGCGAATCATGCGTTGAACGTCATCCCACTCCTCTTCCTGAATGGCCATCAGTAGCAGCAGGAGGTTGGCGCCCACGCAAAAGTTGGTTCCCTGGTTGCCGATGACCAGTGCATCGAACTGCTCGTTCAAGGCGCGCAGGGCGTGATGCACCATCTCCACCGTATCGGGGCCGATGGTGTTCATCTTGGAGTGGAACTCGAGGCAGGCCACGCCATCGCCCAGATCGATGAGACTGGCGCCGGCGTTCTTCCTGACTTCCTTTTTCCGCTCTTTCAGCGACGGCAACAGCAGGATGCCCGCGGGAATTTCAACCGGCTGGTATTGCTTCGAGGCAAGGTCAAAAACCTGCCGGGTTCCGTCGCTCGACGTGTAAAAAGTCTTTGCGCCGGAAGCGAGCAGGCTCTCAACCAGTGGCGGGACAGGTCGGCTTTCTTTCTTCCACCGCGCGACGATCTTTTCCACACCCACCGCGTCCCACAATTCAAACGGCCCCAGTTCCCAGCTGAATCCCCACTTCATGGCGTTATCAACGGAGGGGATGTCGTCGGAAATTTCGGGGATGCGCATGGCGGCGTAGTGGAAGCAATCGCCCAGCACCTTGCGATAAAAATCGCCCACGCGGTCGGGAGAATCCGCCAGCGCGGCAACGCGCTTGCCCGTGTCTTCCATGCTGCGGGCCATGTCGACCGAAGGAAATTTCGGTTTCTGCCGCTCGCGGTATTCGAAGGTCTTCAAATCGACGGTCAGGATCTCGCTCGATCCGTCGCTGGCCTTGATCTTTTTGTAAAAGCCGCCGCCCGTCTTGTCGCCCAGCAGCTTGCGCTGGTGCATATCGCGCACAAAATCGGGCAGCGCAAACAGGTCGCGTCGCTCGTCATCGGGAAGCGCTTCGGCCAGGTTCGCGACCACGTGAACCATCACGTCAAGGCCAACGATGTCCGTGGTGCGGAAGGTGGCGGATTTCGGCAGTCCCATCACCGGCCCGGTCAGCAGGTCGATCTCTTCGATACTGAAACCGTCCTGCGCCATGCTGTGGAGAGCCGCCATGGTGAAGAAAACGCCGATGCGGTTGCCGATAAAGTTCGGCGTGTCGTGCGCGTGGACGATTCCTTTACCGAGCACGCGGTCGCCAAAACTGGAGATGGTTTCCACTACGTCTGGCGCGGTTGCGGGCGTCGAAATCAGTTCCAGCAGTTTCATGTAGCGCGGCGGATTGAAAAAGTGAGTGCCCAGGAAGTTGCTGCGGAAGTCGTCCGGCATGCCCTCGGCCAGGCTCGAAATCGAGATGCCGGAAGTGTTGGAGCTGAAGATGGCGCCGGGTTTGCGATGCTGGAGGGCTCTCTGGTAGAGCGAGCGCTTGACCTCGCGGTTTTCGGTGACCGCTTCGATGATCCAGTCGCAATCGCAGACCAGCGCCAGATGGTCGTCGAAATTTCCGATGGTAATCGAGGCGCGCAGCTTCCGGAACAAAGAACGCCGGCGGGCGCGACTTCAGCGCAGCGTCGAGGCCTGCCTGCGCAATGCGGTTGCGGGCTTTCGCGTCGTCGGGGCCGGCGCCCTCGGGCACGATGTCGAGCAGGACGGAGGGGATGGAGGCGTTTGCAAGGTGGGCGGCGATGCGGGCTCCCATGGTTCCCGCTCCCAGAATGGCAACTTTGTGGATCTCCCGCACGGAACCTCCCTGGTGGCAATGAGAGTTGCTAACAGGTGATTATGAGAGATGGGTGAAGGAGGGTCAAGGCGTGGGGCCACGGAGGTGAAGGCAGGGGTTCGGTCAATGCCCCGCAGAGGCTATACCGCACCGGACACGTCGGCTCGCACTACACAGCACACACCGCAAATTCTGCGATGTGTGCGCCACAGGAGATCGCCGCTGCAGAGCTGTTACTGTGTTTCGTAGGAAGCGAGGAAGGTTTTCATCCCCTGCTCGTTCATCTTGAGCTTGCCGGAGGCGATGAGTTCCTTCTTCAGGTTCTGGCGGTAAATTTCGTAGGCCAGGGAGCGCTTTTGCGTCAGGAGCTGCTCGCGGATCTGGGCTTCCTGCGAAGCGAAGTTGCTCTCGTCCGGAGGCGTGTGGGCGAGAACGTGGATGACCACGTTATTGCCTTCAGCCGTGAGAACTCCGCTGGTCTCGCCGGGCTGGAGCGTGAAGGCTTCCGGCACGCCGCTTCCGGGCCCGAGATTGGGAACCGTATCCTGCTGCGTAAAGTCTTTACTCTCCTGCAGGTTGTAGCCGCCGGCCTTGGCCAGTTTGGCAAAGTCGCCTTTCTTCGCCTGCGCCGCAAAAGCTTTGGCCTTCTGGTCTGCAATAACCTTTGACTGCGCCGCGCGGTAATCCTCTTCCACCAGGGCGTGGACGGCATCCAGCTTGGGAACGTGGGCGGGAACAATTTGTGTGACCTGGATGATGGCCGTCCCTTTGGGCACGGTGATGGCCTGCCCCACTTCATTCAACCGCAGCTCAAACGAGAGGTTCTGGAAGGCGTCGTTCGAGCCGAAGTCGGGAACGGTCTGATTGTACTGGAACAGCGGGGTCTGTTTAACCTCAAGACCAGCCTGTTGGGCGATGGAATCAAACTGCTTGGGGTTCGCCTTAAGCTTGTTGTCGAGCTTGTCCGCATAGGCCTGCCGGGCGGCCTCCATCGTTTGCTTCATCAGGGTGTCGTGGATGGAATCCTGGACGCTGTTGAAGGACTCGAGGTGCGCAGTCTGCTTGTCCATGACCTTGATGATGTGGATGCCATAGGTGGTGTGGACCAGGCCGCTGACCTGCCCCGGGCTGACATGTTGAAACGCCGTATCTTCAAATTCCTTACGGTCTGCCCGTGGACGATCCAGCCGATGTCTCCGCCATTGGAGGCGCTGGTGTCTTCTGAATATTTCTTCGCCATGTCGGCGAAGTTGGCGCCCGCCTTGATTTTGGCCAGCACGTCTGCGGCGGTCTTTTCCAGATTCTTCACCTGCTCCGGGGACTTGCCGGTGGTTTTGAAAAGAATGTGAGCCACCTTGACGCGGTCAGGCACGCGGTAATCGGAGAGGTGGCTGGTGTAATACTGCCTCATTTGGGCGTCACTGACGGTGACGTTTGCGCGCACCTCGTCCGGTGTGACCAGGACGTAGCGGACCTGCCGCTGCTCTTTCTGCTCGTAGTGAGAGGCGTTCTTCTTGAAATAATCTTCCAGGTCCTTGTCGGTGACGGGAACGGCCTTCAGGAATTTGCTGGGATCAAAAACGACGTACTGAATTTTGGTCTTCATGTAGCGCTGGTTATACGCCTCATGCTCCTCGGCAGGCGTCACCGAAACGCCGTCGGACACGACAGCCTGGATTTTCTGGAGCAGCAGACTCTGGCGAATCTGGTCCTCAAACTCCTGGGTGCTGATGCCCATCTGCTGGCTGACAAAGTTCTGGTACTGCGACATGCCGACAAACTTGCCGTTGGGATAGAGCCAGGGCATCTTTTCGAGCGCGGCCAACAACTCCTGGCTGGAAACCTCCAGGCCCATCTTTTTGGCCTGCATCGTCATGGCCTGGCGCAGGACCATTTCATCCAGCATGGTGCCGGCAAGGGCTGGGATGATGTGGGGGTCACTTCCAAGCGAGGAATTGCGCAAACGACTGTCAATGGTTTGCCTGAGGTCCTGCATGGTGATGGTGGTCCCACCCACGCTGGCCAGAACGTCGGCCGAACCCTGGGCCGTGTTTCCGCCGCCCAGCGGCGTGAACATTATGACCATGCTGAGAGAAACGATGCTGAGAAAGAACACCAGCAGGTATTTCTTCACCTTCTCCCGATGCTTTTTAAAGAGTCTGAACATTATTGCTCCGGACGTTTAGTGTCGATCTTAACCATTATATGTCAGCCCGTAAGGGCTAACAACTGAAAGGAACGAGCAGATTGAAGGGGAACGGGTTGAGATGGGCAACAGCTTGCGAATTGAGGGAAAACTGCTTGACCCAGATTGCCCTTTGGTCAAGAATGCTCTAGGGTGTTGGCCGCATGGCTCGAAAATCACGCGTCCCAGGCCCCGATCAAGGACATAAAGTTGAGGTCGAATGGACAACTATCAGTTATCGCACCATCGCTGTTTATGCTGTTCTGGGCCTTGTTGCAATGAGTTTTATCCTTTATCTCATTGCTCCTAGCTATTTTGCCCGGAAGGCCCGGGGGGCACTCCACGCGCTGACGGCGGGAGTGGTGGAAAACGGCGCGGGAAACGCGACGCCTTCGAAACGCGACGCCCACTTTGTGAATCTGGACGGGACGGTTCGAGTGAAAAATGCGCAGTCCCCGCAATGGGCCCAGGCCAATTACAATACCAATCTTGTGACCGGAGACTTTATCCAGACCGGCAGTGACGGAGTGGCCAGAATCATTTTTGCAGACGGAACCAATTACGTGATCAAACCGGACTCCCTGATTGCCGTGGAGGAAAGCGGTGAGGACCCGGTAACCAAGGCGACGCGCGTGGCCGTGCAGGTGACTTCCGGAACCGTAGACCTTTCCACGGGTAAATTTGAGGTGCCGGGGTCTACTTCCAAGGTGGCCTTTGCCGATGCGATGGCCAACCTGGGCGCGGAAAGCCGGGCGGTGGTGCAGAACGATCCCAAGAGGAACATCCACCAGATGACCATGGACCAGGGCGATGCCCGGGTCACTCGCGGGTCGACCACTGTGCAACTGGGGCAGTATGAAAAGGTCACCTTCTCCTCGAAAAAGCCGGGACTCGTCCGTGAAAAGGTGATTGCGCCTCCGGGGCTGATTTCACCCGCCAACATGGCGCTGAATGTGGTGCGGGCGCCCCGGGCCACCCAAATCGAATTCAAATGGTCAGCGGTGGAGGGCGCCAGAGGGTATATCCTTGAGATTTCGCCTTCCGGCATGTTTTCAAACCTTGTGGTGAACCGGAAAGTGGAGGGAACCTCAACGGTAGTGTCCGGACTTGACGAAGGGGTTTACTATTGGCTTGTGAAGTCGATCGATGCGGACGGGAACGAGAGCCAGCCCTCCACGCCCAACCGCTTCGATCTTGTTCAGCAGATTTCAGAAAACCACCAGGCGTTTCTTGAAATCACGAGCATCACCCAGCACGGGCGCGTTGTGGAAGTGGTTGGCCGTACGGAACCGGGTTCGACGGTGATCATTAACAATCAGCAGGTGTTTAATATTGCGGCGGACGGCACGTTCCGGCACTTTACGTCTCCGCTGCCCACGAAGGGCTCAAACCAGATCACCATCACGGCGCAGGACCGGAAGGGCAACACCAAGACCATCCGAAAGACCGTCGTGATCGAGTAGCAAGAAACAGACAGGTATTCGTTTTCAGAAAGGGATTCGTTAAAGGAATGAGTTTTCGTTCTCTCTTCAGTGTTTTTTCATCAGACCTCGCCATCGATCTTGGCACGGCCAACACCCTGGTTTACGCGAAGGGCAAGGGCGTCATCGTCAACGAGCCCTCGATTGTAGCCATCAACAAGCTGAACGGCGACATCGAGGCCGTGGGGCGCGAAGCCAAGGAGATGCTGGGCCGCACGCCCGGCAACATTGTGGCCATCCGTCCCTTGAAAGACGGTGTCATTGCCGACTTCAAGGTGACGGAAAAGATGCTCAATTACTTCATCCAGAAGGCCCACAACCGCAAGGTGTTCGTCCATCCGCGCATCGTGATCGGCGTACCGTCGGAAATCACCCAGGTGGAAAAGCGCGCGGTGCAGGATTCGGCATTCCGGGCCAAGGCCAGCGAGGTCTACCTGGTGGAACAGGCCATGATGGCCGCCATCGGTTCCGGGCTGCCGATCACCGAACCCTCCGGGAGCATGATTGTCGACATCGGCGGGGGCACCACTGACATCGCCGTGATTTCGCTTTCGGGCATTGTCTACAGCCGCTCCGTGCGGGTGGCCGGGAACGAGATGGATGAGGCCATCACCGCCTACCTGAAGCGCCGGTACAACCTGCTGGTGGGCGAAAGGACGGCCGAGCAGATCAAAATGGAACTCGGCTCTGCGTTTCCGCTTGAAAAACCGCAAACCATGGAGATCAAGGGACGCCATCTGCTGGAAGGCGTTCCCAAGACCATCACCATTGATGATTCCGAAATCCGGGACGCCCTTTCAGAATGCGTTGCCACCATCATCAACGCCATTCGCGTGGCCCTGGAGCGCACGCCGCCGGAACTCTCCGCAGACATCTCGGACCGCGGCATTGTTCTCACGGGTGGAGGCGCGCTGCTGAAAAATCTGGACAAGCGCATTCGCGAAGAAACCGGACTGCCCGTCTCCATTGCCGAGGATCCGCTGGCTTCCGTGGTGCTGGGTACCGGGCGAATGTTAACAGACTTTAACCTGCTGCGCCGGGTTGCTATAGAATAGAAGGCTCTCCGGGCCCGGCGGATTAGAGTCCCCAGGCTTGGAAGCGCATGGCCCGTTCCCGGCGCGCAGAACATGCCGAGGATCGGCCCGAAAAGGTTGCTGAACGCTCCTGCCCGTTGCGCTGCCGCGGCGGGCGGAAATCAATTGGGAGCGGAAAGCCAGGCCAGGGAGTCCGGAACGGCGCGGTCCCGGAGCGGCCTTCAGCGAACCGGCAGAACCCGGATTGAAGCGGCTTGCGTTGAAACGAACTGCCTTCACACAATTCGACGAGAACTCCTGGCTGCCGGAGATTGTGGCCAGGCACACTTCCTTTTTTGTGCTGCTGGGCGTGCTGTTCGGCCAGCTCCTGCTTCTCTCCATCCAGGTGACCCGAAACCAGAACGTCAGGCTCATCAACGTATGGGCCGCCGAAATATTCGGGCCCTTTGAACGGGGTTTCCACGGGACTATCGAGAGCACCTCGGGGGCCTGGGTTTCGGTTCACGAACTGTGGGCGCACGGGGAGGCTAACAAGAACCTGGGGTCGGAACTGGTTCTGGCCCGGGCGCGGATCCAACAGCTTTCAGAAAAGGCCGCCGGGGTTGAGCGCCTGAAAGCGCTGCTGCAATTCAAGGAACAATCACCTTATAAGACCGTCGCGGCGCAGGTGATCGCCTCAAGCCCTCAGGAGGGTTCCACTACGATCGTCATTGATCGCGGCCAGGATGCAGGGCTGGAGGCTGACATGCCCGTCATCACACCTGAAGGCGTGGTGGGAAAAATTGCATCAGCCTATGCCCACACGGCACAAGTCCTGCTGATTACGGATCCCACTTGTGGAGTGGGCTGCCTGCTGGAGAAAAGCCGCATCCAGGGGATTTTGAAGGGGAGCAGCCGGGACCAGTGCGAGCTGCATTATGTGATGGATGACCAGAAGGTGCCCGCTGGAGAAGCCATTATTACCTCCGGCATGGACCAGGTTTATCCCAAGGGTTTGCTGGTGGGACATGTTGTGGAGTCCCAGGAGGGCAACATTTACCGTCGGATTACCGTCAAGCCGGCGGCCTCCCTCAACCGGCTTGAGGACGTTCTGGTTCTTTTCAAGTCCACCTCGACGCAAGAAGAAGTGGCACATCACCGGTCCCGTTGAGGGTAGGGCCGGATTCGTCTGAGTAACTCCAAAAGTTCGCTTAATCTGGCAGACAGGCTTTTCGCCTGCGCGGCTCTGCCGCCGATGCAGTAGCAATCCATCGAGGGTGGATGAAATGGACGTCTATCGCCATCGACCAAAAGAGGCTTTTCGTGCCCACCCTGCGGTCCTGTCGCTGATCGTTTTTGCCAGCCTGCTGTTGGAGGTCACGCTTCCTCCTACCCTGCCGGTTGCCCGTCTTTTCCAGTTTCCGCTGCTGGTGACCATCTATTTCTCGATGATTCGTGAGAACCAGATCTTCGGCACGGCATTTGGAATGAGCGTGGGGCTGCTGGAAGACGCCTTGTCACATGGTTACCTGGGCCAGATGGGCATGGCAAAAGCCCTGGTAGGATACCTTGCGGCGACGGCCGGCCTGAAGCTTGAATTTGACAATCTTCTGGTGCGGGGACTGCTGATTGGCTCGCTGGTCATTGTCCACAACAGCTTTAGCTATCTCATTGTTCATCAATTACTTGGGCTTCCTACCCCCTTTGATTCTTTGCACATTCTGACCACCACGGTGGTGAATGTGGCCCTGGGGTTGATTCTGTTTCTGCTGTTCGACCGCCTCAGGAAGCGGGCCTGAAGGTCCGGCTCCCCTGGCCTCCTGGACATTCGCGCTGCCTGTGCGGAGCGAGCCACTAGCCCCGTGTTGCGGGCGGGAGTGGACGGAACGGACAATAATTTCTTTATCTTGCGAATCATAGTGTGCTATGGTTTGGGGTTAATGGGGGGGGAATTCTGTAATCCTCTTGGGCGCGGTGGCCATCAATTCGCGGCTGGTTTGCACCATGAGGGGGCGAAGCGTCGTTGTTGCTGACGGGCGCCCGGCGAGAGTTCATTCGGAATGCAGGTTCGATTCCCGGAGGACGAGCGGTTTCCTTCCTGGAAGATCACCTTCCTGGAGTATTGTGTAGCGGCGGCCTTTATTGCGCTGCTGGTGGGTTACTGGCGTCTGCAGATCCGACAGCACGGGCGATTGCTGGAGCAGGCGGAGCACAACCGGATTCGGGACCTTCCCATTATTGCCCCGCGGGGCCGGATTCTTGACCGGCACGGGCGCGTCCTGGTCGATAATTTTCCATCCTTTACCATCCTGCTGAACCGCGACAATGCTTCGCAGTTGAGCGACGCTCACCTTGAAAAGATCTCCAGCGCGCTGGAGCTGGACCCGGCCGAGGTGCGCGACATGGTCAGACGCACGGCAAAGTTGCCGCGGTATCAGCCCGTGGTGCTGAAGCAGGCAGCCTCACTGAACGACGTCGCCTTTATTGACTCGCACCAGTCCGAGTTCCCGGAAATCGACATCATCCAGTCCCAGCAGCGCTTTTACCCCAAGCACGGCGTTGGCGCGGCGGTGCTGGGTTACGTGGGAGAAGTCTCGCAGGCCGATCTCGCCAGGCCCGGCTCAAATTACCGCCCCGGAGATCTCATCGGGAAATTCGGCATCGAAAGGGAATACAACGCGGTGCTGCGCGGGCGTGATGGAATGAAGCGGGTGGTGGTGAACAGTCGCGGCCAGGAAGTGGGCAGCCTCGGCACGGTAAACGCACTGCCGGGCCACGATCTCAGGCTGACCCTGGATTTGAATCTGCAACTGACCGCCGAAGCCGCGATGGGAGACAAGCCTGGGGCGGTGGTGGCGCTGGATCCGCGCACGGGTGAAGTGCTGGCCATGGTCAGCCATCCGACCTTTGATCCCAATGACTTCACCCACCACATCTCCGTCAAAACCTGGCAGGAGCTCACAACCAACCCCCTGCATCCGCTGATGAACAAAGCGATCCAGGCGCAACTGGCGCCGGGATCGATTTTCAAGATTATCACCGGGATAACCGCACTTGAGACCGGCGCCATCACCCCTGACTTTTCCGTGCATTGCAAAGGCCAGGTGACGATCTACGGGCACACTTTTCATGACTGGACATACTGGGTACATCGCGGTGGGCACGGTGAAGTGAATCTCCACCGCGCCATCGTGGTTTCCTGCGACGTTTACTTCTACACCCTGGGCAAGATGCTGGGCATCCAAAAAATCGATTACTATGCGGACCACATGGGGCTGGGCCGCAGGACTGGAATCGATCTACCGGATGAAGATTCTGGCCTGATGCCATCTCCCGGGTGGGTGAGGAAGGCTTTCCACCGCCAGTGGTGGCCGGGAGAGACGATGTCGGTTGCCATCGGGCAAGGAGCCGTGCAGGTCACACCTCTCCAGGTGGCCTACATGATCGGCGGTATTGCATCCGGGGGTAAGTTTGACCGCCCCCATCTGGCCTTTCGACATGAACTCGAGGAGCTGGGAGCCGATCCGCCAAAGATTTCTGAGGTGAGCTTCCCGTTGCACGACACGACCGTGCAGGCCGTAACCAATGGGATGTGGGGCGTAGTCAACGAACCCGGGGGAACGGGAGCGGGCGCCCGGTGCCAGGGATTGAATGTGGCCGGCAAGACGGGAACAGCCCAGGTGGTGAGTACGGGTCTCCACAATGCCTCCCAAAAGGCAATCTACAGGAACACTGCCTGGTTTGTGGGTTATTCGCCTTCGCCCAGTCCGGATATTGCTGTTGCCGTGCTGGTGATGCAAGGCCAGCACTCCTCGGTGGCCGCTCCCATCGCGGGGGACGTGATCAAGGCCTATTATCAGGAAAAAGGGAGAACCCAGACTCCGGCCGAGCTGGTGAGCCAGATGACCGCCAAGGCGAAGCCTGAAGCCACGGTGCCCGAACCCTGAGATGGTTTGCAAGCGATGAGGAATTCACTTCATTTTCATGATTTCGACTGGGTCCTGTTCGGGCTGGCGCTCACCATTGCCGGCATTGGACTCCTCGAAATCTACAGCACCACCACCCAGACAGCTCTCGCCGGGCAGTTCCAAAAGCAGATCTACTGGATCCTGCTGGGTTGCGCTCTGACAATTATCGTGAGCCAGGTGGACTATCACATGATTCTGGTCCACACTCCGTGGCTTTATCTTCTCAGCATTCTGGCCCTGGTGGCGGTTCTGGTGGTGGGGCCGCGCCTGGCCGGAACCCACCGCTGGCTGCAGATCGGCGGGTTCACTTTACAAGTGTCAGAACTTGTCAAGTTGGTTATAATACTAGCGGTGGCGGCCACGTTCGCGAAAAGGCGAAAGAGGGCCTTCACCTGGGGAGAATTGGCCAAGCTGGGGCTCCTGGCCGGCGTGCCGGGAATCTTGGTGGCGATCGAGCCCGACCTGGGAACTGCGCTGACTTTGCTGCCCATTGTGGCGGTGGGGGCATTCCTGGCAGGTATCCGGCGTCGGCAGATCATGGTTTTGGGACTGATAGGATTGTTGGCGTTGCCAGCGGGTTGGTTTTTGTTACGTCCGTACCAGCGCCAGCGGCTTGAAGCTTTTGTCCATCCCGGGCAGAACACCCAAGGCTCCAGCTATCAAGTCACCCAGACGAAAATCGCCATTGGCTCGGGCGGCCTGTGGGGAAGAGGACTGGGCAACGGTACGCAAAGTCAACTGGGGTTCATCCCGGTTTCCCACGCAGATGCCATCTTTGCCGCGTTTGCCGAAGAGCGGGGTTTTATGGGTACGCTGGCGGTTTTTCTGTTATATGTTATTCTCCTCTTGCGTTTGCTTGAAGGCGCAAAGACGGCGGTCGACGAGGCGGGAAGTTTCCTCCTCATCGGATTTGCTTCGGTTTTGTTCTTTCAGGTTGCTGTAAACGTGGGAATGATGATTGGTCTGTTTCCCATCACCGGCATCCCTTTACCGCTCATGAGCGAGGGTGGGTCCTCAATGCTTTTTATTTTTCTGGGCCTGGGGCTCGTGATGAGCGTTAAGATGCAACGGTTTGTGAATTAGAAGATCGAGCAGAAGAAGTGGCAGCAACTTTTGGAATAAATTTTCGGACCCGGATTTTTCGGGACGGCTCTAAGCAGCCGAATATTTTGCAGGTTATGGCTCGGGCGCACTCGCTCGCGGAGCGCCGTCTTGCCCAGGGTTTCCAAAAAGAGACCCATCGAGAAGGGCGGGGCGTACGTTCTGAAGTCTATGGCGTGTGCGGCCAGGCCGGGGACAATCGAAGTTGATCTCCGCAGTTGCGGATTGATCCTTCCCGATTGCCCGACAAAAAGGAGTTTCCATGAACAAGGAGATGTTTATTTCATCGTCTCCGCACGAGACGAAGGTCGCCGTGTGCGAAGACGGTCAACTGGTAGAAGTCTATTTTGAACGTGACACCGATGTGGGCCTGGTTGGAGGCATTTACAAGGGCCGCGTCAACCGGGTGCTTCCCGGGATGCAGTCGGCTTTCGTCGATATCGGACTCGATCGCGATGCCTTCCTGTACGTTTCTGACTTCTCCCTTCAGGACCAGGATGAGTTTGAAGGCGTGCTGAACGAATCACACGCACGGAGGGCGACGATTGAGGTTGAGCCTCAAGGGAGTTCCGGGGAGGACGAAACTGCCGCAGGTCGGGAGAAATCGGAAGAGACCGGCCAGTCCGCCACGGGCAGCGCAGCAACGAACTCGGCAGCGCCGGAAGAAGCTTCTGCCGTCGCGGCAACCGCCGAACCCTCGTCCGCGGATTCAACGCAAACGCGCCAGTCCACCGCAGAACCTTCCGGCGAGGGAAAGTCATATCGGCGCCGCTCCCATCGAGGCCGCCGGCGCCGCGGCCGTCAGGGACGCCCTGACGACCATCGCCATAACCACCACGCTGAGCCGCAGGCCGAGGCTCCGAAACCGGAACCGCTCCCCCGAATCCGAGGGTTTTGAAATTCTTCCCGGTGAGTCCCTGGCCAAGTACCGCCGCCCGGCCGGCAAAGAACCCGAGGCGAAGAACGCCTCTGCCCAGACGGGTGTCGAGGAACCCGATTCAGCATCCAGAACGGCAAGCGAGCAAGCTGCGCCCGACGCCTCTGCCCACGATGGCGCGCCGTCCGGGAATTCGCAGTTTGAAAGACCCGCGGACGAAGGGAAGAGGAGAAGGCACTCCAGGCATGAGAGGGGCCGGTTCAGGGGCAGGTCTGCGCCTCCGGCCGCCCCTGTCAGCAACCGTTCTTCCGCCAACAGCGAAGCGGTGGAAGAAAGCACAACTGAAACGGCGGAGCATGAGACGGACGCGAAAGCTGAAGCGGGTGTCACGTCAGAAAGCGCGGCCCAGCCCGAATCCAGAACTGAAGGAGAAGGGAAACCACGGGCCGACGAATCCGCCTCGGCCGGACCGGAAAACGAACACCACCCGGAAGCGTCAACAGCATCGGGTGAGGATCCCAAACCAGAGGACAAACCCGAAACCAAAGACCGTGCGGACAGGAATTCTGAAGGAACGGGTGAATCCTCCGACGACCGGTCTTACACCCTGCGCGAACCTCACGCGCGGCCTCGCTTTGCGCCACGCAGTGGACGCCGGGGACGCCGCCGTACGGGCGGGAACTCGTCGCGCCGGAGTTCCAGCCCCGAGCGCGAGACCTCGAGGGCCGGCAGCCAGAAAGGGCTGCAAATTTCCGAACTCCTGAAAGAGGGCCAGGAAATCATTGTCCAGATCGCCAAGGAACCGCTGGGAACCAAGGGCGCCCGAATCACATCCCACGTGGCCCTGCCGGGACGTTATGTGGTCTATATGCCCACCATCAGCCACATCGGAGTATCGCGAAAGATCGCCTCAGAGCAGGAACGGCTGCGGCTGCGGAACATTGTGATGGAGCACAAGGGCGCGCTAAGCGGCGGATTCATCGTTCGCACGGCCGGCGAAGGTCGTTCGGAAGATGAAATCAGGGCCGACCTGCAGTTTTTGACAAACCTGTGGAATGACATTCGCACCCGGGCGGAGCAGGTGAAGGCCCCGGCGCTGCTCTACCGCGACCTCGACCTGGCCCAGCGTCTGATGCGTGACCTGGTGACCCCGGACTTCACATCCATCTGGCTGAACAACGAGGTCGACTACGAGCGCGTGGTGGAATTTATAAACCAGCTGCAGCCATCGCTGGTGGGATGCGCCAAGCTCCACACCCGGTCTGCCCCGCTTTTTGAGGAGCACGGCATCGAGGACGAGATTGTGAAGGCCCTCAAGCCCAAGGTGTGGTTGAAGTCCGGCGGTTACATCGTGATCAACCAGACGGAAGCGCTGGTGGCCATCGACGTCAACACCGGCAAGTACGTCGGCAAAACCAACCGGCTGGAAGACACCATCGTCAAGACCAACACCGATGCCGTCAATGAAATCGTGCGGCAGATTCGCCTGCGCGACCTGGGTGGGATTATCGTGATTGATTTCATCGACATGGACGAGCGCCGCAACCGGAACAAGGTGGTGCAGGCGCTGGAGGAGGCGTTGCGCCGTGATCGCGCACCCACCAAGGTGCTTTCCTTTAACGACTTTGGCCTGGTGGCAGTGACCCGCAAGCGCGTGAAGCAGTCACTGGAACGCACCCTTTGCGATCCCTGCGCCTACTGCAACGGCGCGGGTTGGGTGAAGTCCGTCACCACGGTCACCTATGAAATCCTGGCTGAAGCGCGCAAGATGGCTGAGGAAATCGAGGGCAAGACGATGACCCTGCGGGTGAATCCCGAGGTCGCCCATGAGCTGAAATCCAAGGAAGGATCGATGGTGCGGGAAATCGAGACTCTGACGCACAAGAACCTGATCGTCAAGAGCGACCCGAACATTCACCAGGAACGCTTCGAAATCTTTTAAGGATGGGAGGTCCGCCTTTCCGGGCGGACTTTCCGCCGACAGCAAAACTCGTCAAGACTTAAAATCCCCGGGCTCAACGCAAAGTTGACCCGGGGACTTCTGTTTAGGGGTGTTTGAGGAGCCTGCCGTTACAGCTCGATCATTCAGGCGTTACTTCCGGGTTTCCGCGCCAGCGCGTTTCGCGCAGCAGCCGCTTTCCAATCCACGGGAGCGGCGCCGTAACCAGACCCTGCAGCCACAAAGGCCCATGCAACAGGCTCCTGGCTATGCTGGCGATTCTGTAACTTCGGCCTACCGACTGCGACAGGCTTTGCCCATAGATTGCAGCCGCGCGCTCATCGCCCGACCCTTCAGACAGCGATTTCGCCACCGCCTGTGCCGCCAGCCGCCCGCTGTGCAAGGCCATGGAAATTCCCTCGCCAGTGAACGGATCAAGGAAACCCGAGGCATCTCCCACCATTAGCGCGCCGCCTTGTACTGCCTGGCGCCGCGCCAGATGCACGGGGGCCGTCGTAACCACCGCGGAGACCTGGACCGCCCCGCGCAAGCGCCTTTCGAGCGCGGGCAGGTGAGCGACCTGCACGAGCCAGGCGGCAAAATCCTGCATGCCTTTGGCGCCCGTTTCGCGAATTCGTTCACGGTGCACCAGGCAGCAGACGTTACAGGCCCCCTCCTCCACCGGAGCCAGGCCACAGTAGCCGCCGCGGAAGAAATACATCTCAACCCTGTCACGCGGCGGGATGCCGGCAAAGTGGGCCTTTGCCCCAATCCAATCACCCGGGATTTGAGATGCCGGCTGCTGGGCCGGCGATGACAAGCCCTCAATCGCCCACCAGCGCCCGCAGGCAACAATCAGCGAACTTGCCCTTCGAACGCTTCCGCCGGCCGATTCGAGTTCCCAGACATCCTGATCCTTGTCGCAGGAAACCTGCTTCCGCACTTTGCGGATGGATTCGCCTTCGCGCGCCTCGGCGCCGGCCGCTTCGGCCGCTTTCCATAATGCGGCGTCCAGCACAAGGCGCGACAGACCCAACGCGGGGTGCGGCAAACGGAAGGTCCGCGACACACCCTGGGCGGAAACAAATTCCGCATCACGGATGTCCGCACCACGGACTACGGTCCCGGGAATTTGGGATTGCAGCAAAGGAAGCGCTTCTGGGGAAATGAATTCGCCGCAGACTTTATCGCGCGGAAAGCGGTCCCGCTCCCAGACGGCAACCCTCAGGCCGTGGCGGCGGGCTTCCAGCGCAGCGGCAGTTCCCGCCGGACCGCCACCGATGATCGCCACATCCACAACACCGGAATCGGGGTTCAGATTTTCCATAGCGCGAGTCCAAGGCGAAATGCCGGCATCCGCTCGACTTCAAAGCTGGCGAAGCCTGCGCGGCCGGCCAGGGTTGCCAGTTCATCCTTCGTATAAGCCTGGCGCACGCTGGCCGCTCCATCATGGCGAGTGATCCGGCTGCGCGCAAACGGCCAGGCAAGACGGATGAAAACGTAAGGCAGCCGATGCCGCTCCAGATCGTTGATCAGCACCGCCTCGGAGGCCATCCCGGCAAATCGCCGCAACAATTCCACAGCTTCATCACCGGAGAAGTGGTGCAGGAAAAGATTGCAGAGGACCACATCAAAACTGTTTTCCCCAAAAGGACAATCGAAGGCATCGGCAGCAACCCGTGACAACTTTCCCAGGGAGCGGTTTCCATTCCGCAGGTGGCTGAGGCGGCGGTCGAGGGCCACAAACTCCACGCTGCGGTTGCGACGCGCCAGCTCGGATTGCAGATGGGCCACCAGGCGCGAATCGCCCGAACCGACGTCAAGGATGCGGGCGCGCCGGGAACCCCGGCGGGCGAAATAGCGGTCGAGCAGGCGCAGGCAGCCCGATACGCCTCCCAGCCAGCGGTTGATTCGCCACAGGTCGTCAAAACTCTGCTGGATCTCCTCGGGCGTGCCGAGATCTTCATCAAGCCATTCTTGTGAAGGGACGCGACGCATGGATGACAACCTTATTTACGCGGCTCGCGAAACAACCAGCGCGGAGTTTTTCGACCCGAAAGCGATGCAGTTGCAGATGGCGTGTTCAATTTGAATCGGGCGCGACTGGTGCGGGACGTAGTCCAGGTCGCAGTCCGGGTCGGGCACATCGACGTTGAGGGTGGGAGCGACACGCCCGTCGCGCATGGCCAGCAGCGTGGCCGCCAGCCCGGCCGCTCCGGAAGCTCCCTGGGGATGCCCGATCATGGACTTCAGTGCGGAGGCGGGCACACGGTAGGCCCGTTTGCCCAGGGCCAGCTTGAGCGCCCGGGTCTCAATGCGATCGTTGAGAACGGTGGAGGTGCCGTGAAGATTCACGTAATCCACCTGCTCCGGACTGATCTGTGCCTGCTCCATCGCCAGGCGCATGGCGCGCGCCGGCTCTTCACCGTTCTCTTCCAGGCGCACCCGGTGAAAAGCTTCGCAGGTGGAGCCGTAACCCGAAATATCGCCGTAGATTTTTGCGCCGCGGGCCTGAGCGTGCTCGTAACTTTCAAGAACAAACATCCAGGCGCCCTCACCCAGCACAAAGCCGTCGCGGTCCGCCGAAAAAGGACGCGAACCGCGCTCCGGCTGGTCGTTCCAGGAGGAGGTGAGGATGCGCATGAGAGTGAAGCCTTTCATGATCAGCGGCGCCAGCGGAGCGTCGGCGCCACCACAGACCACCATTTCTGCGGCGCCACACCGGATGTTCTGCGCGGCGTAGCCGATGGCGTCGGTGGAAGAAGTACAGCCGGTGGAGATGAGATGGCTGAAACCTCGAAAGCCGAAATGCATCGAGATTTCACTGGCCAGCGTGCCGATAGTCGCCGAGGGAATGGTGTAGACGCTGCACTGCCGCGCTTTACCTGAGTAGTAGAGCTCATACTGATGCTCGACAAACTCCTGGCCGCCGCCGCCCGAACCGAGAAGGACCGCGACCTGGCGTTGATCGTCCAGTGTCATCTGCCGTGGTTTGAGTCCTGCGTCGGAGACGGCTTCACCGGCGGCCGCAATCGCAAGCGGCACGACGCGGCTGACGTTGACCGTGTCTTTCTCGCTGATGTACCGGGTGGGTTCAAAATCTGCAACCTCACCGGCAATCTGGACCGAAAGCGAAGTTGGATCAAAACGCTGGATGCGGCGGACGCCGCTCCTGCCCCGCCAGCTGGCCTCCCAGAAGGCCTCGCGGCCGAGGCCGTTAGGGCTGACCGCACCGATGCCTGTGACCACCACGCGGCGGCTCAATTCGCCCTCCGCGAGGCGAGGGAAGTTTCAGTTTCGCTGGATCTTCGATTTCTTACCAGAGATGAATCGGGTTTCGCGGAAGAAATTCTGAAGCATCCAGCGCGGCAGGGTGGTCCACTCCAGGCCATTGTGCCTTCAATGGATGCGGTCGAGGATGACGTCGTAGGTAACCAGGAAATCATTCTTTACCTTAACTGTCCCGAGTGCAGCGCTATAGGGTTGGATGTTGAAATCGGTCAGCTTGAACATCTTTTTTCCCCGAATTTGCAATTTGTTGCCATTCTGGAGACAATCCAGTGAAAATTGCACCTTGCGAGTCACGCCGTGAAGCTTGACATTGGCCACGAGGTGCCAGACGGTGTCGTGGTCAATGGGGGCGAACGAAAGCGAGTGGAGTTCGATGGTCGGGAAGTGGCTTACATCGATCTGTTGCGGTCCCAGCATTGTGTCCTGGACTTCCTGGCGCTCGGAGGGATTTCCCCACGGGTCGATGACCTTTAGCGACGTAGCGTCGCCTGACAACTCGGCCGTCCAGCCATCCGTCTTTGAAAAATTCGCCTTTCCGGAAAAACGGGTCAAGTCAATCAGATGATTGTCTCCCAGCATGCCCAGGAAGCCGCCTTTGAAAAGATGAATTTCAATCTTGCTTTCTTTGGTATCCACGCGGTAGGAACCTGACACCTGGGCCGGCAAGGGCTCCAAGCCTCCTACAAACAGGACGAGGATGAGGAACAAGAGCATGGGCGCCCGTTGGGCGGCAACGGTGGCAAGGGACGCACAGACCTTTTCCTGAAAAAGAATTCCAGCAGCCCGGATTTGCGTGTTGCTCGGATCCGGAGAGAGATGGAATCCGGCGTTAGCGTTTTTCAATCGTTCAGTTACTCCTAAAGGATCGGCCCCATGCGGGAGCAAGCTCCCCAAAATATCGCATCCATGTTAAAGGCCGGGGAAAGCCAAATCAACAGGAACAATCACGAATTATCGCCCCCAAAACCGGCCCACTGCAAAACAGCTAGTACGAGCGCAGGAGAGTTGCAATCGATGGCTTTTCCCCATACAGGAAGGCTCGCCCCGCAATTCGCGGTACCAGCGGGAACCTGAAAATCATGTCGATTCGACCGCGCGTCTCACCTTCTTTTTCGCCGCCGGGCAGCCGCTTGACATAGTCGCCCAGCTCCGCGCGCCATCTCCTATTGTACCCTTCAATTACCGAGGCAGGCGAGGAACCCTTCAGCGCCTGGTGGATCAGGTCAGCAGCTACCTCCGCGCTCACCATGGCCGGATAAATTCCCTCGCCCGTCGAGCCGGAGACAAAGCCCGCCGCATCGCCAATCAGCATAACGCGGCCGCGCACCAGGCTCGGAATGCGGTAAACGCCTCCAACCGGATCCAGATCAAAATAGACTTTATCCTCCGGAAGATCGTTGGGGATATGCTTTCGGTCGCGCAGAGCCTGGACAAACTCGCGAAAGAGCGGACGGATCGCGCGGCCGTCCTTCAATAGAGCGCCAATGCCAATACAAACGTGCTGCCGCTTGGGAAACACCCAGCCGTAGCCCTGGATGCCTTTGTATTCCAGAAACACACGGAACGGAAATCGCTCGCCGTAAAATGCGCTGATGCGCTCCGGCGGAAAAGGAACATCGGTGTTGGCACACAGCACGTAATCGCCAGGCGACCATCCCTTGCGCAGACCCGCGCTGACGGCCACCCTGCTTGAAGCGCCATCCGCGCCAATCAAAACGCGCCCCATCATCTCCCGGCCATCCTCAAGCCGGACGCGAACGCCGTCCCGCTCCTCAAGCAGATCGGATACAGCGCAGCCGCCCATGAATCGCGCTCCCGCCTCCATTGCGACCCGGCGCAGGCCGTCGTCAAATTTCGACCGCAATGACAAATAGCCGGACGGCCGGCTTTCCAGATATCGGGCTTCCCTCTCAACTGTCCGGTCATAAAACGCCACACCGTAGAAAGGATTCTCAACCAGGTCCGAAAGGGATTTCTTGAGATAAGAAAACCGCTCAAACGCCAGGCGGTTGATCCAGCTGGCACAGGTCTTGTGGCGGGGGAAATTGCAACGATCGATCAAAAGCACGGAATAGCCGCGGTCTGCCAGCAGTTTGGCCGCGGTGGAACCGCCCGGCCCCGCGCCCACCACGATCACGTCTGTTCGATCACTCATCATCACCAGCCGTCCTGGTCACTCGAAAAACAAGGACAGCAATCTTCTTTCTTGTGTTCCGATCGACACCACTGCAAGAGGTTTCCCGAAAACCTTTCACGCCCATGCCAAAGCTCAATTAGCGGGTGATATCTCAGCGCTGCTTTCCGGAGCCCGGATGAAAATCAGGATAATGACTGTGGCCAGGAGCGGAACGGTGCCGGCGGCTACGAAAGCGGGAAAGTACGAAAATTTATCAACGATGTACCCGATAAAAAGCGTAAAAGCCGTGCTGACCAGCCCCGCACCCAGGCCGCTGAGCCCGGTGACAGAAGCAACCACGTCCTGCGGGAACAGGTCAGACGGAAACGTCAGCCCCATGGTGGACCAACTGGCGTAACCCCAGGTGGCGAAACTGATCAGCGCCAGTGCAACCGTCGTGCTGTGAGTCATGGCGGCGGGAATGCCTGCAATCATGGGAATCGAACTGAGAATGCAGACCAGCTTGCGCGAGCGAATCACCGGCATGCCTCGTTTGATGAAGAAGCCTGTCAGGAATCCGCCGGTGAAGTTACCAAGGTCAGCGGCGAGAAAAGGAATCCAGGCGAACGCACCGATCTCCTTCAGGCTGAATCCGCGCACCTCGCTCAGATATGCCGGGAGCCAGAATACGTAAAACCACCAGATCGGATCGGTCAGCGAGCGCCCCAGGACGATGCCCCAGACATTCCTGTCCTTCAGCAGGGCCAGCCAGCGTTTCGCGCCCTTAAGGAGCGATGCCACCGGCGTACCCCGGCCCTCCAGAATAAGTTTTCGCTCCTCCTCGCCCAGGCGGGGATGAACGTCAAAGGGGTGGTAAAAGTAGAGCCAGGGAATGAGCCAGACAAACCCCAAAAGGCCGGCAGCCACAAAGGAATAACGCCATCCGAATTCAAAAGCGATGAAAGCAACAAAGGGCGGGGCAATGACCGCCCCCACGCTGGACCCGCTGTCAAAGATGGCGACGGCAAGCCCCCGCTCTTCCGCCGGGAACCACTCCGCCACCGTCTTGCTGGCGCCCGGCCAGTTGAACCCTTCGCCAATTCCCAGCATGAAGCGAAAAACGGCAAGCGAAAACACGGAACTCGCCATCGAATGCAACATGCTGGAGACCGACCACCAGATCATGGCGAGCGTCAACCCTCGGCGCGTGCCGATGATGTCGATGATGATGCCGCCGATCAGCCACATCCCCGCGTAAGCAACCTGAAACGCCGACACGACGTAGGAGTAGTCCTCATGCGTCATGTGGAAATGCTGCATGAGAACGGGAGCCAGGACGGAAAGGGTCTGCCGGTTGATGTAATTGATAACCGTGGAGCAGAAAAGCGTCCAGACGATAAACCACCGCAGGCGCTTAATCGGTTTGGGTTTCATGGCATCTCACATGCGCTTCAGACTGCAAGCGAACAAATTCTCATCACCCATCCTACGACGGCAGTTCGGTAGACGAGGCCGGGTCCAGGTAAACCGTGGTATTGGGGTGCTTCCGCATAATCGTCGCCGGGCAGCGGGTTGAAATCTCTTCGGTCAGCGTTCGGTGGACGATGTGCGCTTTCCGCTCGCCGGGGACGGTGGCGATCAATCGAGGCACGCGAAGCAAAGTCGGGATGGTCAGCGTGATCGCCTGCGTGGGCACCGCCGCCAGATTGGGAAACCATCCTTCGTTCACCTGCTGCTGCCGGCATTCGGTGTCAAGAGAAACGATCTTGATATCGGCGGGATCTTCGAAGTCCGCCTCGGCCGGGTCGTTAAATGCCAGGTGTCCGTTTTCTCCAATCCCCAGCAGGCACAATTGCGGATTGAGCTGCCGCAGCAGATCGGCGTATTTCCGGCAGGTCTCTTCGGGATTGTCCCTGGTGCCGTCAACGCCGTAAAACTGGCGCATCTTTACCTTGCTGGTCAGCCGCTCCCGCAGATAACGGCGGAACGAAGCCGGATGATCGTCAGGAATGCCCAGGTACTCGTCCATATGAAAACCCACAACCTTGTCCCAGGGCAGGCCGGAAATGGAGGTCAAGGCTTCGAGAGTCGCCATCTGGGAGGCCCCGGTGGCAAAAATCACGGCCACCGTGTCGTTCTGTGCCGCCAAGGCGCGCAGACTTTCGGCGGCAGACTCGGCCGCAGCCTTGCCCATCGCCTCGGTACTGTCATATGATTCGACCTTCAGACTATCAACTTGAAGAGAATGTGTCATTCCACTCATGCTCATTGCGTTTGCTCCTTGATCATTCACTGAATAGGGGTGCGGCCGCGACGAACTTTGGGTCCCCGCTGCGAAGGAACCGGCAAAAAACGAACGGAAACCCGAGCCTTCGGCGCCGGTCAGTTCCCGGCCATGGCCGCCTTCTGCTGTTGGAGAATGTGCCACAGCGTACCACTGAAGATGTATTCCTGCGCCTGCTTCGGTACGCCGCAGGCGTCGAGCATCTCGTGGTAGCGCTTCAGTTCGCGGTCAAATTCCGGCAGGTCTCCGCCGAACACGTCGGAGCCGAAGACCAGCCTTTCAAAAGCACTATGCTCAGATTTAGGGGTGTGAGGGCTCACAACGCCTGACCACCAGAAAATCGATTTGAAAAAGGTGTAATCGTTCTGTTTCTTGATCAGAGACGATCCGGTGAGGTCCACAAAAACGTTCGGGTTCCACCGGGTGATTTCCGCCGCCCAGGCGTAATCAGGATTGCCCATATGTGCGACGACAAGGGTGAGCTTCGGAAACATTCTGGCAATCAGGTCCAGCCGGGTAACCTGCATGCGGGCGATGCTGACGTTGGTGGAGACATTCGGATGTTCGCGGTTCACGATTCCGGTGTGGAACAGCGCGATCATGTGGTACTTTTGAGCGCGCTTGTAAATGGGAAAGTAAATCGGATCATCGTAATTGTGCTTGACGTACTCCAGCTCACCGATGCCGCGAAATCCGGCTTCTTGGGCCAGGTCAATATCCTCCAGGGCATGCGCGCTGTCCATGTCGATTTCTGCAAAGCCGATAAGCCGGTTCGGGTGCGCATGGATGACTGGCACGGCCGTATCCATATCGGCTGGAGGAACCAACAGGAAGGCCATCCCGTCCACCGAGTCCAGTTTTTGCAGCAACTTCTGCAGAAATGCCGGGTCGCCGTTATAGTGAACGTGCCCGTCGATAATCTGGGGTTGTGCCGACTGCGCCAGAAGCGGGCCGCAAACAAAGAGGCACATCAGCGTAACAAAAAGCAGGCTAAACTTCTTCATGTTCCCTCCTGAACATTTTCACCTTTCGATTGGTGGATGGCCTGCTCCCTGCGTCAGGCACTCTCCGAACCAGCATCAGCTTCCGCCGGCAGTGTCCTGTTGAACGGGTAAAATCTCCGCACCTATGCCCGTCACCAGCCGGCAAGCGCTTACTTCCTGGAGCTTTAATGAAACCTGGGCAGGAAGATTTTACCATCCCATCAAACTGTGGCAACCCCGTGATGCCATTTTTCAGACCTCTTGAGGAACGGCAAACGGAGCACGATAGCCCCGGCCGCCGTCCCGCACCAGTTCCGCCGCCTCCACGTCTCCAATCACCTCCTGCGTCTCGGGATTAAAGTTCACCGTACGCTTGAGACGATAGGAGGCGTTCGCCAGATGCACCAGCGCGCAGGACTTGTGTCCTTCTTCGATGGGTGCGTGCAGATCCTCCTTCTTGCGGCTGATGACACAATCAACGAAATTCTGGAAGTGGACAACTTCATCATCGCCTGTACCGGCCCTGCGGACCGGGTTGCTGCTGCTTGCCCAGCCAGGTCCTGTAGTTTTCGGGTTCATCGCCGTCCGCAAGCGCAATGTAACCTTTCGAACCGTAGAACAGGTTGCCAATCGCATTGTGGGTTCCGGCCAACGGACCCAGTTGTGGGTTGGTCGCCCGAGGCGTCCGACCGGTTCCCCGTCCCCGACCACGGCCTCGCCGTTGGTGATCCAGTGCCGGACTTCGAATTCCAGCATTCGCGTCTTGCCGTCGGGCATGTCGTACTCAAAAGCGCAGTTCAGCGTGTTGGGAGTCTCCTGGTCGTCGTCAAACATGTAGTGGCCGCCCACGGCGCTTGCCCGGTTGGGGAACCCAAGCCCAAGCGCCCAGCGCGCCACGTCCACCTGGTGGATCCCCTGGTTGCCTAAGTCGCCGTTCCCGTAATACCAGAACCAGTGCCAGTTGTAATGGAAGCGGTTGCGGGTAAAGGCATGCTTGGGTGCAGGCCCCGTCCACAAGTCATAGTGCACGCCTGAGGGAACAGGCCCGACCGGAGCGCGACCGATTGTGTCCCGCCACTTATAGCACAAACCGCGGCTCAGGTAGACTTCGCCGATCTCTCCGTTGTGGACCCGTTGGACCGCTTCCCGGGCTGTCTCTGCTCGATCGCGACTGCGTGCCGTGCTGCACGATCCGGTTGTATCGGTTGGCGGCTTGCACCAGTTGCCGCCCTTCCCAAAGATTGTGCGAACACGGCTTCTCAACATAAACGTCTTTGCCCGCCTGGCAACCCCAGATGGCCATCAATGAATGCCAATGGTTCGGCGTGGCAATGGAAATGGCGTCGATGGATTTGTCTTCAAGCAGCTTGCGGACGTCGAATAAGTCTTCGGCTTCGGGTATCCCCATTTTTTCAATCTGGCCATCCGCTCGCCCGTCGACGTTCTCATCAATGTCGCAAATCGCTGCGATTTCCACGTTGCGGACCTTGGCATAACTCGTGAACGTGCGTCGACACCACGGCCACGAACGCCACAGACGGCTACCCTGACGCGGTCATTCGCTCCAAAAATTCTTTCCGGATGGGTGAAAAAGCTGACGCTCGAAAGCGCGGCAAGCCCTGCCGAGGCGCCCACGCCCTTCTTGATAAAGTCGCGCCGGCTCACTGTCTGGCTTTAAAGTTTCTTCTGACACGGCGTCCCCTTTCCTCTTAATAAGTCCAAGGGTGAAATGTTACCGCTGCCTCATTGCTCCTGCTCGGCGTACTTGCGGTAGGCTCCGGCCACGTCGGCCTGTTTGTAATCGCCGTCGTGGATGAAAACACGGTAGCGGAAAAGCAGGCTTTTGCCTTCATGGATGGTATAGCTGCCATCCTGCAGCGGGTCCCGGGTGAAAAAGCTCAAGCCAAACGGGTTTGCGGCAAACAAGCCGTAACCGCGGGCATGCCAGTAGGTGGGATGGCGGAAGCTTCGCGGGCTGTCAAAGACGGCAATCCCGAGATTTTCGCCGCTGATGGTTCCGTCGTAGTTCACCCAGTTTGCGCGAGTCCCCCAGATGCCTTTCTCGCCTTCCGCGCCGTTCGAGTCAACCATGTGCGCCGGGGGCGAATTCAGCTCCGGAGCAAGCCGAATCCCGAACGTTCCCTCCTTGGTGTCGCCAAACACCACCGGATTGTGGCCTGCATGGATCACAAACTGGCAGTCGATCGTCCGGGTGTCCCCGTCGCCGCGGAAAGTAAAGGTCTGCGTCTCAGTGGCGATCACCCGCTTGCTGGGCGAAATCAGGTCAAATTCAGCCTGGATCGTGCCGGAATCCGGACCGCTTTTCATTTCGTCAACCTTGCGGAATACCATGCGTCCGTAAGCATGGCCGCCCCCACCCCGGCCGTAAAACTTGTTAAAGGCTTCCTCGCTCCAGAAGTCCAGCCCGTTGATGTCGCCGTGATCAAAGTAAAGCGGGCGCTGATGAGGTTCAAGAGAGCGGTCATGGAGGTTAGCCTCGGGAATGGTGTTCCCGATGGGATAGCTGCGCGTGATAATGTTTCCCTGCGCGCTTCGAAGAGGCTGCAGGTACGGCTTGGCAATGTCAGGATTAAAGTAATAAGTCGTGAAAGGCTTGCCGCCGATCGTTACCTGAATCTCGTTACCCTGCCTTTGAAAATGCACCGGCTCAGCAGCTCCCGCTGCGACCGGGGAAAAACAGCACAAAACGCCCGCAAGCACGAACAGAACAAATGCCATCCCATGCTTCATCGCTGTAATGAACCTCCGAATCGCTAAGATTTCGACCCTCCGGCTTGCCGATGTTCTTCGAGACACGCCGGTCACTGGCATGACAGGAAGCCCGGACGTTGCCGGGTGTCCCATGCAGGATTTCCCATCATGAAAGAGTGCAAACCGTGACGGGATGATAGCACGAGAACTAATCAATGGCACAACTCTGTTTGCCGAAATTACTGAATGACCAGGCTCTCCTGAAGAGGCAACATCAGCCGTTGGTTTACCAGTTTTGGCAGGAACGGTCAAGATGAATTTGCGTATGTATCAGGAAAATATTCATAATCCGCCGGCATGGGTGGGCAGATTGGCTTTGGAAGTGCTTGGATTCCTGACCAATTGTTTTCCCAGAGCAATCTTTACATCTTATTTCGAGCCTTGCAGATATTGGCGTCAAGTTACGAAAAAACATGCATTTTGGCAAATTTTCTGGTACCTTCTCTCAGGCAAAATCTTATCGTTCCCGCTGTACGGGAACCTGGAACACGCAGACATTCAATGAAGGGGTTAGTACGATGGCTGGGAAACTCAGGGTACAGGAACTTGCCAGCAAGGCGAATGTGAGTGTGGCGACCGTTTCGCGCATCCTGAATGGTTCGGCGCGCGTCAGCCAGGAACTTCAGGATCGAGTGAGAAAAGCCGCCGTCGAAATTGGAATTAACCTTCAGGACACGACAAGATCCAGAACGGTTGCATTCGTTCTCGGCAACCGGCACATGCTGCACATGTTCCACTCCAGAGTTCTGGCCGGTGCACAGGACTACTGCACCGCGCACGGTTGGGACGCCATTTTCCTCTCCTATAACTACCAGCCCAGCGTTCCGTGGAAAGAACTGCGTTTCCCGCAGGTTTTGCGAAGGCGCGACATTATTCGAGCCGCCATCCTGGGCGGAACGCACTCGGAGAACCTTCTGGTTGCGTTGAAGCATCGAGGGATACCCTTCGCGGCGCTGGGCAACAATCTTCTGTTGCGTGAAACAGGGCATGTGGATTATGACGTTGCCTACTCCAACGACCTGCAGAGCGCCTATGAGTTGACGCGCTACCTGCAAAGCCTCAACCACCGCAGTATCTGGTTTGTAGGCAACACGAAGCTCCCGTGGTTTGCCCGGTGCTACAGCGGATATTCCCGGGCCATGAAAGACGCCGGGCTGCCGCCGCGCCTGAGCGAGTTTTACTCGCAAGACGAAGAGGAAGTGGGCTACCTTGCAGGCAAATCGATCCTGGGAGGCGGCCAGGCGGTGACCGCCGTTTTTGCCGGAACGGACCCCGCCGCTCGCGGAGTTTATCGGGCCGCCAAGGAAGCGGGCAGGCAGATCCCCGGTGATTTAAGCGTGGTCGCCTGCAATGATACGTATGGGACCTTGCTGAGCCCGCCGCTCACCACCATCAGGGAATTTCCAGAACTTCTGGGCAGCCAGCTGGTCGAACTGGTTCTCAGCCGCATTGCAGAGCCGGAACTTCCGCCCCGGCAGGTCACCATCCCAACTGAGATTATCAAGCGGGAATCCTGCGCTTCTCTTCCCACGGTTGCCGTTCACGCCCGGTCGAGCAATTAGCGGATTGCTGAAAAGTCCCCCGCTATCCACCGCCCGGCAAAGTAACTGCAGTATCGTCACGAAAGCAATCATAGCAACGCCCCTTCCCGCTCTGCGGGACCGGCGTGGCGGCATGGGCCGGAATTTTCAGCCGCATGCCGGGCAGATAAAACCCTGATCGGCCACGAGAAGGAGGTTGTGAATTGAGAAAAGCGTCTTTCGCAATTTTATTGATCATTCTCAGTGCTGGCATTTCCAAGGCGGCAACTCACCAGACCGTATTCCTCTGGCCCGACGGAGCGCCGGGAGCCAAAGGCGGCCAGCCCGAAGACCGTCCTACCCTTACCATCTACCTTCCTGATCCGGCAAAGGCGGCCATGACGGGCGTGGTGGTTTGCCCGGGCGGAGGCTATGTGCATCTGGCCATGAAGAAAGAAGGAACCGACATCGCCGAATGGCTCAACTCCATGGGCATTGCCGCTTTCGTTCTGAAGTACCGGCTGGGTCCCCGCTATCATCACCCGATTGAGATGTGGGACGGCCAGCGCGCCATGCGATATGTCCGTTACCACGCCAAAGAATACGGCATCGCTCCCGACCGCATCGGCATCTGGGGATTTTCCGCCGGCGGGCATCTGGCTTCAACCGTCGGCACGCACTTTGACAGCGGCAAAACCCAGGCAACTGATCCCATTGACCGCGTGAGCTGCCGGCCTGACTTCATGGTGCTGGCCTACGCCGTGATTTCGTTTGTCACCCCTTACGTCCACAAAGGGTCCATGCATTACCTGCTGGGCGACCATCCCGATCCCAGTCTGGTGCGCTCCCTGTCAAATGAACTGCAGGTGACTCCGCAAACGCCCCCCACCTTCCTGTTCTCAACGGACGAGGACACCACGGTTCCCTGCGAGAACAGCGTGCTGTTTTTTATGGCATTGCGCAAAAACCACGTTCCGGCGGAGATGCACATCTTTGAGCCGGGCCAACACGGCGTGGGCCTGGCCCCGACGCACGCAGCCCTTTCCATCTGGCCGACGGTGCTGGCCAACTGGTTCCGGACGCGCGGTCTGCTGAAGTAGCCCCATCGCGGTTTGAAGCGCTGGTCTTGCACCAGCGTTCCTCCGCCCTATTTAAACAGATAAATCATTTTTCATCGTTTGGCAGTGACCGCTCTCTCATTTTCAGGTGACGGCGCCGGCACGGGCAGGGCCGGGTGTATCTGGGTCGAACTGCACCCGACGGACCGTATCCCGCGTTTCCGAAGGCAAACAACGGTCACTGCGTGGGGTGACAGATGTCATTTCCGCCACGGGTGCTTTGTAGTAGTTATGATGTCAAAAGGCGGCTTGCCGGGAGGTTTGGAAGGCATGAAGCGAATTGTAGCTGTCAAAGGAATTCAGAGCGACCGGTTTGAGGCGTCAACGGCGCCATTGTGGCAACTGGATATCGAGGAGCTGGCGGGACACAACATCGAGGCCCGCGGAAGGGAAGAGGTCAACCGTCTGCTTTCAGAGGGCTGGGTCCTGCTCCACATCTATACTCTGAAGTACGAGGAAAACGGCGTCTGGCGCGAGCGTCCGATGGCGATCCTCGGCCGTCCACGCAAACCGGCACTTCCGACGGAACGCTGAGTGGCGACTTTTGCTATTGGAAGCAGCGGGAAGCGGACAGGCGCTCGATCAGCTCCAACATGCCAATCCGTGTTGCCCCTCTAGGCAGCAGACGCGGAGGCATGCACAACACCCAGCTTCTGCTTGAGCGCGGCCAGCACAATTTCCGCCGTTCCCTCCACAGTCAGCGATCCCGTGTTGACCACAAGATCATAATTCAGAGGGTCGCGCACATCCTTCCGGAAGTGGCTTTGGATAAAATCCATTCGTTCCTGGTCAACTTTCTGCACCAGCGGATTTGCGCCCTCAGGCGTAAGCCCCTCCGCCCTGGCAATGCGCTCTGCCCGCCCATCAAGCGGCGCCACCATTCTGACGCGAAGTCCAAATCGTTCAGGCAGGATGTATTCCGCGCCGCGTCCGACAATCACGACATCACCCTGCTGCCCCAGGGCCAGCAGGACCTGGCGAAGGTGAAGCAGGTAATCCGTCGAGCCGATTTCCCGGGTCAGGACCTGGCGAAGAAACTCTTCCAGCCCGCCGCGTGTTTTCTCATCGAGGGTTTCCACCAGTTGCTGGCGCATTTTGGCGCGCTCCGCAATGGCGTCGACAATCTGGCGGTCAAAGACCTGCCAGCCCAGGCGCTGCCCGATCAGGTTGGCCACCTGGCGCCCGCCCGCTCCCTTATCGCGCGAAATCAACAGATAAGGACCAAAGTAGAGCCGCCCCAGTTTGCCTCGACCCGGGCGTTCCCGATGCGCCTGACGGCGGCGGGCCATTTCCCAACGGCCTATCTGCTGCTCAATGAGCTGCTCAAGACTTGTTCCATGCTCTGGAGGTGCCATGTCAACTATTCCCCCTTACCGGTGCGAGGCTGGCGTTGCGCCCCGCATTCCGCTTGCCTTGCCTGTTGCCGTTGCCCTTGTACGCGGAGGTAACAGCACGATCCTGTTTTCACTCTCCTTCTCCTTTATCACCCATTTTGAATGCCAGCGCAATGACATGGATCACACGGCTGCACGAGGCGCGACTGCGCGGTTGCGGTATTAAAAATCCTGAAAGCGGGCCCGGCCCGGATTGGCGAACGGATCCTCCATCGCTGGAACTCACCTGGCCGGCTGATTTCCGTCCCAGGAGTCCTCACAAGGAACCGAACGGACTGCGACATGGCCAGAGCGTCCGTCTGTCAAGTTCCGCCTGTTCATAAATTTACAAAAAGGCTTGCCTTTTGCCGCCGCTCCTGCAATTTTATGGGGGCAATGCTCAGCACATCGGTCAATGGCGGCTCGAAGGCTGGTCAGCAGCGGTGTGACACCAAAGCGCCAGAGAGAATTCATGGATAACAACACCGTGTATTGGGTTGGACTTACACGTATTCAGGGGCTGGGAGTTCGCGGGATCCACAAGCTGACAGGCCACTTTGGTTCGCCCAAGGCTGCCTACATGGCCTCGCTGACAGAACTTGAGGCTTCCGGCCTTCCGGCAGCCGTCTGCCAATCAGTTTTTGCTCAGGCAGGACTGAAAGAAGCCGAAAAGGAAATAGAGGCGGCGGAAAAGGCCGGCTGCCAGCTGGTCGATTACGAAAGTTCTGCTTATCCTCCGCTGCTCCGGCAGATTGAAGATCCGCCGCTTGTTCTCTACGTCAAGGGCCACATCCAGGCTCTTTCCGGGCACTGCGTGGCCATTGTGGGCTCCCGACGTGCATCCGCCTATGGATTGCAGGTTGCGCGGCGTCTGGCCCGCGACATGGCGGAGCGGAACATGGTCATCGTCAGCGGACTGGCCCGCGGAATTGACTCCGCAGCCCACCACGGCGCGCTGGAGGCCAAGGGAAGGACGATCGCGGTCCAGGGCAGAGGCATGGACGGAATTTATCCCCGAGAGAACAGGCGCCTGGCAGATGCCATTGTGGAATCCGGGGCCGTCATTTCCGAGTTTCCGCTGGGCACGGGGCCGACGCCCGAGAATTTCCCCATCCGCAACCGGGTGATCAGCGGGCTGTCACTGGGCGTCCTGGTGGTCGAGGCCAGCGAGTACAGCGGTTCGCTGATCACGGCAAGACTCGCCGCTGAGCATAACCGCGAGGTTTTTGCCGTGCCGGGCAACATTACTACGGCGCAAAGCTTTGGGCCCAACCACCTGATTAAGCAGGGCGCCAAGCTGGTGGGCGAGTGGATGGACGTGGTGGAGGAGTTCCCTCCGGAGGTCCGGATGCAACTTCTTCCCTCCGGCGAGGCATCGGATGGTGGGCAGGGGGTCCGGGACTCCGGCCGGCTATTCGAAGAATCTCTGACGCCGGAGCAGAAGAAGGTTTTTGAAGCTCTGCGGGTGGATGAAGCGCTCTTTGTGGATTCGATTTTGGACTCGGTCGCGCTGCCCCAGACGCAGGTCATGCAGGTCCTTCTCGAGCTGGAAATGAATGGCCTGGTCCGCCAGTTGCCGGGCAAAAATTTCATCCGTAAGCTATGATGGACAGTAACAAGATCAAAATAAGGGCATCCAAACAAGAGTGGATCATCCAGGATGGATGCGGGCATGGGCTTCTAAGTTATGGCTAAATCACTAGTTATCGTCGAATCACCGGCTAAGGCCAAGACGATTAACCGGTATCTGGGCGCCGGTTTCACCGTCAAGGCCTCGATGGGACACGTAATGGACCTTCCCAAGAAGGAACTGGGCGTGGACCTGAACAACAATTTCAAGCCGAATTATGAAATGATTCCCAGCAAAAAAGAGACGATCAAATCGTTGAAATCTGCCGCCAAAGGCGCGGATACGATCTACCTGGCCGCTGACCCTGACCGCGAAGGCGAGGCCATCTGCTGGCATCTGCGCGAATTGCTGGGTTCCAAAAAGATCAAGTTCTACCGGGTTCTTTTCAACGAAATCACGCGCGAAGCCATCCAAAAAGCATTCGAAAATCCTCAGGAGATTGATACCAACCTGGTGGACGCCCAGCAGGCACGGCGCGTTCTGGACCGGCTGGTCGGCTACCAGGTGAGTCCGCTGCTTTGGGACAAGGTAAGACGCGGCATTTCCGCCGGGCGGGTGCAGACTGTGGCGCTGCGCCTGATTGTCGAACGCGAGCGGGAAGTTCAGGCCTTTATCAAAAAAGAGTACTGGACGATTGGCGCCAAACTCGAAGGCAAGAATCCTCCGCCGTTTGAAGCCCGCCTGCTGAAGTTCCAGGGCAAGGAACTCGAAATCCCCGACCAGGCCGCCGCCGATGCCCATCGCGCAGCCCTTGAGAACGCCAGCTACCAGGTGAGTTCCGTTGAAACGAAAGAGCGGCGGAAGTATCCCGTGCCTCCGTTCATCACCAGTAAGCTTCAGCAGGAGGCCGTGCGCAAGCTCCGCTTTACCGCCAAGAAGACCATGATGCTGGCCCAGAAACTCTATGAAGGCATCGACCTGGGCGAAGGTCCTGTGGGCCTCATCACCTACATGCGCACGGACTCCACCCGGGTTGCGGACAGCGCTCTGGAAGCCGTGCGGGCTACGTCAAGAAGACCTACGGCGACGAGTTTCTGCCGGAACAGGCCATCAGGTACAAAAGCAAGAAGGGCGCCCAGGACGCCCATGAAGCCATCCGCCCCACATCGATGGACCGCCCGCCTGATTCGCTGAGCGGGCACATTTCCAGCGATGAGCTCAAGCTCTACCGTCTGATCTGGCAGCGGTTCGTCGCTTCGCAGATGAACCCCGCGATCTTTGACCAGACCACCATCGACATTGCCGCCGGCAATTATCTGCTGCGCGCCACCGGATCGGTGGAAAAGTTCAAAGGCTTCCGCGCTGTTTACGAAGAAGGCCAGGACGATAAGGCTGCTGACGACAACGATGAGGCAAAATCACGGCTTCCTGCGGTCGAAAAGGATGAAGCGTTGCGAATGCTCGAGCTTCTGCCCGAACAGCACTTTACGGAGCCGCCGCCACGCTTTAACGAGGCGACGCTGGTGAAGGCGCTGGAAGAGAAGGGCATCGGGCGGCCTTCAACATACGCCACCATCCTTTCGGTCATCCAGAATCGCGATTACGTGGAAAAGCTCCAGGGACGTTTCCTGCCCACCGAACTCGGCATGGTGGTGAACGACCTGCTGATCAAGAGCTTCACCGGTATCTTCGACATTGCCTACACGGCGCGCATGGAAGAAGAACTGGATGAAGTTGAGGACGGCAAACTCGCCTGGACCGGAGCCCTGACCGAATTCTACGACAAATTCAAGAAGGACCTTCAGGCGGCCGAGCGCGAGATGGTGGACCTGAAAGGCGAGGGCATTCCCACCGACGTCAAATGCGAGAAGTGCGGGAAGCCCATGAAAATCCGTATGGGACGCAGTGGCCAGTTCCTGGCCTGCACCGGCTACCCTGATTGCAAGAGCACCAGCGACCTGCCGCCGGACCTGGCCGCGAAATATGGAACGCCTTCCACCGCGCCCGAGGTTCCGGAGCAGACCTGCGAAAAATGCGGCAAGCCGATGGCCCTGAAGCGCGGCCGCTTCGGCTACTTCATGGCCTGCACCGGCTATCCCGAGTGCCGGAACACCAAGAAGATCGTGATAAAGGAAGGCGCTGCCACCGCCGTGGGCGATGTTCCTCTGGACGAAAAGTGTCCGGAGTGCGGCAACAACCTGGTGAAAAAGCACGGCCGCTTCGGCGAGTTTGTCGCCTGCAGCAACTATCCCACCTGCAAGTTCGTCAAGCGGGAGACGCTGGGAATTCCGTGTCCGGAGGCGGGCTGCAGCGGCGAAATTGTGGTTCGCCGCACCAAGCGCCGAAAGGTTTTTTACGGCTGCACGCGTTATCCCGACTGCAAATTCACCGTGTGGGAAAAGCCCGTGGCCGAACCCTGCCCGGATTGTGGCTCGCCGATTCTGCTGGAGAAAAACGACAAGAAGACCGGCGAAAGCACACGCTACTGCCGCAATGAAAGCTGCAAGTACGAACGCACGGTGGAGTAATCGCGCAGGAATGGCGCCGCAGTTTGCGCATCAGGCAATTCGGATCAGCAGGATGAGCGTCAGGCTGTAACCCAGGCTCACCGCCAGCAGGATGGAACCGATCACTCTTTCCTTATACAAGCAGAACCACATGTAAATGCCCGTCAGCCCCAGCAGGAAAAGGCAAAGGGAAACGGCAACAACCCACCCGCCCCAAACGTCCATGACAAGTGACGCGCTTTGAATTCCCGCCAGGTGGTGGATGCGATTCAGCATTCCCATAAACGGCGCCACGGAAGTTTGAATCACGGCCTGGCGGGTCTGGCTGGAATAATCCACGCGATAAACCGTGCCGGGGTGCTCAATCTGCAGGTGGAATCCGGTATCGGTGGCTTTCACCTGCCGAATCTCGCCGCGGACGTGATCCTGGTCCATCAGGATGCGGGCCAGGGCGCGTCCGTCATTGACGGGCGACGAGGCGACGGTGACCGTGGTTTCCGTAACTGTGGGCTTCAGTGAAAACCAGCCGCCATGCGACATCTGGACGGCGCTGAGGCCGTACATCAGCAGGAAGGGAACCGCCAGCAGTCCGGCCACCAGGTGCGTGTTGCGAAGCCAGCGATACATTCATCTACCTCGTCAGGATGTACAGGACCAGAAACGAAACAAACGATAAGCCCACGGCGGCCTGCGCCAGCAGATGGCGTGGACGCGATGAGAGCCACAGGTAGATTCCCGAAAGCGACATCGCCAGCAACGCCCAGATCGCAAACTCGTTGTAATAAGCCCACAAACGAATGCGCCAGTCGTATGGCCGGTCGCGCACCGTGGTGGAATGGAGATTATTGAAATACGCCCAGACGGTGTTTCGATGGCTCTCGACGCGCAGCTGTTTCTGCTGCTCAAGGACGGTTACGGTGGTGGGACCGTTCGTCGTCCAGAAAGAAACCACCAGGTTGTTCTGGTGATCGCGACGGATTGCATACGCCGGCGGCGGCCCCGTCAGCGGAATCTTCAGAGTTTGCCACACTGCGTCAGCCACCTGCTTGTCCGTCTGGTTCGGCGGGGTCAAAAAGCTCTCCGTGCGGACCGTTGAACTTTGGAAATGAGGACCCGGCGGACCCGCGCGGAAGACCGTGGCCGTCAGGCCTGCAATCCCGTAAACGAACAGGATAGACCAGCACAGCAGCCCCAGATACATGTGGATCTTTTGCAGAACGTCCCGCATGGTCCGCTGAGGCTACCACACGATTCCAGAGGAAGTCCAGAAGGCCGCGGCCCTCCGGGCAAAGGTCTTGATTGCTTTCATTCGGTCTCGGCGGTAGAATCGCCCGCATGAAAATGCCTTGGATCGTCACATTGTGTTTGCTGGGTCTCTTGACCGGCTGTTCTCAGCAGGAAGCGCCGAAGCAGGCGGAGCAGCCGGCATCTTCAACAATCGGCTCCATCGTGCGGCTCGATCCGGCGATTGATGCCATCATCCCCCAGGGGGCCAAAGTTGAGAAAGTCGCCAGTGGTTACGAATGGACGGAAGGCCCCATCTGGTCCCACAGCGGCGACCTGTTCTTTGCCGCGATTCATCACAACAGCATCATCCGATGGGTTCCCGGCCAGGATGCTTCGGTTTTTCTGCATCCCAGCGGCTACCAGGGTGCAAAAAAATATCCGGGGCCTGAACCCGGCTCAAACGGTATGACCATCGACAAGGACGGCCGCCTCACCGTCGCGGGCCACGCCCGCCGCGAGATCTACCGGCTGGAATCGCTCGAACCCGGCGCCAAGCTGACCGTTCTCTGCGACCACTACCAGGGAAAGCGGCTGAACAGTCCCAACGACCTGGTCTACAAATCCGACGGCTCGCTCTACTTTACCGATCCGCCTTACGGCCTGCCCACCCAGAGCGATAAAGACCCGCTGAAGGAATTGCCCTTCAATGGGGTCTACCGGCTGACGGGAGCAACATCGCACAAGCCGGGTGCGTCCGCCGGACAATCGCCATCTTCAGCTTGTCATCAAGGACCTTACCCGGCCCAACGGCATCGCCTTTTCGCCCGACGAAAAGTATCTCTACATCGGCGTTTCCGACACCCAGAACATGGTCTGGATGCGTTACGACGTCAAGCCCAACGGCATGGTGGCGAACGGCAAGGTATTCTGCAAAGCCGATTCCAGCCAGGGCGTCGGCGGGCCGGACGGCATCAAGGTGGACGAAAAAGGAAATCTCTACGGATCCGGTCCCGGCGGCATCTGGATCATCTCGCCTGAAGGCAAGCATATCGGCGGCATCAAGCTTCCCGAAAGAGCGGCCAATTGCGCCTGGGGCGGCCCGGACGGCAAGACGCTTTACGTCACCGCCAGCAGCAGCGTCTATAGCATCAAACTCGACGTTCCGGGCGTGCGGCCTTAGAAAAAAGCAGAAGAAAGAAGCACCCTCTCATGGTCATCAGGATTTCGCGAGCAGCCGGAAGACTGCTCATGGTCGCCCTTCTGTGCGTCTGGGCCGGACCGCTGGCCGCACAGCAGCTCCAGTATGCCTCTCTGGGCAACTTTCGGTTGGAAAACGGCCAGGTCCTAAAGAATCTCAGGATGGGTTATCGCACGCTGGGCAAACTGAATGCCCAAAAATCCAATGTCGTCGTCATGCCCACGGCGTTTATGGGCAAGACCGGCGGGATGCTGGGTGAAGTGGGGCCCGGCAGGCTGGTTGACAGTTCCCGGTACTACGTCATTCTGATAGATGCTCTGGGCAACGGAGTATCATCCTCGCCCTCCAACAGCAAGGCGCAGCCGCGCATGCAGTTTCCCCAATTCAACATTCGCGACATGGTGAAATCGCAGCACGAACTGCTCACGCGCGTTTTCAAACTTTCTCACGTTCACGCGGTTGTTGGAGTTTCAATGGGCGGGCACCAGACTTTTCAGTGGATGGTTTCCTACCCCAACTTCATGGATGAGGCCATTCCCATTGTCGGCTCGCCCCGCCCGACTTCTTACGATTCGCTTCTGCACACCGCGGACCTCCACGCCATCACCTTTTCCCGCGACTGGAATAATGGGAACTACGCCTCAGAGCCGGTGGCGGCCCTGTCCATGATTGCCGACATCCTGGCCCTGAACGGATCCACGCCGGAATACCGCATCACCCACACCACCCTGGCCGAACTTCCCGCTTTCATTTCCGGCGCCCAGAATTCGGTGGTGAAGTCATTTGACGCCAACAACTGCGTGCGCCAGTTGCAGGCCATGCTGGCCCAGGATGTTTCCAAACCCTTCGGCGGCTCCATGGAGAAAGCAGCCTCGGTGGTCCGCGCCCGCGTGCTGGTGGTTCCCAGCCTGCAGGACCACATCGTCAACCCGCAGCCCGCGCTGGATTTTGCAAAGTTGATTCACGCCCGCGTCTTCAAACTCACCTCCAATTGCGGCCATGGCGCGCCCGGTTGCGAACGGGACCGGCTGGACCCGGTCGTCAACGCCTTCCTGGCGCAATAGCGGACCGTTCGCTGATTGTTATGGCAGGTTCTTCTCTGTGAACTCTGTGCCCCTTAGCCTTCGCCGAACAGCGCCGCAAGCCTCGCTGTGCCCTCTGTGTCAAATCTTTTCCCGCCCGACAAGAATTTACAAGTGCCTCACCACGACTCAAATGTTCCCTCCCGCCCTGCAAACGACTTCTGGAAATGGTTGCTATAATCATTCCAGTGGCCGATGGTTGATCCAATCCTCATTGCCGGAGGCGGTCTGGCGGGCAGCGAAGCGGCCTGGCAGCTTGCCAGCCGTGGCGTGCGCGTCACGCTATGCGAAATGCGCCCGCTGCGCCCAACGCCCGCCCACAAATCGGACCAGCTTGCGGAGCTGGTGTGCAGCAATTCGCTCAAGTCCGACGCTCCCGGTGCGGCCTCCTGGCTGCTGAAGGAAGAGATGCGCCGCGTGGGTTCACTGCTGCTGCGCCTGGCCCATGAATGCGCGGTGCCGGGCGGCAGCGCCCTCACGGTGGACCGCGAGCGCTTTTCGGCATCCGTCACGCAGGCCATCGACGCGTCATCCGCTCATCACCCTGCGCCGCGAAGAAGTCACCGAAATTCCCGGCGACCGCCTTTGTCTCGTCGCCACGGGGCCCTTGACTTCCGACGCGCTCGCCCAAAGCCTCCAGCGCCTCACCGGAACCGAGAGCCTGGCCTTCTACGATTCCATCAGCCCCATCGTCGATGCCGACACCTTGAACATGGACCGCATCTTCCGCGCCTCGCGTTACGGCAAGGGCGGCGATGATTACCTGAATTGCGCCATGACGAAGGACGAGTACCACGCCTTCCACGAAGCCCTGATCGGCGCCGAAGCGGTCCAGGCGCACGAATTCGAAGACGTGAAATATTTTGAGGCCTGCCTTCCCATCGAAGAGCTGGCCCGCCGCGGCGTCGACACGCTTCGATTCGGCCCCATGCGCCCCGTGGGGTTTGTCGATCCTCGCACGGGCCGCCGGCCTTACGCCCTGGTGCAACTCCGCGCCGAAAATCTGCGCACCTCCAGCTACAATCTGGTAGGCTTCCAGAACCACCTGAAATTTCCGGAGCAGAAACGTATCCTGCGAATGATTCCGGGCCTCGAAAATGCGGAATTCCTCCGCTACGGGCAGATCCATCGCAACACTTACATCAACGCGCCCCGGCTTCTCAGTCCCGATCTCAGTTTTCGCGCCCATCCGCTGGTTTTCATTGCCGGGCAACTCTCGGGCGTGGAAGGTTACGTGGAGTGCATCGCCACGGGCCTGCTGGCAGGCCTGGCGATTGCCCATCGGGCGGGGCAGGCCACTTTTTCTCCGCCGCCGCGCACCACGGCGCTGGGCTCGCTGGTCCATTACGTCACCCACGCCAGCCCGCAGAATTATCAGCCCGCGAACATCGCTTTTGATCTTCTGCCGCCCATGGACGGCCTGCCCAGAGAGGTGGCGCGTGACCGCCGCGCCCGGCGCGAAAAACAGTGCGAGCGGTCACTGCAGGATTTGCAGCCCTGGCTCGAAACCGTAGCGAGGGTCTCCTCACCGGCTGATTCCGGCGCTGTGATTTGCGGTGCCTGACCCGGACCATTCATGAACCGGCGAATGTTGCCACGAAAGGTGAGAAAGGGCACGACTTTAGTCGTGCCGAAGAGGCGGTTCGAAGCAGGCGGCTTTAGCAAGGTAGCGCAGAGTTGTCCCGCCGTGCGGGATTACTCTGCGGTTTGTTTGCCGAAATAAACAACCGCAGAGTTACAGAACAACTCTACGCTACCCAATCCAACGGCACGACTGAAGTCGTGCCCTTTCACAAAACCCGTATGAACGACCTGATCGAACGCTACATCCAGTATCTGAAGTACGAGCGGAACGCTTCTCCGCACACCGTCCGCAACTATCACAGCGACCTCGTGCAGTTCCGCGATTTTCTGGCCGGGAAAGACAAGGAATCTTCGGTGGATGTGAACGGGGTGAACCCGCTCCGGATTCGCGCCTTCCTGTCGCACCTGTTTCAAAAAAAGGAGAAGAAGTATCGGTCGCTCGGAAGCTGTCCGCCATCCGGGCTTTTTTCAGATTCCTCGCAAAGGAAGGTCTAGTCACTGAAGACCCCGCGGCAGCGGTGTCAGGGACCTGGAGAAGGTGGAGAAGAAGCTTCCCAGAATCATGACGGAGGAAGAAATGAACACCTTCCTCGACCGCGTGGCCGATGCAGCCCAGACCGGCGATCCCGCCATCCTGCGCGACCGCGCCTTCCTGGAAATGCTTTACGCCTCCGGCCTGCGCGTCAGCGAGCTGGCGGGGCTCGACCTGCGCAGCGTCAACTTCGGCGACTCTTTCGTGCAGGTCCGCGGCAAGGGCGACAAGGAGCGGATTGTTCCCTTCGGCTCTAAAGCCAAAGGAGCGCTGGAGGCTTACCTGCCCGCCCGCGAAAGGATGCTGCGCGAAACCCGCACCGGCAGCTCCGCGCTCTTTCTCAATGTTTACGGCAAGCGGCTCACCACGCGCTCCATCGACCGCATTCTCAAGCGCTACGTGCAGACCTACAGTCCCGACGTGAATATGAAAGTCAGCCCTCACTCGCTGCGTCACGCCTTCGCCTCGCACCTGCTGGCCGAAGGCGCCGACCTGCGCGCCATCCAGGAAATGCTGGGCCACAAAAGCCTCGCCACCACCCAGAAGTACACCCAGGTCTCCATCAGGCCGTTGATGGAGGTCTACGACCGCACCCACCCCAAAGCGTGAGCGGTTGTGGCACGGGCGTCCCGCCCGTGGGCCCGGCCGGTCGCGACCTCTCGCCCGTATTCCGGTGCCTCATCCCGGCCATTCCGATCCCATCGCCGTCATTCCGAGGAGCCCGCCGCTGCGGTGCGACGAGGAATCTGCTTTTGCTCTTTCCTGGGTGTCCCAATCGGAGCGATCTCGCAATGCGCGAGCCTCAAAGAGGGTATTTTTGTTTTCCCCCTATGGTGTTATTCTTTTGCGCAAATGGACTGGAAAAACAAGCTCTACTTTGGCGACAACCTCGGAATCCTTCGCGAGCACGTAGCGACAGAAAGCGTAGACCTCATCTACCTCGATCCGCCCTTCAATTCCAGCGCCACCTACAACGTGCTCATCAAGGAAAAGCGCGGGAAGAGTCCGCAGTCCAGACCGAGGTCTTTGATGAAGGGGCAGCGAAACTGTAATTCAGGAGAACAGTTCGATGGACAGAAAAAGACACGAACCCAAGTATCGCCGCCACCAAGAGGAAATTTTGGCAATAGTGCGAGAGAATCTGGAAAAACTAAAACTGATGGGGAAAGTTCCGAAGCGCATCTTTCGCACAGAGGTGCTCGACGAAAACACCTGCGCGCACTGTAGGGCAGGGAATGGGAAATCATGGAAAACGTTTGAAGAAATCGATTGGCTCCCTGGTGACGACTGCGATGACGGCCTCGACTGTCGCGGCGGGTACACCGCGGACTTCTTGGGCGAGGAGGAAGGCCAGGTAGTGAAAAGCTGATGCCAAAGGCACACTAGCCCGCCCTTCCAGATTCTGACGGTTGCCGAGCTTCTGGAAGGCAAGGAAATTCAGTTTCCTGAGCACCGCGTCGAAACCTTCGCCAAAGCCGAACGCAAAACAAGACACCAGCAGGAGGAACTGTTTTAATCGGCGGAAGGGAACTCTGATGAACCAGCAGGCCGAAGGGAGAAACGCGAAGTGGACGTATGAAAACCTCTACGTGGAATGCCCGTGGTGCGGCCATGCGAATATTTTCAACAGGAAGTCGGACCTCGGCAGCCTTAGCGCGATTGACTCTCGCCAAGTTTCCTGTGATTCGCCCAATTGTCTCCGTGCTTTCCACATCAGCGGCGATGTGATAAATCCCTCTTACGAGATGATCATATTCGACTGCGACGACCTCCTGGAGAGAAAGCAATTCATGTACTGTGCCCTTAACCTAGCCCAGGCCTTCGAGGTCTTTTTTAGCCATTACTTTAGGGTCGAATTCGTTTACAAGCCGTTTTGGGCGGACGTGCGGGCCGAAAAGGACATCGGCTCCCTCAAGAACTTAGAGGGACTGTTGTATGAGGGGACAAAACGCTTTTCGCTTTTCGAGATGAAAAATCTTTTCCTCTGCCACTTACTTTACGAAGACCGGCCAAAGTCATTAGTCGATTCGGAAGACATCATCAGACGAATCCCACACAAACCGTCTCCCACTTCGAACGACGAGATAAGGAAGGCGCGGAGACCGGTCGACGGGAACGTCAGGCAGCTTCTTCTCCAACTTAACTCATGCAAGGTGGGAGAACTCAGGAACCGAGTCGTCCACAAGCTTGCATACAGGCCGGATGAAGCCGAGGCTCGCGCAGTGCTAAAGGAAACGCGCGAGATTTTCTTTCCGCTGGCCTATGCTCTAAGGGTTAACGTCGCTAATCCCAATTGGTATCAGAAAGAGCCATAGCGCGAGGTTTGCGCCAATGGCCGGTTGAAACTGGCCAACCTGAGGCTGAGATGCGAAGACCACCGAGCGAATGGGATGAAGAATACATACTTTCCCTACCCCTCGAAAATGACACTCTTGAACGAAAAGCTTCGAAACTACTCGACCTGACCTTGCCGGGAGCAAACGAGGGTTCGATTCGAAACGAGCTGGCAAAACAACTCTCAGCCTTCGCGAACACTGGAGGGGGTCAAATAATCTCACTGCTGTCCAAGATAACGGAACCTCCATCGTCGAGCTCTTAGAAAGAAAGGCTTTAGGACAGGGTGGATGGGTAAATGAGGAGGAGGTTTCGGTTTCATAAGTTCGTTGCCTGTCCAAATCATGCCAGTGAAAGAACAAGCTGTTCGGGGCCGGGGACTATGGGCGGGGTGCCAAAAGGGTTGTGCAGCCAATCGCGCAAATCCCGATAGGTAAACAGGTTCAGACGCAGCATCGTCGCGAGATTGGAGAGCGACCAGTTGGCTTGGGAGAGGTGATGGAGCCACTTCAGCAGGAGCATGGCAATCAAGGCCGTCCAAATCTGGATGTGGAGGGCGTTTTCCGTGGTACCGACAAAGCTCTTGATTTTGAGGTTCTGTTTGAGCGCCTTGAAGAACAGTTCGATCTCCCAGCGGTCCTTGTAGATTTGAGCGAGGGTCGTTGCTGCGAAGTCGAAATGGTTGGTCAACAGCACGATCTCGCGCTCCTGGTCGGCATCCCAGACCGCGATGCGGCGCAAGAGGTGCTTGAAGGTTTGTCGAGCCATCTTGCTCGACAAGCGGATGATTTCGTCGGAGCGGATGTTGCTGTTTTGCGGCAGGGGCCGGGACTTGACCACGGCGTAGGTAATGTGGTCCATGGGCCGAGTGACAAAGAAGACGCCCCCAGCCATCCAGCGAGCGAAGAGGCGAAAGTCGTTATAGCCCCGATCGACGGCGACGATCGATCCCGGCGGCAGATCAAAATGATGGGCCATTCTCGCGTCGCTGGCGCGGCCGGCGGTGAGCAGCACGTAGCGCGGCAAATAGTCGTCGTGGTCCAGGAGCACATGGGCTTTGACCCCTCCCTTGGCGCGGCGGAACTTCGCCCAGGGGAAGAGCGATAAGCAGAGGGAAAGGGTGGTCGAGTCGAGCGAGAGCAGCTTGTTTTTGAAACGAAACTGGCGCTTGCGTACACCCAGTTGTCCCTGCGCGCGGAAGCGCGCCAGGACCGTCTAGAACAAGTCCTGGTAAAGCGCCGCCGGGCGATGTTCGTTGGCGTAGGACAGCGTTGACTTGTTGGGAGCCTTGGCGATGCCCAGATGCACTAACTTGCCGTGGCAGCAGCTCAAGCCGTTGCAGATCTCGCGCAAGGAATCGGCATGGCCCAGTTGGCAGAACAACATCGAGACGAATTGGGTCCAGCAATCGAACCCTTGGCGGCACGCTCGGCTTGATGCTTCTTGACCAAAGTCCCGAACTCCAAACGGGGAAAGTGATACAGCAGTTGATTGAACAGACTCGCGACTTGTACCATGGCTTGTGCCCTCCTCAACGGCCTTCAGAGATGTTTCAGCAACGTCATTCTGAAACAGCCGGTGATGGAGGGCAACTGCCGTCTCATCGCAACACCTCAAAAACTTGTTTTGGACACGAGTGAAATAATCTATGGCGTTTCGGACCGGGGCGAAGTTGACTTCGGAGGAGTCAGCGTGCTCGCCAAAGGGAACCAGTCAACCAAGGACTGGCTGGAAGATATAATCCCGGCCCTCACAGAGTTCGAGGTCGTTGGAGTAAATGTCTATGAGATAAAGCCGAAAGATGAACGGGCGCACATAGCGCCTGATAAGGCCCTCTTTGTCGTGGACGTACCTGATAGTCACCGCGCGCCCCACCAGTCGAGGGGGGATTCTCGCTATTACGTCAGGCTAGGAGCGAAATCCCGGCCTGCGTCTCACAGGCTCATCGAGGACATTCGGAATCGACAAGTGCATCCCAATGTGAACCTCGGGGGAGTGGAACTGGCCTACGCGGTGGTAAAGCGCAAAAGTTCCGCCAACACTGAATGCGCACTGAGGGCAGACCTGCTCCTGAGAATCGCGAATCTAGGCCGCATTAAGGCTGTGAATGTCTGTGTGCTCACTAGAACTGACCGAGTAAACCTCCGAGCCGGCAATCCCGAGGCCGTCGAGATACGGGCAGCAGCCCAATCCGGAGAGCTCATCTGGGAGCTCAAGCATCCGGTTTACCCAGAATCCTCCGTTCCGCTTCGTATTTCATTTTCCGTTGATGCGGAATACAGAGTCGTCAAAAATCAAACTGTAATCGTCCCAGCAACAGGGGGCGACGGTATCAGTCCAGACGATATTGGGATCTCCTGGACGATTTTCGCCGACAGCGCGCCACCCGCAGCCGGACTCATCAGAATGGGCGATATGGGGTTTTGTAGCCGAGCCCTGCAGAACTTTTCAGGTCCGTGACGACTGAGTTCTCCGATTCGGGGCCAGCATATAGCGTCTGTTCCACGCACTAAGAACTACCGAAGGTCTGCAAATTTCCATCCGATGGGTATTCTCATCTTCATGGGCTGAGATCCCCGCTCTGTTGGCCTGCTGCTTTTTGTCGGACCTGAAGGTCCGACCCCCTTGGACCATCCAGCCAGAGCCAGCGCGCTTTCCGTCCGCCATCCTGAGCGAAGCGAAGGATCACGGTAGTTCGCTCACGTAACTCCGCGAAGGACCGATCTGTTAGCACAAAAACACATGCAGGGGTCCTTCGCTTCGCTCAGAATGACGGATTGGGGCTCAGGATAAACTCCGCGAAGGATCTCTGCATTCAGCTCCAGACAAATACGGGGCTGCTTCGCTTCGCTCAGCATGACAAGCGGGCAGGTGGCGAGATAAACTCGCCGCTACTGCAGCCATAAGGGCAATTGCCTTTCCGCGCCGAATTTGCTTGACTTTCGTGGGCTAGCGTGGTAGCCTTAAGCTGTTGGATTGCGGGGAGGGGCGGGATGGTTTTTGCACGCGGACCAGGAAAGCTCGGCGACGACAAAACGAAAGTTGCGGTGCGAAGGCGGGGAGCCAATGGTGGTTTTTGTGGGCATTTCCATCTTCGGGACGGTGCTGGACCGGGCAGGACGGGTTTTGCGACAGCAGGAATAGGCAGTCCGATCAGACTCTTAAATTTGCCTTAAGTTGTTGAAAAGATGTAATAATCTGTTTGGCACTAAAATTGTGTGGGACAAAAAAACACGTTTTTTAAAAAACGAAGCCGGGAAGTTACTGAAAATACAGGATCGGAACCAAAAAACGAACCCAAACGAACCCAAAAACGAAGCCGGGAAGTTGTTGAAAATACGTAGCTGTTGAAAAAACGAACCCAAAACGAACCTAAAACGAAGCGGGCCATGTTGTTGAAAACAAATAAGGGCGGAAAACAGACACGGCTGGAAAGCTAAACTGACCAGCCGGCCCCCATCCGGCGCCATTCCGGCCCCTCCTGCCACCGCTCAAGCCTTGGGCGGTGCACTTCCTGCCAATTTGTGGTTTAATGTGCGGTCAACCTGGGCGAATCAATGGCTAGCAAACTTCTGAAGGCTTGGAATCCGAAAGAGTGGGTCAGTCTGGTGCCTTACGGAGTCGGCCAGCAGCACCCCAATGCCTACCGGGAGATACTGGAGACCGTTTGGGAAAACCGCGATAACCTGCGCTACGCGTGGCGAATCCTCAATGACGGCTGCTGCGACGGCTGCGCGCTGGGCACCACGGGCATGCGCGACTGGACCATGGATGGCATCCACCTGTGCGCCGTGCGCCTGCGATTGTTGCGCCTGAACACCATGCCGGCCATGGATTGGCGCCTGCTGGAGGACGTGGAACCATTGCAGGGCAAGCGCGAGCAGGATCTGCGCAGTCTGGGGCGGCTGGCGGTGCCGATGGTGCGCCAGCGGGGCGAAAAGGGCTTCCGGCGCGCCACCTGGGATGAGGCCCTGGACGTCATCGCCGAAAAGCTGCGCCAGACCGACCCGCGCGGCCTGGCCTGGTACCTTACCTCCCGCGGCCTCACCAATGAGGCCTATTACGCCCACCAGAAAGTGGCGCGCTTTATCGGCACCAACCACATCGACACCAGCGCGCGCATCTGCCACGCTCCCAGCACCACGGCGCTGAAGGCCACGGTGGGCTGCGCCGCCACCACCTGTAGTTACAGCGACTGGATTGGCAGCGACCTGGTGGTTTTTGTGGGAACCAACGTGGCCAACAATCAGCCGGTGGCCACCAAGTATCTCTATTACGCCAAGAAGGCAGGCACCAAAGTTTTCATGGTGAATCCCTATCTTGAGCCTGGCATGGAACGCTACTGGGTGCCGTCGGTCACGGAAAGCGCGCTGTTTGGAACACGCATCACGGACGACTTCTTCCAGGTGCTGCCGGGCGGCGACATTCCCTTTTTCTACGGCGTGCTGAAGTACCTGATGGAGAACAACTGGCTCGATCGCGGCTTTATCGACGATCGCACCACCGGCTGGCGGGCGCTTGAAAAGAAGGCACGCAGCCTGCGCTGGGAGGACCTGGAGCGCGGCTCCGGCCTCACGCGGGCGGACATGCTGCGCTTTGCCGAAGCCTTCGGCAAGGCCCGCAGCGCCGTTTTTGTGTGGAGCATGGGCATTACGCATCACCGCTACGGCAGCGACAACGTGCGCGCCATTGTGAACCTGCAACTGGCCCGCGGCAACGTGGGAAGGCCACATACCGGCCTGATGCCCATCCGAGGGCACAGCGGCGTGCAGGGCGGCGCTGAAATGGGCGCCCAGCCGTCTGCCTATTTGATGGGGTTTCCGGTGAATGAGCAGAACGCCTGGCATTTTGCTTCGCCCGACGTCTGGGGCTTCCGGCCGCCGGCGTGGAAAGGCATGGGGGCGGCGGAAATGGTGCTGGGCGCCGAGAGTGGCGAAATCGACATGCTGTGGCAAAGCGGCGGCAACTTTATGGATACGCTGCCGGAACCTGACCGCGTTTGCGACGCGCTGGGCCGCCTGCGGCTGCGGGTCCATCAGGACATTGTGGTGAATCCCACCATGCTGGTCGATCCCGGAGAAACCGTGGTGCTGCTGCCTGCCCGCAACCGCTATGAACAGCGCGGCGGCGGAACGGAAACCAGCACCGAGCGGCGCGTGATCTACAGCCCGGAGATTCCCGGGCCTCGGCCGGGCGAGGCTCGCGATGAGTGGGAAATTCCGGTAATGCTGGCACGGCACTTCGATCCGGAAGGCGCGGCCAAGGCGTTCCCGTGGAAGGATGCGGGCGACATTCGGGCGGAAATCGACCGCTTCTGCCCCACCTATCGCGGCATCGGAAAACTGAAAAGCAAGGGCGACAGCTTCCAGTACGGAGGGCCCCGCCTGCTGGCCGATGGCTTTGCTACACCGAGCGGCAAAGGTTATTTTTCTGCCGTTGATTTGCCCCAGGAACGGGTCCCCAAAGGGAAGTTTCTGCTGAGCACACGGCGCGGAAAACAGTTCAACAGCATGGTGCAGGACGATGTCGATCCGCTGAACGGCGCGCGCCGCGAGGACGTGATCATGGCCGCCGAAGACGCCGCTCGGCTGGCGCTGCGCACGGGCGATACGGTGGTCCTGCGCAATGAGTACGGCAGCTTCCGCGGGCGGGTGAAGATTGACCGCATCAAGCCGGGAAGCCTGCAGGTCCACTGGCCGGAAGGCAACGTGCTGATCCCTTCCGGGCGGCTGGACGAAAGCGGCGTTCCGGATTACAACGCGGTGGTGGAAGTGTCGCGGCGGTAGGCGGCGAGATTGCCAGGTGCCTGGATACCGAGCTGATTCGAATATCAGGCTATGCAATCGTCGAAACGATGTCTCCGCGGATTTTTTGTTTAGAGGCCAGCGCGATCTGCGGATCGTGGCTGGGCCTCAGTGATCTTTGACAACTGAAAAGCGGGGCGCCAGGGCGGCAATCTGCTCCGCCCGCTGTCAAAGCTGATCGCCTGCATTCTCTGCTGCTTCGTCAAGGCCCAGTTTGTGCCGCACAAAATCGATCAGCTCATCGCTGAGCTGGTCGGGGGCTGCCAGTTGGAAAACAGGCTTGCTGTGGAGAATGCCGGCATCAACATCGGGCCAGGGTTGACGAGGGACGGCAGTCCCAATCGTGATGAGCGCGTCGGCATGCTCCAGATGCTTGCGGGCCGTCGCCTTGAAGTCGCTTTTCGCAGGGTCAAGGACAAACAGATAGAGCGCGGGTTGAAGGTGGTCCATGATGCTGTTGCTTTCAATCATCACCCATTCCACCCGGCGCAGCGCTCGCATCAACGCCGGGAGGGCGCGATGAAGCTGTCCCTGGCGGACTCGCAGCCACAGCGAACGCCGGGCGCCCCCCTGGAGGAACCGGCTCGTGTCGCATCGCCCCTTGCGTTCCCGCTCTTCGGTCAGGACGAATCCGTGTTCGCCCGGGTCGCAGGAACACGGCTCGCCATCGAGCGAGCAAACGCCATGGCCATATTGGGTAATTTTCGCTGCGGTCCACTCAGGCGGCCGGACACGGCGGATCAGTTCCACCATCACCGATGTCTTGCCGATATTGCGGGAGTGCCCGCCAATAACAACTGTCGTCATCGTGGATGCCACTTATGATCGATAATATGCCTAAAGGTGAAAGGCCGGGCGCTCTGCAGTTTTGGGTACGCGACTTTTTGAGGACGCAATGTTCAATTGCAGGACGCCTTCGCTTGCGCCGGTGCGACCAGAGGCCAGTGGAGAATGTGCCTTCGCTCAGGAACTTCTTCTCTCCACCTTTTGCCAGCGCAGGCTAGGCCCTCTGTGTGGCGTCTTCCGTTTCCGCAGAGCGGTGGGCAATGTCGGGAACGGGCATGTGGCATTGGCCGTCAAAGTACCCACCGGGCTCAATCGCAAGCGAGACCGTATGGATGTCACCCAACAGAACTCCGTTTGCCTTGATTTCGATCTTTTCAGAAGCGCGAATTGTGCCTTTCACTTTTTCGGTAATGGTGATGAACCTTGTACGGATCTCCCCTTCCACTTCGCCCTGGTCAGTGTTGACCACAGCTCCGGCACAATCGACCTCACCTTTCAGGTGCGTGTTGATCCGAATCAGCCCGGAGGCGACGGTCCACTTGCCTTCGAATTCAATGCCGGGCTCAAGCCGCCCGAGCAGTTCCTGATCACCGCGCGGGTTCGCCGACCGCCGCCGGAACATTTCAGCAACTTTCAGCGCCATTCGGTTCTCCGCCCATTCCTTAATTCAATAGTGTGCAATATCATTTAATTAACTAATAGCTATAGACGCAATACAGGCTAATTGTGAACTATCCGATCGTAAATTCGACTCAGATCTTCCCCGGAAAAATAGCTGATTTCAATTTTTCCGCGGCGTTCGCTTCCCACCACTTTCACTCTCGTTCCGAGCGCACGTTCCAGCTCAAGCACGGCCGCCCGAAGGTTCGGGTCTACACCTGGGTCTGGTTTCGACTCTTTTTTCCCCTGGGCGCGAGTTCGTGGAGCAACGAGATTTTCCAGGTTCCTGACGGAGAGCCCCTTTTCGATAACAGCCTGCGCCAGCCTGGCCTGCATCTGCGGCGAGTCCACTGCCAGCAAGGCCCGGGCATGGCCAGCGGAGATCTTATCTTCCATCAGCAGCGTCTGGACCACCGGGGAGAGCCCCAGGAGCCGAAGGGTGTTCGTCACAGTCGACCGGTTGACACCCAGGCGCTCTGCGATCTGTTCGTGTGTCAGATGGAATTCCTGTTGCAGCCGCTCATAAGCGCGTGCAATTTCCAGCGGGTTTAACGCCTCGCGGAGAAGGTTTTCAGCGAGCGCAAGTTCCAATGCTTCGGTGTCGGCGATTTCACGTATGACCGCCGGGACTTTTTCTAAACCCGCCTTGGCTGCCGCCCGCCAACGCCTCTCTCCGGCCACAAGCTGATAGCGTCCCCCGGCCGGTCGAATGAGGATTGGCTGGATTAGTCCACTAGACCGGATGGAATTCGCAAGCTCTTCCAGAGCATCCTCCGGCAGTTGTGTTCGGGGCTGAAAGGGATTGGGATCGATAAGATTCAGCGGTACTTGGCCAAGCCCCGAAGCAGAAGGCGATGACTCAGTTTCCTGCAGCAGGGCGTTCAGTCCGCGCCCCAACGCCTTTCTGGTCATGACTTATAACCTCTTTAGCAAGTTTGATATAACTCTCTGAGCCACGGCAATCCGGATCGTACAAAAGCACGGGTTTTCCATGGCTTGGAGCCTCTGCAAGGCGGACATTTCTGGGGATCATGGTATCAAATACCTGGTCTCCAAAGAAGTCCTTCAGGTCGTCGCGAACCTGGTGCGAGAGATTTGTTCTCTCGTCAAACATGGTCAACAGAATGCCCTCAATTGCCAACCTGGGGTTGTGCGTCCGTCGAATCCGGATCAGAGTGTCAAGAAGCTCTGAAACGCCTTCAAGGGCAAAATATTCGCACTGGATGGGAACAAGAACTGAATCTGCCGCCACCAAGGCGTTGAGGGTGAGCAAATCAAGCGCCGGGGGACAGTCAAGCAGCGTGTAATTGAACCGGTCCCGGATGGGGCTCAGCCTCTCCCGTAGGATTTGTTCCCTGCCAGGCCTTGAAACGAGCTCGACGTTGGCACCAACGAGATTCTTATCAGATGGGATTAACTGTATCCCCTCGGCCGGGCCTGGAAGAAGGAGTTCTGTAAGCGGCGCGTCTAGGATCAGAGAGTGATAGAGGGAGCGGCGGGAGGGATCTTTGGGAAATCCGAAGCCACTGGTGGTATTACCTTGCGGGTCGCAGTCTATAACGAGGGTCCACATGTCCTGGGCAGCAAGCGATGCTGCAAGATTGATGGCAGTCGTTGTCTTCCCTACGCCACCCTTCTGATTAGTAATTGCGATAACACGTCCCATAGGTCTTTTAACTCAAAACGAGAGGGGGAGAAGCTATCAGAGCGGAACCCCTAAAGCAAGTGGAAATGTGATGTTTCACGTGAAACATGGGCGGAATTACCCTGATCCATATTCTCATCTTATAGATAGTAAGGCTGTTAAACAAATTTCAGCATCGCTTGAGATCCAACGAGTATGAGCCTGTCATCGCTAAGTGGGATTACCTCAGATTCCAGCCACCGCAGCTCCGAATTTGCTTCTCGAATTGGTCCAACCTGCCGTGTACCTACCCAGAGACACAAGTGCCCAGCAGCGCACAGCAATTCTTTTGCAGCCGGAATCAATAAATCGAGCCCACCTACCGCCCGTGCCGTAATAATGTGGAACTTTCGGCCCTGTTCAGCCCGAGCAAACTCATCAAGTCTGCTCCCAAGTACCTGGATCGGACCCATGGCACAAGCTTTTGCTGCCTCTTTTAAGAAGGCCCTCTTTTTAGCGACAGGCTCCAAAAGCACAATCTCCAACTCGGGTGCAATCAATTTGAGAGCCAGACCAGGAAATCCGGCACCGCTTCCGATATCGAGAAGGAGACCACGCAATTCTACCATCCGTGAAACCAGAAAGCTTTCGCCGAAGTGCCTGGTTATACATTCTTCCGGCGCGGAAATTGCTGTCAGGTTGATTTTACGGTTCCAGCGGAGAAGAAGATCGACATAAACGATGACCTTATCAATTCTCTCGTCAGAAATAGCGATTTCGTATGGAGAAAGCAATTTCCGGACGCTGTTCCTGGAGATCATCTAGAGGCATTGTAAATGACGCGAGGCCTGCTGGCAACTTCCCTGAGCCGAGGAGGCCTCCGGCCGCCCGGGTTCAAACTTGCCGCTCTGCGAGTGGTTTCGGGTCCGAGTCGGGGCATATGTTTCACGTGAAACATATGCCCCGGAGCAGCCCAAATCTGAGCATTCAGAGCCTCGTTATCTAGCCTACTCAAGCGCTGCATAACCGAAATGCAGCCAACCGTCCAGCCCGAAACGCATGCTAATCCGACTCCCGAGAAAGCAGGTTCGAAGCCCCAAAGGTCGTAGGCCCCTTCTCCGCTGCCGCCGCCACCCACTCGCTGATCGCGCTGGCCGACCCGCACTCGAAACAGGACGTCCTGGCGAAACGCGTCCCGCAATGCGGACACGCCGCCCCGGCCTGAAAGGTGTCAAACGCCTTCTGGCAACTGCTGCAGACCCAGTATTCGCCGGCCGGCGGTGCCGCCTTGCAGGACGGGCACGCAAAACCCTCGCGCCGGGGGGCCTTGGCGAGGCGTGACAGCGCCTGAGCCTGCCGCAAGCCTCCCCAGCAATAGATCAAAATAAAGACCGAAATGGCCCCATTCCAGATGGAGCGCGTCCAATAGGAATAGAGGAAAAGCCCCGCCACGCCAATCATCCCGATCACTGAAGTCACCATCAAACTACGGGCCCGTCCCATCCAGAACCACAGCAGCGACCGCAGAATCTGGCCCCCATCCAGGGGATAGATCGGCAGCAAATTGAAGACGAGTAAAATCCCATTAATGAAGGCAAGCGCAACCAGAAAGATATGGACGTCGGGCACGGACCGTCCCCATCCGTACTCCGTGTTCATCATCACCAAAACCAGCAGGACTGGCATCAAAAGCACGTTCACCAGAGGACCTGCGGCAATGCTCCAAAGCGTTGCGCCAGGACGTTGTGGAGGCTGCACGTAGGCGATGCCCCCCAGTGGCCACAAGACAATTCGGTTCGCCCGCCCGCCCACCTGCCGGCAAGCGAACGCGTGGCCGAATTCATGCAGCAGGACGATGCCAAACAAAGCAACGTATTCCAGAACGTTCCACGTGAGCGTTGAATAGCTTCTGGCGCGCGAGTCGATTTCAATCAACGCGACCAGAAACCACGACCAGTGCAGGAAAACGTCAATGCCCCTAAAATTAAACAGGTGAAGAGAACGGCTCCGGGTCCCTGCCATTGTTTTGCCTCCTTATCCCGCAACAGACTGAAACCGACCACCCGGACGCAGTCGGCTACCAGCAAGCATTCAATCGCGCGCCCATCTTTTCAAGACGCATCCGCCCCCTGAACGAGCCCAACGACTTAATGACCAATTACCCTCGCCCTGTCGTTCAGCATTCTTTCGTAGGAGCGGAATCTGCCGGACCCGCGCACGAAGCGCCTCAACACAAGCCCGACTTTATCGCGCCAGGCTTGCGGCGCCATGATATCACCGGCTGTCCCGCCGGCAAGCGAATTTTGCTATGACCCGGCCACGAACGGAACAACCGGCAACGGAAATTTCTGCCATCGAGACCGTTCTCCTCGTGATAATCTAAGCAGACGGGGCAACCCTATGGAATCAACACTGGTTACACCAGCCAAGCCGGATCTGCCCGGCCATTCCAGTCCTCCGCCGGGAAAGGGCAATGATGGCAGCGGCGGCGACGACTCGGGGGGGCGCGGCCAGCGAGGGCCATCGAACTCACCCCTTCCTCGGGGCGCGTATAAGATTGCCATCTGGATCGCTATTATCTCGATCGCCATGCTCTTCCTTGCACTTACCGCGGTGATGGTGGCGCGGGCAGAGGAATCAAGCGACTGGATCCACACGACCGTTCCTCCGCTCCTCTATTTCAACACTCTGGTTCTGCTAGCCAGCAGTTTCACGCTTGAACTATCAAGAAGAGCCCTGAACAGAGAGGCAGCCACACAATTTGTCAGTTGGCTGTATGTGACTACAGGGCTTGGAGTTGCGTTCATCGGGGGGCAGCTGATCGCCTGGCGTGAACTGGCCGCGCAAGGGATTTTCATCACCACCAACCCCAGCAGTGGCTTCCTCTACCTGCTCACCGCCGCTCACGGTCTTCATTTACTGGGTGGCATACTGGCGCTTTTGTATCTGGTTTTCCGAACGCAAACGATCATCTTCAATCCCCGCAAACGCATCGCCGTGGATATTACTGCCATCTACTGGCATTTTATGGACGGCCTGTGGATCTACCTTCTGGTTCTGCTGGCGGTGAAGCTCTAGCCCCGGACATCCCCCAGGCACATCTCACACAATTCCACCAGCCAGGACAAAGTGGAGGATGGAATCCCACAAATGGACAAAATGGTGGTAGAATACCCAGTTTAAATCTCAGGCCCAGACGCGTGCTCTCAGCCCTGAGCATGAGGGCTGCCGCAGTTCCGCAAACCATAACCGCGGTTCGGGCGAAGGCGCCATGGGTCTGGGTGACAGGGGCCATCATCAAACCAGCTGCTTCCGGAGTGCAAGATCCTGCCCGTCTTTGTGCGCCTGAGGCCAGGAAAAAGGCTGATCTGCCGAGCAAATGGAGCGTCACCGCTTTTAGGAATTTGATGAGCGCGGGTCAGGAACCGCGAGGCTCTTAACTGCGGCATCAGAGTTCGGAGGGGCTCCGAACTCAATGTTTTGCAATTGATGGAATCGTCAGTGAAGGCAGGGTTTCCCGTTCTCCAGGCGACTTGCAAGCTCCTATTGAATTTTTGATTGCAAAGTCATCCGCAGCCGGGCCTCTCCGCCTCGATGCCATCGATGATCCCAATGGGTTTTCGGATTCTTGTCCGGGATTCAGGGGTGCAAAAACCTCCTGATTCGCAGGGAAATCAGGGCCCAGATAGAGTTGCAACATGAGCATCGCAGGAGAAAACAAAATTCAAGACGCGGCATCGTGCGATGCACCCACAAGTTTGCGGCAAGTCTTCGCTGGCAGGCTCAGTGATTACTGGGTGCTGACCAAACCTGAAGTCAATTTCCTGGTGGTCATCAGCACCCTGGCGGGCTACTACGTTGCCCTGCGCGGCCCCCTGGATATTTTCCTGCTGTTGAATACGCTGCTGGGAACGTTGCTGGTGGCCAGCGGAACCGGGACCCTGAATCAATATATCGAGCGAAAATCTGACGCCTCCATGCGGCGGACGGCGCGCAGGCCTTTGCCGGCGGGTCGCATCAAGGCGGTGGAAGCCCTTGTCTTCGGGCTCCTCCTGGCCATCGGTGGCGGCCTGCTGCTCTGGGTTGAAGTCAACCCGCTGGCAAGCGTTCTGGCGCTGCTCACGCTCACGACTTATCTGCTGATCTACACGCCGCTCAAAAGGAAGACCGCTCTCTGCACACTGATTGGAGCTTTTCCCGGCGCCATGCCGCCGCTGATCGGGTGGGCTGCCGCGCGCGGCAGTTTGAACGCCGAATCCCTGGTCCTCTACTCGATCCTCTTCCTCTGGCAGTTTCCTCATTTTCTGGCGATCGCCTGGATGTATCGTGAGGATTACTCCCGCGCGGGGCTGCGCATGTTGCCGCCTGAAGATCCGGACGGCCGGCTGACCAGCCGCCAGATTATCGCTTTCCTTGTGGCTTTGGTGGTCGTGAGCATGGTACCCACGCTGATCGGGCAGGTCGGAAAGGTCTATCTTTTCGGCGCTGCGGTACTGGGATCCTATTTCCTGCTCCACGGGGCGCGACTGGCCCGAAATCGGACCAACGTGCTGGCAAGACGCCTGGTGCTGGCTTCGGTCCTTTACCTTCCGCTGGTGTTCGGCCTGATGATGTTTGATAAAATTTGGCTCTGAGCGCCATGGTCTCCTACTTTCCAGCCATCGAAGCCTGTCTGAATACCCTCAGCGCCGTGCTGCTGGCCACAGGGTACGTTTTCATCCGCAAAAAACAGATCCGGGCTCACAAGGCGTGTATGGTGTCGGCGTTTTTCACATCTGCAGTCTTCCTGGTCTTTTACCTGGCCGACCACTTTCTGCGGGGGATTGTACACTTCCAGGGTCACGGAGCAATCCGAACTTTCTATCTCGCCCTGCTGGGAACGCATTCTGTTCTGGCGGCTGCCATTGTTCCGCTGGCCCTGATCACGCTCTACCGCGCCTGGCGGCAACGCTTCGACCTTCACAAGCGAATTGCACGATGGACGCTTCCCATCTGGCTCTACGTCTCCGTCACCGGCGTGGTGGTTTACTGGATGCTCTATCACCTCTACCGCCCTGTCTGAAAACCACCGATCGACCGTTTTGAACTCCGGAAACTCATCCAGCGCAGTTCAGATAACCTTGGTAAGTCAACGTTTTAAGCATCTGCTTCGCACAAGAGCGGGTTTTATGTTTCAATAATGGATTGCCGCGCACGCGATGGGGCAGTGGGCATTGCAGTCTTCAAAAGTATTTTCTTATTCCAAATCACGCACTGAGGCAAATGATCATGGGCACATTATTAGCGTGGACGCTGGTATTTCACATCCTGGGCATCGTCTTCTGGCTGGGAAGCCTCCTGGTGGTCACTCATCTTCTCGCTTACGACGCGGACTCGGCGGTCCCGGAAGTTCATGAAGTCCTGAACCGCGTTGAAGGGAAGCTGTTCAGAGGCATTGCGCACCCCGGCGCCATCATCACCGTCATTTCCGGCGCTATCCTGATTTCCACCAACCCGCAGTATTACTTCCACGCCCCGTGGCTCCACGTCAAACTGTTTCTGGTGGCCATCCTGATCGTGCTGGATGCCATCACCTACATCCGCGCCAAGGCTTTTCATGCCGGCAGGATTGTGCTTCGGCGAAAAGAGTGCATGATGCTGCACGGCGGCATCGCTCTGGTGTTTATTGGAATTCTGATAATGGTCCTGATCAGGCCTTTTTGACACGCGATCAGAATTTGCGGTTAGTCTTTGCAGTTTTGGATAATTTCAATCTCGGAGGAACCTTTGGCAGCAACAAAAATTACGGTCCGCAATAACGGCTCGATTCGTATCGAGGGTGATTTTGAAATCGTTGATTCAGAAGGCGGGGTGTTCGACCTTGCCGGCCGCACGACGATCGGCCTTTGCCGCTGCGGGCATTCGGAAAACAAGCCCTTCTGCGACGGGTCCCACAGGAAGGCGGAATTCCAGTCTGAAATCAAGGCCCGGGCTCTCCCGCCTCCGGTGCCGAAACCACCCACAACTTAAGTTGCGGGGCGCCGGCCGCTGCCGAGGACTCCAGAGAGGGGCAACATTGCATATTGCTTGTGGGCTGCCCGACTCTAATCCCCCACAGGCAAACCGTGCACTGCAGTCTTTTCCCATGCTTCCAGGATGCCGCCCACCGTCCAGGCCTGGGCAATGCATCCTCGAGGCATGAAGGGCGCGTCAGCATCATAAATCTCGCCCACCGTTCCCAAGCCTTGAGCCTGCAGATGGTGAACCACCGGCGCCAGGAATGATGCTGCCGCCCGCGGATCATTGTGGACCCTTAAATGGGCTCTCACAAAAGGCCCCAGCAGCCATCCCCAGACAGTGCCCTGATGGTACGCGCCATCGCGGTCTTCCTGATTCCCGGCGTAAGAGCCCTTGTAATGCGCGTCATCAGGCGCCAGGGTTCTCAGCCCCGGGGAGGCCTGCAAGTGGCGGCCGACGGCATCAACAATGGCCCGTTGCCGTTCGGAGTCAAAGGGACTATCCGGCAACCCCACGGTGAAAATCTGGTTGGGCCTTAGCGACGCGTCGTTGCCCTCGGGCCCGTCCAGCACGTCGAAGCAGTATCCCGCCGGAGTGTTCCAGTACCTCTCAAACCCTTTCACAGCCTGCTCGGCCGCGTGCTCAAAATCGTCCGCAGGGCTACCCAGCTCGTCCGCGAACTCCTTCATCGCCCTCAGCGCGTTCAGCCACAGTGCATTGATCTCCACGGGCTTGCCGATTCGCGGCGTGATAACCTGATTGTCCACCCTGGCATCCATCCAGGTCAGTTGCAGGCCTTCCTGCCCGGCATAAAGCAGCCCGTCGCTCCTGTCCAGGTGAATGTTGTAGCGAGTGCCACGCATATAGGCGGCAACCATGTCGCAGAGGGTGGGGAAAATCTGCTTGAGAAACTCCCTTTCGCGGGTGTGGCGCCAGTAGGAGCGCACAGCATTGAAATACCACAAGGCGGCGTCCACGGTGTTGAAATCAGGCGTCTCCCCCGACTCCAGAAAGCGATTGGGAAGCATGCCGCCATCCACAAATCCGGCCCAGGCCAGCAGAATGTTCCGTGCCACATCGGGCCGCCCGGTTGAGAGCGTCAGCCCCGGCAGCGCAACCATGGTATCGCGCCCCCAGTCACTGAACCAGTGGTAGCCGGCAATCACCGTGTGGCCCTCGGCCCCGCTCGCCTGCCTCTCGACGACAAACTGGTCGCCGGCCAGCGCAAGCTGGGCCACCCATGCTGGAACCTGGATGCTGTGATGCACCTCGCGAAAATTTTCCAGCAACCTTTGCCCGCGATCATCGTGCCGTTTGAGCGCCGACTGCGCATCGAGGTCCGGCTGGGGCTCGGTGCTGGCAACCATCAGGACCGAATCGCCCGGATTCAGATCCACCACAAAGGTTCCCGCGTGGAGATGGTCCTCCTGGTGATTCATCCCGCGGAGCGTTTCGGCGGCGAGTTCAAACGCCCGATACCACTGGTGGCACCGCTGCACGCCGGCCGTGGAAGAGAGCACATAAAACGGCGTCGCCCCAAAATAAGCTTTGATGCACAAGCCTCGCTCCACCTCGCTGATCTCCATCTTCCAGTTGCCGGCGCGCGTGAGATTGTGAAAGTCGCGGTAGTTAACCAACGCCTTCACGCTGAGCCTCGCGCCTTCACTGGCCCGCTCCAGGCGGTAGAGGACGTAGGTCGTGTTCGCGCCGTGCTCCATCCAGACTTTCTTGCTCAGCAACGCGTCGGCGCAGGCATAGGTCCACACGGGGCTCATGCCCTCCAGGTGAAATTCTTCGATGCGGCGGTAGCCCTGAGGCTCAACCACTCCGCTGCGCCAGCGATTGGTGGCCAGGGGATAAGGCCGTCCGTCGTATTCAACGACCTCGTCGAATTTCGGCACCAGCAGCGTGCGCCCCAGCGGAGGATGCTGGGCGGCAATCAGCAGGCCGTGATAGCGCCGCGTCAGTTGCCCGCCCACCGTACCGGAGGCGAAACCGCCCAGCCCGTTGGTCACAAGCCACTCGCGTGATTCGGCCGCTTCGATATCGCCGCAGACTTCCCGGCCAAAGCTGATGAGAGGAATACACTTCGTCGTCGTGTTAGGATCATTCATAACGGCACCTGTCGGACTTCCGCCGCAACACTTGAGACCCAGCATCGCGGCGTTCCCCATAAGGGTCAACCATAAACCCGCGAGCGCCGGGGGTCAATTGTTGGAATGATTTGGCTGAAGTTGCTGTCTCTTCAGGTCCTGGACGGTACCACTCCATCTTTTCCGCCGCGGTGCTCGCATGGGTACCCGCCAAAGCTCTGCCGGGCCATGCAATGGGCCCCGTGCGACAAATCCTCATCCGCCCACGCCGCTCTGCTGCAGCAACTTGGCCACCAGGCCGGTCCAGCCCGTCTGGTGGCTGGCGCCGATCCCGGCGCCGTTGTCGCCGTGGAAGTATTCGTTGAACAGAATCAGGTCGCGCCAGTGCGGATCGGTCTGGAACATCTCCGTTCCGCCGTAAACCGGCCGGCGGCCGTCAGGGCCTCGCAGGAAGATCCGGCACAGCCGTTGTGAGATCATTGCGGCCGCTTCCCACAACGTCAGCATCTGGCCGGAGCCCGTCGGGCATTCCACTTTGAGGTCGTCGCCGTAATAGTAGTGATACTTTTGCAGCGATTCGATGATCAGGAAGTTGACGGGAAACCACACGGGCCCGCGCCAGTTGCTGTTGCCGCCGAAAAGCCCGGTAGTGGATTCCGCCGGCTCGTAGTCCACCGAATGCGTGTGGCCGTCCAGTTGCATGGAGTAGGGATGCGCCTGGTGGTATTTCGAAAGCGCGCGAATCCCATAGGGCGAGAGGAATTCGTTCTCGTCCAGCATGTATTTCAGCACCCGCAGCAGCCGCTCGCGCGTGGGGATGGAAAGCAGGCGCCGCACGCCTTGATCAGACTTTCGGCTGGTATCCATCAGGTTGGCCGTGTTGGGATGGAAATCCAGGAACCACTGCATCCTTGCCTTGAAGCCGGGAAACTGGTCCACCATTTCAGGTTCCAGCGTCTGCACGGCAAACAGCGGAATCAGTCCCACCATGGAACGGGCTTTCATAAAAACGTGCTGCGAGTCCGGCATGTGAAGCACGTCGTAATAGAAACCGTCCTCTTCATCCCACAGGCCAACGCCCTGGCCACCCCGATTGTTCATGGCGTCCACAATATAGACGAAGTGCTCGAAGAATTTGCTCGCCATGTCTTCGTATGCAGGGTCCTCTTTTGCCAGCTCGAAAGCGATCACCAGCATGAGGAGGCTGTACATGGCCATCCAGCTTGTTCCATCGCTCTGCTCAATTGATCCGCCCATCGGCAGCGGCTTCGAGCGGTCAAAAATCCCGATATTGTCGAGTCCCAGGAAGCCGCCCTCAAAGACATTGTTCCCCTGCGGGTCCTTCCGGTTTACCCACCAGGTGAAATAGAGCATCAGCTTGTGGAACACACGCTCCAGGAAATTCCGGTCGGCCTTGCCTCGCCGCTTCTTTTCGATCTTGTAGACACGCCATGCCGCCCAGGCATGCACGGGAGGGTTCACGTCGCCAAAGGCCCACTCGTACGCCGGAAGCTGGCCGTTCGGGTGCATGTACCATTCGCGCAGCAGCAGAATCAGTTGCCGCTTGGCAAAATCCGGATCCACCAGCGCCAGGGTGATGCAGTGGAAGGCCAGGTCCCACGCCGCATACCACGGGTATTCCCACTTGTCCGGAATGGAGATCACATCGTTGTTGTAAAGGTGGACCCACTCGTGGTTCCGCCCTTCCCGGCGCTCCGACGGAGGCGCAGGGCAGGCCGGGTCGCCTTCCAGCCAGGTCCGCACGTCGTAGTGGTAGTACTGCTTGCTCCACAGCATTCCCGCCAGCGCCTGGCGCATCACACGCTTTGCGTCGTCGGCCAGGGCGTCCGGCACAATCGTCCGGTAGTATTCGTCAGCTTCCGCGATGCGCTGTTCGAACATAGCGGTGAACGAATCAGCCAGCATTCCCGGCGCGGGATTCGCGTCCGTAAACCGCAACCGAACCTCCGCGCTTTTGCCCGGCTCAATCGTCAGATGATAATGAGCCGAGCCTTTCGTGCCCTCGCTCGAATTCGCTGCGAACTGGTCGCCGTGGATCAGCACGTTGTTGATGCCGTCTTTCACATAGGGCGTCCGGTTCTCCACGCCAAACAGGCGTTGCAGGTTGGTTTCATTTTCGGTGAACAGCAGGTTGGGCGCTCCCTCCGCAAGAAGCCGTCGCGTGCCGTAATATTCATGTTCCACCTTCATCACGGTTGCGCCTTCGACAGGCTGGCTTTTCGACACTTTGGGACGATGATCGCCGCGCCCCCACGACCACCGGTTGCGGAACCAGACCGTCGGCAGAAAGTCGAACTCCGCCGCTTCCGGCCCGCGGTTCCACGCCGTCACACGGATGAGAATGTCCTCTTCGGTGGCCTTGGCGTATTCCACAAAGACGTCGAAGTAGCGGTTTTCATTGAAAACGCCTGTGTCCAGCAGTTCGTATTCGGAATCCCTGCGCGTGCGCTTGCCGTTTTCATCCACCAGCCGCGAGTAGGGAAACTCCGCATGGGGATACTTGTAGAGAAACTTCATGTAGGAGTGTGTCGGCGTGGAGTCGAGATAAAAGTAGTATTCCTTGACGTCTTCTCCGTGGTTCCCTTCGTTTCCCGTCAGGCCAAACAGACGTTCTTTCAGGATGGGATCACGGCCGTTCCAGAAGGCAAACGCCAGGCAGATGTATTGATGGCGGTCGCAGAGGCCCCCGATGCCGTCTTCGCCCCAGCGGTAGGCGCGGCTGCGCGCGTGGTCGTGCGGCAGGTATTCCCACGCCGTCCCGTTGGCGCTGTAGTCCTCGCGCACCGTCCCCCATTCTCGCTCGGAGAGATACGGCCCCCAGCGGTTCCAGTGGCGGTCATGTTGCCGCGATTCTTCGATTCTCTGTTCTTCTGCTGTCATAGGAGGATTTTACCCTATGTCGCAATGTTCATCCTTTCACGTTGCGGCTCTTGCATTGACGCTGGCCTTCGACAGTGCTACAAGCAATAGAGTAGGACAAAAAACGAAGCAGGGCAGCGGAGAGTCGTTCGATAGCCGTTTATCTGCAGGCTTTCCTGCCAGGCGCAGAAGGATCACCACGCCATTCCGCTACGCTGCCTGAAGGAGCTGACGATGAAACGAAGAGACTTCCTGAAAAAAGGTACGGCCGCCGCGGCAGGTCTGGCGGCCTCTCAAAGTTTGCTCCCGCCGCTTGCGGCCAGTGAGACGGGCGCGCCCGCGGGAAGAACCATTCCCCGGCGCCCGCTGGGAAAAACCGGCGAACATCTTTCCATCGTCGCCATGGGCGGCATCGTAGTGATGGATGTTGGCCAATCTTTTGCCAACAACATCGTCGCCGAAGCCGTCGACCGCGGCGTCAATTACATCGACATTGCTCCCTCCTACGGCAACGCGCAGGATCGCATGGGCCCGGCGCTGAAGCCTTACCGCGACCGCGTTTTCCTGGCCTGCAAGGAGATTGCCCGTGACAAGGCCGGCGCCCGGAAGGAACTGGACGAGTCACTCCGGCAGCTCCAGACCGATCATTTCGATCTTTATCAGCTCCACGCGTTGTCCAAGGTGGAAGATGTTCACAAGGCGCTCGGCCCGGGCGGCGCCATCGAGGCATTTGTCGAGGCCAAAAAAGCCGGCAAGGTGCGCTTCCTTGGCTTTTCAGCACACTCGGTTGAAGCCGCACTCATCGCCATGGACCAATTCGACTTTGACACCGTGCTTTTCCCCATCAATTTCGTCATGTACTCGCAGGCCAATTTTGGCCCGCAAATCGTCCAGCGCGCCCGCGAAAAACAGATGGGCATGATGGCCATCAAAGCCATGGCCAAAACACCGTGGGCGGCCTCAGAGAAGAAACACCATCCCTACGACAAGTGCTGGTACGAGCCGGCGGCGCTTCCCAAGCAGGCGGAACTCGCCCTCCGCTGGACGCTCTCGCAGCCGGTTGCAGCCGCCATCCCGCCGGGCGACATCGAATACTTCCGCCTGGCCATGGACGTGGCCGAGCGCTTCACCCCGGTCAACGCCGAGGAAACCAAAACGCTGATGGCTCAGGCCAAGGGTCTGCAGCCGCTGTTCCACCTGGGCTCCGCCTAGCGGCAAACGGCCCCAGAACCCTCCGGCCGGGACCAACAATCGAATCCTCTTCCGCTTTGCACGCACGGTGCAGGCCATGGCGGCGTTGGGGTGTCTCCTCTTCCCGTTTTGCCGGTTGACGAGCCTGGGGACGCCTGCGGTATGATCGACGCATTTCATTCGGCCATTCCCACACCAAGCGAATCGTTTGATGAGTTGGAGGCAAAACCATGGTGCGAAAGATTTTCCTGTGTCTTCCGCTGGCTTTTCTTTTATTGGCCGCCGGCCCTGCTTTTCCGCAATCGCATCCCGTGCGGGCGCGCGACCTGGGCATTCCCTTTGAAGGAACGCCAGGCCGGCTCAATGCCATCACCGACGTCAAGGACGTCACGGTCGGCTTCACCACGCTAATCTCGGGCAGCGGCAAGCTGATCGTGGGCAAGGGGCCCGTGCGCACCGGAGTTACGGCGATCCTGCCGCGGGGCATGAAGGCCAAAGACCCGGTAATGGCCGGCTTTTTTTCTCAGAATGGCAACGGCGAAATGACCGGTATCCATTGGGTAAAGGAGTCGGGCTTTCTGGAGGGTCCCATCATAATCACCAACACTCACAGCGTCGGGGTTGTTCGTGACGCGGTGATTGCGTGGCAGTAGAAACACGGCGGAACTCTCTACCCATGGTCGCTGCCGGTGGTGGCGGAAACGTGGGACGGTTTCCTGAACGATGCCGACGGCTTCCACGTGAAACCTGCGGACACCTGGCACGCACTGGACACAGCCGAATCCGGTGCCGTAGCCGAAGGCAACGTCGGCGGCGGAACAGCCATGAGGTGTTTCGGTTTCAAGGGTGGAACCGGAACCTCTTCGCGAGTGCTTCCATCCGACGAGGGCGGCTATACGGTCGGCGTTCTGGTGCAATGCAACACGGGCGACCGGCAGGAGCTGCGCATTGCGGGCGTTCCCGTGGGCCGCGAGATCAAGCTCCCGGGATTACAGGCTGAAGCCAAAGATCCCGAGCAGCGCGATCTGGGTTCCATCATCATTGTGATTGCCACCGACGCTCCGCTGATTCCGACCCAGATGAATCGCCTGGCTCGCCGCGCCACTCTCGCGCTGGGCAGGATGGGAAGCTATTCCGGCGACGGCTCGGGCGATATTTTTGTTTCATTCACCACGGCCAATTCCGGAGCGGTGAAGCCCCCCGGTGGGATTGCTCATATCCAGATGCTGCCGAACGGCCGAATGAATCCGTCTGTTCCTGGCCACCGTCAACGCCACAGAAGAAGCCATTGTGAATGCCATGGTCGCTGCAAAAACCATGACCGGAGCCGACGGCCACACCTCAGTAGCGCTGCCGCACGATCAGGTCCGGGAAATCCTGAGGAAGTATCACCGGCTGGCTGGCGGGACGCCGCAGCAGTAGCCCGGACGTATCAGTCTTCGTCAGTCGCGTCTACCGCACCGTCAAAAGATATTAGCTCCCTCAATTCCCGCAGATTTCCCCTCAAGGCGGTCATCACAGATAAGCGCCATCTCTTATTTTCAAATAATTCCAAAAATACCTAACCTGTTTATCTCCATTTTAAGGAAATTTTTCATATTGCAATGATAATTTCTTGACTGCCGCCCCATTCCATTCCATGATATTGATGCCAGTTGGCCTTGTGGAGGAAATCTTGAGCGGCCTTCGCCGACGCGGGGGTGCATCTATAGGAGCCGCAGAAAAGAAGAGCAACACGCCGCTCTCTCACCAACATTCACGCAATTTGAGGTAACTGTTGGCGCTGCTCCTGCTCTTTCTTGTCGGCCTTGGGCTCCATCTCTTCTTTTCACGTCAGGCAGGCGCACAACCGTCCTTCCTCCAATTTACAGTTTGGGACCGTGGCGGGCTGGTTGTGCAAAACGTCGAGTATATACGCCAAAACTTCGAAGAAGCAGAGGCGTGAGCGCTACAGAGACTTATTCCAAGGAAGATTTCCTGGATTGCACATTGCACATCGGCAATTGCCAAGGGAGAAGGGACGCAGTTATGAAGAAGCTTGTTTTGTTGTGCGCACTTTGCATAGCCTTATTTCCTGCCCACTCAACCCGTGCTGCTGAACCAACGGGGAGCATTAGCGGGACTGTAGTCGATCCCAGCGGAGCGACCGTGCCCGGCGCCAAGATTACAGCGACCAATGTTGATACCGGAGTGACGCGCCAGACGGAGACCACAGGGAACGGGAGCTACACCTTCCTCGGTCTTCCGGTCGGCCCTTATTCCCTCACTGTTGAAGCCAGCGGATTTCAAGGCTCGGTCCAGACCGGCATCATCGTCAAGGCTGATCAATCGTTGACGGTACAGATTAGTCTGACGCTCGGCTCGGCAACACAGTCGGTAACAGTTGAGGGCAACACTGCACTCGTGCAAACTCAGCAGGCCACTCTGAGCCGGAGTGTCTCGACGGAAGAGGTCAGCAATCTTCCGCTCCAGGGACGGCTCACGGCACAGCTCGTGACCCTCTCGCCGGGAATGGTAAGTTTGGGAGGCAAGACGGTCAATGAAGGTGGAAATTCCAGCACGGGGACGAATGCCCGGGGAGCCGGCGATTCATTCCAGGGCATCACCTACCCCGGCGCACAAGCCGTGGCAGGCAACGGGGCGCGCGCTGATTCCGTTGAATACAACCTGGATGGCGCAAGCAACCAGGACACTTACACCAACGTCAACAACCCCTATCCCAATCCGGATGCGGTCCAGGAAATCAGCGTGCAGACCAACAGTTACAGCGCCCAGTACGGCCGGGGAGCGGGAGGAGTGGTTAACGTTGTCACCAAATCCGGCACCAACCAGCTTCACGGTACCGCGTTCGACTACCTCCGCAATGGAGCGCTGAACGCGCGCAACTTCTTTAACCCGGGCCGCGACCTGCTCAAGCGCAACCAGTTTGGAGGAACGCTGGGCGGACCCATCATTCACGACAAGGCTTTCTTTTTCGGCAGCTATATGGGAACCATTATCCGCAGCGAATCCTTCGGGAACTCGGTCAATTTGCCCAGCCAGGCTTTTGCAAACGGTGATTTTTCTTCCCTGCTTCCCGGTACGCAATTGGTCAATCCGTTTACGGGCGATCCCATCCCCGGCAATATCATTACGCCGGACATGAAGGACACCGCCGCCTCCAACCTGCTGGCCAAAATTCCTCTCGGCACGGCGGGCGGCGTTACCGTACTTCCACGGTCGCCAGTTAGTCAGAGTGAAAACGAGGCAATGGGCCGTGTCGACTACAACCTGTCCGATAGAAACCATCTGTATGGACGTTACTTCTTTACGCGCTATCTGAATGATCCGTTTATCGGAAAGCAGAACCCGTTGCAATCTTCCTCAGGCTTCGAGGACCGGGACCAGGACATTGGGGTCAGCGACACGTACAATTTCACCTCCACGATGCTCAACATTGCCACTTTCTCTTACAACCGCAACCACAGCACGATTCTGCCCGGCACGCCGTTCAGCCTGGCGGACATCGGCTCCATGGTTTCCGTCACAGATCCGCCGGAGCTGAGGCTTAACGTCAGTGGCTTTTTCAGTATGAGCACGGGCGCCCCCGGGAAATTTGACCGGGACAATTACCGGTTCACGGACGATGTGAACTGGGCGCTCGGCAAGCATATTCTCGTGTTCGGCGGGGATTTCCTGCGTCCGTCCGTGGTCCTCGACAACGACTACAAGCAGAACCCACGGCTGACTTTCCGTTCGCACAGCGGCAACGCTTTTGCCGACTACCTGCTCGGGTACGTGGACAACTTCCAGCAGGGAGGCGGAGAGTTCGGGTCACACGCCGCAAATCTCGGCAGCCTCTACGTTCAGGACAACTACCAGTTCAAGCCGAACCTGACGCTGAACCTCGGGCTGCGGTGGGATCCCTTTCCGGGCTACACGGATTCCCTGGGTCGCACGGAGTGCTTCCGGCCCGGGCAGCAATCCACGCGGTTCCCAAGCGCGCCTTCCGGATATCTGTTTGCGGGCGATTCCGGCTGCCCCGATTCAGGCTTCAACACGACATGGAGCAATTTCGCGCCCCGCTTTGGGTTCGCCTACAGTCTGGGAAGTCACCACCAGACCGTCATCCGCGGCGGATACGGAATGTTCTTCCAGGCTCCATTCCTCGAGTCCTTTAATCACATGGTCGACAGCGCGCCTTTCAGCCCGCAATACTTATTCCGGGGTGTGTCTTTCACCGATCCTTACGGCTCCAGAGGTATTCAGAATCCGTTTCCTGCTCAATACGCCCCGAAGATTCCAACTGCAAACGACGCATTTTTCCCGAGCCCGCTCGACCTGGCAGTATCCTTTGCGCCCGACTGGAAACCAGCTGAAATGATGCAGTGGAACATGACGGTGGAGCACCAGTTTGCGGGGAATGTCCTGGTGCGTGGAAGTTATGTGGGCTCCAAAGGGACACACCTTTCCTACAATACCGATGTCAACGCCCCGCTCCCCAGCCCTACGGCAACTGCGGACAACGAGGACGCACGCCGCCCCTATCAGGCTTACGGGCAGATCACCATGGACATCTCTGGAGCCAACTCAAATTATAGTTCGCTCCAACTGGTACTCCAGAAGCGCTTCTCGCATGGGTTGCTTCTCGATGCCAATTACACCTGGAGCAAAAGCATGGACTGGGCGTCCAGCACCAGCGACATGGATACGATTACCGTGATCAACCCGTACAATGTTCGCGGTTACCGAGCGGTTTCCGACTTTAACGTTCCCCAACGGTTTATCCTCGACTATGTGTGGCAGTTGCCTTCAGTGGGTACTGGAATGAAGAACGCCGTCCTCGGCGGATGGGCCACTTCTGGAATCTGGACGTGGGAAAGCGGATTCCCGCTGAACATCGACACGGCCACGGATACATCCTTCAGCCTGCCGGAGGTAGGAAACGACCAGGCCAGTCAGATCTGCGCACCCCAATACACCGGCGGCTCGCCCAACAGCAGGGTCTATCCGCAAACCCCGTGGTTCCAGACGGGGTGCTTTGTGGTGCCGGCTGACAATACGTTTGGCAATGTGGGACGCAATACGTTGATTGGTCCCGGCGTTTTTGGAGTTGACTTCGCGGCCTACAAAACGTTCCGACTGACAGAGCGATTGAAGCTCCAGTTCCGGACCGAATTTTTTAATGTTTTCAACCACGCCAATTTTCTCAATCCGGATACAACGGTGACCGACGACACTTTTGGGTACATCACCGGAGCCCAGAGCCCAAGAATTCTCCAGATGGCCCTGAGGCTCCAATTCTGAGACGTGGGTGTCAAGGGTAACCGGTCAATTCATTGCGGCTCTAAGGGTTATTTGTCCCTGGAAATGGGGGTCTCTGGATATCCTTCTGGAGACTTCCATGCGACCGATGTTGACGGTCGGCACGCCTTGTATGCGGGCCGATTCCTTCCTTGGTCTCTGCTTGCTGGAATGGAGGCTTCAAGGAATTTGATTGAGCAGACGTGGAATGACGAAGTAAATTGGACGTTTATGGCGTTCCTGAGGGAGGGATGATGAGTCCACGGCAGCTTTTTGGCATTCTGCTTCTGTTTGTAACCGGCACCGCGCACGCGCAAACCGCCCCTGCGCAGGTAACAGATGTCATGAAGCGGCAGGTCCAGCGGCACGAAACCATCGCCTACCAGCTCCAGGAGTATCTCTTCAAGAGCATTCCAACCCTTCCCGCTCCTGAAAGCGCCCGGCAGTGGACAGAGGAAGAGGCGCAGCTTCGATCGCAGATTCTTGATCAGGTTGCTTTTCATGGCTGGCCGAAAGCGTGGGCCGACGCGGCTCCGAAGTTTGAAGACCTGGGTGAAATTGCCGGTGGCAACGGTTATCGAATGCGCAAGCTGCGATTTGAGATCGTACCGGGGTTTGAATCCACCGCCATTCTCTATGAGCCGCTTCAAGTGCATGGAAAAGCTCCAGCCGTGCTGAACGTAAACGGGCACGACCTGCTGGGCAAGGCCGCAGAATACAAGCAGAAACGCTGCATCAATCTCGCCAAACGAGGCATCTACGCTCTCAGCCTGGAGTGGATTGGTTACGGGGAGCTGCATGTTCCCGGCGATGCGCACGAGGATGGCGCGGATCTGGACCTCGTGGGGTCAAATGTGCTGGGGATTTTTTATCTCGCTATGCGGCGCGGGCTCGATTACCTGGCCACCCTTCCCCAGGTCGATACCAGCCGCCTTGGTGTCACCGGCGTGTCGGGCGGCGGCTGGCAGACTATCATCCTCAGTTCGCTTGATCCGCGCGTCAGCGTCATGGTGGAGGTGGCTGGCTTCGGTCCGCTCCAGACCATCATCACGCATCCGGTCGATACCGATTGCGACGAACAGGATCCCCCGGATCTGCTGCGTGGCCGCGATTACACCCATCTGGTGGCTATGCGGGCGCCCCGGCCCACACTGCTGATCCATAATGCAGAAGACACCTGCTGCTTCCGCGCAGACCTCGTCAAGCCCTACAACTACGAAGATATCAAGCCGTTCTTCAAACTCTTCGGCAAGGAGGACAATCTGGCCTGGTATGAAAACCGCGACCCAGGCACACACAACTACTATATCGACAACCGTGAGCACGCCTACCGCTTCTTCACCAGACATTTCAACCTGCCCGTTGCCCCGCATGAAATCCCGAGCGGCGCGGAAATCAAGTCTTATAAGCAACTTGAGGTCGGCCTGCCCAAAGACAATCTCACAATGTTAACCCTGGCCAGGCAGTTTGCCAGCCGCTTCCAGCGCCAGCCCATCCCGGCGGAAGGAACCGCCCGCGCGGCCTGGACATCTGCCGAAAGGCGCAAGCTTGCCTCCGTCATTCGTTACAAACCGGTTGAAGTTAAAGACGCCTGGCGAATGTGGAACACCAAGAACCATCTGCTGCAGTCGCTTTCCTATCGATTCGATTTCTCAGACGGCCTGACCGCCGCAGGCACCTGGCTCAAGGCCATTGCCTCGGCCCCGGATGCGCCAGTAACCCTGGTGTTGAATGACAAAGGCAGGGCGGCCGCCGGCGAAGTGGTTTCCGATCATGTCAATCGCGGGGAACAGGTCCTGGCGCTCGATCCCATTTTTGTCGGAGAATCGATGCCGCTGGTTCCCGATTCCACTCCTTACGCGCTGATGGTTTCAACCACCGGAGGCCGCGCGCTGGGCCTGGAGGTTGAGCAGTTGCTGGCTGTGACCCAATGGCTCGAACAACAATCGGGTCACGCGAAAGTTCTCCTGGAAACCACCGGCATTCGCAGTGAAGTCATCGGGCTGGCCGCGGCTGCACTCGAACCTGCCGCTTTCTCCAAAGTGGTGAGCCACGACGCTATGAAAAGCCTGGGCTATCTGCTGGACGCCCCGGTTCCTTTCCGCTCCGCGCCCGATCTCTTCTGCCTGGATCTCTACAAAGATTTCGACCTGGACCGACTCGCTGCGATGGCCGGACCAGCAATGTGGGAACCTCATTACCTGAGCAACCCGTCCGTGGATTCATTGCCGAAGAACTGAACTCACCCCCGAAGCGGAAGTGGCGGCAAAGGATGCCTGCGCCTCTCGCGGGCATCTTGTGCTATGCTTCCCGTCTTGCTTTGAGCCTCCTGCCGCTCAGGCGAAACCCACACTGAGGCTTTTTATGACCCAATATCGCTACACTTTGTCCGAACGCGACATTCCCAAGACCTGGTACAACGTGATTCCCGACCTTCCGGCGCCGCTCGCGCCGCCGCTCCATCCCGGAACCGGGGCACCCGCCGGCCCGCAGGACCTGGCGCCGATTTTTCCCATGGCTCTGATTGAGCAGGAAGTTTCCACCGCTCCCAGCATCGCCATCCCCGAGCCCATCCTGGACGTGCTGCGGCTGTGGCGGCCCACGCCGCTTTACCGCGCGCACCAGCTGGAGAAGGCGCTCGGCACCCCGGCCAAGATTTTCTACAAGTATGAAGGCGTTTCACCCGCCGGCAGCCACAAGACCAACACCTCCGTTGCCCAGGCGTACTACAACAAGCAAGCGGGCGTCCAGCGGCTCTCCACGGAAACCGGCGCGGGACAATGGGGCAGCGCACTCTCCTATGCCTGCAACATCTTCGGCATCGAGTGCATGGTTTACATGGTGAAGTGCAGTTACTACCAGAAGCCCCACCGCCGCACCCTCATGCAATGCTGGGGTGCCAACTGCATTCCTTCGCCCAGTGACAGGACGGCCGCCGGGCGCGAAGTTCTGGCCGCCGACCCGGATTGCCCCGGCAGCCTGGGCATTGCCATCAGCGAGGCCGTTGAGGACGCCGCTGGCCGGCCGGACACCAACTATTCACTCGGCAGCGTGCTCAACCACGTCCTGCTTCACCAGACCATCATCGGACAGGAAGCAATTGAGCAGCTCAAGCTGGCCGGTGCATTTCCGGACATCGTGATCGGCTGCTGCGGTGGCGGCAGCAACTTTGGAGGACTCGCCTTCCCCTTTGTTCCTTTAAAGGCTGCCGGCAAGGATATCCGCCTGGTGGCCGTTGAACCCGCCGCGTGTCCCACCATGACCAAGGGTACTTACGCCTATGACTTCGGCGACAAGAGCGGCATGACGCCGCTGCTGAAGATGGAAACCCTGGGGCATGACTTCATTCCGCCCGGCATCCATGCCGGAGGGCTCCGCTATCACGGCATGTCTCCGCTGATCAGCCTGCTGCACCAGGAAGGCGTGGTGGAAGCAGTCAGCTATCCGCAGTTGCAGTGCTTCGAGGCCGCCATCACCTTTGCGCGCGCGGAGGGCATTGTCGTGGCGCCTGAAACCTCGCACGCCGTCTGCTCGGCAATCGATGAGGCTCTGAAAGCGAAGGAGGAAGGGAAAGAGAAGACCATTCTCTTCAACCTCAGCGGCCACGGCTTCTTCGATATGGCCGCGTATGAGAAGTACTTTGCCGGCGAGCTCACCGACTACGAGTATCCGGAAGAAAAAGTTCACGAAGCCCTGGCGCGCCTGCCCAAGGTGCCTTAGCGCTGGACTTATTGCAGCTCTTTCCAAGGTTTATTAATAGCTGACAGGTGTCTGCCCCAGCCATTTTGTCTTTTGGCCACGTGGCCTTGTGCTATGCTGGTGCGGGCTTTTGATCCGCAACAACGCAAACTAAATCTATTCAAATACACTGGCTCGGGCCAGAGCGCAGGAGATAATCATGAAAATGCTTCTTCAAGTCAAGTTCCCGCACGAAGCTTTTAACGCCGCTGTCAGGGATGGAAGCGTGGGAAAGAAAATGCAGCGTATTTTGGAGGAGATCAAACCCGAGGCCGTCTACTTTACTGAAATGGAAGGAACCCGGGGCGCCATACTGATCGTAGATTTAGAGGATCCCTCCAAGGTTCCATCGATCGCCGAACCGTTTTTTCTGCAATTCAATGCCGACTGCAAGTTCCGCATTGTGATGACGCCCGACGTCCTGGCCAAGGCTGGCCTGGAAGAGCTCGGCAAGAAGTGGGCATAGCCTGACCACGGGAAAAAGCAGTTGTCACAACCCGGCTGCACGGGGCGGTGTAACCCGACGTGTGCCTGACGCATCTCTTAATGACGTGCGGCAAAGGAACTCATCATCGCCGGTTATTGAACTCAACAAGGAGGCGCGACATGGCAGATAAGAAAATCATTGCCGTTCTCGGCGCAACAGGCGCGCAAGGCGGCGGACTGGTCCGCGCCATTCTGGCTGATCCGAACGGAGGCTTTGCGGTTCGCGCGCTGACTCGCGACGTGAATTCCGAAAAGGCCAAAGCTCTGGCCCAACAGGGCGCGGAGGTGGTGGCCGTCGACGTGGACAATCCCAAAAGCCTGAAGAAGGCCTTTGCCGGCGCCTACGGAGCGTTTTGCGTCACGTTTTACTGGGCGCACTTTTCGCCGGAAAAGGAACTGGCCGAAGCCACCTCCATGGCGCAGGCCGCGAAGCAGGCGGGGTTGAAGCACGTCATCTGGTCCACGCTGGAAGACACCCGCAAGTGGGTGCCAATCGACGACAATCGGATGCCCACGCTGATGGACAAGTACAAAGTGCCGCACTTTGACGCCAAGGGCGAAGCCGATGGGGTGTTCACGAGCCTGGGCGTGCCGGTCACGTTGCTGCTCACCTCGTTTTACTGGGATAACTTTATCTACTTCGGCTCGGGCCCGAAAGAAGGTCCGGACGGCAAACTCGTCCTCACCTTCCCCATGGACGACAAGAAGCTGCCGGGCATGGCGGCGGAAGACATCGGCAAGTGCGCTTATGGAATCTTCAAGCGCGGCGGCGAATTCATCGGCAAGAAGGTGGGCATTGCCGGCGAGCACCTGACCGGAGCCCAGATGGCTGCGGCTATGTCCAAGGCACTGGGACAGGAGGTCCGCTACAACGCCGTAACGCCGGACCAGTACCGCAGCTTCGGCTTCCCGGGCGCCGACGACCTCGGCAACATGTTCCAGTTCAAGCGCGACTTCAACGATTACTTCTGTGGCGCGCGCAATCCCGATTTCGCCCGCAGCCTGAATCCCGAACTCCAGACTTTCGACGCCTGGCTGGCCAAAAACAAGAACCTGATCCCGCTCGACTAACCGCGGAAGGCATGAATGGACTCGAATGAAATCAAGGCCCTGCAGGCCCCTTTGAAGCAGAAGTATCGCGAAGAGCCTCAATCGGCCGTCGTCACGCTGCGCGCGCAGGCGCGGCTGGGTGAAGGAATCACCTGCAAGGTGGAAACCGGAAAGGCGCTGGTTGAAGCGGGTCTGCACCCGGCCACGGGCGGTGATGGTCTTTCCGCCTGTTCGGGCGATATGCTGCTGGAGGCGCTGGCGGCGTGCGCGGGCGTTACTCTTCGCGCGGTGGCCACCGCAACCGGCATCCCGCTCCGCGACGCAACCATCACCGCCGAAGGCGACCTCGACTTCCGTGGTACCCTGGCCGTGGCCAAAGACGCCCCCGTGGGCGTTCAGCGGATTCGCCTGAAATTCGATCTCCAAAGCGACGCAAACCCGGAGCAGTTGGAAACGCTCATCCGCCTCACCGAGCGCTACTGCGTTGTTTTTCAGACGCTCTCAAAACCGTCTGAAATCACTGTCACTTACAAATCAGCGTAGCGCAGAGTTGGGCGCGTGCGGCGCATGACTCTGCGGCCTTTTTCCCACTCTGTCATTTTCCGGGGTTCATTACGCCTCGCCCCAGGCCGGATCCCAGCCCAGCTTCTTGCCCGCCTTGAGAGCCATGTTGCCGATCCAGGAAGTCCGTGCAGCCTCAAAGCCGGCCTCGACCGGCGCGTTCGGAGTCTTGCGCGTGCGGACGCAATCCAGGAAATTCTGGATGTGTTCGATGGTTCCGTCGTGCAGCGATTCCGCCAGAATTTCCGGCTTGGGCTCCTGCGTGCCCGGCTCCCATTTTTCGCCCCTGGGGATAAAAGGCCAGGCGCGTGCGATCCACCTTGAGCGCGCCATTGGTGCCGCGAAACGTGATGCCGCCGTCGTCAATTCCGTCGCAGAGCGCACCCGTGAAAGTCACCATGAACTTTTCCGGAAATTCGTAGGCCGCCGTGATGGTGTCCGGGCACTGCCAGTTCATCAGGTAGAGATCGCCTGTGGTGGTGGCAGTCTTGGGCGCAGGCTGTTTCGTGTACCACTGGATCACGTCAATCCAGTGCGTCAGCAGGTCGGTGAGGATGCCGCCGCCGAAATCCCAGTAGAAGCGCCACCACGCAAACTTCTCTTTGTTAAAAGGCTGCATGGGCGCGTCGCCCAGCCACTGCTTCCAATTCAGCTGCGCCTGGTCCACTGCTGGGCAGGGCGTTCCATCCCTCGGCGGAGTAATAGTTCTGATACCAGTAGGTGTGGACAAAGCTCAGCTTGCCCAGCTTGCCGGAATCCACCAGTTGCTTGCCCAGCACGTAGTGCGGCCAGCTTCGCTGCTGCATGCCCACCTGCACGATGCGCTTGGTCTCATGCACGGCGCGCAGGATTTCCGCGCCTTCGGGAATGGAATGGATGAGGGGCTTCTCGCAATAGGCGTCCTTGCCGGCGTGCACGGCATCCACCAACATCTGCTTGTGCCAGTGGTCGGGCGCGCCGATCACCACCGCGTCAATGTCCTTGCGATCCAGCACCGCGCGGTATTCACCCGTGCCGGTGGCTTTAGCGCCCGCAATCTTCTGCCCCGCGCGCCGGTTCGGCCCGTAAACATCGCAGACCTCCACGATCTCCAAAGAGGGCTGCTTCACAAAAATCGACGCCAGATATTGCGCCCGATGTCCACTGCCCAGTACCGCCACGCGGATGCGGTCATTCGCGCCCAGTACGCTCGCCGGCGCCAGGCCGCCCAGCGCGGCAGCACCGGCGGTGACGAAGGCCGTCTCCTTCAGAAAATCACGCCTCGATACAGCTCCCTTCGCTTTGCCCTGTTCCATCGTTTCCCTCCTGATCGTGAAGACATGCGGTCGGTGACCGCAAAGAGAAGTAACACAGAAACGGCCATGCCGCAACAGCCGCCTCACCATGCAACGACTGCCTGCCCAGGGGGATGGTAATTCACCGATACTACCCGGCAGGTAATATCTATTCGTGAATTGCCCTTAAGCCATGGAAAAAAAGCCGCGTGTCCTCGGCCTTACTTCAATCCCGTTTTGGCCAGCATGGCCAGAAACTGTTTCCGGGTGCGCATGTCCATCGACTCGGCCACCAGCTTGCCGCTGCGGTCGTAAACAAAGCTCATCGGGATGCCTGCAACCGAATACAAATTGTTCACCTTTCGTCCCGGGTCGATCAGCACGGGATAATTGATCTTTTCTTTGCGGACAAAGGGCCGCACCTTTGCCGCGGCCTCATCCGAAATGCCCAGGACCACCAGACCCTGGCCTTTGAACCGCTTGTAGAGCTCTTCGAGGTCGGGAATTTCCTTCCGGCAGGGCGGACACCACGTGGCCCAGAAATTCACCAGCACTACCTTGCCTCGAAGACTTTTCAACGTCCACTCATGGCCTTCGAGATCTGCGAGCGTGAAGTCGGCCTGCTGCCGTCGCAGGTCCTGCTGTTTCAGTTGCGCCAGCGCCGCCGTGAATTCCGGCGAGTCCAAAGAGACCTTCAGGTGCTCAAAATGCGCCATCGCGGCGAGCACGGCGTAAGGCATGGCGGACTGGCCATTGCTGGCAGCGAAAGGATGTTCGCCCAACGCATCGGCCAGGGTGGTCGCCACCTCCCGCACCGTTTCACGGCCGCCGGGATCGCCTTCGGTCGAGAGCGTCGCCAGGCCCGTTGCCAGCCGCACCTTGTTCTCCGACGGCGGCAGTTGGCGGATCTCGAGTGCAAGCCGCTGGGTCACGCGCCCGCGCGTTTTGTCCCGCAACTGGCGCAGTCCCTGGATCTGCTTGATGATGGCTTCCTGCTGCTGCGTCCACTCAGTCTTCTGCTGCGCGCGCAGCCTTTGGAAGCAAACAAGCGACACTCCGGCGCACAGCAGGCATATGACCGCAACCACAAAAATCAGTCGTAATGATTTCGTACAGGAAGTATGCAACCTCGTGTGACTCCTCACGATATATCCTCAAGAATGAAATGTGATCGCACCGACCGTCCTCATCATGAAACCGCAGACATTTTAACGCCATATCTCACCCACCGGGGGCACGGATGCTTTTCGTTCCAGCTTCCTGCTATCATCACCGTTTGGGTGACCATTGACGACTGCTACTGAAAGCGAAAAACCCTCGGCCTGGGGGACGCTTCGACATCCGGTCTTCCGCAACTGCTGGGCCTCTGCCGTGGTGTCCAATGTGGGAAGCTGGATGCAGGACACGGCGGGCACCTGGCTGATGACCTCGCTCACTACCTCGCCGCTGCTGATCGCGTTGATGCAGACCGCGGCCGGCCTGCCGGTTCTGTTGCTGGGCTATCCTGCCGGCGCCACGGCGGACATTGTTGACCGCCGCCGCCTGCTGATCTTCTGGCAGGTCTGGATGCTGGCCACGGTGGCGGTGCTCAGCGTGCTCACTTTTGCCGGTAACATTTCACCCTGGACCCTGTTGGGCCTCACCTTCCTGCTGAATATCGGCGCCGCCATGAACAATCCCGCCTGGCAGGCCATTGTGCCGGAACTGGTTCCTCGCTCCGAGCTGCCCAGCGCCATCGCGGTGAACAGCGCCGGTTATAACCTTGCGCGCGCCGTGGGCCCGGCCATTGGCGGGCTGATGGTGGCGGCCTTTGCCACGGTCACGCTGGGCGCAGGCGCTGTCTTCCTGGTGAATTCGCTTTCCTTTATGGCAGTAATTGCCGTCCTATATCGATGGAGGAGCAAACCGCTTTACAAAAGCGCGCTTCCGGCGGAGCGGCTGTCCGGGGCGCTGTTGTCCGGCCTGCGTTATTTGCGCTACACGCCCGACCTTCGCGCAACCTTTGTCCGCACCTTCACTTTTGCGGGCTTTGCCAGCGCCGTCTGGGCGCTGTTGGCGGTGGTGGCCCAGCAGGACCTTCGCCAGGGAGCCATGGCCTACGGCATCCTCAACGGCTGCCTGGGCGCAGGCGCGGTTGTTGGAGCTTCATTGTTGCCGCGGCTTCGACAGCAATTATCGGCCAATATGATCGTCGCCGGTTCGTCCGCCATTTTTGCCGGCACGCTGGCAACGCTTGGCCTTGTACGCAACGTGCCTCTCATTGTGGTCGCGCTGCTGGCGGCAGGTTTTGCCTGGACCAGTGCGCTCTCCACGCTAAACGTCACCGTGCAAATCTCAACCCCGCCCTGGGTGCAGGCGCGCGCTCTCGGGACCTACCAGATGATCTTCTGGGGTGGAGTGGCTTCGGGCAGCGCTTTCTGGGGATTGCTGGCGGATCGGATTTCCACTCCAGCGGCGCTGCTGGTGGCCTCGGCGAGCGCTCTGGCCAGCATCCCTCTGGTGCGCCGCTTTCATCTCCTGGAAGAAACTCCGCCCGACCTCAGCCCCTACCGCCTGAACCGCGCGGCCCCGCAGCTGGTGATCGAAACTCATCCCGACGATGGTCCCGTGCTGGTCACCATCGAGTATCGGATCCGGCCGCATGATTACGCTGTCTTCACCGGCGCCATTCACAGGGTCCGCGACATGCGGATGCGCAACGGCGCCATCCGCTGGGGGGTGTTTCAGGATGCCCGGCAGCCAGACCGTTTTATTGAAACGTTTGTCGTCGATTCCTGGATTAACTTCCTGCGCCAGCGCGAGCGGTACTCGGCGCCTGACCGCGACCTCCGCGATCACGCCTGGAGCTTCCATCAGGGCGAGTCGCCGCCCTCCGTCACTTACATGCTCTACGCGCGCGAGGCGGCCGGCAGCAGCTAGTCTCCTGTCCCAGTGATTCATGACGTAAGTTCAGAGGGCTGGGAGGGACAGGTCCGCTGCGCGAAACGAGCGATGCTGGGCAGGGTTTGGTCCGCCGTTTTCGTCCAAACGAACAGCTTCGGATTTTCATTGTGCACGTCGATGTGACCTGCCCCCGTTCTTTGGTCCTTTCATCATGTGAGTTCCTGGGTTGATGAGGGTCCCCCCATTTCTGGTCCATTCAAGGAGTGAGGATTCCGGCTTCCTTCAACCCGCCTGGGCAACTTCGATGTTTCGATCCACGTGCCGGCGTCATTTGGCTCAACTCTCAACTGGGTCCCGAGTCAGCCATAGGTCGAAGGCATAGGGGCCACAATTTGGGAATCCGCGATGCAAGGTGAGTTAATATCGAAGAGGGGTGGCTTGTCATGATACTCCCCGGCCGAACCTGAGAATTGCGGTGCGCATGGCCAGAGTGCGAGTTCCGAGGCAACCCCAACCCCGCGTCATGATCCGGTACCCAAAGAAGTGGTGTTACATTCCGTTGTTCCTGGTTTTACTGGGAACTTTCGCATCTGAGAGTCTGGCCCAGTCAGCCCGGCTATCTCCATCTCCAGATAGTCCTTCCTGTGAGCAGGCTCAAACCCTGGTTCAGCTCAGCAGGGAGATGATGGATCAGAAGCAATATGACCGGGCCATCGCAGAATTCAGATCGGCGCTGGACTTGTGCCCGGAATCCCAGGACATCGAACTGGGACTCATCCGAGCGTACATCAAGTCCCGTAAATTCACGAAGGCCGAATCGGCGTCCAAGTCATTCTTGCAACGTTACCCGCATTCTGAGGATGGCCAGGTATTACTGGCTGATAGCTACCTGATGGAACAGAAATTTCAGGATGCAGGCCGAACACTGCAAAAACTTCTGGCCCAGAATAGCAGGAACCCGGAAGGTCTCAAGCTGATGGGACTGACGTTGGTCTTCTATAAAGAATATGTTTTGGCTGAAAAGGAACTGCGAGCTGCACTGGCCTTCCAACCTCGCGATGAAGAAACACTTTATGCGCTGGGCCGCGTGTACCAGACACAAAACAGCTTCGCGCCCGCCATCGAGACTTTCCAGAAACTGATCGCTCTCAAACCAACGTACTACCAGGCTTACGACAATCTGGCACTGTGCTACGAGGCCATCGGGCAAATTGCCCAGGCAGACGCCATGTTCGAGAAAGCCGAGCGCGTGGCGGCCAAGGTCAACCCCAAGGACGACTGGCCCTATGCAAACCAAGCCAACATGCTCGTGAAAAACGGGCAGGTCGATAAAGCATTGCAGTGCATCGAAAAGGCGATCCAGATTAATCCCCGGTCAGCGCGGAATCAGTGGATCATGGGAAAGGCGCTGATGGGAAAGGACGATCTTGACGGCGCTGAAAAGCATGCCCGGCTGGCCATTCACCTTGACAGCAGTTTTGCAAAAGCTCATTACCTGCTGGGAACGATATATCGAAGACAGCACCAACCGGATAAAGCACAGCAGGAATTTGCTAAATTCAAACAACTCAGCGAGAAATCTGAAGAGCCTTCCATGAAATCCTCAAGCAACATCAAATAGATTGCCCGGCCTAAAATCGATGAGTGCTAAAGGCACTTTCAGAGAGCTTTGCAGAATTACAGCGCCGGCGCAAAGATATAGCTGCGTCCGCCGGCGACCGGCTTGAATTCTTTCCACCCGGCACGTGGAGAGGATAATTTGACCTCACCGAGGTTTTTGCCGTCCGGGCCGAAAGCCGACAGCTTCCCATGCGCCGGGGCGCGGAAAGCAATTCGATTGTTGCCATAAATATCGATCAAGTCCAGCAAGCCCCCGGGTTTGTGCCGCAGGACGACGCCGCCCGTCGCGCCCAGGTCTCCGCGTTCGGCCCACTGCCCGCGACCGTCAAGATATTCATACCCGGGCGCGTCAACGTAATCGATCCGGTGGTTGTTCTCCAGAGCCGACATTTCATAAAAGTGATTTGACGGATTGAACGCCAGCCAGCCAGAAACGGGCAGGGCGACCGGCTTGCCGGAATCCGCAACCGTCCACGTTCCATCTGTGGAGCGGTTGACATACACTTCGGTTCCATTCTCGTACACCACGTGCAGCCGGGATTCGGCGTTGACGCCCTGGGCGATTGCCTGGCTGGGGTTATACCACTTGCCGTCACGGTCTGCGTACTGGATGAGCTTGGGCGGGCTGAAGGCATATTGCTGCTGCAACTGTTGCATCATGTAATAGGATCGGGTCATAGCCTCGATGCCAAAGGGTTCCGAGGGTTTGATCGCCTTGACCAGCCAGCCCATGTTGCCATAAGCAATCGTGGTGGCAAGGAACAGGTCGACGTATTGGCTCCTCTTGGGAGATTCGGTCCAGTGTTTGTCAATGCGGCTCAGGTAGTAATCTGTATCTCCCATTCCATAGTCGCACTCGAGTGGATGAATTTTCCGAAGCCTGAAGGACACATCCAGCGGCGCGGTCAGAAGATTCACATCCGTGTACACCCAGCCGTAATTGCCCGAGGCCAGGCCCGCGTAAAGCCATTCGTAGGTTCCCTCGGATTCGGTCGGGCCGTAGATCTTCTGGTCATTCAGCAAAAGTTGGCCATAGGCGTAAAGGGTTGCGGCAAAAGTGCCCGCTCCGGGGACACGGGCGTCGTAGTCACAGTACCGCCAGGGCGCATTAGCAGTATGGACGTCCGTGTATGACATTTTCACGCCGAACTTTTCCTTGATCCGCTTTGCGTAATACTCGTCGAACTCCACGGCCTTCGACGGTTTGAGGGCATAATTGCGGGGCCAGGCGCGCCGCCACTCGCCGTCCGGTTCCCGTTGCACAAAGTCCGGACTCCAGTTCGTATTGAGGGTGCAGAAGTCGGTGTAGTTTGAATAAACCCCCTGCAGCCACCCCATGGCATTCTGAGCCTCGATGTACCACTTCAGCATCGCGTCGCCGCCCTTTTGAGGAGCGGCGTGGAGCTTCTCAGTGTTACAGTCGCCTTCGTCCCGCCAGGTGACCTCGTGACTGTGCTGCATGATCTTGTTCAATCCATAAGAACGGATTTGCGCCGAGCGTTCGTGATCCTCTTTCCAGGATTCCGGCTCTGTCACGGTCCAGACATCCTGGTCGCCATACTGCCGGATGGACGGCGGATTGGCGATGCTGGGGAGCGTTTCCGCATAGTTGGGTGAAGTGGTAATGAATATCCTTTCGTGCATGTTATTTCGCATACCATCCGTCTTGGGCAGGTAGCGCATCCCGCCATTGATTTCGGCGCTGTCTTTCGTCACGGGCGGGCTTTTGGTGTAGTAAGGTTCGGAAGCGTTGCTGCGGTACCAGTCGAACCAGACGGAAGTGAAGGTCGGCTTTGAAGCCGCACCGGAAACAAGGACGCGCGGGTTTGTGTCGCCGTAAGTGATGTAAGGCACCGTGATCAGCCGCGGATTGGCGACGCTCGAAACTTCTCCAAAACTCAATTCCGTTGCGTCTCCTCCATCACACCAAACGTCGAGCACCAGCGATTTCTGCCACAGGCGCAGCGCATAGTCCACAATGTGCGATCCCATACGAAACCTGGCATGCACAACGTCGCCGGCCAGCTTTGCTTCAAGCAGGGCTCCTTTGGCGACCTGACCCTCAGGAGTGCCGGTAAACCGGACGCCCCCTCCGTCCAGGGGATGGAAATCGTGGCCCCCGTCCACGCGCGCTGCAATCTCGCTCAAAGTTCCCTGGGCGGGCTTGTAGTCATAAACTATCGTGGCGTCTTTGCCCGCGTAGCGGAATTCAAACTCATTCTTCGCCGTCTCACGGACAGACACTTTGAAATTCTTCTCGAAATTTGTCGGGAGAATTGTCTGCTCGCGAGTCGGAAACGGCAGCGTTCCCGGTCCGGTATTCAGGCCCACGATTTCGTCGCGGTAAGGAACCAGGTTCCGTTTCGGCTGAGGCTGGAACTTTAGCGGATTCAGCCCTTCCTTAAAAAACGCCAGTGAGTCACAAAAGAAGTAACGAAGATCCCGATTCGTTACCTTGGAGATTTCAATTCCCGAAAAACTTGCAGGCATCACCATTTCTGAAAGCACCTTCGACGGGATTCGCTGGTGAATCAGCCACCATTGCTTCCAATTGATGGTTGCCACATCAACCTTGAATTCCTTGTTCTGCGCGTCGCGGATAAGGATGGATACCTCTACCGGCGGCGTTGTCGGATCAGGAACCCAGCTCCAGCGGTCGCCGTAACCCCAGAGGTCAATGGAATCAAATTTTCCGGGAATGGGAATCGGTTTGGGAGGCCGTGCGACCACGTGGCTTTGGGGACTGGTACCCGCGTAAACGATCTTGCCTACGTGTTCACCCCACATCTGCTGTTCACGGCTGCGGCGCAATTCTCCCCGCGCGCCATCAAAGAGTTGGAGTGTCCAGCCTTCCATGTCTTCAAAACCCACCAGCGTGTGTGGGTTTTGCTCCCGCTGCACCCACGTCATCTCGTAGGGCTGTTGGCCAACCTGCTGCCAGGGCTGAATCTCGTTGATAGCAGGGACAACCTTTTGGGGGACTTCTGCTGCCCTCCAAATAAAATTGCCGGCGAAACGATTGCCCATAGGAAAAGTGCAATCAGCGTTCTCGGTTTCATCGTCATACCCCCTCATGAAGAAAGCACTCACATTCCAGAAAGAAGGAATTCGTCCTCGAAACAGTTCCCTGATCACAGTTGGCCGAACGCAGCGCCCCATCCTCACACGCTCTCCGCCGCTTTCAGGTTTGCCGGATCATGTCCCGGGCTTGATGACGGTGAAGTTGGCTGTGCCGGTCTCATGCGTGTAAGGTTCGCGGACAGTGACGCTCCAATCACCCGCCGCATCGTTCAAAGCCAGAGGCACACTGAACCTTGCCGTTCCCTCCTGGAGCTGAAGGTTTTTGCCGTAATAATTCAGGATCTTTCCCTCGGGATTGCGAACTTCAACGTGGATGGCCTCCGGGAAATTCCTGTGCCCGTAAGGCATGGACAAATGAACCTGAAACGCGACCGTGTCCCCGGCAACAACTTTCGGGCTCGTGCCTTTCGATCCCATCGCGCTCACGCTGAGCTTGCCCACAGGCTCGGACGAAAGCGCCAGGAAGAGAGGCGCGCCGGCCACCAGGGTCCCTTTCACCTGTGAGCTGTGGCCCAACAGACGGTGTTCCCGGAGGTCATAGACATAGCGTGGCGATGGGAAATGGATCGTCACCGGTCCCACGTCCTGGCATCCCACGCCGGGAAGAATCGCGAGGTAGTGAACTCCGCCCTTCCTGTAATTGACGACTTCCGAGCATTGGACGGGCTGGCCGCTGGCTCTACGAACGTCGGCAACAGGTTTCACTCCGGCCTGCTGCAGGTAGTGCCTAAGGATTTCCAGAATGGGACGATTCTCGCCTGTTTTCTGCAGATCACTGTAATTGGTGAACCAGAAGTTCAAAGTGATCGCCCGGCCGGCTCCGAAGGAGTTCCTGATCAAAAAGGGCGTGCTTCCGTTGCTGGCCTCCGCCTGGCCGGAAGTGACCTTCATATTCGGCTCGGCGGGCATAACCGTCGGCGCGACCCCATCGCTCCCCCATGCCACGTGGAGGGTAAGCGGCTTCTGGTCCTCCGGTTCCTTTTGCTGTGCGGACCTGCTGGACTCCAAGCACGTTGTCCAGCAGTCCCTTCTTCTCCCAACGCGCGTGCCCGTCCATCCGGCCGATTTCCCCATCGGAAATCAGCAGACCGCCTTGCGCAACAAAATCCCGGATAGCTGTTGCTTCAGCCGCCGACAGCGAAATCGAATCGGGCAGAATCAGGACCCTGTAATTCGATAAATTGCCCTTGTCGATCTGCTCGGTGGTCAGGAAGTCATACTGGTATCCATCGTCGCGCAGCGCCTGCAGCCAGTTGGTACGGTTCTGATGGAACCGCTTGAGATTCTCCGAAGTGGCGTCACCGTTCGTCACTTCGTGCGGAGCAATATGCCCGTCGGTAATCCAGTGGCTGCGAACGCTGAGCAGCGAGTAGTGCACGGCGATGCCGCAATTCCCCCGCTTTGCTCCCCGCAGCAGCAGCGCCAGGCCCTCGTTGCGGAATTCATTGGTCAAATCGCTCAGGTCGCGCCCCTGCTGGGTCAGGGTGAGGTCGGCATTCAGCGCCGTGTATTGCCAGAAGAGCGAAGCGCCAGTCTGGCCCGCCAGCAGCCGCTGCCAAAGCTCGTGGCGCAATTCCACTCCGAAACGTTCATAGCCGGTGAAGCCCGTCATGATCTGGCCTGCATGAATTGAACGGTGGAGATCATCCTGGTTGTCCTCGGAATAAGGCTGCAGGTAGCCGACAATGTGGTCAAGCAGGTACCAGTTGACTGCATTGGAGGGGCCGGGAGCCTGGGTGCCGGAGATGCTGGGGAGACCTCCTGGATCCTCTGCCTTCACTGTTTCCGCCGCCACCTGTATGGCGTGGGCAAAGACCTGTTCCATGTAAGTCCGATGGTCCATCCATCCCGCATAATCGCCTTTGGCCTGGGCCTGGGAAGTGGTCAGCGGCATCACGCTGTCCCAGGTTTTGTAGTTGGTCTCCCATTCCTTGTTCAGAGCACTGAGATCCGAATACTGGCCCCGAAGCCATCTTCGAAAACCATCCAGCGTCGGCTTCGACCATGAGAAGTCCAGAGGATCGCCGTATGAGGTCAGCGAAGACTCGTCCGCCAGGTAGTAAGCCAGCGGCCCATAGGGTTCGTATTTCCCCATGGAGTCGATAATGTCGCTCCGCAGAGTGTCCAACCACTCCGGGCTTGAAAGATCCGGTTCGCGGATAAGGTATTGGGTGTCATGGGTTCTCAGATATTCGTCTTTTTGATCGATATATTTCTTTCGCCTGTACCAGTAAATGCCAAACCCCGGGGCATGAACTTCTGTTATCAGCTTGAAGTTGTTCCGGGGATTCGCCTCTGCCGTGACGCCGAGCTTGCGCAATTGCGACTCGAGTGTCCGGTTCCAGGGTTCGTAAGACGGCGGACCGTACCAGGGCAGGATCAGCTCATAAGCCCCAAAGTTCCGATCGACGCGGACAAAATCAACCCGCGTCTGGTTCTGATCGATCTTGACTTCCCGACCCGCTCGCTCTTCCAGCAAGGCTACACGAACCCATCCAATGTTGGTGGTGTAATTCCCCACGGGCAGGGTTGCGTGGAGCACACCTTCCTGCACCTTGGAAGTCGGTTCCGTGGCGGAACCGATCACCCGGTTCTGATTGTCCAGCAGGTCCACGCGGACTTTCGCCGGGGCCGTTCCCCCCATTTGCACAGTCGCATGGAGTGGATCGCCGAGGCTGTAAAATTTCTTATCGGCTGCAATGGAAAGGATGTGGTCCGGTTGCGGCAAGACAAAGGACACGGAGCCCCAGGCATAGCGCTTTCCCGCCGCCGAAAGAATCACATCGGCATTGTTGCGGCCGCCGGAGGCAGTGTCCGGCAGAGTGATCGCAATCCGGTTTCTGCCGCGCTTGAGACGAACATCCCTTGTGACGTGACCTTCATCGTCGCCCCACTGGCTGACCAGCTTGACGGAAAGCTCAGCCGACCTGATCTTTGTGTGGTTCTCTACTGTGAAAACAAGTTTTTTTGCGCCCGTATTGGGAACTTCCACCCGCATCGGCAGAAGATTGATCTGCTGTTGCTGACCGCCGGCCCACATGATGGACCGTCCAACCAGTGAGTAGAAATACTCCCACCAGTGATCGTTTTTCTTGCCCAAAAACTCCCAGTCGATGTCGGGCGAAAGCCCGTGATTCACATAACCGAGAGCCACCACCCGGCCCTTGCCATACATCCTGGTAGCCACAATCGGTTCACCCTCCGGGCCTTTGACGAGCAGTTCGGAATCCGGTCCCAGATGATACCTGTAATGTTTCAGGTCATCTCCCGGAAAGGTGTCGAGAGGCACGTTGTTGGTGATAAAGCTTTGCCGGGCGTTTTGCCACTCTCCGGTGGCAACCGCTCGCGGCAGAACGTGCAATTTTCCAGAGCCATCCAACTGATCGGAAAGGCCATCAATAAGAGGTGAAACTTCCCAGAGTTTTCCACCTGGCGCAACGGCTAAATCGGGCGCGTGGATGTTAAGGGAAGGGTTAACTTTCGGTTCGCCGGGTGCGGGAATACCTGTGGTGGGATGAATCAGTACCAGCCCGGTTCCTTCTCGAACCCGTTTCAGAATCCCGTCACGAATTTCCTGCGGCAGCCGGTTCCAGCCGAACAGGCCGGGCAGCACAATCACATCGTAGTGCGCGCTGCCGGCCAGGTCTTCGGCCAGATATTTATAAACCAGTTTATAGGTGCGCGCTTCATAATTCTTGCCGGTGCCAACGGTCCAGGTGTTCACGTCCCAGGCACTGTCAATCATCACGGTGTCATAGGTGATGGGAAAACGTTCCGCAAGTTCCACCAGCGTTCGTCCCTCGCTGACGCTGGGAACCACCAGTGCGTGCACCATCTTCCCGCCCCAGGGCCGTGCCCAGGCAACATGAGGAGTTTTGACGGCCAGGGTAAAAGGCGCGTCCACCCTCTCTTCCGATGCCGCGCTCTGGCCCGCCAGCATCCTTCGGAGGACAGAATTCAATCAAGCCGAACAAGCCAAAAATAAGAAGCAGTGCGACGCCCCACGAACGGCATCGCGAAAGTAATCGCAAAGATGACATGGTTCACACCTGCCCTGGGTTGTGGAATTCTTTCTGTTCTAATCGGGACGGTACAGAATATCCCCCCAGTCGGTTCTTAGCAAGCGGACGATGCGGTCGTAGCGGTGCCAGGTCAGAGATCAGCGTTGCACAGGTCCCCGGAAATGATCGTCCCGGGAGTTGCTCCCGGGCTGTAACAGCTCACGAAGGGTCCTGGCATCAAGGTACTCTTCGTCATGATTTGCGTAGACGGAGTCAAACACCACGGGCGCGTCTGGGGCCACACCAAGAAGCGCCCGCAGAGACTCGAGGCTGGAGGACCGCTGAAGGGGAGAATTGGCGCTCCACACTCTGCCGCTGATGTCCTTCTCTGCCGAACTCACCAGCCACAGCCCTACCTTCCCCCTGAGGAGGGATGTTGTTTCTGGCATTCGCCTCTTCTCAGCGGGAATCAAAGCAACGCTGGGCGCCAGGAAGAGATTTGTTGAGCCCACTCGATTCAAGAATGAAACGGCCTCTTTCAGCGTGGCGGGCGGCTTTCCCGGAGCCATGCGAAGATGCAGAGCGATTTGCGTCTGCGCGGCTTTCTTGCACAAGTCCCGAACCGTTGCCGTGAACGATTCCCAGCTTTGGGCCCTGGTGAAATTGTTTTCCGGAAAACGATGGAGTGACAGGATCAGGTCCCGGGCTCGCAGGATCTGCATCTTGTCCATAACGTCTCTAATGACGGCCCGGCTGTCGGCATAGTCCGGGCTGCTGTTGTCAATCAAGCGGAGCTGTGGATAGAGATCGATGCCTGAAGTCAGATCGACAATGACTCTCAAATCCTGCAATCCGATCCATTGGGCTTCTTTTCTCAGCGCTTCGGGTTTGCGCTCCCACAGGTACTTCCAATCCACAACCACCGAGTCGTAGTTCTGAAAAAAAGTTGGGCGCTTCAGGATTTCTTCCTTGATCAGGAGCGCATTTCGAATGGGTAAAGCACGGCGCAAAGGGCGTGAAGGTGGGACGATGTGGGGGATGACTCCGACACCCCGTTCGCTGAGCCGAACCGAGAAGATCCGCACATCGCCCCCTGCAATGCGATCTTTGCCATTCGTTCCCAGCCTGGCGCTGTGAATTCCTTCCGGCAGATAGCCAACCGCCGTTTTTTCCGACTGGTCCAGGAGGACCTCCTGGATGGACTCGACCTCGCCACAGCAGGGCTCGATCCTGAACGACTGTTCTTTCCAGGAATTGTTGAAAATTCCGACCCTGTATTCTCCTTGGCCTTTGCGGCATACAATAAAGCTCACGTTCGAGCCCACCTTGAAAAGCATCTGGCTCTGAAAAGCAAGATCGAGGATACGCCGGACGTGTTTCAACAGCACATAGGGCTTTGCCAGGGGTCTGTCGATTTCATTTGACACATCCTGCGCAAGCATTTCAGGCGCTTCGGAAGAGGGCCGCGCGCTCAAGCCAAACGGACTTGCAAGAACAATCAGGCGGCCTTTTCCGTGGACAACCGAAACAGCCGCGGGATGTCCGCCGCACTCCGCCAGAATCTCGGCCTGCGAAGGGAAGCTCAGCGGATACAGGTCAAATTCAGCATCTTCTCTCAGCGCAGCCCGGTTATTCTGCCCCATAGCAACTGTCGGCTGGTTTAAACCGCCTTGCAGGCCCCGACACCCGAACGCCGGCAAGGCCGCCGGGGAATTCTTTCAGGTTCGCGGCCGTGGTTACCAGCAGGCCTCCTTCTGCGAGGTAGGCCTGGAGCTTGTCCCGCAATTCTGCGCCTCCGCGCAGCCCCCCGGCCAGAACCAGCAAAGGGTAACGCGCCAGCAGCCAGCCGGGACTGTCGCTCAACAGGCAATCCACCGCGTCGCCGTAAGGAGTAGCCGTCATAAAGCCGGATTCGTCGTGATAATAGGAAGAGTTCTGGTAGCCGGGATAAAACATATCCAGAAGGGCGTCGGTCCAATAGTCTCCCGGCCGGTAGGGCAGGTTGCCCCACACGTGATACGCATTGGAACTGTAGAGGTGCCGGGGAACGGTCCAGCCGGCAAAGAAATCCAGCATCAAGGCGAATGGGACCATCATGGTTCCGGGCTGGCCTTCTTTCTCGACCCAGTCCTTCGCAGCGCGCTGCATGACTCCGATGGGTGAAAGTCTCGGCTCCGGGTCTTCCGTAGCGGAAGACTTCGCTTCGAACCACCCGCTTTCAAACCCGACGGAAACGCTGTTGTAAAGAATCTGGCTGTACATCAGACGCTTCAGCAGGCTCAAGCTGGTTCCTTTCTCAGGCCCGCCCTCGTGAGAACCGTCGTGGCGTGGAGGGCCGTACTCCTTCCAGCCCCAACGGTTCCACACCGAAGCATTTCCGAACCAGGGCACGCCGTATTGCTTTCCGGCTCCGCGAATGAATGCGTACATCACCTGCCCGTTTGGCAGAGCCTGCGCGGTTTCTCCGCCGATCAGGTAATAAAGCCCTTCCTTCAGGAAATAGTGGCCAAAGGTGAGCGAAACCAGTGCCGTCATCCGGTTTCCCAATTCGCCCGTGAGCTTTTCGAAGTGCCGGTGGAAATTGAAGTACTGCTGCGGCCTGGATGCGGAACTCGGATACATCTGCGAGGCATAAGCGCCGATATACCGGCCGTCCTGCTCACCGTTGTCCATGCCCAGCCAGCGCTCCTTCAGCGTGGTTTCGAGCAGGCTAAGCGCCGTCTTGGGAGGACGAAACTCCTTCCAGTAGCCCCCGGGACCTGAGCCTGGCACAAAGCCCCAGATGTCAAAGAGAAACAGATCGCGCCGCCGGATCTCTTCCACCAGTTCGTCCAGGTTCTCGGCAAACAGGATCGGATAAGAAGGCCACACGATGTCGCCAAGCTTGAAAACTTCCGTGTACTTCCTGATCGTTTCCGCAAAGTTGACAATCCGGTCTTTCTCGATTTCGAAACTGCGCAGCGTTGTGAAATGAGTGTGGTCACCGAACGTCGACCAATCGGGAGGCCGAACGTGCCGCCGGCCAAAATCCGGGTGCTCTCTGGGATTAAGGAGTGAGCTGTAGACGCGGAAGGAATGTGGTTGCAGGAGGCTGAGAACTTTCCTCCGGGGCCGGCGACCGTTGGGTTTCATCATCTCCGGGACCGTGCTTGCCTTTACCCGGCCTGCGCCCTACAACTGCGGACGCGCTGAGCGAGGCTTCGATGAATTCTCTCCGATTCATATGACCTTCCCATAGTGACTGTCCTGCCGGGGCGCACCAGCCCTGCCAAAACGCATTGAATTTACCGGGCAAATTTCACTACAAGGAGTGTCAAAAGTCCAGAGTGAAATGAATGGACGCTGAATCCTTGGGAAAACTCTGAACTGAAACCCGCGAACCGGGATCTTCAAGTGAGCGGGTGGCGGCGGCGAGTCCAAAGCCTGCAAAACCAAGAAAACCGTAGCAGGTCCGTTTGAGAATGAATATGATGGAGCACCGACCCTACGAACGCGGACACTACGGAACGAGGAGCGTATTCAGTGAAAATCGTATCGATTGAAGTCCGGGTGTGCAGAAACACCAGAGAAGCCATGGGCGACTCGGAAATGCGAGCCGGCGGGAAATCAACTTTTGATTTTCTCGTTATCACATTGAAAACCGATGAGGGAATCGAAGGAACGTCCTTTGGGTTTGCGGGCCGGGGAGCTGAAATGGCCGGCCAGATCGCCGTCTCGGCGCTGAAGCCGTTCTTTCTGGGGAAGGACCCGCTGGCGCGCGAGAAGCACTGGAAGGAATTTCGGACCTACGATCGTTGGTGGAACCACGTTCCGATCTACGCCTACGGCCCGTTTGACATCTGCCTTTACGACATCGCGGGAAAAGTTGCAGGCCTGCCGCTCTACAGGCTGCTGGGTGAGTACCGCGACAAAGTGCCGACTTACGCCAGCTCCTTTGTTCTGGCCGCTCCTGAAGATTATGCGCGGCAGGCGCTGGAGGTGAAAGGCCGCGGATGGCATGCGTACAAACTTCATCCTCCGGGCGACTACGATTTTGACCTGAAAGCTTACCGGCTGTGCCGGGAGGCGGTTGGGCCGGACTTCAAGCTGATGGCGGATCCGGTTGCCGCTTACAACCACGAGCAGGCCTTGCGGATGGGGCGTGAACTCGAACGCCTCAATTACTACTGGTTTGAAGAGCCGCTCTTCGATGTCGATTTTCACGGGCTTCGAAAGCTCACCTCCAAGCTCGACATCCCCATTTGCGGAACGGAGGTCCTTGCAGGCTCGCATTATTCAACCGCCGAGTGCATTGCTTCAAACGTGGTGGACATGGTCCGCACGGATGTGTCCTGGAAGGGCGGCGTGACGCCGGTGATGAAAACCGCGCACCTGGCGGAGTCTTTTGGTGTGCAGTGCGAAGTCCATACGTCCATCTATCACCCTCTGGAGATTGTGGACCTGCACTGTTGCTGCGCCATATCGAACTGCGAATTTTTCGAGGTCCTCTATCCCATGTCCTACATGGACTTCGGCATGAAGAACAAGCTCGATATTGACGGTGAGGGCTATGCGCATCCGCCACAGTCTCCGGGAATTGGAGTCGATTTCGACTGGGACTTTATCGATGGATGTACAATTCAAAAATTGTGAAGGCCTGACGGAATCCTGAAGACGATCGAACGGAAATAGATTCGAAATACAGAGGAGGAAGCGTGAAGCGATACGGACAGGTTATTCGGTTGCAACCCGGCGTAAAAGAGGAATACGTTCGCTACCATGCCAAGGTGTGGCCCGAAGTGCTCCAGATGATTCATGACTGCAACATCCGCAACTACTCGATTTTTTTGAAGGACGACACGCTCTACGCCTATTTCGAATACGTCGGAGACGATTTCGACGCCGACATGGCGAAGATGGCTGCCGATCCCAAAACACAGGAGTGGTGGGCCATTATGGGGCCCATGCAGCAACCGCATTGAGACGAGGCAAAAGGGTGAGTGGTGGGCCAATATGGAAGAGGTTTTCCACACTGACTGAAAAGGGCGCGATCTATTCCAGGCGGTAAACCCTGGCGGCGTTTTTGTAGAACAGCTTTTGCTGGTTTTCTTCCCCGGCGCTATTCGTCAGCAGCTTGAGAGTCTCCACCCATTTTCGCAGCGACGCAGCCAGCGTACACACGGGCCAGTCGCTGCCGAACATCACGCGGTCCCATCCGAAGCATTCAATCACGTGCTCAACGTAGGGGCGCACGTCCTCCGGCGTCCACTTTTCCAGGTCGGCGTTGGCCAGGATCCCGGAAACCTTGCAGACGACGTTGGGGAATTTCGATACTTCCAGAATATGCTGCCGCCAGGGATCGAACACCTGCTCCTTCACCTGAGGGTTCCCGCAGTGGTCCAGCACGAAATTGACATCCGGGCAGTCCCGAACCAGGCGAATGGCGACGGGCAATTGGCGGGCCCGCACGCAGAATTCAAATGAAAGGCCATAAGCCTCCAGCAGCCGGACGTTTTCCGCAAAAAGGCTGGATTGCGCAACCTCATCCGGCTGCGTGTGGAGCACTCTCCGGATGCCTTTCAGTTTCGGGTGGCCGGAGATCTGGTCAAGATAATCTGCAAAGTGCGGTTTCTCCGGCCTGCCGCAGGCGACAACTCCTTCCAGAGGATTGTCCTGTTCAGCCAGCGCCAGGATGTGCCGCGTTTCGTCCAGCATGTAGGGTTCATCGACGTCGGCTTCCAGGTGGACGGATTTCTCAATGCCCAGCCCCTCGCCTGCTTTCACATAGTCCTCCATGCGGAAGCTCCTTCGCAGCGAAGGAACGCCGTCCAGCCAGGAGTATGTGAACAAATCCAGGTCCCAAAGGTGCTGGTGAGTGTCAATGATTTTCATGGTTCAGTCCAAGTCCTTTTGCTGAGATTCTCACTCCAAACGCCAATGCAATCAAGTCGTCTCAATCTTCAGCACGGTGTCATTCGGGTCGGGCGCCTCTGTGGGAAGCTGAATCGTCACGCCGTTTCCGCTGCGCTGGAAGCTGAGAATTTCACCGCGCGAAAGAAGGCTCACTCGCGAAACGCGCCCGATCCCGCTGACTTCCAGGCTTCCTTTCGGCCAGTCGAAGAGGTGGAGGTAAGTGGTGCCTCCTTTCGCCGTCGTCCTGCCGTAAGAGAGGTCCTGCACCGGTCCGTAGGTTGTTCCGTAAACAGACTCCCCGTTGATCGCCAGCCATTTGCCGATTTCCCGCAAGCGGTCCTGGAACTCCGGCTGAATAACGCCTTCGGGGCTGGGACCTACGTTGAGAAGGAAATTCCCGCCCTTGCTGGCCACGTTCACCAGCGTCTGGATCAGCATCTTCGCTGACTTATATTTGTGGTCGTTCTTGTTGTAGGCCCAGGTGTTGTTGATGGTCATGCAGGTTTCCCACGGCTGGAAGTCTTCCGGGCGCGGCAGGCCCGAAGGCAGCCGGTCCTGTTCCGCCGGGTCGACCCCTGCAATGCGAACACCTTTCACCGGGATGCGGTCCGGCACAAATTGTTCAGGAGTCTCATAATCTCCCGGCGTCCCCAGCCGGTTGTTGAAAAGACTGCCGGGCGAGAGTTCGCGAAGCATTCGCTGCACGTGGTACCCATCGTATTTCTCCTGGTTGTTCAGACCGTCAAACCAGAAAACCGTCGGCTCCCCATACCGTGTAGCCAACTCTCGCAACTGCAACTGGAGATAATTCAAATAATTCGGCCACTCGGGGCGCGTGGGCTCGCCGTGCCAGTTCTCCTTGGCCGGCTTTGACGTATCCCGGAAGCTCGGATGGTGCATGTCCGGAGGCGAATAGTAGTAGCCCAGAGGCATGTCATGCCTGCGGCACGCTTCCACGAGCATCTTCAGGACATCCTTCTTGTAAGGTGTGTTGGTGATCTTGTAATCCGTAAAGGAGGAATCGAACATGCAGAACCCGTCATGGTGCTTGGTGGTAAAGACGATGTATTTCTGGCCGGCGGCCCTGGCCAGTTCCACCCAGGCGTCGGGATCGTACTTTACGGGGTTGAATCGCTTGTAGAGGTTGACGTATTCATCCTGAGTGATGTTCCACTTCGGGCTCGGCGCTCATGATCGGCCACGAGATTTCCACGCTGGCCAGCGATGATGGGTCCCAGTGAATGAACATGCCGAACCGGGCATCCAGCCACCAATCCATCCGTTTCTGCCATAAACGGCTCCGCTGCCGGTCCATTTCGTTCACTTCACTCCAGGCCGTCGAGATCGCCTGCGGGTTGGATCATTTTGCGGCCCGCTTGCGGCCGTGGCAAGCTTGGGAGACAAAGCAGCCGCGCCCCCTGCCCCCATCATCCGAAACATATCGCGGCGTCCGATGCCTCGTTTCTTGCTGCTCTTCATACCTTCCTCCCCTTCAACTTAAGCTGCGAACGGGATTTCATGACCTCTGGCCGGGTGCGATTTTACATCCAAACCTGTCCGCTGCAAACACTTCATGAGCTTCACTCTCAGACTTGTTGGATGCTTCTGCTGCCTGTCCAACCCAAGCGCAGGCGTTTCTCCAGCACTTCCCTTTCTACGGGCGGCACACATGCCGAATTCCTGTGAGTGCAGTGCTCAGCCCAGGATTCGTGCACGGCGGAAAGAACTTCTCGCTTCAGAAGGTCGCAAACGCTACAATGCTGGCTTCGTGGCAGCCGAAGCGATTGAAATGCTCCTGTTCAAAAATATCCTGAGGCTTAGTTGCCGGCGTCCCCAGCCGGGAAAGGACATCGTTTTGATAGAAGCAAGGGCCACCATTTTCAGTGTCGGGAATCACCGCTGTACGACGCGGAGTGGACGGCAATTTTCAACACGGCCTGCGCAACAGGTTTTGAATGGTGACCTGGCATGACGACCCGCCGCCGCTGGATTCTTCTCGGGCTCGTCTTTGTCGCCATCATGATCAGCTACGTTGATCGCGGCAATCTCAGCATTGCAGCCCCGGACATGATGAAGGACTTTCGAATCGACCCTGAAAAAATGGGGGTGCTGCTTTCTGCCTTTTTCTGGACTTACGGCGCGTTCCAGATTCCGGCCGGGATGCTGGTGGACAGGTTCGGCATCCGCTGGTCCTATACGCTGTCATTCCTGGTGTGGTCGCTTGCCTCCGCCGCCATCGCCCTCAGCCGCGGCCCCGGTGACGTCATCGGCATGCGGGTGGCGCTGGGCGTGGCCGAATCGGTCGGTCCGCTGGCCAGCATCGCTTTCATCCGAAGCAACTTTTCCGGGAAGGACCAGGGGCTGCCCACCTCCATCTACATTGCGGGGCAGAACATTGGACCCGCGCTGGGCGTGCTGCTGGGATCCATTCTGATAAACCAGTTCGGATGGCGGATGATGTTCGCCATCACCGGGCTGGGAGCCCTGGTGTGGGTACCCTGCTGGCTGCTTGCCGCCCCGCGGGACATGAACCGCGCCGAGCGCCGGGCAGCAAAGGAATTGAGAGATGCGGCTCCGCCCCGACCGTGGAACTGGGGCATGTTGCTGCGCAACGGGACCTTCTGGGCCATGGCGCTGGCTACGCTGCTGGCTTCCTACTATTGGTATTTCGTTTTAACCTGGGTGCCGAGTTATCTGGTGATGGCGCGCGGGTTTTCAATGCTGGGAATGGGGAAGGTACTTTCAACGGCGCTGTTGATTATGGCCGGCGTGAACATCATTTCGGGCAAAGCTGCGGACAGGCTGGCAGCCGCTTTCGGCGTGTTCCGGGCGCGATTGTGGTTTGCCGTGCTGGGATACGTGGGGACGGGGGCCATTCTGCTCTTGCTGGTCACGGGGCGTGCATGGTCGCTCCCCATCCTCACATTTTCCTTGTGCGCCACGGGCATCGGCAATTCCACCTACTGGACCATGGTGCAGCATGCCTCGCCCAAGAGCCTGGTGGGGCGGTCGGTGGGATTCCTGAACACGGTCTCCGTGCTGGGAGGCGTCCTGGCGCCGATTGTGACCGGCTGGCTCCTGGGACCGCAAAAGCATTTTGGCCCGGCGATTTTTGTGGCCGGCGTGTGCCCTGTCCTGGCTGCCGGCTGCCTGCTTTCAGTGGGCGCCAAAGGCCTCTCGGGTGTTAAGTCACTGCTGGCGGGCGAACTCTACACGGAAGTGTAGGCGGGAACCCATCGATTCGTTTAGCCGTGGCCTGCGAGCTTCGGTTTCCGGTTGGAAGCAGAGCGACGGACCGGCGATGCCAACACAACAGGAGAGCCTGAATGGACCATTTTGACGCCATTGTTGCCGGCATGGGAGGGATGGGAAGCGCGACGGCCTATCAACTTGCGCGGCGCGGCCTCCGGGTGCTGGGTCTTGAAAAGCACAACCTTCTTCACGACCAGGGCTCATCGCACGGCCTCACCCGCATTATTCGCCTGGCCTATTACGAACACCCTTCTTACGTTCCGCTGCTGTTCCGCGCCTACGAACTGTGGCGCCAGCTTGAGAATCTGACGGGAGAACGGATCCTGTTTGTGACCGGCGGCATCGACGCCGGCCCCGAGGACGGGCGGATCGTCCAGGGATCGCTCGCGGCGTGCAAGGAGCATTCTCTTCGCCACGAAGTGCTGGACGCCGGGCAGCTTCGGGAACGTTTTCCCGGCGTCTGCCTGCCGAAGGGTATGGTCAGCGTCTATTCGCCTGACAGCGGGTTCGTTCTCTCCGAACGCGCCATCGGCCTCTACACGCGGCTGGCGCTCGAGCTGGGCGCGGAGGTCCACGGCCGCGAAGCGGTGACCGGCTGGGAGGTTTGTCCGGATTCGGTCCGGGTGCGCACGGACACCTCCACTTATTCCGCCAGCCGGCTCATCGTGTCTGCGGGCGCCTGGACAGCCAAGCTGCTGCCTTCGCTCAGCAAGGTTCTCCAGCCGGAACGCCAGGTGCTGATCTGGACCCGCCCGCTGCGTCCGGAACTTTTCCAGCTGGGCGCGTTCCCGATTTTCAATCTGCAAAGTCCGGAGGGCCAGTTCTACGGTTTCCCGCTGCACGACTTTCCCGGGTTTAAGATAGGGCGATATCATCACCGGGATGAGAAGGTGGATCCCGACGCGATGGACCGCAACTGCCATCCGGAGGATGAGGCCGTGCTGCGCGAAGGCATCGCGCGCTACTTCCCGGAAGCCAACGGCCCCACGCTGGCGTTGAAGGTTTGCCTTTTTACCAACACGCCCGACGAACATTTCATATTGGACGCCCACCCGGAGTCCGACCGCGTGTTCATCGCCGCCGGATTTTCAGGCCACGGATTCAAGTTTTGCAGCGTGGTGGGAGAAATCATGGCCGAGCTTGCCACTACCGGCGCCACCCGCCACCACCTGGACCTCTTCCGCATCTCCCGCAAGTTTAAGAAACCTGCGTTGGACTAATTTAGAGCGTCAGAAATCCTGGCGGGTAAATACCGCAGATGAAGTAATCCCGTTGCTGCAACCAACGTCGTTTTAGACAGATAGGGTGCCACCCTCTACGAAAGTTGCCTCCTCTTAAGTTCCCGCCCCGAAAAAATTAGGGCCCCAATAGCCTTTTTTATCAGGCTGAATAGCACCCTGGCATTATTGACGGGCTCTCCACCTCCATATAGCCTATCCAAGTATTTGGGGCAAATTTCGTCGGGTTCAAAGTCACACTCTAAACTTGGGAAAATTTGCAATGCGGGGGAGCCGCCTGTCTGTCGAATATCTTGCGGCTTAATCTGGCTAACTGAGGCTCTTTGCCTTCGGAGGAGTTGCATAAACCGATGCGTACCTTTATCAAATACGCGATCCCTTTGCTGGTGGTTTACATCGTCCTGCTCAGCGGCTTGTTTGTAGCCATGCTGCAACCGCCGGAGGTGTTTGGGCGCATCATGTCGAAGCTGCCGACGGTGGCTTATTTCCTCTTTCCGTTTGAGCCCATGTGGCTGATTGCACGCAGAGGCCGTCTGAAAGTCGGCGAACCGGCGCCGGATTTCTCGCTCAAGAGAACAGACGGCTCTCAGGTTGTGCGTCTCTCTTCGTTTCGCGGGCAGAAACCCGTGGTGCTGATTTTTGGCAGCCATACCTGACCGCCTTTTCGCCGGGAGGTTCCCGCGCTCAACAAGCTGTATGAGGAATACAAGGACCAGGTTGCGTTCTATGTGGTTTACATCGAAGAGGCGCATCCCACCGACGGGTGGGAGATGCCGAGCAACTTCAAAGAGGGCGTCCTCATCGCCAGCGCGAAAACCTTTCTTCAACGTGATGAAGCTGCAAAAACCTGCGTGGTCAAACTCGGCATTCACATTCCCGCGGTGGTGGATGATATGCAGGACTCCACCGAGCGCGCCTATACCGCCTGGCCGGACCGGCTCTACATCGTTGACCGCGAAGGCCGCGTGGCGTTCAAGAGCAAAGCCGGACCGTTCGGTTTCGATCCCAAAGCCATGGGTGCGAGGCTCCGCTCGCTCGTTCCCTCCAGCACGCGTTAGCGGATTTCCACTTGCATTTCGGCTCATGGGCTAAAGCCGTGGATGGCCAGGCGCTGCGTCCTCTCAGGGTTGGGCACGCATATTTGCTGAACAGAATTTGAAAGGTTGGAGTTTGATGAAGGAACGAATTTCAAAGAGGGTCCCTGGTTGTATTTTTCTCCTGCTGCTGGCGCTCGTGTGCAGCCCTCTCGCCGCACAGGATACCACCGCAAGCATTCGAGGCGTTGTGCTTGACCCGAGCGGCGCGGGGGTTCCGCAGGCCGAAGTTACGGCCATTCAGGATGAGACCGGCCTGACGCGAACTGCTGTCGCTGATCGCGGAGGCGCCTATGTCCTGGTCCTGTTGCCGGTGGGGCACTATCACCTTGAGGCAACCGCCAAAGGCTTTCGCAAGTTCGTCCAGGAAGGCATAACGCTCAGCGTGAATGAGGCTGCCAGCGTGCCAATTCATCTGGCCATTGGTTCTTCGACTCAAATCGTCAAGGTGCTGTCGAATGCGCCACTGATCGAGACGTCGAGCACAACGCTTGGAAAGACAGTGAATGAGCGCGAAATCCTGGACCTGCCACTGAATGGCCGGAATTTTTCCCAGCTCGGCCTGCTGCAACCCGGAGTCGTACCCATCACGCCGGGCCTGGCCCAGGCCGGCGGATCGTTGCGGGACGGACAGGCCTACTCGGTGAACGGCCAGCGTCCGGAGTCCAACAATTTTCTGATTGATGGCGCGTCCAACGTCAATGCGGTCGACGGAGGCTTTGTACTGAGGCCGCCCATCGACGCGATTTCGCAATTTAAGATCCTGACCAGCACGTCCAACGCCGAGTTCGGCGGCGCCGCCGGTTCAACCACGAACATTATCACCCGCTCAGGGTCAAACTCTTTCCACGGCGCCCTCTGGGAGTTCCTGCGCAATGACAAGATGGATGCTGCCAACTACTTTGAGAATGCGGCGGCCTTTAAGAAGTCTGAATACCGCCAGAATCAGTTTGGCGGTACGCTGGGCGGGCCTATCAGAAAGGACAGGACGTTCTTCTTCGGTTATTACGAGGGGTACCGAAACCGTCAGGGCGAAACTCTCCACAACGTGCGTGTGCCGTCAGATCTTGAGCGGCAGGGTGATTTCTCGGAGAGTGGACCGCTCCTCAACTTTTTCGCACCCGGCGGACCCGCGCCTCTGCCGGGCAGCCAGGTGCCCTTCATCGATCCCACGGCGCAAAACATCGTGGACCTTTACCCGCATGCCAACGCAAGAGATTCGAACGGCATTCTCGACCTTTACAACACGACCGAGATCTTGCGGGAAAATGAGGACCAGTTCGGCGTTCGCATCGACCAGACCCTTTCTTCCAGCGACCGGCTGAGTTTCCGTTATATGTTTCTGAATGGCAACCGCTTACGATCCCGTTGTCACCATCCGGCGCCGGCGTGCCGGGATTTCCTGTGGGAGAGGACCGGCGGGCGCAGAATTTTGTAGCTCAGCTGACCCACACATTTTCGCCTTCACTTCTCAGCATCACACGGGCGACCTTCCTGCGAAACAAGTTTCTATACGGCGAACACCTGAATCACACTTCGCCCGCTTCGCTGGGTTTCCAATACCAGCCCACTCTGGGAATCGCGGCCGGTCCGCCCTTCATCCAGTTCGGTGGCGGGGGATATGCCAGCATCGGCGATCCGATCACCGGCCCCAGAAACAGTTATGAAAACGCCTATGCCGCTTCAGAAGCGCTGACTTGGATTCACGGCCGTCACGAAATGCAATTCGGCGCATACTACCGGCGTGACCAGATCAACGTGGTCAACGGAATCGCTTCGAATGGGTTCTTTGTTTTCATTCCCGCGCCGCTGAGCAATCCCTTTGCCAACTTCCTGATCGGGCAGCCGCTTCTCTTCCTGCAAGGGGGCGGCGACCAGCCGGACGGGACCGGCGACCTCTCTCGCGGGCTGCGTGGGAACTCCTTCAACTTCTACGCGCAGGATACGTTTAAGGCCAGCCGCAGGTTGACCTTCAACTTCGGTCTCCGCTACGACCTGCCCTTCCCTTACACAGAGATACGAAACCGCCAGAATCTGTTCGAGCCCGGCAAGCAATCGCAGGTGATTTCGAGCGCGCCGGCTGGCGTGCTCTATCCAGGCGATCCGGGAGTGCCTTCCGGCCTGATCCCCGCGCAAAAAGACGCTTTTGCGCCGCGTGTGGGAGTGGCCTGGGACCCGACGGGCAGCGGCCGCTGGCTGGTGAGTGGCGCTTACGGCATCTTTTATGACCCCTACTACAACGGCGAAGGCGGCCCTCTGCAGACGCCCATCAGCGCCCCGCCCTACCTGCGGACCGCGCAGTTGATGTTTCCCGGAAGCCTTTCCGACCCACTTGCCAACGGCAATCCTTTCGCGTCGCAGTTCGCTGAGCCGATGACCCTTGTTTCGCTCTCTCCCAACTTGCGTTTGCCCTACACGCAGGACTGGAACCTGAACTTCGAAAGGTCTTTCGGAGAGAACTGGCTGTTGGAAGTCGGCTATGTGGGAACCAAGGGCACCCGGCTGCCGCGCTTTATTGAAGCCAATCCATCCCTGCCGCTTGCGGGCCAGACGTGGGCCGATCAGCAGAACAACATTGACCAGCAGCGCGTCTACTGCCAGCCCAACACCCAGGGCGCCTGCACCTACAGTTCGGTGGGGCTGATTGCCGGCAACTCGAATTCCATCTACAACGCCCTTGAAGCCAGCCTGCGAAAACGATTTGGGCAGGGCTTGTCATTGCTGGCCTCCTACACGTATTCGAAGGCGATCGACGATGTTTCCTCTTTCAACATCACGGGTTCTGCCTCCCAGCCCGTGGCGGGGGAGAACGACCTGGCCCAGAATCCTTTTGACCTGGCTGCGGAACGGGGGCGGTCAATGTTCGACTCACGCCAGCGCTTTGTGCTGAGTTACGAGTGGGAGATCCCCTCGTGGAAAACGCCACAGAACTGGTATCAGCACGCCCTGGCAAACTGGCAGGTGAACGGAATCACGACATACATGACCGGCACACCTTTTACCGTTGTCGATCAGAGCTATAACTATGACGCACCGGAAATCACCGGATTTTCTGCTTTCCGTCCCAACCTTGTCGGTGATCCCAACAACGGACCGAAGACGGTGGCAGAGTGGTTTAACACCAGCGCCTTCCAGCGGCTTGATTCCTCGACAACCCCAGCCGGTGTGTACGGGACCGAGGGCCGCAATGTGGTCCAGGGACCCGGCTTTGCGAACTGGGATTTTTCCGCTTCCAAGAACATCCGTTTCGCGGAATCGAAGACGCTGCAATTCCGCGCCGAATTCTTCAATCTGTTTAACCGGGCCAATTTCCGGCTTCCGAACAGTGACATCAGTTCACCGACGTTCGGACAGATTCAGCAAGCGCTTTCGCCCAGGCTGATTCAGTTTGCACTGAAGGTTCTCTTCTAGCGGCGAGGTTGCACTCGCAATGAATTTCTGATGCAGAAAGACGGTGAAGATGAACCCCATTTTCCTTGATGATGTTGAACGTACCGCCAAAGCCGGCCCGGCAGGCGAGCCATTCCGAGCGATGGAGGCCCAAGGCATTCCGGTGCCGCAAATCCTCTATCTGTTCGCCTACAAACCGCGCATGACGGAACACCTGTCGGCGCTTCACGCAGGAACTGATGCGGGGACCTTCGCCGCTCTCACCCGGCCAGCGCGAACTGATTGCGGCATTCACGTCCCGCCGCAACCAGTGCCCGTTTTGAATCGGCTCTCACGCCGCGGTCGCGGCGGAACTTCTGGGCGACGCTGAAAAGGTTCGGGCTGTGCTGGAGGACTACACCACGGCGCCGATCTCCGAAGCCGAAAAGTCGCTCTTCAAGTTTGTGACGAAGGTGAACCGCGCCTCGAACCAGATCACCCGCGCGGACATCGATGAAGCGCACCAGGCCGGCTGGTCGGACGAAGCGCTCTACGACGCGATTACGGTTTGCGCGATTTTCAATTTTTACAACCGCTGGATCGACGCAACCGGAGTACAGGATATGCCTGCTTTTGGTTATCAAATGTCCGGTCGCCGCCTGGCAACGGAAGGCTATGTTCACGAGGAAAAGAAATGATATTCTTCCCCAGCCGGTTATTTGAGGAGCCCACGCCCGCATTGCGAGGCCTGGCGCTCAACCTCACCCGCTAATCGGCGCACATGACCTCCACTAACCACCAAAGCCATCTCCAGCGGCGGCTGGGCCTCGGATCGGCTGCCGCTGCCGTCGCCGGGGAAGTCATTGGCGTCGGCATCTTTCTCACGCCCGCCGGGATGGCGCGGCAGTTGGGTTCGCCCTTTTGGCTGCTGGCGGTGTGGCTCTTCATGGGCCTGATGGCCGTGGCGGGTGCACTCTGCTTCGGCGGGCTGGCTGCACGCTATCCGGAAGCGGGCGGCGCGTACGTCTATCTGCGTGAAGCGTATGGCCCGCGGTTGGCCTTTCTCTACGGCTGGATGCAGCTTCTGGTGATCGACCCGGGTGTGACTGCTTCACTTGCCGTTGGCCTGGCGGCTTACACCACCGCCGTCATTCACCTCTCACCAGCAGGGCAGAAAATCCTGGGTATCAGCGTGATCCTGATCCTGGCGGCGTTGAACATCCGCGCAGCGCGTCTGGGCAGCGGATTCCTTCAGGCGCTTGCGTGGATGAAGGTCTCGGCGCTGGCATTGCTCCCCGTTTGGGCCGTTGCACTGGGGCTGGGAAACTGGTCCTACTTTTCACCCTTCGTTTCTCAGCGCCCCGGCTCTATTCCGCTGTTTGCGGCGCTTGCCGCGGGCGGTATGGCTGCCTTCTATTCCTTCGGTGGCTGGTGGGAAGCGACCAAGATCGCCGAAGAGGTACGAAACCCGCAACGCATTATGCCCCGTGCACTGGTGATTGGCGTCATCGCGGTGACGATGGTCTACGTCCTTGTTACGGGCGTGTTCATCTACCTTGTTCCTATCAGCCAGATCACTTCAGATGAGACTTTCATGGCCCAGGCGGGCCGTCAGTTGTTCGGGGCGGCGGGTGGCGATGTGATGGCCGCACTCGTTGTCCTCTGCGTGGCCGGAAGTATGGCAGCCCTGCTGATGCTGTCACCCCGCGTTTATTACGCCATGGCGCGCGACGGACTTTTCTTCCATGCGGTGGCGGAGGTTCACCCGCGCTTCGGAACTCCAGCACGCGCCATTGCCATCCAGGCTATCCTGGCCTCGCTTCTCGTAGTGCTCGGAACATTCAGCCAGATCGTGGCCTATTTTGTTTTTGTCGCGGTTCTATTCCTCGGCTTGACTGTTGCTGGCGTAATCCGGCTACGGTTGAACCCACGTGAAAGCCCTCCGCTTGCCATTCCGGGCTACCCTTATACGCCTCTCGCCTTTCTTGCCCTCGTTGCCCTGCTGCTGGTACTGCTGGCGGCCACAATCCTTCGCAGTCCTTCCTTGGTGTTGCGGTGGTCAGCCTGGGCATCCCGGCGTTCCGTTTGGTGCGCAGGTAACGACTTCGGAAGCTCGCGCAAAGCAATCTCCCGGGAAAACCTCAGGCCTCGGCAGCAGGGCTGTGATAATTTCTTGTGCGAGGAGGTGCAATGTCAAACAATACATTGGCTGGCCGCGTGGCCGTGGTCACTGGCGCAAGCAGAGGATTGGGGAAACAGATGGCCATGGCGCTGGCGCAGGAAGGCGCTACGGTTGCCCTGGTGGCGCGCAGCGAAGATCTGCTGGAAAAGGTGAAGGCGGAGATTGAATGCCAGGGCGGCAAGGCTCACGCTCTTGTTGCGGACGTTCGCAAGGAAAGTGAAGTCAGCCGAATGGCCGGGCAGGTCCGTGATGCGGCCGGCGCTCCCGACATTCTGATCAACAACGCCGGCATCAACCTGCGCAAGCCGCTGCACGAGTTCTCGCTGGAAGAGTGGCATCGCGTGATCGAGACCAACCTGGACAGCGCGTTTCTCTGCAGCCGCGCTTTTGTGCCGGGAATGATGGAAAAGAAATTCGGACGCGTCATCAACATCGCCTCCACCATGGCGCACGTCGCGCTGGCCGCACCGCACGGCTTATTGCACCAGCAAGTTTGGCCTGCTCGGCATGACCAAGGCCCTGGCGCTGGAGTTGGCTCCGCATGGGATCACCGTCAACGGCATCAGTCCCGGCCCCTTCGCGACGGAGATGAATACCGTCCTGACCCAAGACCCCGTACGCAACGCCCAGTTCATTTCCAAAATACCGGTGGGCCGCTGGGGCAAGGTGGAGGAGATTGGGCCGCTGGCTGTCTTTCTCTGTTCCGATGCGGCGGGGTTCATCACCGGCACCGATGTCCTGATTGACGGCGGGTGGACGGCGCAGTAATTCCGCCAATTGGACCGGCCCATTCATATTCCCAAATCACCCCGTCAGTGGTTTGAGCATCATAAACAGTGTGATAGCTTTTATGCTGGAAAGAACAATTCGGGAACTTCGCGCGCGCCCACGGTGTCTATATGTTCAGCAAGGGGAAACTGCAGTAGCGATAAAGGGCTTTTCGCAAACCGAAGATCGATTGGCTAGCCAGGAAAGAGAAGTTTGATTGCCGGTGGCCCCGGCGGTGCGGGACGTTTTACGGAAACCGCGGGTGGCGCACGCAGAACGAAATTGCGGAAGATGTATGCACTGGAAACACGCCCCCAGCGTGTTGCCTATATGAGAGGCGGAGACAGCGATGCTTTTTGATTCTGAGGCTCCCAAGCCGAAAACGGGGATTCGCAAATACTGGCCCTTGCTGGTCATCATTATCGTTGTAGGCGGCGTGATCGGTTACTTTGCATTCCACAACCTGCCGGAGAAGCGCGCCGTCGCAAGTTTCCTGACGCAATTGAAGGATGGGAACTACAAGGAAGCCTACAAGCTGTGGCAGCCCGCGCCCAATTACACCTATGACGATTTTATGCACGATTGGGGACCCAAGGGTGACTACGGAAAGATTCGCGAGTTCAAGATCGTTGCGGCAGAACCGAAGGGGAGCGAGCTGGTTGTCGTGATTGTCACCATCAACAATCAGACCCCGGCGCTGGCCCTGCTGGTTGACCGAAAGACAGAAGGCCTGGCTTACTCTCCCTACTGAGTGCCGGCACCCGCGCCCTACGCTCCGTCGTTGATAGCCATCAGAAGTTCCTGAGTGCTGACTTCCGATGTTCCAAACCTCAGCACCACGCGCCCGGCGGCAATGTTGGCCAGCCGGGCGGCGTCCACCATGGATGCTCCCGAACTGAAAGCGAGAGCAAGGACCGCAAGCACAGTGTCACCGGCGCCCGTAACATCATAGACCGGACGTGCCTCGCTGGTGACGTTATGGACCGCGCCACCTTTCTCAAAGAGCGTCATGCCTGCCGCCCCACGGGTGATCAGCAGGAAGGCACAGTCAAGTTCAGCCAGCAGCCGGCGCCCTCCCGCTTCCAGGCTGGCAAGGTCGCGCATGGAATGCCCCGCCATCAGTTCAGCCTCATGCAGGTTTGGCGTGACTGCCGTGGCATGGTGGCAGATTTCAGGATGGTCAGGTTTGGGGTCGACAAACACCGGAATGCGTCGCTGGCGCGCCACCGACAGAACCTGGCTGCACAACTCCGTTTCAACAGATCCCTTGCGATAATCAGAGATGATCAGAGCGCTCAGTTTGGGGGCCCAGCGCGCGAAACTGCGGCCGATAGCAGCGGAGGTTTTGGGTGAGATGGGCGCAGGCTTTTCAAAATCCAGCCGCAGTAACTGGTGCTGGTGCGCCACAATCCGAAGCTTGCGCGGTGTGATGCGGCCCGACTCGCGGACCAGCGTGCCCGGCGGGACGCCTCGGGCCTTCAGTTCCTTGCACAACCTGTCGCCGCTTTCGTCCGGTCCAATCGCTCCGAAAGGCACGGCCCGGCCGCCCAGAGCGCGAATGTTGATAGCCACGTTGCCCGCTCCGCCCGGGAAGCGCTGTGGCTCCGGATGGCCGTCCATCAGGACGACGGGAACGGGCGCCTCGGGCGAAATGCGTGTGGCCTCGCCGCGCAGGAGCTCGTCCAGCATGAAATCGCCGAGCACACCGACGGTCTGGCCGCTGAACTTGCTGAGGATCTTGGCCAGCGGCCTCAGTTTTCCTTTCATAAGTCCCTATGCCCGAATGTCCCGCGCATTTTCAGGGAATGCCTCCTGTGGAGTGCAGGTACAACGGGTCTCAAATAGTGTTCAATTTTGACACATGTTGACGCAAGGCAATCGCTATTCTACCTTAAACGGAGGGAATCGCAGCAGAGGATCGATCCTCGGAGAAGACTTGGTTCTTTCAAATTCGGAGAAGAAATCGTCTCCGGCCGATGCGCGTTCGCCTGGAAGGCCGCGGGTCCTGATTGTTCGCGCGGGCGCCATTGGTGACACGCTCATGGCCACGCCGCTGGTTCGGGCCGTCCGCCTGACTTATCCGCAGTGCCACCTGGTTTTTCTCTGTTCAGCCACCGCCCTGGACGTGGTTCGACTTAATCCCCATATCGACCAGACGATTCCGGTTGCGAACCGGCATCTTCCGGCCTGGCTGAGTTCAGAGAAAAGGCGCATCCATCGCACACTTCGGGACCTGGACCTCGATTGGGCACTGGTGCTTGAAAGTCATCCGAGTTTTATTGACCTGGCACGCCAGGGAGGCGCCCGGCGGATTATTGCCTACAGCGGCGACGAGCACGCGCAGGGATTTGAGCCCGCCCACTTCGATCCCCGCAAACATTCGATTGAAAATCACCTCGAATTGGCCCGCCCGCTTTGTCTCCGGCAGGATGGCCTCCAGATGGAACTGAACAACCAGCCGGAGACCATCAAAAACGTCGCCCGTAGGCTGGAAACGGCCGGCGTGATGAGCACCGATTGCCTGGTGGGTGTCCACGCCGGCTGGGGCGGACGCACCCGAACTCCGGACCAGACGCGACTGCGAAGCTGGCCGCCCGACAGATTTGCTGAAGTCGTGCGCTGGCTGGTGAAGGAGCGCGGTGTGCGTGTGGCGCTGACCGGGTCCGCAGCCGACCGCCCGCTCACGAACTATATTGCCCGCACGGCAGGCGTTGAGTGCCTGGACCTGGCGGGCGAACTTTCGCTCCTGGAGCTTGCCGCGCTCATCCGCCGCATGAACGCCTATCTCACGGTTGATTCAGGCCCCGCGCACATGGCGGCGGCGCTGGGAACATCGCTGGTGACGTTGTGGGGGCCCGGAATTTTCGAGCAGACGGCGCCCATCTCACCTGGCAATCCGCCGCGCATTCTGTACCACCGCGTCCACTGCGCGCCGTGCTACGGAACGCCCGCCATGAAAACCTGCATGGACAACATCTGCATGAAGGAGATTGAAGTCGAAGAAGTGAAAGAGGCGCTGGAAGAGGCTTTGAAACTGCAACGCGCGCCTTGAAATCCGCATTTATTCCGGATCGATTCTGGCCTCGTCCACCAGCATCACGGGGATGTCGTCTTCGATGGGATAAACGCGCCGGCACTTGCCGCATTTCAACCCCTTGCTGTCCGGCGTAAGCGTTACCGGCTCCTTGCAGAGGGGACAAACCAGAATATCCAGCAATTCCTGGCTGACAGCCATTCGATCACTCCAAACCAAAGATGCTTCTGAATTTAGCAGACACCTACACGGAATTCAAGCCGCAGCGCGCAAGGGCGATCCGTACCGGCGTCTCCCCTCTTGCAAGTTATTGAAAAACCGAACCGTCATGCTGAGCGCAGCGAAGCATCTGCTGTATCTTACTGAAAAATGAATAAAGCAGATCCTTCGCTGCGCTCAGGATGACGTAGCCCAGGGAATTTTTCAACAACCTGCTAAGTCCGGCTGATTTCCACTCCCAGCCATCGGCTTTCGGGGCTTTGCGAGGCATTGATTTCCCACACGGCCAGAATCGCAGAGCCCTGGTAAACGGTTTCAAAACCTGCCTCGGACTGTGAAACCGTGCGGACAGGAACAATCCACCAGCGGCATTCAGGCCGGGCTTCGAGCGCCACCCGGACGCCCTGCCACTCGTCCACCAGTTCCAGCTTTGGGGCCTGGATTTCGCCCGAAAATTCCAGCGGATGCCGGTCGCCCGCGGCGGCAAAATAGCGGTCCGGAGCGTTCGGCGCCAGAAAGTTAAACACCATTTCGACGCCAAGCGATAACGGCACCCCATGTGGCTGATTGCTGGAAATCAGCGACCGGCATTCCACGTGAAATCCAGCCTCCGTGCCTCTTGCAAACAGAACTTTGCGCGCCTCAATTTCCAGGTTGGCGCCGTCGTGCATATAATGCGACTGCCGTGAAAGCTCCACCGGATTTGCAGACGGGCCCGTTGCCACCTGCCAGGGGCCGGCCGCCATCCCGCTTTCTTCCTGCAGGTCGAGCCGCTCAAAATCCTTCCATTGTTTCCAGGGAGGAAAAAGGTAGGTCCGGAAGCAGTGCCGCGCGTAACGGTCGTAACGAAGAAGCTCTGCGAGGTCCGCCTTTTTCTCCGGTGCACTTTCCGGAAGGCTCTCGACGTTTGAACGGATCTTGTTGTGATAAGCCTCGGGCCGCCGCATCAGTGAGTTGATGAGTTCCGCGGCGGCAGGCTTGAAGCGCAGGCTGGAAACCGTGCCGCCGTCTGAGGGTTTCAGGACCAGGCTGGCCCTGGCGTGGGAAAGCAGGATTTCCTGCTCACCGTCCACGTCGAAATCTGCCTGCGTCACGCGAACGCCGTTCGTCGCGGCCTGGCCGTTCAACTGGTCCAGCAGTGTTTCCGCCTGAATCAAATTCTGCAGCACGGCGCTGCGCAGGTGCGGAGAATAAAGGCCCCCAAACAGCCCGTGCCAATAGGCGTCATTGCATTGCGCGGCCAGCAGGTGAGTCTCCGCCTGGTCAAGCAGGCTGCGCCGCTCGCTCGCTGGGGGAGCATCGGTTGCGGCCTTGTGAAAGCGCCGGCTGACCTCCAGCATCAGCTTGTGAGTTTGATTGGATTCGGGGTATTTGCCCAGGAATCCCTGCCAGGTGCCGCCCAGCAGAAACTTGCGGAAGCGCTCGCCGGAGGGCATGCGTTCCGTTTCTTCCAGGCATTGCATGAATTCCTCGCAGGCGCGCGCGGGCAGCGCCCATTCCATCATTTCGGGATAGGAAGCGGTGGGTAGATAAACCCGGCCGAGCGGTTTGTTGGCGGCCATAAAAGTGGAAAGCGTTGTAGTTTCCAGCCAGTCGCCTGCATTTTCGATGGCCTGGAAAAACTGTTCCAGCCAGCCCCTGGTGTAGCAGAGGTCGTAGGTGCCGGGCCAGATGCCAAATTTTTCCGCGTCGTCGCCCGCAGCGAAAAGAACATCGGACCGTCCGACCCCCCGCCGAAGCAAGTCGAAAGTTTCGCCCATGTCGCGGAAAGGAATGGTGTACCGCAGGCTTTTCAGGCTGGGAACAAGCTGAAGCTGCACACCCAGGTCCTCGGTGAGATAGGTTCCATGCAGGCAATCGGGTTCCACCCCGGCGGCGATAAAGTGAGTGTCATCCAGAATAACGTAACCGACGCCGGCCTCCGAAAGCGGCCGCACCAGGTCCGGCCGCCAGACGCGTTCGGTGAGCCACGCACCCCGGGGACGAATGCCAAAGTGTTTCTCAAGATAGTCGCTGAGCCTGGAAATCTGCGCGGCTTTGTCGGGATCGGGAATGGCGGCAAGGACCGGTTCGTAAAATCCTCCGCCCATCAGTTCCACCTGGCCGCGCGCCGCCAGCTCTTTGAGCAGTTCGAAAAACTCGGGATGATGCTTTTCAATCCATTCCAGCAGGCACCCGGAAAAGTGCAGGCCCATCCGGATGCGTGGATGGCGAATGAGCGTCTGGACAAAGGGACTGTAAGCTTTCTGGTAGGCTTCTTCGAAAACGTGATCGAAGTTGCCGACAGGTTGATGCGAGTGAACCACCAGGGCCAATGAGATCTTGTTCAACCGGTAACCTTTCAAACTGCAAAAGCCGCTCCTGGCGGCAACGTTCGCTCAGACCGATACAGCTAGGATAAAATGAAACACCGTTTGCTGTCACGGCCGGGAAGCTGTGCGGTGTCCCGCGCCGAACCATCGCCCGCAATCGAAAGGACAGAAGTGGAATTCCGCAAGCTGCTTGCCTGTTGCCGTCGTGATCTGCCCAACACGATGAAAATTCTCCGTGAAGCCGTCGAAATAGAATCTCCCACCTATTCACGGCCCGATATCGATCGCATGGCCCGCTTTTTCGCGCGCGAGTTCCGCCGGCATCGTGGGAAAGTCTCGTTGCTTGACAACTCAACCACCGGCCCGGCGCTGGTGGCTGAGTTCTGGGGCGGCAAAGGAAAGCACAACACGCCAAAGCGGAAGAAGCCCATTCTTCTGATCGGACATCATGACACGGTCTGGCCCAAAGGAACGCTGGCCCGCATGCCCTTCCGGGTTCAGAGAGGTCGCGCCTACGGTCCCGGTGTTCTGGATATGAAATCGGGCATCGTGCTGGTCGTCGCGGCGGTCCGCGCCCTTCAGGAACTTGGCGTCGAGCCCGCGAGCCCCGTGCGCCTTTTTTTGAATCCGGAAGAAGAGGCGGGAAGCGAGGCGTTCCGGCGCGAAATCGAGCGCCAGGCCAAAGCTTCCAGGGCTGTGCTGGTGCTGGAGCCGGCGGCGAATGGCGCTCTGAAGACGGCCCGCAAAGGGGTGGGGGAATTTCGCCTCACCGTCCAGGGGCGGTCATCGCATGCCGGCATCAACCCCGGCGCGGGAATCAACGCCATCGGGGAACTGGCGCGCCAGATTCTCAGGATTGAAAAATTTGCGGAACCCCGGCGCGGGCTCACGCTGAATGTCGGCGTCATCGAAGGCGGAACGCGGCCCAATGTTGTTCCTGAAATTGCTCGCGCCAGGGTGGACGTTCGCATCGCGCGCAGGGGCGACCAGGCGCGGATCGAGCAGAAGATTTACGGCCTTCAACCGGTCCACCCGGAAGCCCGCTTGAAAATCGAAGGCGGAATCAACCGGCCTCCCATGGAACGGGCGATGGCGGCGGGTCTTTTTGCAAAGGCAAAGGACCTGGCAGCCCAGCTTGGGTTTGAGGTGACGGACGCGGCCACCGGCGGCGGATCGGACGGCAACTTTTCCGCCGCTCTGGGCATTCCCACGCTGGATGGCCTGGGAGGCGTGGGCGACGGCGCGCACGCGCTTCACGAGCACGTCATCATTCGTGAGTTGCCCCGCCGCGCCGCCTTGCTGGCAGCCCTGCTGGCGACTCTGTAGGGAACAGGACGGCGCGCAGATTTATCCCGGTGGCCAGTGAAAAACGCGCCCGGCCAGCACGTGGACGTGCAGATGATCGACCGTCTGTCCAGCCCATGGCCCGTTGTTGATCACGGTCCGGTAGCCCCGGGCCTCAAGCTGCCGCTCGCGGGCCAGTTGGGCGGCCACCGTGAAAAGCCGGCCCAGCATGAGGGCATCGCTGCTTTCGGCTTCCTTCAGTGAGGGCAGGTGTTTTCGAGGCATCACCAGCAGGTGGACCGGCGCCTGCGGGTGGATGTCTTCAATGGCAAACACCTGGTCGTCCTCATAGACAATCCTGGCCGCCTGCTGACGTTCAATGATTTTGCAAAAGATGCAGTTGTCCATGGGTTCTCCGCGATTCAATTCCACCACCTCTAACAGGTTGTTGAAAAAACAACCGTCATGCTGAGCGAAGCGAAGCATCTGCTGTATCTTACTGAAAATGAATAAAGCAGATCCTTCGCGGAGTTTACCCTGAGCCCCTTCTCCCGCTTTGCGGGATCAGGGCCGTTCGCAAATTGAGGGCGAACGGGCTCAGGATGACGTAGCGCAGGGACTTTTTCAACAACCTCCTAATTAATTGATTCTCACCACGTAGGTCTGGGTTGCCAGCTTTGCCTGGACCAGTTGATCCGCCAGGTCCTGCGCCTCCTGCTGGGTGCTTTCCTGGCCCACAAGAACAAGATTGAAGACGCGCTTGCCGTGATCCTCCTGTTTGATAATGACCGGGTTAAATTTCTTTTCGATGCGCTCCTTTAGCCTTTGGGCGTTGGCCGGATCAACAAACGCGCCGATTTGAACTGAATAATATCCGCCAGGCGTTTCCTGCCCGGGCTTCAGAATCTGCAGCCGCACCAGGGCGGTTCCGGACATGCCCATGGCCATGGCCGCCGCATAGGAGAGGTCGATGATCCGGCCGGCGACAAAGGGTCCGCGATCGTTGATGCGCACTTCCACGCTTTTGCCGTTTTCAAGGTCGTGCACCCGAACCTCGGTTCCAAAGGGCAGCGTGCGATGCGCGGCGGTCATGGCGTGCATGTTGTAAATCTCGCCGCTTGACGTGCGTCTGCCGTCGAAGGGGTGGCCATACCAGGATGCAATGCCTTCCTCGCCCTGGATAATGGGGGCCGGAGCCTCAGGCTGACGCCGTGCCTTGGGGGGGTGCCGCCGCTTGGAGGGCGTGGGCGGAGTGGGGGTGGGCGATGGGGGTGCAACCACCACCGCTCGATGATGGCAAGCGGACAAAAACAGCGCCAGGCCCGCCAGAAACACCAGCAGGCCGAGTCTTCTGAACACCCGGGAGCGGGTTTGGGAATTGAGGGTCTTGACCACGATTTCAGATTTCGCCCGTTTCTTTGTCAAGACTTTCGCGTTCTGTTCTTTCGGTTCGTCCTCGCTATATTCCAGTCGTGCCGATGCATCGATACAAATTCAACCGACACCTTGCACATTTTACCGCAGGATGGCGCGCCCTGCGATGAAGTCGTGGCTGCCGACGGCAATGGAAACAGGGGCCGCGGGTGAAAAGGGTATGGCCCTGGCGCGCCGGTGGCCTATAATAATTGTTTGTCCTCCTGATTTCAGAACCCCTGGAGCTTATGGAACTTCCGCGAAATATTTGGTTCAAAGTCCAAAGGATTAAGAAGTGGTGGGAATCGTCCTTTGGCACAACCGAACAGAAGTTTGACAACTCTCATCGGATGTGCCCGGAGTGCCGTGCGCTGATTCCCCGCGGGACCAAGGTCTGCCCCCATTGCGGTGCGAAGATCGGGCCGCAGCGGGCGCGCGGCAGCACGGGCGCTCCAAGCCGGATCATGGGCGTTATCCCCATGCCCACCAGCGCCACTTCCATGGTGGCTGCGGCGATTGTCCTGATGTTTGTGGTGGAATGGTTTCTCACGCAAAGGGCCGGCGGGCCGGGCCAGGGAGGTGGATTGTTTGGGGGCATCCGGAGCATGGCGATGCTCCGGCTGGGCGCCAAGTTCGGGCCCTTCATTTATGCGGGCCAATGGTGGCGGCTGGTGACCGCCATCTTCCTGCACGCGGGGATCCTGCATATCGGACTCAATCTCTGGGTCCTGTTTGACATCTCGCCTGAAGTTGAAAGCCTGTTTGGGATGTCCAAGTTTATTGTCTTTTTTCTCGTCACCGGCGTCTTCGGCTATATCGTCAGCCTCTGGTGGATGCCCATGGTCCTTTCCATCGGCGCTTCGGGCGCGATTATGGGATTGATCGGAGTCCTGATCGGGGTCACCTTCCACCACGGACGGATGGGAAAAGATTATCGCAGCATGCTGTGGCGATGGGTCATTTACATTGCCATCTTCGGCCTGTTTTTCAATGCGGATAACGGCGCCCATTTTGGCGGCCTTGGCGCCGGCATTCTTCTCGGCTATCTCATTCCCGAAGGCGCGCCGGAGACCCGCCCGGCTGAAAATTTGTGGAACGCACTGGCCGTGATTTCCGTCATCGTCATCGCGGGTTCATTTGCCTTGATGGCCCTGCAGATTAACAATCCGATCTTCTACCGCTAAGCCCCTCTTGTATTCCCAAGGTTTTGCTATTGATGGGTGTTGTGTCCGCGGACAGGGCACACCGCCACGCACGCCCTGGCAAAGGAAACTGCCAGGGCATCCTGCGCCTTGCGCACGCGGGCAATTTTCAGGAAAACCGGCACGCCTTCTTACTGGCCGGATGACGATTCGAGCGGGCTGAAGCGGGTAGCGTTGGGCAGGTGCGCTTTTTCGAATTGGGTAATCTGGTCTTCAAAGCGCAGCGTCAGGCCGATATCGTCCCAGCCGTTCAGCAGGCATTCCCGCCGGAAGGGATCAACTTCAAAAGGAATCTCCAGGCCGCCGCCCGAAACGGGCACTGCGTCGGAGATCGTCTGCTTTTCCAGATCCACCGTCAGCTGGTATCCCTCATTCTGTTCGGTACGCCGGAAGAGTTCGTCCAGTCGGTCGTCGGGAAGAGTGATGGGAAGGATGCCGTTCTTGAAGCAGTTGATGTAAAAAATGTCGGCATAGCTGGGAGCGATGATCGCCCGGAAGCCGTAATCGAGCACCGCCCAGGGAGCGTGCTCACGGCTCGATCCGCAGCCAAAGTTGGTCCGCGCCAGCAGGATGGAAGCGCCCTGGTAGCGCGGCTGGTTCAACACAAAGTCCGGGTTGGGCTGCTCGCCGCCGTCAAGATAGCGCCAGTCGTAGAAAAGGAAACGGCCGAAGCCTTCGCGGCGTGATGGATTTCAGAAACTGCTTGGGAATGATCTGGTCGGTATCCACGTTCGCGCGGTCGAGCGGCGCAACGATTCCGGTCAATTTTGTAAAGAGGTGTCCATCATTCAACTCCGAAAAATGATTAGAAATTCCTGACTCTCCATTCGCATGAAGCGAACGGCATGCCGGCGCAGTCTATTCAACGTGTCCCACGTCCCACTTGCGGATATCCACAAAGTGGCCTTCGACTGCGGCCGCCGCTGCCATCATGGGACTCACCAGGTGGGTGCGTCCGCCCTTGCCCTGGCGGCCTTCAAAGTTGCGATTGGAGGTGCTGGCGCAGCGCTCGCCGCTGGGCAGAACGTCCGGGTTCATGGCCAGGCACATGCTGCAACCCGAGTCGCGCCACTCGAATCCGGCGGCGCGGAAAATCTTGTCGAGCCCCTCCGCCTCCGCCTGCGCCTTCACGCGGCGGGAACCGGGAACGGCCAGCGCTCCCTTGATGGTTGAGGCGATCTTTCTGCCGTCCAGAACGCGCGCAGCCAGTCGAAGGTCTTCAATCCGACCGTTGGTGCACGAGCCGATGAAAATGCGGTCCACGGGGATTTCGGCGATGGGGGTTCCGGGTTCGAGCGCCATGTATTCGAGCGCCCGCTCCGCCGATTGCCGCGACGCCGAGTCGCTGAACGAAGCGGGGTCCGGCACGCTGCCGGTAACGCCCGCCACCATTCCCGGGTTGGTTCCCCAGGTCACCTGCGGAGCGATCTCCGCCGCTTCCAGTTCCACCACCTGGTCATAAGCTGCGCCGGCGTCAGAGGTGAAGGTCTTCCACCGTTCCACCACCTCCTGGAAGTCCTTGCCGCGCGGGACGTAGGGCCGCCCTTCGAGATAAGTGAAGGTTGTATCGTCGGGCGCCACCATGCCGGCGCGCGCGCCGCCTTCAATCGTCATGTTGCACACCGTCATGCGGCCTTCCATGGAGAGTTCCTGGATGGCCTCTCCGGCGTATTCGATCACGTGCCCGGTGCCGCCGGCGGTGCCGATCTTTCCGATGATAGCCAGAATAATGTCTTTGGCCGTCACGCCCTGCGGACGGCTGCCGCTCACCCGCACCAGCATGGGCTTTGATTTGAACTGCGAAAGGCATTGGGTGGCCAACACGTGTTCCACTTCACTGGTGCCGATGCCGAAGGCCAGGGCGCCAAACGCTCCGTGAGTGGACGTGTGGCTGTCACCGCAGACGATGGTCTGCCCCGGATTCGTCATGCCCAGTTCCGGACCGATGATGTGAACGATGCCCTGGTTGCGGTCGTTCATGTCAAACAACAGAATGTTGTTTTCCTTGCAGTTTTGCGCCAGCGCCGCAAACTGCGCCACGGCAGCCTGGTCCACCATCGGGAGGCTGCGGTCAGTGGTCGGAACCGAGTGGTCCATGGTTGCAAAGGTCAGGTCCGGCCGGCGAACCTTGCGCCCGGCGGCCCGAAGCCCCGCAAACGCCTGCGCCGAGGTGACCTCATGCACCAGGTGGCGGTCAATATAAATGAGCGTCGGTTTGCCGGGTTCCTCCCGGACCACGTGGGCGTTCCAAATCTTTTCGTACATCGTCTGCGATGGCATATTAATTACTTTACCCTATTCTGAAAGTGTTCGAAAGGTGGCGTTCAACAGTGCTGAACCGGCGGTAGGAATCTAGCGTTTAGCCCCTTTGTTGCAGATACCGACCAGTCGGTAGGTAGCTTAGCATTCCCATTACTTGCCTGTCAATTTGACTCTTTTATTGTGTCCCCGGCCTTGCCCACAGGAGAGGTAAGCACACCATCAACGGAAAGTTGGAAAGGGCCGTGGGTCCGCAATCGGCACGCATCGCCCACTTATGCTCGAATCTCATGCTCCGGAATCAACACCAGCACGAGCACGACACCCGTCACCGTGAACATGCGGAATGCCGCAGCCTGGCCGTTCCAGGTCTGGGACTGCCACATCAGAAACCACTCCCCACCAACGCTTAGAAACGCAATCAACCACATCAGCAAACCGAGCGTCAGGCCGGCCACCGCAACCCTGCTGGCTTTGTGGAAGGCGGCCACGGAGCCTCGCAATGCTCGAAGCATCCGCGCGCTTCCCAGCCAGCACAGAACCATCGTGACGGCTTCCCAGGCAATGATCCCGTCGTAGAACACCTTGTAGACAAAAGGGGAATGAATGGCGCGCCACATCCCGTGATTCCCCGGAAGGGTGGTGTCCATCAACATCACGTGGTGGACAAACTGATAGTTCGTTCCGTAATCGGTGCAGTTGTTGAAGACGATCAGCGTGTAGTAAAGGGCAACCGCAGCCACCAGAAGCCCCTTCGAAATGCGCAGCGTCATTGTGTCACCCGTGAAGGCCGCGCCAATTGGCGAGATGATCTCGTAAGCCCCGACTCGCGTCCCCTGTTGAAGCGCCGTGATTGGCAGGCATTATACACCGCAACTCCCGGCGCCAGGCTCGATTTCATACTCTGGCTGCGCAGTCTGTTTGGGCGTAGAATCGAGGCATATGGTACGGCGCAGCCGCACACGGAATCTTTTGTCTCACGGCAAGAAGAGCGGCGCCTCGCGGCGGACGTTCTTGAAGGCGGCGCTCGGAGCGGGCACAGCGATGGCGAGTTTTTCGATTGGCGACGCCGCGCAAGCCGGGAAGGGCAGACCTCGATGGCGCGCCCATACCGTTGCGAAGATTCCCAGCGGATATCAGGTTGCCGTAGCTGATGTGGACGGCGACGGCCGGCTCGACATCCTGGCTCTCAGTTCAGAACAGAACATTGTTGACTGGTACCAGAATCCTTCATGGCGGGCCCGTTCCGTCACAACCTCCACGGGGAAGAACATCAGCCTGGCGCCGTTGTTTCGCCCGGGTTATCCAGCCCGAGGCATGGCGCTCGCCAGCGGTTTTAACCTCGATCATGCTGAGGAGGGAGGTGACATCTGGTGGGCGCAGCCAGGACCATCACTCGATGCCGAATGGTCCGTCACGCTGATCGGGCGGATTCCAGGCGCCCACCGGCTTCGCTGGGCGGACCTTGACGGTGACGGGCGGCTGGAGTTGGTGGTTGTGCCGATTGTGGGTGCCGGTTCCAGACCTCCTGATTACACGGTCCCCGCGCAGATTACCTGGTTCAAGATGCCGGAGGTTCTTATGACGGGCCATGCCGAAAGCTCCGGCCGCGAACCAAACCGATGGATGCCGCACCTGATTGACGACACATTGACCCTCGTCCACGGCGTCCACGTGATGGATTGGAACGGCGACGGTCGCGATGAAATTCTGACGGCAAGCGCCCAGGGCGTGAACCTCTTCCAATCCAAGGGTAGCGGCGCAAATCTCACTTGGTCACGAACACTGCTGACGCCGGGCGATCAAAGTGAGACGCTACCACGGCGCCAGCGAAATCGGCGTGGGCAAAGTCGGCGGCCGGCGGTTTCTGGCCACCATCGAACCCTGGCACGGCGACAAGGTGGTGGTTTATCCGGAGAGTGAAGGGCGGATTCTCCTGATCGGCACGGTGATCGATTCCAGCTTCAACAACGGGCACGCGCTGGTCTCGGCCGACCTCGACGGCGACGGCAATGACGAAATCGTTGCCGGATACCGCGGCCCGGGAACGTCGCTTTTCATCTACCACGCCAAGGACAAAACGCGGCACCGCCTGGGAGCGAGAAACGTTGGATACGGAGATGGGCACATCCTGCCTGGCAATTGCAGACATCAACGGCGACGGCCGCCCGGACATCGTTGCCGTCGGCTCATCCACCGCCAACGTCAAGTGGTATGAAAATTCAGGTTCCTGAACCTCGCCAGCCGGTTCCCGTGCGCAGCAATCCGGCCATGCCCGCAAGCGCTTCCTTCACATTCGCGTCACACGATCCGGTTGGGGTCGCTGGTATCGGGCAATTGCCCGTGATAGCGAAAGATCAGCTTAAGCAGGCGCACAAACATTCGCGACTGCTTGCGGACGTACCACTGGTCGGCGGCGCGGCGATTTCCCAGTGCGTAGGTGGGGTAGGGGTGGATGGTATCGGCCATGTTGCGCAGCGTCACCTTGTTGCGCATGGCCAGGGCAAATTCGCCGATCATGTCGCCGGCATGGGCGCCCAGGATGCTGGCCCCGTAAGATTTTTCCGTTCAAACTTTCTGGCCAACACTTTCACCATTCCTGTGGTCTCGCAGTCGGTCACGGCGCGGTCAATCTTGCTGAACGGGAAGCGGTACACCGCATAGCGCTGCTTTCGGTTTTTCAATTCGATCTCGGAAGCGCCCACGTGCGCAAGCTCGGGGTCAGTGAACGTGCACCAGGGAACGTTGGCCGTGTCCATCGACATGGGTAAGCGGAGCAGGGCGGTAGTGACGGCCACCTTGGCCATGTGCTCAGACATGTGGGTAAACTGGTAGAGCCCCGTTACATCACCGCAGGCAAAGATGTTTTTCGCCGAGGTGCGGCAGTGCTGGTCGACTGCAATGCCGCCAGGCCCGGCCTGGACTCCTGCCGTTTCCAGATTCAGTCCTTCCAATATTGGGCCGCCTGCCCGCCGCCAGCAGCAGCGTATCGCCTTCCACGGTTTTTTCCGTTAAGGATGCACCCGCCCGGTAGGTCACGCAGACGCCCCCCATGCCGGAATCAATTCTTCTCACCCCGCTTCCCAGCAGAAAGTGGATTCCCTCGCCGGCGAGGTGCTCGCGGAGAAGGGAGGTGAGTTCGGCGTCATCGCGCGGCAGGATGTGGTCTCTCCTTCCTACCACAACCACCTCGCTCCCCAGGCGGCGGAAGGCCTGCGCCATTTCGATGCCCATCGGGCCCGCCCCGAGGACGATTAATTTTGACGGCAGCTTTGAAATGGAGAAGACTGTTTCGCTGGTCAGGCAGGGCGTGACCGCGAGCCCTTCGATGGGCGGTATGGCTGGCCGCCCACCCGTGGCGATCACGAAAAAGCGGGAGCTGAACTGGCGCCTGCCGCCGCCCGGGCCCAGCACCTCAACCTGCCCGGGGCTGATGAACTGCGCCTTGCCTTCAACGACCTCGATGCCCATTTTTTCATAGACCGGTGGAGCATCAGCCTCTTCGTAAATGGCGGCCTGAGTTTCGTGCACGCGCTCCATCACTCTGGGAAAATCAAATTGAGGTTCCAGGGCGTTCAACCCATATCGGTCGGCGGTTCGGATGCTTTGGGCAACTCTGGCAGCCTTCAGCAGAGCCTTGCTGGGGACGCACCCGGTCCAGGTGCAATCGCCGCCCAGCCTGCGCTCTTCGATCAGGGCGGTCTTTGCGCCCAGCGAGGCGGAGAGCCCCGCGGCGGTCAGCCCCGCGGCCCCGCCGCCAATCACCACCATGTCAAGATCCATTGGCATCGGCTCCCTCGCAGACCAGCCTCCCGGCCCCTTCCAGGTCCGGAGCTTGTGGCGAAATTCTCACTGCGAAAACTTATACCATGCCACTCCATTCGATGCGAATGATGGCCGGTCTATTCAGGACGTTGCGCGTGCGGCATCGCAGCGTCCTGGTCAAAAGGACGGCGCTGGAAGACGGCTTGCATCCCAATCAGCGTGCGGGCCTGTGAGGACAGGAGGCATGGACCGCTTGTTCGTTCACAAATGCCAGCGCCTGTCGCCTGCGATCTTCGGCGCCGAATAGGGGTCCGGTTGGCTGAACCTTCAGAACGGCTCCCCGCTGAGACACCGTCCAATAACTTCCTGAAGCTCCTGCCAGGGAACATACATTCGTGAACCCATTCGAAAAGAGAACACCTTGCCGCTGTCCAGCCAGCGGTAGAAGGTTGACCGTGAAACGTGGCCCCCGGTTCTTCTGCGGAGGATCCGCCAGGCAGCTGTAGGCGGCAGCAGCTGCGCGCGCGTGTGGATTTCATCCGCTCGGGGAGTGTCCCCGGGCATCATCGATGGATCAAATTCTTTCGACCTGAATACCATGCGTCAACACCTCGAATAGAAGTGGCCCCGCTTCAATTCAAGCGGTTCTTTGCCTGATGGATTCCGGGTCCCAAAGCCAATCCGGACAAATCCGGCGATCTGGCGCGGTTTGAGATGCGGTCCTCGGTTAGAAAGCGCTCCAGGAGCAGGCGCTGAGTCGTTTTTTATTTCAGGGTGGGATCGCCCAGCTAAGTTGTCCCGTCGCTCTGGAATTGTTCCCAGATGGCTGCCATCCGGCGGCGATCGCGCTTGCGGCTGCCAGTGTCGTCTCTTTCCGTGGGCATGAGTCTGGCAGGATCAAGAAGCAGGCCCGTGGGCTGGTGGGAATGAAAAAGGGTAGGTTCTTCCTGCTGGTGGAGATGATAGGAACACTTCCCGCTACCTTTTGACGAAGCGGGGAAAACACATCCCTTTTCTGAGCAGCGTGTGGATGAAAAGGAAACGTTCTCAGGCTTTCCGGCTGAACCGGTGCTGAAGTTGAATTGGCGGGGTTGACTGATCTGGCCGGTGGTACGGGATTTTTCTTTCACTTCAAAGCTGACGGCCGAGCTGGTGGGAGAAAGGAAATAGATACTCCGGTTCGGATCTTTCATCGTACTCCTCCTTGTGTCAGGGTCTAGGGTGAGATCGGAGAGACACGCGTAAGATAGAACTGACTGTAGGTGGGTTTCTTGCGTGCAAGGTGCGCAGGAACTTTGGCCGGCCCCCGCAGGGCCGGTTTGTTTAAGTCGCCTTCAGTGCCCACCGAAAAACCTAAGTGGGAAAGGCCAAGGGGAAGCCCGTCCATGGCAGGAGAAGTCAAACGGAATTTCGCAGTCCTTTGAAAAAAGAGCAGATAGGAAATGCCTTCGCCCGGAGAAGAGGCCCATATACAGCTTAGGTTAAGTGTAACAAGAGTAAACAGTCGCGACGTAAAAAATTGCTTGCTCATTGACAAAAGCATGGGGTAGCACTCAGAATTCTCGTGAATTGGTACTGCCCGAGAGCCTTTTGAATTGTATTGGGGGAAACTTCGGTGCAAACGGTGAGCCCAAAGCCCCAATGCCAGCACCGTTCCCCCCCCAGCAACGGGTGCGTGCGAATGCGACCTTGGTGCAACAAAAAATTCGGAAGCAATAAAATGCTTCCGAATTGCCAACTCTATGCTATACTAGCCTATAATTATAGTCATGTCAAGTGAAATCTAATTCGGAGAAGGTCCTCGATGGCTGAGCTCGATGTATCGAAAGTGATTCGCAGAGTACGACAGAAACTCCAGGTGAGCCAGGAGGGGTTATCACGCCTGCTGAATGCCACGAAGGGAGCTGTGCAGCACTGGGAGCGCGGTAGAAACCGGCCTGATCTGGCACGTCTGATGGCCTTGCGGCAGCTTTGCCCCCCTTCCCAGGAGCGCAAGGACCTGGATGCCCTCATCCGGGATTCGCAGGCCCAGGTTTCACCCTATTCTTCGATCAAAACCGGATTGCGGAACCAGGCTGCAAAAGGTAAGGATCTTGATGACTTGTTCCCTCCGCAGGGACTGGACGTCCTGCGCCGGGAGAATCAGCGCCTTCAACGTCAGATCGCAAAGCTCCAATCCGCCCTGGACCGGAAGACCCAGCAGGTCCATATTCTTGAAGAACTTGCCAAGGATCTCCAAGGCCAGATCGCCAGCCTTCAGGCTGGCGTGCCAGTCACTTCCCCAGCCTCTTCCCAGCAAACGCCCAAATCAGCGGGCCAATAGCGGGTGCGGCTAATCCCTTGTTGCGGGCCGCGGGCTGCCAATGACGGTGGCCCCTTATTCAGGCAATCAGGCAGCCTGCCAAAGGTAAGCTTCCCTGGCGGCTTAGGGGGAGAGAACCTTCACCATCACCACACCGTGGGGGACCACTCTAGCCCGGAAGAATCCGTCGTCGAAAGGCCCGAGATCCTGGTGCTTCCACAAGTCTCGAACACGTTTGTCCTTGCCTACATAAACTGAAATCTCTTTGGGAGCCTCGCTCCGATTGAGCAGCAGATAAGCTTCGGTGTCGCCGGCCAGTTCCTTGCGCCACACCTCTGTATCCCCGTAATCGCGGTATCGCTGTCCCTGATGGCCCAGCGAATCCTGGTCAACGGCGATCACTTCCTTGTTGGTCAAAATCTCACGAATGTCCGCCGGCATGCTGCGCAGGTCGTTGCCGGCTATCAGGGGCGCGGCCAGCATGGCCCACAGGCTGAAGTGCGACCGGCTCTCTTCCAGTGAGAGTCCGGGATTCCCGACCTCCAGCATATCGGGATCGTTCCAGTGGCCGGGCCCGGCGAACGACCACAAGTCAGCCTCCTGGTCCACAATCTGCATCACGCCGCGCGTGTAAACGCCCGTGCAATTCCAGCAGTCGGTGATGTCACCGGTGGTCCGCCAGAGATTCCCGATATCAGCGGCCCACTTCCACGGGTCATCCACACCCCACTCGCACATGCTGAAAACAATGGGACGCCCGGAAGCCTTGAGGGCGTCGCGCATGATGGCGTAGGAGGCCTGCACATTCTGGGTACTGTGGTTGCACCAGTCGTACTTGAGGTAATCCACACCCCAGGCGGCATATTGCCGGGCGTCCTGGAACTCGTATCCGCGGCTGCCCGGGCGATTCTGGCAGGTTCCGGTCCCCGCGTCCGAATAGAGTCCGAACTTCAGCCCCCGGGAATGGACGTAATCCGCCAGGGCCCTCATGCCGGACGGAAAGCGTTCGGGATCAGGAACAATGTTGCCGTTGGCGTCGCGCCGCACTTGCCAGCAGTCATCGATCACGATGTACTGGTAGCCGGCGTCTTTCATGCCGCTCGAGACCATGGCGTCGGCCATACCCCGGATGAGTTTCCCGCTGACGTTGCAGCCGAACTTATTCCAGCTGTTCCATCCCATGGGTGGTGTTTTCGCCAGCCCGTTGTCCAGAGCCCGCATGGGAACCAGGGCAAAGAAAAAGAATGCAACCAAGAGCAGAATGGACTTTTTCATCACCGATCCTCCGCTTACCGTGAATAGAGCTTTTTGCGACAGTTTCATAAGCGGCAGTATGGTACCATGAGCGGCCCACGTCGTCACTTCCGTGCCCCTGGGATCTGCGCGCGCCTCCCGCAAATTTCTGGGGTTGAAGTGTGGGGCGGTCAAGCCTATAATCAGCGCCAGGACGGCGGCACTCCGGGCCGGCCCGTCGCATCCGCTCCACTGACGGCCCACGCCGCTGTTAATACTCCCGCGAAGAGGTTTGCCGATGAACAAAGATGATCCTTCAGCTTCCGGTTCACTCCGTCTTTGGACTCTAACCCTGTTGCTGACTTCGTTTCTTGCAGCTTGTTCCTCCTCCTCATCGCCCCCGAAGGGCATTGGAGTGGATTACCAACAGGCCAAGGTGATGTTCAAGCAGGGCAATCTGGACCGTACGCTCAACCTGACAGACGCAATGGCGGCAGCAAACACCAACAGTCCCGGCGCCCTCAACGCCCGGGTGTTGAGGGCGGTGATTTACAGCGGCCGCATCGACGCCTACAGGGAACTGGCTGACACTTACAAGAAGGGCGCTCAGGTTGCCACAAAATCTCAGTCCGTCGCTTCTTACAACCGCCGGCGCAGCAACGCAATGCAGTATGGCAGCGAGGCGGCCCTGAACTTGGGTGAAGCCGTTATGCAATTCACGTCGAAGCCGGAATTCCCCAAAGACTTAGCGCTGGATGCTTCGTGGCCGAGCGTGGAAGGTCCGAAGGATATCGATGCGTTCGCACGCATCCGCAGGGGAGCATGGGTCCCTGAAGACGCACAGGACAGCGCCGCTATCGACGCTCAGCATAAGGCGATCGCCGACGTTCTGGGCGAGCTCGTCGGCGGTGACCGCAGCAAAGCCCGGACGGCTATGGAGGCCGGCCCGGTCAAGTTGAATGGCCTGGACTTCGCCCTTTTCCTCGAAAAACAGATGGTGGAGGGAGTGGAACTGTTCGGCCCGAAATATCTCGCCAACCCTGGCCAGTTGAAAACCCTTTGTGGCGCAGCAGACCGCCTGGTCCCGCCCATTGAGGCGATGCTCAAAGAGAATGCCGACAAAGCGAAAGAGGCGGAATTCAAGAAGCTCCAGAAGCAGATCAAGGACGCCGAAAAGTTCACCTGATAGTCCGGCCACTGGAGAAGGCGCATCGCGTGAGTTCGAGCGACGGTGTCCAACCCGGCTCGGCCCTGGTCCTTCAGAAAGGTTTCTTCCCGGAAGAAGTCAAGTCGGTCCTGTCCGATAGCACAACGCGCGCAGGCGTCGCAGCAAGCTCTGTGTTAAATTCTCAGGATGGGCGGCTGCGAGCATCTCAACGGGTCTCGAAATTCCATCGCACGTGCGGCCATCCCCTTCGGCCCGACTCATTCCTGGCAGGAGATTGAGCATGTTTCCGTTTCACGGCGTTGATTTTATGGAAATCGACGCTTTCCTGAGCGACGAGGAAAAGCTGGTCCGGCGGACGGTCCGCGAGTTTGCCGACCAGGAAGTCATTCCGCATATCGAGGAATGGTACCGCGAAGGCGAGTTCCCTCTGCACCTGGCAGAGGCGCTGGGCGAGATGGGGTTTCTGGGAGCCAACCTTAGCGGCTATGGATGTGCCGGGATGTCGAACGTCCAGTACGGCCTGGTGATGCAGGAACTTGAACGGGCTGACAGCGGACTCCGCAGCTTTGTTTCAGTCCAGGGCGCGCTGGTCATGTACCCCATCCACGCTTTCGGTTCCGAGGAACAGAAACAACGCTGGCTTCCCGCGTTGCAGCAGGGGAAAGCCGTTGGATGCTTCGGCCTTACGGAGCCCGATTTCGGATCGAACCCCGGCGCCATGCGCGCCCGCGCTGTGAAGGACGGCGGCGATTACGTTCTGAACGGCGAGAAGACCTGGATCACCAACGGGTCGATTGCAGATGTGGCGCTGGTGTGGGCGCGGACGCCCGAAGGCGTTCGCGGCTTCCTGGTGGAGAAGGGCACTCCCGGCTATTCCGCCAAAGACATCAAAGGCAAAATGTCGATGCGGGCCTCCGTGACCTCGTCATTGTCGCTCCAGGATGTCCGGGTCCCTGCCGCCAACATGCTGCCTGCGGCCACGGGATTGAAAGCAGCGCTCGATTGCCTCACTCAGGCCCGCTACGGAATCGGCTGGGGAGTGGTGGGGGCCGCGATGGCCTGTTACAACGAAGCCCTGGAATACGCCAGAGTCCGCAAACAGTTCGGCGACAAGCCCATCGCCGGGCACCAGCTTGTGCAGGCGCATTTTGCGGAGATGATTACAGAGATCAGCAAGGCGCAGTTGCTGGCCCTGCACGTGGGCCGCTTGAAAGACCTGGGCCGCGCCGACTTTGCCCACATCTCCATGCTGAAGCGGAACAACGTCAAGATTGCTCTCGACATCGCCCGCGCCGCCCGCGACATCCTGGGCGCAACCGGCGTGGCCGACGAGCATCCCGTCTTCCGCCACATGTGCAATCTGGAATCGGTTTTAACCTACGAAGGGACGCACAATATCCACACGCTCATCATCGGGGAGCGCGCCACCGGCATCGCGGCGTATCACTGAGAAGATTGATTGGAGCGCACTTGAGGGGTAGGTGAAAGTCTGTTAATCTTCATTTCAGGAAGTGGACTAGTGCCTGTGGAGTGCAGTCTATGAAACTTCAGCGAACGATCAAGGCCACTATTCGACTTGGGGAAGAATCGGGTTATGTCGCCGAGTGTCTGGAAATTCCAGTCGTTACCCAAGGGCAAACCTTGGATGAGGTAACGCGCAACCTCCGCAAAGCTGTGGAATTGCATCTGGAAGGCGAAAACCTTGCTGAGCTTGGCCTCGCTCCATCACCCACCATCGTCGTAACATTCGAGCTGGAGGCTCACGCTGCCACGGCTTAAGCGGCTCTCCGGCCAGGAAATCGTTGCCGTCATGCGCAGGTTTGGTTTCGCAATCATTTCCCAGAAGGGGAGCCATATCAAGTTGCGCCGCGTTGGAGCCGGGGGCGCAAACGAAACCCTGACCATCCCCAATCATACCGAACTTGACACCGGGACCTGCCGGGCCATTCTCCGCCAAGCGTCGCGATTTGTGCCCGCCTCGGAATTGGCTCCGTTCTTTTACAGCGAGTGAAAAACGATCGACGAGGCTCGGGCATTGTGGAGTCGCGTCTCTGTTACTTTACGGCTTTTCAGTCAGAGGGTCTGCTGGCCCGTTTTACCGGTTAACCACCTTCATCCCGCCTTCCGGGTAACGTTCCCCGGCGGCGACGCCTTTGGGAGCGACTTCGTCAATCCGCTTCAGGTCTTCCGCGCTGAGGCTGACGTCCAGCGCCGCCAGGTTTTCTTCCAGGTGTGGCACGTGGCTGCTCCCGGGGATGGGGACCACGTCCTCGCCCTGGGCCAGCACCCAGGCCAGCGCCAGTTGAGCGGGCTTGCAGCCTTTTTTCCGGGCCATCTCTTCAATGCGCCGCACCAGGTCAAGGTTGCGCTCGAAGTTTTCTCCCTGGAATCGAGGATTATTGCGCCGCCAGTCGCCTGGCTCAAAATCGTCCGGGCTCTTGAACCTGCCGGTCAGAAAGCCGCGGCCCAGGGGGCTGTAAGGGACAAAAGTAATTTCCAGTTCCCGGCAGAGGGAGATCAGTTCGTCCTCCGGATCGCGGCTCCAAAGTGAGTATTCGGTCTGCAGCGCGCTGATGGGATACGTCTGATGCGCGCGCCGGATGGTTGCCGGCGCTGCTTCTGAAAGCCCCAGGCAGCGGATTTTGCCTTCCTCCACCAGCCGTGACATGGCTCCCACCGTCTCTTCGATCGGCACATTGATGTCCACCCGGTGCTGGTAGTACAGGTCGATGGTTTCGATCCCCAACCGCCTCAGGCTGGCGTCGCACGCCTGCCGCACATATTCCGGCCTCCCGTTGATGCCGACAAAATTCCCGGCCTCGTCGCGCATGTTGGCAAACTTGGTGGCCAGAACCACCTGGTCCCGGCGTCCGCGAATGGCCTTACCCACCAGGACCTCATTCTTCCCGTTGCCGTAGATGTCGGCTGTATCGAGAAAATTCACCTCCAGGTCCAGAGCGCGATGGATAACGCCAATGGATTCCTCATCGTCCCGCGTTCCGTAAAATTCCGACATGCCCATGCATCCCAACCCCAGGGCTGACAATGAAAACGAACTATGACCCAGTTTTCGAAATTGCATGTTCATCCGCCTCCGCTTCCGGTTTGTCAATGAACGATCAGCATAACACCAGGACTGTGCCTCCTCAAGGTTGTCCAACCGCCTTGAAGAACCGAGCTTAACCTGGTACCGCAATGTTGCTCCGCAACTTGGCGGGCCTTGCCCTGAAATCAGGAGACATCCCGCAAAGCAAGAAAATGACCCCTGAACGGCGAGGTCATCCCATGGAACCAGCGACTGGAATTGAACGTATCAATGATGACGCAGTGGGAAATCTCTTCCCGGTCTGCGGCGTGGCTGCGGTAAAATACTTTTCAGGAAAGGAGTTCATCTTGGCTACCTCCCCGCCACCTGGCGAGCCTCCCCGGAAGCCGGCGGATAAGCACATCGTCTGGGCATTACTGCTGGTTGTAGGATTTATCATCGCCTCCGGCATTTTCATGGTCTGGTTCGGCCTTCGCATCCTTTCCCACGGCGTCCACATCAAGGTCAGTGAGCCCAGCTCGGACACCAAAGTGGTCACGGTCAAAACGCCGATGGGCAACTTCAAAATCGCCAAGGAGCAGAGCCTCAGCGATCTCCATCTCGGGCTTCCGGTTTATCCAGGAGCCACCCGGGCAGAGGATTCCAGTAACGACAACTCTGTCTCGCTCGCCTTTGACCTGCCCAACGAAACGAACCTTCGCATTGCGGCGGCAAAATTCAACACGCCCGACCCCCTCAGCGAGGTCCAGGGATTTTACAAAAAGCAGCTGGGTGGTGAAGTCACCAGCTTCAGCCAGACCAACCGCGACGGCAAAGTCGTTTTTGAGATGAAGTACAACGAGCAGGACAAGGTTGTGTCCCTCTCGCCCCATGACGGCGGAACCCGAATTGATCTGGTGCGCATCTTCCATGGCCACGCCGAACCCAACTGAATCCGCGGGCGGCTTTCATCCAGACCCCATTGAAAGATCGCGGCCCTGGCAAGAGCAGCGAGTCCGTCGCTTGTTTCAGGCCAGCCCCTACGCAAACCGCCCGGCGAATCCTTTCGCGCCATAAATTCTCTCTTTCGACCCCGATTCCGGCGATTTAGCTGTAGATCAGTTCCCCGCAATTCACGGTTGCCGATATAATGGACGGCTTGGAGGGATTCAACAGGGGGGACGCGAATGCAGCTTTCATCGTTCAAGAATGAGCCTTTAAGCGACTTCAAAGGTAATCCTGAGCGTTTCCGGCAGATGAAGGAAGCGCTTGAAGACGTCAAGAAGGAGCTCGGAGCAAGATATCCCGCGGTGATTGGCTCTGAGCGCATCGAAACAAAAGAGACTTTCCATTCTTACAATCCGTCGGATAAGACCCAGGTGGTGGGAACGTTTTCAAAGGGTGATCCCAGCCTTGCCACACTGGCCATAGAGAAGGCGGAAAAGGCCTTTGAAAGCTGGAGCCGCACGCCAGCGGAAACGCGGTCGAAGTTGCTGGTCTCGGCGGCCAAGATCCTTCGCGACAGAAAGTTCCACTTTGGCGCCTGGATGGTGTATGAAGTGGGCAAGTCGTGGGCTGAAGCCGATGCCGACGTGGCCGAGGCCATTGATTTTTGCGAGTTTTACGCCCGGGAAATGCTGCGCTTGGCCGGCCGCCAGCCCATCACTCCCGTGCCGGGCGAGCGGAACCGCCTGGAGTACATCCCGCTGGGCGTGGGCATTGTCATTCCGCCGTGGAATTTCCCGCTGGCCATTCTGGTGGGGATGACGGCGGCCTCGATTGTGGCCGGCAACACCGTGGTGCTGAAGCCCTCGAGCGACTCGCCCACCATCGGCTACAAGTTTTTTGAGGCGCTGGAAGAAGCAGGCATGCCCGCCGGAGTGGTGAATTTTCTGCCGGGTCCCGGCTCGACGGTCGGCGATGCCCTGGTCGCACATCCGCGCACCCGTTACATCGCTTTCACCGGATCAAAGGAAGTGGGGTTGCGCATCAACGAACTGGCGGCAAAACCCCAGCCCGGGCAGATCTGGATCAAGCGGGTCATTGCGGAGATGGGCGGCAAGGATTCCATTGTTGTCGACAGCGAGACGGACCTGGAATCGGCCGTCGAGGGCGTGGCAGCCGCGGCTTTCGGCTATCAGGGACAGAAGTGCTCAGCCTGCTCGCGCGCCATTGTGGTGGAGACGGTCTATGAACCTTTCCTGGAAAAGCTGAAGGAACGCGTTGAGACCATCAAAGTGGGCGATCCGGCGGAGGCTGAAACTTACATGGGTCCGGTGATCAACAGCCAGGCCAAAAAGTCCATTCTGGAATACATCAAGATTGGGAAAGCCGAGGGCCGTCTGGTGGCGGGAGGCAAGGAAGCTTCTGGCCCCGGACATTTCATTGCTCCCACCGTGATTGCCGACGTTCCTCCCGAAGGACGAATCTCGCAGGAGGAGATTTTCGGGCCAGTACTGGCCGTCCTGAAGGCAGCCGACTTTGATGAAGCGCTGCGGATTGCCAACAACACCGAATACGGCCTGACCGGCGCCGTCTACACCAAGAACCGTGCGAAGATCGAGAAGGCCGCGGAGCGTTTCCACGTGGGCAACCTCTACTTCAATCGCAAGTGCACGGGAGCGCTGGTGGGCGGACATCCTTTCGGCGGGTTCAATATGTCGGGCACGGATTCCAAGGCCGGCGGGCGCGATTATCTCCTGTTGTTTACCCAGGCCAAGTTAATCTCTGAAAAACAGAGCGCCTAGGCGCGCCTTCTTCTTGCGGTAGGGACGTTCCGCTGGAACGTCTCTGTCCCAGGACGCCTCAGCAAGGCGTCTCGACAGATGTTTGCTTACGTTTCACTTTGATCCCGGCAGATCTACGCCAAAATCCCACACAGAGATGTTGAGTTTCTGCTCGATCATTTCACCGAGCGCATACTCGCCGGAATCGAGTGGCTGCAGCGGCTTCAATTCGTAGACGCCCGCCGCCAGTTGCTTCCGTTCGAGCGGGATGTCCGTCCTCTTTTCCCCGGACTTCCCCAGGCCGATCCCGGACTGGATCTTCTCAACCACCCGGGAATCTTTCTTCTCCTTCAGCGGCACCAGGAGCGCGCGCATGGGCCAGTTGTCAGTGTCCTCAACGTAAAACACCGGGTCCGGCACGGTAATCCGCACGGCGGCTTTGGCGGCCGGCAGCACCACCAGCGCCTGTTTCTTCAGCAGCGGTCCGGGCATGACCATGATCAACGCAATGCGCTTCCTGTCGGTCACCACTTTGGCCGGGTCCTGGATCAGGGGAATCACCCGCGCGCCGTCATAGGCGTACACACCGCCATTGCCGGGCAGTTGGACCCCCGGTTTGATCTGGTAGCCGTTGTTGGCGGGAATTTCAAACCGCTGGTGTTCGAGTTTCTCCGCGGCTTTCAGTTGTTTCGACTGCTGCGCTTCCTTTTCTGCCTCGGCGTGCTGGGTGGCCTCAAAATCCACCAGCGACTTGGGAATCTCTTCCCAGTCTGAGCGGTCCAGACTGTAGTAGCGGACGCGGTCGCCCTTCACCTCATAGCTCTTCACCAGTTCGTAGCTGCCGTCCTTCAGGAACAGCTTGATGGCGGCCATCAGCGGCAGCGGGCTCAGCATCAGACCTGCCAGCGCCACCACAGCCATCGCCCGAAAAGCTTTACCGCGCATACTGCACCTCGTCTGCTTTGATGTTAACCCGCTCCGCCGCGTGGTATCAAACCCGGCTTCGCAGCTTTGTCATGTGCTGGATCACCTTTGGGGGCACGTCTTCAACTCCGCGCATCTTCTCTTGCCAAAACGCCACTGGGCTGTTAAAAAGGCGTCTATGTCAGATCAGAATTCAGCACCGGGCGCGAAAGATTCCGCGCGCCGTACTTTTCTTAAGAATTTTGCAGCCGTCGGTGCGCTGGCCTCGATGAAATCGGCACCTGCGTTCTCATCCCCATTGCCACAAGAAACGGGAGAAGATGACCGCCGGTACTGGGTCGAGGTCGTAACCCGCGTGGCCGACCCCGTCCTGCGGGCGCTCAGCCAACAAAAGTTGAAGGCATTGATGCCGGTTGAAGCACCGCACGGCAATGTTGCCGACCGCCGCCGGTTTACTTATCTGGAAGCGACCGGGCGCCTGCTATGCGGCATTGCGCCCTGGCTGGAGTCTGGGACCGGCTGAGGGGTCGGAAGGCAGGTTGAGGCGCCAGCATATCGAGTGGGCCCGCGCCGCCATCGCAGGCGGCGACGGATCCGGCATCTCCCGACTTCATGAATTTCAACCAGGGTTCCCAACCCGTTGTGGACGCGGCGTTCCTGGCTCAGGCCGTGCTGCGCGCGCCTACCGAACTGTGGGAGAAGCTGGACACGAAGACCCGGCGCAACCTGGTGAAGGCCCTCGCAATCCACGCGGGTCATCCGTCCGGGGTTCAACAACTGGCTCCTGTTCAGTGCCATGGTTGAAGCCGCCCTGTGCTTCATGGGCGAGTGGTGGGACAGGATGCGCGTTGATTATGCCGTGCGCGAGCATCAAAGCTGGTATCTGGGCGATGGCATGTATGGAGACGGCCCGCAGTTCCACTGGGATTACTACAACAGCTATGTCATCCAGCCCATGCTGCTGGACGTACTGGACACCGTCTCAAAACATTCCAGACGACTGGGACTCGATGCGGCCGGCCGTTCTGGCGCGGGCGCAGCGTTACGCCGCCATCCAGGAGCGCCTGATCAGCCCGGAGGGAACCTATCCCGCCATCGGCAGGTCGCTGGCCTATCGCTTCGGGGCTTTTCATCTGCTGGCCAGCATCGCCCTGCGGCGCCAGCTTCCTGAGGGCGTCTCGCCGGAACAGGTCCGCTGCGCTCTGACGGCGGTGATGCGCCGCATGATCGAAGCGCCGGGCACCTTCGACGCGAACGGCTGGCTGACGGTAGGCTTCTGCGGCCACCAACCCGCCATAGGAGAAGGTTATATTTCCACGGGCAGTTGTTATCTCTGTTCGGCCGCGTGGCTTCCGCTGGGGCTTTCGCCGGACGACCCGTTCTGGAAAAACCCGCCGCAGCCGTGGACCCAGCAGAAGGCCTGGGGCGGCAGAAACGTGCCAGCCGACCACGCCCTGGGCAAAGCCGGCGGTGTTCCCGGCTGCCGCGCCTGAGCGCCGGCATTTGAGGAGAGACGCGGCTGGCCGGGTGGCGCAGACGTCGCGACTTTTGCGATGTCTGTGGAACTGACGAAAAAATGAGGACAGAAGAGGAGCTGAAACCCATGAAGAAGTCCATCAGCCGGCGTCAATTTCTGGGAGCGGCAGCAGCGGCAGCGGCCTTACCCTCCGTCGGAACCTCCGCCTCAGCCAGGGCGCTCCCGAGTCCGACGAGGTGGCCGGGCGACCGCAGCGCAGCCATCAGCCTGACCTTTGACGACGCGATGCAGACGCATCTCGACAACGCAGGCCCGATCCTCAAGAAGCACGGCCTGAACGGCACATTCTTTGCGGTGACGGGTCCGTCGAGCACATGGGGCAAGAGTCCTGACGGCTGGAAGCGGCTGGCGGCGGAAGGCAATGAAATTGCCAGCCACACGGTGCACCATCCCTGCATGCTGAAGGCGATCAAACCCCATTCGCAGGATTACTCGCCGGACATGATGCTCAAGGAAATCCGGGAAAGCTCTGAGGCCATCATCGAGCGGCTGGGCGTGCGCCGCGGCCTGACGTTTGCCTACCCGTGCGGCGACATGACTTTTGGCGGCGAGTCCGACCTGGCCCGCAACCAGGCGCGCTACATGGACTACGTGGCCCAATATCATTTTGCCGCGCGCGGCTACAATAGCTGGGCGCCTGTGGTGGCGGAGGACATCAACCCGCTCACCGTGCCCGTCCTGGGCTGGACGGCTGGAAAAGATTTCCCCAGCCTGCTGGCCCAGCTTGAACCCGCGCGCCAGGGCCACAATTGGGGCGTTTACGTTTTTCATGGCGTCGGCGGCCAGTGGCTTTCGGTCACGAATCAGGCGCTGGACGAGCTGTCCGGCTTTCTGGCGCAACACCCTGAGATCTGGACCGCTACGTTCGGTGACGTCGTCCGCTATATTCAGGAGGCGAAGACGCTCAAAATCCAGGCGGGCGAATCCACGGATCAGAGCCTCGGGTTCCAACTGGCTTTGCCGCTGGATTCGAAAGTCTACGATCTGCCTGTCACGCTGAAGTGGCAGCTGCCCTCCACGTGGAGTACGTGCATCGCACAAGCGGACGGCCAGCCGGTGAAGTGCTCCATCAAGGCAAGCGACGGAGCCAAAGCTGCGCTGGTCGATGTTCCCGCGCAGGCAAAGTCTCTCCGGTTCGTCAAAAAGTAATCTTTTTCAGTGCTGGTGCCTCGACCGCCCGCTCTGGAACCAGTTTCCCAAAACCTGGGATGGGGAGACTGCCCCAACAAAAGGCAGTCGAGGCGGCACATTACTTTTTCCGCTCGACAACCCACTCGCAATGCGCGTCGCCACGGACCATATTCTTGGTGAGTTTGAAAGTGAAGTTCGGATTTAAACTTTCGACAGCCCCTTCGCCCCAATTTTGATGCCCTGCGCCGCAAGTATCCACGTCAAGGCCTTGCTCCTTCCACCTCTTGTGCCAGGGGCACTGCGTGGTTGTTCCCACGCACCTGTCTTGGGTGTTTTCAGCAATTTCAAATTTGAACTCGGGGCCCATTGACGCCTGGGCCAGGAGATGTGTAGCTTGTTCGATATCGCCGGCGGTCTCAGTGGCTAATCCGAGATTGTCAGCAAATTCCTTCGCCCCCTTTCCTGCCTGATGCCAGAGCGGCCCATTGAACTCATCAAATTTTTGCTGGCCTAAAGCCTGCGCAAAAGCATTGCTGATCGCAATGTACGCGCCGGTCAGTCCCTTCGTGGCCATCTCCCATCTCGTTGCCTCAGGAATCGAATCTATTTTTTCAGCCATCAGGATCCCCTCCTTTTTGGGGTATTAGTTTGTGTTGTGCCCCTGCTCACAGATGAGCGTCGATTTACCAGATTTCCCTTTTTGCACCCGGGGTGATTGTACACCTGGCGACCTCCGCTTAAGCCGGCTTTTAATTCCGCTCTTTTAGGGCGGCTCGGGTACCCCGTCTTGCGAAGCCGTGCGAACGGGATTGCGCTTCCGGTGCCTGGCAGTTGCCGGCGGCAACGGGGAAGGACATGGGCTCGCGTCCCTCAACGGCCGGTGATGGGACTCCGCCTCATCGCGCACGGCTCGCTATAAGAGCGCCGCGAATCGGGCACCCGTCTGGTGGGTGGCATCAAACCTGGCCAAGCCCGTCTTCCGCGACCACTTGAACGCCACAGATTGTCCAGCGTGGTTTGTGATTTTTCGTACCGGGAGGGTGCTGTAAAGGGTGATCTGCAGCGACACTCCGGCCGGCGCGTTGAACGAGAAGTTGAGCCTCCGCCTACAAAAACTTCTTTACCATCTCCACTTATTCACTTACCATTTTCCTAACATTTCTATCTCGTACCACTATTCACCCTCAGCACTTTTCATGATCAAATCGGCACTGCGCTTCTCACCACGTGACTGCCCCCAGCCGCTTGTCCTGCATCCCAGGCCACGTTCGGTGCCAATACCGGACACGAATCGTCGCCCCTCCCGACGGCTGAGGCGGTGGGGCTGCGGCAGGAGTGATACGCGGCGTGCGCCTTCCGACATCGTCCACGCGTTCGCCACAGATATCCGTCGGCTCTCCCGCCTGACTGAGAGCCACCGCCGTGAGTCCGACGAGGCCGTGAGCGCGCGATCGCCCACCAGGCGCAGGTCGATAAAGCTGGTCAGCACGCGTGAAGCAGGTTCTGTCGCCTGAGATGGCGTGCGGGTCTTCGCCTTCAGCAGGTGTAGGCATAGGCCAACATCTCACGGGCGCCCGGAGGGTATGTGCGAAACCGCCCTCCGCAGCCGTGCCGCCAGTTCTCGCAGACATCTGCCGTACCAGAAGTCAAAGTAAAGCCCTTCGAAATCGAACTGGTCAACGACGCGGCAACTGCCGCTCCAGTAAGCGCGCCAACCTGCCGCCCCCGCACATCCGTGTTCCTGGCCGGATGCGGTAGGCATCTCCCTCGAGCCTCTCCGGACAAACTCCTGCGACAGCGAGGCTCCACGGTCGGTCGATGGCCCACTCTCGGCGGGTCGCGAAGGCCTGCTCGCGGCACAGGTCCACGGAGGATGTACGGAATCACCTTGATCCCGCGGGGCAGAGCTCGTGGGCGGCGCATGTCGGCTTCGTTCAGCGGCATGTAATCGCCGAAGCCAGTGGCCACGCCCACCACCAGTGTATCCGTGCGCGCCAGGTGCATCTGCTCTCAGGCGGCGTCCCCGGCCGCGCTGTAACCAGGAGGCGCCCTCAGCACGCGCGGATCTAACTCTTCACGGCGTCACGGCCAGCGCGACCCTCCCCTCCTCCTTTCTTTTTTTTCTATCGCCACCCCCCCCCCCCCCACCTCCCCCCCCCCCCCCCCCCCCTCCCCCCCCCCCCTCCTCCCCCCCTTTTTCTCCCTACTCTCTACTTCTTCCCCCTCTCCCTCCCTCCCCCCCACCCCCCCCCCCCCCCCCCCCCCCCCCCCCGCGTTTCCGACCGGTCAGCCCTTCTCTGCGACATGGATGATGGCCTTGATAACGCCGTCGCGATAGCCGGAAACCAGGTCGAAGGCTGTGCCGGCTTCCCGCAGCGGAAAGTGGTGGGTCATCAAGGGATCCACGTTGATCCTGCCGCTCGAAACCAGCTCGATGGCTGGCGCCATGCAATGGTTCTGCCGCCGCACGTTCTTGATGGTCAGTTCTTTGCGCCGCAGGGTATGAGCCTGAAAGCTGACTTCATCGAATTCCGGAATGCCCACCATCACCAGCGTTCCGCCGGGCTTCAGAAGTTCCACGGCCTGGTCGAGGGTTTCCTGTTCGCCCGCGCACTCGAAGACAAAATCCACACCTGCGGGTTCCGCTTCGCCGATGGCCTTCACCACGTCGGTCTGTTTCGGGTTGCCGGTCCACCGGGCGCCCTGTTGCGCGGCCATCTTCAACCGCTCGTCAATCAGGTCGGTCATGTACGCTGTGCACTCCACCGCCGCGCGGCAGGCCAGCAGAACGCTCAAACCAATGGGGCCCGATCCCAGGATGGCAATCGTCGAGCCGGCTTCCATCTGCGAGAGTCGTTGCGCGTGGACGCCAATCGAAAGCGGCTCAATCATGGCGGCCTGCCCGTCTGTCATGGATTCCGGAATGGGATGGCAGCATACCTGCGGCAGCATTACGAATTCCGCCAGCGCCCCTGACAATTCACCCGGATTGCCCATAAAGCGCTGGTTGCGGCAGGTGTTGGGACGCCCGGCCCGGCACTGGTCGCAGTGGCCGCAGGCCACCAGCGGATCGACGGCCACGCGCTGGCCCGGCTGCAGCCCGCGAACCTCCGCGCCCGTTTTTTCGATGGTCCCGGCAAACTCGTGGCCCAAGACGAACGGAAACTTCACCACGGCCGCGCCAATGCGGCCTGTCCTGTAATAGTGCACGTCGGAACCGCACACGCCCACAGCGTCAATCCGCAGCAGAAGGTCGCGCGGGCCCGCGAGTTCCGGTTCCGGCGCCTCGCCGATTTCAATCTGGTGCAAGGCGCTTAGAAAAGCAGCTTTCATGGATTTCTTCCGTTCTCCCCTTTCAATTCGGCAACGACCAGATTTGCGTTGCCAGATTGTGGCCGCAGACCTGCATCTCAACGCTTTGGGGCTCGAGTTCCGATCCGGTGGCGGTGAGGCACTGCAGATTCCCGTTGTTGACGAGGTTCCCTTTCAGCGTGTAGCGCCAGTGCTGAGCGCTCACGGGGCGGCAGGCCTGCATCACCGGCTTGCCTTTCTCGACGGCCAGGCACTCGCCGTTCGAGGATTGCAGCGCGCCATCTTTCCTCGCCGTCCATTTCTCCGTGCCGGCGCCGGTGCAGGGCTCGACGCTTCCCGGAGCACCCAGGCAGCGGGCATAGCTCTCAAAATCACGGTCGCGCCGGCTGGCGGTGATCATAGTGATGGTGCCGGTCCGCGCCGGTTTGCCGCACTCAGTGGAAGGATGGATGCGCCAGATGATGGCGTCGTGCGAAGCCACTTCGGCCTGCAAAGAAGCTGCCGCCGATTGCTCCTTACCACTCCACAGTTCGGTTGCGTCCAGTTTGCATGCGGAGCTCGCCGCAAAGCCCAGATCGGCCGGCGTCACCTCAACCTTCACGCCCGCCTCGCCGTGGTTCATCGCCGCCACAGCATCGTCGCCACTGGCAAGCCGCTTGAACAGAACGTCCATCTGCGGCGTGCGCCGAACCAGGGTGGCCATTTTGCCCAGCGGGTCCTGGTCAATCGCGATCAGGTCCTTGTTGCCCACAATGGCAATCGCCTCCGGGGTCAGTTTCGCAACCTCGGAACTCAGAATCAGCGGGGCCGACATCATGGACCACAGCGCCATCTGGGTGCGGCTTTCCGGCACGCTCATGCCGATGTCTCCGGCGATGATGAAGTCCGCGTCGTTCCAGTTGCCGGGCTTCTGGAAGCGGCCCAGCGGCAGGTTGTAGGAGTAGTTCCACAGCATACTTTGGTAGCGCGTGCGCTGCGGAAACCGGCGCCGGAACTGTGCGGGGATGGGATGCGCGTGATACGTGGCGATGTCAGAACCTTCGCGCCACAGCTGGCCGTACTTTCCCACCCAGCTGAGCACGTCGTACCATTCAGGAGTGCCCTGGAAATAAGCGGGAGCCGATTCTGAAAAAACGATGGGGCGGTCCACCTTCTGCAACGCCTCATGCTGGGCCGCATAGGCCATGCGGTAGGCCTGCTCCATGGTTTCGCCGGGAGGCGCGTAAACGTTGCAGCCGTCCAGCTTGAGATAGTCGACATCCCAGGAAGCAAATAGCCGGGCATCTTCGAGAAAGTGGGCCTCCCCGCCGCCCTGTGGCTGCCCGCTTCCCGCATACCGGCCGCAGGTTTCTGAGCCCGAATCCTCATAGATGCCGAATTTCAGACCCATCTTGTGTACGGAATCGGCCACCGCCTTTATTCCGTTGGGAAAGCGCTTCGAGTCCACCTGCAGGTTGCCGTTTGCGTCGCGCTCTTTCAGCATCCAGCAGTCGTCAATAGTCACCGTGTCATAGCCCAGGTTGGCGAGGCCGGTGGAGACCAGCGCCCGGGCGCTATCGAGAATCGTATCGGCCGTGAAACCGCACTGGTAATGCGCCCAGTCGTTCCAGCCCATCGGCGGCGTGGCAGCCAGCGGTTTCTGGACTGCAGCGGCTCCCCCCACGGGAACCACCGCGCCACAAACGGAAACCAGAAACAGCAGGACTAGCATGGCTGACAACAACGGGTTCCGGCCCTTCCGGCCGGCGTTACTGCTGTGAAAAATCTTTCCTTGCAACACGAACGCACCTCCCACGCAAAAAGAAGATTGGCATAACAAACAAGAGACAACAGTACATCTGCGCCGCGGGAGATTGTCAAGCCATTCTCCGCGGCGCGCCTGTAAAGCAACTTTTCTGTGGTCATTTCGGCCGGCTACTCTACGGCTTTGGGCCGCCGGTCATAATTCCGGGCAGCCGCTTATAGGCAGGGGGGTAACGATAGGGCAGGCCATAGACGGGATTCCATGCGGCGCGAGAACTTCTCAGCGACGTCAGATCAATGTCGCCCACCAGGACTCCCGGGAGGTCGCCGAGCTGGCGCACTGTCTTGCCCTCGAAATCAATGATGGAACTGGTGCCCGTGTTGCGGGGAGCGGCGTAGTTGGCGCGCACGATGTAGAGTTGGTTTTCCAGTGCCGTGGTCTCAAACAGGTGGATCAGCAGGGGGCGCGAAAAATCGCCGGTGCAGTAAGGGATGAAGACCACTTCCGCGCCGCCCAGGGCGAGTTCCAGGGTTGATTCGGGATGCTGCACATCATAGCAGATCTCGATGCCCACCTTCACGCGAACGCCGCCGACGTCGATGTCCCACACCGGAAAGCCGTCCCCGTGCTGCACCCCGGAAGCCACCATCCAGTTCTGCAGGTGGACTTTGCTGTAGGTGCCCACAATCCGGCCCTGGGGATTCATCAGAACGGCGGTATTGAACAGTCGCCCGCCGCGATTCTCATCCATGCCAAAGACGATCCAGACGCCAAGCTTCTGCGCCAACTCTGAAAAACGCCTGGTGGATGGGCCCGGAATCGGCTCTGCCGCCGCCAGAATTCTTTCCCGTTCATGCATCAGCCGCGGATCGTTCATGGATTCGCCCGGCTGCAGACTCACCCTTGGATAACCCTGTACGGCGGCCTCCGGAGTCACGACGATCTTGGCGCCCTGCGCCACGGCCAGCCGGATTCCTTCTTCCGCCTGCTTGAGGTTGTAGGATTTGTCAAGGACGTGCGCGTTCATCTGGACAATGCCCACCCGGAGGATCTGATCGTTCCCTGGCGACGACGTCTCCTGATAGGCAGTCGCGCCTGTCAATTTCCCAGGCAACGCAACCGTCGCCAGCATTGCCGCCGCAACGGCTGCCCAAAAGACATCTTGTCGATTCTTCAATTTCATAATTCCAGACTTTGTGAGGCCGCGCAGACTCTCGTGAAGTTCCCCTTCATGCTCCAAACTGCCGCAGGTGGTGGGCAAGATGCAGGTATCCCAGGCGCATCCAGTCCTTTTGTGACATCCGCCCAAAGAAAGGATGTGCCGGCCATTCAAACCCTCTGGGCGGCTTGGCATAGCGGTCGATCAGCTTCTTCAGTTCCTTCCTGTCGCTCTCAAATTCTTTCGGCTGACTGCCGCCGGCCCTGGGGTCCCATTCGGGTGGTCCCTGCACGCCGTGCGGCCACGGAATTGGCACCCACAGCGCCGCCCAGCGGAAGGGGGTGCGCGGAATCCAGCGGCTGGCCGGCTTCACCTCCCGCTCGCCCAGGCACGACTGGAAGGCGTCGCGCAGGTGGCACAGCATCTGGTGCGGCGTCATCGCTCCCCACCGCCGCCGGCTCGCCGGCCGCACAGTCCTCAGCCGGTTCAGGATTTCAATCCTGTCGTTGGGACTCCCAAGTGTCTTCATGCCGACTATTTTAACCCGCCACGGCCTGCTTCAGGAAATCATCGGCAATCGTTCCCTCCCGTCCTGCTGGTGGCGAACGAAGGCCTCGGCATATTTCACGCCCAACTCAGCGCCTCGAAAGCGGTTCATCAGTGCGTGCACGCTGTAGAAATCGTCCGGATTCTGGCTGGCGTGGGCGTAGCAGGCCTCACGTTTGCGCCCTTCCGTGGCAGTAATATTCACCAGCCGGGTGGGGCGGAAGGTTTGTGTCTGCATGCCCGATTCCACTTCCGTGTAATAGAGCTCAAATCTCTGTTTCATCTTCAGCCACGCATCATAGACCAGCAGCGACGTCGCGCGATGGTCGCGGTGCGTATCCACAGGCCAGGGTGCAAACACCAGGTCGGGCTTTTCGGCTGCCAGCAGCTTTCCAAACTGGCGGTAGGTTTCCGGAGTCACTTCGCTCGAGCCGTCAATCTGCCCTGCAAACACCGCGCGAGCCTTGAGGATGGCGCAGGCCTTTTCCGCCTCGGCTGTGCGGATGCGCGCCGCCTCCGCATGAGATTTCCCGTGGATGCCGGCTTCGCCGCGCGTCAGGTAGAGAGCCACGACTTCATGGCCCAGACCGGCATAGCAGGCCATGGTGCCCCCCGCTGAGGATTCCGGATCGTCAGGATGCGCGCCGGCGACGACGATCTTGAGCCTGGGCGACGATGCCTCTCCAGCGCCCTCTGAAAGCAGCGGCAGCCCCAGCGCGGCGATGGCGGCGCGTCCGGAACGAGCCATCAGGGTTCTTCGTGAAATGGATTTCATCAGCGTGTGCTCCTCTTGCGCGCCCTGAGGCTGGCGGATGGCATCACGTAATGATGCGCATCGGCGCATAACCATGCGGCCCGTCATAGCGCTTCCGGCAGTCGTGAGCGTGCGGTGTATTCCCGATGCTGCAGGGGGGTATCCGTCCGGCGCTCTTTGCCCAATAGGGGAAAGGATTGTATATACGCCCTGCCGCCCAAATGCAAGCAGCCAATATGATGCATCGTGAATGATGAAGAACGTAAGGGCAGCCACGCTACAAAATCGGCGGCCTGGCTACGCGCTATGATAGAATGCCGCCGTCCAGGCGCATGTACACATCTTGAAAAACGCCTCAGGGCCATGGACCGGAAATGGCATGGCCTCTCCGTTGAGAGGGATTTCCGTTCAGCCGTTTCCACGGTGAAATGCCGGCTGTTCTTTTTGCTTTGCACCCGGGTGCGGAGCCCAACCTTGATTTGAGATCCCTACAGGAGGAGGAACCCATGGACAATTGGACGCGAAGAGGATTTGTGGGATCGCTTTCGGGGGCAGCGGCGGCAACGGCGTTGGGCGCCAGCCGGGGGAAGGCATGCCGCCGCCGGAAACACGGACGGGGAATGCCAAAATCAAGATCACCGATCTCAAATGCGCCATCATCGGCCGCAACCCGACGGTTCGAATCGTCACGGACCAGGGCATTTCCGGCTACGGCCAGGCCGAGTCCGCCAAGCCGTATCTCAAGCCGATGGTGCTGTTCTACAAGCAATATCTTCTGGGCGAAGACCCCACGGACGTGGCGCGCATCATGCTGAAGATCCGCCGCATGGGCGCCTTCAAGCCCTGGGGCGCGGCGGTGAGCGCCATCGAAATCGCTCTCTGGGACATCGCCGGGCAGGCGGCCGGATTGCCGGTTTATAAACTGCTGGGCGGAAAGATCCGCGACCGCGTCCGCGCCTACAACGGAACCGTCCGTTTCCCCATGACCGGCCAGACGCCCGCCGATTATGCCGAGAACATGGCGAAGATGAAGGAGGCCAAAGAGGGCTACACGCTGGTCAAACAGACCGTGGGCTTTCACAATCCGGCGATGCTGCCCGCCATCCCCGATGGCTGGTACGGCTATCCACGCGGTCCGGACCGCCGCACACGAATCGCGGTCTGCTGACCGAACGCGGCCTCGAACACGTCGTCGCCTGCGTCGAAGCCATGAAGAAAGTCCTGGGCGACGAGATCGGGCTGGCCCTCGACTGCGGGCCGGGCTGGGCGGTCAAGGATGCTATCCGCTTTGCGCGCGCGGTGGAACCGCTGCACATCACCTGGCTCGAAGACCTGATCACCGGCGACTACACGCCTTACCCGAACGCCCAGGTTTTCAAGCAGGTCACCGACAGCACCTCGACTCCCATTCACACCGGCGAAGAGATCTACCTGCGGGAGAACTTCAAGGACCTCATCGAAACGCAGGCGGTCAATGTTATCGGCCCCGATCCGGAAGATGTGGGCGGAATCGCCGAATTGAAGTGGATTGCGGAATACGCCGATCTTCACGGCATCCTGGTGGCGCCGCACGGCATTTTCGACGGACTGTTCGGGCTGGCCGCGCATGTGCACATGGCGGCCGCCCTGCCGCAGAACTATATCGCCTTTGAATATCCGATCGGCCAGCCGGAATGGTGGTATGACATCGTCGAGGGCTTGCCGGACCCCATCGTCAAAAAGGGCTTCATCGACGTTTGGGACAAGCCGGGTCTCGGCGTCAGATTCAACGTCAAGGCCGCCAAAGCGCACCTCAGGGACGAGGATCGCGACTTCTTCGACTAGGCCTGCCGTGAACGACTAAAGGAGGAATGGAAGAATGGTTGTGCAGATCGTGCGATTCAAATCCGGATTGACGTATGAGCAGCTGATGAAGGTAGCTGAAGAGCGCGCTCCTCAATTCCGGGCGCTGAAGGGTCTTGTGCAGAAGTATTACCTCAAATACGACGGCGCGGACGAATACGGAGCGGTCTACCTGTGGGAATCGGAAGCCGCTTTGAAGGAGTACCGCGAGTCCGAGCTTTTCCGCACCATCCCCGCCACCTACCAGATCCAGGGCGCGCCCGATATCCAGATCGCGAACTCGTCATGCCCCTTCGCCCCGGAGGTAGCGCGCATCTCCGCTCCTGAGGTCCGCGGATTTTCTTAGGAGGCCGGGCTTCAGCCCGGCCATTCCACGGCGCCCCAAGAAATAAGTCCTCTCCGAGGGGAGGGGGTGGACGCGCCAGCGGCCGGCTGAAGGGTGTGATGTGCGTCACGGCAACCCGTTCCCAAAAGGAGGATGGTAATCAGGGGCGGATCGCAACGGGAGGTTCGCATGAAGAACCAATGGATCGAGCGCTCTGCGCTTTTCGTCTCGCCTTGCTGGTGTTTTCAATGGCGCACAGCAGGACCCGCGCACAGGTTCGTGCTGCGCAACCCGACCATCAGCAAACCAACATTTTGACCCTGGAGGGTCCGGCCCTCCACATTCTGGTCACGGAGCCTCTGTCCCGCCGCGACCTTCACAAGCTGGCCACAGATTCCCGCACCGCCCGTCGCCATCCGGATCTCGCCCAATATTATCGAAGCAAGGCCGAACGTTGCAGGCCGAAGCGAAAGAATGCCAGCGAATCGCCCGCGACTTTGGCAACCCCAAGCCTCTTGATGCCCCCGACCACTTCAATATTGGCCGGAACGCGCGCCACTATCACGTCATCGCCCGGCAAAGCCTCAGGCAGGCCCGGAACGCCGGCTTTGTGGCGGCCCTTTATGCGCAGGCAGCGCAGGGCGAAGGCTGCTTCACGTGTCACAACCTGCACGGCCACGGCGGAACCATCGCGCCTGACCTGGCAACGGAAGGAACGCGCGGCCGCTCCGATGACTGGCTGATCGGCCATTTCAAGGACCCCCAGGCCTACTCTCCAGCCTCCGTCATGCCCGCGCTTAGCCACCTGACAAACCGCCAACTTCAGGCGCTGGCCACCTTCCTGCAATATCAGAAAGAAAGGTAGCAGTTAGCGCGGGCCTCCGGTTATGTAGTGGGGGAGTTCTTCTGCCATCTGAAATCTTGAATCTGGATTTCTCCCCTGCGTCTCCTCCGGCCGGTAGTTGATGACGTACCCCTCTTCCCCGGGGAGAGGACGGCGGAGGGACGACGACAGGTGGGGGGTCTTTTGCTCTGCGGTACCTGATTTTGAAATCAGCGCAAAGCCGCAGATTATCAGCAGGCCGTAACTGTGCGCTCCCCGATCACTGTATCTTCTGGCTCATGGGCGAAGGCGCACTGGGGTTTCCCTCCTTCAACATCCCAAACAACTGGAACAGCGCCTGAGTATTCTTCGCCCCTCCGCGAAAGTGGAAGCTGCAATCCACGAAGGTGGTATTGTTCCATTCAAATTCGCCGCCGGAGTAAAACAGATGGCAGTTGGTCAGTTTGCAGTTGATGAAGAACACCTCTTCGAGGACAAAACTCTTGTGGCTGATCTCCTGATTTTCTATCACGGTCATGCTGGTCGTCATCACCTCCCGATTTGCGCTCAAAACACGCCGGCCGGCGCAGAGGGTTGGGCTTCCGCGCCTACTTCATGACAGCGCTGAGCGGAACCGCAGCTCCTCCACGAGCCATGCTCAGATCGGCCGCCTCCATGAAGGCCAGTGTTTCCAGGGATTCCCTGGGATCAACCGGGGGAACCCTGGTTTTGAAAAACCTGGTGATTTGCTCCAGGAGGCCTCCGTAACCCTCGGTTTCTCCCCCGGAATGGAGAACCCCCTTGGTCCCATATACGGTGATCGAAAAATCGTAGAGTCCGCTGCTGAAGCCGCGCACCACCCCGAGCCGCCCGTCTTTCCATTTCCCGACCACCACGTCCTCGTTGCCGGAACTCTGCATGCTGACTGTTTCACACCCCGGCCCCATCAACTGGTAAAGCATCTCCACGGCATGCACGCCGTAATTGAACAACGAGGGGACGTGCGGCTCCCTGCTGGTGGGTCCCAGAACATCGTAGGTGAGGACCTGGCCAATGCCTTCCGGGTGCGCCAGGCGCTCGGTCTCGCCCCAGAAGCGCAGGCTGGAGGCGGTGAACCATGGATCATGCGCGGCCTTGCCCAGCTCATAAATCTCTTTGGCGTCCCGGTAACTTCCAGCCAGAGGCTTATCGATAAAAACGGGCTTGTGCGCGGCGAAGACAGGTTTCACCTGCTCCAGGTGCTTCCTGCCGTCCAAGCTTTCCAGCAGTACAACATCCACCATGGAGCAGAGAGTGGGAATATCTTTCACAATCTCCACATGCCACTTGTCGCTCACCTCCGCCGTGTACTTGTCCACGCGGCTCCAACTGCTTTCCACGTCGGGACTGCCTCCCTTGTACGCTGCCACGACCCGGAAGCCGGGAATATAGTTTTTATCGCTGGGGTCGTTCAGGGCTTTCGTGAATGCGATAACGTGGGAAGTATCGAGACCAATGATGCCAACCTTAATCGGCGCCTTCGCGGCGGTCTGCGCAAGGCCGCCGATAGGAATCAACATCGCAACGGCAGCTATCTGCCACAGGCGGCGCACTACAAATGAGAACAGATTCACCATGCCCCTCCTCGAGACCCCGGTTGAGACCCCGCGCCGGCCGAAGAACGCCCTGCCGGATCCACCGGACCCTGCGAGCTCGTGCAGCCTCGGAGTCAAATCAGCTACGGGTGATGGCCCGAATGTCCGGGTCTCACCTTCCGCGACAGTATACTGCAAGAGCTTGGGAATGTAAGCAGGCAGGACATCGGGCAACCCGCCGGCCTTTTTGCGAAAGGGCATGGATTCCTCCGTGCCGCACCGCACTCGTCACTGCTTCTGAACCGGCTGAGGGGGCTTTTGTAGGCAAGCGCCAATCCGCGGCTCGTTCCCTTGTGGGATGGGCTGTCAAGCCGTGATGCTTTTCATGCCGTGGGGCCGTCGGTTCCGGCCCGCAAAGACCCACGGAACAAAATCGGTGCCGTGGCTGCACACTTCATGCGGCCGTCGGCATTGTAGTAAAGCTGCCACGAGATCGCGGCTATAAAAATCCTATAAACCGGAACGCCCAAGGCTGTCGTAGACTAGCATGACTCTCCCCGTCTTCACATCGCCGACGATGGAGAGCTTCGTCAGGTCAAACCCGGCACTTTGCAGTTCCTTCACGGCTTCTTCTGCTTTGGAGTGGCTATCGCAAATGGCGACAACCGAGTGCACTTCACACATGTCTAACGCTCCTTTCCTGCTAGAGGGCCTTTGTGCTTTTCTGTGAGATCCCCATTCGTAGATTCTGGATAGTCACAGGGCAGGGTCCATAGAAGTACAACCCTTGGAAAATATAACCGGCCAGGTTTAAGCTGTCTGGTCAAAACCGCACTCGCAGGTGTTCACAAACGCACACATGAGCACTTTCTTATGATTGGTGCCGCGGGCTGAAGTCTTCCGGCCCTCCCAAACTTCCAACCCACCACTTGCGACCTTCCACATACGACCTGCCAACTACCCTCATTTGCCGTTGCAACCCTCCACACATCCTGTCAACATGATCTGCACACGATGCGGTGGCAACTGGACACAGCCGACAACGAAAAGGCGGCGCTGCTGGCGCTGGAGCTGGAGACCACTCCTCTGCTGGCGCGGCTGCTGGTGCTGCGCGGCATCGCTGATCCCGAAGCGGCGCACAACTTTCTGAACCCTCGACTCGATCAACTTCACAATCCTTCCCTGATGGCGGACATGGACGTAGCCGTCGCCCGCCTCAAGCGCGCCATCGCCCGGAAAGAAAACATCCTGATCTACGGCGACTATGACGTGGACGGCACCACGGCCGTGGTGGTGCTGCTGGCGGGCCTGGAAAGCCTGGGCGGTCGCGTGGCCGTGCACATTCCCGACCGGCTGAAGGATGGCTACGGCATGCGCGTGCCGGTGGTGGAGCGGGCGGCGGCCGAGGGCGTCACCGTGCTGCTCAGCGTGGACACCGGCATCCGCGAGCATGAAGTCGTTGCCCGTGCGCAGGAGCTGGGCATCGACTGCATCATCACCGACCATCACCTGCCCAAGGAATCCCTGCCCGCGGCGCACGCTCTGCTGAACCCGCGCCGCCCCGACTGCCGGTATCCCGACAAGAACCTTTCGGGGGTGGGCGTGGCCTTCAAGCTGGTGCAGGGTCTTCTGGGCGAGCGGATGACCGGCGCGCTGCTGCAATCCTATTTAAAGATTGTGGCCATCGGCACCATTGCCGACGTGGTTCCGCTGCAGGGAGAGAATCGGGTGATTGCGAAGTTTGGCCTGGAGGGATTGCGCCGCCCGGCGGCGCCCGGCCTCACCGCGCTGATGGAAGTGGCGCGCCTGGAGGGCAAGACACCCACGGCAGGCGACATCGCCTTCCGTGTGGCCCCGCGCATGAACGCCGCGGGACGCATGCAGGACGCCGGCGCCGTCATCGAACTGCTGCGCACCACGGATTCCATCAAGGCGCGCAAGATTGCCGGCCACCTGGACCAGTTGAACAGCGAGCGGCAGCGCGCGGAAGAATCCATCCTGAACGAGATTGACGAAAGGGTGAAGGCGCAGCCGGAAACGGGCGAGCGATACAGCCTGGTGTTTGCGGGCGAGGGCTGGCACCGGGGCGTGATCGGGATTGTGGCGCAGCGCGTGGTGGAGCGGCACTACCGGCCCACGCTGGTGATTGGCGTGGAAAACGGTACGGGACAGGGATCGGGCCGCTCGATTGCAAACTTCCACCTGCTCGATGCCCTGACCGATTGCGAGAGCCTTTTTGAGCGCTTCGGCGGGCACGCGGCCGCGGCGGGCTTTACGCTGCATTCGGCGCGGATTGGAGAACTGACGGAACGCTTTGAGGCCTACGCCAGAAGGACGCTGCAGCCGCAGGACCTGGTGCCGCTGCAGCGCGTGGATGCCGAGGTCGAGCTCGACCAGATGGACTGGCCGGTGTACGAACAGTTGAAACGCATGGAACCGTTTGGCATGGGAAATCCCACTCCGGTGTTTATGGCGCGCGGGCTGCGGCTGGCGCTGCCGCCCCGGGTGGTGGGCGAAAAACATCTGAAGCTGAAGGTCGCAAGCGGCGCGCGCGACTGGGACGCCATCGGCTGGCGGAAGGGCGAGCAGGCCCGGTTGCTGGGCACAGGCGACGCCATCGACGTGGCCTTTACCCTGGATGAAAATACCTGGCAGGGAATGTCGTCATTGCAGATGGTGATTAAAGATTTGCAGGTGAGCGCCGTTCGGTAACGCAGAGTTGTTCTTCAACTCTGTGGCTTTTGATCCCGATAGAAGCATCACAGAGTCATCCCGCACGGCGGGACAACTCTGCGCGACCTGCTTTCCTGACCGCGTTGTTTTCGCGGATCGCCGTTTCCCCACCCGCAGAAATCGAAAGCAAAGGTCTTGAACAATTCTTTTATTAGATTTAATCTAAAATCTTAATGCACGCCAAGGCGATCAAGGAATCCCTGGAGGGCGGCGGGTTGCGATGCACGCCGCAGCGCTACGCCGTGATGGCCTTCCTGATGGCGAACTCCAGCCATCCCACGGCTGCGGAAATTTTTGAAGCCGTCAATCGCGCCGACCCGCGCTGTTCCAGGGCCACCACTTACAACAATCTGCGCGACCTGGTGCAGGCGGGGCTGGTGCGTGAAGTGGCCGTCGAGGGCCGCGCCGCGCGATTCGATGCGAAGGTGGTACGGCACCATCATTTTATCTGCGACCGCTGCGGCACGGTTGAAGACCTGGAGTGGTACAACGTGCCCAAACCGGCCGCAGGTTCGCTCGGCAAAAGGATTCTTCGCCAATCGGAACTCATTTTTCGGGGGCTCTGCGCGAAGTGCGCTCCGCGGCGGGCGGCGCGTTCAGTGTCCCGGCAGTGTGGATAAGGTATTCAGCGCTCGCGCCACCCGGCAGGAAGGGCCGCGATTGCGCGAATAGAAAAACGAGGAGGAGAGAAACGTGGGCAATGAACTCAACACTACAGCGGGGACATCTGTTCCTGCTCATCAGAAACAACCTTCATCAACGGAAGGCAAGTGCCCGGTCGTACATGGGGCCACGAACGTCGGAATGAGGTCGAACAGCGACTGGTGGCCGAATCGGCTGAACCTCAGGATTCTCCGCCAGAACTCGCCACAATCCGATCCGATGGGCGAAGCCTTCAACTACGCCAAAGAGTTCAAGCAGCTCGACTTCAAGGCGGTGAAGAAGGACCTCCAGGCGCTGATGACCGACAGCCAGGAGTGGTGGCCGGCGGATTTCGGCCACTACGGGGGACTCTTCATTCGCATGGCGTGGCACGCCGCGGGCACTTACCGCATCGGCGATGGGCGCGGCGGCGCCGGCACCGGCCAACAGCGCTTTGCGCCGCTCGGTAGCTGGCCGGACAACGCGAACCTCGACAAGGCGCGTCGCCTGCTTTGGCCTATCAAGCAGAAGTACGGCCGGAAAATCTCCTGGAGCGACCTCATGGTTCTCGCCGGCAACGTCGCCCTGGAGTCGATGGGCTTCAAGACTTTCGGCTTTGGCGGCGGGCGCGTCGATGCCTGGGAGCCGGACGAGAGCGCCTATTGGGGCAAGGAGAAGGCATGGTTCCCGGACACTGCCAGCGACGAGCGCTACACTGGCGACCGGAAACTTGAGAATCCGCTTGCTGCCGTGCAGATGGGCCTGATCTACGTGAATCCGGAAGGGCCGAACGGCAAGCCGGATCCCAAGGCCGCTGCGATCGACATTCGCGAGACCTTCAAGCGCATGGCCATGAACGACAAGGAGACGGTCGCGCTCATTGCCGGCGGTCACAGCTTCGGTAAGACCCATGGCGCGGGCGATGCCGCGCTGGTGGGCCCAGCACCCGAGGCGGCGCCCATCGAGGAGATGGGATTCGGCTGGATGAGCCGTTATGGCACCGGCAAAGGCAAAGACGCCATCACCGGAGGCCCGGAAGTCACCTGGACCGAGACACCAACGAAGTGGAGCAACAACTTCTTCGAGAACCTGTTCGGCTACGAATGGGAGCTCACCAAGAGCCCGGCCGGCGCCTATCAGTTCCAGGCGAAAAATGGCGCAAAGCCAATTCCTGATGCCTTTGACTCGTCCAAGCATCACGCGCCAACCATGCTGGTCACGGACGTCGCTTTGCGGGTCGATCCGGACTATGAAAAGATCTCCCGCCGCTTCCTGAAGCATCCGGACCAGTTTGCCGACGCCTTTGCCCGCGCCTGGTTCAAGCTGACGCACCGCGACATGGGCCCGGTTTCGCGCTATCTCGGCCCGGAGGTCCCAGCGGAGGAGCTGATCTGGCAAGACCCTGTTCCCGCCGCGGATCATAAACTCATCGGGAAGCAGGACATTGCAGCGCTGAAGGCCAGGATCCTCAAATCCGGCCTGTCGATTTCCGAACTGGTCACGACAGCCTGGGCGTCGGCGTCAACGTTCCGCGGGTCCGACAAGCGCGGAGGGGCCAACGGGGCGCGCATTCGCCTGTCACCCCAGAAGAGCTGGAAAGTGAACCAGCCGGCGTCTCTGAAGAAGGTCCTGGAGAAGCTGGAGGCGGTCCAAAAGGCTTTCAACCGCTCGCTGAAGGGCGGGAAGAAGGTTTCGCTGGCTGATGTGATCGTGCTGGGCGGTTGCGCGGCCGTCGAGGAAGCGGCAAAAAGGGCCGGACACAAAGTGGAGGTTCCTTTCTCGCCGGGACGTACGGATGCATCGCAGGAGCAGACCGATGTGGAAGCCTTCTCCTATCTCGAACCGGTCGCGGACGGTTTCCGCAACTACCTCAAAGCCCAGTTCAGCGTGCCGGCGGAGGAGCTTCTGATCGATAGGGCGCAACTGTTAACGCTCACGGCTCCTGAGTTGACGGTCCTCGTCGGCGGCCTGCGAGTGCTGGGCGCAAATCACGCGAAGTCAGCGCACGGCGTCTTCACGAGGCAGGCGGAAACCTTGACGAACGATTTCTTCGTCAACCTGCTCGACATGAATACGGAGTGGCAGCCGTCTTCCAAATCTGAAGGCGTGTTCGAAGGACGCGACCGGGCGACGGGCAAAACCAAGTGGACCGGCACCCGTGTTGACCTGGTCTTCGGTTCCAACTCCGAGCTCCGGGCCGTCTCGGAAGTCTATGCATCAGCCGACTCTAAGAAGACGTTTGTGAAAGACTTCGTGGCCGCCTGGAACAAGGTGATGAACCTTGACCGCTTCGACCTCGCCTGAGGCCGGCGGTAATGAGCGAGCGCGGGCTGCCGCCATGGCGGCGGTCCGCGGCCCGGAGTAGCGGCGACTTGACGTCGCCACGGTGGCGGGCTAAACCCGCCGCTACAGAAAGAACCGCGGACTTCAACACCGGGGCACCGCGCCCTTCCACATCACAGACGAGCCGCATCCATTCCAAACTGCGGAACGACTGCGCGACCCGCCCCAGTTCATCAGCGGGAACTGTTGTCCAGGCCAAAGGCATGCGACTCAAATTCCAGCAGACCCGGCAAATGCGCGGCGAAGTAAAGCCAATTATGTCCTCCCGGGTAAAGATGAAATTCGTGTGGAATCCCACGCGCTTTCAGGATGTGGTCGAGCCCTCGCGCTCCCCGGCTGAATCCGTAATCGTCCTGCGCGCCGCAGTCAAAATAGATTTTCATGCCGGCGAGCCGCGCGGTTCGGGCCAGGGTCAGCGGGCTATTTTGTTCCCAGAAGGCAGGGTCGGGCGGTGATCCAAATGCTCCACCGAGCATCATCCGAAGGGCATGGGACTGGGGTCCGGTAACGGTCACTGCGGGGATGCGTTCGATGAGGGCCGCGCTTTCTGCGGAGACGGAGCCGAAAAGCCGCGGATAACGAAAGGCGAGGTGGAGCGCTCCATATCCTCCCATTGAAATGCCCGCAATGCCGCGATTCTTCCGGCCGGCAAGCGCGCGGTAACGCCGCCCGATAAACGGCAAAAACTCCTGAATGAAAAAGTCTGCGTACCTCTCGCGGCCATTTCGTGAGTTGATGTCGAAGCTGGAGCCCGCATCGGGCGTGACAATCAGGAACCTGCCAATCCGCTCCCTATCCCACAGATCCTGCACCAGGTTCAGACCGCCCGAGCGGATCATCATTTGATCGTTTTCGCCGAGGCCGTGCAAGAGGTAAAGGACCGGGTAGCGCCGGGTCTTGTCGGCGTGGTAGCCGGGTGGCAGGATGGCGCAATAACCCACCGGCCGATGCAGGATACGGCTGGGCATGGCGAGACACTCGGCGCTCGCCGTCGCGGCGCGAGAAGGCATGGCGCAGCCGCCAAGCCCCAGGAGCGCCAGCAGGATGGTCCCAACCATTCTCCCGGCGCTACTCATATCTCAGGGCCTCCACGGGATTGAGCCGGGCCGCCCGGACGGCCGGATAAATTCCGGCGAGAAGGCTGATGCCGACCGCGAAGACGACAGCTCCCAGCGCCAGCCACCAGGGCACCACAGAGATATCGACGGCGGGCAGGTTGCGCTGCCGCAGGTAGAGATCCGTCCCGAAGGTCAGCGCCCTGCCGATGGCCCATCCCAGCCCGGTTCCGAAGATGCCGCCCATGAGCCCCATGACTCCAGCCTCCCAAAAGAAGAGCTGGCGGACGTCCTGGTCGGCGGCGCCGAGCGCCTTCAGCACCCCGATTTCACGCCTTCGCTCGAGGATGGCCATGACCAGCGTGTTCACAATGCCGAGCGTGGCGACCACCAGCGCAAGGCCTCCGAAAATTCCGAGCAGCAGGTCAAAGACCGTGAAAAAGAGCCGCAGATTGCGCGTGGTATCGAGCAATGAAAATGTCTCAAAGCCCATTTTCTTGATTGTCGCCTCGACGGCGGCCACCTGGGTGGGGCGGGTGACGCGTACCGTCAACGCCGCATAAGTCGGCTCCGGACCCGCCCCTCGCAGAACTTCCCGAAGGTCGCTGCCCTGGGTTGCATGCAGCGCTTCGGCCACATCCAGAGGAACGAAAATCTGACCCCGGCCAAATCCGCCGAATCCCTCCGGGTCTGTTTTGACAATGCCGACGATCATGAGGCGCGTTTCCTGGAGGACGATGGAAAAGCCCCCTGTGGGGCTGCTCTGCGAGGCGCTTCCTCTCCTCGATCCTTTTTTGCCGCCGGCCGGGGCGATCGGCTCGCGTTTTGCGTAGCGAACCACCATCGGTTTCCCAATCAGCGTTTCGGGTTGTGGAGCCAGACGCTGCGCAAAACCGACTTGCAGGATCGCCTCGTCGGCGGTGGGGCTTGAGAAAAACCGGCCTTCCATCCCGTCGAACGCCCCGCCGGAGCGGTCGGATTCCGGGATCCCCGCGATAGAGGTGGGATATGAATTTCCCTCATAACGAATTTCCGTAAGAAATCGGACCTGCGGATAAACCTCCTGCACGTCAGCCAGATGGGCAATGGCTTGCCGTGCGCTGAGATCGAGTGGCGGCGATTTCTCCACCGGGCCGGGATGGGGCCTGCCTCCGAAACGTTGGAAACCCGAGCTCGGCCTCACAAAGATGGCATTGAACAGGCCCGACTGTTCCAGGCGCTCGGTGGCCAGGCGCTGCAACCCAACGCCGAGAGAAAGCATGGCGACCAGTGAAGCGATGCCGACACCGATCCCCAGCGTGGTCAGGGTATTCCGCAACAACGCTTCGCGCAGGTTCCGTGCTGCCAGCTCGGTCAGGTCGCGGACTTTCATGCTGCCACCAGCTTTCCGTCCTTCATGAAGGCGATGCGCCCGGCAAAGCGTTCCGCCAGTGGCTGCTCATGGGTCACCAGGACGATGGTTGCGGCCAGCATCTGGTTGATCTCCCGCAGCAGAGCCAGGATTTCCTCGCCCGTGGCGCTGTCCAGATTGCCCGTGGGTTCGTCAGCGTAGAGAATCGTGGGGCGGTTCACCAGGGCGCGGGCGATAGCGGCACGCTGCTGCTCGCCGCCGGAAAGCTCGCCGGGCCGGTGTGCCGATCGTTTTTCAAGGTGGACCCGCTCGAGCGCTTCCCGCACGCGCGCCGCGCGCTCCCCACGGTCCACTTCCGCGAGGCGCAAGGGCAGCTCCACGTTTTCCTCAAGGGTCATGCGGGGAAGCAGATTGAAAGCCTGAAAAACAATTCCCGCGGTTTGATTTCGATAGCGGGCCAGCTCCCGGGAATTCAGTTCCGCCAGGTTGCGCCCCCCGGCGATCATGGTGCCGGAGGTCGGACGGTCAAGCCCCGCCATCAGGTTCAACAGGGTGGATTTTCCCGACCCGGAACTTCCCAGGAGTCCTACAAATTCCCCTTTGCGGATGGAGAGCGTGACTTCGTCCACCGCCCGGATCAGCGTCTCCCCCATCTGGAAATGCCGCGACACACGCTCGGCCCGAATCGCGAAACCGTCGCTCGCCGTTGAGATTGTTCCCATCATCCTGTCATTAGTAGTGACGCTTTGGGTGGGTCCTGGGTTTCCGATCCTCGGCTGGCCCCCCGAAAGACCGGCACGATCTCGCGAAGCGGGACGTCCTTATTGAGGTTCATATCCTGCATCCCGGTTTGTGCGCACACAGTATAGCACCAGAAAAATGAATTGAACTTGCGTGCCGCATCCATTCCCAATGGCGGAAGGGGGCGCCACCCGCCGAGCGATGCTATTTCACATTGGGCCTCAAGTGTGGTAAACCCCAGGAGTCAGCGGATCCTTAGGAGAACTATCATGCCCAATCCCGTCTCCGTCAATTTCCCGTCGCCGCGCCGTAGTGCCTGGATCGTTGTTGCCATGCTGGCCATGGTTGCGCTCCCGGCGGCGATCACGCTCAACACGATTCGGCGGCCCGCCACGCTCGCGGTTCCGGCCGATCCCACCCCGCACGGATATACCTGGAGCCTGCTCTTGTTCATCGTTCCGATTGTCGTAATCGCTTTCTGGTTCCTGCCGCGGGAAGGAGTCAGAATTCCTCAAAGGGCTTTCTGGCTGACCCTCGGGATTCTGGCTCCGCTTGGCTGCGGGCTCGATTTTTTCTTCGCCCGGTGGTTTTTTCTTTTTCCCAATCGAGCCGCGACGCTGGGGCTCGGAGCGCCGGCGATAGGAGGGCCGGTCCCCGTTGAAGAGTACGTTTTTTACCTGACGGGCTTCATGGCCGTCCTGCTGCTTTATATTTGGATGGACGAGTACTGGCTGGTCGCCTACAACGTGGCGGACTATCCAGGGGAAGCGAAGAATATCCCTCGCCTGTTGTGCTTCCACCCAACATCGCTTGTCCTCGGCGTCGCCCTGATCGTGATCGCCATCGTATTCAGGGAATTCTTTGCTCCGGGTTCCGCCGGCTTTCCAGGTTACTTCGTGTTCCTTGTCGTCGGAGCCTTGTTCCCCGCGGCGAGTTTTTTCCCCACCGTGAAGCCCTTCATCAACTGGCGAGCCTTCAGCATCACGCTCATCTTCATCCTCCTGATCAGCCTCCTGTGGGAAGTCACGCTGGCTGTACCTTACGGCTGGTGGGAATACCGGGAGAACCAGATGCTGGGGGTGTTCATAGGAGCGTGGTCCAGACTGCCCATTGAGGCGGTTTGTGTCTGGATAGCCGTGACCTACGCAACCATCATTGTGTTTGAGGTCGTCAAGCTCTGGCAGGCCTCGGGCCGAAGGGCCAGGCACGCGTTTCTGGGATAGCAGGAATAGCAGGCAGAGAGTTGTGCCCTCAGCGTATCGCGCTGCCGTCTTTCATCAGGCGGTCGGTGATGGGTTTGCGGCTGGCAAGGGTTTGGGAGTTGTCCCGCCGTGCGGGATGACTCTGCGGTTCTCTTGTTTCAAATCACAATCCGCAGAGTTACAGAACAACTCTGCCCTGCCTCCTGGTGTTGCCTGCTGAAGCACCAGGAACTGCAAACCCAATTGACAGTTGCAATCAGCGGCGGTCAGGCGTATTTTCGCGGGAGAGGAGACCATCATGCTGATGAAATCGTGGAAATTGATTGTCGTGGGGCTTGCGGTGTGGCTGGCGAGTGGGTTCGGCCCTTCCGTGTCACCAAAGGCCCATGCGGATGGCAGGAACATCCGCATCGAGTTCAACGGAATGCTGCAGAGTCGTGTAGTGGCCAAATTCGAGGGTAAGGAAATCGCCATCGGCGACTACGCGCCCTCGGAGACCCTGACGGTTGCGGGAAAGGAAATCAGCGAGTTCGCTTTGCGCGATGTGAAGCGTGGCAGCGTCCGGGATTCGCTGGGCGCCGGGCAGCGCGTGACCCTGACGGGGACCGCGCCGTCACTGAAGAAGACCGTTGCCGTGACCACCTACGGCGAGTTTCCGCAGATGGCCGTTTTCGAAGTGCAGTACACCAACACTGGCGGCTCCAGCCTTTCCGTGGACGGCTGGACGAACCAGCGCTACTCCATTTCGGCCGGGCCGGGCCGGCGGCGAGCCGGCGTTCTGGTCGTACCAAAGTGGTTCTTATGAGAAACGGCCGGACTGGGTGCTCCCGTTGAAAGTGGGTTTCGATCAGGAAAACTATCTGGGAATGAACGCCACTGATTACGGAGGGGGAACGCCGGTCGTGGATGTCTGGCGGAGAGACGCAGGCATCGCCGTGGGGCACCTGGAGATGAGTCCCAGGCTGGTTTCTCTTCCCGTCGCCATGCCGGACCAGGAGCACGCCACAGTGGGCGTGCATTTCAAATTGAATCGAGAACTGAAACCGGGAGAAACCCTCAAAACGTTTCGGACTTTCGTCACCGTGCATCAGGGCGACTACTTCCGAAGCCTGAGGGAGTATCGGCAGGCCATGGTGAAACAAGGCGTGGAATTCAAGCCGGCGCCGGATGACGCCTTCGGTCCCATCTGGTGCGCCTGGGGTTACGGCAGGAACTTCACTCCGGCGCAGGTCTACAACGCCTTGCCGGTGGTGAAGAAGCTGGGCTTCCGGTGGGTCACGCTGGATGACGGATGGCAGACCGCCGAGGGGGATTGGTTCCTGAACCCGGAGAAATTCCCCGGTGGCGACCGCGACATCAAAGCCATGGTGGACCGGATTCACGCTGAAGGTTTCAAGGCTCAGCTCTGGTGGGCGCCTTTGTCGGTTTCTCCGGATACGAAACTGATCACGGATCACCCGGATTATCTGCTGCTCAATGCCGATGGATCGAGGCAAAAGATCTCCTATTGGAAGGCGTGGTATCTCTGTCCCGCCGATCCCGCCGTGGTGGAGTACCACAAGGCCCTGGTCACCAAAATCCTGCGGGATTGGGGCTTCGACGGCTTGAAGCTCGATGGACAATTCATGAATGCTGCGCCTCGCTGTTACAACCCTGCCCACCATCACGCTTCGCCCGAAGATTCCGTGGAGGCAATGCCCCAATTCTTCAAGGCCATTTACGATACGGCGCTCAGCATCAAGCCCGACGCGCTGGTGGAGTTCTGCCCCTGCGGAACCGGGTACTCTTTCTTCACCATGCCCTTCATGAACATGTCGGTAGCCTCAGACCCCAGAAGTTCCTGGCAGGTCCGCCTGAAGGGAAAAACTCTCAAGGCCCTGATGGGCGACTCCATCGCCTACTTCGGTGACCACGTGGACATGAGCGATGGCGGTGACGACTTCGCCTCAACGGTTGGAGTAGGCGGCGTGGTGGGCACCAATTTCACCTGGCCGGTGGGTTCGGGCCCGGCCAGGCGGCGAAGGCGAACCAGTCTGGATCTGACGCCTGCGAAGGAACAGATCTGGGACAAATGGATCAAAATCTACAAGGCCGAAATGCTCTCCAGGGGCGAATACATGGGAACGCTGTATGACCTCGGTTTTGACAAACCGGAAGCCCACGCCATTCGCAAGGACGGGAACATGTACTACGCCTTCTACGCTCCCCAGTGGAACGGCAAGCTTGAACTGAGAGGTTTGGATCAGCGGGCTTATCGCCTGATCAACTATGAGACCGGGGAGGCATTGGGAACCGTTCGCGGCCCCGTGGCCACCTGGACTGCCCAATTTCAGAAACATCTGTTGCTGGAGGCAAAGGCCGAGTAAGGCGAATCCTGCCTCAAACCGGTTTCCCGGCTCCTGAATTCCTGCGGCTGGCGCAGATTTTGATTTTTAGAGTCTGCGACCAAAGTCGGTGGGGCAGAGTTGTTTTTCAACTCTGCGGCTTTTGATCTTATAGAAAGAACCGCAGAGTAATCCCGCACGGCGGGACAACTCTGCGCAACCAGGCTTCTGCCCTCTCCGAGGGGAGTGTGGGTGACAACTTGAAAAAACGCGATTTCCACAATCGTTGCCGACATCACTTTTGATGCGTCGCAAGGACTTAACCCCTGTGACACAAAGCGGCGACTTGTGGAAATCGGGGTTGTCACACAGACTCCAACGGCGTCACAACCTGTCAGCGTTCACAAGCTGCGAATGACCCACAAAATTATCAGAATCACAACAATGGTTCCGAGCAATCCATAGCCAAGCATAATATTTCTCCTTGAGTGCCTTTGCTGTTCCTAAACATGATGATAGATGCGGTGGCGACGCCTGTCTGTTCCGTTGCGCACAGTTGTCTGAGCAATCGTGACCAAGCGCAGTGTTGGGTTGGACGCTTGCGTTGAGTTCAATAATGGGCAGAGTGACAGGCCATTCTGTTCAGGGGCTTGTTCAACTCTGAACAGACAGTCCATCGCCGAGGGAAATATCATGCGGTGATCGCTGGTTTCAGAGGCGGGCCAATACTGGCCTCCTTCGATTAGACGGCGGAGATCAGCCGCTACCGCAGCTCAGCCTTGAAACCTAAACCGGTACCGGCGGCCTATAGCCCCGTGGGAGCACCCAGACCACTTTCACAGCCCCGAGCTGTGATGTAAACTTTCTAACTTCAGTTGGCACCAAAAACCGGGCGGGTCAGTCCCGGGTCAAGGAGGTTGTATGCGGTCGCAGGTCAGTACAGAACTTCACCACACGGGACGGATCGGCTGGCTCCGCGCAGCAGTTCTAGGCGCAAACGACGGCATTCGTTTCGACCTCCAGCCTGGTACTCGGAGTTGCTGCCGCCCATGGATCTCACAGCAATATCCTGATTGCAGGGATTGCCGGCCTGGTGGCGGGAGCCATGTCCATGGCTGCAGGGGAGTACGTGTCGGTCCACTCGCAGCGAGACACCGAGGAAGCTGAACTGAAACTTGAACGGACGGAACTCAGGGATGACGACCAGGGCGAGCAGAAGGAACTGAGCGCCATCTACGTTGCTCGCGGCCTTGAACCTTCGCTGGCGAAGCAGGTGGCGGAGCAACTGATGCGCCACGATGCGTTAGGCGCACATGCCCGCGACGAACTCGGCATCTCGGAGACTTTCCGGGCGCGTCCGATGCAGGCGGCGTTGGTGTCGGCGGGCAGCTTTGCGGTTGGAGCAGCGATGTCTCTCATCGTCACTGCCCTGGCCCCGGCGGCGGGCTTGATCCCACTTGTCTCCGGAACTTCACTGGTGTTCCTGGCGCTTCTCGGCGGGCTGGCCGCACGCGCCGGCGGGGCGGGAGTGACGATGGGCGCCATACGCGTTACTTTTTGGGGAGCCATGGCCATGGCGCTGACCGCCGGCATCGGGGCACTCGTGGGTACCGTTGTGTAAGCGGCGTGCGTCTGCCCTTCACACTTTGGGTCCGTGGGGCAAGGCGCGTCGGCAACCAGGACGAGCACTCACATCAATGCAGAAAGAACCGCGGACCTCAGACCCGGAGGACCGCGCTACAACTTTACTGTGAGTGCAGCCATCCTCTGGCGCGCCCTTTGGGATGGCGGGGAAACATCATCTGGTCAACACCAGGTAGATGATGACCACCGGCCCCACCAGGCTAATCAGAACGGTGAGCCAATAGCCGAGAGGATTCTCGTCGCGCTTGAGCATGTACCCCCTCGATCGTATCTCGCCAGACCTTAGCCCGGCGATTCCGAAGTAAAAGACCAGCGAGAAAAGCAGGACAACGACTATTCTCATTATCAGAAATTTGGGCATTTTCAGCTCGACAGAGCAGGTCTGCTCGCTTCCTCTCTTTCAACCTGGTGTTTGCATTTTAAGATGGTTGCCTGACCCCAGTCCACAATCTGATGACCCGCGATCAACAGCGAACTGTTTGCCGATCCACTTGGACGTAGAGTGGGCAAACCGCAGCGGCTAGCGCAGAGTTGTTATTCAACTCTGCGGGTTTTGATCTTATAGAAAGAACCGCAGAGTAATCCCGCACGGCTGGACAACTCTGCGCCACCATGCTTCTGCCCTCTCCGAGGGGAGAAGGTGCCGGAGGGACGACGGCGGGTGAGGGGTGTTTGAATCAATTGAATGATTTAACGATTTGCGATTGCGTGAATTAACGGCATGTCTGCCATCTTGAATCTTGAATTTTGAATCGGTTTTCCTGCTATCCGCCTTCTGCCTGCGGTGGGTGAGGGGTGTTTAGCGAAAGACATCTGAGTTGATTGGGTCAAGGATTTTTTAGGCATAATTCAACTCCGAGCCTCCCGGGTTGAGGTTGCGGCGGCCGCCAGCCAGAGCGGTGAGCGTCGCCGGCGCAGAGCTTCCAGGTAAAGGTTTTCGTCGTAAGGGGTACGGGTTTGCCAGCAGCGATAGAGGACGCGAATCCATTTATAAGCCAGGGAGCGGACCGCGGCGTGGTGCGAAGCGCCACGCTGCCGTTGGCGTTCGTAGTAAGCCCGAGCCCACAACGATTTGCGCACGGAAGCGGCAGCGAATTCATGAAAGGTTTGGCGCAGAAACCTGGGACAGGCCATCCGCCAGTGGACCCAGTGCATCTTGCCGCTGGCTTCGGTAACCGGAGCGACGCCGGAGAACCGCTGCAGTTCCTCGGCGCTCTGGAAGCGGTGGCGGTCGGAGCCGAAGGCGGCAGCCAGACGCGGAGCCAGCGCCTCGCCCGCACCCGGCAGGCTGCTGAACAGGTCCCGGTCGGGATGCTGGCCGAACAGTTCCTCGAGCGCCTGATCCAGCTTCTCGAGGGCGGCGATCACGGCTTCCAGTTGCGCGGCCAGCGTCTGGGTCATCAGCGCCGAGGCCTCCACCAGCGCCCGATCCCTGCTGAGCGGCTGGGCACGGTCCATCTCGCGGAACAGCTGCTTCAGGCCTTCGGCCGACAACCGCCGATGGTCGTGATAGAACCGGCGCAGTTGGGAACGGCGCGCCTGCTCGACCGCCTCCAGGGTGGGCCAGGTCTGCAGAAACTCGCAGGCTGCTGCGCCGCGCAAGTCTCCGGCCCACTCCAGCGCTTGCGGGAAGTAGGTCTTCAGCAATGCGGTCAGGCGGTTGGTCAGGCGTGTGCGGTCGGCCACGGTGCGCCGCCGGTGTTCGACCAGCAGTCGCAGTTGCCGAGTCAGGGCGTCGTCGGGTTGCCAGGCTCGCAGGCGGTCCCGATGCGTGCGCACCAGTTCCAGCAGCAGGCCGGCATCGGTCGGGTCGCTCTTGGCGCCGCTGGTGGCAAAGGCCTCGCGGTAGCGCGCCAGGCCCTTGGGCGGCACCGGATAAAGCAGCAGGAAATCGTAATTCATCAGCGCGTAGATCACCGCTCCCCGCGATTGTTCCAGCGCCAGGGCGATCCGGCCCTGCGGAAAGCGGGCTCGAAGTCCGGCGATCCAGGCGTGCAGGACTTCCGGTTTCTGTTCCACCGTGAACGATTCCGCAACCTCGGAACCGACGGCTTGCAGACGAATTTCATGGCTCTGGTCGGCCCAGTCCAGGCCCACCCAGGCCACAATTTCCAGGTTCGAAGCAGGTGCTTCCATCTCGATCCTCCTTGGCGAAGATGTCAGAGGACGCCCGTTCGGACCCCGCGCAGCCCTTATAGCAGAGTCATCGATATGACCACATCTGAGTGTGCGTTTCCGGTCCGAACGTCCCGCTCCGCTCGAAACTCTTTCGCCAGTCGTCGAGCGTCCGGGCACGATGTTCGTAGCGGAGCGAGGCGTTTCCTCCTTCGGCTGTTTTATCGCTTTGGAGTTCTTCTGTCGAGACTTAAACACGGGGCTGACTTCATTGCTGAGGTTCCGGTTGCCTTCGGCCCCCGGCTTAGAACTATAAGGGCACGAGTTCACTCGTGCCGAAAGAGAGCCCCCCGCCCCTTTTCCGGTGGCTTTAGCCTCTGAAGGCATGCGCGGCTGGCGCAGACGTTGATTCTTAATGTCTGCGTCAGCGAAGCTGAGCGGTGTTGGAATGGCGGGGTGCCCGAGAACAGATTCTTACGCCCCTGCCGGGGCTGGACGGAATTGTTGCTTTCCATTTTCCCATGGCTTGCGCCATGGGCTAAAGTCTTCCGCCCCCCTCCGGGGGCTGCTTCACGTTCGCCGTTTTGCGGGCGCAAAAACCTGTCGCTTCACGAGATCGCAGATGCTAAAAGGCAAGCGTCCGCGCCAGCCCCGTGGGGCGCTCCCGTTCCCTGATGTCACCACCCGCAATCTCCTTCCCTGCAACTTTTTGACCTGCCGTGGCGGTGTTCAAATGCCCTTCACTTCTTTCTGGATTTTCTGATTCCAAACCCCACCAGCAGCACTCCTCCCGTTAACAAAACCCCTCCGAGTGCAGGGGGGATCAGAACCTTCGTTGTGGTTTCGGTACTTGCGTGGACCGGGCCAACGTTGATGGCATCCTTGTCTTTCTTATAGGGGATGCCTTCACCAGCCAATGAAACGATACCCAGCAGAATCAGTAATACCCCCGAGATTAACATTGCTTTCATTGCAGTTCCCCCCTTTTTTGGCGCCCTCACATAACAAAGAAAGGCGGCGCCGGGATACGACTCCCTCGCCAACCGGTCTGCACCTTGTACATGCGGAACGCTTAATTGAGTCCTATGTTTGCCATCGAGTGTGACTTTCACCCGACCGCCCTTTTGTGCTACCCCGCCGGACTTATTGTTTCTCGGGACCAGGGAGCAAGAATTGTTCCAAGTGCCTTTGAAATTGAATAAGTTGAGCCCTGCGAAGCTTTTGGGGCAGAACGCCTCCAATCCATGCTGTAGGTCTCATAGTGTAAGAATTGCTCAATCAGGAGAGGCCGACATGGACGGGCGGATTTTTCGCATCATTCACAAATCATTGATTTTAATTGCGATGTCTTGGTTTGCTGCGGTTGGAATAGAACTTTCTTGACTTTTAGCGGGTGCTGGTTGTTTCCGAGTACGGCGCTCGACTGCCGTTTGCGGCGTCTGTCGGCCCGAAATTCCGGCATAATGCCTGGATGGGCGACACCTCTGAGAACGGGTCGGCGTCTCACGCTTCTAGCCTGCGCGAGCTGACGGTCTATTTTACGCTCGCCTACATGATCAGCCTCATCCTCTGGCTTCCCGTTCTGACGCGAAAAAATTCTGATCCAGTCTACTTTGCGGCCGGCACGTTTGGACCTTCACTGGCCGCGCTGATCACTCATCGGATTTTCGCAGGCAATTGGAGAGCCGCGCGCCTTTGGACAACTCTGCCGGGGGTCCTGCTGGGGACGGCGTCCGGAGCCTCGGCCGTGCTGATTGCCGCGTTTGCAGCCGCCTGCCTGATGACCGTCGCGCACTTTGATCGATGGCAGTGGGCGGCGTTGCTGCAGATTCTGACGCTCTTTGGCCCCAATCTCTTCGGAGGACCGCTGGGCGAGGAACCCGGCTGGCGCGGATACGCTCTTCCGCGATTGCAGCGCCGCTTCGATCCCATGACCTCTGCGCTTATCCTGGGATTTTTCTGGGCCAACTGGCATCTTCCCCTGATACTGGCGGGAGTATATAACGTAGCTTGGTGGCAGTTCGTGGTCATGACGATGGCGGCTTCAGTCATTCTGTCTCTCGCCTTCAACCAGTCGGGAGGCAGCACAATTTGCGCAGTTCTTGTTCACGGAGTCTACAATGTCGGAACCGGGATCATCCTTAACGACCTTGTCGGAAAAGCAACGCTCCGCAGCAACACAAGCCAGCACAATATCGTTTGGATCGCTTACGCGAGCGTCGCAGCCCTGGTTTGCCTGATCACCCGGCGCCGGCTGGGCCATCGGCCGGGCGCAAGCCCTGAGTAATTATTGAATCTGCCTCCCTATTGTTCCAGTGCGATGTTCACATCGATTTCGCGAAGCTGAGCGGCGTGAGATTGGCGCGGTGCCGCAACCGCAGCGGTTTTGCTCTGCGTGGCTGTGGTCATGCTGAAGATTTTACTTTTTGCGCGATGAATCGATCACCGCTTTGGCCCGACTGCCTTGAACCCAGGCAGGAGCGTCCCGCACCGCGGGATCGCAGACGCCACAGAGCGAGCGTCTGCGCCAGCCGCGTTATAGGTAGGGACAGCGATGGAAATTACCGAGGTCCTGATTTTGAGGCTAGTCGTGCAGGATCACGCTGAGGAGGCCGCTATGGACGGTCAACCCGCCGCTGACACCGTCGTAATCGACAAAGCCCAGCTTCTTAAACTTGTTCATGAAATGACTCACGCGCGACCGCGTGGTGCCCACCATTTGCGCCAGGTTTTCCTGATTGATTCTGGGAAGGACAGCTTCGGATCGGCCTTCCTTGCCAAAATGAGCCAGCAGCAGGAGAATCCGCGCCAGGCGCTTCTCGCTGGAGTTGAAAAGCTGGTCGACAAGATCCTCTTCGTAGCGGATGTTGCGTGAAAGCAGGTGGGTGACGAACAATTCCGAGATCTCGTGCTGCTCGTGCAGCATGCGCGCCATCCGCGCCTTCTCAATCCGGGCAAGGGTGCAATCCGTTACCGCGACAGCCGTTGACACGTGCAACGTCTGGCCTGCCAGGCATCCCTCGCCGAAAAACTCCCCGGCGCCCAGAATGGCGACAATCGCTTCCTTGCCTTCCTGGGAGGTCACCGTAAGTTTCACCTTGCCTTGCCGGAGGTAGAAGATGGCATCCGCAGGGTCGCCTTGCCGGAAAATGATGCGGTCCGCGGTATATTCGAGAACGGACTTCCCGCCGTTGATTCCAGCCAGGAGAGCATCCCAATCGACAGACTGTTTTTTCTGATTTGCCGTAATAACAGCAGGCCGGCCTTTCTTCAGCGCCGTAACAGCCTCAGCCTGGTCTTTCCGCTTGGAGGTAACTAGCTCAGACTGATGTTTCCTGCTTGCCATACCCAACCTCCTGCTTGCAACGTGCGAGCCCGCGAAATCAAAAGTAGTCGGTTTTCTGGCCGGGCCTGTCCTGAGGGGCTGAAAAAGCTTTTTGTCACGATTCGACGCGGCCCGAGTGGCGGAATTGGGCCCCAAGGTATTAACTTGGATTTTCAGACCCTTACCCAAACTCTCCCATGCCCACGAGTATAAGCTTCGGGGATGGTTTCTGTCTGTCGGCTATCCAACACTGAATCGTAGTTTGATCAGAGGCCCGCTCCAGCCGTTTTTACCTCTCCGAGGCGACCGAAACACACAACCTGCATTCACAGAATTGACAAACTCCGGTTGTTCCTTTAAGTATGTGCTGGGTGGATTGGATTAGCAAACTGGGAAATTCCAAGCATGTGCGGGTTGGGCTGCACTCGCCGTCGGGATTCGGCGCAAGGATTCCGTTGATTATCGGCTTTTCGGCGGCGTTCGTCTGTCTTTCCGGGTGGTTTGCTTTTCGAAAGTCTTTCCGTGACGCAAGGGTCCCTCGCCAAATCTGTCCAATTGGATAGCATCGTAACATTCGCAGGCACAACTTTGGAGTTTCGCGCGGTTCAGAATCTGTACGACACCGCGGGTGTGCTCAATGATCTTCTTTTTCTGCAAAATAGCGGCTGTCAAGTTTACAGTGGGTCGGTCCGTCCCTAACATCGTCGCAAGGAACTCCTGAGTAATGGCGAACTTTGCGGAATCCACTCTGTCCTGAGTGATCAGCAGCCAGCGCGCGAGCCGCTGTACTACATTGTGAAGCCGATTACACGCGGCCGTTTGTGCGATTTGCAATCCCTGGACCACTCCATAGCGAGTCAGCATCACTTGAAACTGCGGAGTAGAACTAAAAATGTTTCGCAAGGCGCCAGCCCTCATCCTGAAGCCATTTCCGCCGATTTGTCCGATCTCGCGCACCTGGCTCTTTTTCATGCCAACCGACGCCGGTATCCCTGCAAACCCTTCCTTCCCCACCTCGCCTACTTCAACAGTTCTTCCATCTTCTGTCTCAACTACAAGCGATACCATGCCCGCATTGGGGAAATACACAAACTCCAGGGGACCGTTCGGTTCGTAAAGGCTGCGACGAGGAGGCACGTTGAGAAATTCCAGGTGAGGACGGATGGCGCCGTATTCGCTGTCGGGAACCGACAGAAGGAGCTTGTTGCTGACCGCCTTTCCAGCAGGATTGGTCCGTTCGCCCGGCAGCGCGATTTGAAAGTCTTCTCTTGCCACAGAACTCCTCCGTTATGCCCGATGCCGTGGTGCTGATTTCGTTCGTAGTCCGGAAACCGTTATTCACCGACATCCGTCCTGCACCAGAACTTGCCTGGCCAGAGCGACGCGGGGATCAATGGACGATTCCTATACATCTTATTCTTTGCGGGAATGCTTCGTCTGTGCCACATTGACCTTTGGTTTGGTCAAAACTGCTCACTTCAATTCCAGCGGCGGGCAAGCGGGGGCAATAGCAGGGAATTCCGGGAGCCTGGCATCGAGAAGATCCATGACGAGATGCGCAACGCGTAAGTCCGCCAGCACTGCCGCATTGTTCACCAGCATCAATTGGCGGAACCGCGGGTGGCGCAGACGTCGCGGTTCTTGCGATGTGTGCGATTCATCGGCACCTTTTGCCATCTTGAATTTTGACTCTGGAATCGATTTTCCTGCCTTCTCTTGCCACGATGTCCCCACCGCCGGCCTTCCCTAAGACGCCTTGCCCTCTCCGAGGAGAGAAGGCGCCGGAGGGACGACGGCGGGTGAGGGGTGTTTGAATCAATTGAATGATTTAACGATTTGCGATTGCGTGAATTAACGGCATGTCTGCCATCTTGAATCTTGAATTTTGAATCGGTTTTCCTGCTATCCGCCTTCTGCCTGCGGTGGGTGAGGGGTGTTTAGCGAAAGGGCTCGAGTTCACTCGTGCCGAAAGAGAGCCCCCCGCCCTTTTCCGGTGGCTTTAGCCTCTGAAGGCATGCGACAAGCAGCGAAGCCCGCCCCGCCCTGCGGGGCCGCAGCCACGTGCTCTAAGATACCGCGCCGTTTACGTCATTCTGAGGCCGTTTTTTGGCCGAAGAATCTGCTTCACCAAACCAACGCTCGCCCAAATCAGCACAAGCTGCGTTCATGCCCGCGAACAGCGCGATCTGCACTTCCTGGCCTCGTCCATTCAAAAACTCGCGGACCTCAACACCGGAGGATCGCGCTACTCGCTGGGAATGAATTCTTTCGCCCCTCCGGGGCTGGGCGGATGGTGATGGCCTCGTTTCCCACGGCTCGCGCCGTGGGCTAAAGTCTTCCGCCCCCCTTCGGGGGCTGCTTCACGTTCGCCGTTTTGCGGGCGCAAAAACCTGTCGCTTCGCGAGATCGCAGATACTATAAGGCAAGCATCTGCGCCAGCCGCGGCCTAGCTTTCATCGCCCGAGTCACCGGCTAAAGGTTGCCGCTGAGTATTTTGTCATGCAGCAGAAGGTAATCCAGCCCGTCGAGCAGTATCAAGTACTTGAGAGCCACGCGCTTTCCCTCAAATCCGGTGAAGGCGCCGTGCAATATTCCATGTCGATTAACCACAGAGGATGGGTCTGCTATTCTTCTCGAGCTTCTCCAAAAGTCGCCGTCCTTCAGATAGCCGAATATTGCGTCAATCATATTTCGAGGAAAGAGAATAATCTTGCGGGAAAGAAAAATTTGTTTTAACTGGTCCGCACATTCAGGGAAGCCGCTCTTCGGTTTTCTCCCACAACGCTGAAGGTATGCTTTTATTATGCCCTCGAATTGAGGGACAATCACGTAGGTCGAAGAGACGAAGTCACCTTCAAAGTAACGATCAATCGCAGTCTCCAGGTAAACTTGGCGATCATTATAGAAATCTGTCTCTCTCCAGAACGCGATACGTCGGTTCCAATAATTGCGCCCGTATGCGGTCGCCACCACTTCCACAAAGTCGTGTGTCCCGATTGCACTTGGGTCGGTGTGTAGACGTTGTACAACGGATGGGTAGTACCCCGGCGCGGGCGGCCAGTTGGCGCCCACAAGAGCCGTCAGTTGGCTGACTACGTTAATCGTCCGGAAGAATTGCAGGGCATTGGCAACCTCCGCTACGGGAAATTTCAATTTGAACCGGCCACTGAAGTTGCCAGCAACTTTAGATGAATTCGCAACAAAGTCGAAGTAGATACGATGATCGAGAAATTGTCTAAGGTAAAGAAAATACGGCAGCGGTTTACCGTCGTGCGTCGGGGATTGGATATAGCACTCGTCGGGATGAATATCGGCGAGCGTAAGCGTCTCGCCCTTTGCAACTGGCCTTGTTGATTTCATAATCACCTGTAGGTCGACTTCTTCGTTAAGCTGCACTACAACCGACGAGTCCCCCGTGTCATTCGGCATGGAGAAAACTTTGAATGCGCTCACTTCAATTGGCAAAGCGGTGGCGGAGATGGCTCCCCTGTCCACCCTCTGATCCAAGTCCGGCAGGACGTAACGAATCAAGAAGTGTGACAGTGGTCGGAATACGAACACATCGTTTTGGTTGGTCACGTCTGCGCCATGCGCGGCTTGAACAGCCCCCGGTACGTTTCGTCCGGGCCTTCCGGGAGGGCGGCGTCCTCGATTAGTGTCTCTTGCTTTGCGAATTACTTGAATCGTTCAACGTTTGCCCTGAAAGTCCGCCTCGGACGATGAAGGATCGGGGATAGGCTGCACCTCGTCGATTTCCCATTCGTCCGCTTGCAAAGCGATCAATTTACCAGCTTCCACCCTGGCCGATACCCTAGGTCGAAGCTGCAACTGTACAATTTCTCGACACTTGCGCCGGCGAGGGCGCTTAAAGGTGCATCGGCGCGCTGTCTCGCCAGCGCCCAACGCTGAAAGGCTCCTCCCTCAGTGCCCTGACTAGAAGGTTGTTGGAAGTCCGCTAGCATCAGTGGCCTTAGCCCTTCCCCAAACGAAATATCCGACCGCGCCGACGAACTCCCGATTTTAATGCCCGTGGCCTGCGGATAATGATCGCGACGGTCCCTATAGTGAAAGGGTATTGGCGCCACGGTTGCTGCTGGACAATCGTGAATCTGGCCTTTCCGGTCAGGGCACCCTCTACATAGAATGACTCCTTCGCCACTTTGAATTTCTTCGCGCTAACAAATTCCATGGTATCAATGTCGACTTTTTCGGTCGCACCCCAAAAGCTCTCGCTCTCCTCGAAAGCCTCCTTTGCCTTTCTATCGACCAACTCACGCCGTACAAGGGTGAAAAATTCTTCCTCGCTTAACTCTTCGGTTTGAAGCGAGTTCCGCGCAATGAATGCAGAAATGCCGCCGTAGTATGAGACCTCGACTTTCTCGTTTGTAAGATCGTCAGCAAGCGTCTCGTTTAGGCTTCCTTGCCCTCCCTGAAACGTGCCGTCGTCGCTGATGAACGCTACCCTGCTGCTTTTCTTCTTCGCATACGCCAGAACCATTAGCCACAAGATGACATCACGAAGCTCCTCGCGGCTGGCGCAGACGCTCGCTTTGTAGTGTCTGCGATCCCGCAGAGCGGGATGGTCTTATTGAATTCCATATCTGCCATTCGGGTTTGAGCCCACACAGCACAGCAACGGAAAAATGAACTGACCCGCGTGCCGCATACATTCCAAACTGCGGAACGTATGCGCGACCCACTGAGCCAGGGGAAATCGCAGAGACATAAACCGCCTCTGCGCCGGCCCCGTGACAAGACCCCTCACCCGGCCGCTCCAACCCCGCGCAGCTTCGCTGCCCGCAGAACACCAGCTGATGCGTCTAACGGATGGTAACAGTTCTGCGGGCCTTGGAGTGCGGCGGCTTGCCGCCGCCTTGCGTGCGTGCCGTTGGTTGGCGTCCCGATTTGGGGGCCTCTTATCGCGGCAAATTTGCGGGCCGAAGGCGGGAGCAAGCTCCCGCACTCCAAGGACGGCGTCGCGCCGTCATGGGAATTACCATATGCTGCCCTAAACAAGGCCGCGCGCGCGTTTGTCATTCTGAGTGCAGCGAAGAATCCCTGTATTGACCGCAAGAGAGCAAATGCAGAGGTCCCTTCGGCGAGCTCAGGGCAGGCTCTTCGCATTGCTCAGGATGACGGGCATGACAGGGCCAGCCCAGTGTGTCAGGCCATCCACCACCTGCCGCCTGCCCTATACAACCCGCCACCTGCCACCTGCCGTCACCCATCCCTAACCCCGCAGGAAAATTCGTGGGTTTCGTTTGGCAATTTCAAGCAGACGAAGTGCTGAACTTTGCGGCCGGCGGAGGCCCTGTTCCCAGCTTTGCACCGCCTTGGGACTGACGCACAGGAAGCGGGCGAACACGGCCTGGCTGGCGTGCAGACGGGTCCGAATCCGGCGGATCTCATCCGGCTTCATGGGCTTTGGCGCTGAAGGGACCCGACTGACGCGCAAGTCCACTCTCCCACCGCGCTCCCAGGCCGCTGCATCGGCTAGTGCCAGGCGCACGTCCTCAAAGATTTCTACCTTAACTTTCTTTGCCATACTTCTCTCCTGCCCATTACTTTAAAGCCTCTACCAGGCCGCGAAGAATCTTCCGCTGTTCGGCGCTTAGGTCTTCCTGTTCATCCTTGTCCAGCAGAAACAGCAGGTGAACGTGGTCGCGGCGCTGGATGTAGAGATAAAGATATCGAAAGCCGCCGCGTTTGCCTTTTCCGCGGCCGGGGTTTGAAGCTCTGGCCTTGCGTATTCCGCCCATCCCCCTGACCTTCACGCCACGTTCAGGATTTTCAAGCAGGTCTTCCTGAATCTGAGACAGCACCGTATCAGCCGAACCACCGGCCCGCTCCGCCAATCGCCGCGTGAATGCTCGCGACTCAATGAATACCACAATGTAGGATATACCACAGAGTAGGATGTTCGTCAAGCGCTTCAAGTGGCGGAGCGCCGCAACAGCCAAACCGGCGGTGACAAAGCGTCGCTGCAGGAAACACCCCGCCCCCGTCCCGCCCCGCGGGACACGTTCTCACCACAGAGAGGCAGTAGCGAGTAGGAAATAGGAAATAGGAAAGGGGCAAGAACACCCTGATCTGGCCGCGCGCGCGTTTGTCATTCTGAGTGCAGCGAAGAATCCCCGTATTGACCGCAAGAGAGCAAATGCTGAGGTCCCTTCGGCAAGCTTATGGCAGGCTCTTCGCGTTGCTCAGGATGACGGGCATGACGGGGCCAGCCCAGTGTGTCAGGCCATCCACCACCTACCACCTGCCATATACGACCTGCCACCTGCCATCTGCCACCTACCACATGCCACCTGCCACGCGCCGCCTGCCGTCCGCAAAAATCCAACAAAAGTTAGAACATTTGTGGCGGCTGGCGCGTAATGGTTTTAGTGGGGCTTGATGAATGCGGAGGAGAGCATGAAAACGAAGACAGCAGGCTTGCTGATGGTGGCCCTGGTGGCGCTGAGCGCGGTGGCGTGCGCCGATTCGCGGATAGAGAAGACGCTGCCGCTCGCGCCGGGCGGTGAATTTGTGCTGCAGGCGGACGGGAAGTAGGTATGCGTACGGGTTCCGGCGTACAGGCGCCCGGATCGTTATCACCTCCAACCGCAA
>CAWANC010000010.1:0-15563 GCA_963783155.1 uncultured Acidobacteriota bacterium | reverse complement strand
CGATGAAAAGTAGCCACGGTCCCGACTCACTGCAGAGAGAACGAGCGCGGCAAGGATAAAGATGAAGCAAATCTGAAACCGCGGAATAATTCGCATTTCATGCCGACCGGGGCGTAGGCGTGAAAGGTTGTTGCAAGTCATGCCCCGTGCCACTGAGGCCTGCTGGAGGATTGCGTAGCACGTCCTTGTTACCGCCCGGCGAGCGTGAGGTCAAGGCAAAACCACGAAATGGATGGATACGGGAGATCATGTGACTTGGGCGTCTTGTGGCCGCACAGGTCGAGAGAAGCGCCACATATTTGCCAGGACAGGAAGCCGCGGTGCTATCCGCTCCTTTCTGAACCGACGACATTCCTTCTATAATTGCTTCAGGGGAATTCCGGGGTAATTCCAATTACATAGTTTGCTGATTAATCACGGGGGATTTGTATGAGTGTCACCCAGAACGAAAAAGCAGAACGTTTCCGCGCGCTGCACGAGGGCCCGGGCGCCTTCGTCATTCCAAATCCATGGGACATTGCATCCGCACGCGTTCTTGCCAGCCTCGGCTTCAAGGCGCTGGCCACCTCCAGCGCCGCCTCCGCCAATGCCCTTGGCCGAAGGGACCACGACCTGACGCTTGACGAGGCGATGGCGCATTCGCGCATGATTGTCGACGCCACTGACCTTCCAGTCTCCGGGGACCTGGGAAAGGGTTTTGGAGACGCGCCGGAAGACGTGGCAGAGACGGTTCGGAGAGCGGCCGAGGCGGGGCTCGTTGGATGCACCATCGAAGACGCGACGGGAAATCCGGACCATCCCCTCTATGACGACAGCCTGGCCGTTGATCGTGTTGCAGCAGGTGCTGAGGCGGCACACGCACTTCCGTTTCGATTCATGCTGACCGCGCGGGCCCACAGTTTTCTTTTTCCAGCGCCCAGACTCGACGACGCCATTCGCCGACTTCAAGCCTTCGAAAAGGCCGGGGCCGATGTCCTGTTCGCGCCCGGCCTTCCTGACCTTGCCTCGGTGCGCTCGGTCTGCGAAGCCGTAAAGGCCCCTTTCAACTTCATGGTGGGAATCCAGGGAAAATCATTTTCCGTACCGGAACTCGCGGCAGCAGGTGTCAGGCGAATCAGCCTGGCGGCCTCGCTCCATCGCGCGGCGATGACGGGTTTTCTGAATGCCATACGCGAGCTGATGGAAACCGGCCGGTTCACCTACCTCGACCGAAACGTGACAAGGGAAGAACTGAGCAGCCTCATGGGTATTTGACCGCGCCGTCTACGGTCGAAACCCACCGAGCGGAGAGTGGCGGCATCGAAACCGATTCCGATCATGCCGCTTTCAAGTGTCACTCCCTATCCATTGCGATTTTGCCGCGGGAGATAGAGGTTGGCGACGCCACCCGCGTGGCATCCCTCGATTATTGGGAGCCCGCGCGCTTGCCAGTAAACTCCAGGCTGAAGCGGTCGTTTCCGGCGGTGCCCTTCATCGATTCGCCGGTGACCGTGGCTTTATAGTCCATGGTGAAAGTGCCCTGAGACGTTTCTCGGGTCACGCTGAACGTGAGCGTGTCGCCCTTCACGGAGCCCTTAACGGGACTGTCTCCCCTGCGGCCTGAAATCGTGCCCGTCACCGTGTCGCCTTGCTGCTCAAGCTTGAGCGTCTGCTCGAAAGTGCCGCGCTGGCCGGTCATCGTGAGGTTCCAGGCGCCCGCGACGTTCGCCGCCGCGTCCTGGGCCATGGCCACGCTGCCGATGAACAGTCCCATACCCAGCACCAGTGCAAGCGCAAAAAGTTGGTTCGCCCGTTTCATGATTGCCTCCTTAAGGTGACCTTTTTCTGTCTGCAGATCAAATCCCGGTGGTTGATAGATGAGACGAGGCGAAGCGCTTCCAGGTTACAGCAAGCAGCGGCGTAGCGCAGAGGACGGGTTTCAGATTCCGCGATTTCTCGAACGGACTGGCTTAATCTAACATAGTCACCTGTCACTTCGAGTGATCGCATCTATAAGGTTGTCGGTTCCGTCAAGCACAAATCTGGTTTCGCGTCCTGGTTTGGGCTGGCCATGGAACGGGGGCCAGGTTCCACCACCCATCTATGGGATCCCGCCGGGCGACCATGATGGCTTTTTCTGACTCCCTTTTCTATTTCAAAGGGAGGCCGGTAGCTCAATCAGACGCACGGCCATGGGGGCTGGCTCAGACCCTGATTCCTGGGGTCTTCGATTTCCCGGAGGGGCTGGTTTCGTGGATGGCGCATATATCGAGCCTTTCGCGATGTGTGCGGACAGCCGAAGCGTCACGAAGTTGGGCGAAGCGAAAACGACGAGCCCTTCTCCCATTCCTGAAGCATCCGTTCTCCGATTTCAGCAAAATCAGGATTCCGGGCGATGTAGGCGCGCATCTCGTTCGCCGTCCGGGAAATAGCTTCGTCGATTCGCCCCAAAATCTGCCTGATCCTGGAAGGTACGCCTCCCAGGCGAGTTTCGCCCAGCCTGCGGAGTTCCCTGGCGCTTGGCCAGCGAGTAGTTCCGTTGAGGGTCAGAGCCATACTGTCTTTGGGCAGGTAGACGGAGGTGGTTACAAGATCGTAGACAGGGGCCAGCCTGGCTTCGCCGTGAACATCGTCATAAACAATGCCGAAATTCTTCAGGTGCGCGTCGCCGTTGCGCAGGGCGCAATTGAGCGCAATCAAAGTGAACAGTTTCTCCATATCTTCGTTGACGTGGGTGGAATTGGCAAACTGCTGGAACCGCTTCATGATCGATGTCTCGTAGCTTCCACGATATTTTTCGTCCGTCCTGCGGGCATTCAGAACACAGAAGTCCTCGAAACCGCGATACGTGCCGTCCGGCCGAAGGTCAAAGCGGTCAATCACCAGCGCCAAACCGTCTTCAGCCAGCCGGTAAGCGGGCGCCTCAAGCCCGCACTTCTGCGCCACCGCAAGGCAGAAGCGCTCATTCGCAGCGAGCTGTGGGTATTCGTTCGGGTCCCAGAGTTTGACGATGTGAGTAGCGCCCCGATAGCTTTGAGAAAGACGCGGCTTTGCGTTCGTCAGCATAGCGGATGCTTTTTCGTCGCGCACAAGAATTTTAGGCTGTACGCCGCTGATGCCGGAAAAGGTGGCAAACTTGTCGATCAGGTAGCGAAAAAGGTCCCCATCGCGCTGCCGCGCCAGGATTTCATCCACGGACTGAAAAGGAACATCCTCCTGCAGATCTTCTTTCCCGCCCGTATACCGAATGCGCCCCACCTGCGAGCGGCCGACAATAGAGATGAGGTCAAACTCGTCGAACGTACCCGTCGCCTTCGCAAAGGCCAGGCGCAGCCGCTCGCGCAGAATACCTTCGGGCAAATTCATCTCAAAAATGGGAGGCAGGCCGAAAGGGATGTCCCAGGATGGCAATCTGACAGGCATGGTGACGGAGACCGCCCGTTCGGCGGGTGCGCCAGGCAAATAGACAAAGGAGCTGCCGCGGTCACCGGCCTTGTCAAGCAGGCCGGCTTCAGCGCCGTCGCTCCAGACCTTAATCACTCAGTTCCTCGTTCTTTCATGAGTTCATCCAGAGTCGGCCGGCGCGAGCCTGCCTCCTGCAGGTCCAGGCTGAGCCCGAGTGCCGACAAAAGTCGGGTGATCTTGGAAAAGCCCATCTCTCCGCTGCGGCCGTTCTCCAGGGCATCGAGCGTAGCTCTGCTGATCGAAGCTTTACGGGCCAGTTCAATCTGGCTCATACCAAGCTTCTTGCGCCTTGCCGATATCTGCTCGCCTAGAGAGTTCAGAGTAAGCACTTGCCTAATATAATAGGCATTTCTAGAAAATACAAGCAAAATGACTAATATTTTAGGCACATGGCGCATCGGAAAGCGCGAGCTGCTGAAGCTCTATGAAACGGCCTGAGCAATTAGCGTGTGCCGTAGTCGAACGTACCATTGATTGGCCTGGGGCTGGTTTCTGATGCCACCACAGGAAGAAGTTGTCAGCGTTCCCTGCGAACGCCACCGTGATCGGCAGGGGTGGCAATGAAATCCTGAGTGATGTAAAGGTCGCCGTTCGGGCCCTGAACGATCCCGATTCCCACGTCGGTGTACGCGGGGTTTAAGATATTGCCGCGATGGTTTTGCTGGAACCGGGGCTCGTCCATCAGATCGTTTTCCGCGTCAGCGACCGTTCTGTTGACGGCAATATTCTCCGCCAAAGCGCGCCAGGGAATTCCGGCGGCGTTGATCCGGTCCGTCGGGGTCCGGCCCTCAGGGTCAACATGGGCAAAGTACCGGCGCCGGAGCATGTCACGGGAATGGGCAAGGGCGACTGCAGACAGTTTCTCGTTCCACTTGAGGGGCAGCGCCCGGCCGCGCGTTTCCGCGGCATTTGCCGGATTCTGACGGTCGCGGTTGACCAGCGCCCACATCTGCCTGGCCAGGCTGTCCACGCGGTCTGCGTCGGATGTCTGGCGAGGATCCTGATCGAGCGGGCGCTGACAGAATGAGTCCGGCCAGGATGACAATCAAGCAAACAGGGAAGCTCAAGGGTCTTCTCGTTCCGAACTTCGCAGAAGGGGAAATGGAATAGTGGTTGGAAGTCATAGAGGGCCCCACTTATGCTCGCTGGAGGACTGCGTAACGTTTCCTTGTTATCATCCGGTTGAACTGAGGTCAAGGTGAATTCATCGAGCGAGTGGGCACTGCATCGGGGTGCCGCCTGCGGAGGGCCGAGCCGCGGGTGGCACAAACATCGCGGTTTCTGCGATACGTACGGACAACCCGGAAGGGCCTGCGCTGCAAAGCAACTGGACACCGTATTCAATGCTGGCATTGGATATGGTAGGATGGCCCCCATGGAAACCCCTCGTAAAATCACCGTGGAAGTTTCGCCGGAACTGCTGAAAAAGGCTCAGCGGGCCAGCGGCGCCGGCATCACCCAGACGGTCCGCACGGGTCTCGAACTGGTAGCCGCGTCGGAGACTTACGCGCGCCTGCGCAAACTCCGGGGCAAGGTTCGCTTCTCACGCAAGCTGGCGGAACTGAAGGCTGACCGATGATTGCCGCCGACACAAGCACCTGGATGGCCTATCTCGGAGGCGGCTGGGGTAAAGACGTCGAACTGCTGGACAAGGCGCTCGGGGACCGGCAGGTGCTGATGGTGCCGGTGGTGCTGGCGGAGCTGTTGAGCGATCCCAAACTTCCCCTGAGCGTGGCGAAAATCCTTGCTGAAGTTCCGTTGATTGAAATTCGATCTGGCTACTGGGAAAGGGCAGGAGAGTTGCGCGCAAAGGTGTTGGCAAAGCGCCGCAAGGCTCGCCTGGGCGACGCGCTGATTGCCCAAAGCTGCGTCGATCGCAGAATTTCTCTTGTTACCCGCGACCGTGACTTCCGGGCGTTTGTTGAAGCCGCCGGACTTGATCTGGTGATTGGGTAGGGCTGGCTGCGGGTTTGTGCCGCGGCGTTTCCGGGATTCAGGGCCGGCCGTGCTGGCGGTGAGACAGGGCGGGGGTCAATTTCGGGATGACGAATTCCTGAAGGATATTGGCGAAGGCGTCGAATCCGATTCCAATCATGCCGTTTTCAAGCGTGGTTCCCCATCCATTGCGATTTTGCTGCGGGAGGTAGAGGTTGGCGATGCCGCCCGCGGCCAGGTGCCCGAGGATGGATGAGTAGTCCGGCTGCCAGCGTCCGTTGTCGCCCTTGCAGATGAACGAACGGGTGATGGCATAGAGCAGGCGCGAGCCGACGCTGCCGTCTGCCTTGAAATAAAAACGCGGGTCCTGGTGAAGGATGGATGGCAGCAGAGCGTCACTCAAGAAGGCGCCCACGCCCAGAGTGGCATACGCGGCGCCAAACCGCTTGGTGAAACTCTTCTCCTCAGTGCCGTATCCGCTGTACATGCCGGCTGCCTGCTCGCCGCCGACGAACGCCGTGGTCAGGCCCAGGGTAAACGGGTTGAAAACTGTCTTAAAAGTGAGCTGGAACTTTTGACTGGCGGTGAGTGGGGCGGTGTGGGGGTAATAGGTGACCATGTAGTTGGGAATGAAGCCGAGTACCAGCTGCTTTTCTTCGTGCTGCAACTGATAACGGGCCACCTCGGCCTGGGAAGGCGACACCTTGATGGAGGTTACAAACGGAGCCAGCGCCAGCGGGATTTTCGGCGCCGTGTACATCTCGCCCGGATGCACCACGGCGGCGACGGACTGCGATTTAAACCCCGGGGCGGTGATGGTAAGCCAGTAAGTTCCGGGGGCGACGCCCGCAAAAGAGAATTGCCCGCTGTCTGTTGTCTGCGCCTGCTGCACCGTTTTGCCATTGCGCACCAGGGTGACCAGAGCTTCGATGACCGGGTCTCCGTCCGGCCCGGCAACAGTGCCGTTGATGCTGCCCGCTGATTGCTGAACGGGTGCCTGGCTTGCGGCTGATGCCGCCGCCCCCGTTACCGCAGGCAGCTCCGGTTGCGCCTGGGCGGCAAGTCCGGTGCGGGCAAACCCCATGCCCAACCCGATGAATACGCTCGCTGCCACAATCGAGCCACACACGCGCTGTGAAAGAAATTTACGAAAAAAAGCTGTTCTGCAGGAATTCATTCGAGCTCTCAATTCTGCGTCCACCTTTCCCTTATCAACCGTAAGATGCTGGGTTCCGGCCAAAAGTATGTACGGCTGCCGTGGTCAATTCCCATTTTCGCCCGACCCGCCCGGCCGGCGCCGGACGCTGCCTTTACAAATGTACCCGGTCCCTCCGCCATCGCTGAAGTGCTTATTAACCAACTTGCGCCGATGTCAACCTCGCGGCACGGTGGTATGCTACCAATCGAAACGCACAGTCTGCTCAATCGGGGTCCGTGCCGCCCGCGGGTTGTTCCTGACGCTCAAACGGAGTGCCGGGGCAAGGCCGGGATGCGCTGGACCCAGAAAAAGAGGAAGCACCTAAAATCATACCCGGAAGGTACGCATGCACGAGAAACATGTACTGGACGTGATTTCCGCAATCCTGGCGAGCGGGATTGTATCGCGGAAAACCAAGGTGTCGCCGAAGAGCGCAGCAAGGGTCTACTTTGACGTCAGGGACGAGCTGCTGAAAGGCATGCTCGATCGCGAACTGGACAGGCTGCCGGCTTACCTCACGCATAGCCCTGAAAAGAGACCGAATAATTAGCCTGGTTTGCCGGGTGCAATGTTAGTGCTGCGGACGGCGTACGCATCGCGGGTTCTGTGCCGTGTGCGGGACGACGGGGCCCGGATGGAACCCGCACAGATGGCGCAATGCGCCAGGTAAACGCCACCTGTCATCTGATCTCGGCCGTCATGGGATCCTTTTGCCGGGGTGATCGCGCCCGCCCTGGTGCAGGATGAGTTCAGTAGCGCGCCCCTGGCTGCCGGTCACAAATGTAATCTGCGCGTCCACCACCTTCAGGAAGAACTCCTTCTCGCTTTCCGGAAAAATCTCGACCTTCTGCTGGCCTGTCGCCTGCTCGAACAGGCGATTGCCTTCGCGGGTGATGGCAATTGAGAAGCCCGGCGCCAGTTGATAGGTGCCGACATAGCCGTCGAATATTTTCGGATCAACCTGGACTTCCTTGTGCTCCCTGGGCGCCATGGCCGCAGCCGCTCCCTCCACCCGCGGCGCCCGGTGGTCGGCTCCGCCCTGGTGCAGAATCAGAGCGGTTGCCTTGCCGTTTTTGTCCGTCACAAAAGTGATCTGCGCATCCACCACTTTGGCAAAGAACTCGTGATCGTTCTCGGGGTATATTTCGACCTGCTCTTGCCCGGTGGCCTGGGTGATAAAACGATCGCCCTCTCGTGAAACCTTGAGGATGAACTTTGGAGAGAGCGCATAGTCGCCCACGTAGCGGTCGAAGATTTTCGGATCAATCTGGACGGCCTGGCGTTCGGAAGGCAACAAAACCTTCCCGCCCAGGGCCAGCGTCCCGAGGTATTTCGCAATCTCCTGCGGCGCCCCGCCGCTCAAATTCCCCAGCACGGCCACCGTCAGCTTGTCGTCGGGATAGTAGGCCAGCATGGTGTTGAACCCTTCGATGCCGCCGCCGTGGTCGATCACCTTGTGCCCGTTTTCCGTGCGCACCATCAGGCCGAACGCGTAGTCGTCCTTGAACGGCGTGGTCATCTGCTTCAACGATTCCGGTGAAAGCAGCCTGCCGCCAAACAGTCCCTGCTCCCAGCGCAACAGGTCGCCCGTGGTGGAATAGAGCCCTCCCGCCGAGAAGGGAACCGTCATGTTGATGTAGCCGGCGTTGGCCAGGCCGTCCGGGCCCCGCGTGTAGCCTTGCGCGCGGTCCGGGATGATCGCCGAGTTCGAGTCGTAACCCGAATCTTTCATTCCCAGCGGCTTGAAGATGTCGTCCTCCACGAACTTTGCGTAGGTCTCACCGCTGATTTTCTCGATCAGGTAGCCCAACAGGGCGTATCCCGAATTGCTATAACTCCATTTTTCACCCGGCTGGAAGTCAAGCGGCTTGTCGCGGAACAGAGCCACCAGTTCTTTCGGTGTGATCGGAACGCGTTCGAATGAATGATAGTCGGGAAAGCCCGTGAAGCTCGGGATGCCCGACGTGTGCGTCAGCAGATTGAAAATCGTGATCTTGTCCCAGGCCGCCGGCGCGTCCGGCAGATAGTTCTTTACCGGGTCGGTCACCTTCAACTTTCCCCGCTCCTGGAGCAGCATGATCGACGCCGCCGTAAACTGTTTGGTGATGGAACCCAGGCGAAATTTCGCTTTCGGCGAGTCCGGAACTTTCCACTCCACGTCGGCAAAGCCGTAGCCCTGGTCGAGCAGGACGTCGTTTCCGCGGGCCACCAGCACCGCTCCCATAAACTGCTTTTTCTCGACGAACGATCGGATCACCTGCTCCATGCGAGGCAGGTTCGGCGCCGCTTTCGGCTGCCCGGAGTCTACCGCTCCACTCATAACTCCGGCGCCACCCAGGAGGGCCATCCCAACACACATCAGCGCCAGCAGCGCCCCGGTCAGCCTGCATCTGCTTATCATTTCCGTTTCTCCCCGAAACTCCGTTCGCAGTCGGCAGAACCAAGGCCGCTCCGGTGGGTCATTCGGAATTTCTGTTGTGAATTTTGCTTTCGCCTGCAAGATTAGGCATCGGGGCCTTTAATGTCAAGCGCAAGTGGGACGGGCGGGGATCTGGCTTTGTAGCTGGTCCAGAGTGCGGTTTTGGGGCTCTGCGATTTCTGATGTGCCCGGCGCGGGAATCTCCTGTCAGCTTGCGCCGCGGCCCAGCAGGACCACGGGGATGGTTTTCAGCAGAATTTTCAAATCCAGCGTGGGCGACCAGTTGTCGATGTACTCCATGTCGAGTTCCATCCAGCGGCGGAAGTTCAACTGGTTGCGCCCTTCCAGCGCCCACAGGCAGGTGAGGCCGGGCTGCATGCGCAGGCGGCGGCGCTGCCAGCCGGCGTATTTTTCAACTTCCTCGGGCAGCGGCGGGCGCGGCCCCACAAACGACATATCGCCTTTCAGAATATTGAAAAGCTGGGGCAGTTCATCCAGCGAAAACTTGCGCATGAAGCGGCCGATGGCGGTGCAGCGCGGATCATTCCTGATCTTGAAAACCGGGCCGTCAAGTTCATTTAATGCGGCCAGCTCCTCTCGCCGCAGGTCGGCGCCGGCGTGCATGGAGCGGAACTTGTAAACTGTGAATTTTCTTCCGCCCAGGCCGCAGCGTACCTGGCGATAGAGCACCGGCCCGGCAGAGGTCAGCCGGATGATAAGGGCGAGCAGCAACAGCAGTGGCGAAAGGATGATGAGCAGCGCCAGGGCCATGGCGAAATCGAACAAACGCTTCAGCAGAAGCAGGTATTCGTTTTCCGGCGTGGTGGTGAAAGTGAGCAGCGGCATTTCCTCGAGCCGGTCGAGATAGACGCGCGAGACGACGTGCGGGAAAAAATTGAGCAGGACGCGCGTCTTCACGCCTTCCTCTTCGCAAAGCAGAAACGCATCTTCAATCTTTTCCATGTCGCCTTTGGCGGCGGCAAATACAACTTCGTCGATCACGTGCCGGCGGACGAGTTCGGGCAACTGGGCGAGCGAAAAGACTGGATACTCGCGGCGCAGTTCGGCGACGGGCTGGTCATTTTCAGCGGCGGGGCCGATGCGCGCGAATCCAAAGATGCGCATGCCGCGCTTCTCATTGGCTTCAATGGCCCGGGCAACCTGGGTCACGGCCGGGGCGTCACCCACCAGCAGAAATTCCCGGTAGCCGCCAAAGGTGCGGCGGAGTGGGTCACCCAGGCTGCGGGCCGCCAGGCGAAAAGCGATCATGGCCAGCAAAAGGATGACGGCGTAGAGCGCCAGCAACAGGCGGCTGATGTAAATCAGTTTGAAAGCGAAGATGGTGGCGAACAGCAGTGCGGTGCCGAGGAACGCCGCCTTGAACGGGTCCCAGAAAGCCCGCAGAAGGTTTTCTTCCTGGATTTCGCGATAGCTGCCCGTGACAACACCGACAACAATCCAGAGGACGATGGCGTAAGGAATAATCCAGATGTAATTTGAATCGCGATAGAGCGGCTGCGGCGTGATGAAGCGGGCGCGGACCCAGTAGGCCAGGGCAAAACTGGCCAGAGCGAGCGCGGTGTCGGCCAGAAGATAGAGGACCCCGATCATTTGTTTGTGGCGGGAAAACATGCGCGCCTATCCTGCCCGATGGGCTCCCCTATCTTAGCAGAACGCGGGAGCGGAAGGATGTGCCCTGTCAGCCGTTGCAGACCCTCCCGGAGCTGTTGTGACCGCATACATCGCAAAGGACGCGACGTATGCGCCACCCGAGGGAAAGCAGATTCCTCATCCGATCTGCGGCCTCAGAATGACGGTGCAGGGGGGGCAGGATGGAGTAACGGAGAGCGAAGTGCTACGCCGCTGGGGGCTGATAGCTGCGGCCCTTCCACCGGAGACCGGGGCCGGTGAGGCTGCGGAAGGCAGAGACAATCGAAACGGTGGAGTAAAAGAGCGATGCCAGTGGCAGGGTGAATGTGTAAAGCGGAGAGAGTCCGGCAAAGACGACCACGGGGCAATAGACGACGGCGCTGGCGGCCGAAGCTGCCGCTGCCGCGATGAAGACCGGATCGTGCGCGAGCGGTATTCCTGCAATGAGGTGCGCAAGACACAGAGCGGCCAGCGAAATCCAGGGCAGCACGGCAAGGGCGTTGCCAGCCGCCACTCCTGCCAACACCTTCCAGAGTGAGCACCCGGCGCCTTCCCAGGCGCTGCGGGCAAGACCCTCAAAAACCTCGCGCCAGTTTTCGTACATGCGGGTGTAAAACACTCCCCGCGTCACCCCCAGGTAGGCGCGCCGGCCGTTGCGCTTGAAGAGTTCGGCCATGCGGAGGTCTTCAATCAGGGTGTCACGCAGGCGGGCGTAACCTCCCAGAGCCTTCAGGTCGTCGTGCCTCATCAGAAGGAAGGCTCCCGCGGCCATGGCACGCGACGATCGCGGATCGTTTACGAGCCGCAGTGGAAACAACATGAAGAGAAGAAAGCCGAACGCCGGCAGAACCACCTTTTCCGCCCAGGATTGCATTCGAACTTCCGGCGTCAACGAAAGGAACTGCACGTTCTTTCGCAGGGCGAGTTCGACGGCCTGCCGCAGCAGGCTGGGATGGAAAACGACGTCGGCGTCGGTGGAAAGAATCCACTCGCCTGTGGCGGCCGCGGCGGCAAGGCTCATGGCGTGGACTTTGCCGCGCCAGCCGGGCGGCAGGTGATGATTGTGGATCACGCGCAGCATGCCGGCGGCGCCGTGGCGTTGCGCCCACTCGTCGGCAATCGCGCCGGTGCGGTCGTCGGAGTCATCATCTACCAGGATGATTTCGAAATCCGGATAGTCAAGTTTGAGCAGGGAATCGAGCGTTGTAGGCAGCATTTCCTGCTCATTGCGGGCGGCCAGCAGGATGGAAACTCGGGGAAGTGTGGACGGCGACGCGGTATAAGAGGCCGGGCGAAGGATGGCGGCACCGGTGATGTTCCAGAAGGCAAAAAGCCCCGCCGCAATCCAGACGACGAATACAAACCAGAGAACCAGATCCAATAAGTACAAATGAAGCTCCTCAATTGACTATAGGCATTGCGGAACGAAACGGGCAAGAGGTCGGGCAGGCCGTCATACCAGTGCGCTCGTTCGCGTTTACGAGCTCGTGGGGCTGGTGCTCACTCTTGGAGTTGTCGGACTATTTCCGCCCCTCTGCGCGGACTTCCGTGATGACCCGACGGACGGCGTCGACGATGGTTGCAAATGGCAAGCCGTCTTTCTCAACAATCAACTGGCCGTGTGTTGAGAGCCGGGCCAATCCTGGTTGGACTTCTTCAAGCTGATACTTGTTCCAGGCTGCTTCGGCAGAACCCGTGACGGAAACCGCCTCGGGAAAGTCGTATTCAGGTGCAAGCACGAGCAAAGGAACCGCACCCAGATTTCCCGCTGCCTCCACCTGCTGCATGCTCTGTTCCCGAGCGCACAATTCGCTGCCTTGCTCGGCGGTGGGATTGTCTGAAAGAAAGTTGGCTTCTTTTTGTTCGGCCGGAGTCAACCCGAGGCCTGACGTCCGGCGTGGCTTTTGGAACGAAGTCACCAAGCGGATGACGCCGATCCGGGCCAACATCGGATAGAAGGTACAGGCGGCCGTCCGCGCGCGAGACGCGAACGATCCGAATTCTCTTGCCCAGCCACCTTTTGCGTTCTCGGGGTATATAGCGGCAGCGTGAGGATCGTCCACCCCGTTGGCATTTGCCATGACAATGCCTGCGACTTCGGCAGAGTACAGCCCGCGATAAACGCGAATGTGTGAAGCCGCGTCGCCAGCGCCAACCAGTACGTAGGGTGGGAGAACGCCAGCGGCATGAAGGAGCAAATGCAGATCTTCGGCGACATCCTTGAATGTACGCGGCATTGGCGCCGGTTCGCTCCATCCGTAGGCCGCGCGGTCATACCAGCAGGCACGGGAGAATTTTGCCACCTCGCGCTGAACAGCGGACCAACTGTACCCGGCCGTGTGTCCGAAGGTGTCGAAGACGACGGTCGGACCGCCTTCGCCTGAGCAATAAATATTGAGCGTGCGGCCGCCAATATCCACGGAGCGGCCGATTTGTGGGTAGCGCTCCCGGTCCCGCCTCTCGCCGACCTGTTCATAAATCATCCCCAAGATGATCAACGCTAGAATGGCCGGAAGGCCTATCATGATCGCAAGCCTGCTCCAACGTTTTACGCCTGGCTGCATGGGGCACACCTCCCTCGACACAGATCCGCAAGGGTATGCTCTAATCAAAGTTCAATATAAGTTTGTAGCCGCTAAAGTTTGATCCAAAGCCCACTGGTCCTGCGTTTTCGGGCCAGCACGTAAGCTCCGAGCGCGCCTGCAATTCCGAGGCCGAGCATCACAGCAGCGCCGGCTTCAAGGGCAAAGACCGTACATTGCCACTCCAAGACGGGGTTCGTGAACCCCTGCGGGATTGCCCTGCGAGTAAAAACGGCGACTGTGAACCCTGCCAGGGTGAGGCTTCCGCAAAGTGCGAAAGGAACAACCAAAGTTTCCGCAAGTGTGGCGACTGATGGTCCAATCTCGCCGGTTCGTGCCACCGCTTGTCTCCACTCCCCGCAGAGTGACCGCCCGAGGTCTTCGAAGGTCTCAAGCCAGAAGACCAGTTGGCTCCAGAAACCTCCGTTCATTCCACCGAGTGGAAAGACATTCTGCCAGACCTGCACCATTTCTTGACCGAAGCGATCCCGGAACTCGGGCGGGTAAAGGAACAGCAATAATCTGTAAAATCGCTCCGAGGTCTTCGCATTCCGGCTAAGAATGGCCATAAGCCTCCTTAAGCGTGCTTCAGCTTGCGAACGGTTCTTGTGGATCGCGCGAGGCGCGCGAGATCCTCGAGCCTTTTCGCTTCCGCCGCCAGCGCCCGTCCGCCCAGGCCGGTCAGGCGATAGTATCGCCGCCGGCTGTCGTCCATTATCGGGTCGGGGCGCTCCTCTGACTCTTCGATGAGCCCATCTCTCAGCAACCGGCTGATGGCGCCGTAAAGAGTGCCAGGACCCAAGCGCACCATTCCCCCGCTTCTCTTGCTGACCTCCTGCATAATGGCGTAACCGTGCCGGTCGCCGTCGGCCAGCGCAACCAAAATGTAAAAGACCGCCGGTGTGAGCGGTGAGGGGGCTTCGGAACGGTTCCAGGCTGCCTTCGAGTGTTTGTTGTTGCCCATCCTGAATATGTCCTCGTCCGATATATCGTCAGTCGATATAATAGAGGTCCTTCGGACACCTTGTCAAGGAATATCTGCCACGCGGGGCCTGGCCGGGCGATTTGATCCGGTATGAGAGGGAGGCAGCCGAATCGGAGACTGGTTCGCCGCGAGCTTCGGGATGAAAACGAAATCGAAGGTTATGCTAGACTCGAAGCTCTTCCATGGGCGTCACGTTCATCATTTTTATCATTCTGGGAATTTTGCTGCTGGCGCAAAGCGCGAGATCGCTTCGTGACGGGTTCCGGTTTCTCGAGTACGCGCGGCGATGCCGGGCGCGGGACCAGGGCGACTATGCGCCGCCGGTGGCGGTGATCCTTCCGGTGACGGGCGCGGATGCAGGGCACGAAACCAATATCGCCGCCTTCATGGCGCAGGACTATCCGCAATATCAGTTGGTGCTGGTGGTCTGTGACGAAAGGGACGCGGCGTATGGGATTCTGAATGGGCTGCTGAAAGAAGCAGGCACGCGAGGCTCCGGCGGAAGTTGCAACGCTTCGCTGGTGGTGGCGGGGCCTTCGCATGCGCAAGGGCAGAAAGTCCATAACCTGCTGCGGGGACTGGATGAGGTCGGGACGGGAACCGAAGTTCTGGTTTTTGCCGATGCGGACGCCCGGCCGGGCCTGACCTGGCTGCGGTCGCTGGTTGAGCCCCTTTCGAACCGCGGCGTGACCGTCAGCACCGGATTCCGCTGGTACCTGCCGGGCCGGAGTTTTGTTTCGCAGCTGCGGGCCGCTTGGGATACTTCCATTGCAACGTTCATGGGAGAGCACGACAGCAGCTTTCCATGGGGCGGCTCGATGGCCATCCGCGCGGAAGATTTTGAACGCCTCGAGGTTCGAGAGCGTTACTGGGCATCAACGGTGAGTGACGATTACGGGCTCGGAAGGGCAGTCCATGACGCCGGCGGAAGGATTCGTTTTGAGCCGCGCTGCCTGGTGGCTTCGCGCGAGGATTCTACTTTTGCAGAGTTCATGTGCTGGGCCAACCGGCAGATGATTATCACCCGGGTTTATGCTCCCCGATTGTGGGGGCTGGGCCTCGCGGCGCATTCGCTCTATTCCCTGACGTTCATCTTCGGGCTTCTTGTGCTCCTCAATCCGGTCGCGGGCTGGGAACGCCTTGCAGTTGTTGCAGGGCTGACTGCCGTTCTGGGATTGGGAATGGGGAAAGGGAACATCCGTGCCATTGTGGCCCGCGAGATTTTTCCGGAAGAGCAGGGGATTCTGTCCAGATACGGAAAGTGCTACTGGCAGTTGACGTTGCTGGTTCCCTGGGTGATGCTTTGCAACTTTGTGGTGGCGGGATGGGTACGGACGATTGAATGGAGCG
>CAWANC010000009.1:0-161429 GCA_963783155.1 uncultured Acidobacteriota bacterium | reverse complement strand
TGTTTTCCTACGGCATCCCGGGTTCCTAGTAGATAAGATACTTTGCGCGCATCTTCCGGAACTTCATCAGCGGCTGTTGCCATAGGTATTCAATGCGGGTTGGGTCAAAGTTGTTCCTAATGTCGTCGAGGACCCATTGCGACCCGATCAGGGGAAGTGTCTTGTCCAGCTCAAAGTTCTTGGGAAAGAGCTGATGGAGTGCCGAAGCAAGTTCGACCCCCAGCTCGGGTGCGTCGAGCGCCTGCCGATCCACCAGATAGATCTGAACGCCGTGGCAAACCTGGCCGGCAAATTTGCTGCCCTTGGGCGTGAAATCCACCGGCAGGAACCGGACTCCCTGAATGTCGCGGGAATTCAGATAAACCGCCAGCCACTTGCCGTCGATCCAGGGCGCGCCCACCAGTTCAAAGGGCGTGTCGGTTCCGCGGCCCACACTGACGTTGGCGCCTTCAACCATCCCGACTCCGGGATAAAGAATCGTTTCGGTCAGCGAGCGCAGATTGGGCGAAGGGTTCATCCATTGCTGTCCCGTCTCATCCAGCCAGTCGGTGCGTTCCCAGCCCTGCATTTTGATCACGTGCAGGTTGGCGCCCAGGTGCTCTTCGGCATTGAACATTTCGGCCAGTTCCCCCATCGTCATGCCGTAGCGAACGGGCAGTGGAAAATATCCCACAAACGATTTCAAGTCCGAATCAAGAATCGGCCCCTCGACGATCGACCCGCCGATCGGATTGGGCCGGTCCAGAACATAGAACGCCATGTGCCGCTTGGAAGCTTCCTCCATGCAGTAAGCCATGGTGGTGATGTAGGTGTAGAAGCGCACGCCCACATCCTGAATGTCAAACACCAGGGCGTCCAGCCCTTCGAGCATCCGGGCGCTGGGCCGCCGGGTCTTGCCATAAAGGCTGTAAACCGGCAGGCCGGTGGCAGGGTCCGTGCTGGAGGCTACGGCGCTGTCCTCTTTGCCCCAAAGGCCGTGCTCGGGGCTGAAGATGGCCTTGAGATGGACATCCGGAGCATGATTCAGCAGATCAATGGTCCGCCGCCCGTCGGAATCGACGCCCGTTTCATTGGTGATGAGGCCGACGCGCAGACCTTTTAGAGAAGCAAAGTGCTCCTTTTCCAGATCGTCAATTCCTGTTTGTATGTTGCCGTTCCGCAATCCGCTCACCCGGTAGCTCCGCATCAGCTCGAAGTAACCGGTGAGTGACTTGTGAGAGTTCAGGACCTGTTGATCGGAAACCGGACCCATGGCTGCCGCGATGGCCGTATCAATCATGGAGCGGAGCGCAACCACGTCGCCCGTGCCATTCGGGTGGACGCGATTGGAGAGGAAAACAACATAAGTGCGCGTGACGGGGTCAATCCACAGAGAGGGTCCCGTAAAACCAGTGTGCCCAAACGACCCCACTGGGAAGAGCTGGCCGCGATTGGATGCAAAAGGCGAAGCGATGTCCCAGCCCAGCCCGCGCACCGCCATCTTGTCCACCGGGGATTGCGGCGTCGTCATCTTTTCCACGGTCAGGCGGTTCAGAATACGAACTCCGTGATAAATTCCGCCGTTCAGCAGCATCTGGCAGAAGATGGCAAGATCGTGGGCGTCAGAAAACAGTCCGGCATGCCCCGCCACACCGCCCATCCGGTCGGCCGTGGGGTCGTGGACCTCGCCCCACAGAATGGGACCGGTGCTTCCATTCACATGCTGAGTGGGAGCGATGCGATATCGCAGAGAAGCCGGGGGAACAAACATGGTGCTGGTCATCCCCAAAGGCTTGAAAATGTGCCGCTCGCAATAGACATTGAGCGGCTCGCCGCTGATGCGATGGACCAGCTCTCCCAGCGTCTCAAAGTTGATGTCACTGTACATGAAACGCGTTCCGGGCGGCAGGATGGGAGCAGTGTCAACGATCATCTGCATCGCCGTGTCATAACCGGTCCAGTCATTGCTGAGGTCCAGGTCAGGCGGCAGGCCCGAATAGTGGGTCATCAACTCGCGGACGGTAATGTTCTGCTTGCCGTTGGCTCCAAACTCCGGCCAGTATTCGGAAACAGGATCATCCAGGCGAATCTTGCCTTCCTGGAAAAGCTGCATGATGGCGGTGGTGGTGGCCACCACCTTGGTGCACGACGCCATATCAAAAATCGTGTCCATTTGCACGGGCAGTTTTCTCGGAACCAGCCGCCGATAGCCGACGGCACGCCGGTAAACGATTCTGCCGTCGTGGCCAACCAGGATCATCGCGCCGGGAAGCTTGCCCTGCTGTATGGCCTTTTCCACTTCTCCCGGCAATTGCCGGAGGTGTGCGGCGATGGTGTTCGAGCTTTTGGCGGGTACGCGGCGGCGAACCTGCGCAGACATGTCCGCAGGCGCAACCATGGTTATGATGAGGAATAAGAAAAAAGCTTTGAAAACTCGAATTATAGGCATTCCGCGCTCCCCCTTAATTTATTGATGCGAGTAGAGCATTTTGCTATAAACTCAGGGGTTCGTGTCAATCAAAGATTCGATCATGGGTGAAGGCACAACGTGAGAAGTGAAATATGAATGCAGCATTTTTGCCCCAGTATTGTAGCCACCGAATGGCCCCATAAGAGTGTCTGGAATTGGTACACTGTTAGTTGGCCGCACGGTGGATGGTTAAACCATCGGAATTCTGACCACGGTGAGGAGAAGGCTATTGCCGCACTTTCGTATATCAATCCTCCGGGTTCTGGCTGCGCCTGAAACTGATAATTCATTCGGGATGTGAAAAGACGCACCCAATTATCCTGCAGATCGCCTGAAATGAAAAACCCATCGACAGAACGAATCACGGAAAGAAAAAATTCTGCTGCCGACTCCCTGGACACAAAGAAGACGCGCGAAATTCTTGCCCTGATGAACCGCGAAGACCAGAAGGTTGCGGTGGCGGTGAGAAAAGCATTGCCGCAGATTACCCGGGCAGTTGACCTGGCAGCCGGTGCCATGGCCAAGGGAGGCCGGCTGGTTTATCTGGGCGCAGGAACCAGCGGCCGGCTCGGCGTGCTGGATGCTTCGGAATGCAGGCCTACGTTCGGCACCGACAAAGTGCTGGCCGTTCTGGCGGGCGGCTCCAAGGCAATGTTCAAAGCCGGCGAGGGCGTTGAAGACGATCGCGCCAGCGCTCGCACAGACCTGAAACGCGTCGGCCTGAACAAGAAGGACGTTCTGGTGGGAATTGCGGCTAGCGGCCGGACTCCCTACACCCTTGAAGGACTGCGCTACGCAAAACAGAAAGGCGCCGCAACCATCGGCGTCACGGCCAATCCCGACTCGCCCATGCGAGGGCTGCCGGATGTTGAAATTGCCGTCAACGTGGGCCCCGAGGTGATTGCCGGGTCAACACGGATGAAAGCCGGAACGGCCCAGAAACTGGTGCTGAACATGCTTTCAACGGCCACCATGGTGAAGCTCGGACGCGTTTTCTCCGGGTTGATGGTCCACGTGGAGATGAAGAATGAAAAGCTCCGGGAACGCGGACGTTCCATTGTGGTTAAGGCCACGGGGGTCGATCCGGCAAAGGCCGGACGTGTGATGAAGGCCTCAGGATCGAATCTTCCCGCCGCCCTTCTGATGATCTGGAAAAACATCCCGAAGAAGGAGGCCCTCCGCATCCTGAAACAAGAACCCAACACGGCGCTCGCACTTCGTAAGGCGCGCGCAGAATATCTTAAAGAACCGGCCCACGCTCACCGCAGGCGGACCTCCGGGGGAAAATCATGAAAGCCGTCAAAGCCATCATTGCCGGGACCATTTATACTCCGGCGGAAGAGATCCGCAACGGGGTGATTCTGGTTGAAGGTCACCGGATCGCCAAGGTCGGCCCCCGCGAGCAGGTGAAAATCCCGCAGGGCGCTTCAGTCATCGATTACCAGGACCGCACCGTGGTTCCAGGGTTCATCGACATCCACATCCACGGCGCCGTCGGTTATGACCTGATGGAGGCTACTCCTGAAGCGGTGGCCGCCGTGGGCAAGTACCTGGCACGACACGGAACAACCTCCTATGCGGCAACCACCGTTGCGGCCAGCCTGGAAAGAACGCTGAATGCGGCCAAAGGGCTGGGTGAAATCATACGGGCCTCCAACAGTTCCCATGTGGTTTCCGACAAGATTTCCGGCGCCCAGCCGGTGTGCATTCATCTTGAAGGCCCCTTCCTGAATGTAAAGCGGCGGGGTGCGCACCCTGCTTCGCAGATCCAGAAGCCTTCCATTGAATTGCTGGCAAAGTTTCTGGACGCTGCCGATGGCACGGTGCGCATTCTGACGCTTGCGCCGGAACTCGAAGGCGCGCTCACGGTGTTGGAGTACGCGCGAAGCAAAGGACTGAAAGTCGGCATTGGACACTCCAATGCCACCTATGAGGAGGCCATGAGCGCCATCGAGGCGGGAGCAACGCATGCCGTGCATTGCTTTAACGCCATGCGTCCGTTTATGCACCGCGACGCCGGAATCATCGGGGCTGTGCTGACGGACGACCGCGTCAGCGCGGAGCTGATCTGCGACGGCATTCACGTGGAGCCCACAGCCATCCGCCTGCTGGTGCGGTCAAAAGGAGTGGACCGTCTGATCCTGGTGAGTGACAGCCTGAGCGGAGCAGGCATGCCCGACGGCAACTACCGCCTGGGCAATTTCACCGTGCACGTGGCCGGCGGCGTGTGCCGGACGGTTGAAGGCAGCCTGGCGGGAAGCACCATCATGCTCGATGCCGCATTGCGCAACCTTTCAGCTTACACCGGTCTCAGTTACAAAGAATGCCTGCCGTGCGTTACCAGCAACCCCGCCAGGATACTGGGGCTCGAAACCCAGAAAGGTGTTATTGCTCCCCGCGCAGACGCGGACCTGGCGGTTCTTGACCAGGAGTTTTATGTCACCCAGACCTACGTTCGAGGCCGGCCCGTACTTTAGGACCCCGCCGCCCCCGACACCTGGAAACCAATATGGATAAATTCCTGATCACCGGTGGCCGCCCGCTTGAAGGCCAGGTCACCATCAGCGGTGCAAAGAATGCCGCCCTTCCGGCCATGGCAGCGGCACTGTTGACGCCGGAGCGGATTGTACTCCGCAATGTGCCAAGAGTTCGCGATATCGGAACCATGCGCAGCCTGATGGATGAACTGGGCGTGGATTCATCCGTGACTCACGAGGACCACGGCAACCGGGTGGAAATTGAAGCGCGCCGCCTGCTAAACCCGATGGCTCCCTATGAGCTGGTAAAACAGATGCGCGCCTCCATCCTGGTTCTGGGGCCGCTGGTGGCCCGGTTTGGGCACGCACGCGTTTCCTTGCCGGGAGGATGCGCCATCGGGGCGCGCCCCGTCAACCTCCACATCAAGGGATTGGAAAAGCTGGGCGCAAGGATTCAGATTGAGCACGGTTACATTGAAGCGCGGGCTGACCGGCTTCGAGGCTCGGTTGTTACTTTTGACGTGGTTTCCGTGACCGGCACGGAAAACCTGATGATGGCCGCCGCGCTGGGAGATGGTGAAACCGTTTTGGAAAATGCGGCAAGGGAACCGGAGATAGTTAATCTCGCCGAATTATTGATCAGAATGGGCGCTCGAATCGAAGGAGCGGGGAGTGACGAGATTCGCATTCACGGAGTGAGCCAGTTGCACGGAGCCGAGCACGATATTATCCCTGACCGGATTGAGGCAGGAACTTTCATGGTAGGGGCCGCAATTACGAGCGGGCATCTCGTACTGGACCACGTCAATCGAACCCATCTGAACGCCGTCATCGATAAACTCACTGAGGCCGGCGCGCAAATTCGCGAACCCGGGCCGGGAAAACTGGAAGTTTCGGCAGGACAGGCAATCCAGGCGATTGACGTGACCACCAAAGAATATCCGGGCTTTGCCACGGACATGCAGGCCCAATACATGGCGCTGATGACCCAGGCCCAGGGTCCATCCGTCATTACCGAAACGATCTTCGAGAATCGTTTCCTTCACGCCCTGGAATTGATGCGGATGGGAGCCCACATTGTGGTGAACGGCCGCCGTGCAGTGGTTCGAGGCAAAACACCCCTGAGTGGGGCCAAGGTCCAGGCCTCCGACTTGCGGGCGAGCGCGTCCCTCGTCCTCGCCGGTCTTGCGGCCCAGGGCGAAACTTTAATTGACCGCGTCTACCACATCGATCGAGGCTACGAACGAATCGAGGAAAAGTTAAATCGTCTGGGTGCAAAAATCAAGCGGGTCTTTGAATAGTCTCCAGTTTAAACATCCACCCAGAACAACCCTTCCGACTAGAGAAAGCGATCAGGACGTTCTTTGCCGGCAAACCCCTACCAATAGGACTTGCCCGGGCGGGCTGCAAGGGCCCGCATGAGGGTGAGCGAATGAGGGGTCTTTAAATGCAAAGTGGGCGGCAGCCCTTTCCGGCCATCGCCCACTTTCTCTTCCGTTATCTGTTCCCTGACCGCCTCTTGTTTACGGGCAGCTGTAGCCTGCCGGAGGTGTGTACGGACTCGGCGTCGACGGATTCTCGTTCTCGTTCTCCACGTTCTCCGCGCATCCCGCCGCGTTCGCCGCCGCTGCCGCCGCGTTCGCTGCATCCGTCGCCGCATTCGCCGCTTCCGTCGCGTTGTTCGCCGCCGTCGTTGCCGCGTTCGCCGCATCCCTCGCGTCGCTCGACCGCGACATTCCCAGCCCCGCCAGTATCGCTGCCGCCGATCCCGCGCCCACTGCCATCACTCCCAGCGTCGTCGCCGTCGTGATGTGCGCGTTCCCAGACGGAGGCGCCGCAGGACTCGGCACCGGCGCCCCTGCCGTCACCGGCATCGTCACCGTCTTTCCTTCCAATACCTGCTCCGTTCGGCCCTGACGCTCCACCTGCAGATTCCCTTGCTTCGCCGTCACCACCAGCGACCCGTCCAGCATCGCTACTTCGCCCAGCGTCTTATTCCCCGCCTCAGGCGATACCGTCACGTCTCCGGCTTTCACCGCAACCCCTGCGCTCGCTCCGGGATGGTACATCGATACATTCCCGCGGCTCAGCAACACCGTTACATTCTTCGCTTCCCGCAGAAACGACGCTTCCGTCTCCCGCCCGAACACCATCCGGTTTCCGGCGTCCAACGCCACCACCGCCACCCCATCCCTCACCTGCAGCTTGTCGCCGCTGAAGATCGTCGTGTTCGGCACCAACGCCTCTCCGCTCAGCGTCGCGTTCCGGCTCCCGGCAATCGATCCCACCGCTGCCGACCCCGCCAGCATCGGCATCAGTCCGATCCCCATCACCGCTATCACCATCAACCCAAGTTGCATTAACTTTCTCATCCTCTTCGCTCCTTATTCAGGGATGGCAGCTAACCTGCCGAACACTTTTTCTTCCCCGCTAATCAACTCCATCATACATTAAAAGATATTTATATTTCACACGAGGAAGGGTGTCAAGGTGTTTTTCGCTTCTTGCCCGCCCCGACAACCTTGCCGGCGAGACAATTAAGCAACACATGTAAAGGGATTTAGAAAATAACCATCCTATAAACCGATTTCTCAATAACTCCGATACCCGGCGGCCTTCTAGCTAATGTCCCAGCCAACGAGTCTGGGGACCAGCACCTGCATCACCTGGAACTCATGTTTGCGACTTCTTTCTTCAGACGCTTGAGGACCTGATTTGCATTGGCAAGTTGCCTTGCTACCTGTCCCGGGGCCGTCCCTCCAATGGCGTTTTTCCGGCGGATAGAAAGCTCAGCGGAAACAGCGGTCTTTGCCAGAGCCTTGTCCCAGACTGGAATCAAACGGCGGGCCTCATCCGGAGTAAGATCGGCAAAGGTCTTGTTCCGGTCCACGCAGTACTTGACCAGTTTTCCAACCTGCTCATGGGCCTGGGCAAAGGCTACGCCACGCTGCACCAGGGCGTCTGCAACCTCCGTAGCGGTCAGAAAACCCTGTGCGGTGGCTTCTTTCATCCTGTCGGCCCGAACGCGCAGGGTCCCCACAACGCGCCCGGCCAGAATGAGGCAATCAGAGGTAGTATCCACCGCCTCGAACAGCACCCCCTTGTCTTCCTGGAGGTCACGGTCATATGCCAGAGGGAGGCCCTTCAGCAGCGAGAGCATGGATGTCAGTCCGCCCAGGACCCGTGCGGCCTTGCCACGAATCAGTTCCAGTGTGTCGGCGTTCTTCTTCTGCGGCATCAGGCTGCTGCCCGTGGCGTACGCGTCATAAAGTTCTACAAAACCCAAAGCCGGGGTCGAGTAGATGATGAAGTCTTCCGAGAGCCGGCTGAGATGGACCAGAATCAGCGAACACGCGAAAAGCAGATCGCAGACGAAATCGCGATCGGAGGTGGCGTCCAGACTGTTGCGGGCCACGCGGGCAAATCCCAGCTCCCGCGCCAGCCGTGTACGGTCAATGGGAAAAGCTGCTCCGGCCAGCGCTCCAGATCCCATGGGAAGCTCATCCACCCGGCTGTAGCACTCCCGCAGGCGGTCAACATCGCGAAGCAGCATTTCAAAATAGGCCAGCAGATAGTGGGGGAACAGGATCGGCTGCGCAGGCTGCAGGTGGGTGTATCCGGGCAGGATGGCCGACTTGTTGGCACGGGCCTGCTGGACCAATGACTCCAGGAGGCCCGCCGCGCTCTTCTGAAGCTTGCCGATGGCGTCCTTCACGTACAACCGGGTTTCTGTGGCCACCAGGTCGTTCCGGCTGCGCCCCGTGCGAAGCTTGCCGGCCACAGGCCCGATCTCCTTTTCGAGGCGGGCCTCAACCCAGCTATGGACGTCCTCACTCTTCTGCCTTGCCGCCCAGCGAGCATTCTGTTTGACGTAGCGGGCAATCGCGTCCAGCCCCCGCGCCAAATCAGAAACCTCATTCCGGGTCAGCACGCGCGCACGCCCGAGTTCCCGGACGTAAGCCAGATTCACGCGTAGATCGTAGGCGATCAGCCGCTGATCTACGGAAAACGACTCCGAGAATTTCTCGAACAGAGGATCGCGCCCGCCTTCAAAACGCCCGCCCCAGAGCTTCATTTCTTTCTCCTGGACGAACGTTTCGAACGGCTCTTCTTCCCCGCCCCACACCGTCAGCGCCGCCAGTTTGGTGGGAAGCCCCAGGATATTGATGAAACCTTCGGCATCTTTCTGGTTATAATCCGCTCCCATCGTGAAGGCGGCAATGCTGGGGTTGTAGAGCGAGTATGGTGAGCGGCGGTCAAGAATACGCACGTTGCCTTTGTAAAGTCCCAGAATCACTTCGCCCGTCACGTTCTGCTGGGTGGTGTCCACAAAGCTTTGCAGGGCTTCGCGGAGCGGGGTGAACCACTGTCCGTAATAGACCAGTTCAGCGTAGCGGAGAGCCACGCCCTGTTTATAGTGAAAGGTTTCACGGTCAAGGCACAGCGCGTCAAGCTCGTGGTGCGCCGCATGCAGGACTTCTCCGGCAGGCGTCTCATATGCGCCGTGGCTCTTCATGCCTACTAGCCTGTTTTCCACAAGGTCCGTCCGGCCGACGCCGTTCCTCCCGGCAATCCTGTTCAGCTTTTGCAGCAATTCAATGGGGCCCAGCTTCTTGCCATCTAATGAAACGGGAACACCCGATTTAAAACCGATGGTCACCTTCGTTTCCCGATTGGGAGCGCGCTGCGGGCTGACGGTCAGCTTCCAGGCATCCTCCGGAGGCTCGCCCATTCCGGTTTCAAGCGGGCCGCCCTCGTGGCTCAGATGCCAGAGATTTTCATCCCGGCTGTAGAGGTCTTTCTTTGTGACCGGCACCGGCACCTTGTGTTGCCGCGCGTATTCCAGCGCGTCTTCGCGCGAAACAATGGACCACTCCCGCCATGGAGCAATTACTTTCAGGTTGGGAGCCAGCGCCTTGAAGGTCAGCTCAAACCGCACCTGGTCATTCCCCTTGCCGGTACAGCCGTGCGCCAGGGCGTCTGCGCCGGTTTCAAGCGCGATTTCCACCTGCCGTTTGGCCAGAATCGGGCGGGCCAGCGAGGTGCCCAGCAGGTACTTGCCCTCGTAAACGGCCCCGGCCTGGAGTGCCTTCCACAAATAGCCGGTAATGAATTCCTCCCGCAGGTCTTCCACAAACACTTGCGAAGCACCGCTCTTCAGCGCCTTCGCCCGCAACGCCTTGTAGTCATCGCCCTGCCCCACGTCACCGACCATAGCAATCACTTCACAGCCATAATTCTCCCGCACCCAGGGAATGATGATGGATGTATCCAGCCCTCCGGAATACGCGAGTACCACCTTCTTGACTTCTTGTGATGAATTCCCAGACGCTCTCATACTTTCCTTTCTATTGTGTTTTTGCCGAGTCAGACGCGTGAGTTGGGACAGGTCCCGCCCGGCGTTGACAGCCGAACGTCCTCAGGCGCCAACAAGGTTGAGGATTTTCTTTCGAATTCGGATGGCTTCCTGCGTGCCCACGGTCGCGATAAAAATCGTGTCGTCGCCCGCCACGGTCCCTATAACCTCCGGCCATTGCTCGGCGTCCAGCGCGGCCGCCACCGAGTGTGCGTTCCCGGGGTGCGTCTTGATCACCACCAGGTTCGACGCCTTGCGCACATCCCAAAGAAATTCCTTCAGGATGATGGGCAGAGCAGGATGGGGCACCTTCAGCGGATCCGGGGACCCCGGCATGCGGTAGCCTTTCCGGGTCTTGATCAGGCCCAGCTCTTCAATATCGCGCGAAACAGTGGCCTGCGTCACCTGGATCCCGCGGCGGGCAAGCTTCTCACACAGATCTGCCTGGGTTGTCACGGCCTCCCTTTTCAGCAAATCCAGAATTTGAGTACGGCGATAGAGCTTGTCCATGCAAATTTATGCAGTCGATTTATAAATACTCTAGATAGCAAAATTTCGCAAGCACAACACAAAGGCGTTGTCAGTGCGGGCCATCCTCGGGTATCATGATTGTGCGGGGTGGAGCAGTCTGGTAGCTCGTTGGGCTCATAACCCAAAGGTCGCTGGTTCAAATCCAGCCCCCGCAACCAACCCAACCCGTTCAACCCAAGCGTTTAATTCGGTTTCTGATTCCCTGATCAGTGCGGTCTAACTCTCCATTGTGCCCAAAAGAGCCCTCGCTCCCATAGAGTATTGCCGAGCCGTGTGGAGGCTGGGAGGCATCATTGGATTCTCCGGGCAGCAGTTGTTGGCCGTTTGGCCAGTAACTTAAGGCTTCGCTGAAAGCGAGTCTGCATCTTTTCTGCGGCCGCTTTGAGATCGCCAGCGGATACGATGTTGTACCGCTCGAAAACTGAACGTGTGCGGTGGGCCGAGATTTCCATCGTGACATTTTCAGGAATGCCCGCTTCGCGCATGTTGCGGACTGCCGAGCGGCGGAGGTCGTGGAAGAGCGCGCCTTCGAGATCCGCCCGCCGCGTCGCCGATTTCCAGGCCTTTCTGAAATCTACGATGGGATTTCCTTCGAGATGAAACACGTATGGGCAGCTTGGAAACTTGGCATCCCGTGTCGCTTTTTCCATCTCCGGCCAGTGGCGCATCTCGCTGTACATGGGCAGAACACGGCCGCGCCGATTCTTCGTCTCTCCCGGGTGGAGGCGAATCTGGTTCCTTTGGAAATCGACCTGGTCCCATCGCAGGGGGCGGAGTTCACCCAGACGGTTGCCGAGGTGATAGGCAACCACGAAGAGTGGACGCAGGTAATCCGGAAGCTCATTCCGCAGCTTTAAATATTGCGCGTCAACCAGAAAGCCTCTTCGTACATTGTTTTCCGGCAGAAGTCTGACGTCGGGCGTCCTGCCGATTTTCGGTGGATCGCAGCGGCTAGCCAGGATGATTGCACGCTTCAGCACCTCTAATTCGCGGTTGACGGTCGCATTCACGGCATCCTCGCGCTGTCGGCCAAGGATGGACTCGTCGACACGCCGCGAGGACAAGTCGGCAGCTCGTACGGCCGCAAGCCTTTTCAAATGCTTCAGACGCGACTTGAGATGCGGAAGACTGCGACGCTTGTTGAGGATGTACTCCTGTTCATGGTCCGCGAAGATGGCCTGGTTACCGCAGCACGGGTACTTTCGCCGGCCGCGGTCTTCCTGCGAGTGGAAGGAGCTTCAAGCAAAAACATAACAGTTGACGGAGGCGCGCTCGTCAGGGCTGCTACGCATGTGGCTTTTGGCAACGGAGCTTCGGAAAAAGCCGTCAAGCTTGGACCTTGAGCCCACACGTTCGCATCAATCCGGCACCCGACTGCTGTCTTGCGCTCATCTTTCACGAAGGAACCACCAGCGTTGCGAAGCAAGGGTCAAAAAGCAGGAAAGATCAACCCTTGGCTTCTCCCTAATCAGCCCCATTCCAACGTCGGCTCGGCTGTCTGAGGCAGCCTGCTCCTGCAAGGCCTAATGTTCTGGCGCGTACGTTTGCCACTGGGCATACGTCCATTTCTGGGCCAGCCAGTTGAAGTAAAGACCACTTGGGTCCGAGAGGTTGTAGGAATTCCCCTTGAAGTGGTTTCCCCGGCTTGTGTACACGGAATTGTCGAAGGCATCCGCTTTCACAATTCCGGCGGCGAAGCCGCTTTTCTGGGTGATAGTGTTGTCGTGGACGTAGAGGTTCTTGAGGTTGTAGGGGACGCCGGTTTTGGAGTCCACGCCCCGGTCGGCCTCGGTGCCTCCAATCCCGTTCGTGCAATCCGTCACCGTGTTGCCGTAGACTTCAACGTCCGAAGAGTTCGAAACCAGGATGCCGCCTCCGTACCAGAAGCCGGTCCCATCCGGTGAAATGCCATCGTCTTCTATGCGGTTGTTGCGGATGACGGCATGGTAGCTGATTTCCCAATGGATTCCGCTGCCCCAGTTCCGGGCCGTGTGGTTGTTCTCAAAGACGAAATAATCGTCACCGATGTCTCCGTGCAATCCCGGCCCCTTGTTGTCATGCACGTAGTTGCTGTCCAGGGTCACGTGGGTGGAATACATGGCGAACTTGACTCCCCCGGCTTCCCAGTCGTAGGAATAGCCGGCGTAATTGTTTCCGTAGATTTCATTGCCCTGCACCAGGATGTTGCTTCCCGAGCCGGCCAGGCCCATCTGCCCGTTGTCATGGATCTTGTTGTTGCGAACCGTCATGCCGTCGCTGGCGCGGATGCCCACTCCGTGGTTGAGATAAACATCGTTCGATTCCACCACCCAGCCCGTTCCCACCGGCCCGTAGCCGTTGAGCGAGGCCATGGCATTGATCGCTCCTTTTCCGGCCAGGGACGCATACTTTTCGATGGCCAGTCCCTTGATCGTCACCTTGCTGGCGCTGCCCCAGAAGGCCGCTTGCGCGACGCTGATCTCAACGGTGTGGCCCCCGGGGTCGCTCCCCACGTAGGCCTTGCCGGTGCTGTAGTCCAGAAACCACGCGCCCGGCCCCACCAGAGAAAGGCTCGCCACCCGCGTCAGAGGCTTCGAATCAAAAAACAGGTCTTCGGGGTACTTGCACGCCGGATGCTTCGAATCGCATTCACCCCGGTAGGAGGACTGGGGGGTAATTCCGCTGACCTGGGCCACCCACATACTTGACGATCCCTGCCTCCATGAGGATGCGCCGATCAGGGCAGCGCCAACAAACGCTGCTCCCTTCTGGCCGGAAAAGACGTCGCCATTTTTCGGCACCACGGTCTGCATTCGGTAGACGCCGGGTGCAAAAGTGAAGGTGGTGCCGGTCGGGTGTGAGTCGACGGCTACCTGGATATCATCGCCTGGGCTGAGCTGGAATCCTGCGGTCTGCGTGGCGCCACTTACCGTCACCGTCGCAGACGCCTTGCTTGTTCCGCCACTGCCTGTAACCGTCAACGTATAAGTTGTGGTCTGTTTCGGTGTGACGGTTGCCATGCCCTGTGCCAGCACGGTTCCCACACCGGGTTGTAGATCGACGGTCGTCCCATTCTTCGATGACCAACTCAGGATCGTTGACTTTCCTGAACTGATTGTGGTCGGCTGAGCGGTTAAGCTCGACGTTGGCGCAGACGGGTTCTGTTTCGCACTATTCACTGTCACCGTTGCAGACGACTTGCTTGTTCCTCCACTGCTTGTAACTGTCAACGTATACGTTGTGGTCTGTTTTGGTGTGACGGTTGTCGCGCCCTGCGCCGAAACGCTTCCCACATCCGGTTGCAGACTGATGGTCGTCCCATCCTGCGATGTCCAACTCAGGATAGTCGATTGTCCCGCGTTGATTGTCGCCGGTTGAGCGGTCAAACTCGACATCGGCGCAGAAGTTGATTGGCAGCCGCTCCCCACTCCATTACACGCAGAATTCGGCTGAATAATGACGCCTGACCCGCACCCCATGCCTAGGCTGCACAAGAACAGAACCAAACCAAAAATTACGAACGCACACTGGTCCTTGAAAAGACGTGTCAATTGCCGATACACCTTGATCCCCCGATACTGACTTGATTTTTGAATCGTCCTGTCAAGGAGTGGGAATGAGCCTGGGAGGAGGAACTTTAACTTGTGCAGCCCTGTGACAACGATTACCTATGCCTGAATGCGACCATCCTTATTACCAGGAATAACGTACGTAATATAGAGTATCCTTCTGCGAAGAACTACGTACGCAAAATGGATACTTCTTTTACCAAGGATTACCTGAGTTGTCAAGGAAATTAAGTATATAGATAGATAGATAAATAACCGGCTTATTTCCTTACACCTACAGACCAGGGAGGAATTAGAGGGAATAGCCGAAAAATTCCTACAGAACGATTATGCCTCCCAACGATTGGCAGCGTGCCCGTTCAAAACCAGCAGGTTAAGGTTGCCTGGAAGTTGAAGCCGGTGAACTGTTTCGTTTACGCGAGCCGAGGGTATGCCGTCCAAGCCGGCGGTGTTTATTCCGTCACGCCCCAACATCCCCTCAGGGAGAAAATTCTCGATGCCCCCGGATATATAACTTTATTTTGCATTAATCAAACTATGTGGTATCGAAGCGGAAACCAAAAAGGAGGACGGACTTCGTAATCTCTACAAATAGCGGACTCAGAATAAATTCTCCTCACAGATGGCCGTCGTTGGCTAAAGCTCAGACTTACAGCCAGCCGAAGACTCGGCCTGATTTTGGAGAGAAAACCGCTTTGCTCACTGACGGCGAGCTCCGCCGTCAGCTATGTATCTCCATAACAGCCGGAAAGACTCTTCCGTAAAACTCATGTGGAGGTCCCCAAAGGAACAATCAATCGAAAAAATTCCATCATCCTGGAAATTTATTCCTCATCAGGAACTTGCGGCATAAACGAAGCTCCCATCTAACTCCAGCTTATTGCAAGCTTTATTCGCAGTTTAGAAACGGAACTCCATTTGCATGTTACGAGAACGTTACATATTGCGGGGTAACATAAATTTGAATTGACGGTACGGAAACCAAAACACTGAACTTCAATGGGAGGGGTGGTATTTGTAGGAAACCCTGTTGAGTTTTGGGCGCTGCAAATTGACCCGGAGTACCGTCACCAATTCAAATGAAGAAACTTAACTAGGCACGATGATGCACAAGGCAACCCAAACTGGACCGGAGAGAATCTTACGTTTCGTTGTCCCGGAACGAATGGGTGCTCACGTCTTTGAAAGGGTCGGAATTCGTCATGGCACACATTCCTGGAGGCTGCTTCGAGAGATGAGAATCGACGTTGTGCAGGTTGAGGCATTAAAGATATCGGGGATGCTTGAACAAACAAATAACTGGAATCAGGTAAAGCGAATGCATATCCCCACAACGCTTAGCCGCACGGCATAACGCTCTAGCCCCGCGGGAAGGTGGATGCGTGGAAACCGCCAGTTCCCACGCACCCGAGCCATAACGACCAACGCTTGGAAACGGAGAGAACGTCATGGCCGATAAAAAGTCTACCACACTGAATTTCCACCCACAATTCAGGCCTTCAGCCGATGGGTCGCGCTCCCGGCGCGAGGATATTTACATCCTCCGCGCTCCTTTCCGCGTGGGACCAGGTGATCACCTTCAGCCCGAGGGACCCTTCATTCATTAGTGCCCAGCAACATCGGAACGGATGCGGTCGCAATTCCCGTGAAGGGCGACTCGCGCAAAAGCAAAATTCTTTCAGTCTGTGGTTAGGAGTCCAGGTTATGGGTCCAAAAAGATTAATCGCCCTGGCTGTTGTCCTTGTGGTTTGGGGGGGCGGGACTGCCCAGGGCCTGTTTGCAAGCCAAGAAAACACGAAAAACCGCGCGCCCTCCGACCAGATTGAAGAGGCGCTGAGCCATGGTGTTAATCAGATTCCTGTGACCGCGGAATCGGCATCTCCCCAGCTTCAGCGCCGAAATCCCCGTTATGAAGTTACCAGCGGGGACGTCATGGAAATTGATTTCCCTTACACGCCGGATTTCAACCAGACCGTGACGGTGAATCCGGACGGCTACATCTCCCTCCGAAATGCGGGCGGCGTTCGCGTCGATGGTGAGACCGTCCCCGAAATCAAGAAGGACATCCAGAAGGCTTACGCGAACGTTCTGCGGAATCCGGAAGTGTCGATCACTTTGAAGCAGTTCCAAAACCCCTACTTCCTGGCCCTGGGGCAGGTCAACCATCCCGGGAAATATGACCTGCGCGGGGCCACGACAGTGGCGGAGGCTGTCGCTATGGCAGGAGGATTCACCTCGAAGGGGAAGCGCAATGACATCGTTCTTTTTCGCAGGGTTTCAGACAACTGGGTGTCCGCGACGAAGGTGAATTTGAAGCACATGTTGACTTCAAAAAATCTGGCTGAGGACCTGCAGTTGCACCCGGGGGACATGATCTTCGTGCCACAGAACAGGCTGTCAAAAATCAAGCCCTTTATCAAGCTCCCCACTCTGAACTATTACATACCGTAAAACTTTGGGCAGGAGAAATGAGATGGAACAGGAGAGCATCGCTGCGTATACAAAGGGTCCGATCCTTGTGCAACGCGCACCCAACACGGCCCGGGAGGTTCTGGGAATTGTGTTTCGGAACCGTCGTGTAGTTCTCTTCACCTTCCTGGCAACCTTCGGGGGCGTAGTAGCCGCGGTGCTGTTTTTTGGGATTAAGTATCAGGCCCAAACGGAAATTCTGGTGAAGCACCAGCGAGGTGATGACGTCGTCTCCACCGATACCAACTCGGGACGGCCGGAAAGCGACGACCACGCCAGAGAACGTGAAATCAATACGGAGGTGGCGCTGCTCCAGAGCCAGGATCTGCTGGAGCAAGTCGTGAAGCAATGCGGCATGGATTCGGGGAATAAACACTTCTGGAGCGGCTGGCTTCCCTCTTGGGGAGACCACACTTCCCGGACGGCCAAAGCGGTTCAAAGACTGAAAAACCATCTTGAGGTCCAACCCTTGCCGGATTCCAACATTATCCAGGTCCGTTATACGTCCCATCATCCGGATGAAGCCGCGCAGGTTCTGGAAAAGCTCGACGAGCTTTACATTGCCAAGCACGTGGCAGTTTACCGTCCGGCGGGCGCGTCGGATTTCTTCAATAAGCAGACGGAGCGCTACAAGGAAGAGCTTCACGATGCCGAGGCGCAATTGGCCAGCTTTAATACCCTGCAAGATGCTCCGGCGCCCGAAACGGAGAAGGATCTCATTCTAAAACAGGCAACCGACTTTGACGGACAGCTGCAGCAGACTCGGGCCAGCATCCAAAGCACTGAACACCAGATTCAGGCTATCAAGGCCGAACTCGCCGTGACTCCGTCTCGCATCACAACTCAGCATACGACGCAGCAGAATCCGCAACTGATGGCAAACTTGAAATCCACGCTGCAGAACCTGGAAATCCAACGGACGGATTTATTATCAAAGTATCAACCCAGCTACAGGCCGGTGCAAGAGGTTGAAAAGCAGATTGCCCAGGTCAAGGCCACCATTGCCGCCACCGATAATGCGCCGATGCATCAGGACACCACGGACCAGAACCAGACCTACCAGATGCTGCAGACCAGTCTGGCGCAGGCCAAAGCGCAGCTCGCGGCCCTGCGCGCCCAAGCTGCCGCCATGGCCCCCGTGGTCCACACTTATTCCCGCCAGGCGGTGTTGCTGGACCAGAAACAGATCAAACAGCAGGACCTGCTTCGCAATATCAAAACGGCGGAACAGAACTACCTCTTATATCTCAATAAAAGCCAGCAGGCCCAAATTTCAGACGCGCTCGACCGAAAGCGGATCCTAAATGTTTCTGTCGCCGAGAGCGCTGCGGTTCCTTCCCTGCCGGTGAGCTCACCGTCCGTCCTCATCCTGGCAGGCGGAGTCCTGGCACTGATTGTCAGCATGGGATCAGCCTTCGGCGTGGACTACCTGAACCCATCATTTCGAACTCCGGACGAGGTCATCCGGTATCTCGACGTGCCGGTTCTCGCCGCCCTGCCCAAGAATGGACGGGCTTCAAGGTTTACCCTGGCAGCAGACGTCAGGGGCCATACGATTGGGGGCCCCCCGTCCGCCAACAAAGGACCGCAAGACTATCCGGGCCATGGGGGAAGCGGCAGCTAGAGAGACTTTATGTTTCTGCGATATTTTGGATTGCGTGAACAGCCGTTCGGCATGACGCCGGACCCTCGATACCTTTTCATGAGCGACTCACACCGCGAGGCGCTTGCTTCACTGATTTACGGTATCGAGACGGGACGTGGTTTTATGAGCCTGATCGCCGAGCCGGGGATGGGCAAGACAACCCTGCTCTTCCAGCTCATGGAGCATTTCCGAGACTCTGCCCGGACCGCCTTTCTGTTCCAGACCCAGGGGAATACGCGCGAATTCCTGTCCACCCTCATCGCGGACCTGGGCCTTGTTCCCGATGACCGGGACTTAAGCACCCTGCAGCGGCAACTGAACGAAGTCCTGATTCAGGAAGCCCGTCTGGGAAGACGATTTGTGCTGGTCATCGACGAGGCGCAGAACCTCGAAGACTCCGTGCTGGAGTCGGTCCGGATGCTCTCAAATTTTGAAACCTCTCGCAGTAAACTGATGCAGATCGTGCTGGCGGGACAGCCGCCGCTCGCAGACAAGCTGGCGCTCCCCGAACACGAACAATTGATGCAACGGGTCTCTATTATTTGCCGGCTGAAGCCGTTCAGCCCCAAAGAAGTTGCTCAATACATCCATCACCGGCTCGGGAGCGCAGGATTCAGGGGCCGCGAAGGATTCACGGCCGAGGCCCTTTCAATGATTGCCAAGAGCAGCGAGGGCATTCCGAGAAACATTAACAACATCTGCTTCCATGCGCTTTCGCTTGCCTACGCCAAAGGTCAAAAGAAGGTCAACCGAGTGATCATCGCGGAAGTGCTCGGTGATCTGGAATTGGAAACCCTCAAGGTTCCCCGTGCGGGCCCGCGCGTCGCGGCGCGGGAATTTTCGAATCCAGTCTCGGGCCTGGAAGGAGTGACTCTCAATTCCGCAGGATGGGGAGAAGCAGACAGAGTGCGCCTCCGAGGAGGTAGATATTCCCCTCCGGCCGCCCCCGGTATCGCTGGAGGGGGACGGCCCAGACCCCGGGAATCCAATTGGCCGATCTGGGCCGTGATTTTGCTCACCATGATTCTGGCAGGTGAAATGTTTCAGACGTTCGTGCCGGCGGGCGAGCGGCGGCGGGCTGTCTCACAAGCAGTTGCCAAAACTGTCAGCGCGGCAAGAAAAGTGGCAGGCGAGTATAATCTGCTCAAAACGAACAACTCGCCGGCCGCCTCGCAGCCACAAACAACCGTGGTGTCGTCTGACCCGAAAACCCGTGACATACCAGCGCCTCTGAATGCAGACAAATCGCAAGCGAACCTCCCGGCAAACGGTGTGCCCGGGAACTCGGATTCCCCCAAAGCCGGCGACCAGAACGCGGCACCGTCTGCCGGAATTGTGGCCACCACGCCGGCGCCTGCGGGTCCCCCGCCAAGTCCTGTAGAGGCTGGCGCCAGCGCCGCAAACGGCCGCCCGGCGAATGATTCCACGCCGTCGGAGCAGGTTCCAAGAGGAACGGTTGTTGTTGAATCAAACGTACCGGGCGGCGCCATCACCATTAACGGGGAGACAGATCCCGCCTGGCGGACTCCTCACATGTTTGATCTGCCCCAGGGCTTGTATCGCATCTCCGTGTCTCAGCAGGGATATTCCACCTGGTACAGGGTGGTGCGGGTGACGCCTGGTCGAAAACATTGGCTCACGGCTGATTTGCATATGCCGCGCGGCGTCATCGTGATCGATACGGAACCGCCCGGAATGCAGGTCTTCATCGACGGCAAGGCGTATGGCCCAAGCGAAGTGGAGGCATCTCTGGATGCGGGGTCGCACCAATTCAAAGTGGTCCCGCCCGGAGGCAAACGCCCTCTCGAGGGAAGCTTTGTCTTAAAGCCCGGCGACGTCGTGACGCGAAAGATACGGTGGTCTTCGCCGGCCGGGTCGCCGACCGCGATCAACAAGCCCGAAACCGGGAATCCGCAAGGTGATAAGACTTCTTCAAAGGGGAGGGAAAAATCGTGAGCAGGAATTTTGAGCTGTTGGAACGCGCAACGAAGGAATTGGATTCTTTCACACTGGGCACGGAGCCCATTCCACGCGCCGTACGGGTGTCCCCGCCGCCAGACGCCCACACCTTATCGCGTGAGGAATTGATCAAATTGGTCCGGCGGATTTTCCTCCTGGACCAGAACGGGCGAAAGATGGTGGTCTTCACGTCGATTGAAAACAGCACGGGTTGTACTTCAATCTGCGCCGGCGCCGCCGAAGCCATCGCGGCCCAGGTCGACTCACCCGTCTGTGTTATGGACGCCAACTTGCGACGCCCTGCGCTCCATCTCTGTTTTGGAACGGAAAACCTTAAAGGCCTGACGGACGCCGTGTTCCAGGCGGGGCCCATTAGCCAGTATGTCCAGAAACTGCCCGGCAACAACCTGTGGCTGCTACCTTGCGGGTCCATGGCCTCCCAGCTGCGCGCCGTGATGAAAGCTGAACATCTGCAGGCCCGTATCAATGAACTTCGCAATGAGTTTGCTTACATCCTGGTCGATTCACCTCCGGTGAGCGAGCATACCGATGCGATCTTGCTGGGCCGCCTGGCGGACGGAGCCGTTCTGGTTCTGGAGTCCAACGCCACCCGGCGGGAAGTCGCCCGGATTGCCAAGGAAGAACTTGAGTCTGCTCAAGTGCGCGTCTTGGGCGCAGTTCTCAACAAGCGTACATTTCCAATTCCCCAGTTTCTCTACGACAGAGTCTGAGGAACTGGGCCAACCGGCGTATCGCGCCGGGACGTTAGTCAGCGGGTAACAAGCCAATCTGTATCTGTGGGGTCCCGTCATGGGACTCAAGGGGCGAAGCTATGCCATCTTTACGACCATACCAGGAATCAGCGTCACCCTCCCCATTTGCGGAATTTGATCCGGCATCTCAGGCGTGGTATGCCGTTCACACCCGGTCGAAGTGCGAGAAGAAAGTGGCCACGCAGCTCGGCGAAATGCAGATCAACTGCTTTCTGCCGACAATGAAGGAGGTCCACCTGTGGTCCGACCGCCGCAAGGTGATTGACCAGCCTCTCTTTCCCGGTTATGTCTTTGTTCGGATCCCGGATGAGGACCGGACGCGGGTGACCGTGCTCAGGACCAACGGGGTTGTGGGCTTCGTCGGAATCCAGGGACAAGGGATTCCCGTCTCCGATGAGGAAATCGAGAACATTCAGATTCTGCTCTCCAGCAAAGTTCCGTTTGAACCGTACCCTTTCCTGAGCGTCGGCCAGAAAGTCAGAATTCGCGGGGGCTACCTCGATGGCATGGAAGGAATTCTCGCCGCCAAGAATTCTGATCGTAGTGTGATCATCTCCGTGGATCTGATCCAAAGGTCACTGGCGGTCCGGGTAAGCGGTTTCGACCTGGAACCCGTCTAGGCGCCCCGCATTTTATTCTGACACCTACAACATCACACAAAGCAAGAGGCCGCGATGGAAGGCCTTGCGAAAAGGGAGAATCAGCCAATGGATAATTCGAAAGGTATTGAGCCGTACACACCAGAAAACCTGAAAATTGCCATCATCGGGGTGGGGCACGTCGGTCTTCCAACGGCGTTGGGCCTGGCCGAGTTGGGCTGGGAAGTCATCGGGGCGGATCAGGACGTAGACAAGGTCCGTCAACTGAAAGACGGCAAAAGTCCTTTTTACGAGCCGGGCTTGCAGACACTCCTCACCCGGCATCTGGGGAGCGGGAAGTTCTCCGTCACCAGCGACGTGGCCAGCGCCATCCAGGCAGCCACCGTGCTCTTTATCTGCGTTGGCACACCCCAGCGCGAAGATGGCGAGGCGGACCTTTCCCAGATTGAAGTGATCGCCCGCCTCATCGCTCAAAATCTGAACGGCTACAAGCTGATCGTGGAAAAGAGCACCGTACCCGCAGTGACCTCATTGTGGATCAAACGCACCATCCTGCGCTTTGCAAGCCCGCAGCGGGGACCGCTGGCAGGCGGGCTGCAATCCACCAATGCCCCGCCCCAGATGGCCCAGGAGTCCCCCGCCCCGGAGTTTGACGTTGCCTCAAACCCTGAATTCCTGCAGGAAGGAAAGGCTGTCGAGAACTTCTTTCGACCGGACCGCATTGTGGTGGGAGTGGAGAGCGCGCGGGGACAGGAAATCCTGAAAGCATTATATCGCCCCTTGAAGCGTCCGATTCTTGTAACGGGCCTGACCACCGCGGAGTTAATCAAGCATGCCGCCAACGCCTTCCTGTCGATGAAGATTTCCTACATCAATATGGTCGCCGACGTCTGCGAGGCCGTCGGAGCCGATGTGAGTATGGTTTCCCTGGGCCTCGGCCTGGATCCCCGCATTGGACCGGATTTCCTGTCGGCGGGTCTCGGCTTCGGAGGCTACTGCTTTCCAAAAGACCTCAAGGCTTTTATTCATCTCGCTGAAAAACACGGCGTCCAGGGTTCCCTTCTCCGTGAAGTTGAAAGAATTAACCAGCAGCGGGTGGACCGCTTCATGGACAAGCTTCACAAGGCTCTGTGGATTGTGCAGGACAAGACAATTGGAATCTGGGGCCTTTCATTCAAACCCAACACCGACGACATTCGAGAAGCTCCGAGCCTGAGGATTGTGGAGGCCCTTGCCAGGGAAGGCGCGCGTCTCCGCTTATATGATCCGCAGGCGATGCAACGCATGCGGCGGGTGTTTCCGGAACAGCCGGACCGGATGACTTATTGCTCCTCGCCCTATCAGGCGTGTGAGGGCGCCGACGCAGTTCTTTTGCTGACCGAATGGGATGAATTCCTGGCGGTCGATTTGCAACGGGTCGCGAAGTTGATGGAGCTGCCCATTCTGCTGGACGGTAGAAATGCGCTGGACGCTGAAAAAGCCCGCCGTGCCGGCCTTGAATGCATTTCAATGGGCCGGGGGCTCGCAACTCCAACCGACGTGGCGCCTTTGGCTGTCCCCTCTCAGCCCGTTGACGGACTCGATTACGGCGCATCAGCCTGGAGGTAAAATGACCGCAAATTCTCAAAATGGTAAACACGTCCCGAGAACGCTGCTGATTGGGGGCGCGGGATTTCTTGGGTCGCATCTCTGCGACCGTCTCATTGGTGCGGGCCACGAAGTGATCTGTATGGACAGCCTGCTGACAGGCGCCGTTGCAAACGTCCAGCATCTTTTGCCGCACCCGCGCTTTATTTTCGTCCAACATGATGTGACCCAGCCTATTGACCTGGCTCGCTTGCTCGGACATCAGCATGATAAATTCGGTCCAAACTCCGATGGACTGTTCAAAATGGATTATGTCGTCCAAATGGCGTCCCCGGCCAGCCCAAAGGATTACGCGCGGCATCCGATCCATACTCTCAAGATCGGGGCGCTGGGCACTCATCACGCCCTCGGCCTGGCCAAAGCGCACGGAAGCGTTTTTCTTCTCACCTCAACCTCGGAAATCTATGGGGACCCGCAAGTGACCCCTCAAACCGAAACATACTGGGGTCACGTGAATCCCATCGGGCCTCGCAGCGTTTACGATGAAGCCAAGCGCTATGCGGAATCCATCGCCATGGCCTACCACCGGGAACACGGCCTGAGGGTCCGGATAGCTCGAATCTTCAACACCTACGGCAAGAGAATGCGGCTGAATGACGGACGAGCAATTCCCAACTTTGTCGCCCAGGCCCTCGAAGGAAAACCCCTCACGATTTATGGCGACGGGTCACAGACGCGGAGCTTTTGTTATGTCAGCGACCTGATCGAAGGACTCTACAGGCTGATGCTTTCGCAGGAAGATGCGCCTGTCAACCTGGGAAATCCGGAGGAAATACGCCTTCTGGAACTGGCCAGGACGATTATCGAAACTACCTCAAGCAACAGCCGCCTCGTCTTTGAGCCGCTGCCTGACGACGACCCGGTAAGACGCTGCCCGGACATCGCAAAGGCCAGGGCCAGCCTGAACTGGCATCCCAAGGTAGGACTTCACGAGGGAATCAGGCGTGTCCTTCCGTATTTCCGGGCCCGCCTGATGGATCGCTGCCTGGAACACTCCTGGCCTGCGGGAAGCGCGCAATTCCTCAACTATGACGAGCGGCCGGCACAAAACAACTGATGGCAAAGCAGGCTGCCGTTTCTGAAACACACTGTCTCCGGTCACCCCACTTGCCGGCCGGAAGATTACATCCCTCAAAGCACCGCAGAGCGTAAGGCCGGACACCGGCCCGTGGCCATCAAGAAACTATCGGCAACAAGGAAGGATATTCACCATGAGCAATGCAGGCAGGCAAGCCCTCCTGGGGCTTCTTAAAATCTTTGATCTCATGGTCATGGTCGCCTCCTTCTCGCTGGCGGCCGTACCCGTGCTCTACAGAAGCGGACTCTCTGGTTCAGAGTTCTTCTCGATGCGAGTCAAGGTTCAGAATTTTGTCGTCTTCGTGGGGCTCCTCTTTGTCTGGCACATCATTTTCGCCTCCTTCAGCCTTTATGAATCACGACGGCTGGTCCCACGCGAGTCCGAGATTCTCGACACCCTGAAGGCGGCTTCACTCTGCGCATTCGCCGTGGGGGCAGCCGCGCTGCTGTTCCACATCGGAATAGTGGACCTGCCGTTCCTCGTAATGCTGTGGGGCGCCAGTGGCACGATGATCATTTCAAGCCGTCTGGCTATCCGTTTCTTTCTCAAATACATTCGCAAGCGCGGACGCAACCTTCGCCACGTGCTCATTGTGGGGACCAATGCCCGGGCGGTTCAATTTGCGAGAAGAATCGAATCCAAGGCCGAACTGGGCTTCCGGGTCATCGGCTTCGCTGACCAGAAATGGCCGGGGCTCAAGACCCTTGAAGGGACCGGCAAGCGCCTGGTTTGCGGTCTCAATGGGATTGCAGATTTCGTTCGAAACGCCGTCGTCGATGAAATTGTCATCGCCCTGCCCCTGCGATCCTTTTACGTCCAGGCTGCGGAAATCGCCGTCCTGTGCGAAGAACAAGGAATCGTCATGCGTTTTCTTCCCAGGATTTTCAATTTGCACAAAGCGCGCTCAACCGCCGAGGAGATGGGAGGCGATTCTTTGCTGACGCTCTCCACAGGCCCGCTGGATGGCTGGCCGGTGTTTGTGAAGCGGGGAATAGATATTGTGCTTTCGTCGGTGTCGCTGCTGGTTCTCTCGCCCCTGCTTCTGCTGACTGCATTGTTGGTCAAGCTCACCTCGCCCGGACCAGTCCTTTTCCGCCAGAAAAGAGTGGGGCTCAACAAACGTCAATTCTCGATCTGCAAGTTTCGCACCATGGTGCCCGACGCTGAAAAGCGAATGGCTGAACTGGAAAAGATGAATGAGGTCAGCGGTCCGGTTTTTAAAATCAAAAACGATCCGCGCCTCACGCCTGTCGGGAAGTTCCTCAGAAGTGCCAGCATCGACGAACTTCCGCAACTGTTCAATGTCCTAAAAGGGGATATGAGCCTCGTGGGACCCAGGCCTTTGCCGATCCGCGACTGCCAGGGGTTTGAACAGGACTGGCATCGGCGTCGGTTCAGCGTCCGGCCGGGCATCACCTGCCTTTGGCAGGTCAACGGCCGCAGCTCCGTCCCGTTTGAAAGATGGATGGAATTGGATATGCAATATATCGACGAGTGGTCGTTGTGGCTTGATTTCAAGATTCTTGCGGGAACCATTCCCGCCGTCCTCAAAGGCTCCGGCGCGGCATGATTGCCACGAAGCGCCGCACTCAACGACATTCATGACAAATGGAAGGAAAGGCTTACTTTTGCAACATACAGTTGAACAGGATCGGAGCAGGACCGGAAGCGATGGGAAGGCGCCTGTAACGGACTCGCCGGGCTTCAAGTCAGGCGCGAGAGGTACCGGTCAATACCAGCGAACGGTGGACGCATTTTTCCAGGACCGTTCTTCCTACTGGAGGGACGTTTACCGGGCGGACACCCTGAGCGCCTTCATTTATCGGGAGCGGCGGTCCGCGGTCCTGTCGATGGTCGACAAACTCCGGCTGCCGGTGTGGTCGCGCGTCCTGGAAGCGGGCTGTGGCGCGGGTCCCATCACGGTTCCCCTGGCAAGAAGAGGTTTCCGGGTCATGGCCGTAGACACGGTTGCGGGCATGCTTGAGCTCACACGCCACGCAGTCGTTGAGGCTGGCCTCAGCGCGAATGTCGAAATAAGTTCGGCCGATATCTGCCAGCTCGGATTACCCTCCCAGCACTTCGCGCTGGTCATAGCCGTGGGTCTGTTCCCCTGGCTGGATAGCCCGGAAAGGGCAATGTTGGAAGTGCTCCGGGTCACCAGGCCAGGCGGCTATATCATCCTGACGGCCACCAACAATTGGTGTCTGCATCAAATTCTTGATCCCCTTTGCTTCCCGGGACTGCGTCCAATGCGGTGGCAAATCGCCCAAGTGCTGGATAACTTGAACCTCTGGGACCGTTCCAGACCGCGCCAGCAGAGATATTCGTTAAAGCACTTCGATGCACTGATCAGCCAGGCCGGCCTTCGTAAGCTGGAGGGAAAGACTCTGGGGTTTGGCCCTTTCAGCATGTTTAAGCGGAAACTGCTGCCCGACCGGGTTGGGATTAAAGTGCATCAGAAATTTCAATCCCTGGCGAACCGCCAGTTTCCTGTCATTCGTTCCACGGGCGCTGTGTATGTTGTCCTGGCACAGAAGCCTTGACTTCCCTTGGCCTACAACTTCAATACAAGAGTGAAACCCATGCAAATGCGAAAAGTAAGGGAAATGGCTCCCCCTGAAAGAGCCCATACGTCCGATTATCTTAAGCTGATTGGGGTTCCCGTGCTCTCGCGGTTGACCAGTCCATTCGATCCCGGGTATGACCCTGTCACACTTGAAAGCCACCTGGAACAGAGTTCTCATCTCTTCTCCATTCTCAAAATTTCCATGGCCTGCTGGATGGTGGCACGGGAAAGCGCCACGCGGCAGAAAATCGCAGCCGCCAGGCGCTACAAGGTGCCGACGGTGACGGGTGGCGGGCCGTTTGAAGTGGCCGTTGAACAGGGGGCGCTTCCCGAATACCTGGATCTTTGCGCAGATATCGGAGTCAGTCGAATCGAATGTGGTGAGGGCTTCACCGAAATGAGACTCCCCCCTCGCGAGGTCATCCGAATGGCCGCCCTAAGAGGTCTCGATGTCCAGTTTGAGCTGGGAAAAAAGCACACGGGTCCCTTTGCAGAAAGCAATATTGAGGAGCTGATTGAGCAGGGCCGGTGCTGGCTCGACAACGGAGCGCTCCAGCTGGTCGTGGAAGCGAGAGAAAGCGCCTGTGGTGTGGGGCTTTTTGATGAAGCCGGGAGATTCAATGCCCGGTCTGCAGATCGTTTTGCCGAGGCGTTCGGGCTCAAACAAGTGATGTTTGAAGCCCCCAACAAGTCCAGCCAGTTCGCTCTTCTGAATCATTTTGGCCGTGAAGTCCACCTCTGCAATGTGCGCCTGGAAGAAGTTCTGCGAGTGGAAATTTATCGCCGGGGTCTCCACTCGGATGCTTTTGCGGAAGAAAAGCTGCGCCCCATCCGTAGAGTGTGACCCTCCCCGGAATCCTTCTGCGAGAACCCTATGCAAAAACAGGTCGTCATCGATTACCTTCCTGAAAGCGTCCGCAAATACCGCAAAGGTTACGCGGTTGTGGCTGTTGATGTGATCCGTGCCACCACATCGGCTGTTACCGTAGCAGCAAAAGGGGGCCGTTGCATCCCCGTGCCTTCGGTGGACGCAGCCTTTCAACTGAAGAGCAGGCTCAGGGATCCTCTGCTGGCCGGTGAAATTGCCGGTTCTCTTGCGCCGGGGTTTGACCTGAACAATAGTCCTTCTGAGCTTGCCGCGTTAGACCTCACCGGGCGGCCCGTCATTCTTCTCTCTTCGTCAGGTACGAGTCTTATCTGCCAAGCCAAGGAATGCGACACCGTCCATCTGGCCTGTTTTCGAAACTACGGCTACGTGGCCCGGCATCTCACAGGTCTTTTTCCCCGGGTTGCGGTGATTGGCGCAGGAAGCCGCGGCGAGTTTCGAGAAGAAGATCAGATGTGCTGCGCCTGGATAGCCAGGGACCTTGCCGAGATGGGTTACGGCCCCGCAGATCAGATGACCTTCGACCTCATCAAGCGATGGGCGACTGAACCTCCCGAAGCCCTGCTCAGCAGCAAGAGCGCCGACTACCTCGTGCGAAGCGGGCAGATGAAAGACCTGGAATTTGTCCTCGCGCAAATCAACGACCTGCGCGAAGTTTACGAGGTGCGAAACGGCGAAGTGGTAGCTTTCCCTGGTTCCGAAACCGACTTTTCAGTTGCACCCAGCCCGGTAATGAGCTCACGCGCAGGGACTCAAACTATATGCTAAAAATCCGTGAGAATACCACGCCTGTCGTTGTTCTCAGGTCTGACAGCCACGGCGGCTTGAACATTATGAGAAGCCTGGGCAGGCTTGGAGTGCCTGTTTACAACGTTGATCCCAACCCCTGGGCGCCCGCATTCCGGTCGCGATATTGCAGGGGAAAGTTCTTGTGGGACATTGAGCACCGTCCCGCAGAGTTGTCGCTGGAATACATGGCCGGCGTCCGGAGGAAGATCGGCAGGCCCTGCATCCTGATTCCGACCACTGACAGGACGGCCCGGTTTGTCGCTGACCATTCCCGGAGGCTCGCAGGTGATTTCCTGTTCCCGGAACAACCGCCCGGCCTGGTCGACGCGCTTGCCAGCAAGCGGGAAATGTTCCACCTTGCCCGCAGGCACGGAATTCCAACCCCTGACGCGGCTTTTCCACAATCACGCGGAGACGTTTTGGCTTTTCTCGAACGGGTCCGCTTTCCGGTGATGCTGAAAGGGATTGACGGGCAACAGCTGTGGGAACGCACAGGAAAGAAAATGTTCATAACGCAATCAAAGGACGAGTTGCTGGCACTTTACGATATGGCCGAAGACCGGCAAAACCCCAACCTGATGCTCCAGGAATACATTCCCGGGGGCGATGACACCGTGTGGATGTTCAACGGCTATTTTAATACGCACTCCGATTGCCTCGTCGGCTTTACCGGCAAGAAAATTCGCCAATGCCCGATTCACACAGGATCGACCAGCCTGGGGATCTGCCTGAGAAACGCGGCGGTCGAGGAAACCACCCGATGTTTTATGAAAGCCATCGGATATCGGGGCGTACTGGACATCGGGTACCGCTATGATGCCCGTGACGGCCTGTACAAAGTTCTTGATGCAAATCCCAGGATCGGGGCAACGTTCCGTCTTTTTGTTGGAGAAAACGGCATGGATGTCGCCCGCGCCCTTTACCTTGACCTTACAAATCAGGAAGTGATTCCCTCTCCGGCAAAGGAAGGAAGAAAGTGGATCGTCGAAGATCTTGACCTGGTCTCAAGTTATCGCTATTTCCGCGAGGGTAAGTTGAGGGTGAGTGAATGGATTCGTTCCTTTCGAGGGATCGAAGAAGCGGCTTTCATTTCCACCGACGATCCGTTCCCTGTCAGCGCAATGCTCGTCTCGCGCTCGGCAGAATTCATCCGGCGTCTGTTGCGGATAGCACACCGGATGTTCTGGCGAAACCCGCGCGGCTTGAGCCGGAGGGCATCCGGCAGCCCGGCAACAAGCGTCTCCAATTGATAACGCTCCTTAACTCTTTGAACAATGGGGTCGGATCGTAAAAACCCCTTCGACGGTCTTGTTTGCGACCACCCCATCCCTGTATATGGCAAATATCCTGAACGCACCCGTAGACGACACTCTGGTTGAGCAGTCGATTCGTCTTCCAAGTACCCGGCGAAGAGTGCTCTGGGAGGGAGTCCGCGCCTGGTCGCCGAAGGGCGCGCTGGCGCTGGTGGACCAGGGGCTGATATCGGGAGCAAATTTCATCGTCGGAATAGTGCTGGCGCGCCATCTGGCACCCGAACAATATGGAGCGTACGCAGTCGCCTTTCAGGTGTTCCTGTTCCTTTCCGTGGCGTATTCGGCTTTGATTCTTGAACCTCTCAGCGTGTTCGGGTCTTCAGTTTACCGGGACTCGAACCGTGAATATCTCGGTGTTCTGCTCCGGATACACGGCGTCGTCGTCGCCGTTATCCTCCTGGGACTTTGCACGTGTGCGTGGGTTGTGAGTCTGGTTTCCCCAGGGGGTGAACTCACCTCGGCTCTGATCGGGGTCGCGGTCGCCTCGGCCTGCATGCTGCTGTTCTCACTGGCCCGCAGGGGATTTTACGTCAAGCTCTCCCCCCGGCAGGCGGCCCTGGGAGCACTTGGATATTTCGCTGTAGTTCTCGGCGGCCTGCTCCTGACTTTCTATCGAGGGTCGCTTTCGCCCCTGGTGGCATTCCTGTTAATTGCCGCCGGCGCGGGGGTCACGGCTCCCTTGATGCTGGCCGGCCTGGGTTTTTCTCTGAAACCCCGGGCAGCAGCGCTTCGATTGTCTGAGGTGATTCAACGACATTGGGGTTATGGACGATGGGCCCTTGGCAGTGCGGTAGCGATATGGTTTTCCACCGCAATCTATTATCCGATACTGGGCAGTTTCCATGGACTGGCAGAAACGGGCGCCCTTCAGGCGATGAGCAACTTTTCCTCTCCCGTTGCCCAGGCCTTCGCGGCCATGTCCCTGCTTTCGCTCCCCTATGCCGCGGGCCTTCACCATCAAAAAAGGTCAGGGGGAACAGGCCGCCTCGCGGCAAGGCTTGCCTTGATATACGCAGGAGGAACAACCCTGTATTGGTTGCTTGTGGTCCTCTTTCGCTGGCAGATCGTGCAGACTCTTTACGCAGGCAAGTATATGGGCATTGTTGGATTGATCCCCTGGCTGGCACTGGGATCGGTCCTCCGCATTTCAGCCACTTCCCAGGCGATCATACTGCGCGCGATGCACGCACCCTCACTGGTCTTTGTTGCCTACGGCGCCGCCAGCGCTTTCGACATTGTGGCTGGCATACCCTTGACCTGGGCGTTCGGGCTGCGGGGTGCGGTGTTTGGCATGCTGCTGGCGAGCGCGTTCGCCCTGTTGGTCACACTTCTGATGCTGCACCGCCGGACGACGTCGCCGGGATTGGAGACGCATTAGCATCGGAAGGTCGCGCGCCGTCACGCTTATGCGTGCGGACAAAATCAGTTTGCGGGCCAATTTGAGACCCACGGGGACCCCATGAATTCCACCCTCAAACAACGGTTACTGAACAATACTGCGCCTCAGTTGGAGCATCTTTCGCGCTATCGCGCGGGCAAAATGAACAGCAGGACAGACACGGCATTGCGAGGATCGAACGACATCAGGGACAGAATCGCCTGCGCACTTTGTGCGACAAACCGGTCGGTCACCATCGACCGGTACGGTTACAACACATCGAAGCTCGCGGTGTGCTGTTCGGGACAGTGGAAAGAGAAAAGGCTGTTTGCAAAAATAATGCTCGCCGATCCTTATCCGATCCCTCCCCGTTTTCTCGCCCCTTGGGAAACTTCTCCTCGCAGTCCCACGCCGGTCAGGGACATCACCGATCAGATCGACACTGAATGGGATATGACGATTAAGATGCTCAGACTCTCGGGCGGCCGTTCGGTGCCCGTTCCCATGGGAAGATCACTGGCAGCAAGAACCATCGTGTGGGAGGAGGCCGGCGGCGCTTCCCTGGTCCAGGCCCTGAAATGGTCACGGTGGAGAAGTCTGATGGCAGAGGGGGGAGCCGAAGCCCTCTTTAAGGCGGGATGCTGGCTGCGCAGCGTACATGATGCGTCCCATCAGGGAACACAGATCATTGAAGCTCGCAGCCTCATCCAGACTGCCGTCAATTTGTCGCGACAGAAGCAGAGCAATCGCCGGCGCTACGGAAATATGGCGTCAAGGATTCTGGAGGCCTCGTTGACGGAAATGGGGGAAACGGGCAATTTTGAAGTGCCGGTTGCACTCACACACGGTGATTTCTGCCTTGCGAATCTTCTTTGGAAAAGCACCGGAAAGCAGCTTGCAGTGATCGACTTCGAGCTGTCGGGTTTCCGGCCCATTTACTACGACCTGTTTGCGTTGATTTCAGACCTGCGGGCCATGCTGTTGAATCCGATGATTCCCAAATCGGTCATCCAGTTGTGGGAAGAGTCATTCTGGCGGGGATATGGGGAAACTTCCACGGAGGTCACGGCCTTCGTGAAGGCTCTGGCGCTTGCGAGGGTCTTTTACTATCACTTTTCACGATTACTGACCCGGCGGGAACGGAAGGGACTGATTGGCGGCGTCAACGCGCAACTCTACCGCACTTTCCTGGAAGATAGGATCATCACTCAGCGATTGGATTTGCCGCCGGATTTCGTCCATTCCAGTTGCAATTAGAAGACATCCTTTCCGGCCGCGATTTATAAACTTCTACCAAGTCGAATTTTCCCAAGGAGGACCCATGCCCGATTCGGAACGCGCACGATTTGAATTAGCCTATGCCCCGGGATTGTATGAAAATCCCGCACCCAACGCCAGCCCGCCGGAGTTCGGCAACAAACGGGACCTGCGCATGGAAATCGCGGAAGAACGAAGGAGCAACCCCACAGAGTACCTGAAGAAGGCGGTTCAATTCTTCTATCTGCACGGGCCTGGTTTCGTCTTGCGCAAGGCCCTCTGGCGCTACCAGTACACGCGTTTTCGACGATACTGTAACTCCCGACGGGCCCGAATGGGCGCACGACCGGTGACCGTAAGGTTTCTCGACCAGGAATTTGAGCTGCACCCTTCCGGGAAGGGACTGAGCGAAGAGATCATGCTGCTGGGCACACACGAACCGATTTGCACCAGGGTCTATCTCCAACATCTTCGAAAGGGCGATCACGTCCTTGATGTCGGGTCAAATCTCGGCTACTATGCGCTTCTCGCCGGACGGGCTGTCGGCCCGGCCGGCCGCGTGCTGGGATTTGAACCGGCTCCCGACGTCTATACCATTCTGGCGCGAAACGTGGCTCGCTCAGGGTTAAAGAATATCAGTGTCTTCCCCTGGGCCATCAGCGACTGCAGCAAAGCCATCGAGTTTTACGGATCGGAGATCCCCAGCTGGGGGAGTCTCATTCGTGAAAAGGACCTTTTACAGGGGCAGCCGACAACGGTTCCCGCGAAAAGGCTGGATGACCTTCTCGATGAGTTTCCGGATTTCCGGCCCACGGTGCTGCGCATGGACGTGGAAGGCGGCGAATTGATGGCCCTGGAAGGGGCACAGCGCCTGCTGCGGGAGTACAAGCCACGTATTTTTGTTGAAATTCATCCCTTCGCGTTTGAATGGCAGCGCGCCCGCCAGGCGCTCCTGCAACTGCTCGACATGGGCTATTCCTCGGGCGTGGTGATCGAGAGAATCTGGGACGAACCGTGGGCCAGCAATTGGGTAAGGCAGCGGCGCCACTGGTCCGGGTCCACTAAAGAACTGCTGGCAGTGATCGAATCGCGGGAAGAGGCGTTGAATACCGGCGTGTTTACCATCCTTCTTAAACAGGGGGAATGACGGATCGCCGCCCCTTGATTCATCTTCCAGCTCAACTCTGTTTTCGGAACTGAGACCTCATTGGCTATGAAAGACTACAGAACGGCTTTCAGGCCTTCGCAAGAGCGATACACCCGTCGAATTCCACTCTCCTCGTGGATGTGGTTGGCAGGGCTGTTTGGATTGTTCGGCCTGCTGGCGATGCTGGTGATTGCCCCGATGGTCCTGCGTCATGGCTCCCTTGCCATCCTGGGGATCGTTGCCACTCCCTTTGTGCTGATGGTGCTCGTCCTGGCGTTGCGCGCCGGCCTCCACTATTGGCAGACCCTGAAACCACAACTGAAGTGGTACCACGGGCTCTGGTTCCTGGTTTTTGCCAGCGCCCTGGTCTTCAGGATTCGCGGCGTTGACCAGATTGAGCAAAATCCCGTGGACGCATGGGCATTGTACCGCATCGGCATCGAGTTCATTGTGACCATGGCCCTCCTGATCCGTCTTGCGCTGCGCCGCACATCCTGGCTGGGGTCGATGTTCCGGGGGTTGGTCGGAGTCCTCGCTGCGTTCGGTGTCATCGAACTGGCCTCAAGCGTCTGGTCAGTGTATCCGGCCTGGACGTTCTACAAAGCCTGTGAGTACCTGATGGATATTGCCCTGCTTGGCGCGGTCCTCGCCACGGTGCAATCCGTTAAGGCGTACCGCGACCTCTTCAATTGGACCTGGATGCTTTACGGGCTGCTTCTCGTATCCACATGGCTAGGGGTTCTGTTTTGGCCGCAGCAGGCCTTGTATCCCAACGGAAAGAACATCGGCGTGGGAATACTGGGGATCCGGCTTGAGGGTGTCTTTCCGGCTTTGAGTTCCAACGATGTCGGGACCTTTGCAGGCATCCTGGCACTCATCGCCTTGTGCAGGCTTCTGCCGATTGCGGCAAGGAAATCAGACCGTGCGTGGTACCTTCTGCTTCTCGTTGCCAGCGTGGCCACCATGGTTGTTTCGCAAACCAGGTCGGCCCTTGCAGGAGTTCTGTTCGGCCTGTTCCTGCTCCTTCTCTTCTCCAGGCGGCTGGGGCTGAGCGCGTTGCTCACCTTTGTGGTGGCCCCTCTCCTGGTAGCCAGCAGCCTGGGAGGGTTAATCTGGACATTCCTCGAAAGGGGACAAAGCACCCAGCAGATTGAAACCCTCAGCAGCCGCGTTGACTGGTGGTCTTTCGCGTGGCAGACCTTCATGCAACGCCCGCTCACGGGGTATGGCGCCTACGCCGCGGGACGTTTCGCCGTGCTGGCCAGGATCGGTATGAACAAGACTTCAACCATGCACAGCGACTATCTCAGCATGATCGTTGGAACGGGATTCTGGGGGCTCGCCCTGTTCCTCGTTGCCCTGGTCGGCACCTGGTGGTTTCTCGCCGGTTACCTTCGCCATTCCACGGCGATGTCCATGGAGCAGCAATTGGCCTATGAGGCGATTGTGGTGCTGGGCCTGCTGACATTCCGATCCATCTTCATGACCATGCTCACCTGGCACCCTCCCCTGCACTACATGGCCATCGTGGGTTACGCCGAATTCCTGCGCCGGCGGCGGCTGAAAGCGGTTCGCGCGCCAACCCGTGTTATCAGGGACCCTGTCCCTCAATTTGAGGCTGTACCCTCAAACACCTGACCCTGCAACAGCCCCTGGCCATCTCAAGGGACCTTTTGAGTGCCGACACCCATGAAAAGCCTGACGCTTCCATTTTGTCTCGCAGCATTCCTCATGATTTTAGCAGCACAGTCTGCGCAGACGTTTCCATCCGCCGGACAGGTTCTGGTGCGGACCGGAGACAATATTCAGTCGCTTGTTGCAGGGCATCCGCCGGGGACCACGTTCGTCATAAAGCCCGGGACCTACCGGCTCCAATCCATTCGGCCGAAGGATGGCGACATCTTCACCGGCCAACAGGTCCCAATTCTGAACGGCGCGCAGGTTCTGAAAAGCTTCAAGCCCGAAGGGCGATATTGGGTGGCTGCCGTAACCGTGAAATCACAAAAATCCTACCGGGGTGAATGCGATTCGAAGCATCCGGCGTGCAAGTACCCCGAAGACCTGTTTTTTGATTCGAAGCCTCTCACGCGGGTGGCGAGCCTTTCTCTGGTGGGGCCGGGCGCGTGGTTTCTGGACTACAGCACGGAGAAGGCCTATGTGGGGAGCGACCCCGGGGGCCACACCGTTGAGATCAGCGTCGCGCAAGCGGCCTTCTGGGGCAGCGCCAGCAAGGTGACGATCAAGGGACTGGCCATCGAAAAGTATGCGTCCCTGGCCGGAAAAGGGGCCATCAATGCCATGGCCTCGCTCAACGGCTACGGGCCGGTGGGAACGGGCTGGGTGGTGGAATCGAACGATGTTTATCTCAACCACGGAGTGGGCATCCGCGCCAGCGACGGCATGACGGTTCGCAACAACAAGATCCATGACAACGGGCAGATGGGCCTGGCCGGCTCGGGAAGCAACATCCTGGTGCAGGGCAATGAAATCTACGGAAACAATTACGCCGGCTATTCCTACGACTGGGAAGCCGGGGGAGTCAAGTTCGCCATGTATTCCACCCACGTGACCCTGGACAGCAACTACGTGCATGACAACAAGGGGCCGGGATTGCACGGAGACATCGGTGACGATTATTTCGTTTTTGAGAACAACCACACGGCCCGGAACTGGGGCAGCGGAATCCATTGGGAAATCAGCTACCATGCCGTCATCCGCAACAACCGCATAGAAGACGATGGCATTTCACCGGATGGGACCGGCTTCTGGTACGGAGGCGGCATCCTGGTTTCGAACTCTTCGGACGTTGAAGTCTACGGCAACACGGTGACGGATTGCACGAACGGGATTGGAGGCACCGAGGCCGACCGGGGCGTGGACTCCAAAACCGGCGTCCCCTACAACCTCAAGAACCTCTACGTCCACGACAACACCATCACCCAGAAAAGCGGCTTCGCCGCCGGAATTGTGAAGTCTTCAAGACTCGATAATTCTGTCTTTACCTCCTGGAACAACCGCTTCAGCAACAACACTTATCACCTGGGATCCAAGGCCGGAAGATTCTTTGAATGGTTGAATTCCCCGCAGGCACTTGCGGCCTGGCAAAAACACGTCTGGAACCCTTGAACTCCGGCACGCAGGATAGGCAGGGCCTTCAGCAATCTAGCTGATTGCCCATTCACCGTGGAGGGCATACCGGCAGTTGAGTTGCACTGTCGAGCCTATTGAGAGGTTGATATGATCACAGCAACCAGAACAGCCCCTGTTTTCTCCAACGCCGTGGGTCGTGGGGCCGTAAGCCCGTTGCCTCGAATCGTTACCACCAGCTGGGATGACGGCGATGCTCGCGACTTCCGGGTTGCCGAAATGCTTTATGCGCGCAACCTGCCTGCAACGTTTTATGTCCCCATCACCGGCCACCAGGGTCCTCACGCCCTGGGGAAAAACGAATTAAGGTCCCTCAGCGACCAGGGATTTGAAATCGGCGGACACGGATTCTCCCACCGCATCCTCCCACAATGCTCCAAAAAGGTGGTCGTCCAGGAGGTGGAAATTTGCAAGCGGAGCCTCGAAGACATTCTGGGAAGCGAGGTCAGGATGTTTGCCTACCCCCGGGGCCGCCACAGCGGCGTGGCAGTCCGGTCATTGAAACAGGCGGGCTACGTGGGCGCCCGAACAACGGAGATGTTCTCACTCGGACTCCATTTCGACCCATACAGGATGCCCACCACCATGCACGTCTTCCCTCACACCAAGTCGGAGTACATGCGGAACATGGCAAGGGCTGTGGATGTGGGAAGGGCGTGGAGATACCTGACCCAATTGTGGCAGGTGGAAAGCTGGGTGGAACTGGCAAAAATCCTGTTTGATTCCATCCTCATGGGGAGCGGAGTCTTCCACCTTTACGGCCATTCCTGGGAAATTGAACAGTTGGGACTCTGGGACGATCTCAAAGTGGTATTGGACTACGTGGCCAATCGGAAAGATGTCCTTTACCTGCCGAACAGCAAGGCCCTGGATTACCGGACTGCCAAAACTTTCCTGCCTCTCAAGAACCACTGCGAGCCTGAAGGATGAAAGTTCTTCTCGTCCATAACGAGTATCAGCAACCCGGCGGTGAAGACATTGTCTTCCGGCTTGAGCACCAGCTTCTCTCCGATTTTGGACACCGGGTCGTGACCTATCAGCGCAGCAATTATGAAATCAGCCGTTATTCAACCGCCCGCCGGTTGCTGCTGATCCGCCAGATGACCTGGGCCGCTGACACCCAACGAGATATGGCCAGGCTCCTCAGGCAGGAGAGCCCCGATATCGTTCACGTCCATAATACATTCACGCAGATTTCGCCCTCCATCTACGCGGCGTGCCGAAAAGCTGAAGTTCCGGTGGTACAGACCCTGCATAATTTCCGGCTGCTTTGCCCGGGCGCTACTTTTTACCGCGACGGCCACGTTTGCCATGAATGTGTAACTGCAGGCCTGCACCGAAGCATCCTGCACGGATGTTATCGAAATTCCCGCCTGGCCAGCGCAGCCGTGGCGGGAATGCTGGCAACGCATCGCAGGTTATCTACGTGGAGTCACAATATCACCAGCTATATTGCTCTCACAGAATTTGCCCGGCAGCAGTTCATCCGGGGAGGACTTCCGGGTGAAAAAATCTGCGTCAAACCCAATTTTGTCGATCCCGATCCCGGCCAGGGAACGCGAAGTGGGGGGTATGCCATCTTTGTCGGCCGCTTGTCTCCTGAAAAAGGACTGCAGACCTTGCTGGAAGCCTGGTATCGCCTGGGAAATTCCATCGAGCTTCGCATTGTGGGTGACGGGCCTTTGCGGGCTGAGTTGACGAATTATGCTGAGCAGGCAGGCCTGTCGTCGGTCCGATTTATGGGCCGACAGGATCGTTCAGCCACCCAGGAAGCCATCAAGGGGGCCCTCTTCCTGATCTTGCCCAGCGTCTGCTACGAGAATTTTCCGATGACCATCGTGGAGGCTTTTGCCAGCGGAACGCCGGTCATCTGCTCCCGCCTGGGGGCCATGCAGGAGATTGTGTCACACCGGCATACGGGCCTGCATTTTGAACCCGGCAGCAGCGAGCATCTCGCGGAAAGCGTTTCCTGGGGATGGGCGAATCCGGCCCGCATGCGCGCCATGGGAAGGGCGGCGCGCCGCCAATTCGAACTGAAATATACGGCCGAAAAAAACCATTCGCTGCTGCTGGACATCTATCATCGCGCCATGCAGGAACCGTCCCCCGTATGCGACCCCTGTGAACCCCCGAGCGAGCTTGTCTCGGCGTCCAGCCCTGACATCCACTAGATCCCATCTTGCCCATTCCCAGGACAACGGAGGCAAAAAATCCCATGCCAGTCTTTCGCGTGCTTGGAGTGCCCGTCAACGCCATCCAGATTCCCGGAGCCATTGCGACGATGGAGGAATGGATCCGCGGCAAAAGCGGGACGCATATTGTTGCGGTCACGGGGATGCACGGTGTGGTGGAGGCGCAACATGAGCAGACATTCAAACGCATTTTAAACTCGGCTGCCCTGGTTGTTCCGGACGGGATGCCGCTGGTGTGGATCGGGCGCAGGCATGGATACAAGATGCCCCGCCGCGTTTACGGTCCCGAACTGATGGAAACTTTTTTCAGCGCGACCGGAAGCCGTTACAGCCACTACTTCTACGGGGGAGCTGAGGGCGTGGCGGACTTGCTCGCTACGAAGATGCAGAGGCGGTATGGGATCAGAATCGCGGGCACCTGGTCCCCTCCCTATCGCAGCCTGACGGCGGATGAGGAACGGCAAGTGGCCGGCAAGATTCAGGCAGCCGCGCCGGACGTGCTCTGGGTGGGGCTCAGCACACCCAAGCAGGAAAAGTGGATGTGGGCGTTCCATGACAGGGTCGAGGTTCCCGTCATGGTGGGGGTCGGGGCAGCGTTTGATTTCCACACCGGGAGGGTCCGGCAGGCCCCCATCTGGATGCGGGAGCACGGGCTGGAATGGTTTTTCCGGCTTGTTTCTGAGCCGCGCAGACTTTGGCGGCGCTATCTGATTTACGGATCCCAGTTTGTCTGGAACGTCAATCTGGAGTTTCTCAAACTCAGGAAGTTTAACTAGCCAACAAGGAGGCACAATATGGACTGGAAAGATTCTAGAGTCTTGGTAACGGGTGGAGCTTCATTCATCGGCTCGACCCTGGTGGACGCCCTGCTGAAAAAGGGCGCTCATATTCGGGTGGTGGATGACTTGAGCAGCGGCAAGCTGGAGAACATCGCCACCCACGTGATGAACAAGGAAGTCGAGTTTGTTCAAAACGACCTGCGCGAACCCGGCGTCGCCGAAAGTGCCGTCGAGGGCATCGACGTGGTGTTTCACCTGGCTGCAGACCATGGCGGCCGCGGCTATGTGGACCTGCACCAGGCGGCATGCGCGGCGAACCTGATGCTGGATGGAGTCCTCTTCCGCGCCTGCCACAAGGCGAATGTAGGCAAGGTGGTGTACGCCTCATCCGGCTGCGTGTACCCCAACTACATCCAGACAGATCCGGACCAGATCCTCTATCTTACGGAAGACAAGGTTGGCCCGCCCTACGACGCCGACAATATGTACGGATGGGCCAAACTGATGGCAGAGATGACCCTGCAGGCCTACTCCAAAGAGTATGGCCTGAAGACTGCATGCTGCCGTTATTTCACCGTGTACGGCCCCCGGGGCGTCGAAAACCATGCGGTCATTGCCATGATCGCCCGGTCCTTCGTGAAGCAGGATCCGTTCGTCGTGTGGGGCACCGGCGAGCAGATTCGAAACTGGACGTACATCGACGACATCGTCAGCGGAACCATCCTGGCCGCCGAAAATATTGACGATGGCACAGCCGTCAATCTTGGCACCATGGAGCGCATTCGCGTCATCGACGCGGCGAAGGAAATCCTGCGTTATATGGGGCACAACGCCCGGATTGAACCCCATCCGGAAATGCCCACAGGACCTTACAACCGGGTGGCCGACAACTCACTGGCCAAAAAACTGCTGGGGTGGGAACCCAAAGTGAAGTTTATGGACGGACTTCACCGGACGATTGACTGGTATGTTTCCACGAGACAGCAGGAGCAGGTGGCCTCAACCCTGGAAGCCATGTTGACCGAAAGGTAGTGGCTTCTCAATTACGGGGAGGGTGGCGCCACAAGCCACCTTCCCTGACCCATTGCACGTCCGGGCCGCCCAGCCTGCTAACAACACGAACCCGCCTTTTTACCCGGGCCCCAGCAAGAGAGGAGATATCCCCATCATGAAAATTCTGGTCACTGGAGGAGCCGGCTTTATCGGGTCAAACTTGACCGACGCCTACATCGCCGCGGGACATGACGTAGCGGTACTGGACGACCTGTCACGCGGGTCTGTCAGCAACGTCAATCCTCGCGCACGACTCTATAAAGGGGATATTCGGGACAGAGGCTCCGTGGAACAGGTGTTTTCGATGGAAAAGCCGGACGCGGTGAACCACCATGCGGCTCAGATCGACGTGCGGCGCGGCGTGCGTGAGCCGGCTTTCGACGCCTCGGTCAACATCCTGGGCTCCATCACTCTTCTCGAGGCAGCCGTCGCTCACAAGGTCAGACGCTTTGTGTACATCTCCTCTGCCGGAGCGACTTACGGCGAGCCGGGGACGATGCCGGTGCCGGAGACATATCCGGCCAATCCGGTCACGCCTTATGGCATTAGTAAGCACAGCGTGGAGCATTATCTGGACATGTTTTCGGCGCTCTATGCCCTTCCCTTCGTTGTGCTCCGCTATGGCAACGTTTACGGACCCCGGCAAAGCTCGAAAGGGGAGGCCGGTGTCTTTGCGATCTTTTGTGAGCAGATGCTCGGAGGCATCCGCCCGTCGATCTACGGCGACGGAACCAAGGTGCGCGATTATGTGTATGTTGAGGACGTGGTCCGGGCCAACGTGCTGGCGCTCGAACATGGGACAGGAGAGGCTTTCAACATCGCCAGCGGTGCTCCGACAACCGACTATGAAGTCTTCCAAAGAGTGCGGGATACAATAGGCCTCCGTGACCTTGAACCTGAATACGCGCCGAGGCGGCCGGGCGAGATGGAACGAATCTACCTGGATATCACCAAGGCCCAAAGATTGCTCAGCTGGACGCCCCGCTTTCCCCTGGAAGAAGGTGTTCACCGTACGGTTCAGTACTACCGCCAGTGTCAAGCGGCATTTTGTGTGTAAACGGCAGACCATTGAGAGCGCGAGTGAAAGCTCCATCGAAACTCCATGGTTTGGGAGACATAGACTAAACATCGGTACGTCGAGATTTCTCCGCCCGTTACTTCCATTGCCCGGGTGCGGCGTTTAAATTCCTTGTTGAGCCGCTCAATGGGATTGGTGGTGCGCAGCACCGTCCAGTAGATGAGATCGAACTGGAAGAATGTCAGCAACGAATCGAGGTCTCGTTCGATCACTTGCACGGCCAAAGTGGACAACCGGCCCCACTGCCGTTGGACCGTGAAGAAGGCGGCCCTCGCAGCATTCTCCGTGGGCGCATAGAAGATATGGTTGAGGCCTTTGGAAAACACTTCCTATTCCTTTTTCCGTGCCCGCCGGCAAGTGTTGGCCTTGGCGTGCTTCTGACAGTGCTGTGTCTGGGCTCGTGGAAAGAAGCGCCGGAAGGCGCTTTCCCACAGATCAGCTCGCTCCCGGTCTCCCATTTCCAAGGCCAAAACCTCGAAGCGCTCGTTCTCTTCCGTCACCCCCAGCACCGCGCAGAAACTCTGCCGGCTCACGTGCCCGTTGATCCGCACCTGAAAGCTCGCCCCGTCCAGGTAGAGAAATTTGTAGCGCTCGCCGTCCAGCCGCCGTTAGCGCCAGGCTTCCAGTTCGCCCGTGGCCCGCGACACGATCCGCGAGATCTCCTTGGAATCGTACTTCTGCTCCAGGTGCTTCTCCGTAATCCGCGCCGGATCCCGCGTTGACAAGCCCGCCAGAAAAGCTTCTGCTAAGAAACCCTCGAGTTCCGGGTCCTGGCCCTTCCGCTCCGGCAGCCACTCCGACTCGAAGCACCCTTGCCGGCCCCGCGGCACCCGCAACTCGATTTTTCCCAATCCGAAAAAGTTGATCCTCCTCGGGCGGTACCCGTTGCGACAGTTGTCGTGCTCCAAGTCCAATGGTTGGTGCCGCTCTCGCCCCAAAAACACGTCGCGTTCCGCTTCCAGCAGAGTGTTGATCCAACTGCGCAGCTTTTCCAGAACGTACTGCATCAGCCAGGCCTTTTGGGCTTTCTCCCTGCCGACTTTTGCTTCGGAACCGACGATCTCAGTGGTAATATTCAACATGGCTGCCGCCCTCCTCGGTGATTTACTTTCTTCGACCAAAAGATTTATGTCACTTCAGGAGTCCTCAGGCGCCCTCTCTTTCTTCATCCCTTTACACACTTTATGCCGCACTACCTGCCGCTATCCGGCGCGACTGCGCGAGGACCCCAGGCTGCGCGAGTTGGCCGGGGAGCGGCGACGGTTCGGGTAGCGACGTTTGACAGTGATGCTCGGACGAGATGGATGGCGGGTGAATCACAAACGTGTGTACGGGCTTTACTGCGATGAGGGGTTGGCGGTGCGGCGCCAGCGGCTGAAAGCGGAGGCGCGGCGGCCTCTGGTGCTGCCCAGGCAGGCCAACCAGTTGTGGACGATGGACTTCACGCACGACAATCTGGCGAGCGGCAGGAAGTTCCGCACGCTGAACCGGATGGATGGCTACACGCGGGAGTCACCGCGGATGGAAATGGACACGTCACTGCCAGGACTGTGGGTGGTGCGGGCGCTGGAGGAAGTGGCCCGCGAACTCGGGTACCCGCAAACGATCCAGGTGGACAACGGCCCGGAGTTCATCAGCCGGGTGGTGGACCCGTGGGCCTTTGAGCACGGCGTCGAGCTGCATTTCATCGAGCCAGGGAAGCCCACTCAGAATGCCTTCATCGAAAGCTTCAACGGGACACTGCGGGCCGAGTGCCTGGACACGCATTGGTTCGGCACCCTGGAAGAATCCAAAGAGACGATCGAAGCCTGGCAAAGGGAATATAATGAGAGCCGTCCTCACAGGGCACTCGGGGAGAGGACACCGAACGAATTCGCCTTAGATATGGTACAGAACCCCCGGTCCGCTCAACCAACCCCGGAACTCACTTTATGATTGGACCAAAGAACGGGGGAAGGTCAAAGCTTCCCCAGTTGAATTGTTGGACAGCACGCGGTGCGGGCCATGTGCCTTTCGGTGCTGCGATTACGTCTGTGGGAATTGGGGCGCCAATCCAGGGTGAGATATAATGGCCCGCCAAGTTTCAGCCTTACGCTGCCGGCCTAATCTGGCAGAGCGAATGCATACATTGTGTCGGCGGCTGTCGTTATAATGTATTGTTTCCCATTTACCGCGTAACTCATAGGGCCGCTCCCCATTCCTTCCGAAGTGTCGCCCACGTTCACATGCCACAGCGGCTTGCCCGTTTCCGCATCAAGTGCGACAAAGATGCCATCCTTCCCTCCTCCGAACACCACTCCGCCGGCAGTGGAGAGCAAGCCGGACTCGGTGTAGTTGACCATCTTGAACTCCCACTTTTTTTCTCCAGTCTGCGGATCGAGGGCAAGGATGGCGCCGTAGCCTTCGTCCGGGGTCTTGTATTCGGCATTCCCGCGCATTGACATACCCGGGAAGCGCGGCCGGGGAGGAGGGGGCGGCCAGTTATCGGGGGGTGACGATTGCCCAAACCCGGGCCACCAACCGTTTCCGGTATACATGTGCATTTGCTTCCATGGAAGAATGGGCCGTTTGCCCGAAAAACCTTCGTAGTTTTGCCAGGTCGATACATAGAATAGTCCTGTTTGGGGATCGTAAGATGGGGGATAGTAGTTAGTGCCCCCTTGCGAGCCTGGCCACACGAGAATTCCGCCCATAGGTTTCGGCCAATGGTCTGGATCTCGAATCGGCCGGCCATTCTTGTCGAGGCCTTTCGCCCAATTCAGCTTGGTAAAAGGCTTGCCCATAAGGAATTTGCCGGTCTCCCGGTCGAGGACATAAAAGAAGCCATTGCGATTGGCCCAGAGCATAACCTTACGTTTTTGGCCCTGCCAGTTAATATCCGCTAACACGGGGATCTGGGTGGCATCATAGTCGTACTCATCGCCCGGCGTGAACTGGAAATACCACTTGATCTTCCCCGTATCGGCATCGAACGCTATGACGGAATCGGAGTAGAGATTGTCGAACTTGCTGCCGGGCGATCGCTGATCGCCATTCGCGACCGGATTCGGATTGCCGGTGCCGTAGAATACCAGGTTCGTCTCAGGGTCGTAGGAACCGTTGTTCCACACCGGGGCGCCGCCGTGCTTCCAGGTATCGCCCGCCCATGTCTTGGCGGCGGGATCATCCGCGGAATTCGGACTTGTGTAGGTTTTCCAGATTAACTTCCCGGTGTGGATGTTAAAGGCAGCGATAAAGCAGTTTGCACCCATATCGTCGGTCGCGGGTCCGACGATGGCCTTGTCCTTCACCACCAGGGGCGGCATGTTCAACTGGTAGCCTTTATTCCAATCGTCGACCTTCACTTCCCATTTCAGGCGACCGGTTCTGGCATCAATGGCGAGCAGATGATCGTCCCACCCCGTGGTCCACAAGACCGTGTGTCCCGCGATCGCCACTCCCTTGTTGACCATGTACATGCGTTGCCCGGGGAAGTCGTCCGGATTAAACGAACGCGTGAACTTCCAGTACTGCCGGCCCGTAACAGCATCGAGCGCTACCACTGACGTCAGGCTCGTCGCATACAACACCCCATTCACGACAATTGGAGTACACTCCATCTTCTCGTCAGCAGGCGTGCTGGTGGACCGCCAGACCCACTTTAGCTGCAGATTCTTAACATTCTCCCGGTTGATTTGCGTCAAGAGGCTATAGCGGTCGTTTGCATACGTTCCCCCATAGGTCAACCAATTTTGAGGTTCCTGGTTGGCGTGAAGCAGTCGGTCAAACGTAACTTGCGCCTTTAAGGACCCCGTCACCAAAACAAGCACCAGCAACACGCTTAACTTCATATCCCTCTCCCTGCAAAATGGGCCTAACCTTCAATTCCTCTACTTGCCGCTGCGCCTGGCAAGGGGCACCAGGACGATATTCCGAAACTCGGCAGCGGTCTCATCGCCCTGCAACTCGATCGGACCTGGCCGACCTTCGAACGGATCTATGGCGATGCCGTTCAGGCCGACGATGACTGCCCTCTTGTAGAGAATCTGGCCATTCAGGACCGCAGTGATTTCGCGGCCAACCAGGCGGATATCGAGGGTGTTCCACTCACCCGCGGGCCTGGCCGCGTTCACCCTCGGCAAAATTCGCGTGTAGAGCGCACCGGTGCCATGCATGCCTGGAGGCTTTCCGTAGTCCGACGCAATCTGAAACTCATAGCGGCCGCGCAAACCGATACCATTGTTGCTCCGTTTGCCGACAGGAAATTTGTATTCGACGTGCAGTTTAAAGTTCCAGAATTTCTTGACAGTGATCAGGTCGTCCGAGCTATCCGCGGACTCCAGAAGGCCATTCTTTACGGACCAACCCTCCATCCTGGGGGAATTGACGCCCGTCCATCCCTCGAGGTTCTTACCGTTAAATAACTTGATCGGCTTACCCGCAACCCAGGAACCGTCATCGTGTTCATCAATTTTGGGTGAGGGATACCCGGTGAAAGTCAGATGGGTCGCAGGAGTTGTCGCGGGACTCGTCATCGTGCCCTGGAGGAGCCCGCGGGCAAACCTCACCTCATATTCGGCATACTCGTTCGGACCCGGAGTGTGCCCGAAACGCGCTTTGGCTTTCCAGGTGAAGTGCAGCACCCCGTTCTGGATTTTTGCAATGGTTATGTTGTCCAGACTGCCGTCCGGAGACCCCACGAATTGGATCTTCATATGGGGCGTTCCCGCACCAGTGACATCCAGCCACCATGCGGCCGTCGTAGTGAACTGCACAAAGTCGGCGGGTTTGGCGTGTACCTGAATGTCCCACTGGCCGTTGAAGGCCTGATCCGCAGCCAGAAGAGCGGTTGGCGCCAGAGCGACCATAGCAAAAAGCGCCAACAGCACGAAGAACGATCTAGAGATCCTCATCTTTTGCCATCTCCCATCTGCTATTACATCCTGGCTCGGCGGCCCCAAAACACTGGATCAAGAAAAAGCTGAATCAGCCGCAAAAGCCTCTATTATTGCTGACTTGTGCCCCTCAAGGTATCTAAATATTTGACAAGAAGAGAAAGATCTTGAGGCGCCAATTTATTGGCGTAAGAGGGCATCGGGTTTGCGGTAATGATCGTGAACTCCCGCAGATCTGCCTTTTGGAAAGACAGAAGATGACCGGGCGCGTCGATAAGCTGAACGGTGAATCCATCTTGATTGAGCAGCTTTCCAACTACCGACTTCCCATCTTGAGTCACCAACCGAACCGAACGGTTTTGCGGCGCCAGTTCTTCGCTCGGTGATATCAGTGAGGCGCGTATCTGCCTGGCACTGTTGTTCGCGCCTACATCGCCCAAATCGGGGCCTGCAAATGATCCGTTGCCATCCATTCGATGGCATGACAGGCAGTCATTGGATTCAATAAGCTGTTTGGCCCGCGCTATTTGAGAGCCATCCAGGGTCGGCACCGGCGGCCTCTTTGCGGGAACCGAAGCTTCTCCCGATTCAGCAGATTGCTCTCCTGATGCGGTATTTTCAGGCGCTGGCGTGCCGATGCCGAAATTCGCAGTGAGGTAAGCCACGATCTGTTTCTGTTCGTCTGGCGTTGCCTTCGCTCCGCGAGAAATCATATTGTCAATCACGTTTTCCCACCCGGCGTGGCTCAGCCGGTGAGATGTGATCCTACTTGTGTTATGGCAAGGGCTACAAGTTCTTTGAAACGTCGCTCTCCCTGGTTCTTCGGACGCGGACTGTGCATGGCTGGCTAAAGCAAAGGCAAGACCAAGGACCGGGCCTATCATCAAAAGCCTTCTCCATCTGTATCTCAAGTGATGCATCGCTATGTATGGCTCCTAATAAACTGTTCACCTAAACCATGTTAATTTAATGAACCCTCGGCCAAACTGCTAGACAAGAATCACTTCGATGTTCTTCGCTTTTAGGGAAACCGCAATTTCTGAGGGGAGATCCCGGTCAGTAAGGATTTGCTGGCGGCGCTCATCGATGAGAAGCTGGCCTGGTTCCGAAAAGGCGGAGTTTTTAGCACTGCCCATGAGTTTCGTTTGCTTTCCTCCGGAAGCATACACTAGAAGTCGCGAATCCGCTATCCCGACCCTCGTGGGTGAAGAACCGCGTTTCCTTCAAAAAGTCAGCCCGGTTCGGAATTGAGAAGATCCGGGATGGAACGGCCGGGAAGCAAGTTCAACCTGGATTCCAGCGCTGCCAACCGGTCCGCGTGAGCAGCAGGATGCGCGCGGACACTGTCCGGCTACAGGTATAGAAGCAACGCGCTGATCACCTTTTGAATCGGGACCCATGGATCAGGGCCGCCGTCGGTCTCAATCGAGAACCAGCCTTTAAAACCCATTTCCTTCGAAAGTGGGATCGCGGTTGCGAGGTTGGACCGGAGGCTAACATGCTGGACGGTGGCCGCGAGCGGATACAAAAGCCGCAACCCCGCTGCCGTTGCGATCTGGGGATTGGAGTGAGCCCCACTGCCTCTAATCAGGTCCACCAACTGGTCCAGTCGCTCTCTACGAGGTTCCAGAATGACGGCGACACCTTTCGGCTTTCCGTAATCGACCAGTGCTTTTAGCCCCTCGATGCATGGCGTCAGGTCTTCCGGCAAGTAGCGGACCCCCTGGTTGGGCATGATGCTGGGAGACCCGAGCACTGCCGCAATATCGATCCACTTCTTCGTCTCTTCGATTGCATGAGCGCGAATTTCAGGATTGGGAGAACAGACACTGATATAGCCCCGATAGGCTGTTGCGGGCGGGTCGAGTTCCACGATTAGGTCCACCACCCTCGACTTGGCCTTGTGCAGCCGCTCTTTGAATTCCCTGATATACGAAGGCTTCATCGAGAGCAGATTGAAGTTGCACACCTCCAGATTGTGGAGGTGAAGACGGTCCGCGACCGTGTCGGGGAGATCCATCATGTCCAGCTTTTCCGGCGCCACCGATTTGCTCCGATCCCAAATTTCCGGCAGAGCACCCGAGAAATCGTTGGTCAGTAGACTGATGCGATCGAGCTTGGCGAGAGTTGCGGAGTCTTGCGCCAGCGCCAGGCGGCTCAGGGCGGAAGCGGCCGCAGTCGCGGCCATGCCGAACAAAAAATCGCGGCGGCTCATGCCGAAAAAGCCGCGCCGAAAATCACAGGACATCATATTCACAACCCTCCTTTTTTTCAAACCCGCCACTTGCATTTTTGCTCAGAGAAGTTTAAACCACTTTGGCAGCCCAATCACAACTTAATCGCCCCGCAAAAGCAGCGAGTATCTAATACCGTTGATCTGGCTCCTCCCTTCATTGAGTTTGGGTTGGCCACTTCAGCAACAGCCACCGCGGACTAAAGAAGGGAATTTGAACGGCGCGGGCTACACGCAGTTCAGATCAGCGTCGGACGGGCTTATTGCGGCGCGTCCGCGGTTGTTTCGGCATGAGCCAGGACAAGAGCGGAATGCGCAGCATCCTGCTCGAAGTACTTAGAGGTCAAGCCAAAATAAAGTTTACTTTTCAACCCTCTCTTTCCGGGTCCGCGGGTAGATGGTGTAGTTCCATCGCGGGTTTACTTTGTCGTATTTGATATTCAGACGACCCATCTCTTCTGTACGTCGTCAGATAATTTCGGACACAGAGCCTAAAAAATAAGGTGGTGTTCTGGCTCCTCTGATTAAAGTTAAGCTGCTCTTATTTCGAAGTGCAACCGTTTTCTTAAAGCAATGGTTTTCAGTTTGATGTCGTTACGTTTTTTGAGGATGGTAACGCCCTGTCCTGTAAAGACGCACTCCGGCGTCAGGTTGTGCATGCTTTCATGGTATCTCCTCGTATTGTAATGGGTGATGAAGTCTTCAAGCTGCCGTTCGAGGCCGCCCGGCAGGTAGTGGTTTTCAAGCAGGATGCGGTCCTTGAGCGTGCGGTGCCAACGCTCGATCTTGCCCTGCGTCTGCGGGCGACAGGGCTTGCCGCGCGTGTGCGGAATGCCGTTTTTATCGAGCCATGACCGCAGTTCTGACGAGACGTAGCACTGGCCATTGTCGCTCAGGAGCCTTGGTCTGTGCCGGACGCTGGCAGTATCGAGGCCGGTGGCCTCCAGGGCGTCCCGCAGCGTTGCCGGGACATCGGCAGCGCTCATCGTCTTGCACAACCGCCAGGCGATGACGTACCGCGAGAAGTCGTCCATGACCGTCGAGAGGTAATACCAGCCCCAGCCCGTAACTTTCAGATAGGTAAAATCCGTCTGCCAGATCCAGTTGACCGCCGTGGTCGGGTTGGAGAACTTGTCCGCCGCCTTCATGACGATGAAGGCCGGCGCCGTGACAAGTTCGCGGCTTTTCAGGATGCGGTAGACGGATGATTCCGACAGGTAATAGCGGTTTTGCTCGGTAAACCGCACCGCCAGCTCGCGTGACGACAGATCAGGCTCGGCCAGCGCCAGTGTCACCAGTTGCTCGGCAATGGCCTCCGGCATTCTGTTCCAGACCGGGCTGGGTGATCTCCAGCTTTTCGGAGGCCGCGTATCTCATGTGCCGTCCTCCCCATCCGCGATCACGTTTTCTTTAAGCAGGCAGTTCTCAGCATGGCCTCAGCCAGCTCCTCTTTAAGCTGTGCGGATTCAGAGCGCAGAACCTTCACCTCGTCACTGCCCGCTTCCCGGAGAGTATCTCCGGACAGCCGCCGCTTCCCGGCTGCCTTGTTTTGCCTCATCTTCGTTCCTTTCGTCACTACGATGAGCCAAAAACATCACCTTATCATTGCAACCTCATCTGTCCAACTGCGCCTGACGGGGTACAATTCCGCCGTCAAACCGCCCCACCACTTGCCGTTGATTCAGAGGATGATATTCGAAGGATTGTTGGTTACACTCTGTAGTCATAAGGCTGTCCCTTCTCCTTGGCACAAGTGCTTCTCATCAAAGATACTTACGCCTGAAGTGCGAGCCTTTTTCAATTTCCCCGTGAGTTCTGCGGGTTAAATCAGCAAGAAGCTGCCTTCGAACCGGATCTGAGTGGGAATGTTTGAGTTCCTGCCACCGGAAGGTTAAGCCAGCAGTCGCTGCTGCTGACAGGCCTGCAAATGAAGACGAAATTCCTGGCAGACCTCGCTGCGCTCGTCGGCCGAAAGCGCGGCCAGAGCTTCAGCGGGCGTAGGATAGCGATCCGCAAGGTGATACTTGCCGCTCAGCAGGACGGTAACGGCAATCAGCCCCAGAATTTCCTCGTCCCTCGGTTCTCGGTCTGAAAAGTAGGCCGCAAAACCCTCGGAATCCCTGGAGGATCTCTCCACCAGTATTCGTGCCTGCCGCATGAAATAGTTCCTGATTCTCTTGCCTGCCATAAGAACCCTTGAAGTCCGGGAACAACCACCAGTTGCCGGGGGCGATTGGGAGGTCCTGAAGAAAGAAGCTTGCGGTTCCTGACTGCACGGAACAACACGCGGTGATAAGCCATCCCTTTTCCGTGCGCCTTATTTGCAATACATCAATCGATCCGAATTCAACTCCGGCGCCGGGGTCACCGCCCAGGCATACCTCCGGCGCGCGTTATGAGCAGGTTAGACGCTCCATCCTGAGGGCCAGGTCGCGCAGCAGCCCTTCTTCACCCAGTTCAGACTGGAGCTTCCGGCACGAGGGACATACCAGAATAATACTGGCAACGCGCTCACCTTCGACGCGTCTCACGTCCCAGCCCGTGCGGACGGCCTCTTTCTCTTCAGGAAGTTTGCAGTCGCAATACCAACAGTACCCTTCGCCCGTGCTGCAGATCGCTCGCAAAGCCTCATTCACATCCATAGGACCTCCCAAAACAGAAAAAGGCTGCTTCGGCCCCGAAGCAGCCCCCCCAACTTATCTGCGTTCGAATCGATAATGCATTCAAAGGCTGCCTGTGCTCCACAACTCCAAATTAAACAACCTTTCCGTCAGATCGCTGTGCGCTCTGCCAGGGAAATTGCGGAGAAACGGTAGCAGCCCGTTTCTCAGTGCTTCAGCCACTCTCCCGCTTCCGAAACTTCAACCGCCAATCGGTAATGGTTTCCAAAGTCGTGCACCAAAAGGCCCTTTGATTGAAGTTCTTTGAATCCCTTGAGATAGGCGACGGATATCTTCGGATTTCTGTGATCAAGGAAGTGGTGAGGACCGGAGGCAACCCACCTGTTGGCACCGGCGCTCCGCAGAAGGTAAACTTCGCCGCGGCTTCTGGCCGCGTCCAAGATCTCCTTTGCCTGGAGCGACAACCTCTTTGAGGACCCAACGGACATGTGTGGCCTGCTCCCTTCTTCAGAGTTTAGGATCAACCACCCCACACCGAATCACCCGAATACAACAGTACTCAGCGATCAACGCCCGGGACCTACTGATTTCAACCCGGGCACAGCATTGCCTTTTGTCCGCGTCGGTTTCTGCTGCTACTACTAACCTGCTCTTGAGTTCCCGCTTCCCACGCCCCGAAGGGACCCCGACGCGCAGTACCAGGATAATTATACGATGGAACCCTCTTTGTCAACAAGCTTTTACCGTTGTCAACTGTTTCTTCACTTGTGTACTCGACATCCTACCTCACCTAAAGTGATCCGACCGGACTGACTTTCATTGGTTCCGAGCAACCGCAAAATGCGGGTGCAGAGGGCCCTTGTCACATCCTCCACCAGAATCTTCTAGGAACATCCGCTGGTTGAGCCGCAATTCATGCAACGGTAGCAAGCCCCGTTGCGAACCATGATGGCCCCGCAGTCGGCGCACGACGGCGCGTCATCGTCCGTCGATTCCACCCCGGCCAGTCCTGGTTGCGTGGCGCCGACGGGCGAGGAAGATTCTGCCACAGCACGGGAAAACTGCTGAGCCAGATCGGCGGCCTTCGAAGTTTCCTTGCCGTTGATCGTCTCGATGCTGGCATTTTCCCGAGGCTGCGCGTCCATGGGTAGAAACTTCCAAGCCAGCCAACGGAAGATATAGTCCATGACGGACTTGGCATAACGGATTTCCGGATGGGGCGTCCAGCCGCTCGGCTCAAACCGGGTGTGGCTGAACTTGTCGCACAAAACCTTTAGCGGCACGCCATACTGGAGCGCCAGCGAAACCGCAGTGGCAAAGGAATCCATCAGGCCGGAAACGGTCGAGCCTTCCTTGGCCATAGTGATAAAGATCTCGCCCGGCTGCCCGTTTTTGTAAAGCCCCACGGTCAGGTAACCTTCATGGCCGCCCACGGAAAACTTGTGCGTGATGGCGAGACGCTCATCGGCAAGCTTGTGGCGGAAAGCCTTGCCTTCGGGGACCGTCGCCGGAACTTCTTCTGCCTCTCCAGACGTCCCGGGCGCAGGGGCTTTTTCCCGCTTCGCGTCGGACGTATTCAAGGGCTGGCTGCGCTTGGAGCCGCTGCGATAGACGGCTATGGCCTTGAGTCCCAAGTGCCAGGCTTCGATGTAGGCCTTCTCGATATCCTCGACCGTGGCATCTTCAGGCAGGTTGACGGTCTTGGAGATCGCACCGGAAATAAAGGGCTGAACCGCCGCCATCATACGAATGTGTCCCAGGTAATGAATGGACCGCTTGCCCTTCGCCGGCTTCAGCGAACAGTCGAACACCGCCAGATGCTCAGCCTTCAAGTGTGGCGCGCCCTCGATGGTGCCATTCTGGTCGATGTAATTTACAATCTCCGCGGCCTGCTGGTCCGTGTACCCCAGTTTGAGAAGCGCCAGGGGAACGATGCTGTTGACAATCTTGATGAGGCCACCGCCCACCAGCTTCTTATATTTCACCAGCGCCAGGTCAGGCTCAACGCCAGTGGTATCGCAATCCATCATGAAGCCGATGGTTCCCGTCGGAGCCAGAACCGTCACCTGCGCATTGCGGTAGCCATGTCTCACGCCACTGGCCATGCACTCGTCCCAGACCTCCTGGCAGCTTTCCATCAGCCCGTCCGGAACATTCCGGGCGTTGATGTTCTGAAGAGCATTCCGGTGCATAGAGATCACTTCCAGGAACGAATCCCGGTTCTCCTCATAACCCAGGCAAGGGCCGATTTCCCCGGCGATGCGCGAAGAAGTCAGATACGCCTGTCCATGCATCAAGCCGGTGATTGCCGCGGCAAAATCGCGCCCGCCATCGGAATCGTAGGGCAGGCCGTTCGCCATCAGCAGCGCGCCCAGATTGGCATAACCCAGCCCCAGGGGCCGAAAACTGTGCGAGTTCTCAGCGATCCTTTTCGTGGGGTAACTGGCGTTATCAACCAGGATTTCCTGCGCCGCAATCACCACTTCCACCGCGTGCAGGAAGGCCTCCACGTCAAACCTCAAATCCGGGGCCACAAACTTCATCAGGTTCAGCGAGGCCAGGTTGCAGGCAGAGTCGTCCAGGAACATATACTCACTGCAGGGATTGGAAGCGTTGATGCGCCCCGTTGTTTTTGAGGTGTGCCACTTGTTCACCGTGGTGTCAAACTGCATTCCGGGGTCGCCGCACTGCCAGGCGGATTCGGCGATCTTGCGCATCAGATCACGCGCGCGGTAGGAAGCGATGGGTTCGCCGGTGGTAATCCTTCGGGTCGCCCAATCCTTGTCTTCCACAACCGCCTCCATAAACTCATGGGTGGCACGGACGCTGTTGTTGGCGTTCTGGAAAAAGATGGAACCGTAGGCTTCGCCGTCGATCGCCGAGTCGTAGCCGGCATCCACCAGCGTCCAGGCTTTCCGCTCCTCTTTGGCCTTGCACTCGATAAAATCAACAATGTCGGGATGGTCAGCGTTCAGTATCACCATCTTGGCCGCACGCCGCGTCTTGCCGCCGGACTTGATGACCCCGGCAAAGGCGTCATAACCCTTCATGAAAGAGAGAGGGCCCGAGGCCACGCCGCCACCCGACAGCGTCTCAACCGAGGACCGGAGTGGCGAGAGGTTCGTTCCCGTACCTGAACCCCACTTGAAGAGCATTCCTTCAGTTTTCGCCAGCGTCAGGATGCTATCGAGGTTGTCCTGAACGGAGTTGATGAAGCAGGCAGACACCTGAGGATGACGATAGGCCTCGGTTTCTCTCTTCACGCCGCCGGTGGCCTCATCCCAGTACCAGCCGTTCCCCTTGGAACTGCGCTGATACTTGTGCCAGAGGCCGCAATTGAACCAGACCGGGGAATTGAACGCCGCCTTCTGACGAACCAGAAGATGCGTCAGTTCATCATGGAAAATCTCCGCGTCCTCCTCGGTCAGGAAATAGCCGCCTTCCCTGCCCCATTCGGAGATGGTATCGGCCACGCGGCTGACCAGTTGGCGGACGCTTGTCTCGCGCTCGGGCGTTCCCGGCTTGCCGTGAAAATATTTCGAAGCCACGATGTTCGTGGCCGTCATCGACCAGTCCTTAGGGACTTCGACATTCCGTTGCTCAAAAATCGTCTCACCCTTCTCGTTCTGGATGGACGCGGTGCGGACTTCCCACTCAATCTCATCAAACGGATGAACACCTTCCGTGCTGAAAAACCGCCTCACCTCGATTCCCGCTTGCCCGGGTGTTTTCGAATTTGTCGTGTTCTGAGCTTCCATGGAAAAAGTCTTGTGATCCGGCATCTGAGCCCCCATTAAGTTTTAGTGCGTTGTAGTACCCTGATTAGTTCAGGCCAAGCCGATGTTCCCAACCTCCGGCGCGGGAGGAACAGATAAACCCAAGCGCTACAAATTATCGAGATTTTGATCCCGCAAGGCTTGCTCTGCTTTCATTAAGGAACATCACTTCTTTGAACAAATCATAAATGCACTTCGCGGAATGTAACGCTCAAGGCGGGTCGCTGTCAAGTGAAAACTACAAAAGGTAGGGGATTTTTAATTTCCAACTACAACATCTTGTGCAACTAGGCTTCCAAACAAACACCCTTCGCACCCCCAAACCCGGCCTGGCGATCATCTATTCCTATTATTTACGATAATCCTGGACAAGGCAGGGCGCAAGGAAATCACAGGCCCCGGGAGGATCGAGAAGGGAGGGGCTTCCCACCACCTGATGGAACGCCCCTCCTCCTAGTCAGGTTAGTTTGAATGCGGTGAAAATCAGCTTGGGAGCTGGACTTTCAGGTTCGACCTGGTGAGAGCCTGAACAAGCTCTGCTTCAATGGTCTCTCGCGCGGTGCCCCGGGCAACTGCAATTTCGTCCACCAGCAATTGCCAGGACCGGTCGAACATTTTCTTTTCACGGAATGAGAGGGACTTGCCCTGGCTCAAAACAAGCAGGCTTTTATAAACTTCCGCCACCTGTTGCAGTGAACCGCTTCGCATCTTCTCGGAATTTTCCTTAAAGCGCCCCTTCCAATCCTGTTGGGTTTTACATTGGCCCTTGCGGAGAAACTCCAGGATCGTCTCAACGTCCTTCCCTCGGACGACCTTCCGCAAGCCCACGTTGTTGACGTTGCTGATCGGCACCATCACTCGAAGGCTGCTGGAATTCAGCTTTAACAGGTAGAACATCTCGGGGTGGCCGGTCAGGTTTCGTGTTGAAATTTGCTCGATAATACCTACTCCCTGATTGGGATAGACTACTTTTTCGCCTATTTGGAATGCCATATCAAGATGACCTCGTTTTGCTGCAGGTATGCAGCCTCTAGATTAGTTCTTTACATGGCCAAAGTCAAGGAATTGAACTCGACTCATCAAAGGCCTTCTGAAATGTCCCCCTTGGGTTCATTAAGTTAAGAGCCGGGGTTTTCCTAATTTAAGGAGCTTTGACCAGAAAGAAGAATCTGTTGTCAAGGCAAAGTAAGAAGTTCCTGTTCTTAGCAAAGTAAGTAGTTCCTGTGGGCGCTAACCGAAGGAGCCCGTAGGGCGACTGAGGTTAGCGCCCGCGACGCGCCTCAGGGGGTGCTTTTTCCATCTCTTCCCGCTCCCTGTTCCTGCCTCATAATTTTCCATAGCGGGGGACTCTGACGCAGATGGAAATCTTTCATCCAAGGGCTGCCGGGCGTTCCCCGCCGAGGCGTCGAGATCGAGCGGGCTGAGGCGGACCGGGTCGGTTGGGGAACCGGCTCACACCGGCTCACCTTCAGGTAGCGATCCCGGAAGCGCACCCACACCGTCTGGTCTCGCCGCTCCTCCACCCGCACCGTCCCCCCTCGTAACCCCGGACGGATATCCGCCCGAGCGATCTGGTAGATCCGGGTGTTATACCGAATCGTGTAATCGTTGGCCACCACGCGCTCCTCGACGTGGCTCAAGATCGCCGCCAGGTCGTGCTCCGCGCGCAGCGGTCGATGCGCGTCGGTGGCTTTCTCCGCTTCCACCGTGAAGCGACGATTCCATAGCGGCAGGTACTCCTGCTCCAAATAGGCGTTGGCCTCTTCCAGGGTTTGCACGCCCGCCTTGCGCAGACCCTTCACCAGCCGGTCCTGGGCCGTGCCGAAAAATCGCTCGATGCGCCCCTTCGCCTGCGGTGAGTGAGCCGCAATCCATCCTACCCCCAACTCCTTCAGCGCCCGCCCGATCTGCGTCCAAGCCTCTGGCCAAGCCTCGTCCTCCGCCTCTCGCACCGGACGATTCACCGTAAACATACTGTCCTTGTCGGTGTAAAATTCTCCCGGCCGCCCCCACCGCCTCAGATAACTCTCCAGCAAGCGAAAGTTCTCTTCCGTGGTGTCGTGCTCGGCAAAGCGCGCCCGGGCGCGACTGGTCGCGTCGTCGATCATCGCCAGCAGAAAGAGCTTCGGCCCTCGTCCCTCCAGCCAGTCGTGTTCCGACGAATCCCACTGCACCATCTCGCCGCAACAGGGCCGCCGCGCCCGCCACACGTGCACCTCTTCCACCCGCCGCCGCTTCCGCTTCCACACTCCCGCCTCCATCAGGATTTTCCGCACGCTCTCTTTGCTCACTACCACCCCGTGCTTCTCCGCCAGATACTCCGCCGCCAGCGTCGGCCCAAAATCCGGAGTACTCCCGCTTCACCAGCCTCACCACTTTCGCCCGCACCGTCGCGCTCATCTTCCGCTTCGACTCCCGCCCCCGCAGCCGGTGCAGAATCCCGCCATCGCCCTCCTTCCTCAGCCGCCCCACCAGCTTCCGCACCCAGCGCTCGCTCAACCTCAACTGCACCCCCGCCTGCTTCTGCGTCAGGTGTCCCTTTTCTGCTTCGTGCAACACCTTCAACCGGTCCCGATCCTTCTGCTCATCCACAGCTCCTGTTGTTTGTTCATCCCGACAGTTTGCCGGTTTCCAACAGGAACTTCTTACTTTGCTGCAATAGGATCTTTTCACTTTGCTGCGACAGAAAGAAGAATCTGTTTGACACGACCCATGTGGTTTGCTAGACTCGCGCACCATTCCTACGCGACGTGGAACCAGTTGAAAGGGAAACACTGACGGGTGTTTTCCTCCGCAAGCGAACGGAAAGAAACACTCGAGGGGAGCCCTCACGGGTTCGGACTGTGCTCACCAAGTTCACGTTGGCGACAATGCAGAAGGATGGGCAGCCAAACCATGAAGGGTAACAGAATTACCCGCGGCGATTTCATTCAGCGGTGCGGGATCCCTTTTTGCCGATCTTTCAATCACCTTATCTCCGGAAGGGCCGTCGAGCACCCTCTCCTGCTGCGGAATCCTGGCTGGCCGGAAAATACCCGTGTCATTTGCGAAGTGTCCAGGGCGCCGGACGCGTTGACTGTGCAAGTCCATTCAAAAGCCCGGGCCTCAATGCTGTAGCCTTGGATGAAATTCAGGAGTTGCCCGACCATATGTTTCGGGGATTGAGGATACAGCGTATGACTCACGAGGGGCAATCTCTGCCTTCAGTTCGAACCCTTAGAGGAGAATGATCATGCACGTGCTGAAAATTTGGATGGCAGCTCTTATTACTGCCTTCGCGATTGTCTCCGCCAGTCCGGCCCGGGGCGCCGATCGCTCCGGAAGATTGGTCCTGCCCTCCCCAACGATCGAGCGCGCGGGTGAAGTTCCTGTGGTGTATCAGCTGGAACGAGGCTTCACGGGCCGCGCGACATTGCACATCCATTGGACAGACAGCCTGGAGCGGGTGGTCGAGGACAAGACAGTCCCGTTTGATTTGTTGGATGAAACGAGCATGACGTTCCACATCAACCTCGCACGTGCGGTGGCAATGGAAAACCATCTCCGCGTCGATCTCTCACTGGACGGCAAGGGAGTCAACGGAGCGCCGATCCGCAAACAGGAAACCGCCGAGGCCGATTTTATCGCCCGTCCCCCCGCCGGCTGGAAAGATTATGTCATCATGATGTGGCAGCGATATCCTGCAAATCTTCTTCCTGCGCTTAAGAAGCTGGGGATTGACGGAGGCCAGTATTCGGCAAACAGCGCGACTCCACCAGAAGGTTTTGTTGACCACAACATGCGCTGGTACGCGGACGGCCTCGCCAGCGCCTACTATGCCACATACCATTACTGGCGGGTGGACCGCCCCAAAAACTGGTCGCTGATGCAGGCCAAAAAGCTCTATCAGGAAAATCCCAACAGCCTTGCGGCTTTCAAACGTCACCCCAGCTTCTGGGACCCGAACTGGCGAAAAGAGGTCCATGACCTTGGCGTGGCTTCGGGAGAACGATATGCGCCCTACCGCCCTTACTTCTACTGCCTTGCGGATGAGACCGGCATCTCCGAACTCGCAACCCAGTGGGACTTCGACTTCTCAGACATTTCGCTCATGCCGATGCGCGGCTGGCTGCGGAGGGAGTACGGCAGCCTGGGTGCGCTGAACGCGGAGTGGGGCACACATTTCACCGACTGGAATCTGGTGATGCCGCCCACCACCCAGCAGGCCATGAAAGAGCCGGGCGATAATTTTTCCGCCTGGGCGGATTTCAAGGAATGGATGGACATCTCCTATGCCGACGCGCTGAAGATGGGCGCTGACGCGATCCGCCAGGGCGATCCCAGCGCTTATGTCGCCATTACCGGAGGCCAGATGCCCGGCTGGGGGGGCTACGATTACGCGCGCATCACCAAAGCCGTTACCGCCATCGAGCCTTACGATATCGGGCACAGCGTCGATGTGGTCCACTCTCTCGATCCCTCCATTCCGATTGTTACTACAAGGTTCCGCTCCGGACCATGGGAGAAGCATCGTGTCTGGTATGAGCTGCTGCATGGCAATCGCGGACTGATCATTTGGGACCAGGGCTTTGATGACAAAAGAGCAGGAAAGAGCCCGCAGGGCGCGCACGCCCCTTATGTCAAGCCGGATGGACAGCCGAGCTCGGTCGGGAAAGAGGCCGGGGAATATTACCACCAGCTTCGCGATGGCTATGGCGCGCTCATCATCAACAGCCATCTTGTGAACAACCGAATCGCCATCCACTACTCGCAGCCCAGCATGCGCACAGCATGGATGTTGCAGGAGCGTCCGAACGGCGATGCGTGGATGCAACATCATGCGGGCTACCAGCGCACGCACAACAAGTTCACAAGGCTTCGCGTGTCATGGTGCGAGCTGATCGAGGATGAAGGATTGCAGTATAACTTTGTTTCCTATCGGCAGATCCCGGAAGGGGTGTTGCTCCAGCGCGGATACCCCGTTCTGATCCTGCCTGATTCCAGTTCCCTGTCGCAGGCGGAAGCCAAAGCGATTCGTGATTACGTAGCCGAAGGCGGCATCATCGTCTCGGACGGCATGCCCGGGACCTATGACCAGCACAGCAAGAAACTGCCCCAGTCATCGCTCGCAGATCTTTTTCCGGGGCCGAACGCGAAGCCGGTAAACGTTCACAGCTATGGGAAAGGAAAGTCCATCCTGCTGAACGTCGACATCATGAATTACGTCGGGCAACGAAATGAGCGGAAAGAGGGCCCGACCCATGAGCTGATCGAAAAACTGTTTCGCTCGCTGGGAGTTCATCCTGCCTTTACGGCGGAAGATGCTGCGGGCCACAGCATCGTGGGCGTCGATACGCACGTCTTTGCCAATGGCGGCGTCCGAATCGTCACGCTGCAATCAAACCCGCCCATAGGCGGCGACGCATTAGGTCCGCCGGATTTCAATTTCAACGAGCGGTTTAACAAGGACACCACCGTCCACCTGGCCCTGCCCCATTCCATGTACGTCTACGACGCGCTGTCGCGCAAGGCGCTGGGCCGGCACACGGAAATGACGCTGACCGTGGGTCCACATGATCCCACCATCCTGGTCACCAGCAGCACGCCGCTGCCGCCCATGCAGATATCCATGCCGGAGCGGGCTCAGCGCGGATCGATGGTCCTAATTGCCTTGCACGCCACGCCGACACCTGCGGACGTGAGCGTTTTCCATATCGGCGTCCGTGATCCCGAAGGGAAACGCATGATCGACTACTCTGGGAATATCATTGCCCGTCAAGGCGGAGGCGTGAAATCCATTCCACTTGCCGTGAATGATCCGCCCGGCAAGTGGACCATCACCGTGCATAATCTCCTCAGCGGCGAGTCAGTCACGCGCAGCCTGAATGTGGAATGAACTGCGGTTATGGCCTGGTGCGGTTCGAACCCACCGATGCAAGCTATACGGATCCCGATCCCGCGCGGGGACTGGCCTGGTCGCTTTTTCCGGGCATCCTGCAGCTGCAGCCTTGCGGCTTGTGATGAACCTCGCTTCACCCCTGGTGCGGCCGATCCTGTATAGTAGACAGTGAGTCTGATGGCTTAGATTGCGCTCTCTCTGGCACCTGATGGATCCCTATCGTTCAGAGTTGCAACAGGAAACAAACACGCCGCCTGAGGCCCCCCGCCGCCTCATGATGTTCCGCTCGCTTTATCATCGCGATTTCTCAATTTTCTGGGCGGGAAACTTTCTCTCGAACATCGGCACCTGGATGCAGTACCTGGCGCTCGGGTGGGTCATCCTGGTTGTTTCCAACTCACCGTTCCTGCTGGGGCTGAACGGATTTCTGGCGCAGGTCCCGTCGCTGGTGTTTGCCCTGCCCGGGGGCACCATCGCTGACCGCATGAACCGTCGCAAGCTGATGCTGATCACCCAGACCTCCATGATGTTGCTGGCGCTGCTGCTGGCCGTTCTCACCTCGATCCGCCAGATCACCATCACGGAAATTCTGGTCATCAGCTTTCTGACCGGAGTGGCCTCCGCGCTGAATTACCCCGCCTATCAGGCCCTGATTCCAGACCTGATTCCCCGCGAAGACCTGATGAACGGCATCGCGCTCAATTCCGCGCAGTTCAACATGTCGCGGGCCATCGGCCCCACGGTGGCGGGGCTGGCGATGGGAACACTGGGCGCGGCCGCCTGCTTCTATCTGAATTCCATCAGCTTTCTTGCCCTGATCATCGCACTGCTGGCCATCACCATTCCGCCGGTCCACCGGGAAGAGGGCCCCCGCTTCTGGGGTTCGATGATGGAGGGGTTCCGCTACCTGAACAAGCACCGGATGGTGATTTTGCTGCTCACGGTACCCGCTTTTCTCAGCCTGTTGGGGCTGCCGTTCATCGTGCTGATGCCGGCCGTCGCGCGCAACATGATCGGCGTGGGCGCAACCGGCCTGGGCTTTCTGATGGGAGGGGCCGGACTGGGAGCCGTTGCCGCTGCGTTGTTCATCGCTGCCCGCGGAACCGCCGAGAATCGGGGAAGAATGATCCTCACCAGCGCCACTCTGTTTTCGCTGGCGCTGATTCTGCTCTCGCGCGCTCAAACATTCTGGGAAGCGTTTTTCCTGCTGGCCGTCATGGGAGGGACCATCGTGGGCTCCCTGACCCTGGCCAACACCACGCTGCAAATGACCACGCCACCGCAACTGCGCGGCCGGGTGATGGCCATGTACTACATGGCGATGTCAGGGTTGATGCCTTTTGGCAGCCTGCAGGCAGGGGCGTTAGCGCAGGCCATTGGAACGCGGTTTGCCCTGGGCATTGGAGGGGCGGTCTGCCTGGTCTATTTCCTGATTCTGCAGATTTCGCTCAACCGGCTGCGCCAGGAAGGACGGTTCTCCGGCTACCCTGAAAACGACGCCTGAAGAAAATCGGCGCGCGGCAACGGCTCAGCGTTTGCAGGTGAATTATCTGGAAGCCCCGAGGGCCTGGTCGATCAACCCATAGATTCGATCGGGAACCAGCCCCACCACCGGCGTGCCGTCAATAAAGAGCGTGGGGGTGCTCAGGATCTCCAGTTTATGCCCTTCCCGCATGTCGGCCTCCACCCGAGGGAGCGACGCCTTCGAATCCATGCAGACCGACAGCTTCAACTGGTTCACGCCAGCCCGCTTGCCAAAGTCCAGCAGCAGCTGCCGCACATTTGCGGCGTTGATCATCCCCTGGCTCGCGAAAATGATGGAGCGATAGCGGACGTAGTCCGCGGGGTTGATCTGATAAGCGCACTGGTTGGCAATGGCGGCTTGCAGGGCCCAATCGTGGATGGTGACCAGGGGGTACTCCTTGAACAAGATCCTGATCTTGTTGCCGTACTTGGGAATCAACTGGGTCTCAATAAACTTATGCATCTCTGCGCAGGTGGGGCATTCCAGGTCCGCAAATTCCACAATCGTAACGGGAGCGTTGGCGGGTCCAATTGTAGGCTGGTTCCTCAGGTTGATCGTTTGCTGAACTTCCCGTCGAGGGTCGTCGCTCAGGTTAAAAACGCTGCCAATCACCGTGTAGCGCCCGTCTTTGGTCAGAAAAGCAGGGGTCGCAGACTTCTTTTGGCCTTGCTGGCCGTATATGGTGGTCTCATAAAAATCGGCAAACTTGGAGTCGTGGAACGGCCCGACGGTCAACTTAACGTCTGCGGGAACCTTAAATTTGGTCCGCACATAGTCAACAATCTTCTTGTCAGTTGCCGAAGGATTGGCGGCCACGTTTCGCTGCTCGGTGGGTGAGGCGACCACCACGTCACCCATCACCAGGTAATGGCCGTCTTTAGTAATAAGAGCAGGCTGTGATTTCTTCTCCTTTCCGTTGTCCACGGAAATCTCGGTCTTGTAAAAATCCGTGTACTGGGAGTCCTGGAACGGGGCGACCGCCAGCTTGACATTATCGGGAATCCCAAACCTTTCCCGCACATATTGAATGATCTTCTGGTTGGTGGCGGACGTCGCTTCCGCAGCGGCCTGCTGGACCGGCGGTGAAGCAATCAGGCCTACTGACAGCACCACCAGGCATGCCATCCCCGATTTCAATATATTCCAATGCCTTTTAATCAAGCTCCAAAACTCCTTTCGCAAACGAGACCCCTTTGCCCGATATTGACTGATTCTAACCGCGACATCGCGGAAAAATCAATTTAAGTGCATCAAGTCCGGCTGGCTTTACGCCGGGCGGGCCGTCACTTCCTGTAGACACAAATCGCGGTGCCCGACTCAGCGCGGCACGTTTGCCCAATCCTGTTGAGATGTCATCTGGGCAAGGGAAGACGGCCGGCACGTCGGCCGTCTTCCTGTCCAGCAGGTTTCAGCTAGAAGTGAAAACCGATCTCAGCGGTAATTGTACGCGGAGTAACATAGTGGGTTCCAATGAAGGTTGAAAGGAAATTGTAGAGTGCGTACTTTGTTGGTCACATTGATGGCCGACAGGCGGAGCGCTCCACTTGTACTTGTCGCCATGGAAAACATTGTCGTCGCCCACAGCAATGTCAAATAGGCTTCGGGGATTGATCCGGGGTGGATTGTGATCATCATCTTCCGTTCCTGGCGCCGGGAATTTTGATGAGCGTGGAGCCAAATTGTGACGGTGCGCAGCTCGTCAAAGGGGTTCGAGAGTGTGGGGACTTGGTTCCCGCAATATAGCCCGCCCTCCAACTGCTGATTCGCCGTAATTCCCGTCAGATCAACGGGAGTCGAGGTATCCTCAGCGAATGGCGCCGCGCCCGCTGTAAGCCCGCTGTCGTACCGCCAGTTGAAACCAATCCATGGCCCGTTCCTCCACGGCTGATATTGCAGGTGAGTCGTCTGTTGGAACTTCTCGTCGTGGTCGATGCGGAAAACTCCGTTTCCGCCCTGGCCGGAGGGCGTCACGCCAAGGCCGCCGATCTGCGGCTCGAAGAAGCGCGACGCGAAGGAAGAGAAAACCACCAGTGCCGTCAGGCCGTGATAATCGGGCACGCTGACCCGAACCGCATACCCGGGGATTTTCGATTTATCCCACACAATGGGAAAAGTAATCGGCGTGTTGCCGAAGATGCTGAAATCGTAGACCCCGTGGGTGTATATCCAACTGTATTCGCCGCTCACTACCAGATAGCGTCCGAACGCCTGCTCCAGACCAGCCTGGTATTAATTGCGAGTGCCGGGGTGTATGGGTTCGGTAATGCAGGGATATCCCTGGGTGATCGACATTAAGGAATTGATCACGGGATCGTTGCATCCCTTGCTGGCCAGAATCAGGTTCTCGTTGAAGGGTGTTTCCAGCGTGCGAGCATAAGAGAGCCGCAACACCGTCCCGGTTTGCTTGATGTTGTAAGCTGCGCCGAGGCGTGGCTGGGTGAGCCGGGCAGTCGTAATGCCATTATAGAAATCCTGCCGCAGCCCCAGGTTGAAGTTCCAGTTTCCGTAGGTTATGGTGTCCTGGGCATAGAGGGCAACTTCTTTGATGTCGGTATGGGCGTTATAGGGATAGTAGCCCCCTCCCCGCGTCATATCGAAGGGCGCAAGGACGCTGCTATAGTCCGGATTGGCCGAGCCGCCCAGGTTGAGCGGGCCTCCGCATTGTGCCGGGCCGGTTACGGCGGGGTCTGTGTTGGGGCTTCCGTCGCCGTTGAAACAGGGGGGATTGAACGTCGGATCCACGATTCCGAAGCGATCGCCCTCCGTCAGGAACGAGTGCTTGAATTCGATTCCTGCCTTCAGGTTGTGGATGCCCTTGACGTAGGAGACGTCCGCGTGCGCTCCGGCGTTCGTGAGCCGCCGGTCCTGGCCGACACGTTTGGAATTGTAGGTCCGGCGTAAAGTCGGCGAAGGGATTGGCGGCTCGGAATATAGTGATACCGGTCCTGCCGAACGTAACCACCCAGCGTGAACAAAGTATTCGTACCGAAGAGATGCGTCCACGTTGGAGCGACACTGAAGGTGTTGATCAATGAACGCTGGTCCTGCGGGCCCACAGGTAATCCGTCAGGGCCCAGGCCCCCGTTGTCGACAACCACTCCTGACCACGCTCGGGCGTATTGGGCGTCGAATGAATTCGCCGTCTGAAACCAGGACCGGGAATAATTGAAGTCAGTGTGGAAGCTGTCCGTTTGATTGAACCTATAGTCAACGCGGTCGAAAAGATTCTCCTCATTGCCCTTATCGTGCAGGGCGTTGAACTCCGGCGTGTCGAGAAACCGGCTGGTATTCATGCCGTTGGCGGCAATAAAATTCCCCCATTTCTGTCCGCCATACCCGAGAGTGAATCCGGCGTTCGAGCTACCAAACGTCCCATAGGAGGCTTTGGCATCACCATGCGGCTGGGGGTTCCCAAGCCCTGAACGTGTTTGCGCCACAATCACCAGGTTGGTCTTGTCTCCATATTCCGCCGGCGGCGCTCCCTCGATGACTTCCAGCGACTGGATGGAGGCAATCGGAATCTGATTGGAGAAGACCTTGCTCTGCTGGTCGGTGATCGGCTGTCCGTCCACCGAGAACGAGGTTTGTGCGTGGTCTCCCAATGCGTGGAACATACCGTTCGAATCCGCAGTGACCCCCGGCGAAGTCAGCGTCACGAGCGAACTGAGAGATGATGACTGGCTTTCCAGTGGAACTTTGTTGAAGAGCTGGCGGGAAATGTCCGTGTGCGCGGTCGGAGTATTTTCAATCAGGTCCGGCGCGGACTCAACCGTCACCGGTGGTCGTTGTGCCGGCTAACGCTAAGTTTAGCCTTTACGTTGACAGGCACTCCGGACCGGACGTTAACATCTTGCGCGTGCGGAGCAAATCCCTTGGCCGTATCGTCATATGGTACGAGTTTAACGGCACATTCGAAAAGCTGAATTGGCCCTGGCTGTCCGTTTGGACCGACTGGTCGTATCCGCTGACCGGATTGTGAATGTTGACGGTAGCGTTCGGCACGGCTGCGCCCGAGGGGTCAACGGTAGTTCCCTGAATGCTTCCCGAACCGGCAACCTGCCCGCGGGCTGAAATGGGAAGGAACAGAAGACAGAACAATAGCGGAACAATAACGCCCGCAAACCAGATCGGATCCAGCCTGTGGGCTGAGTTGCGGCGGGTATTCGCACCCGCATAAATAACGGAAAAATCCGAGACCGATAGCCTCATAGAAACACCTCCATTAAGATTTTGATATCGCGGTTAGCGACGATGGATAGGTGATTCTACGAGTTTGGAGGGTCTCGGCCGGAGGGGTGAAGAAAGAAAATGATGGGAATGCCTGAAGGACGGGCAGGCAGCGCGGCACCCACCAACTGCAAAGGCAACAGGGCCAGTTTTTGGACTGCGGGCTGGACGGACCCCTGCCGGGCCACCTGACAGGCCGGGCAAAGTGGCGCGGGAGCCGGTGCTTGCAGGGGTCGCGTCCAGGAAGCACCAACCGGCGCCGATTCTCTTAACAGGCGCGCCCCGAGCACGTGGTGGTGCAATTCCAGCACAAGGAAGATGTGCAACTGCACCAGGACGGCGAACCAGGCCGTCATCAGGCGCGCGCCATGCCGGCCGCGAAAAACCGAAGATTTCCTGAAACCCATGTAGCTCACAATCCTAGACCTGCAGAACGTCTCCGTCCTTTGCCACCAGGCTGTAGAGGATGGGGTTCACAAAGAAGCCCAGCAGCAGCGGTGAAATCAGCCCGCCCACAATCACAATCGCGAAAGGCCGCTGCGTGTCGGAACCGATTCCGTACGAAAGCGCCGCCGGCAGCAATCCCAGGCAGGCCACCAGCGCCGTCATCATAATCGGCCGCAGCCGGAGCAGGGCGGCCTCATGGGTGGCTTCACGGATGCCCTTCCCTTCCAGGCGCAACTTGTTGATGTAGGAATAGAGGACCACAGCCATTTCCGTGGATACGCCCATGAGCACCAGCAACCCGAGGACAGAGGAAACGCTGAAGGGCGTGTTGGTAAATTTCAGCGCCAGCAGCGCCCCCACCGGCTCCGTCGTCACCACGCCGATGGCAATGGCGACGGGGAACTTGAAGTTTCCGTAGAGGGCGAAGAGGATCAGGAAAATCAGCAGGACGGTCAGCGGCGCAATCACGTCAAGCTGTTTTTTGGCGGCGAGATATTCGCTGTACTCCCCGCCCCAGGCGATGCGATAGCCCTGCGGCAAAGAACGTTCAATCGGCGCAATGGCCTTCTGGCCGGCGGCGACGGCGCCGGCCAGGTCACGACCCTCGATGCTGTACTGGATGCCGATGTAGCGCGAATTATTCTCCCGGTAAATGAATGAGGCCCCGTTGCCGACACTGATGTCCGCCAGATCCTTCAACGGAATCTGCTGGCCGCCCGGCGTGCCGACCAGCAGGTTGCCGATCGCTTGGGGATCCGACCGGAACTGGGGCTTCATTCGCACGATCAGATCGAACAGCTTTTCGCCCTGGATCACCTGCGTGGCGGGTTCGCCGCCGATCGCCGCGCCAATCACGGCCCCAACGTCGGACACATTCACGCCATAGCGCGCAATCTTTTGCCGGTTGATTTGAATCAGCAGGCTGGGTTGCCCCAGCTCACGCACTACAACCAGATCTGCAAAGCCGGGGACCTTTTCGAGAGTGGTCTTGATCTTCAGCGCGGTGTTCTGCAGCACCTGGAGGTCGGGGCCATAAACTTTCACGGCCAGCGCGCTCTTCAATCCCGTCAGGGCTTCATCCACGGCGTCTTCAGCCGGCTGCGTATAGTTGAAAATGATGCCCGGGAAATGGGTGAGCTTGCCGTTGACGTCCTTGATGAGGTCCTGTTTATTTCTGATCGGCCCCGATTTCCAGGCTTTGTCGTCATAGGGTTTCAGCCCCACGTAGAACTCGCAGTTAAAAAATCCCGTCGGGTCGGTGCCATCATCGGGACGTCCCAGTTCAGAACCCACCTCAGTCACCTGGGGATAGGACATCAGGATCTTGCGGATTGTGGGCGCGACCTTGGCTGCCTCCTGCCAGGAGATCGTGTAGGGCATGGTCGCCCGCACCCACAAAGCGCCTTCATCGAGATGCGGCATAAACTCACCGCCGATGAGAGGGACCAGCAGCATGACCGCGCCAAAAATCGCGAACGCGACGCCCATGGTCAGCGCGCGATGGTCAAGGGCCCAATCCAGGTTGCCGGCCATAAACCCGTTTGATCCACTCGTAGGGCCGGTTGACCTTTTCTTTGACGCCCGATTTAAACCAGTAGGAAATCAGGACCGGCACCAGGGTCAGAGAAAGCAGCAGCGCGCCGATCAACGCATAAGACATGGTGTCGGCCATGGGATGGAAAAGCCGGCCGGAGGCGCCTTGCAGCGCGTAGATGGGCAGATAACCCGCAATGATGACAGCAACCGAATAGAAGACCGGACGATCCACATCGCGCGCAGCGTAAAGAATGGCTTCCTTCAGGTCATAGTCCTGGCCCGCCCGCAACCCCAGCTCGCGATAAATGTTCTCCATCATCACCACCGTGCCGTCGATGAGGATGCCGAAATCGATAGCCCCAATGGATAACAGATTGGCGGAAACGCCTTCCAGGTGGAGTAACACAAAGGCAAAAAGCAGGCAGAGCGGAATCGTCAGGGCGGTAATGATCGCCGCGCGCACGCTTACCAGGAAGAAGATCAGAACAATCAGGACCAGGATCATTCCACGCAGCAGGTTGTGCCCCACCGTCGAGGTGGTCAACTCCACCAGGCCGCTGCGGTCGTAAAACGTGTGGATCTTGACGTCTTTGGGCAGCACCTGGGTATTCAGGTACTTTGTTTCTTTTTCAATGCGCTGCAGCACGTACTGTGTCTGCTCGCCGGTGCGCATCATGATGACGCCCTCAACGGCGTCATCTTTGTCCATAAAGCCGAATTCCCCCAGGCGCGGCGCGTGTCCGATCACCACCTTGCCCACGTCGCGTATGTAGACGGGCGCGCCTTGATGGCTGGCTACAACGATATTTTCAATGTCGTTCGTATTGCGAATCAGCCCGATGCCCCGGACGTAGTAGAACTGGCCGCCCTGGGAGTAGAAGCCTCCGCCCGTGTTGGCATTATTGGCGGAAAGCGTCTGCAGCACCTGCGGGACCGTGACGTGATAGCTGTAAAGCTGCGACGGGTCCAGCAGCACCTGGTACTGCATGGTGGTTCCGCCAAAACCCGAGTCGTCCGCCACTCCGGGAACCGACCGATACGCATGGTTCAAAATCCAGTCCTGAATAGTTTTCAGTTCCTGGGGCGAACGGTCAGGGCTTTGGACCACATAGCGGTAAATCAGGTCGCTCGGGCTCGAGAGCGGAGCCACGTCCGGCGTCACGCCGCCCGGCAGGTCAACTCCGGAAAGGCGCTGGTAGGCCACCTGGCGGCAGAAATACTTGTCGGTGCCGAACTTGAATGTCATGACGACATCCGAAAGGCCGTAAAGAGAGGTCGAGCGCATCGCCACCAGGTCCGGCATGCCGTTCATCTGGATTTCAATGGGAACGGTAATCAGGCGCTCGACTTCCTCGGCAGCGTGCCCGGGCCATTGCGTGATGACATCCACGAGGGGAGGCGAGAGATCGGGATAGGCGTCAACGGGCATTCTTTCGAACGACAGAACGCCTCCCACAATCAGGAAGCCTACCAGCACAATAATGAAAAATCGCTGATTCAGAGCAAAATGAACAATACGATGGATCATAATGATTTTAATCCCGGCATAAGAGAGTCCGGTTCACCCGACAGAGGCGTTCCGTCATTCCGTAAGTGATCGGGAAAATTGCAGGAACAGGCTGCCGTTCGCGGCCACCTTGTCACCTTCTTTCAGCCCGCTGATGATCTGTATCTGTCCGTTCTCGCTTCGGCCGATGGTCACCAGCCGCCGGGAGAACTGGTTGGTTCCCGAAAGCACGTAAACGAACGGTTCGTTCACGTCATCTCTCAGAACCGCATCCTCCGGAACGGTCAGCGCCTTCGTCTTCCCGGACTGCACGATGGCCGTAACGTACATGTCCTTTTTGAGCATTCCATGAGGATTGCCCGCAACAATTCGAACTTGGAGCGTGCGCGTTTCCGGGTCAAGCGACGGAGCGATATAGGAGATCCGACCGTGGAACTTTGTCGGGAAGGCGTCGGTACTGACCGTCACCGGATCTCCCAGGTGGACGTCAGAAAGATCGTTCTGGTAAACGTTCATCAGCACCCAGACGGTGCTCATATTCGAGATGGTGAACACCTGTGTAACGCCGGCCTGGATGACTTGCCCGGGCTGCACCATCCGGTCAACCACTTCTCCGGAAACGGGCGCCAGCACAGGAATTTTCGAACTGGCCGGAGCGTCAGCCAGTTGGCTGGGCTCATGGATTCCGATCACCTGCAAGGCCTGTTCGGAAGCCTGCAGGTCAGCACTGGCCTGGTTGCGGGCGGATTGGGCCTGCAGCAGCTCAACCTGCGCAACGGCGTGATGGGCGTAAAGGTCCTGATCCCGTTTCAGGTTGCTCTGGGCAAGCATATAGGCATCGTGGGCTTTCAGGTAGTTGGACCGCAGTTGGGCAAAATCGGGACTGCTGGCGTAAAGCATCGGCTGTCCGGCCCGAACCATCTGCCCCGGATAAACCAGCACCTGCGTCACAGGCCCGCTGACCTGGGTCACCACCGGCGTCGTCTTGAAAGCGTTATAAGCGACGGAGCCGGGAAGCCGCAGGACCACCGGAAAACTCTGCTGCTCCACGGTCACGATCTGCACGTGCCCCATCTGGTCCTGAGGCACGGTGAACAACGCGGCCTGGGCGGCTCCGGATGAACCGTAGGCCGTGGTCCGGGCGGCGCTCGGCCCGGCATCCTTGCCCCCGCACGCCGAAAGGATCAGGAAAGAACAGACGGCAGTCGCCAGAAGAGCAGACTGCATTCTCCTGGAGGTTTTGATATTCATTTTCAGATTCATGGCTTTGGCCTCGCGCCGACCGCCTCGTGCAACTGCTCGACGGCCAGCATGTATGTCGCCAGCGTCTCCCGGTACGTCAGTTCCGTGGAACGGTAACTGCGCTCAGCGTCCAGGAAGTCCAGCAGGCTGGCAGCGCCTCGCTGGTACGCATATTGGCTGATATCCAGAGACTGCTTGGAGTCCTTCAGATAACCCGACTGATAAAGTTGAACAATTCCCTCACCGGTCTTGACCGCTTCAAAGGCGGTGGTAACGTCGGTCATCACCGCCTGGCGCGCGGCGTCTTTGTTTTCTTCAGACTGGGTGATGGCGGCGTGGGTGCGTGCGATCTCGCCCTGGTTGCGATCGAAAAGAGGTATATCGATATTGAACGAAAAATCGGCGTTATTGGCGGTGGCGAGGCGGGTGTAACCGGAGGAGAGTGTCAGGTCGCGCTTGCCATTGGCCCTGGCCAGCCTGTAACGGCTCTGGGCGGCAACCACGGCCTGGTTAGCAGCCTGCAAGTCCGGACGTAGGCTGAGCGCCTTTGACTGGAAATCCTCCACGTTGCCCTGAATGGGGGTGTAATCCAGCTTCCCGATCACGTCGTAATTTCGTGGCACGGATTCGTATCCCAACAGGTCGCGCAGAGAATCAAGCGCCTGCTGGCGCGCCAGCCGCGATGAGGCCACGTCCTTCTGAAACTGCAAGTTCTGCAGCTTGATCTTCAGCAGGTCGCCTTCGCTGATGGCGCCACCCTTGTAGCGCTCCTGGCTCACCTTCAACGTCTGCTGAAAACTCGACAGGTTCTGCTGAGCAAACGAAAGGGACGATTCCGCCACCAGGATGTTGATGAATTGCTGCGCCACGTTGAAAGTCAGGGCGCGCTCGCTGTCCCGCACTTGCGACTGCACAACGGCCGTGTCGTCCCGCGCAGTTTGGATCCGATATTTTCGCTTGTGACCTCTCTCCAACGTGTAGGAGAAAAGGGCGTCGAACTCCGTGATATTGTTGATGTAGTCGCGGTTGAGCTGACTGGGGCTAAACAAGGGCAAAAACAGGCCGTTCCAGGTGAAGGTGGGATTAGGCCTCAGAGAAGCCGTCACCTCATCCGCCTTGCTTTGCGTCACCTGCGTCCTGACCGCCAGCAACGCATGATTGTGCTGCAGCGCCAGTTCGATCGCGCGCTGCAGGTCAATCCTGACGGTCGGCGGTGGCGGCGGCTGTTGGCAGTAACCGATGCCGGCCCCTCCACCTGACAGCACCAGCACGGCTGCTGCAACCAGAATCAATACACGTGGTCTTCCAGTTTTAGAACCGAGATGTAAATGACTCATTTCAAAAATCCATTTGCGGGAATACACGGGATGCAGGTTTCGCAATAAACAGCGATTTCGCGAACCCGGAATCAACAGAATTTAGGGGAGAGAATCACGCAAGGGGAGGGGCACGCCCATACCAGGGGGATGGCTGGGCGGAGTGAACAACGGTCGCCGAAAGGGGCGACAGCAGGGGTGCAACCGAGGAACGATGCGGCGTCGGATTGCCCAGTGAAGGGCGAACGGCGCTGTGGCGAAGAATCTGGCAGGCCGTGCAGTAGCCCTGCGCAGCGCCAACCGGCTGGGATTGCCGGCCAGCCTGGCCTACGCTTGTGGGCGTGTTGGAGAATTCCAGCGCAATTCCAGGCAGGACATGATGGTGCAGCACCAGGACGAGCAGCAGGTGCAATTGCAGCACCGCCAGCAACCAGGTGGTTGCTCTCCTCCACGAACGACGATTCAGGAAACTCAACACGATGTACGGTCCAGACCTCGAACTTCGATGTCTCAGCAGAAGTAAAGATGGATGCTCTTCCCGGCCCTCAGGTTGCAACAGGAACCGAAAATCGACCCTTTGATGGCCCTGACGCAGCAGGCTTTCGCACGCCTGCAGGAAGCCATCGGGTGACCACGGGAGCAAACCAAACAATACAACACGAAAATCAGATGTCAAGCGCAATGTGGGGAAAAGCCTGATTTTGCCTGATCAAATTTCCTTGTTGTTCGTATAAAGCGCCCGCCTTTTCACAACCATCCTCGCCGGGGTCAATCGCGCAAGGATCACTTTTTCGTTCGCGGCAGTTTGGCCGAAAGCTCTTTGACTTTTTCCGCCAGCGCGGGCAGGCGGCTGAGTTGTGCGTACATTTTCTTGAACTCGCTCAGCGGGCGCGCGGGCGTTCCCCACATCACGCTGCCCTTCCGCACGGTTTTGCCCGGCAGAATTCCCGTCCCGCCGCCGATCACGGCCCCGTCCTCAATGCGGGCATGGTCGCCGATGCCCACCTGTCCGCCCATCACCACGTAGTCGCCGATTTCGGTGCTGCCTGAAATCCCTGTCTGTGCGGCAATCACCGAATGGCGTCCGATTTTGACGTTGTGGGCCACCTGCACAAGGTTGTCGATTTTGGTTCCTTCGCCGATCCGGGTGGTTCCCAGCGAACCGCGGTCCACCGTGGTGTTGCAGCCGATCTCCACATCGTTCTCAATCACCAGTCCGCCCACTTGCGGAAACTTCTGGTGGCGGCCTTCCGCAAACAGGTAGCCGAACCCGTCCGAGCCCAGCACGACCCCCGCGTGGAGAATCACCCGGTCGCCCACCTTCACGCCGGGGTAAAGGCTCACCCGCGGATAGAGCACGCAGTGCTCGCCCAACGCAACTCCCTCGCCCAGAAAAACGCCGGCGCCCAGGCTGGTTCCGGCTCCCACGCTGGCGCCCGATTCAACCACGGCATACGGTCCCACGCTGACGCCGGGCCCCAGGCGCGCATCGGCGGCAATCAATGCGGTCGGATGGATGCCGGGCTGCGCGGCACGCGGCGGGTGGAGCGACTCAGCGGCGCGAATAAAGGCCAGCCGGAGACTTCGCACGGCAATGGTGTTACGGCCCTCGACTGAACTTCCTTCCGGCACCAGGATGCATCCGGCGCGGGAGTCCGCCGCGCGCCGCAATGCAAGCTCGCCTTCGGCAAAGGCCAGGTCCTGATCTCCTGCCGTTTCCAAAGCCGCGACGCCGCTGATTTCCGTCTCCACATCGCCCTTTGCTTTGCCGCCCACCAGGCGCGCGATTTCCCTCACTTTCATTTCGCCTCCCGGATATTCCTGATGTAGCGCCGCCGTCCCGGCGGGATTTTTCAGGGCCGGCAAGATGCCGGCGCTACAGGGGTACGCACTCGTCCCGCCATTCTCCAGGCCCGCGGCCTTCCATTCAAAACGGATAGAGCGGCGGCTCGCCGGGCAGGCGAGTCTTCCACCGCCGGTGGACCCACAGCCACTGGTCCGGGTAACGGCGAATGGAATCCTCAATCCGCCGCGTAAAATTCGCCGTATTCATCACGATTTCTTTCTCGGCATCCTGGCACTTGATCCAGTCAATGCGGTCAAACCTCAGCCGGTACTTCTTCAGTTTTGAATCCCAGATCACCAGTCCCAGAATGACGGGCGCTCCGGTCCTTCGCGCCAACCGCGCCGGGCCGGTGGTGGTTGAAGCCGGCAGTCCGAAGAAGTCCACAAAGGTCCCTTCCCCCGCCAGCATGTTCTGGTCCATCAGGATGCCCACCGCCTCATTGCGCTCAAAGGCCCGCAGGGCCTTGCGCGCGAATCCCTTCTTTTCAATCGCCTGCCCCCCGCTCGCGCACCGATACCGGTTGATGAGCTGGTCGATCAGCGGATTATCCATTTCCCGCACCACAAAGTTGCAGGGATAGCCGTAAACGCCGTGGGCAAACGATCCCAGCTCCCAGTTCCCGAAATGTGCGGTCAGAAAGATAATTCCCCGGCCCTTTTTTCGGGCCTCGTCAAAATTCTCAAATCCGTCGTAGATAATCAGCCGTTCGATGTTCTCGCGGTTCAATTGCGGAAAGTGCGCGAAGTCAGCGAGCATGCGCCCCAGGCCGAGGAACTCCGAAAACAGCACTTTCCGCCGCTTCTTGTCGCCCCACTCCGGAAAAGCAATTCGCAAATTAAACATGCCCACTCGGCGAAGGCGCGGCCAGAAGGCGTAGCTCAAGGCGGCCAGCGCCACACACACGCTTCGGGCCAGCCGTTGCGGCAGCCATCCCAAAAATCCCAGGATGCTTCGGGCGGCGAAAAATTCAATGCGATGACGCAACAAGGGATTCCGGGATGAACGATCCTGCTTCAAACCACTCCTCAAGCCCGGAGTCCGCCCGGCCCCCAGGGCAGGGGCGCCGGCTGCACCGGTGCCCGGTGCTTGCGGCTCCAGGAACATCTTCCGGGAAGAGCTATTCTATGTCTATTCAGATCGTAGCGGGAGGTTGTGCAGAAAAAAGTTGAGGATCTCGTCCTCGTATTGTTTTCTTTCCGGCCCGGACACAATGTCCGCCTGGGTGTGCGGCAGAACCACCAGCCGTTTTGGATAGGGGGCTTCCTGGTAAAGCCGGCGGGTCGCTTTCTCCAGCATGGGCTCGCCATCCGATGCGAGAAAGAGCTTGGGTTTGCCGCCCAGCCGGGAAAGGCCGGGTGGAAGGTCCGGAAGGGCTGTCCCCATCGTGAAGACATGGAATTCTGCCCTCGAAAGAATACTGAAAAGCCAACCCGCCCCGCCCACCAGTTTGTCCAACTGGACATCAAACAACTGCGCCGGCCGGCTGTAGACGTTGTCCAGGGCCAGCGCATCAACCGCAGGGTCCTGCTCAGCTACAGCCAGAGCGGCATAGGCGCCGACCGAACTTCCGTAGACCCCTACGTGGCGCGGATCAACGCCCTGGAGTTTCCGCACCCTTGAGACGGCTGCCTTCAGAACCAACGCCTCATGGACGCCAAGACTTGACACGAAGCTTCCGCCCTGTGAACCCTCAAAATTAAAGAGATAGACATTGTAATGGTTGGCCTGCAGAACGGTGCCCAGGGACAGCAGCGCAGATCGGTTGGAATTATATCCGTGGCAGAGAATGATGGCAGGGGCGCCTCTCAGGCCAATCAGCAGCCACCCCTGGTGCTCCGCCCCGTCTGCGTCTTTGAAGTTCACGTTCTCATAGCTCGAAAGCAGGTAGGAAGCGGGAGTGACATTCTCAACTCTGTCATGGGCCGTCAAAATGCGATAGGTCAGGAATGCTCCGGCGCCAATCAACACCACCAGGATGCCCGCGCACACAATCAGCGCCCCGGCAACAAGCCTGCGGCCCAGCCTTGCCAGCTTACGCCCGGGCGAAACAACCGGTTTGGATTGTTTGGAATTCATATTCAAATCACCCGGCGGGTTGAAAAGAACCCGGCAGGCAGATGGCCGTCAAGAAGGCAAAGTGGTGCTCACCTTGTCTCCGGCATCGGTCACAAACTGGGCTATACTGGACTGACCTTTGCGTCAGTTTGCAGGAGGACAAGGGAAGCCTTGGGGTCCAGGATTGTGGATGTTCGGCAATTACGCGCAGAGCAGTTCCAGCCGCTCTTGCAGGCAGAGTCACGGGCCTGGCTGGAAGACCTCCATTGGGACTACGGCCCCTCCTCAGGACTGATTTCTTCCTACCTGGGCGAGAAACGGCTTTCAGGCTTTGCAGTGCTGGAAGACGACTTGGCACGCGCTTATTGCCTCCATTTCCGCGAAGGATCCAAAGGGTTGATTGGCAGCCTGTTCGTACAACCCGGTTCACAGCCTGGCTGTGAGATCGATCTGCTGCGTAAAGCCATTGACGCGCTGGTTGAATTTTTCGATATCCGCCGCATTGAGGCCCAACTCCCACATTTCAGCATGGATCAGATTGGCCCTTATTTTCGATCCAGGGCTTTCCAAACTTATCTTCGCCAGTTTATGACTTTTCGTTTAGCGGAAAGTCCGGCGGCGGACGGGAGTTCTGCATCCCAGGCCGGGTCTGGATGGCCAACAGCTCCCAGGGACGACATCGCCTTCAAGCCCTGGGAACGCAAGCATGACCGTGAAGCGGCGCAACTGCTGCACCACGTCTATCGAAACCACATCGACGCGGCCGTCAATGATCAGTATTGCTCCGTTGAGGGCACCACGCGCCTGGTTGAAAGCATTGTCCGGCACCGCGGCTGCGGAGACTACCTGCAACAGGCCTCGATTGCCGCCGTCCACGTGTCAACCGGGAAACTGGCCGGAATTCTGGGCCTGACAGCCGTGAGGCCCGGAACAGCGCATATCCCTCAGATTGCCGTTGCCACCGGCTATCAGGGCATCGGCCTGGGCAGCGCCATGCTCCGCGCCGCGTTCAAGAAGCTGGCCCGGTTGGGATTTGCCGAGGTGTCGCTCACGGTAACGGCCCTGAACAGCGGGGCGGTAAGACTTTATGAACGGGTAGGATTTCGTACGTTTCGGGAGTTCGGCGCCTTTGTCTGGAACCGTCCCTGAGGCGGGGTCCGGCAATCAGGTGGTCTTGGCCTTCAGCAGGTCTTTGAGCTCATCCATAAATTCCCGGACATCCTTAAAATCCAGGTAAACCGAGGCAAACCGGACATAGGCCACTTTATCCAGTGTCCTCAGCCGGTCCATCACCAGCCCACCCAGTTCAGAGCTGGGCCGTTCCCGGTCCGGCGATTCGGCGACGTAGGCTTCCGCCTCGTCAACAAGGTCCTCCAGCTTGCTCATGGGAACCGGGCGCTTTTCGCACGCTTTCAGCAGCCCTCCCAGAATCTTCTGGCGGTCGAACTTTTCGCGGCTGCCGTCCTTCTTCACCACCATGTAGGGGATTTCATCAATCCGCTCATACGTGGTGAACCGGCGGCCGCACTTCATGCACTCCCGCCTGCGCCGGATGGTGTCTGCCACCTTGCCCGCCCGGGAATCAACAACCTTGTCTTCGATGTAACCGCAAAAAGGGCATCGCATAATTCAATTCCCATCGGGCACAGCGTGATTTCTCTCAATGCCGGCCCGCTCTCTCAAAACACCAGGGACGGATGAGGTTTGTTACTTGCCCCCTTTCGTGGCAGCCTCCTCCTCCATTTCTTCTTCCTCTTCTTCGGTCATGGCTTCAAGCCGCTTGAAACTGAGGCCCTCGTGGACCAGCAATCCCAGGCTCACCACAAGCACGGGAACCGACATCATAAGCCAAAGCAGGATGGCAGCTCCAGTAGAAACATCCGCTCCCACCCCGAAAAGTTCGGTGAGGGCCAGAACAATCCCCACCTGGTATCCCCCGCCAATCCCTGGAAACTGCACCACCAGACCCAGTGAAGCACAGAACAGCACCAGCGCCGCAGAGAGCCAAAAGAAGTCTCCCAGAGTGCCGCCCAGGCTCCTCAGTGTCAACCAGAAAATAGTGGCATTGGTGCCCCAAAGAGCAACGGAAAGCACCACGCTGCCCGCGAAGTCAGGCAGGCTCCGCACAACCTGCAGGCCCTCCGCAAACGAGTGGAGGAAATGCTGCAGGTGCCGTTGAATGCTCTGTGGGAGGAACCGGGACCAGCGCAGAGTCCAGTCCATTACCGCCTGGGTCTTCAGCCGGTAAAGCACCAGTCCGGCCACCATAATGATGGTCACCGCCAGCATGGCGTTACCGGCCTTGTGCATCATCGAGAGCACGTGCTCCCCGGCGGCGCTCATCTCCAGGGGGGCAAAGTAAAGCACCACCGAAAACAACACCACCAGGCAAATCGTGTCGCAAATCCGCTCCATCAGCCACACGGCGACCATGGAGGTGATGGGCAGCGACTCCTTGCGGGCAATGTAGGCCGGGCGGACGAACTCTCCCGGCCGGCCCACCAGATAGATCGAACTGAAGCCCAGGAACTGGCCCACCACCAGCACCCACAGCGAGCCCTTCTTGATGGGGCGCATCAGGAACTGCCAGCGCAGGGCGCGAATCAGATAAGTGAGGAAAACGCCCGCCAGCGCCATCAACAAAAGTCCCGGTTGGGCGCTCAACAGTGAAGCCCATAACCGGCCCCAGTCAAAATGGCTCCATTCAGGATTGTGCCGGAGGTTGTAAATGATCAGTACCAGAACAGCAGTACTGACACCCAGCCAGATCCATCGTCGCAGGCCTTTTTTCTTCACAAAGCACTCATTCCTATAAGCTGCCCGTCAACCTACCGAATGCACCGTTCCGAGTCAAGCCACCATCGTCACGGTGTTTCGCGGGTTTCCCCGGCTGCGGGCGTCCTCACCAGGTCTCCACCGACAGCCGCACACTCTTCCTTTTCGACAGCCGGCCGTCCGGGAATCATCCATTCATCCGGGAAAAAGGCCTATCCTCCCTGAAGTCATGTTGCTGGGACCCGGGATAGAGGCCTCATATCAACCACCAGAATCCTCCCGTCACTCTCCCACTTTCCGCCGGTTGCCGTCAACCCCGAGCGCGCGGGATTCGAGACGCTCACCATCTGTTCAGCGGCTACCAGCCCCGTCATGCCAAGGTCCGCACCCACCTTGGCCCGCTCCAGATCGACGAGCGGATCAACCGAATGCGAAACCACCCCCGGGCGGATATCAAAACCGTTGTCACGGTTGGCCACCACCAGCCAAACGGGCCGCCCGTCCGGGGCCGGGGTGGGCGCTTTCCAGATGCGCAGGTGGTGGCGGTGCGTAAAAGTGTTCAGCAATTTCTCGAAAGCCATGTCCTCGGGATGGCCGTAAAGATAAAGGGTGGACATCGGAGCAGCGTCATAGCCCTTGCCCTTGATGACCGCTTCAAAAGTCTTCCACAAGGAATTGGCGTCCTGGTCCTTGGCCGCCGTCCAGCCCGCCTTCTCAAAAGCCGCGTCGATTTCCTGCTGACTGCCAACCAGGACCAGGTTCACCGGCCCGCCCTCGTTGCCCTTCTTGCTCTTCACCCGCCGCGGCGCCTGCGCCAGCACCTGCATAACGGATGCCTCCAGCGCTGCGGGAATCTGCCTGGCAAACTCGGGCTGAAACAGGCCGGAAGTTTCCAGCGGCTTGTCCAGAACCACGGAAAATTCAGTGCCCACGGGATAGTTGATGGAGGTATCAGGATTTCCGAACCATGTTCCCCCGCCCTGCTGGTCCTGCTGGGTGCCCCCTGTTTTCTTCTGTATTTTTGCGATCGCCGAATTGAGGAGAGTCACCGGCAATTCGCTGGCCAGAACCCCCTGGATGGTGCCGTCGGCCAACACCTTCTCCCGCGCGTTGTCCACCTCTTTCATGTGGCACGTCAATGGAACGGCGGCCTGCCCCGGCACCTTCAGCAAATTGAATTGCAGCAAAAGCCTGGCCCGGTCGGTGGGACTGGAACTCGGAATCAGTTTTGCGATGCGGCCGCTCAAAACGGCTCCCAGGGGAATGGCAACATTGCCATTAACCTCCACCGCCCGCTCCGTGGAAGCCTCCACGGGCTCGTTCAAATGGGACGAGGTGGTACTGACAGGGGTCTTGAGCTGAAGAAAGATCTCCGTGCCCGACGGGACCGTATAGGTCGACACACCTCCAGCAGCCGCAGAAAGCGTCCCGGCCGGCTCCTGGCCCCCCTCCTGCGCAGCCTGCCTCGCAGGAAACCCGGCTGAAGAGAGCAGCAGCCAGACGAGGGCGCCCGCCGGCAGCCACCTGACCGGCCTGCTGGTCCAACCCGTGCAGCGGCTCTTCAGTCTGATTCGTAATTGTGAAAATACGCGCTTCGGCATCACCGGCCCCAATTCTGGAACAGACTTTCCCTGCGGCCGGCCGCCCGCAAAGTTCAGCGGAGCAGCCGCAGAGTCACTACTCTTTTATTTTACTGGAGAGAGGACCGAAGTTCCTGAACGATCTCGCCTGCAATCGCGCGGCCCCGGTCAAGGTCGTCGGGCGGGAGCGATATGGCGGCTACCTTGGCGTGGCCGCCTCCGCCAAATCTTTCACAAATGCTGGCCAGGTTGGCGTCCTTCGGCGTGGGGTTCCAGGGATTGCTTCCCACAGCCACTTTGATGCGCTCGGGGGAACGGCTGAGGGCCACGTTATAGACCGATTCAGGAAACAGATAGTAAGGAATGAACTTGTTGAACCCCTCAAAACTCTGGTCTGCAAGGTCGAGAAAAACAACACCCTGGCTGAGCACGGCGCGGTTCCGAATAATGTCAATGGTCTTCAGATGCTGCTCGTACAACAGCTCAAACGCCAGCCGGATGCGCGGCAGGGAGGCAATTTCACCCAGCGGCCTGGAAAGGAGATCGGGAATCAGCCCGGCGACAAAATCGTTTGAGGGCGCCCCTTCAATCACCAGGGTGATCTGCATGGCGGGATCGCGCATTTCCACCGCCGTTTTCGGATCCGGATACTGCGCGCCATCGATGATGTCGGCCCAGTGAATAACCTCCTCAAGGTCGGAAGCGCTGTAGTTGAACCGGGTCGTTGCGATGTGGGCGATGAATTTTGTGCAGGAGCGGAAAGAGGGATCGTAAAACTTTTTCCCGCTCCGGTCGTGCTGAAAGTGTTCCGCATCAGCCGGCGTCAGGAACGCGCTCTGGTGATGATCAAACCACCAGGTCATGCGGGGCGAACTGGAATACTTGAAATCGACAATGACGTTCTCATCTCCGTCAAACATGTCTTCATCAAAAAGCTGGCCCGCGCGATGGAGGAGCCCGTGATACATAAATTCCGCGTGCGGATCCACCACCTCGCGATAGAAGCGCGAGAACACCGCTGCCGAGCAGGCTCCGTCAAAACACCGGTTATGAAAACAGACGCGAACTTTCATTTTGTTATTATCAACGCCCTCGATGCCCCACAGGAGGAGAGGCGCAGGACGTTCTGTAGAATTTGCTAAATTGCTCTGCTGAGGGCGAATTGTCAAGAGAAAAGAAGAATGGATGCCACATCACTCCTGGCGGCCAACGCGTCTTTCTTGGCGTAACAGGCCCCGCGAACCCCGCCCCAAAGAGCTACGCCATCTTCTCCGACTGCTGCCTTGCCAGGTTTCCAATCACCGGAACGCCGTACTGCTCGCCGTTATAGGCCTTATACATCAGCATAATAACCAGTACCAATAGGGTTATTCCATAGGCAACCCATATCAGACCACCCGCAATCCATCCGATGATGGGAATCAGCGCCAGGATCGACGTCATAATTTGCAGAGCAACAGCCATCACGATTCCGGCCACTCCCAGGATGATCGCCTGAAAAGCGTGAAAACGCACAAACCGGTTCCGGTTGTACGGTCCAATCAGAAGGAAGAGAATGCAGGCAACCGGCCAGAGAATGTAACAGAGCAGCCCGGCAACATTGTAGGCGATCCCCGGCATTTCCAGGCTCGAATTCCGCCCGGGCTGCGGGGCTCCGGTTCCAGCGGGAGTCCCTGCGCTCACCGGCCACGCGCACGAACTGCAGTAAACGGCGTCAGCCGCTAACGTCGCTCCACATTTTGCACAGCTTGCCGTAGCTTGCCTCCTTGTTGGACAAATGATCCAGAGTGAAACCCGGCCGGAGCAATACCCCTGTATTCGCATCACAAAACCGGGGAGTTCCCGCCAGGTTATATTATTCTTAACACACTCTCCTGCGTGACACAACGAAACCGCCGGGTTAAGAATTCACCCCGAGGAAGTACGGCGGCTGATTCGTATTATACGGGGGAGGATATTCTCCGGCCATGTAGACGCGCCCAACCTGAGTGAAAGGAGGAACTCCAAAGGAAGGCAAAAAAAGAGAGGAAGCACAAAAACTCTGAAGCCGGCCTGCCGCGATCCTGCAGGCTCGGCTCCCCTGGTCGCAGGGCTGCTTAAGCGCCCGGCCGTGAGCGGTCAGAAAATACGCCACCACGGCCGCCCTGGCCCGGCGGATACCAACCGACTTGACCCGTGTCGTCACCCGTCGCGATGAACTTGTCGATCACCAGCCACGTGAGCAAAGATGCGGGGAAAAAGAGGGCCACGGCGATAGCCAGCAGCTCATAAACTCGTTGCATTCCAAGACTCGTCAGAAATAACATGTGACCTCTTTTCTTTCTGGAGGTTCGACTGGGATTCTCCCTTGCCGTCATAGCACCTTCCAGATCCAATTCCATTTCATCACAGTCAGGTGAACAGAGCCATGGCACACAAGTACTAGTACTGGAGGCAGGGCGTCCGACGCCGGGGCTGCGACCGGCTGATGTCTGAGCGTTTCAAACTATCTCCGGCCGCCTCTTCGCGTGGGTCACGCCTAATCCTCCCGCCTCCGGTCCGGTTGTCCTTCGCTCCCCGATCGGCAAAACTGAAGGGGGTTCATGACACAATCGATGCCTTGAGGTTAGCCCTTGAAGCACGCTTCTAAGCACACTCATATCAGTGCTATACCTCGTTGGCTAGTGCACCGCAGGGTCCCTGCAGGATCCACTTTCTTAGAAGCCGCTACGCCCCACTGAACAAGCAGCCGGAAACAAAGCAAACACCGTTTGAGCGGGCTGCAATTGGATCTGTGAAAAAGATGGCCAGAGAGGAAGTCCAGGGCCTACCAGGCGCCCGGGCCGGGCAGTGAGCGTGTGTGGTTGAAGGTGTATTCGCCGAGCAATTTTTCGTCGCCCGCTTCATCAACATTGAGCAGGCGCATGATCAATTTGCTGGTCGGGGCGGCTTTTAAGAAGATAATCGACTCCTGGTAGGTGACGCTGCCAGCCTCGGGGTTGACGGGGAGGTCCCGCAACCGGAGCTGTTCCGCGCCGCGCTCGTCACAGATGGAAAGATCGACGCGTTTGGCTCCCTTCAGGTCTGCGGCCAGCCGCCCGGTCAGGATGTCGTCTTCGGCGGTCACAGTACACTGGACGCTGCCTCCCCGCGGAGGGGCGTACTGGCGCACCCGCAAACCTTCCTCTGCCGCGCGCCTGAGGAACGCGGCACTCACCACCATTCGCAGGCTTCCGTCGCGCGCCAGGTTGCGGAGGCCATGTGCCAGCGCGATCACTTCGCGCAGCCGCTCACCGCAATCGTCGCACTGGAAGAGGTGCTCCTCGACGGCTTCTTCTTCGGCCGCGGGCAGCGCAGCCAGCCAGTAATCAGCCAGGACGAGTTACGTCAATGGGATTTGTGCAGTTTGCCGGGCGGCCGTTCTCTTGACTCATTGAGCCACCCCCATGCATTCGCGCAGTTGCCGGATCGCCCGATGGCGAATCACCCGCACGTTGGCTTCGGAAACGCCCAGGAAGCCGGCGACGTCCGCCCCGGTCTCCTCGTCGTAGAAACTCATCACCACCACCGTACGCTCCCGCTCTTTCAGGCCCTGCACGCAGCGCTGAAGCAGTTCGCGGTCAAGGGTTATGGCAGGCTGGGCAGCCACGGGCAGTTCAACTGCGTACTGCTCCAGCAGGCGAGCTTTTCTCTCCGTCCCGCGGCGCAGGTTCAGCACTGTCATGCGGCAGGTGCCCAGCACGAAAGAGGCAAGCTTCTCCGGCTCTCGCAGGCGTCCGGCACGCAGGGCTTCAAGCGTTGTAATCAGGACCTGCTGCGCGAGGTCGTCCGCGGCGTGCTCGTCTCGCAGGTGTCGCAAGCCGTAGAGGCGGATTCGTGGCGCCATGCGGCGGAACAGCTCGGCCTCTGCTTCACGGTCGTCCCCGCAGCCGATCAGGCGCACCAACTCAGCATCATTCAGTTCAATTTCCATCAGCACATCTTTTATGTGTAACGAAATGGCTTCCTGTTACACTTCCGGGTATCAACGGGAAACCATTTTATATCATGGGGGCCCATAACAACCAAGGAGGAGGGAATGATGGCCAAGACAACAGAGATTGCCCCGAACATCTATCGCATCTCCATTTACGCTCAATGGGGCGATCTGCAATTCAATCATTTTCTAGTGAAGGATGAGGAACCCATGCTGTTCCACACAGGTTTGCGCGGAATGCACGCAGAGATTCGCGAAGCGGTTTCCAGGCTCATCAACGTTTCGGATTTGCGTCACATTGGCTTCAGCCACTTTGAATCGGATGAGTGCGGCTCTCTGAATGAGTGGCTGGCTGCTGCACCCCAAGCCGACGTAATCTGCAGCCAGGTGGGCGCGATGGTCAGTGTGAACGACTTCATCGGCCGCGAGGCGCGGGCTCTCTCTGACGGCGAAAGCTTTACCACCGGCAAACTCCGTTTTCGTTATTGCCAGACGCCCCACCTGCCGCATGGCTGGGATGCAGGCGTGCTGTTCGAGGAGACCGAAAAGACGCTGCTCTGCTCAGACCTCTTCCACCAGACTGGCGACGTTGAGCCGATCACATCCGACGACGTCGTGGGCCGCTCGCACGAGGCCATGAAGGCCTACCAGGCGGGCATCCTGGCGGACTACGTTCCCTACACTCCTCTCACCGGGCAGAACCTCAAAAAGCTCGCGGCCTTGCAACCCAAAACGCTCGCCATTATGCACGGATCGAGCTTTACGGGCAACTGCGTCCGCGCGCTCGATGACCTGCACGTGGCGTATCGCGAAGTCTTCGGCCGGGAAAAGCAGGCAGGTGCCGGCCAGTAGCGCACAGCACGGCAATGCATTCCACTCTCTGGTAACAAATAGGGGCAGGTTGTACGGGGACCGTTCACCCAAGCCCGACAAGAACGCAAAATATATCAAAGGAGAAAAGCATTCAATGAGTACCAATGATGTCAAGGCAGTGGCCGATTTTCTGATCGCCGATTTTGAATACGAAATGCAGACAACTCTGCGGGTGATTGAAGCCGTTCCAACCGCCCATCTCGATTACCGGCCGGACCCCAAGGCCAAGAACGGGCTGGATCTGGTCCGGCACATCACACTGGAAGACCCCTGGATGTTAAACTCCATTGCCGACGGGCAATTCACACCTCCGCCGGACGCTTCTGACTCCTGTGGAATCATGAGTCCGGCTGACGCCATCGCCCGTTACAAGCAGAAGCTTCCGGCGGCCCTTGACCGCGTGCGCGGCCTGACTGCCGAGAAGTTGACTGCCAACATTGACCTTCTGGGCCTGATTCAGATGCCCACCATCAACTGCCTGGCCATGGCGCTGAAGCACTCGGTCCACCACCGCGGCCAACTCAGCACTTACCTACGCCCCATGGGCAGCAAGAATCCGTCCATCTACGGCCCCACGGCCGACACGGCACCGGTCACTGCCAGCTCCGGAGCATGAGGCGGATGATTGGATTTGTGGCCCGCCGCCGGTCTGGGCTGTTGAGTAGCCGGAGCGGGCCGCGAACCCTGCCTCACTCGCCGGCTGGGCAAGGGCAAGGGATGCGCAAACCTGCACGCGTCCCTGGTTCTTTGCCCCGGCCTTCCGGGCCGATGCTCCTCTATCTTGCGGCGGCTTCCTACGTTGTGGGGGGCCTGCGTGAGAACAGCTCTTCGATCAACTCGCGGTAGCGATCTTCAACCACCGGGCGTTTCACCTTCAGCGTGGCTGAAAGCTCGCCGGCGGCGATGGTGAGTTCTTTCGGCAGCAGTGCAATCTGGCGGATGCGTTCGTGCGGGGGCAGGTGCTTGCAGGTTTCGTCCACCCGGGCCTGCACGAAGGCGTGGACCCTTTCGTTCTTCACCAGGTCTTCACGGTCTGCAAAGTCGATTCCCTGCTCCCGCGCATGGGATTCAAGCGCAGTAAAGTTGGGAACAATCAGCGATCCGACAAATTTTCTTGCATTGCCCAGCACCACAAGCTGGGCGACGTAACGGTGTCCCTGAAAAAGGTTCTCCAGCTTTTCCGGCGAAACATACTTGCCGCCGGATGTCTTAAAGAGGTTCTTCTTCCGGCCGGTGATGGAGAGATATCCTTCCTCGTCCAGCGAGCCCAGATCGCCGGTGTGGAACCAGCCGTCGGCGAAGGCCTCTTTATCCCACTCGTCATGATGGTAATAGCCGGGAGTCACGTTGGGACCGCGAACCAGAATTTCCCGCCCGCTGTGGCCCTCCGCATCCTCAGTCTCCTCGCCCAGCCTGACTTCCACGCCGGGAATCACCGGCCCCACCGTCCCGAGTCTTACGGCGCCGGGATGATTGACGGCAATCACCGGAGAAGTTTCCGTCAATCCGTACCCTTCATAAATCGGGATGCCGATGGAGAAGAAAAATTCCGCGAGTTCGCGGCTGAGCGGCGCGGCGCCGGAAATCAACAGCCGCAACCGCCCACCCATCTGCGAGCGGATCTTGGAGTAAACCATTTTGTTCGCCAGCGCCCGCTTGACGGAAAGGCCAGCAGGAGCAGAGCGGCCCGACAGGCTGTATGGAGACCAGTCGCGGCCGGTGCGGAGCGCCCACCCGAACAGCCTCTGCTTCGACTGTGGCAGGTGGCGGACTTCTTCCATCACCTTCTCGCGAATTTTTTCCACCAGCCGCGGAACAACGGCCATCAGCGTAGGACGCACTTCGCGCAAATTCTGCGGCAGAGAATCGATGCTTTCCGCATAAGCAATCGAAACGCCCTGCGCCATGTAATAAAAATCGATCATCCGCTCAAAGATGTGGGCCAGCGGAAGGAAGGCCATGCTGACGTCGCCGGGGTGGAAGTCGAACAAGCGATCGCAGGCCTGGATGTTTGAGGCAATGTTGGCGTGCGTCAGCACCACCCCTTTGAACACTCCCGTGGTTCCGGAGGTGTAGACGATGGTCGCAACGTCGTCGGGCTGCGTGCGCGGCGCCTGTGCCTCCAACGATTTCACGGGGTCGGGTCCGGCGCTGGTGTCCCGCCCGGCCAGTTCCTTCCAGCCAAGGACGTCCGGAAATTCGCCCGGCTCCGAATCCATGGCCACCACAAACTTCAGCTCCGGCAGGCTGGACCGCACGGCCAGTACCTTTTTGAGCTGGTCGCGGGTGGAAACAACAATTCCCTTTGAGCCGGAATCGCTGAGGACGAAACGCACATCCTCTTCCAGCAGCGTGGAATAGAGCGGAACGGTAACGCCGCCAAGACCCAGGATGGCATAATCGGTGAGCGCCCACTCCAGGCGATTTTCCGACAGCAGGGCCACGCGGTCCCCCGCTCCGACGCCCATCTCGCCAAACGCCTGCGCCAGCGAGGCCACTTTCAAAAGCACGTCGCGCGAGGAGACTCCCCGGTACCGTCCTTCCGTTTTGGTCAGGAAGGCGTCGGGCTTCTGGTGGTCCTCCATCGCCTGGAGAAACAGTTCATTGATCGTTTTAAACGGCTTCGATTCCATGCGCTCGTGTGCCCCTTATTTGTGGAAAACGGCTGGCCGAAAAGAATTCTAGCACAGAGTTGCTGGCAGCCACGCGGTGGTCACGAAATCAGTCCTTGCGCGTTACACCCCCAAACACGCAGATCCAGTGCATCCATTCCCCGAACCTCAGGCGGACTTTCTCTCCGCCGCGTTATCGACTAAGATTCAGCAGGAGAACCGTTCGAATGGGGCAATCAAGAACAGGCAATGGAGAACAAGCCGGACCGCCGGCCAGCAGCGCCGGGCCGGTGCGCGCGCCTCGCGGTACCGCGCTCAAATGCCAGGGCTGGCCGCAGGAGGCCGCTTTGCGCATGCTGATGAATTCGCTCGACTCCAACCTCGCCGAACAGCCCGGCGACCTGGTTGCCTGCGGAGCCACGCAAAGGGTTCTGCGCGACTGGGAGAGCTACGGCGAAACCGTCGAAGCTCTCAAGTCTCTCAAGAATGACGAAACGCTCCTGATCCAATCCGGAACGCCGGCCGGCGTTCTTGCGACGCACCAGGAAGCACCGCGCGTGCTGATCGCCAATACAAACCCCGCCTCACGCCGGCCCATTTCCGGCAACCCTGAACAGGGCGGACCTGCGTTGCCGCCGCAGGCTTCTGCCGCAAGCTGGACCTGGGTGGGCACGCAGGAAGCATTGCCAACCGCCTTCCAGGTTTTCGACGCCATTGCCCGCGAGCACTTTGGCGGCGGCGACCTCGCCGGCAAGCTGATCGTGTCGGGCGGAATGGGAGCAGTCGGGAGGCGCGCTGCCTCTTGCCGCCGGGATGCTCGGCGCGGCCTTCCTCGGCATCGATGTGGAGGGTGAACGCATTCGGCGGCGCATTCGCGCGGGCTATTGCGATTACTGCGTCAACACGCTGGATGAGGCGTTGCGCGTCCTGAAAAACGCCGTGCGGCAGAAACAGGGTGTCTCCGTGGGACTGGTGGGAAACTGCGCGGAGGTCATTCCGGAACTCGCCAGCCGGGGCGTTCTGCCCGATATTCTGACCGACCAGACCAGCGCCCACGATCTCCTGCATGGCTACATCCCCGCCGGCCTGAATGCGGAGGAGGCGGGCGCGCTGCGGAAAGAGAATCCCGAAGAGTATTTATCCCGCTCATGTGACTCCCTTGCCCGGCATTTCAGTGGAATGCTGGCGCTCCAGAAGATGGGCTCCATCGTCTTCGAATTGGGAAACAACCTCCGCGCTGCGGCCGAAGAGTGCGGAGTGGCGGGAGCTGCAACCTCCTTTCCGGGCTTTGTGGAAGCGTATCTTCAACCGCTGTTGTCAGCGGGGCTTGCTCCCGTTCGCTGGGCAGCGCTTTCCGGTGAAGCGGGCAGACATTCGCCGGCTCGACGACCTGGCGCTCGAGCTTGTTTCCGGATGACGCCCTGCTGGCCCGATGGATTCCGCTGGCGAGAAGATTTGTGCGATTCCAGGGCCTTCCGGCGCGGGTTTGCTGGATGGGCAGATGACGCGCGCATTGCACTAGCCCGGCGGGTGAACAAGCTTGTCGCCGTGGGCGCGTTCAAGGCTCCTCTGGTAATTGCCGTGGACCATGCCGACGGCGGCGCAGGGCACAAGGAAGAGAAGGAGAAAATCTTGCCTCTTGGCAACTCGGCCGCCGTGAGCAGGCTGTTGAATGCAGCTCCGGGCGCCAGTTGGTTATCGCTCCAAGTTGGTGCAGGTTCCAGCCAGGCAACCGTAGTGCTGGTAGCCGACGGCTCCCCGCAGGCGGCAAAGAACATCCCGCATGCGCTTGAAGATGACTCCGCGCTCAAAGTTCTGCGGCTGGCTGCGCGCCCAGCGCAATAACCATGGCGCCACGACCCGCCTGAAGCTATAACACATTTAAAATGTGCCAATTGGCACATGGAACCTCAAGGTTTTCTGTGCTAAATTCACAGTGTGCAAACCCTGGTGGAGTGTGTTCCCAATTTCAGCGAGGGCGAGGACCGGAATAAGATCGAATCGATCATCCAGGCCCTGGTTGCCGGCCCGGATGTCCGCGTGCTGGACACCCAGATGGATGCGGATCACAATCGCACCGTCGTGACGTTTGTGGGCAGCCGGGAAAGCGTGGGCGAAGCGGCGTTGCGGGCCATCGGACGCGCCTCCGAACTCATCGACCTGAACGATCACCGCGGCGTGCATCCCCGCATGGGAGCCACGGACGTTGTGCCCTTTGTGCCCATCAGGGGCGTCAATCTCCATGACTGCGTTGAGATCGCGCGCTGGGTGGCCGAGGAAACCTGGCAACGCTTCCGCATACCCACCTACCTTTATGAAGAGGCGGCTCGCGAGCCCCGCAGAAAAAACCTGGAATACCTGCGGCGGGGACAATTTGAGCAGTTGCGCGAGGAAGTCCGGCGGAATCCTGGTCGCAGGCCCGACTTCGGCGAGCGAGATCTTCACCCGACCGCCGGCGCCACCGCCATCGGCGCGCGGAATTTCCTGATCGCCTACAACATCAATCTGAACACCAGCGACCTCAACCTGGCCAAATCCATCGCCCGGAAAATTCGCGCCTCAGACGGAGGTTTCCCCGCGGTGAAAGCGATCGGCGTGGAAGTGGAGTCGGCCGGCGCGGTCCAGGTCTCCATCAACCTGACTGATTTTCTGACCACCTCCATCGGCACGGTCTTCGATGCCGTGGCAGCCGAGGCCGGCCGCGCAGGGGTCACCGTCGAGAGCAGTGAGATTGTGGGCCTGGTGCCTCGCCGGGCGATTGAGGACGCAGACATCGCGCGTCTCAAATTGCGGAATGTTGGTCCCAGGTTGATTCTGGAAAACCGGCTTGAGGAAGCGCAGGAAGACGTTCTGTAAGTCGGGTCTTTCTTCCGGTGCCGGAAGAATCCTCCTTCTGCGGGGCGGGTGGAAATCGATTGCCACCAGGCAGAGGACCATCCTCAGGAGCGGCGCGACGGCAGGTCAGGCCGTCGTGGCGTCCGCCGAAGAAACCCAGAGCTTCTTTGCGGCGGATTCGCCCAGGCTGATGGTCTTCCTGCCCAGGCGCAGGCTCACAGTGCCGTCGTAATTGCGCCGGGAGACCTGGATTTGAACGCCCGGACGGAGGCCCAGTTGATCGAAATATTCCAGCAGCTTGCGATCGCGCTCGTGCATGCTGTCAACGCGTACCGATGATCCGGGCTCCGACTCCCACAGTTGCCGAAGGCCCAGCCTGCGCCGCTCGGCAGCGCTCTTGTTGATCTGGTTCCCATGCGGACAGGCGCCGTCTCGCCCCAGCTTTTCGATCAGTTTCTTTTCCAGGTCCTCGGAAACCGAGTGCTCCAGCCGCTCCGCCTCGTCATGGATCTTGTACCACTCCAGGCCCAGAATGTCGTGGAGGAAGCGTTCCACCAGGTGGTGGCGGAATCGCAGCCGGTCGGAAATCTTCCGGCCCTGGGCCGTCAGCGTGATGTGGCCCTTGCGGTCGACGTATGCCAGTTTGTCCCGCCGAAGGCGGCGCAAAGCCAGGGCAACCGCGGGAGGAGTGACGTCCAGCCAGCGCGCGATGGTCGCGGCAATAGCTGCACCCTCTTCCGCCTCCGCCTCGGCAATGGCTTTCAGGTAGTCTTCTTTTGAAATGGTCAGCTTCATGGCCAACGTCAATAACAGGCTTCCCAGCGCCTTCCGGAAGCCCGCCGGGTCCCCTGCCAGATCACCGCACAGCATCCATCTTAGCCCGGTTTCTCCAGGGGTGTTCCAAATTTCCGGGTTGACACCGGCAGCATCATCCTATTAACTATAGTTTATTTTTATTGAGAATCCTTAGTAAACATCCATCTTGGAACAGCCCTGAAATGGACGACCCACAAGACAAACCTGGAGCCGCCGAAGGCCGGCCCGGTCGCAAGAACCAGGCCAAGCCCAAATCCGCAATTCCCCCGTCCAGCCGGAGCCTCTCGCTTGAAGGCATGCACGGCACCGTGGAAGTACCATCGCACGAGGCGGGCTTCTGGCGGCATTGGTGGGCATTTGTGGGGCCGGCGATTCTGGTCAGTGTCGGGTACATGGATCCCGGCAACTGGGGAACCGACCTGGCCGGCGGGGCGGAGTTCAAGTACGCGTTGCTCTGGGTGGTTGCCCTGGCCAGCCTGATGGCCATTTTCATGCAGGTGCTCTCGGCGCGCCTGGGCGTGGTCACGGGCATGGATCTCGCCCAGTGTTGCCGCGATTGGTATCCGCGCTGGACCCGGATCCCCAACTGGCTGTTCTGTGAACTCGCCATCGGGGCCTGTGACCTGGCGGAGGTGTTGGGCAGTGCCGTGGCGCTCAATCTCATGTTCGGAATTCCTTTGCTCTGGGCGGTGATCATCACCGGGTTCGATGTCCTGCTCCTGCTCGGCTTGCAGCGGTTTGGGATGCGAACCATCGAGGCGGTGATCCTGCTGCTGATAACCACCATGGGGGTGTGCTACTTTATCGAGATCTTCGTGCTCCCCCAGACCCGCCCCAGCTTCATCGAGATGGGGAGCGCGATCTTCCATCCAGGACTCGCCCAGAGCGGCATGCTGGTGCTTGCCATCGGTATCATTGGCGCCACGGTGATGCCCCATAACCTCTATCTCCACTCGGCCCTGGTGCAGAGTCGCAAACTACAGAAGGATGATCAATCCATTCGAAGCGGGATTCTGTTCAATACCATCGATGCTACGGTGGCTCTTGCAATCGCTTTCTTCCTGAACGCTGCCATCCTGGTGCTCGCTGCTTTGGTCTTCTACGGCAAGGCCGGCGCGCTGGTGCCGGGCGGACAGATGGTCACGTTCACCCCTGACACCGACTGGATCCGCGTTGCCTATCTCACCCTGGCTCCGCTGCTGGGAACCGCTCTGGCCAGCACGCTGTTCGCTGTGGCATTGCTGGCCAGCGGACAGAGCAGCACCATTACGGGCACGCTGGCCGGACAGGTGGTGATGGAAGGATTCATGCACTGGCGGATCCAGCCCTGGCTACGGCGGCTCGTCACCCGCTCGCTGGCCATTCTGCCGGCGATCCTGATCATCGGGGTCCGTGGAAGCAGCAGCGTCACTGACCTTCTCGTCCTCAGCCAGGTCGTCCTTGCTTTGCAGCTTCCTTTCGCCATGTTCCCTTTGCTACACTTCACAAGTTCGCGCAAGCGCATGGGCAAGTGGCGAAGCGGCTGGTTTCTGATGATTACAGGATGGAGCAGCGCGCTGCTGATTACTGCCATGGACCTCTACGGCTTGCCGGATGCGATCAAGAGCGCCTGGATGATTATTGTGGGCCATTGAGGCAAGGGTGATACTCATCCCACGGTGAGGATGCAATGTACGACAAGATTCTGGTCACACTGGACGCCACGCCCACGGATAGGGCTATCATCGAGCATATCAAGGGCCTGGCCAAAATCATGCGCAGCCATGTGGTGCTTCTGCACGTCGCTGACGGATGGGCCGCCCGCATGTACGGCCCGGATGCCGTGAGTCCTGAAGTGTCTGAGGACAAGGCCTACCTGGAAAGGGTCAGGACCGAATTTCAGGTGGAAGGGATTCCCGCCGAGGCCTCGCTCGCCTACGGTGATCCGGCCAGCGAGATCGTCAAGTGGGTGCAGCAGGAGGGCTGTGACCTGGTTGCCATGAGCACGCATGGACACAGGTTCATCAAGGACTTGTTTTTGGGAACCACAGCACCGAAGGTTCAGCATCGGGTCGGCGTACCGGTGCTGCTGCTTCGCGCCAAATAACCCGCCTGCGGGCAGGCTGGCGTTCCAGGAAAAATCCAGAGAGTGTGGAAGAGTTTTCCGCTTCCCGGAATCACCGCTCATGCTGATTGAAGGCTACGCAACACCGGAAGGAACTGCGCGCTATCGCCAGCGGCACGCCGAGCGTCTGCCCGGGCATTACCGCCAGTCGCAGGGGCTCTGGATCAGTTCCATCGGCCTGGGAACCTACCTGGGCGATCCCAGCGATGAGGTGGATGGCCGTTATGCTGAAACGGTTGTAATGGCGGCGCAGGCGGGCATCAATGTTTTCGACACCGCCGCCAATTACCGCCACATGCGCAGCGAGCGCGCCATCGGGCGGGCCGTAGCAAAAATGATTTCGTCCGGCAAGGTCGCACGCGACGAAATCCTGCTGGCCACCAAAGGAGGCTTCCTCGGCTACGACGGCAAAGAGCCCGATGATCCCGCAGCTTATTTTCAGGAGAAGCTGGTCAAAAGCGGACTGGTGAAACCGGAAGAAATCGTCGCCGGCTGCCACACCCTGTCGCCCCGTTATCTGGCCAGCCAGATTGACGTCAGCCGCGGCAACCTCGGCGTGGCCGCGATTGACCTCTATTACCTTCACAATCCCGAGGCCCAGCTCCGTGAAGTTTCCCGCGATGAGCTCCTGCGCCGCCTGCGGCAGGCCATCGCGGTGCTTGAACAGGCCGTTGCCGACGGCAGCATTCGCATGTACGGCGCTGCCACCTGGAATGGCTTCCGTGTTCAGGCGGATTCGCAGGAGGCCATCTCGCTGGAGGAAATTCTCGGCCTGGCGCGGGAGGTCGGCGGGCAGAAGCACCATTTCGGGGCCGTCCAGCTTCCCTTCAACATCGCCATGCCCGAGGCTCTGGCCGCCAACACGCAAACCAGCAACGGACGCTCCGTACCGCTCCTCCATGTGGCGCGGGAACACGGCCTGATGGTGTTTTCGAGCGCCAGCCTTTTGCAGAGCCACCTGGCCAAAGGCTTGCCGGCCGGCTTCCAGGAATGGATCCCGGGCCTCGCCACCGACGCCCAGCGCGCCATCCAGTTTGTCCGCTCCACTCCGGGAATCACCTGCGCTCTGGTGGGAATGAGCAGGCGCGAGCACCTGGAGGAAAATATCGGCACGGCTTCCCGGCCGCCGCTTTCGCTCGCCGAATTTCGCAAGATGTTCCAGAAATGACGGCTGGAGTCCAGCCTGTTCAGCCGCCGGAAATCTGCCCATGCGGCTGCGGCGCAGCGTGGGCCGCCTGCAAATGGTCGGGAAAATCACATAAGGCCTTTCTTCGGATCCGGACGTGGTGCTTGACAGCCCGATGTCTTTTCGTTACGTTGCATTTTAGTCTGGTCATTCCACATCCTGTGCGCGTGAGGACAAATTGGCTGCAAAACCGATTATTTCAATCACCACGGATTTTGGCGAGGACGACCACTTTGTAGGGGTCATGAAAGGTGTGATTCTCAGCATCAACGCTGACGCCACCATTGTGGACATCAACCACCGGGTGAATTCCTACGACATTTTTGATGGCGCTTACAGCCTGTCGCAGAGCTATCACGTTTTCCCCCCAGGCACCATCCACCTGGTGGTGGTTGACCCGGGAGTGGGATCCGAGCGGCGGCCCATTATTGTGCAGTCCAAGGACTACCGGTTTGTGGCTCCGGACAACGGAGTGCTCTCCCTGGTTTACGAACGCGAGGAGAGGGTTGAAGTCCGCCATGTGACCAGTGAGCATTTTTTCAGGAAGCCGGTCAGCAACACTTTCCATGGCCGTGACATTTTTGCGCCGGTGGCTGCCTGGCTCAGCCGGGGAATGGAAGCTGAGAAATTCGGCAGCCTCGTCACCGATTACGCCCGGTTCACATCGGTCCGTCCCTCGCGGGAAAATGACGCCCTGATCAAAGGAGTCGCCATCAAGGTGGATAAGTTCGGAAATGTTGTGACGAACATCACTCCTGAGGACGTTCCGCAACTCTTTGGCCAGGACCCTCCGCCCTTCCGCATCAGGATCAACGGGCATGAAATCACCCGGTTCCACGAATCTTTTGCGGCGGGCGAAGCTTCCGAACTTTTTGCCGTGGTCGGCAGCTCAGGTTTTATTGAAATCTGCACCAATCGCGGCTCGGCTGCGAAGGCTTTGAACGTGAACCGGGGAGTGGAACTGGAAGTGGCGGTGGGCGCTGAATCAGCGGAAAGCGTGTGAGAAATTGCCGGGAACCTACCCCGCAGACCCCTTTGACCGCACGGGCGCCACTTTTGGCCGGACGCCCTTGCTGCCCAGCCTTTCAATCTTCACCCGTGACACGCGCAGCCCGTCCATATCCACCACGGTGTAGACCCGGCCCTCGTAGACAAAGCTCTCGCCGCCCTTGGGGATTTTGCCCAGGCAATCCAGCACAAAACCGGCCAGCGTTTCATAGCCCGCGCCGCGTGGAAGTACGATGTCATAATCGTCGGCAAGCTCGCGCAAACTGAGGGCTGCATCCACCACCAGCACGTCCTCGCCCAGCTTTTTGATGGCCGCTTCCTCGCGGTCATACTCGTCCTGGATTTCACCCACGATCTGTTCCAACACGTCTTCAATGGTCAGCAGGCCCACAAAAGTCCCAAACTCATCCACCACCAGGGCCAGGTGCGCATGGCGCCTGCGGGCCTCATCCAGCAGCTTGATCAGGGGCATGGTTTCCGGCACGATCATCGGCGGATGCAGCAGCGTCTGCAGGTCCATCGGCTCATTCAGCGGAATGTGATGGCGGAGGCGGTCGAGCGCCACCCCCAGCAGGTCGCGGGCGTAAAGGATTCCGATGATGTGGTCCGGAGAGCCCTCGTAAATGGGAACGCGCGAGTGCTGGTCGCGAACGATGCTTTCCAGCAGGAAGCTGAGGTCCTTGCTGAAGGGCAGCGAAGTAATCTGGTTGCGCGGCACCATGATCTCCCGCACCAGGGCGCGATGCAGATCAAAGATGCTGCGAATCATCTCCTCCTGCTCTTCACCCAGCAGCCCGCGCTTGCGCACTCCAGTAACAATCAGTTCCACTTCTTCCAGGCTGTGCATCTCGCCGTGCCCGCTGGAAGCCGTCACGCCCACCACCCGCGTCACCGCAGTGGCCACCCGGTCCATCACCATCACCGGCACACGCACCGTGCGCATAAATACGGTGAGCGGCAGCGCGAAAATCAGGGCCACCCTTTCCGCGCGCTCGTAGCCGATGGTTTTCGGCACCAGTTCGCCCAGTACCATCAGCAGGACTGTAATCAGCAGAAAGGCTGCCAGCGTGGCAAACCCGTGCGAAAGCGGGCCGACAAAATGCTCCAGCCGGCCCGCCAGCACCCCGCGGATGTCCTCCGCCAGCATGGATTCTCCCAGCCAGCCCAGCAGCAGGCTCGCCGCCGTCACGCCCAGTTGCAGCCCGGAGAAGAGCCTGCTCGGAAAGGCCAGGAGTTTCTGCACCATCGCGGCGCGCGAACGGCCCATCCGCACAAGCTGCTGCAGCCGGCTCCGCCGGACGCTCAACAGGGCGTACTCGGCCGCCACAAAAAAAGCGTTCGCCGCAATCAGTGCGAGGATCAACACACCTTGCAAAAATAAGCTCATGGCAGGTTCCCTGCTCAGCATTCTAGCCTGAAATGCTGTCGCAAAGAAAAGCCTCCTTCAAAATGTCGCACCAGTGGGCACGCTCAAGGACGTATGGCGTCCTGCCACGCCAAGGGTTCTGCTAGAATGGGGAAGATGCAAAACGACATTGTGGCTGTGGTTCGGAACCAACCGTTGACCGGCGGCCATTTTCTTCTGGATCTGCATGCTCCGGCGCAAGCCCAGGCCACCCGGCCCGGGCAGTTCGCTATGGTGCGCCTGCTGGAGCATTCCGACGTTCTGCTGCGCCGCCCCATGAGCATTTACGACGTCAAGCCTCGCGCGCTTGCCGCCCACGGCTCCACCAACGGAACGGCCCCGGAAATCATTCAGCTTCTCTACAAAATTGTCGGACGCGGAACCCGCCTGATGGCCATGCTGAAGCCCGGCGACCCGGTGGAATTGCTGGCGCCGCTGGGGCACGGTTTTTTCGAAGAAGAATACCTGCCCGTCGCCCAGACCGCGGATGAAGTTCTGCACGTGGCCGGCGGCATCGGCATCGCGGCGCTGCTGCTGCCCGCTCGAAAGATTTCCAGGGCGGGGCTCCGCCAGCGCCTTTTTTTTGGCGGCCGCACCGGCGACGATCTGGTAGGCACGGAAGATTTTGAAAGCTACGTCGAGGAGATGGACCTGGCCACCGAAAACGGCTCGAAAGGCCACCAGGGATTTGTGACCGCGCCGCTCGAAAAATATCTTTCCGGCCACTCGAACAAGAAGTTTCTGCTGATGGCCTGCGGCCCCTGGGCGATGCTGCGCGCCACGGTTGATCTGGCCCGGCGTTACGGCCACCCCTGCCTGGTCTCCATGGAAAACCGCATGGGATGCGGCCTGGGGGTGTGCCTGGGATGTTCCATCCGCGTGGAAGGAACGGGCCACGCGGCTTACGAGCGCGTCTGCACTGAAGGGCCGGTGTTCCGCGCCGAGCATGTCATCTGGGAGCGGGAAGATATTCCCAAAACTTAAGCGAATGACGGACCAACCAAAACAGGAACAGAACATGCCATCGGCCGGCAATGAGGAGCAGTTCTCTCCCCGCATCGATATCGATGTGGCCGGGATTCATTTTGAGAACCCCGTCCTGACGGCCAGCGGAACGTTCGGCTACGGCCAGGAATTTGCCCATCTGATTGACCTGAACCAGCTGGGCGGGATTTGCGTGAAAGGCATTTCCGCCGATCCCATGGAGGGCAATCCTTCGCCGCGCATTTATGAGACCGAGGCGGGAATGCTGAACGCCATCGGGCTGCAGAACGTGGGCGCCGAAAGGTTTCTGACGGAAAAACTTCCCTTCCTCCGCACGCTGCGCACGCGCTGCATCGTCAACGTTTTCGGCTACTCCACCGAAGATTACGTCCGGGCCATTGAGATTCTGAACGAAGGCGAAGGCATCCACGGATATGAGCTGAACATCTCCTGCCCCAACACGCGCTGCGGCGGCATGGTCTACGGCAACGATCCCCGCCTGACCGAGGAAGTGGTTGCGGCCAGCAAGAAAGCCGCGCGCTATCCGCTGATCGTAAAACTCTCGCCCAACGTCACAGACATTGCCGAATTGGCCCGTGCCGCGGAAGGCTCCGGAGCCGACGCGCTCTCCCTGGTGAACACTTTTGTTGGAATGGCCATTGACGTTGAAACCCGCACGCCGCGCATTTCAAACGTCACCGGCGGCCTTTCGGGGCCAGCCATCAAGCCGCTGGCCGTTCGCATGGTGCACCAGACGTTCCGCGCCGTCAGGATTCCCATCATCGGCATGGGAGGCATCGCCACCGCAGAGGATGCGCTCGAATTCATCATCGCCGGAGCGCGCGCCGTCCAGATCGGCACCGCCAACTTCTACGCGCCGGAAACCGCCCTGCGCGTCACCGACGGCATTCGCGAATACTGCCGCCGCAAGCGAACGCACCTCGCCGACCTCGTTGGAACGTTAAGGGTCCCGCAAACGGGGTCTGGCGTTCTGGCGGCTCCCCACGCCGGGTGACTGCTGCATGCGCGCCACGCTCCTCAGTTTTCTGGCCTGCCCCCGCTGCCGTGGGCAGCTTGACCTGCGCACCACCTCCTCCACTGGAGATTTCATTAACGACGGACAAATGCACTGTCCGGACTGCGGCGCGGAATACCCCATCCGCGGCGGCATTCCCCGTTTCGTGCCGGACGCTGCCTATGCCCGGTCGTTCAGTTTCGAATGGCGGCAATGGCGGCGCACCCAATTCGATACGGCCTCGCGAAACGATTCGCTCGCGACCTTCACCGCCTCAACCGGCCACCGCCCGGCCGATTTCGAGGGCAAGGCGGTGCTGGAAGCGGGATGCGGACCCGGCCGCTACATGGACCTGCTGGCCCGCGCGGGCGCGCAGGTCATCGGCGTCGACCTCAGCCTGGCCATCGAAGTGGCGCAGGACAATCTGGGCCATTTTCCCAACTGCCATTTTGTGCAGGGCGACCTGATGCACCCGCCCTTCCGGACGGAAGCGTTCGATTTCGTGTACAGCATCGGAGTGCTTCACCACACGCCCGATACGCGCCAGGCGTTCGACGGGCTTGTCCCGTTGCTGAGGGGTGGCGGGGAAATTGCCGTGTGGGTTTACGCCCTCCGCCGCTTGTCCGACACTTTTGAACGTTTTCCGGACCGCCTCAATGAGGTCCTGGCCCTCGACACGAATTTCACGATTCCGCCCGCACGGCAGGCCGCCGTCAAGCGCTTCGCGGGAACTATCGATCGCATCATGGAGGCATCCAACCGGCTGCAGCGCACTGTCACCACGCGCCTTCCCACGCGCCTGCTCTATGCCCTGTGTCACGCCGCTGTGCCGCTTTACTACCTGTATCGGTTGCCGGTTTTCTATCCTCTGCGGATGGTCACCAAGGTGGCCATGCACCCCGATCCCGAGTGGCGCGTTCTCGATACTTTCGATTGGTACTCGCCGCGTTACCAGTGGAAACACACTTTTGGTGAACTCGAGGAATGGTTTCGCCAGGCCGGGCTCACGGAAATAACCGTGATGCCGCGTCCCGTCGCCGCGCGTGGCCGGCGGCCGCTCTAGCCTTGCGGGCCTGACAATTCTTTGCAATTCCAATACGTGGCACGGGCGTCCCGCCCGTGTCAAAACACGGCCAGGATGGCCGTGCCACAGTGGTTCTATTGATACGGCAGGGTCTTCAGGTTGTCCTTATCGGACTTCGAAAGGCCACCACCGGTCATCGTGATAATGGGATGGAAATAAGCCTGTTCAGCGCCCACCTCCTCAACAGGCGCTTTTGGGCCTGGCGTGGGCTGCGCCGTGGAAACCGCCGAGGTACCGCCTGACCCCAGCGCGAACAGGTATTCCGTTCCGATCCACGGTTCGGCGGAATTCGCCTCAATCTCTCCGAGCTTTGCTTTCAACCCGGCCACAACCTGTTGCCCTTCAGGGCTTGCACTCAGATTGTCTTTTTCCGCCGGGTCCGTCGCCCAGTTGTAAAGGTACTGCTCGCCTTTTGTCGTCAGGATGTAATGCCACTGGGCGGTGGTGAGGCTGAGGCCCGCCGCGTCTGCCTCAGAAAGGCTTGCGCTGAGTTCGGACACCACCGGCCGGGCGATTTCCGGCGGCGCGTCCGTCTGCCAGAACCGCACCAGGCTGTAGGCGTGCAGCGGAACTTCATTCCCCAGCGCCAGGTCGATCACCGTCGCAAACAGTTTGCGGATGGCGACCGCTGGAGCGATTCGTTTTCCGGCCGGAATGCCCGCGCCATAGACAATCAGAGGAACGTGGATTTCTTCCCGGTGCAGATCGTTGCCATGCTGCCAGGCTCCATGCTCGCCGAAAGCCTCGCCATGGTCCGCGGTAATCAGGATGATGGTGTTGTTTCCTTCCGGCGAAGTTTTCAGGACCTTCACCAGCCGCGCCGATTCGCGCGTCGAGGTAAGCAAGGCTGTTGTCATAACCGTCCATCAGCGCCTGGCGGTCGGCGGCAGGCAGCGGCTCACTCGGCCGGAAGCCGCCCTTTGCGCTCCAGCGGCGCACCACCGATTCCGGCAGCGTTCCGAAGCGATGGTCGTAGGGAGCGGGCGGCAGGTAAGAACTGTGCGCATCAAAATAGTTGATGTAAATGTAAAAGGGCCGCGACGCGGGACGGTGTCGCAGCCACCGGAATACGTCGGCGTTCAGGTCCTCGGCATGGCGGCGATAAAAAGCGTCATAACGGTCCAGGGTCTGATAGAGCGGCTGTACCGCGGCGCGGCCCAGGAGCGTTCGCGACAGGTTGTAAAGCAGTGTCGTCCGGTCGTCATCATATTTTCCAAACCCGCTGCCCAGTCCCCAGCCCGATTCCCCGTAATAATAGTTCGCATTGAATCCCGCCGTGGCGTAACCATGATGGCCCAGCACGCTCTCAATGGTTTTCCATCCGGGATTGAGCGGCCGGAAGGCGTTGGCGCCGCTCTGGTGCGGAAGCAGGCCGGTGTAAATGGCCGCCAGCGACGGCAGCGTCCACGAGGTGGCGGAGACAGCATTTTCAAACAGCACGCCTTTCTCCGGCCAGCCGGGCCAGGTTGGGCATGGTATCCCGACTGTACCCGTAAGCCGAAAGGTGATCGGCCCGCACCGTATCCATCGTGATCAGAACGATGTTGGGCCTCTGCCCGGATTCAACTTCGCTGGCGGCAACTCTTGCAACGCCCACGCGCGAAGACGCGGCGTAATAAACAACACCCGCCGTCAGCAGAATCAGCACGGCCACGATTGTTTTCGCCAGCGCGCCGAGCGGCCAGCGCCGCTCCATTCCAAACCAGGGTTCAATTCGTTTGCGCGCCAGGAAGGCCACCACCAGCGCCGCGGCAAACACCATGGCGAAGCGGACCAGCGGGAACAGAACATCCTTCATGCGGCCGTAAACGTCAAAGTTCACCGAATGCGTGTGGACAAAGTGCCCCGCCCATCCCACATAGGCGCCCGCGCAGCCGACCAGGACACAGGCCAGAATGACCCCGCGGCCGGGACCAGGCGACTTGCCGAGTGTGGCAAAAAATCCCAGCTTTGCCCCGATGGTTGCAAATAGGAGCATGGCAACCAACGGCGCCAGAAACCAGATGACCCAGGTGGAATCGACAACCAGGAACTCTTCCACCGAGGGAACAAAATAGAGCAGGCGCGCTTCCCACAGGCCCACCAGCAGGCCCAGCGCCGCTCCCAGAACGACGAAGCGTCCCCACAGCTCCCATCGCCGGTTCTGGCGCGCGGCGCCCGGCTGCAGTTGAATTCTTCAAAGGCTTATCCCCAAATTCTGATTGTGCCACACCGGCGGGGGCCGCAACGCGCAAAAGAATGAGAGGTGAAGGATCAAGAAAAAGAAGGAGAAAGGCCCAGGGAAGGTTAGGAACAAGACCACAAAAAATCCCATCGACTGCTGAAGGCCGATTGCTGAAAGCTGACAGCTCATTTTCAGTTGAGGTCGCGTGACAGCATCAGCTTGAAGGCCAGTTTGTCAGACCCGGCGGTGACGCCCACGCCCACACCCGTTTCGATGTCCACGAACCGGGTATGATGATCCAACGTCGCCCAGACCTGCTGGAACTGGTTATGGGTGGTGTAAAAGCCACGAAGAGGGCCGAAATCCGAGTACTCCTCGGCGGCCACGGCCCAGTTTTTATTCAGGTTGTAGGCAATCCGGCCCGCGGGAACAAACTCCAGCCCTTTGATGCCGCCGCGGTAGTCCGTATCGAGGATGGGATTGTAGATCAGGTCCCATTGGTGCAGGTGCACGCCCACAATGGGCCGCACCTCAGAGGTGATGGGCCGCGGATCCCAGTAGGAGTAATTGACGCTGAACTCAAAGTTAACGCCGTAGAAGAACGTGTGGTCATCGGCGTGGGGCCGCACGAAGAGTTCGCGGATCTTGAAGCCGTTAATCGACCCGCCGCGGTTCTTCGAATAGGCCGTGTAGACGGGCAAATAGAGGCCCTGTTCGAACCACGGTTTAACGCCAAACGCCCACTCCACGGCGCCGTTCACCGAGTTGTCGGGTATGATGCCGCCGGGAAACGCCGCGGTCTTCGCACCGATGGGCGTAAAGTTGCTGTGCACCATCACGTTGACCTTGCCGGGATCCAGAACGGAGGCGTCATAAACCTGGATTTCGTCAGTCTGCGCACGGGCAGCCAGCGGCGCCACCATCACAACGAGGGCCAGCAGCGCGCAGGCACGCAGCATTTGTCTGTGAGTTTGTTTGTTTTGGTTCCCCATAGATGAATTACAAAGTATAGCCCATTTCACAGGATTCCCGGAAACGTCCGGGGAAATTTGTTGCCGGCCGCCGCGGCAACCTGTGGTATTTTGCCTGAGGTTCGCCGCATCAACGTTATGCCTGAAAATACTGAGCAGAAAACGCGCGCGCCCTCGTCAGGCGCCTGGCAGGCTTCCGCCCTTTCCAGCCGCCGGCGCTGGGTCCTGGTGATTCTGCTTTTTTTCGCCGCCCTCATCAATTATCTTGACCGCGCCACCCTCTCCGTAGCCCTGCCCCGCATTTCCGGCGAGCTGCTGCTGGGGCCCACCGCCAAAGGCGTGTTGCTCTCCGCCTTCTTCTGGTCGTACGCGCTGATGCAGGTTCCCATTGGCTGGCTGGCGGACCGCACCAGCCTGCGCTGGCTTTATGCGGGATCGTTTGCGCTGTGGTCGCTGGCCTGCGGCTTCACGGGGTTTGCCGGCAGCCTGGGCGTGCTGATCCTGCTGCGCATGGTTCTGGGCATTGGAGAATCCATCTTCCTTCCCGGCAGCGTCAAATTCATCAGCCTCGCGTTTTCTCCGGAAGAGCGCGGCCTGCCCAGCGCCATCTTTGACAGCGGCGTGCGCGCGGGCCTGGCCATCGGAGCGCCGCTGGTCGCCTGGCTGGTGTCGCGCCACGGCTGGCGGAACATGTTTTTCCTGGTGGGCTTCACGGCGCTGGTCTGGATCCTGCCGTGGATACTGGCCTTTCCCTCATCCCTGAAGCCCCCCGAGCGCCCGCCGGATGTCCCTGCTCCCGCCCCACGCAAGCCGCTCACCTTCAACCGCAACCTGGTTGGCGCCAGCCTGGGATTTTTCTGTTTTGGTTATTACAACTACCTGCTGGTCACCTGGCTGCCCGACTATCTGGTGGAGGTGCGCCACGTGCCCCTGCTCAAGGCGGGATTCCTGGCCGCCATTCCCTACGTCGTCTGGGCCGTTTCAGAACTGGCGGGAGGCTGGGTGTCCGACCGGCTGGTGCGCCACGGGCGGAACGAAACGCGGGTGCGCAAAGGAATCATCACCGTGGGCTTCGCCACGGGACTGTTGCTCATCCCCGCCGCGCTGGTGGGGAACCTCACCGCCTCCATCATCCTGCTGTCGGCAGGATCGCTGGTGGGATTTTCTTCCCCCAACATTCTGGTGGTGTTTCAGGCCTGCGCCCCACAGGACGAAGTCGGCATGTGGATGGGCTTCGGCAACTTTATCGGCAACATCGGCGGCGTGCTCTCGCCGCTGCTTACCGGAATCCTCATCAGCCGCACCGGTTCCTACACTCCAGGATTCGCCCTCGCCCCCATCATCCTCGTCGCCGGCCTGCTGGCCTTCTGGTTCGTGGTGGGAGAACTGAAGCCGCCGGCTCCTCTGATATAATCTCCAACTGATTTCCGGCTTTTGTATTGCCACTTATGTTCGTTCAGAATGATGGTTGACACTCGGTATAAGGTCCGGTTCGAGCATTAGCGATAGCACCAGGAGAATGCAATTTAGATGGAGGCCTTATGAATCAGACGAATCGATATGCGATTACAGCCCTGGCATGCTTCCTTCTTGCGTTGTTGCCGGGGATGGCGGCTGGTCCGAAGCGCGGCAAACATCCGAACACTTACGCCCAGCAGGTCGTTGACCGGATGGTGGCCCAACACCCTGAAGTGAAGAGCGTTGAACTGGCTCTCTTGTCAAACAAGGGCTGCGCGACGGTAGCCGCCACCGCAGCCGAGGACATTGGCGAAGCGTGTGACTCCGACGAGAACGCGCCGATGAAAACGGGTAATCCATACGTTGAGGCGCCATCGAAGGACGATCCGGTCTACGACATCACGCAGGCGCTCCATGATGCATCCGGCAAGCTGATAGGCGCCGTTGGGATGGACATCGCGCCAGCCGGGCGGAGTCGCGCCGCGGTGGTCGCGCAAGCCAGAGCTGTGCTTGCAGAAATGGAGAGGGCGATCCCTTCGAAGGGAAAACTGCTTGAGCCTGCGTCGTAAATGTGAGCAGGCCTGGGTCTCGGCATCGACCGCATCCCTTGGGGCCTACGCCGAGTCCCGCACATGTTGCACTGTATGCAATGTGTGCGGATTTCGATTGCGCCTGCAACGGAAACTTTCCCGGGACGGCGCAAAGGCAGCGCTTTTTTTGGAGTGCGGTAGCGCCAGCTACCGCCGTGGAATTGACCGGTGGTGCAGACGTCGCGTAATGTGCGATGTCTGCGGTCAAAGCCGCGCTTACTTCTTTCCCGCCCCAAAATACGGTGCGGGTTCGGGGATGGCGGCGCCGTCTTTGCGGGGTGACGAGGCGCCGTAATTGATGCCCGTAGCGGAATTGTGCAGCACGGCCTGGCCGCCGCCCATGGGAGAAGCGTAGGCGCCGCGCATGATGAGCTTGTGGCCTTTCTGCTCCAGGCCCTGATAGATGAACGGCGGGAAGCGGTCTTCAATCATAAAATCGCAGCCGCCCCAGTTGAGCTTGGTAAACCGCGGAGATTCCAGCGCCATCTGGATGTTCATGCCGTAATCCACCACGTCCGAAACAAACTGCGCGTGCGCCTGCGGCTGGTTGTATCCGCCCATGATGCCGAAGCCGATGTGGATGTCGCCCTTCTCCATAAAGGCCGGAATGATGGTGTGGTAGGGGCGCTTGTGGGGCACGAGCACGTCGGGATGCCCCGCCTCCAGCACGAACATGCCGCCGCGGTTCTGCAGCAGGATGCCGTAATCGTCCGTCACCACGCCCGAACCGAAGCCGGCGGAAAGGCTCTGGATGAGCGAAACGATGTTGCCGTCCTTGTCCACCACGGAAAGATAGATGGTGTCTTTGGCGGCGTCGGGCGGATGGCCCGGCTCGGCGTCGCAGTGGGCGTGATTCATGTCAATGGTGGCGGCGCGTTGGGCGGCGTATTCTTTTGAGATGAGCCCTTCCACGGGAATCTTTGAAAACTTCGGGTCGCCCACGTAGCGCCGCAGGTCGGCGTAGGCCAGCCGCTGAGCCTCCATTTTGACGTGCAGCCCGTCCACGCTGTTGAAGCCCCAATCGGGCAGCGGATAGCGCTCAAAAATGTTCAGCATGATCAGCGCCGCCAGTCCCTGGCCGTTCGGCGGCAGTTCGTAAACTTTCCAGCCGCGATAGGTGGTTGAAATGGGATCGACCCACTGCGCCTGGTATTCGCTGAAGTCGGAAAGCGACATCACGCCGCCCAGTGCGTCAACGGATTTCACAATGTCCTTCGCAATCGCACCCTTGTAAAAAGCGTCGCGGCCTTCTTTTGCAATCAGCTCCAGGGCGCGCGCGTATTCGGGATTGGTAAAGACTTCTCCCACCTTGGGCGGCCAGCCGCCGGGCAGATAAACGCGCGTGGCGTTGGCGTTTTTCTCCAGCAGCTTCTGCCCGCCTCTCCAGTAGGCGTCAATGTATTCGGTCAGCGGAAATCCGTGCCGGGCAAAATAGATGGCGGGCTTGAAGAGTTCCGCCCAGGGCAGCCGCCCGTACTTCTCGTGCATTTTGGCCCAGCCGTCCACGCATCCCGGCACCGTGATGCTGTAGACGCCGCTCCCCGGCATGTGCGTAAAGCCTTTTTGCTTCAGGAAATCGACGGTCAGCTTTTCCGGCGCCCAGCCGCTGGCGTTCATCCCGGCCAGCTTCCCTGTCTTGCCATCGTAGCGAATGGCGAACAGGTCGCCGCCGATGCCGCTGTTCATGGGTTCCACCACGCCCATGGCCGCGTCGGCCGCAATCGCCGCGTCCACGGCCGAACCGCCCCGCGCCAGGATCTGCGCTCCGGCCTGCGCGGCCAGCGTCTGGCTGGTGGCCACAATGCCCAGCCGCGTGATCACCATCGACCGCGCCTGGCTGCGGTCCCCGTGGCTGGTGTAATTCTGTGCGTTCATCGGCATGGCGATTACGATTATCGCCATCATCAAGCCTGGAAGCAATGTCAGTCGTCGCATAAGTGCCCCATCCATGATTGAGATTTTGGAAAAGGGAAGATTAACACTATTAAGGATGAAGTGTGAAGGATGAAAAAGAACAGGGACAAGTGGTGAGTGACGAGTGACGAGCGGGAAGTACGAATTACAAATTACGAGTTACGAATTACGTGCCACCGGTTCTGGGTTACGGGTTCTCCGTTCTGTGTTCTGAGTGATGGGTTAGGCTGATCGCTGACCGCTGAAGGCTGACTGCCAATAGAGCCCGCAAAGCGGGGCGGAAGACTTTAGCTCATGGCGTGAGCCATGGGACACGCGGCCCCCACCACCACCCCAGCCCCGGAGGAGCGAAAGAATCCAGGAAAGGAAATTGGCATGACCTGAGCCAGGAAGTTTTTTGCGCTTCCAGCTTTTTTTCTGTGTGCTCCGTGGGTGGGAAAAGCTCATCAAGGAAGACGCTGAGGCCCTCTGTGCGCTCTGTGTTAAAACTTCACTCTTTGGCTCTTGACTTTAATAACACGTATTGTTATATTTCAACTGTGATGAAATTGCATTTAAAGGCCGCAAGGCGGAAGCTGGGACTGACTCAACGGGATGCCGCTGATCGACTGGGAGTGACGCAGGCGTATGTCTCCATGCTGGAAGCCGGCAAGAGAACTGTTCCCGCAAGCCTGGCCCCTAAACTGATGAAACTCTACAAGCTTCAGCCAACCGTACTCCCGCTGGGGAAGGTTCAAGAACATGCAGACCCGGACTCTCTGGCAAAGCGGCTCGCTTCCCTCGGGTACCCGGGCTTTGCACATCTCCGCACCAGAACGCGGAAAGTCAATCCAGCAACCTTCCTGCTCACCGCTCTTTCGCAGGATCATCTTGAAGCTCGCGTGGCGGAAGGGCTTCCGTGGGTCGTGTCACATTACCCTGACATGGACTTCGACTGGCTGGTTCGGCAGGCCCGCGTGCACAACCTTCAAAATCGGCTGGGCTTCTGTGTTAGCCTGGCGAGAGCGGCAAGCGGAAATCATGCGCTTTTGGACCCTGAGCAAAAGCTCAGTAACAGCAAACTGGCCCGCAAAGATTACTTTGGCCGCGAGCCCAATGAGGTCGAGCGCCGTTGGCTCCAGGAGCATAGTTCCCGCCAGGCCAGACAATGGAATGTCCTGAGCGATTTGCGGCCTGAAAGCCTGCGCTATGTCGTCTGAACCAGCGTTAGCGACAACCTTTCAGTTGAAGAATTTTCCGAGTCGAAACGCGCGCTGCGCTCTCTTTTCCGTCTTTGTTAGGAGCGCAGGATCGGCTTGAAGGTCCGTCAACCACTGATCCACGCCAAATCTAAAAGACCCGACAAACTCCTCGACACGTATAAGGACGGCTGGCTTCGGGGTGTTCGTCATCATGTTGATATGGACATCATCCTTGAATCCATACCAGATCTCCCGTGCAACCCCTCGGTCCACGAGTTCCGACGCCGCTTGTGCGGTGTGGAGTAATCCGCATCGTGCAGAGTAAAGGTCAAGTCCCGATATGCCATGTCGGCTCAAAAAAGGTTTGAGATATTTCTCGGCCCATGGAACGAAGGTTTTCCTCCGCGCGTACTGCTCAGTTCCAGCGAGGAACCCCGCGACATCGATCCCAGAATAGAGCAATGTAATTCCGGGGAGTGGGAGGTCATTCGCCAAACAGAGATCGATCCCACTTGTCACCTGTTCGAAGTATTGGGGAATCGTATAGTCCATCTTGAAAGCCAGCGTGGATTTTACTGACGAATTCTCGCCTGGACGGTAGGATGAAATCAAGCCTATCCAGTCGCTTTATGCCACAAACGGCCCATGAGCACTGCCAGCCTTGCAAGAGGCGCCAGCTCTGCAATCTATGTGGACATTGCGCACACATGCTACGGAAACCTTCCCGCATTCTTTCGTACGCGCAGGCCGTGTTGGGACATGGCGTCGAATTCGGCGGGGGTGGGCGGGCGCCAGTCGTCGAGCAGCTTGAGATCTTCTTCCAGTTCGCGGCGGCCGTTGGGAGCCATCAGAACCACGCTCACGGCGGGATGGGCCAGGGCGAAGCGGTACCACTCGGTGGCGGCGGGCGGCATGTATCCCGGCGGATCGTCCTGCGTCGGCCGTCGCAAGGCTCCCCAGCGCTGCGCCGTGTAGACCACCACCGGCATCTGCAATCGCTCGGTGACGGGGAAAACATCCTGCTCCGCTCCACGATGCGCGGCGTTGTAGCGAACCATCAACAGATCAAGCTTCTTTTCTTCGGCCCATTCCGCGGCCAGCTTCCGCTGGTGGGTGGTCAGCCCAATCAGGCCCACGCGGCCCTGTTTCCTGGCCTCCTCCAGCACCCGCAGCGCGCCGTCGCGGCGGGCAATCTGCTGCCATTCGCTTTTGCTCTCGACGTAATAAAAGGTCACCACGTCAATGCGGCGGGTGCCGAGCGCGCGAAAGGCTTCTTCCAGTTCGGATTCAGCGGAGGCAGCGTCGCGGGCGTCCAGTTGCATGGCCACGGCAACACGTTCGCGCTCAATCATCTTGCGGCGCAGGGCCTGCGCGATGCCGTCATCATAGCCGCACCAGTTCAGGTAATTCACCCCGCGCGCGACAGCCAGCGCCACGTCTTCAGCCGCGAGTTTCGTATTGCCGCGCGTGGCGAGGCCCAGCCGCACCACCGGCGGACAACCGCCGCCCAGTCGAACCCGGCGGGGAAATGCTTTCGGCTTTTGCTCAGATTGTGCTGGGATCTTTCTGCGGGCCGGCGTGGCAGAAGGTCTGCTGCTCATCTTGAGGCATGAAGACGGGAAACGGGGAGAATGTTCCCGGGGCTGCGGGTCAGGCCGTTACGGACCCGCACGTTTCCTCGCAATCCGTTACCCGGCAAAACATCATCCACTTCCTGGAAGAATCAACCCTGTTGTTCTTTGCAATTCAGGCAGAGGCGCGTCCAGGGCACGGCGGTCAGGCGGGCCGCGGAGATGGGCTCCTCGCACGCCTCACAATTTCCGTAGGCGTTCCGCGAGATTCGCGCCAGCGCGTCGTCAATGGCACGCAGCAGCTTGCTGTCGGTCTGGTGCAGGCGCACCTGGATGGCCGCTTCGCTTGCCGCGCTGGCCTGGTCGGCGGGGTCTCCGTGCAGATGCCCCGCTGGCGGCGCCAGATCATCCCTGCCCCTCCACGAGGAAGAAAGCTCTTCCCGCTTGGCCAGTAACAGTTCCTTGTACCGCTCCAGTTCTTTTTGCTCCACTCGCTACCCCGCCTTCTCAATTAGCTTGGTTTGCCGGCCGGTGAAAAGCCGAGGCTGCTGGAACCGTGTTCCGCATGGCCACAGCCCCTGTGGCGACTGGCTCACCTCCCACCAGTATAATCGAGAATACCCGTTTGTTGGAAGCAACACCCGCTCCGAAAGCTATTGAAAATTGTTATGGAGAAGTGTTGTCAGGATCGGGGTTCACTTCGTCTCAGGAAGCAGGTTCGCCGTGCTCTTCACTTCCCCATGAGCGATCTGGCGCGCTTCAGAAACTCTGCCGGCGGCCTGGCCATCATCCAGGATTGAAGGCAGGAAGGAGCTGCGCGTTTGCCTTTCTCCCGGTCCTCAGTGGCCGGCAAAAGCTCAACCCAGAGGGCACTAAGACTCTCTGTGGACCCGGTGTTAAAACTTTTGAAGGCACAGAGGGCGCGGAGGAACATGGCGGAATTTCATCGCTCCGAACCTTTTCCCAACCCCCTGCGAGGTGAGGGCGGCCATCGATTTTCGCGTCGCAAAAAAAGCCGGGCGAATTTTCTCCGCCCGGCCGCAAACCTTTTTTTCCGGCGGTGCGCTTCCTCTGCGCCCGCTTACCGGCAACCTGCTCTCACCTGCCCCGGATGCTTCGAATTCATGTAGGGCCGCGCTCCCCCTTTCGTTGCCGTTTCTGAGGCTTCCGACGCCCAGGAGGAATGCACGTCATCGCCCACCATCTTCTGCAACGCGTTGATGTTCTTCACCAGCAGCGTGGTGCCTTTTATTGCAATCCAGCCTCTCGACTTGAACTCTCCCAGGGCGCGTGTAATGGTCTCACGAGAAGTCCCGATCAACTGGCCGATCTCTTCATGGGTCAGGGTGAGGGTCGCCCGGACGCCCTCGACCTGCATTTCCCCGCTCTCCGCCCACTCCAGCACAAAACGCGCCACTTTTTCTTTTGCGGAATCGCACAGCCCGATCGAACGCAGCTGCTCGCAGGCCTCCTGATAACTGGTGCTCAACTGCCGGGCCGCCTCCAGCGACGCCTCCGGATGTTCGCGCAAAAAGCGCAGGAACTCATCGCTCCTCACAAAGCTCACCTGGCACTTCTCAATCGTCTGCGCGGTGGCCTGGAAGCCGGTGCTGGATACAACCGCGTGCAGGCCCAGAATCTCTCCCGCCCTGGCAATCCTCAGAATGATCACCTTCCCATTTACCGAGCAGATTGAAAGCTTGACCCGGCCCGTCGACAATACAAACGCCCCGTGGGTTTTCTCTCCCTCCACAAAAAGCACCGCCCCGGCCGGATAGGTCGCCGTCATCTTGATCGACTCAAAGGCCGCCAAGACCGACGGAGAAAGTCCGGAAAGGAAACCTGAGCCTGACAAGCCGTCGCGGCAAGCACCCATTGCCTGTTCTGTTCGCATTTCGCCTCCTCTCGGGTATCAGCCGCCATCTCCTGAGGCTCTCTGACCGTTTGCGCGTCAACCTGGCCTGCCCCGGCCTGGTTGCAGTCTCTACCGGTCCTGGATCAGGCGGTCCGGCCCTCTCTCGCGATCCTAGCCGCTCGCAACTGTGCGCTCGACTGTCCCGCAACCGGCAGGGCCGCCTTGCCCGCTTGACTAATGTGCTATGCCCCTCATGGCGATTCTGACCCCTCTCTATCCGGTTCCTATAGCAACTGCGGTACCTTTCAATTTCAAATCGTATCTTTTGTTTAATCAGTTACTTACTGTGATCGTGACGACAAGTGACAAAGGCGGGGTGATCGAATGGTGGCGGGATGGCGACATTTCGTCACGGGTCAGTTCCAATTTAACCCAGTTCTAATATTGCCAGCCGACTCAACAACGTCCAGGCTCTCCGTCGTCAACCGTCAGCCTTCATAACCTGGAACCCATTCCTCGCAAACCTTCTCATCACTCGCCACTCATCCCTGCCTTTTCACCCTTCGCAGCCGGCTTTCCAGGAGGGGGTATTTGACCTGACAGGTTTTCCCGATGAATATCTGATATCCGCTCAGGCAAGGAACGGGTATACTTGCCACTGTTTCAGGTTGCGGCTGGTGGGGGAGCGCCCGCACTCCATTAAGGGGGAAAGATGATCACCACTTCAAAAGCCAGACTCTTGTGCCTGGCTGCGTGTCTCGTGTGGGCCTTGCCGCTTGCGGCTGAACAACCGCCGCGCGCTGAGCTCATCACGGCCTACAGGATCGGCACCACGCCGCCCATGGCCAATTATCTGGCCACTCACCATCCCGCGCCACACGCGCCCCTACGGGTGTTTCCGGTGCGCAAGCCCGGCTCGCATCCGGGGCATGGCGGCGGCGGCGGCGGTGGCGGAACAAGCTGGAGCGATTCCGCGCTGCAGACCGCTCCATTGACCACCAACAGCATCCTTGGCGGCAGCGCATTCGGCGGTCTCAGCTCCGTCGGTTATGTTCCGCCCGACACCAACCTTTCCGTGGGCGACACTCAAATTGTTGAGACGGTTAACGTTGATTACGCCGTCTATGACAAAGGCGGAAACGTGCTGCATCCGCCGGCGCCCATCAGCGCCATCTTCGCGGCCGCAGGAGGGTCCTCCATCTGCTCTCAGGTTGATGGCGGCGATCCCATTGTGCTCTACGACAAGGTCGACCATCGATGGATCATCAGCCAGCTTGCATACAACAACAGTTTTTCAAACAATCACATCTGCATGGCCATTTCCACCTCCGACGATGCCACCGGCAGCTATGCGGCCTATGACGTCTCCTTTGGCCGGAACCTGCCCGACTATCCCAAAATGGGCATCTGGACCACTGGAGGCAGTTGGAACAACAGCAGCCCTGAGGCGGGAGTCTATTTTTCCGCCAACATGTTCAGCCATGGCAGCAGCTTTATTGGGGCGCAAATGTGCGGCTTCCCGCTCAGCGGCGTGGCAAACCATCCTTCGACCATCACCTGGGTCTGCGCACAAAACAACACCGGCGTCTACAACATCCTGCCGGCGGACCTGGAGGGCAGTCCCGGGGTTGGCGGGACGACCATCCCGGCGCCCGCGAACACGGCGGAATACTTCATGCAGTTCAGCGGAAGCAACACCCTGAGCCTCTACCAGTTCGCCCCCAACTTCCAGGCCGGAACGGCCACGGTCAGCAGCCCGGTCAACGTCACCGTGGCAGGGTTTCATGAAGCGTGCGGCGGCGGCGCCTGCGTCCCGCAGCTCGGCACATCCAATCAGCTCGATTCTCTCGGCGACCGCCTCATGTACCGCCTTTCATACCGCAACTATGGAGGCACCCGGTCCCTGGTGGTTACGCACTCCGTGCAGAATGACTCTTCCAGCAGCGCCACCGGCGTCCGCTGGTACCAGTTGGAGAAGACGACCGGCAACTGGACGGTCGCTCAGCAGGGGACCTATGGATTGAACGACGGCGCCTACCGCTGGATGGGCAGCATCGCCCAGGATAAGGTGGGTGACCTGGGCATCGGCTACAGCATTTCGGACGCCAATCATTATCCGGGCATCGCCTACACGGGCCGCGCCACAGGGGACACTGCGAACAAGTTGGAAGCAGAGACCCTCATCAAAGCCGGGGCCGGTTATCAAACCTCCGTCAACCGCTGGGGCGATTATTCCAGCCTGAGCCTCGATCCCACGGACGACTGCACCATGTGGTTCGCCACCGAATACCTGAAGTCCAACGGGTCCTATACAAACTGGGGGACCTACATTACCAGTTTCAAGTTCACTGGCTGCAACTAGGTCCGTCCGCGGCCGCCTCCCGCGGCCGGGGATATTCCACCAACCGGGCATGGCTCCGGCCGTGCCCGTCGCTTTCATCTGAATGTTTGAATCCTGAATCCCCTTGGGTAGTTGCTTTTTGCGAAAGGGCACGGATTTATCCGTGCCGCAAATCACCCTCCTAACAAAAATTTCATAGCCCTCTCCGCGGTGGAGAGGGTGGGCGCGCAGCTTGACTTCCAGCTTCTGTCTCCTGACTCCTGTCTCCAGTCTCCCGCCTCGTCACTCATCACTTGCCACTGCTTTTTTTCATCCTTCATCCTTCACACTTCATACTTCCTACTTTCCCCTGCCTTCCGCCAATCCAACGCCCATCAGCTTTGCTGATGGTCCCGCGGCAGCCCGCTGATGACCAATTTTTAACAAAGCTATGTGCAATATTGAACAGACACGCGATGGATCCATGGTTAATACTGCCAACCTAATCATTTCAATTGGCGTTTGATGGAATGATTTTCAGGTATTTCGATTGGCGCCTTTGGGGCGACAGGGAGCAGGAGTGCCATCATCAGGCACATACCAGGATGGCAATCCTTCTCCAGGCTCAGGGCCGGAAAGAATGCGGCATGAAGGTGAGCGACTCGTTCCCGCAGTCAGGCGCCCGGATGATCTGCAGCGGAGGAGGCAGCTATGGCGAAGAAATTGATGGAAGATAACGCAAGGCAGGCTTCTCTGGATGAGAAACAGTTCAGGCTGCTCCTGGTCGACGAAGAGGTTGACGACCTGGATTATTACGCAGGGGTCCTGCGGTACCTGGGATATGAGGTTCGGAAAGTCGGCTCCTACGCCCAGGCTGCGGACTTGCTTGGGCACGAACGGTTCGATCTGGTCATGGTTGACCAGGGAAGCAAGAGTTTTGAGGGACGATCGGTTCTGAGTCGCGCCGTGGAGGCTGACGGCCATGTGCCTGTGCTGGTGTTGACGCGAACGGTGGATGCTGACTGCTGCATCGAGGCGTTGGACTCGGGCGCATACGAGTATGTCCAGAAACCCCTGACAACGTCCGAGGTTCGAGAGTTAGTGAGTGACTATTTGAAGTCGCGCCTTACGACGGATTCAGCCGCTCGCCATTATCCATCCCAGCAGGCAGCACTCGACTCCCTGCTGAGCGCGCCCTGAAGCAGGATCTGCACACCCTGAGGTCTCGCCGTCGGCGCGGCGGGTGGCGCAGAGGTTGATTTTTGATGTCTGCGAAATCTTTTCAGGAGCGCCGGGCTTCAGCCCCGCAGATGCTTTGATTGAGGTTCGACCCTCTCCGAGGTGAGAGAGTGGCCGCCCCAGCGGCCGGGTGAGGGGCATTCCGCACACGTCGCTGGGGCGCGATCGTTGCTCCACGCGCGACAGAGGTTGCGCAGGCACCGAAAACGTCATTGTTCAGGAGAAAGCCATGCCGCACAAGGTCCAGGGTTGGAAGAATCTTCAATTGGTTCCTGTATTAGCAGCATTGCTGCTGGTTGGCGGCGCGGCGCGCACGCGGTCGTGCAATAACTGCGAGCAGCGCATCCAGCGGGCCGAGGGAAATCTGCAAAAGGCAATTCGCCGCCACGGTGAGCGCAGCCGCCAGGCGGAACAACGCCGCCGCGAGCTGGAGCAGGCCAGAAGGAGTTGCCGCGACGGTAACCGCGACAGGCACTAGGAGCGCCGGGCTTCAGCCTGCCATTTTCCCGTGCTGGTAGCGCGGGCCTCCGATGTTAAGGTCCGCAGTTCTTTCTGTAGCGGCGGGTTTATCCCGCCAATGTGCAGATCCCGCGGGGCGGGACGGTCTGCGCTCACCGCTCACCATCTTCATCCGCGGTAGATAATCGTCGCTTGCGGCACCTTTTCGTCAATCCACTTTCCATTCTTTTCATCCCACCTGGCGATGAGGTAGGAGGTGCCGACAACACGCGTTGTATCGATGCCGTCGTAGAACCCTCTGACCTCGCAATCCCAGATGCCGCCGCCCTGCAAGTAATACTTGATGGTTGCCACAAAGGGGCAGGCATTGAGCGTGCCTTGAAAGTATGAATACAGAATACGCGTCTTGGTCAAGGCGGGAATAATCAGTGGAATGTTGACCGTTAATTCCTCATCGTCGTCCCAATGGCGCGAATAGCCGCCTTCAACGCTGACTTCCCACTTGGTCGTGGCCCCGCCCTCTACAACCACCGGGACCCCGCCCTGCACTTTATATTCCTGTCCATACTTCGCGCCCGCCTTGACGAACCACTCTCCGCCTCTTTGCTTTTTGACCACCCTGGTAATGTTGCCTTCGTGCGAATCAGTCCTTGAAGGGTTGGGTAGCGTCATATCGTAAGCAGACTTATTCTCCGGTAATGGGACCTTGTTCAGGTCGTACTCAAATTCGGTGAGGACGGTCGTACTCACCGTGTCCAGCATCAGGAATCCCAGCCTGTCAATGTCGCTCCCTGCGCCGCCAATCACGCCCAGGATGACTCCGGCGCCTGCATTCATATTGTATTCCGTCTTCAACCCCCACTTTGTCATTTGCGGGAAGAAGACCTCTTTTTTCGAGGTCGTAATTCTGAATGCGCCACAACGAGTTCCCGCGCCGTTCCCCCAGATGGACAATCCGGTAACCGTTTCGCCCGACAGGTAGTCGATGCTGATGCTGCCACAGTGCTTGCCTGCACATTTCCCGCGGACCACAGCGCTGCCGTCGGAAAACGTGATCCGGATCCCGCGCAACATCCATTCGCCAGCCCACGCTTCAATCCCGGACACAGCCAGGCCCTGGCTATACTTTGCCTCAGAGAAATCTTTGCCGCCTCGCCCGCCAATCAGAGAGTGAGTGGACCCGCCCGGCTGTTTCACCAGGATGTTTCCATGCACCTGCGCGCGCGACCCACTCGCGCCCATGGTTGCGGCGAGGGCCTGTTCCTTTGCTTCCTGTTCATTTAGGATGATCTCTTCTTTCGCTGCGCGAGCCATTTCAAGCGTTGGCTCTTCCGGGACCTTTTCCATTTTTGTCGGCGATGTCATCTCTCTCTCCTTTGGCCTGCAGGGGACTCCGCTGATGGCGCCGCAATCCCGGCAGGCTGATTTAAGACATGCTCCATGCCGGGGCGGGACACACATCGCGACTCCGGCCGTGCGTTTGGAGCTTAGTTACCATCCGTATACGTTGCCGTTCTTATACACCCGGAGCGCGAAAAAAACAACAACATTGAGGGAGGGGAACAGTAAGCGCCGCAGCGGCCGGGCGAGGGGTCTTTTCTGAGATTGAATGATTGACTCAATGGCGATTGAGTGATTGGGCCCGGTAGCGGGTTTTCATCCTTCATCCTTCACACTTCATACTTCATAAGCTTCCTATTTCCTACTTCCTGTTTTCTTCTGCCTTCTGCCTTTCGGGCGGGTGAGGGGTCTTTTCGTGGCGTCCACCCCCGAAACGTCATCCTGAGCGCAGCGAAGGATCTGCTTTGCCTTTTTGAACGCTCTTCGTAGCGGCGGGTTTATCCCGCCAATGTGGCGACGTAAAGTCGCCGCTACGCCGGACCACGTTCCCTAACCGAAAAAAACAGGCCCCGCAGGGCAGGACGGTATGCGATACCCGCTCGCCTCCCGCCCACGGATCTCAAAAACAAAGTTGCACTTACACCGTGCCTGCCGAACGCTTGAAGTCGCTATCTGCCTTGGCGGGTGGCGCAGATACTCGCCTTTTAGTGTCTGCGATCCCGCGCAGCGGGACGTTTCTGTTCAGCTTCATGGCATCCAGCCCACAGCGATAATTGTGGCGCTCTTCAAAAAACAAAACCGCCAGCTTCGCCAGGGCCATTCACTGAATTAACGCTGCGACTGTGCTGTCGCGCCATCTTAACCCCACTCAGCTTCGCTGACCGCAGACATTAAAAATCAATGTCTGCGCCACCCGCGAAGACGCCCAACACACACTTATCTTCGTCCACATGTCGGGGTTTGCGCGCTCACGAAAACAACCCCACTCGCTTGGTTCACTACGGACCTGACGAACACGGCTGTACGGGCACGTCCACGAGTCCGCTTCAGACGCAATTCAACCGGTTTCACCGCATTCTGGAGGCCTGCATCAGCAAGCAGCGCCTTCAGGGTGGCATGCAGGCGATGCTCTTCTCAGATTGCGCATACCCCACGCAGGCAACTCCGTGCGTGCCAGTTTGATGGCTACTCAGCTAATGCGGAATTCCTGCTGGAGCCTGTCCCAGTTCGCATGGGAATCGGCCGCGGCACTTTCTACGCGTTCGGTTTCTCAACCGATCTTTCTGATTGACCGTCACCTCGCGTTCCCTTTTTGCGGGCACGGCCGTCATTTACGCGCATGCCGCTGAACGCTCTGGCGGAAAGGGAATGCGAATCCTCGTGCACCCATCGGTCGAACCCGAGCGGCAACGAATGGAGCAGAGGGTCAAGATGCTTACCTTGCCGAAGTCGTATGAGGACGCCTCGTGGGAGATCGATTACTTGTATGAGACGGGGCCCGCGCAGGGGCAACTGCCGGCCGACGAGTCCGACCTGGCACTGTTCAAAGCCGTCGCGTCGATGAATGACCCGAAGGCAGAGATGAAGGTACGTCGCCAGTACACCGAAACTCTCAAGGCTCTAAACCGAATGAGGCGGGCAAACAGTCGAAAACTTGTTAACCTGCGACGATTGAAGTCAACGGCGACCGGCGCAGACCGCTGACTTTTGTGGCCTGCGATTTCGCACAGCGAAACTTTCTCGCTCGCTCCGCAGCGGCCAGCCCCGACGGACTATTTTGGATTGCATGGAGCTTGGCACCATCTTTATAGCCCAGGTCGAAAGCCTTGGAGAGAACATCCAACAACTTCTGAAGCCATACCTGGATACTGACTTGCTCACTGGGGGGCAACTTAGAGAAGTCGCTGCCGTATATCTGGTTGCCGATGACAACTCTGAATCTTTGCTTTAATCCAGCCCGGCCTCCCGCCGTCGCATAGGCGGCAAAGTAACACTTCGCCGCTAATTTCTCCGTGTCTTCGCGCGATATGTCCTTCCAATCTGCGTCCGAGAAATGTTCGGCCTCAATAAAACCCTGTAGGGTGTCTGACAGGTGTTCAAATTGTGTCAGGGTGCCAATCGGGTCTGGGCGGTTACATTTGCCCGTCTTGAGCGGGGGCATCGCCCCCACAAAGCAGCTTGCGACGAATCCCTCGATCCCTTTTTGGCGCGTGCGCACCTTTGTCCAACCCCCAACTGCATCACCTTCACGAGCGAGGATTAGCACCTTGTTCCGCAGGCGAGAGGCGCCACGGCGCTACTGCTGAAGTCTGGGCTGGCGTTCAGAACCAGCGGCTTAAGGTTTTCGCCACAATAAATTGTTGTGTGGTTAGGCAGTCTTTGCGTAGCTACTGGAGGTGAAAGCAATAGAACCACCGCCGAGATCAGAGTCAGCCCTTGCAATCCAATCCTCCTTTGGCCAAACGGATGGCCCACACGCCCCGCGTTCTGGCATGTATGCGCTCAGAAGGTTCAGTTTGCCGGCAAAATGCAGGTCCGGAACACGGTCTGCAAGTCTTACCGCACAAATTACCCGGCCATTCTTCAAGTGCCGAAGTGCCGCATACATTCCGCACTTTGGAACGTATGATGCGCCACCCGCGGAACTTTTGTGGGGCCACGTTCTTGGTGATCGGGTTATCCTTGACCGGGGCTAGGAAACTCGCCCTGTCGAGCGTACACATTCCCGCCATGTATACCATTTAAGTAGCACGAAGGCAAGGAACTTTAGTGCCAGTTGGAAACATGCCCCTGCCCGTAGCGCAGGCCCTTGTGGCCTGCGGTTCTTACCTGGTGATAAAAGCCGCGGGCCGTAAAGGCCCGCGCTACAAACCCCTCTTCCCACTGAAAGGCAGAAGAAGAAAGGAAGTAGGAAATAGGAAGTAGGAAGTAGGGAAAAGCAAAAGACCCCTCACCCGGCCGCTGCGCGTCCACCCTCTCCACAGGGAAAAGCAGCGGGCTGAAAGCAAACAGGAAGTAGGAAATAGGAAGTAGGAAGTAGGGAAAAGCAAAAGACCCCTCACCCGGCCGCTGCGCGGCAGCGAATAGTGAGTAGGGAGTCGGGAGTAGGGGGAAGGCAATTATGAGTTATGAATGATGGCCAGGCTGAAGCCCGACCCTCCTCAAAGGCACGACGGTTTCTTCCAATCAGGCAATCGCCATTGTTTCAATCAATCAATTCAAAACACCCCTCACCCGGCCGCTGCGCGGCCACCCTCTCCACAGGGAAAAGCAGCGGGCAGAAAGCAGTAAGCGGAAGGCAGAAGGGCACCGGCCCCCTCACCCGGCCGCGATGCGCGGCCACCCTCTCACCAGGGAGAGGGCTTCAGTTTTTTGTGGGCGGCGGTTTATGGCCGGCGGCTGAAGCCCGGCCCTCCTGATACCACCCTCTGCCCTCCGCCTTCCCCACCTGCCACCTGCAACCTGCCGCCTGCCGCCTTCCCTCTGCCTTCCGGCCTTCCCCTACTTCCTACTTCCTATTTCCTATTTCCCACTCCCTGCTGCCTTCCCACCTGCTACCACTTTTGGGGCCGTGAAGGCCCGTAGCCACAACAGGTTGACGGGGGCCTGCCCGCTCTAAAATCTTGCTTGACAGCCATTTGATTTTGGAGCTATTAGTTAGATACGCAGCAACTGGAGGGGGCACAGGTTGATCTGTGGAGGACATTATGCCACCCTTAGTGTCTACTCTTGAACGCATTTCCCCAAGACTCCCTTTGATCCCTCAGCGAAGAGTTCTTTTGGTCGACGAGGAGGCCTCCGACCGCGAACGCTATGCCCAACATCTGCGTGACCGGGGACTCCGGGTCCGCGCCTGCTCATCCTATGAAGAAGCCGAGCGATGTTTGGAAGGTGAGAGGTTCGACCTGGTGATCGTCGACCAGGGAGGCCCGGCGTTTGAAGGCAGAGCCGTCGCGGCGCGCTCCATGATGAAGGACCGCAGGGTTCCGGTGCTGGTCACCACCCGGCACCACGATATGGCCGCCTATATGGAGGCGATGCAGCTGGGAGCCGCTGATTACCTGGAGAAGCCGATTCCACTCCACGAATTCCTGTGGAGGATTGGGACCTACTTGCCGTCGGGCTGGGTGAAGACCCGGCGGGCAAGTTAGCGCTCCAGCGGCTGAAGCCCACAAAATAGCCGCTCTTTTGTGGCATGTGTGAGTTGGTGCCCTTCGGAAAGCGCCAACCTCCGGTCGGGGTTGCGCGGCGGGTCAGCTCACTGCGGGTCCAGCTCGCTGCGGGACCAAGGTTTCACAGTGTAGCTGCGGCAGTCCAGGGCGCCAGACGGGTCACACGCACCGCCCTTCCCCTATTCCCTGTTTCCCACTTCCGGGTTTCACTGCTTCTTTCATCCTTCACACTTCATCCTTCATACTTTCTTGTTAGAGCCTCGCATAACGAGCCTACAGGCCCTCAAAAACCGTCAAAATGGGACGTATGGGATTTTTACAAGCAAAGTATGAAAATTATCAAGTCTATTATTATGTTATACTTATATAAATTATTAAGCCTGAAAATGAGCTCGCACAAAAAAGTTGTTCAATCCTGCAACAGTGGGTAAAAATTACTCCGTCAATCAGAAAGTCACGAATCGCACGCACGACGGGGAACTTACGGTCGCCGTTTCGCCGCTGGGAGTCAGCTGGCCGGTCCTGCGGTCAACGGCAAAAACCACCACCGTGTCCGACTCCTGGTTGGCCGCCAGAAGGTAGGCGCCCGTGGGGTCAATGGCGAAGTGGCGCGGACACTTGCCGCCGCTCGGCGCGCGCTCAACGGGAACCAGCGTTCCCTTCTTCGGGTCTGCCGCAAACACCGCGATGCTGTCATGCCCGCGGTTCGACCCATAAACGAATTTCCCGTTGGGACTCACGGCAATTTCGGCGCAGTCGCTGTGCAACTTGCAGCCTTTCGGCAGCGTCGAGATGGTCTGCAGCTTGCGCAGGGTTCCGCGTCGGGCGTCGTAGGCAAACGTCGTGATGTTTGACTTCATCTCCCCGATGACGTAAACGAAGCGGCCGTTCCGCGCAAAGGCAATGTGTCGCGGCCCGGAACCGGGATTGACCACGGCGTAAGCGGGATGGTTGGGCAAAAGCACGCCCGCCTTCTCGCCAAAGCGATAGACGAACACCTTGTCGAGTCCCAGGTCGGCCGCGATAGCGAAGCGGTTGTCGGGCGACACGTTGATGGAATGGGCGTGCGGACCTTCCTGCCGCTCGGGATTAACGCTGCAGCCGGCGTACCGGGCGAACGCCGTCACCTTGCCGAGGCGGCCGTTCTTGCGCACCTCGATCACTTCCACGCTGCCGCTGCCGTAGTTGGCCACCATCGCGTAGCGGCCCGTTTTGTCGAGCGCCACATAGCACGGAACGGTGCCGCCTGAGGCAACTTCATTCAGGAAGCGGAGTTTCCCCGTCTTCCGGTCGATGGCAAACGCTTTGACGGAGCCGCTCTTCCGCCCCTTGTGGCGCGTGACTTCCTTGGTGGCATAGAGGAAGCGGCCGTCCGCGCTGGCCGTGACAAAGGTGGGGTTCACCGCCTCTGTGGCCAGTCCCATCGATGTCAGCCGGCCGGCGGCTGCGTCAAATCGAAACGCGTGGATTCCCTTCCCCCTGGCTCTGTTGTAAGAGCCGACATAAACGAGAAACTCTTTCCCGGCATTGGACCGCCCGGCAGTTCGGGTACCGCGCGCAGATGTAGATGACTTTGGCTTCATTGCAATGTCCCCCGAAGTGATGATGAACTGTCAGCGTTATATATACGGGATCAGCAGCCGCAGCGCAACCATGTGCCACCAATCGTATCGCTCACGCCACGCTCAACAGGACGTTGAATGCAGCTTGCGATTCAGAGGACATTGGAGGACGCTTCATCAGGCTGGCGTTTTGCCGCTGCCAACTCCCAACCGGGCAAGCACCGGAGCGGGACAGCCGTTCCACTTTTCCTGCGGCTCGTTGCCAACATAAGGAAGGTCGCGGATTCCCTCCTGGCTGGTGAAGAACCCGCTGACCACAAGGTCGCGAAGCGTGTTGAAGAAGGCGACGGCGCTCGCGTCCTCCGGCGCCGCCTTTTCCGGATACGCAATGCGGTCAAGGATCTGCTTCTGCCGCGCGGTGGAGCAATCCGCAAAGTCGTGGTTGAACGACCGGTTGCACTGCATGTCGAGCCACGTCAGTCCGCCGCGAATCTGGTCGAGCAGAATTCCGCGCTTCATGTCCAGCCAGCCGTCGATGAATTCCGGCACGCCGGCCTGCGTCGCGCTGCCCGAACGTTCATCGGCGGGTATGATCATGTCCGAAAGGATGCGAATCATCTTCCACTCATGATCGCTCAGCGCCCTGGGGTGTGCGGCACCCTTTCCTTCCTGCGCCGATTCCTGGGGCGCTGCCTGCGCCAATCCAGAAGCGAACGGAACAACTGACACCAGCGCCGCCGCGGGCATGCTGGTCATCAGCTTCAGAATGTCACGCCGCTCAAAGCGAACGGACTTGCCAGGGGTCTCCTTTTCCATTTTCCCTCCTCAAGCCGCTCCCGGCTGGTGGCGTACAGCAGGTCGCATGTGGCAGGTGGCATGTCGCAAAAAAGTCAGCTTCGAACTGATCGGACCAAACGCGTCAACATCCGACCAGCAGGGTCCATTCGCTCCGTCAGGTGATCCGGTTCAATGCTCACTTCCGAATTCCCCGCCTCCCCTGCGCCACATACCACCTGCCACATGCCCTCTACCATCTCCTACACGTTCCCCTTCTTCACCTGCTCCGTGATGTATTCCGAGGTTCGCCACGCCAGCGCCATGATGGTCAGCGTGGGATTCTTATCCGCCAGGCTGACAAAGGGCGCGCCATCGGCGACAAACAGGTTCTTGCAATCCCACGCCTGGCAGTGGGAATTCAAAACGGAGTCGCTGGGATTGTCGCCCATGCGCGCGCCACCCACTTCGTGAATCCCCTGCCCGCCCGCTGAAATTCCCCATTGCCGCTCGGGCCCGGCGGATTCAATCACCTTGCCGCCCGCGGTCTTGACGATCTCCTGAAACGTCTCCTGCATGTGGCGCGCCATCAGGATTTCATCCTGTCCCCACTTGAAGTGGAACTTCAACACCGGAATCCCCCACTGGTCCACGACGCTGTTATCAATTTCACAGTAGCTGTCTTTATTGGGAATCATTTCACCGCGGCCGTGGAGGCGAATAAACGCGCCGTAGACCTTGCGGCAGTCCTGCTTCAGCTTTTCTCCGTAGCCGCCGCCCACCAGTCTTTCAGTGCCGCTCAGGACTCCCGGCATGGGCATGCCGCGGCGCCCTCCGCCGAACTCAATGTGGTAGCCGCGCGAAAACGGCATCTGATTCTTCTGCTGCTTCTGGAGGTTCCACCAGGGCATGTAGAGGTGCATGCCTCCCACGCCGTCTTCGTTGTGCGCGGGCAGATCCATCATCTTGGGAACAAAGCCGCTGACGTCACTCATCACGGTGTCCATCAGGTACCTGCCCACCAGTCCGCTTGAGTTTGCCAGGCCGTTCGGAAAACGGCTGCTGCGCGAGTTCAGCAACAGCCGGGCCGTTTCGCAGGAACTTGCGGCCAGGACAATCACCTTCGCTCGAACCTGAACTTCTTTGCGGGTCTTTTTATCGATGTAGGAAACTCCGGTGGCGCGTCCGTCCTCGCTCGTCAGGACTTCACGCACCATGGCGTCAGTGCGAATCTCCAGGTTGCCGGTCATCTGCGCCGGCGTCAGCAGAACAACCGGCGACGAAAAGTTGGACCCCAGCCGGCAGCAGCGGCCGCACTGCCCGACGTAGTGGCATTCCGTCCGGCCGTTGAGCGCTTTGGTCAGGATGGCCAGGCGCGACGGGATGCAGGGGATGTGAAGTTTTTGGCAGGCCTGCTGGACCAGCAGTTCATAACAGCGCGGCGCAGGCGGAGGAAGAAACTTGCCGTCGGGGAGGTTTTCGATGCCCTCGGCCGATCCAAATACGCCGATCAGTTCTTCCGTCTTGTCGTAGTAAGGCGCCAGTTCGTCGTAGCTGATGGGCCAGTCAAAACCCTTGCCGTCGCGGGTGTGGGGTTTAAAGTCATACGGCCCGTTGCGGAGAGAAATCCGTCCCCAGGAATTTGTGCGCCCGCCCAGCATGCGGGAGCGGAACCACATCCAGTCGCTGCCTTGAGCGCTGAGGTAAGGCTCGCCGGGAACCTGCCAGCCGCCCACCACAGCCGTGAAATAGTCGACCGGGTCCTCGAAATTTCCGCCGCCGTGGTAGGGCGCATTGTATTGCCACTCGAGCCACCTGGAATCCTTCGCGGCATCGTACCAGCCGCCGGCTTCCAGCATCAGGCATTTGGCCCCGGCTTTCGTCAGGTTGTAGGCAACCGTCCCGCCGCCCGCTCCCGAACCCACAATGATGGCGTCATAAGCGTTGGCGGCGGACATTGAATCCTGCATCGCTTTTCTCCCAAGTATCAGATTCCCTGTTTCGATCGGGCGCCGGATCGTCTGCCCGGCAGATAAACTCGCAACGTGCGAACGTCACTGAAGGCGGACGAGGCGAACCGCCGCCCGGTTGTTTCCCTGGACGTCAAAGGAGATGTTTCCGGAAACACCGGAAACGTCCCGCGTGCTCGAAAGGTGGTCGCGCACGCGGGCGCGGTTGGGGCCGGCCTTTCGTACAGCCTGCGCGACCAGCCGGACGGCTTCGTAAGCGTCCACGGCAACCGGGCTTGGATAAGTTCCGGTTGCCGCCTGATAGCGGCGGACAAAGCTTGTTCCTGAAGCGCTCCCGCCCGGGACGATGTCTACCGTGAAGATGCCTACGCCTGACGGGTCCTTCACTCCTGCCGCGTTCTGCGGGCCAAACCTGAGCCCGGAACCCACCTGAGCTGTCTCCTGTGCAACATAGACAGGCGCGCAGATTCTCTTTTCACGCATGGCCTCCAGCAGCTTCCTGGCGCTTTCCGGCTGCGTCCAAAACACAATGGCCTGCGGAGACCTTGTCCTGACGGCCGCAAGCAACGAACCGGCATCCGGCGGCAGCGGATTGAGGGCCAGAGAATCCGGTGGCGGCACCCTGAGGCGGCGGGCGGCCTCAACAAACTCCCCGCCACCCATGCGACCGTCGTGATCACGCTCAGCCACCAGGAGCACGCGTTTGAATCCTCGCCTGCGATAAATGTCCTGTGCCATCGCCTGCGCCTGCTGAGCGTCGCTGGGCCCCAGGCGAAAGATCCACGGCAGGTTGATTTGAGTCGTGGTCGCGTCAGAGGAAAGGGTCAGGATGGGAACACCGATCTTGTTTCCCACTTGTTCGCTCAAGTGCGCCGTGGCGCCGTTGGCGGAAGTAACAATGGCGACAGCGTGGTCATTGAAAACGAGGTGGAGCACGGCATCGGTGACGCGGCCCCACGCCGGCCCGCTTTCGTCGCCGATGGCAAGCTCCAGTTGGAGGCCGCCTGGCAGCAAACCCTGTGCGGAGTCTTCCAGCGCCATCCTGGCCGCACGGATGATCGCCTCCCCCTCCGCCTCCTGCGGGCCCTTAAGGGGCGCCAGGATTCCAATATGGATGACCGGGCCTCGAAGATCGTAGGAGGATTCTCTTCCCGGTCCTGCATAGCTCACGCCGGTTGATTTAATTGAAGCATACGGGGCGGGCGGTGGGCCCTGCTGCGCCAGCGCCGACACCGAAACAGCGGTGATCGCAACAAGGCTTGCGCATCCCCAAAATCTTCGCAGGCTATGGAACGCTTTTCTCATCGGGAGTTCAAAAAGTCCGGCAGCCAAGGCGGTTCTGAAGCCGGCACCCACGGCTCAGTGCATGGACGCGATCGGGTTGCCGTCCTTCCAGTCCGTCCGGTGTTCCGGCCAGTAGACAAAATGCCCGTCCTTGACTTCGGCAAAAGTGACGGGAGCAATGTTGTTCAGGGTGTAATCAAAAAACGCGGTACCGCTCACCCCGTTGTACCGCTTCATTCCATACTCGCGCAGGGCGTCCATGATGCGGCCCCGGTTGAGCCCGGCTTTCTGAATGGCGGCGATCAGGATGCTCATGCCGTCATAAGCGTAGGAGGCGTAGGCGTCGGGCTCGGCATGGAAACGCTTGACGTATTGCTCACGGAACGCCAGCCACCTCGGGTCGTGCCGTGAAGGATCAATGGCGGAAACGGCGACCAGGCCGTTGGCCGCCGGGCCGGCGACCTTCAGGAGCTCCGGATAAGCCACCCGGCTGCTGCCAAAGACAGGTTGCTTCATTCCCATGGCGCGCATCTGCTTGAGAATCATCCCGGCCTCGCTGGCGCTGCCCCAGATGACCAGGGCATGGATGCCAAGGTTCTTCAGTGTTTGCAACTGCTCGGAGAAGTCTGTCGCAGCCGGCGGGTACTTCACCACCACAAGTGGCTGAAAGCCAATTCGCCGCGCGTCGTTGAAAAATTCCTCATAACCGCGCCGGCCGTAGCGGCCGTTGACTCGAAGAACGCCGACATCCCTCAGCTTGAGCCGGTTGAAAACGTAGTCGGCCAGGGCATACCCCTGCTGCCTGTCATCGGGAAAATTGTGGAGGAGCCAGGGAATCCGCGTCTCGGTGACGGTGGGATCCGTGGTGCCCGTATCCATAATGGGGACTTCAATTTTGAGGGAAGCCCGCAGGGCAATGTGGGTGGAGGCGCCATCGATCGATCCCAGCATGGCCAACGCATGCTGGTCATAAAGCATTTGCACGATGTCCATCGACGACGCGCCCCAGAGAGGCAGGTCATCGTGAATCCTCAGGGCAAAGGGCTTGCCGTGATAACCGCCCTTCGCGTTTGCTTCATCGACGGCCATCCGGGCGCCCTGCAGCATGGCGATGCCGTAAGAAGAATCGGGATTGTACTTGCCGAGCGGGCCGAGAAAACCGATGTTGACCGACTTCAGGTTTTTCAGGTCGGGAACTGACTCGCTGCGCGCCGCACCGTTATATTCCAGAGTGTTGGGCTCAACGTACCATTCCTGGTAGGGCTTTCGAAAGCGCCCGAAGGGAACAGCCTTGGGCGGCATGTTGGCATAGCGCATCTTAGCTGGAGATTCCTGCTGCGCGGGTTTCGAGGATGTGGACTGCGGCCAGGCTGGAGCGGCCAGCAGACAAATCAAACACGCTGTCAGGATTCCGACTCTCATGCTCACCATCCTCCCCTTTCAATATCTGAACGCCGCGCCGCGAAGACCCGCCGCCGCACGGGCCCACCGAGCCGGACTGCTCAGAGGACCCGGGCCGCCTTATCCACGGTCGCTATCAAAAATCGCCATGGCTTCCATTTCAATCAGCAGGTCCGGCCGGCACAGAATGGCCTGAATGCCCGTGGACGCCGGAAGCGGATCGAGCCCCTGCTGGTTGAAAAACTCGGTGCGAATTTCATTGAACGCGGCGTAGTCACGCTCGATGTCGCGAAGATAGCAGCTTGTCCGGACCACATCCTTCCACGTTGCGCCCTCGGCTTCCAACAGGGCCGTAATGTTCTGGTAGGTCCTCCAGGTTTGCGCCCGGAAGTCTCCCACATTCACGCTGCGCCCATACTCATCAACGCTGGACGTGCCGGAAATCAGCAGGATGGTCATACCCTTGATATCCAGGCGCAGGCCGCGCGAAAACGATGAAGGACGCTCGTAATCGTACGCTTCATTCAATGCCCCGGGCGCTTTAATGGCCTTCTTGGAGACGGGCTTGTGCTTCTGTTGTGCCGTGATGGCTTCAGTGTCTGTTTGCAGCTGACTCATTGTGTTGTTCCTCCTTGTCGGACTGGCGAATGCCATGGCTTAAACCGCCCGCCGTAGCAACCCAGATGTCCTTTCCTTGAAATGCCATGCTGAGAATGTAGTTGTGCGCGATCGAAGTGGGAGATTCCATCCTGGTCTTCTTGCCATCGGGCCGGGTGATGATGATCTCGCCGCGCCCGGCCTTCCCGGCTTTGGCCGAATCGAGAGATTTCCAATCCGCCGGCCGGTAGGTCACCCAGGTGTTCGTCTTGTAATCGAGCTCGCTCAGACCCTTCTGCGTGCAGGCCCACACTTCGTCGCCGCGCGAGAGAACCCCGTTGACAAAGTCGTCGGCCAGCCCGCTGTCTTTGCTGAGGTAGTTGTGCCAGTTGCGGCCGTCATAGCCGCTGAGTCCGAAATAGGTGCCCGCCCAGAACATTCGGGTGTCCGCGTTATAGGCCACGCTGCTGACAATCATGTGGATGAGACCCTGGTTGCGGTAAAGAACGATCTCCATGGAGCCGTCGGGGTCCGTGTAGGGCCTCCAGAAGTGGCCGGCCAGATCGTAAACCAAGACTCCGCCACCCCAGAGGCCGAAATACGCCTTCTGCCTGCTGAAGGCGATGGCGTAAGACCAGGGCTCGTCAAAAGGAGAGTTTTGTTCGTTGAAAATAGCCCAATCGCCGGTGTCCGTATCGAGCCGGCTGATGCCCGCGGCGGTTGCGGCCCAGACGTTACGGCCCTGGATGGCCACACTGTAAACCAGATCGTTCGCCAGGCCGCTGGTGAGGTTGGTGTAGTTTTGGAACTGGCCCGCGGAATAGCGGCTGAGCCCGCCAAAGGTTCCGGCCCAGACGTCACCGGTCTCGTGGTCCACTGCAACGGACATCACCACCGGACCCGCCAGACCGTCGGCGGGAGTGAAAACCTTCTTCACTTTCCCGTTCTCGATCAGCACCAGTCCGTTGGCCGTCCCGGCCCAGACCTTGCTGCCGTCGATCGCCACGGAATAGACTTCGCCCTCAGGAAATCCGTTGGCCGCGGTGTAATTGACCCATCGGGTGTAAAGCGGGGGAGTCTGCGCCATCACGCCGGTGGCCGCCAGGACGAACAGCCCGGTGGCCAGTAACAGGCACGCTCGCAATCGATTTCTCATCGTTCCTTCGAGCGGCGGCCCGAAAGCCGGGCAAGCCGCCGGTTCTCCTTTATAAAGTCTTCAAAAACTCGATCAGGTCGTTCAACTGCACTTTGTTCATGTCGGATGTAATTCCGTGTTTGTCGTCAGGATTGAACCGGGTCCAGATGCCTTCCAGCGTCAGCGCCTTGCCGTCGTGCAGATAAGGGGCCCGCATGTAAACGCCTTCAAGCTGGGGCATATCGAAATCCTTGACGTTGTCAAAATTGGTTGAAGTCCCGACATCCATTCGGACCCGCGATGTGTAATGCGTCTGCGGAGCGTGGCAGAAATAACAGCGGTCGCGGTCTGGAATGATGCGGCCGTCGTTGGTTGTGGTACGGAAGAATATCTCGCGGCCGCGTTCCTGGGCTTCGGTGAGGCGGCCATCCGCAACCCGGCGCGGGTTGGGCGGCAGCTTGAGCGAATGGATATACGACACCAGGTCCTTCACCTGAGCGGAACTGAAACCTTGCGACCGGAAAATATACATGGCGGTGCGCGGGCCGTCCTGCGTGGCAAGGTTGGGATTCAAACCGTTCCATTTGAAAGGCGAGGTTTCCGCAATGCTGAGCAAGGTCCGATTTTCGGTGACGTCGTGTCCCAGTTCCGGCGTTTCAAGGCTCCAGACCAGGCCGTCTTCAAAGCCGTTGTGCGGATGGCAACTGGCGCAGGCAAGCTGCGACTGGTAGGAAAAGGTTGCGTCATAGAACAATTGTTCGCCCCGGCGGAGGGCCGTGATTTCTTTGGGGCTGCCCAGATCAATGGTTGAAGCAACCTTCAACTGCTGCAGGTCGATGACGCTGACGGTATCGTCCGTGCGATTTGCAATGTAAGCGAAATGGCTGTCGGGCGAGACCACAACAGAGACCGGATTGCGGCCGGTGGCCAGCCGCTTCACCACAAACTGCCGGGCAGAATCCAGCCGGTGCGCCAGGTCCAGGTGGCCGTCGAGAGCGGCCTGCTTCAGCACCCGGTTGAGCTTGGCTATATCGATGATGGAAACCACGTTGACGCCTGACGCCGTCACCAGCGCCCATCGCCCGTCGGGCGTGGAGGCGGCTCCGAACCCGTCCGCATAGTAGCGGTCAATATCATCCAGCAGGACTTCTCTGACTTTTGAAGTCTGCCCCGCTTGCGGCTGCCCGACGATGGCCATCCCGTTGGTCAGGTACCATCCCTGCTGGATCTGGACCAGCGGAACCAGGTTGTGGGGCTGCTGAAATGGAATCAGCAGATATCCGCCATCCTGCGCGGGCACCTGGGCAATGTGGCGAAGCTGGATGGCCCCGGGAATCGTGATCCGGCTGGTCACGATCTGCCGTGCGGTATCCACCACGGTCAGTTGGGAATCAGGCGGCTCTTCGGGTGGCGCAAGCTGCGCCAGGAGATTCGAAACGTAAATCCACTTCCCATCGCGGGAAAGGTCGACATATTCAGGAAAGTGTCCGGCGGCGAGGCGTTTGATTTCCTTGCCGGTCGAAAGGTCAATGACGGAGATGTTGTCGCCCAGCGTATTCGCGGTGTAAAGAAACCTGCCCGCCCGGTCGGTTGTGATTCCCACCGGCCCCCAACCGGTTTTGAAAGTTCGCAGAACGCGAAGAGTTCCGGCGTCAATCTCGCTGACCGAATTGCTCCACTCGTTTGAGACGTAGAGGGTCTTTCCGTCTGGAGAGATTGCGATGCCCGCAGGCCTGTCGCCGGTGTTGAACCGCCCCACGACGCGCCGCGTGTGCGTATCCACCACGAGCACCAGGTTGCCGGCGGCACAAACCACGTAGAGCCGTTGGCCCTCGGGCGAAAGCTTCAGGACGGTGGGATTCAGATAGCGCGGACCGGCGCCGTCGAGGTTCGGCGGATTCTGGGGCGAAGCGTCCGTCAGCGAACGCGCTATCCCCAGCCCGGCCATGAGCGCCAGCATGACGACGGCCATCTTCAAGAGGGATGATCCTCTCCGGTTGGTCCCGCCTTCCGTCTTTTCCGGATGGATATTCATTTTCCTGCGCTCTTGGCCGCTTCCGTTTTGGCAGCGGCGGGTTCTGTGATGGTCAGAATCTGGTCGGCCTTCACGTGTTCAAGCGTCTGGACGGTCCCGCTGGGCCAGCGAATGATCAGCCGGTCCACTTCAGTGTTCTTCCCCAGGCCAAAATGCGGCCGAGGGTCATTTTGTGAAAGGTAGCCGGACCCCGAAACGGACTGGACGTACTGGTGCAAGTCGCCCGTCACGGCCTCAAGACTTGCGCCGAAACCGTCGCGATTGCTTCGCGTTCCGACCAGCTTCACCGTCAGCCAGTGATTGCGCTTTCCCGCGGGCGGCGTGTTGTGGAGCAGAATGCCCTTGCCGCCCAGCGTGGTGATGAACGCGTCCACGTACCCGTCATTGTCGTAGTCGCCGAAGCACGCCGCATCGGCTGACGTGCCGCTGCTCGAAGAAGCTTCCCACCTGGGTTGAAACGTCGGAGAAAGTATTGTTGCCGTTGTTCCGCAGCAGGGTGCTTTCCATGGGAATCAGCCACGCCAGCCCTCCGTTGACGATGAAGATGTCTTTCCAGCCGTCGTTATCGAAATCGAACAAGCCGTCACCCCAGGCAACGTACTGGCCGGAAACTTTGCCGATGCCGGCATCATCCGTCATGTCCAGAAAGAACGCCTGGGGCTTGCCAGGATTGTGAAACAGACGGTGAAAACGGGCGTCGGAAACAAACAGGTCCTGCCAGCCGTCATTGTCGTAGTCGCCGAAGATCGGGCCCATGGAAGTTGTGGCTTCCCCGTTCTGCCCGTAAGCAACGTTGACGTCCACCGCAACGTTCGTAAACGTGCCGTTGTGGTTGTTGTGGTAGAGGAAGCTGGGCATGGTGTCATTGGCCACATAAATGTCCGGCCAGCCGTCGTTGTCGTAGTCGCCGACGGTAATGCCCATCGCCCGGCCGGGCTGGCGGGCAATTCCCGATTTTTTTGAAACATCCGTAAAAGTCCCATCGCCGTTGTTATGGAACAGCCGGTTGAATTCGGGGTTGTAGTCCAGAGGACCCGGGTAGTGGTCGCCGGGGTAAAACTGCCGGTAATTCGGAGTGAATTTCAGGTAGTTTCCGACAAACAGATCCAGGCGCCCATCGCGGTCGTAATCCAGAAAGGCCGCGCCGGTGCCGAAAAAGGGATTGTCAACGCCCGCGTCGGCCGTGACATCGGTGAACGTTCCGTCGCCATTGTTGTGATAGAGGATGGCGGAATTGTAGTTGGTCACATAAAGATCGACGTGGCCGTCGTTGTCATAATCCCCAGCCGTTACACCCACTCCGATTCCTTTGCCGCCCACGCCGGCCTGGGTGGTGACATCGGTGAAGGTACCGTCGCCGTTGTTGCGATAAAGATGGTTGGTGGCGCCGTTGCCGTCGGGAGCGGAATGATGGGTCAGACCCTCGACGTAGCGGCCGTTAACCACGTAGAGATCAAGCAGGCCGTCGTTGTTGTAATCCAGCCAGGCGCAACCCGAACCCGTACCTTCCAGGATGGAGCTCAGCTCCTTTTCTCCAAACGAGTGCTTGAAGTTGATGCCCGATTTCGCCGTGACGTCCACGAATTGAGGAAGCGCCGGCGCGGAGCGTGACTGGGGAGGAAGACTTCGCCCCAGCCCTCCGAGCACAACCCAGAGAACACCTCCGACGCCAGCCAGGCTTACGAATCGTCTTCGAGAAATCTTCATGCGCTCCTCAGTGTCGTGCTGTTTGTGGTTTCGAAGGCAGACCCACGGGAATCGGCGCGTCGGAATGTTTCAACGCCAGCGGCCAGCGATCCTCCGGGACCAGCGCCTTGCTTTCATGGCAACCCAGGCAGGGAACGTCTTCCCCGGTGCGCGCCCAAATCCAGCTCTTCTGCTCGTGAATGACTTCCCCTTTCGTGCTCAGCAATTCGAAACGGATGGGCTGGTCGGCAGGGACCTTAAGATAAAAAGAGCCGTCGCTCTCCACCGGAGCTTCGCCGAGACTTCGCTCGGTGTGGTGGTCCGGCTGCAGGGCGATGACCCGAACCTTCGCGATATGGCCTTCCAGGCGGCCGTGGGGCTCATCAGCCGACAGGTAGGAGTTCAGGCAGACAACGCGTCCGTAATCCCGGTCCGGGTGGAGGATGCTCCAGTAATAAAGCGGAACCGGGTGCTTCTCCAGGGAAACGGCCTCGACGCCCGAAAACTTCGGACTGCGGTAGAGCGTTTGCTCAACTTTTCGTGACTGAAGGTTGAATACATAAAGACCGAATTTCGCTGCGGCGCCGGACGAATCGGAATCTGCCCTTGCCACCACCAGACGGTCCCCATCAAGTGCGTGGGCTGACCCATAGACGGAACCCGGTGGCGTCATCACCGAATTGTGCAAGGCGCCGGGCTGGAACCAGGCAAGCTCTCCGCCGGCCCGCTCCTGCTTCTTCACGAACAACACGGTGCCGTCATCCAGTTCCTCCGCGCCGGTTCGAACAATGTTTGGCGCGCTTTCCCGACGAAACGGGCTGAGTCCCGAGCCGTCCGTCCGCAATGTGTAAAACATGCGGGATCCACTGCCCTGGCGGCCGGCCACCAGCGACGAATTTGCCGAAACAAGAATCCGGCCGCTGCGCAGGACGGTTTCAACCTGAAAATTGCCCGGGCCAAATGTGATGGGATGGGCGCCGCTGCCATTCCCCTCCGAAACGTAGATGGCTGAGGCCGGTTGCGTCCCCCCGCCGGCGACCATCGTGAACACAATCTGGTTACGGGGAAGATAGGCGGGCTGAATGCAGTCCCCGGGGCAATGCGTCAGCTGGCGCTGATTCGAACCGTCCGCATTCATCTCCCAGATTTGCCACCGGGACGTGCGTTCCTTTTGTCCGGCAAAAAGGACCCTGGACGCGTCAAAAGATACCCGAGGATCGGCCGCACCAAAAAAATTCGGAGTCAGGTTGACAGCAGAGTCCGCCGGGCTTCCGGGCTTCAGGCGTGCCAGATGGCTTCCCCGGGGAAAGCGTTCCGTCAGTTGACCAGCTGCAACGGCGGGAGCCTCAACAAAAACGATCGCAGGAAAAGGGCCTGCCACCCGGGGCTCACTCAAAGTAGTTTTCGAGGCCCCAAACACAAACCCTAAACAGAGGAAGAGAATGATGACCTGGATCATTCGGAAATTTTTCATGAAGCCCAAATCCGTTCCAGCAACGGTGCAGCAAAATTACATCGCGGATCCGCGACGCCTTGTCCGGACCCCATCAGCCTGACGACAGGCAGAAATCCGCGATGACCTGATATTGCTTACGCCCAAAACCGCCGACGAAGGCTTATCTTTAAGCGAAATAAAAGGGTCCGTCGATGACATCCGTCAGACTTCAACATGACGGACGTCAATCGGCGGCCTGCTAATTGTTTTATGTGGAAGGAATAGTGGGTTAATCCAGGGGAAGATTGTAACTGTTGGGAGGGCCTCAGCGCCTTGCGGTTGCCTGAAGGGCGTGCAGATCCTGGATGACCAGGCGGCGGCCCCGCTTTTCGATCAGGCCTTCCTGCCTCAACGCGTGCCACGTTCGGCTCACGGTTTCCGGTGACAATTCCAGAATTTCCGCTATTTCCTGGCTTGTGAGCGGCAGGGTCAGCGAACAGGAGTTCGGGCTGCTTACTTCTCTGGCCGAAATCAGCGAGAGCACAAACGTGGCCACACGCATCCGCGCATCCTTGAAACTCATGCTGGTCATCTGCGCGCGGGCCTCAGCGATCTCGCTGACCAGCAGGCGGATCATGTCGAGGGAAATGTCCGGGTTGGAACGCAGGAAGGCAAAAAATTGCTCGCGTGGGACCGAACAGATTTCCGAGTCCTCAAGAACGACCGCCGTCACCGGGTAAGTTTCCTTGCTTAGAGCTTCCAGGCCGAAGAAGTCACCGGGAAAAAGAATGCGTGTGATGCGTTCCTTCCCGTTCTCGAGCGACTTCACCATTTTGACCAGACCAGCATTCAAAGCAAAAACGTGGTGGGCGGCCCCGCCTTCAAAAAACAGGATCTGATTTCTGCGGTAGTGCGTCGGACAGAAGATACAGGTAAAACGTTTGGCCTGTTCGTCGGAGAGGCTCCGGAAAAGCGTGCTGGAGAGGACACGGCAATCGAGACAATTTGCTTTCAAGCCTTCCTCCCGGTTCTGGTTTGGTTGTTTCTGTCCATTCCCTGGCAAAAGCCTGGAGCGCGGATGGAATCCTAAAGGCTCGGATCCGGCCGGAAAATCCATTTTACCTTACCGCTCGCGCCGACCCTCACCACCAGGAAGCGATCCCTGCCCGCGCGGCAGCCGGATTCCCTGATCTTCGGTTATTCTATCAGAAATCCGGCTGCCTCAAGGCGCGCGACGTTTCCGTTGAAAAGGTCGGTTTGTCGTGCGGCGGAAGAAGTAAGCCCTGAAGGCTGCCCCTTGGACGGATCGACTCCCACCCTGTACGCAGATGCCCACAACTCAAAATCTTACAGAGATTTGGCCGTTCCATAGCTTGACTTGGCTGGAAGCGGCGGGTTATCGTATGTGTTTAGGCCTTATAGACACGAACTTAACAGGGAGTCAAAGCTTTGAAGAGGACTTACCAACCCAATCGGCGTCGGCGTGCCAAGACACACGGATTCCGCGTTCGCATGCAAACCCCGGGAGGGCGCCAGGTGATCAAGCGGCGCCGCCGTAAGGGTCGCCATCGCCTGACTCCGTGAATCCCGACTCGGCTGCTTTCCCCAAGCAATACCGGCTGCTCCGTCGATTGGAATTTCAACGGGTTTACAAGCAGGGGCAGCGCCGAAGTGCCTCATTATGCACCGTCTTTTATCGACCGAACGGGCTGGCCGAGACGCGCCTGGGCATTACGGTGCCCAAACGTCTGGGTACAGCCGTGCTGCGAAACCGTATCAAGCGGCGGATCAGGGAAGTTTTTCGGCTCCACAGGCAGGAACTGCCGGGGGGATGGGACATCGTGCTGAACCCTCGCCCTGGAGCCGCCACAGCCGCTTATCCCGCTCTCGAACGGGAGCTGTTGCGCCTTTTTCCTGCCAGGCCGCCGGGCGCATCATCCGGGTAGGGGCATTCGCGTTAAGGGTGTTGCTGCTGGGGTTGATTCGCTTCTATCAGGTTTGTCTTTCACCCGTCATTCCCTCGTCGTGCCGCTATTACCCATCCTGTTCGGCGTATGCGTATGAAGCGGTGGCAAAATGGGGTGCGGGGGAGGGTGCACGGCTGGCGGTTCGCCGGCTGCTGAACTGCCGTCCCTGGGGCGGCCACGGGTACGATCCGGTACCGGATCCGGTGGCGCAGGGACCAGAGAGTTAAACAGAAAGCCTTTCATCCATGGACAACGAAAAAAGGGTCATCATTGCGTTCGCCTTGTCATTTGTCTTGCTCATGATATGGCGGGTCATGTTTGTCACTTCGCCGCCTCCGTCGGAGCAATCATCCGGCCCCCCGCAGGCCACGGCCCAGAAGGCCGCGGGAGAAAGAGCCACGGAGCAAGCTGCCGCAAAACCAGAGGCCCCCAAGGTTCCCCCTCCCCCGCAGATTCCGGTCGTGCAAGGCCAGCAGGCCCAGGATATTGTCGTTGAGAACGATCTTTACCGGATCACCTTTTCCACCCAGGGCGGCGTGGTGAAGAGCTGGATTCTCAAGAAGTATGATGATGCCAACGGCAAGCCTCTCGATGTGGTGGACCCCGCAGCCTGCAAACAGCTGGGTTACCCGATGAGCTTGAGGACGGCTGACGATTCGCTCAATCAGAAAGTGAACCAGGCGCTTTATGCCGCGCAACCGTCCGGCACCACCCTGCAGGCACCCGCAACATTGGAGTTCACCTACAGCGACGGCCACGTGCAGGTCCAGAAGAAGTTCACCTTCGGCTCGGATTACGCCATGAAGGCCAGCGTGAGCGTGGCCAGGGACCAGCAGTACGTTCCCGCAAGGGTGGCCTGGGTTGGAGGATTCGGCGACCATTCGGTCCCTGAAGAAGAACATTTCGCCCAGATCAAGGTGGCCTATGAAACCAACGCCAAGGTGGAAACCACCGATCTCCACAAGATTGACAAAGAACTGACAAAGTCCAGTCCCCTGGATTTTGCCGGGACCGAAGACCGGTACTTTGCCGGAATCTTCTTTCCGGAATCGAGCGACACGGTTTTCGGCGCAGGACACTCAACCTGGAAGCCCGAAAACTGGAAGGAGAAAGAACTGCCCAAAGCCGGCTATATGGAACTGGGCAGCTCCGTGGCGCAACCGGTGAAATTCAGCCTGTTTGTCGCCCCCAAGTCGCTGGAGGTCATGGACACAACGCATCCCCCGCTGACCGGGCTGGTGGACTTCGGCTGGTTCAGCATCATCGCCAAACCGCTGTTTCTTGGTTTGCGCTACATCTATGACAACTGGGTGCACAATTACGGCTGGGCGATTGTGATTCTGACCGTCTTCCTGAACATGGCCCTGTTCCCGCTGAAGCTCAAGAGCATCCGCTCCGCCCAGGAGATGCAGCGGATCGCGCCGCTGGTGAAGAGCATTCAGGACCGCTATAAGCAGTACAAGTTCAACGACCCCAAAAAGGCGCGGATGAACCAGGAAGTGATGAAGCTCTACCAGGAACACGGGATCAATCCGCTCGGCGGATGCCTGCCCATGCTGCCGCAATTGCCCATCCTTTATGGATTTTACGAGTCGCTGGAAACGCCCTTTGCGTTTCGACATGCGCCGTGGATCGGGTGGATTAAGGACTTGTCGCAGCCCGATCCTTCCCATATCATGGGTCTGCCGATCCCGATCCTGCCCGTGCTCATGATGGTCAGCATGTTCTTTATGCAGAAAATGACACCGATGATGACCGCCGACCCGAACCAGAAACGCATGATGCTGATTATGCCCCTGGTCTTCGGGATCATGTTTTTCCACCTGGCCAGCGGATTGGTGCTCTACTTCCTGGCGGCGAACATGGTGGGGATTGCGCAGCAACTCATCATCAACCGGTTTATCACTCCGAAGCGGCCGCCGCTGGTGCCGGAAAAGTCCGCTGAGGCCAAGGCATAGCGAGATGAGATTATGACAACATCATTTCCATCTGAGCAATCCGAGGATCATTACCTGTCGGCGATCGAGTCGCTGGTGGGACAGATCATCCAGTGTGGAGGTTTCGACCTCAAATCAACGGTGCGAAAACTTGATGCCGCTGATGGCGAATCCAACGCTCCGCGAGTCGTCGTCGACTTCAAAGGCCCCGACTCCGACCTGTTGCTGGAAAAGAACGCCGCGCTGCTGGATGCCCTTGAATATGTTGTCCTGAAAGCTGTGCATGTGGATGACGACCTTTATGGACGAATCAGCTTTGACTGCAAAGACTGGCGGCAGGTCCGGACCGAAGAACTGAAACTGACGGCGCAAATGGCGGCCCGCCAGGCTGTCGAAACCGGGAGCCCGTTTCACCTGACTCCCATGAGTTCGCGCGAACGGCGCATTGTTCACCTGGCGCTCAAGGATGAAGCCTCGGTGCAAACCATGAGCGAAGGCGCGGGCCCGTCCCGTAAGGTCGTCATTTATCCCGCCGCATCCCCTTCCTGAAGCACCCGCAGGTTTTAAGATGATGAAAGAAGACACCATCGTGGCCATTGCCACCCCTCCGGGCCGCGGCGGCATCGGTGTGGCGCGCCTGTCAGGCGGGAATGCTGTCGAGATAGCGTCCGCGCTGGTTCGCCTGGCGAAGATGCCTCCCGAGGTGCAGCGGTCAACTTTGGGCAAATTCGCCGATCCCCGCACCGGCAAGGTTCTGGATGAAGTCGTCCTGACCGTCTACCGCCGGCCGCATTCATACACCGGCGAAGACGTCGTGGAGGTTTCCTGCCATGGTTCGCCGGTCATCCTGGGGTACCTGGTGGAATGCTGTCTTGAGCGCGGCGCGCGGGCGGCCGAACCGGGTGAGTTTGCCATGCGCGCCTTCTTGAACGGTCGCATCGATCTCACCCAGGCTGAAGCTATTCAGGACCTGGTTGAGTCACGAACCCTTTACCAGGCTCGGGTGGCGGCCACGCAGCTTGGGGGCTCGCTATCTGCCCGCGTGCAACCCCACAAACAGGCCTTGCTGAACCTGATTGCCAGATTGGAGGCGGGAATCGATTTCGCCGACGACGACGTCGAGGTGATGGACTGGCAGCTTCTGCTGAGCGACCTCAACGCCATCAAGGCTGATGTTGAGAAGATGGTTGCGGGATATGCCTACGGCCGAATTGTTCGCGAAGGGTTGAGCCTTTCCGTTGTGGGCCGGCCGAACGTTGGCAAGTCCAGCCTGTTCAACCGGCTGCTGAATACCGAGCGCGCCATCGTGACCGAGATTCCCGGCACCACCAGGGACCTGGTCAGCGAGAGCGCATCGATGAACGGCATTCCGCTGCAGCTTGTGGACACGGCAGGCATCCGCACCACGGCTGACGCCGTGGAAAAAATCGGGGTGGAACGGACTCACCAGGCCATGGCCGATTCCGACCTTCGCCTGCTGGTGGTGGATACCTCGCAGGACTGGAGCCAGGAGGACCACGAGCTGCTTCACAAAACACGCCGCATGGGATCGATACTGGTGGTTGCCAACAAAGCCGATCTGCCCCAACGCACCAGCAGGAACTCCATCGAGCAGGCCATCCTGTCTGATGACGGCGAGGCTCCCGGCCCCGTGGAGATCGTTGTAACTTCAGCCGTAACAGGACAAGGCATTGAAGAACTGCGCGAAAAGATCATGCAGGCGGCCGGCGCCGGAAACGATCCCGGCGCGGAGGGCGAACTGGTAACCAATCTCCGGCACCAGCAGCTACTTCAGGAATCACTCAAGGCGCTTGAGCGGTGCCGCCAGGCGGCCGGGGAACGGATGCATCACGAGATGCTGCTTCTCGATCTCTATGAGGCGCTGCGGCCGCTGGACGCATTGACCGGCGCCACCGACGTTGAAGACATTCTCGGGATGATCTTTTCCCGCTTTTGCATTGGAAAATAACGGTACAGAAACCGGCTGGTGCAGAGGCAGCCTTCGCGTTAACCACGGTTGCGGCGCAGGCGAGAGAACAGCGGGATGGATTTCAGATAGTCATTCATTTCTCGGATACGAAGAAGTTTTGCGACGAGGCCGGTAAGAACCAGACCCACCGGCGTGGCCACAATCAGAACGATGAGGGCGCCCGATGTGTTTTGCCAGTTTGTCATGCCCTCAAGCCAATGGACAATCTCATATGCGCCGACGGCCCCGACGGCGGAGGCCCCGGCAATTCTCAGGAAGAATCCCACCATCTCCAGCGTCGCCTTATTTTCCGTTGACCGGTAAAGCGAGACAAAAAGCACAATAGTGTACGCGGATATGCCAATCGTACTGGCCAGCGCAAGCCCCCTGAACTGCATGGGCCTCACCAGAAGCCAGTAAACGGGCAGGTTCAGGAAAGTTATGATCGTGCCATAAAGCGCCGGGCGGAAGGTGTCGCGCCCGGCATAAAATCCCCGCGCCAGGATGCCCTGGGCACCCCAGGCGAACATGCCGATCGAGAACAGTGCCATGGCCGCAGCCGTGGCATTCAGATCAGGGACGTGAAGCCGGGTGTGTGAGAAAACAAAATAAACCAGCGGCCGGTTCATGGCAATCGTCAGCGCGGAAACCGGCACAATCATCAGCAGGAGGCCTTTCAGGGTTGTGTTGAAAGTGCGATTAAGTTCATCGTACTTTTTTTCAGCGTACAGTTGAGCGAGAAAAGGAAAAGATGCCACGCCCACGGCCTGCCCGATTACGCCGATGGGAACCCGCATCAGAATTTTGGCATAGCTGAGCCAGGTGATTGACGCTGGAACCAGGTACGACCCAAACCAGCGGATAATCCAGTCGTCCGAGTAGACCACCGATAGCGCCAGCATGACGGGAATGGCGAGCTTGATGAACAGCCGGAAGCCCGGATGCCCAAGATCGAGATTGGGTTTGAACCGGGCGCCTACGCTCCGGGCGCCATAGATCTGAAGCAGAAAATTCCCGGCGAGCGCGCCGACCAAAACACCAACCGAAAAGCTGGTAATGCCGATTCTGGAGGCAAGCAGAAAGCCACACAGGATGATTCCAAAATTGTAAATAATCGGGCCAATGGAAGAGATCAGGAAACGTCCCTTGGCATACTGCACGGCGCTCAGGATGCTGCCAAGATAAAAGAAAACTTGCGCCGGCATCATCAGGCGGGTCAGAAAAACCGCGTGCGCTTTTTCCGCCGGATTGAACCCCGGCGCTATCACCCGCAGGAGGGTTGGGGCAAAAAACTCTCCCACCCCAACCAGAATCAACAGCAGAAGCAGCATCGAAGTGATAACGGTCGAGAAGACGTACCACCCCTCTTCTTCCTTGTCCTCCGCCATATATTTGACAAAGACGGGAATGAAAGTGATGCTGAGGGAGCCTCCGGCAACCAGATAATTCACAAAGTCAGGGAGCGTGAAGGCCGTATAATAGGCGTCCGTAACCGCGCTGGAGCCGAACTGGTGGGCGACGGCCCATTCGCGCAGAAAGCCGAGCAGCCGGCTGGCCAGTATGCTGGCCATAACGATGCCGGCTGAGACTGCGATGCGCTGGTTTACAGTGCGCCCCGCCGTGAGCGATGGTGTTCCACGATTTGGTCCCTGATGGCCTGCCATAGATTGTCGATGCCGAAAACAAAATCCCGATTCGGTCCGTGGAAGATTCTAACGGTGTCTCCAGCCAGCCTGCTAGATGAAAGCCAGAGGGAAACGGCTATGGCAGGCACGGCACCTGACCATGGGCGGGCGGCGAAAAACGCGTTCATGCCATCGGCGCTTCGATCTTTGAAGGTCAGCCCCGCCGCACTGCGGACACCTGGGGATCAGCACCCCATTGTTGGCAGCGTCCGGCACGGGCGAAAGTCGCAGTGCGGCCAAGAATCTGCTCCTACGCGGCGGAACGGGCGCATCAGCGTCTTCGTCAAGGCGCAACAGCCGCGGCCGGCGACATCGGGAACAGACCCGCAACCGATAACCACATTTTCGAGCCAATGAATACAGGTGACCGTGACGAACACGTTCTGTCTTCGTTGCCCCACATTTTCTACACGGGATAGCCATAAGAAGAATTTGTCAGGTTAGCAGATGACCAGGAACGATACAATAGCCTGATGGCGCCAACCTGCAAGCATTACTGCGCCTTCATATGCTTGTCGGCAAAATTGAGGAACTGCTCCCAATCATAGGCCGTAACATCGTGCGGCCCACATCGCAGATGAAAGCCGATGGTCGTCATCGCGGGCTGGCCAATCCCAGGCATTTTCGAGGCGCCCAATCCGTCCGTACCCAGCAGCCGGTACACCGGGTCGGCGGCCTTTCCCGCCAGAAACATGCCCCGCGGGTCAGCCTCCAAATCCCCCGCCGCGGTCGCCATATACACGGGCCGCGGAGCAATGAGGGCGAGCAGTTCGTGCTGGTCCACCGGCAGCGCGTTGACGTCGTTGTTATACTTCCTGAAATTCCGGCAGAACCACCAGGGGAAACTCGTGTTGATGGCCTTGACAGTTTCGCCCATCCAGCGGCGGCTGAGCGCCGCCCCGCCCTCGCCGGAATCATTGGAAATCACCAGCGCAAACCGCGTGTCCTGCGCCCCTGCCCAGAGAGCGGTCTTGCCCAGCCGGGAATGTCCCATCACCGCCACGCGGTGCGCATCCACGTCTTTGTCTGTCTCCAGGTAGTCCATCGCGCGGCGCAGCCCCCAGGCCCACGCCCCGATGGCCCCCCAGCCATCGGCCGCTGGCTCCGACTGTCCCGGACGCAGATAAAGCGCCCGCACACTTTCGCGGATGCCGCCGTCGAAATCCGGTTCGATGTCGCCGTAGTAAGCGGTGGCCAGACCATACCCACGGGCCAGGATCTTCTGCAACTGCCACCGGCAGGCATTAACCCCTCGCGAGTCCTCCGTCGAGTGATGATTGACGATGCCCCAGCCATACCTCATCCATCCCTTGTTGATGGTAATGCCCGGATCTGAAGCCACAGTTTGATTGCCGCCAAAGTTCAATCCCAGAAACATCGGCGCCGGCTTCGGCGCGTCGTTCGGCAGGTAGATGAGGAGGCGCATCTTTGGCCCGTCCTTCTTCCCGCTGAAATTGATCACGTACCTCTTTCCTGGTGGCTTTGCCGCCCAGCGCGTTCCTATCCACGGAAACTACCTGGAACGTCATTCCTTCAGGCCGGCCGGGGCTGAATCCGTATTCATAAGTCTCAAAAAGCTTCAGGAGTTCCGGACGCCGCTTCTCCATCCACATGCGGGCGCTCGTCACCCGTTTGCCGTTCGCCATCAACAGCGGGTCAGGCAGCGTATAAGCCGGCACCCTGGACTCGTCATAGTTCGCGCCCTGACCCTGCGCCAGGCCGGTGCCTACACAAATCAGCAGCAGCAACACGGTCAGGATCATGATTCCGGATGGGAACCCCTCCCCCGCGCGCTTTGCATTCCACCCAGGCGCCGAAAATCTCCGTGAACTGTCTGGCATCACTGTAGTTTTCATTCTGATCTCTCCGCCGCGGGCAGGGACCCCATGCTCTTTTGAATGCAAACATCCGCCTTCCCCATGGCAGAAAACATAGCACGGGCCGGCCATCATTGCGACACCCGGCCAGGGTCGTCGCGGCATTGTTTAAGTGAGGTGCTGCAGAGTTTCTGCCAGCAGTTTGCTGACGCCTTCGTCAGGACCGCCGCGCCCTTCCCATTCCAGCGAATAGTAACCGCGATAATTCGCAGCCTCGGCAATCTTGAAGATCTTCGCCACGTCCACGGTGTAGAGCTTGCCATGCCCGCCCACTTCGGAATCCTTCATGTGCGCAATGTTGTAGGCATGACGGAACATCAATGCGAGAGCATCATGGTTGAATTCAGCGTTCCCGCTCAGCATGGAATTCGCGAAGTCAGGCAGAGTGCGAAGATAAGGATTCTGGACCTTGTCGATGACCCGAACAATGAAGAACGCATCTTCGGTCACCAGATCGTCATTCTCAAGGGTCACCATAACGTTGCGCTCGGCGCCGTAAGCCGCCAGGCGCTTCAGGCTCTCAGCAGCCCGGTCAGCGTCAGGCGCAACGCCCTTCAACCCTGCAATGTGCAGGCGGACGCTCGGTGACCCGACTGCCACGGCAACGTCAATCCATTTCTTTCCGTAATCGACGGCCTCCTGCCGCTTCACCTCAAAGGGATGGTAAAAGCTGGCCTTGGCGCCCACCGGTATATCAATGATGTGTGACCCGGCCTTTCGAACCGCGGTGCGCAACTGCTGCAGAAAGTCTTTGTCCGTAGACGGAAAATGGTCCGCCAATAGTTCCACATTGTGAAGATTAAATTTTTCCGCCACCATCGCCGGGAATTTTGTCAGCGCCATCCCCGGCAGTTTGGAGTCGCGCCATCGGTTTGTGGGGCTGTCGATATACATGCGAAACGGCCACGTTGTCACGCCGATTCTTTCCCGTGGAACAACAGGAAACTTCATATGCGGCTGCGGTGTTTGGGCAAACAGGTTGGACGCAGAAAGCACACTCGCCGCGCCTGCTACGGAAGTGATGGAGTTCTTTAAGAAGCCACGACGTGAAATATTTTTCATCTCAACCTTTACCTCTCCAATCATTCGGTTTGTACACCTTTGTCACGTTCATGCCAGTCTAAGCGGATTTTCCCGGTCCTGCTCGGGCTGCGAACTCGCCAAAACTCTTTGCGCCAGAGCTGGCCTTCCTCAGAAGTTGCGGAATGTACAACTCCTCGGCTGGTTCCTGCGAGAGTGATGGGCGCTTCTCAGGATTTAACGGTTGGGTTTCGACCGATGCGTGGTCGAAGACGGGCAGCCGGGCGACTCCGCATAAAACCGGTTGGCTTTATCGTCGAGCTCTTTCAGGCCGGTCCTGGAAGTGTAGAAGCCGGAGATAATGTCGCCCTTGAGCTGCCGGAAAAACCGCGTGCCGTCGTCTTCGGCACCTTTGTCGGCGCGTTCGTCGCTGATGAGGTCAAGCATGGCCAACTGCTGCTGCTCGTTAAGATGGACGAAGCCGCCCTGGTGCCGCCTTTCTGATTCCTTGGCCATCCACGCCAGGCCGTCACGATAAATTTTTTGCGGATCAGTGGTCTTGACCCGGTGCAGAAGCGGAGCGCCGTTGTACGCCTTTGACACCGCAACCTGTTCCGGTGTCATCTGCTCCGCCGCGTCACGAACTCCGGCTGAAGCTGTAAGTGCGAAGATCAACCCACTCGGCCACCTCATCCACGATGTTTCCATCCGAGGGTTTGGCGCTTTCTGCGGAAGAACCCGCAGGCTCACCCAGCATCAAGGCGGTCAGCCGGTGGATCACGTTGTATTCGTCATGGGAAAAGAACTGCGGTTCGTAAGGTCCGTTGCGGGGCCGGATGAAATCGACCTGGCAGCCGGGCGGAACGGGATGGAAACGCGAATCGTCCCCGAGAGCCATTCCGAGATGTTCAGACGAAGGACGATAGAGGCCCGGGGGAAGGCTTTCCGGTTTCGTTTCAGGGGTGGGGATTCCGGCAGCAACCTCCGCATCGAGAGGCACAGATTTGCCCGCAATTCCCACCAGCGCGGCAGCCTTGCCCACGTCGATCAGCCATTTGCGGCGGGAAACCCCGCTCTTCTCCGGATTGCTGCCACCGGATTTTTCTTTTTCTTCTTCCGCCATCAGTCAGTTCCTGTCTGGTTGCCCCGACCCTACCAGGCTGCTGAAAAACTCCCTGTCCCACGTCATCCTGAGCGAAGCGAAGGATCTGCTTTTGATCAATTGACTAAAACAAAGCAGATTCCTTGCGCCGACAAAGAGCGCCGGCCCTCGGAATGACGGTTGTGAGTGTCTTCCAGCAACGCCCTACAGGTCTCCCTTGCGATAGGCTTCGGCGATGTAATCGGCCGCGCGCGTGGCGATAGCCATGATCGTCAGCGTCGGTTCGTAACAACTGTTGGTCACGAAGGAAGCGCCATCGGTAACAAAAACATTCCTGGCGTCGTGAAGCCGATTGAAATGGTTGAGTACACTGGTCTTGGGATCGTTGCCCATGCGGGCGGTGCCGCACTCATGGATGTTCTTGCCGAACACGCTCAGGTGTTCTCCCGGCGGCCGCACGTCCTCCAGCTTGAGCGCGTCCAGAATTGCCATGACGTCTTCACGCATGGCCCTGGCCATGGCGAATTCGTTTTCTCCATGGCTGGCATTGATGTGCAGGACCGGGATTCCCCAGGCGTCCTTCTTCTCCTTGTCGAGCGTCACATAGTTTTCGTAGCGCGGGAGCGTTTCGCCCTGGGCCATCATGCCATAGCGGTAAGGGATATTCTTCCGGACCTTCTCCCGGAAGGTCTTGCCATACCCCGGAATCGAATAGGCCTGACCGTAAAGCTCCTGGCTTCCGTCGCCGTCAAACCGGTAGCCGCGCAGAAAATTCTTGTTCCTGTTGGAGCCGACGTTGGCGTACTTCGCAATCAAAAAGGCGGCGGGGTTACCGGTGGGCTCGCGGACCGAAGACTTCAGGCCGGCCATGGTGCCTCCCGCACCCTGGATGGTGAAGTGATCCATCAGATAGTGGCCCAGCACCCCCTTGGAATTTCCCAGGCCGTTGGGATAACGGCGCGTGGTGGAATTCAACAGAATGCGCGTGGATTCCAGCGTGCTTGCCGCCAGCACGACGATCTTTGCCCGGGCCTCCCGGTGCTCGTGGGTGGTGCGGTTAATATAGTGGACGCCACTGGCGCGGCCTTCGTTATCGACCGTCACGTGGCTCACCACGGCATCGCTCAGCAGGGTGAATCGGCCGGTCTTTGCCGCAGCCGGCAGCGTCACGGAAGGACTGTTGAAATAAGACGCCGTGTAGCAACCTCGCTGGCACTCATCGCAGTAATGGCACGCAGGCCGCCCGTTGTGGGGAACGGTCAGGTTGGCCACGCGGTCAGGCATCACCCGCCAGCCAAACTTACTCTCAATAATCCGCTTCGCCTGCAGGCTGCCACAGGAAAGGTTCATCGGAGGCAGAAACTTTCCATCGGGCATCTGTTCAAGGCCCTCGTGCGATCCGCTCACCCCGATAAAACTTTCCACCTTGTCGTAATAGGGCTCCAGGTCCTTGTAACTGAAAGGCCAGTCCTGGCCGTAGCCGTCGCGGCTGGCAGCCTTGAATTCGTAATCGCTGTAGCGATAGCTTTCCCGCGCCCAGCAGAAAGTCTTTCCGCCCACCTGCCGCCCCCGAATCCACATAAACGGCTTGTCGATGGGAAAGGTGTAGGGATGCTCGGCGTCTTTCACAAAAAACTGATGGCTGTATTCGTCACAGGCGTAGCAGAGCCGCTGGATCGGCTGGTCGGTGAGGCGCGCCTGGTGGTCGTCGAAACCCCGGTATTTCAACTGGTAGGGCCAGATGTGCTCGGTGAAATCGCGCGAGGGAATGCGCGGAGGTCCGGCCTCAACCATCAGAACCCGCATGCCGGCCTCGGTCAATTCCTTGGCCACCCATCCGCCGCTCGCTCCTGACCCTACGATCAGTGCGTCATAAATAGTTCGTTGCCCCTGGGCCGCTTTGCATAGCGGCTGTAGTATAGGTTAGCTCCCTCGAATTCGCAAGTTCGTCCTGAATCGCTCCTGGGCGTCCGCCGTTTCGCCATGAATCGAACTGAAATGCAGGACACTTGCGGTCAAACACTGCCAGGAGGAATGGGGCATTACCGGGCAGGAATCCAACGGGAACAGCGATGGTGCGAAAGGGGGGACTCGAACCCCCACCCCTTGCGGGACCAGATCCTAAGTCTGGCGCGTCTGCCAATTCCGCCACTTTCGCGCTAAACCATTATAATCAGGCGTGCGAAGGATGAAAACCTTTCGCCCGAGCCTGCAGATTCTTGAATCAATCGCTTCTGCAACAACGCTGGGATCCGCAAATCACGCAGTTGCATCCAATGGTAAACGCGATGAAGATTCTTTCGGTCAATGTCGGCCTTCCACGGCAGGTGGTGTCTGACGGCAAATCCGTCACCACGGGCATCTATAAGTCTCCGATCCACGGTCGCGTCAAGGTCACCCGGCTCAACATTGAAGGGGACGGCCAGGCCGACCTTTCCGTGCATGGCGGGACCAACAAGGCGGTCTACGCCTACCCTTCCGAGCATTACGCCTATTGGCAGCGCGAAATCCCGGACATCGAGATGCCCTGGGGCATGTTTGGGGAAAACCTCACCCTGGAAGGCCTGCTGGAAAACGATGCGCACATTGGTGACCGTTTTCAGATGGGGACAGCCGTCCTGATGGTCACGCAGCCGCGCCTGCCCTGTTACAAGCTGGGAATCAAGTTTGGCCGGGACGATGTGCCGGAGCGGTTCTTCTCCAGCGGACGCACAGGCTTCTATTTTTCGGTGGTCAAAGAAGGCGAACTCGGCGAGGACGACTCCCTTCAGGCCATTCATCGGGACGCCAACCGGGTCAGCGTCAGGGATGTCCTTCTCCTTTGCTACGGTGATGGCCACCCGGATGTCCAATTAGCCCAACGGGCATTGAACGTCGAGGCTTTGCCAGCAGGCTGGCGAAAGCGATTGCTGGAAAGGCTTGGTCACCGCATGGGTGACGAGCAATCGCCTTAGGCATTTTGCATCAAGGCCGGGCTCATTTTGAACGGTGGATTCGCAAAGCGCCCAAAGTTAATTATCGTCCTCAGCCTGACCCTTCCGCCGACCGGGCTTTGCCAGCTCGCGGGACGGCGAGCTTCCCGTGAAGCAGCTTTAAAAACGATTGGAGATCTGCAGGTGCGAAAGCTCGCTTGGGCAGGACCAGCCAGTTCCCATGAGGGTCCATGAGGACAAGCAGGTTCTGAGTTTCAACAAAAGTTGAATAGTGTTCCCATTTTGCGCGGGTTTCCTCAGTTTTGCTTCGCACCACGAGATCCTCATCAGTGATTTCACCTTCGAGGTCCTGGTATAGATGCTCATTTTTGCGAAACCAGCGCTTCCACTTTAATCTGCCCCACACCCCAGCGAATACAAGATACAGGCCGCCGGCAATGGAACCCCATCCAGGATAGTTCTCCCGATGCTCGAAAAAGATCCAGTTGAGGCCCGCGACAAACACAACAATCCCAAATGTCACAAAGATACTGTAGTGATATCTCTGCCAGAACCTCGCAATCCTGGCCAGGTACATTTGCTGATACTCTCGGTAGTCCTCTGCGGTAAGGCTGAAATGGATCTTGATGGCCATCAAACCTGCCCCCGAACTGGCAGTATTTTATACCAGGAACCGCCCAATAATTTGTGGAATGGTACTTGTATTCATAGACGTGGTTTCTCTTGACACAATTCGATAATTCTGGAATACTCGAATTAATGACCAGACCAAGCAAGGCTGGACAAGCCAGCCGTTTCGCCGATATGTTCGCCGCCATGGGCGCCGAGCCGCGCCTGCGCATCATGCAGCTTCTTTTGACTGCCCATCCACAGGGGCTTATCGTGGGAGAGATTCAAAGTGAACTGGGGATTCCTCCCTCCACGCTTTCTCATCACCTCGACAAGCTCAGGAACGAAGACCTGGTCCGCGTCAGGCGCGAAGGCAGCTTTCTGTGGTACACAGCCAACACGGATTCCCTTCAGGAACTGATCACTTTTCTTTACGCGGAATGCTGCACGCGAAACAGCGCCATTGAACCGGGCGAATTGATCGTGATCGGGCAGGATCGGGGAGAAATCCGGAAAGGTAAGAAGTCATGAGTACTGAGAACATCAAGGAAATCGTAAGAGAGAAATACGGGCAGGCGGCCATGCAGGCAATCGCCGGGCAGAAGGCGTGCTGCGGCCCCAGGGCCGGGAATCCCGATCCGATCACCATCAATCTGTATAATCCCGCCGAAAAAAGCGAAGTGCCCCAGGAAGCGGTGCTCGCATCGCTCGGCTGCGGCAATCCCACGGCACTGGCCAAATTGGATCCCGGCGAGGTCGTGCTCGACCTGGGTTCGGGCGGAGGCATCGACGTTCTGCTCTCTGCCAAACGTGTGGGGCCCACAGGAAAAGCCTATGGGCTGGACATGACGGACGAGATGCTCGAGCTGGCAAGACAAAATCAGGCCAGGGCCGGCGTTTCCAACGCTGAATTTCTGAAGGGCGAAATTGAGAACATTCCGCTGCCGGACAACGCGGTCGACGTGGTCATCTCAAACTGCGTCATCAACCTTTCGGCAGACAAGTCCGCTGTTCTCCGGGAAGTATTTCGGGTGCTGAAACCGGGCGGCCGCTTTGCCGTCTCCGATATCGTGGTTCGGGGCGAAATCCCTGCCGATATCCGGCGCAATGTTGAACTCTGGGCCGGCTGCGTAGCTGGAGCCCTCCACGAGAATGAATATCGAATACTGCTGGCCGCTGCCGGCTTTGAGGCCATTGGAATTGAACCAACCCGTATCTACCGTGCCGAGGAAGCACGCCAGTTCCTCTCCGGACAAGGGCTGGACGTGGACGCGCTGGCAACAATGATCGACGGCAAGTTCATGAGCGCGTTTGTTCGGGCGCGCAAACCAGGGATATAGATTCGTCCGGCGTGGGAGCGTCCTTCAACGCCAGGATACGAGCATGAGCACACATACCGCACGCAAACTCTCCCCCCTTGACCGCTATCTGACCCTGTGGATTTTTCTGGCCATGGCGGCCGGCATCGCCCTGGGAAACATGGTGCCGGGTTTTGTCCGCGTGGTGACGAGTCTGCAGAGCGGAACCACGTCCATCCCGCTTGCTGTGGGACTCATCCTGATGATGTACCCACCTCTGGCCAAGGTCCGATACGAAGAAATCGGCAAGGTATTCCAGAACCGAAAGATCCTGCTGCTCTCACTTTTTCAAAACTGGTTGGTCGGGCCGGTTCTGATGTTCATTTTGGCGATCGTTTTCCTGCGGGGATATCCGGAGTACATGGCCGGATTGATCATGATCGGTCTCGCGCGCTGCATCGCCATGGTGATTGTGTGGAACGAACTGGCCAGGGGAAACTCGGAATATGCGGCAGGGCTGGTAGCCTTCAATTCCGTGTTCCAGGTACTGTTTTATTCTGTCTACGCCTGGATTTTCATCACCGTGCTGCCGCAGTGGTTCGGTCTAGGGGGAACGGTTGTCAGCATTTCGATTGGCGAGATCGCCCGCAGTGTCTTCATCTATCTTGGTATTCCGTTCCTTGCCGGAATGTTCACCCGCCTGGTCCTGATTCGCGCGCGCGGCCGCGAATGGTATGAGAACCGGTTCATTCCACGCATCAGCCCTCTGACGCTGGCCGCCCTGCTGTTCACCATCGTGATCATGTTCTCCCTGAAAGGGAGGGTGATCCTCAGCCTTCCTCTCGATGTTCTGCGCATCGCGGTCCCGCTTCTCATTTATTTCGTGGTCATGTTTCTGGTCTCGTTCTGGATGGGCCATAAGGTTGGAGCCGATTACAGCCAAACGGCCACGCTCGCCTTTACGGCCGCGAGCAATAATTTTGAGCTGGCGATTGCTGTTTCTGTCGCCGTGTTCGGGATCCACTCCGGAGCCGCCTTTGCCGCTGTAATCGGGCCGCTTGTCGAAGTTCCTGTGATGATCACCCTGGTCAACGTTTCCCTGCGCTTCCAGAAGAGATACTTTGGAGTTCACGTCGCCGGCTCCGAGCTTCTGACGGAGGAAAATTGAGCGTGCGAGTCCTGATCCTGTGCACGGCAAATTCCGCCCGAAGCCAGATGGCCGAAGGGCTGCTGCGCCAAGAGGCCGGGCCGTCGTGTCAAGTCTTCAGCGCCGGCACAAAGCCCACGCAGGTCCGGCCAGAAGCGATTGCCGTGATGCGCGAAGCCGGAATTGACCTTTCCGGCCATCATTCGAAGTCAGTGGAAGAATTTCTCGGGCAGGATTTCGATTACGTCATCACCGTGTGTGACAGCGCACGGGAGACGTGCCCCGTCTTCCCGGCCGGGACCAGGCGTATCCATTGGAGTATCGAGGACCCTGCCGTGGTCGACGGCAGCGCAGAGGAGAGGCTGGATGCCTTTCGGCACGCAAGGGATGATCTGCAGAGAAGGTTGCGGGCCTTCGTTCGAGAGCAAGTTCCGCCGCCCGAAGAAAGCCCGTCGAATCAGTAAACGAGGCAATCTTCCGCTTTCAAGAGATCTGCGCCAGCCGCCCTGCTCCTGGTCGCTATCCAATTGCGCAAGCTGCGAAGCGGCCGGCCACATTTCCAGCAACGCGGAAACGTCCCATCGCTCGCTGCCTAGCTGCCGGCAACCGGAAGCTGCACTGGCTGCTGGAGCGTAAAGTCCAACACTGTCTCACTGGGCACGTGAACCTGCTGGCCATGCGTCATCACCGAAACTGCGGTACCCGCGCCCGCGCCGACGCCGGCCCCAATGGCCGCACCCTTGCCGCCGCCCGCAATGGCTCCGATAACTCCGCCGGCCAGAGCGCCGATTCCGGCCCGCTTGGCCGTCTGATGGCCGCGCGAACTCCCCTGAACATCGTATTCACCCGTCACGATGGTGTGCGTTGCGCCATTCAGCACAATCCCCGTCAGAACCAGCCGAAGCTCGGATTGTCCCTGGACACGCCCGGCGGACTTCACCTGCTCCAACTTGCCATACACCGTGGTCCCTTTGGCTGCAATCTGCGTGGAATCCACAATCACGGGTTCCTCCAGGCTTGCCTGGAAACTGTCGCCCACCCGGTTCCGGTTCGAATCGATGCCATCGATCATGCGCACAACAAGGTGCGTGCCGGCGGGCACCAGAAGGTCCGCCCCGGTGGAATTCGCCGCCGTTGCCTGGGGCGCCTCCACGACGGGAGCAGGAGTTGGCTCAGCGGCGGCAGAGGGAGTTGAAGTCTCGCCGCCGAAAGTTATGGAATCGATGTCAGAAATTGCATAGTGCCTGAGCTGATTGTCCGTATAGAACGTAACTTGAGAATCTGTGCCACCCAGGTATTTGCCCTGGAGGGTCTGCCCATTATTGAACCTTATGCTGTCGGCGTGCAGCAGAGGGACGAGGAAGCAAACTGCAACAATCACCGCCCACCAGGTCCGGGTCCTAAAAGCGTTCATACATTGCCTCCTTGCTTTCAGTCATCCATATTTTGAAGCTGAATTCCCAGCCGGAGATGCCTCGACCCTGAGGCTGTCGCGCCACCAGAGCCAAGTCTTCGGCTGCTCCCCTTCCCGATCATCAACCCTAGTTCAAACTACTCTTATTCCTGAAGATACGGCAAGCAATTTTCACTTCGCGCATTACTGCGACCATTCGGTCACCTGGCGCACCCAGCGGTGCCTGGCCAGTTCCGTCCGGAGTTCCGGGGACAGCGGGCCGGCATCGCTGGCGGCGATATTCGCCTCAACGTGGCGAAGCTTCCGCATGCCCGGAATAATCGTACTGACGGTCGGGTTGCCCAGGATGAACCGCAACGCCATTTCCGGCATCGTCATCCCTTCGGGAACCAGGGGTTTCAGCGCGTCGACATGCTCCACGCTGCTCTTCAGGTTTTCCGGAACGAAATAGGTGCCACGCCAGTCGCCCTCGGGCCAGGTAGAATCAAGCGTCAGGGTACCCGTCAAAGAGCCCTCGTCAAACGGGACCCGCGCAATCACCCCGACATTCATCTCCCGGCAGGCCGGGAAGAGTTCATCCTCGGGGTTCTGGTCAAAGATGTTGTAAATCACCTGCACGGCGTCCACCAGGCCGCTTTTCACAGCCTGCACCCCGTTCCACGGTTCCCAGCGGTTGATGCTGATCCCGACGGCGTGGACCAACCCCTGGCGGCGCAGGTCCTCCAGCTTTTTGGACCAGCGGTCGTCTTCCACCCAGGAATCCTCCCAGGTGTGGAACTGCATGAGGTCAAAACTCTCAAGGCCCGCATTCTTCAGGCTGCTGTGAACATACTGCTCGATATGGTCAGGAGGAAAACAATCATCCAGTGTGTACTCCCGGCGGCTTGGCCACTGCTCGTTCTTCGGCGGAATCTTGGTGGCCGTGTAGAGCTTCTTGTCCGGGTTGGCCCGGACAATCTTGCCCAGCAATTCTTCGCTGTGGCCGCTGCCGTAAGCCCAGGCCGTGTCAAAAAAGTTGCAACCCAGGTCCACCGAACGCTGAAGGGACTGGAGGGATTCCTCGTCGTCGGAACCCGTCCAGCCCGCCACGCCCCACATGCCGTATCCCATCTCACTCACCTTCCAGCCTGTGCGTCCGAACTTTCGGTATTTCATCGTTCTCCCTTCAGCATTTCGAATTTGCGCTTAACAGCCTTCACCGCTGCGATTGGAGCATCGGGCCATCGCGCGGCACTTGCGCCGGCGCCAGAAAAAGCTCGACTCACCTTGAGCAAGCCTCACCCTGTTCATCGTAATCCGTGTCGGCTCACGTTGACAACGCTCGAAATATGCGTCGCGCTCTGCCCCGAAGTCAACTACCGTCCAAAAAGCTTCCAATTCTCTGCTGAATTCGAAACAATGTTTGCGATGTTCGTTGTAACATGCCACTTCCGATGAGCAAATCTTCTGCAGACTCCCGTTTAACATTTGGCCTGGGCTTACTTGCAACTTTCGGAGCATTGGCCCTGCTCCATTACCCGTTGCTGCGCCTGCCCTATCTCTGGGACGAGGCCGGATACTACATTCCGGCGGCACTCGATTTTTTACGGCATGGTCTCCTCATTCCCCAGAGCACCCTGACGACTGGACACACGCCGCTGCTCTCCATCTGCCTGGCTCTGGCCTGGCGCCTCGTGGGATATGCCCCGCTGGTTACGCGCCTCACCATGGCGGCGTTTGCGGCCGGGACGCTGGTGGCCCTCTACGCGCTGGGCCGCACCCTGACCAGTCGCGAGACTGCATTCTGGGCCTGCATTTTGCTGGGGCTCTCGCCCCTGTTTTTCGCACAAAGCACACTGGCGCTTCTGGACCTTCCTGCGGCCTTCACCACCACACTGGCCGTGTGGGCGCTGCTCCGCCGGCGCATGGGTTGGTTTGCCGTCTCGGCGTCGCTGGCCGTAATGACTAAGGAAACTGCCATCGTTATCGTTCCAGTGGCGGTCGCCTTCGTCTGGTTGTACAGAAAACCTTCTGCCAAAAGCACCTGGTTGTGGCTGGCGGCGCCGGTTGCCACACTGTCCGCATGGGCCCTCTACTACCATCACCTGACCGGCTACTGGACAGGCGGCGCCACCTACCTCCAGTACAACCTCTATTCCACCCTGGAACCCGGCCGGATTGCCGCCAGCCTGCTTCGCCGCCTCTATCAGGTGTTTATTGCGGGATTCAACTGGCTGCTTGTCGCTGCGGCGCTCCTGGGTTACCGGCGGTTCAAGGCTGCACATAACCGTGACGCCGTGGAGGGCACGGCAGGGAGCGAGCAATCTTCCACGGGCCTGCGCAGGGAATTCTTCTTTCTTGCCGCGGGGCTGGGTGCTGTCTACATCGTCATGCTCAGCCTGGTGGGCGGCGCAGTGCTCACGCGTTACCTGCTGCCCATGTTTCCTTGCTTCTACCTGGCACTTGTACTGATGGTAGAGACCTTGCCGCGTCCGGTGATGCGCGCCGCGTTCGTGCTGGTGGCTGCGGCTTTTGTAGCGTCGTGGTTCATCAACCCATCCTATCCGTTCGCTTACGAAAACAACCTCTCTTACGCGGACTTTATCCGGCTGCACCAGCAGGCGGCGGAATGGCTTTCCGCGCAACCCGACGATCCGCGAATTCTGACGGCGTGGCCCGCGACGGACGAGCTGAGCCATCCGGAACTAGGCTACGTTAAGCAGCCCATGAAAGTCGTCGGCGCGCCGGGGTTTGCCCCGCCCGATTTCAGGAACGTTCCCGGCGATTCCTTTGACCTGCTCTATCTCTACTCGCGCAAGTGGGACCCGCCCGGCAACTGGCTTTTGCGCTATCCGTGGCTTGCGCGGATGGACGGGTACACGCGGCCCATCCACCCCGGCTTTGTGGCCTTCCGCTACAACCTGCATCTGGTGGCGCAATTTCACCGCCGCGGGCAGTGGGTCATGATCTACGCAAAGAGCCGCCACGCGTCTCCGGGCCCAGCCACACATTTTTGAAGAAACGATTGCGCACCGCAATTGTCGGCGATACACTCATGCGTCACCCGCGGTAAAGGGGCGAAACATCATTCTCGTTTTCATCGAGGGAGGAAACCTCACTATGGAAAGCAAACGCATCTCTCGACGCAGCTTCATGGGACGCGCTGCCGGAGCCACCGGAGGCGTGCTGGCGGGGCGCGCCATTCACCTGGAGGCCTCGGCGCCGGAGCCTGTGCCGGCCCGCCCGGCTGCCGCCAGTGACACGATACGATTCGGCATCATCGGCGTGGGCATGCGCGGCTCGGGCCTGTTACGGGACGCCATCTCGCTGCCCGGAGTCGAGTGCGTTGCCGCCTGCGAGCTTTACACCGGCCGCCAGGAACTGGCCAAACAGATTGTGGGCAAGCCCATCCAGGTGACCGCACGCTACCAGGACCTGCTCGACAACAAGGACATCGACTGCATCATCGCTCCCATGCCCGACCACTGGCACCATCGCATTGTGCTGGAGTGCTGCCAGGCCGGCAAGGACGTCTATGTGGAAAAGCCCATGACCCACGAAGTGCAGCAGGGCTTTTCGATGATTGACGCGGCGAAGGCGCACAACCGCATCGTGCAGGTGGGCAGCCAGGAACCGAGTTCGGTGATCTACCAGAAGGCCCGCGAACTGCTGCGCCAGGGCGTCATTGGCGACGTCTGCCTGGTGGAATCGTCGCTCGGCCGCAACAATGCCTGCGGCGCCTGGAACTACACCATCCCGCCCGACCTTTCTCCCAAGACAGTTGACTGGGAAACGTGGCTGGGCCCCGCGCCCAAGCGGCCTTTCTCCAAGGTGCGGTTCACGCGCTGGCGCAACTTCTCGGATTACGGCGAAGGCGCATCCGGCGACCTGTTTATCCACTCGCTCACCGGCATTCACTACGCCATGGACGTGAAGGCGCCGCCCAGGCGCGCAGCAACCATGGGCGGCCTGTACCGCTGGAAAGACGGCCGCGACGTTCCCGACGTGATGACCACCGTTTATGAATACGACGGATTCAACGTCACGCTGCGGGTAACTCTGAACACCAGCGATGATGAGATCTACCGCTTCCTGGGCACGCGCGGCATCATGGAAATCCACGGCATCGAAAACCCCAGCGGGTTCACCATCTGGCCGCAGGACGGCGAGAACCACAGCCCCTGCACGCCCGCCTGGCCGCAGCCGATGTCGGGGGATTACGCGAAGAAGTGGCACGCCGAGCATGACACGCCGCCCGGCGAGGCGAAACCGATTGAGGCCAGCGGCTACTACGCTCCGCCCAACTACAACGACACGCGCGAGCACCTGTGGAACTTCTTCCAGTCCGTCAAAACGCGGCGGCCTTCGGTGGAAGACGCCGTGTTCGGCAACAACGCCGCCATCGCCTGCCACATGGCCAACTATTCGTATTACCACAAGGCCGTCGCCGTGTGGAACCACGAGGAACGCAAGCTCACTTCCGCCTAGGGCAAGTGCGGAAGTCCGGAGTGTGCGGAGGGGAGCCTGGCACCGTTCGCGGGCCGGCCGGCAAAAGGGTAAAACCAGCACCGGCCGGTCTTCGACGGAACCCCGTTTTTTGACCTCTTCCAGCCCAAAATCCTTCGTCTCCCTCTGGTTGTTCAGTCGCAATTTCACTGACCCGCCAGTCAGTGCGAACAGCGGGCGATTTAGAGCCCATTTTTGGACCCCGATTGGGAAGGCAGAAGGCAGTAAGCAGAACGGGGAGAGCAAGAGACCGGCAGCACCTGTGCATGGCCGTTCCGGTTCTGAAATTTCCAATCTGCAATCTGTGATCCCATGCAGCCCCCGCCCTGCCCCGTCATTCTGAGCGCAGCGAAGAATCCCGGTATTGATCGGGAAAGGGCAACTGCTGAGATCCCGCCGGCAGCTCTGGGCAGGCAGAAGGCGGCAAACGCGCGGTCAGGATGGTAGCCGTCTCTTTGGTTCCGCGAAAAAGGCAACTGCCGCGGACCGCAACACCGACGGTCCTCGCTACTCGCTTTCGTGCGAAAGGGCACGGCTTCAGCCGTGCCGAAAAATGCAGCCGTTAACGGTCGGCTTTAGCCGCTGCCATTTTCGTTTCAGATGCCGGCCTGATTCAGTGGCTGAGGCCCCCATTAAGGCGGAATTCTCTACGGCGGGTGGCGCAGATATCGATTTTTGATGTCTGCGTTCAGCGAAGCTGAGATGGGTTAAAATGGCGCGGTGTCATATCCGCCCCGATACTAAGGCGAAAACGATCTTCACTTCCTGACCACGAGCATCCCGCAAGGCGGGACCGCACGCAGATTTTCAATTCCGAGCTCTTCAAGCGCGAATTCGTCGCCACGCTGGCAGAGTTGCGCGGCGAACTGGGATTCAAGATTGCTGGCTACGTTCTGATGCCGGAACATTTCCATCTGCTGTTATGGCCCTCCGAGGCGGCCCATCCTTCCCTTGTGCCCGTCATTCCGAGGAGCTGAAAGGCGACGAGGAATCTGCTTTATTCGGTTTCTGAGCGACTGGCAGGGAAAAGCAGATCCTTCGTCGTCCCACTGAGTTTCGGCGGGACTCCTCAGGATGACGAGTGGAGCGGGGATCAGCGCACGGCGCGGTCGATCCTGAAGACTATGCGCGAGGAGCGGAGCCACGCCTGGTGCGCCCGGGTGCTGAGGCGATTTTCCCTGCCCGCGACCGTGCACGATGAGGCAAGCTGCCGCGCGTGGCAGCGGCGGTTTTACGACATGAATATCTGGAGTGAAAAGAAGCAACTGGAGAAGCTGGACTACATGCACAACAATCCGGTGACGCGGAAGCTGGTCGGCTCGCCGGGAGACTGGTCCCGCATTGCGGGATCAAGCTGGAGGTTTTATTTCCTCAATGACACTTCGCTGCTGCCCATGGACCCCATTGTGTGATCGCATACATTCCAAACTACGGAACGTAT
>CAWANC010000008.1:0-123610 GCA_963783155.1 uncultured Acidobacteriota bacterium | reverse complement strand
TCGAATTCTGTTGGATCCATCCGGATGCCCTGTGAGCGGGTCCAGCAATTTGAAGGCATATAACCCGGACTGAACAATGAGCCGGAGACGATTACCACACCTGGTCGGGAGCCCGATCCAAGGGTTGGGAGATAGCATGGAGTGACGAATTCCTGGTCCGCAAATCCATCAACATTAAGGAAAAGGGAAACTGGACGCCCTGCAGTTTATGGACCAGCCCGTTAGATTTCTATGCGCCTTTGGCCAACGCACGCCTCATGACCTTCAGCAGGCCCTCCGTCGATCGTTCCGTTCCCTCCATGTGCGGAATGGTCTTTGTCTGAAATTCCGGTTCAAAGGGTGTCATAACCGTCTGGGTAGGAAACTTCACCGAGCCAGTATCCATTGCCGACTTCCCAGTTGGCTCTAAAATTGGAGGCGGGAACCCGTGCCGGCATTTCTGCCGATTCATGGCCGGTTCCAACATTGCAGGCACTTCCATTTGACGTGACCGGGGTTTTCTGTTCCAGGTGAACTGAGAGAGAATTCACCTGAGGAGGAAGAGCGGTCATGCCAAACCAAAGGTACAAGCCGGAGCAGGTTGTGAATCTGCTTCGGAAGATTGAAGTCGAGATCGCGAATTGTAAGAAAGCGGCCCAGGCGACCCGGGAGCTGCGACAGTGGCTGGCCACGCTGGGCGCCGGAACACTGTACATCGAGCCGGGAAGCCCATGGGAGAACGGTTACTGCGAAAGCTTCAACGGGAAGCTGCGGGATGAATGCTTGAATGGAGAAATCTTCTATTCGCTGAAGGAGGCGCAGGTTGTGATCGAGCAGTGGCGGGTGGAGTACAATACGCGACGCCCCATCCGGCGCTCGGCTATAGGCCGCCGGTACCGGCGGCCTATAGCCCTCTGGTCACGCCAAAACCAGTTTTACAGCCAGGAGCTGTGATGTAAACTGTCTCCCTTCATCTGGCACCAAAACCCGGTCACCTCACTTCGTTGCAGATGTATTGGATCGACTGACCAAGGCTCTTGAGCCTGATGACGTCGTCCTGGGAGGGGGCAACGTCAAAAAGCTGAAAAAGTTACCGCCCGGTTGCCGGGAAGGTGACAACACCAACGCGTTTAACGGCGGGTCCCGCTTGTGGGAATACGCTAACGGCCACTTTCCCACTCAAAGGCCCAGAGTGAAGAAACTCAGGAAGAAGAAAGGGACATCCAAATGAAAACACGGCCAGGACCAGCTGCCAGAAAATCTTTAACCAGGCGTCAGGCATGGAAGGCGCTCCAGGCTCACTTTAAACAGGTGCGGAACTTGCACCTGCGTGACCTTTTCGCAAATGATCCAGGCCGGGGTGAGCGGCTGACGGCTGAAGGCTGCAGGAATCTTATCTGGATTACTCCAAGAACCGTATCACCGATGAAACGCTCAAGCTTCTTGTCGATCTGGCGGAGGAATCAGGCCTGCGATCGCGGATCGACGCCATGTTTCGGGGCGAAAAAATCAACATCACCGAAAAGCGGGCGGTTCTGCACGTCGCTCTGCGCGCTCCCAAGGAACGACCATCGTGGTGGACGGCGAAAATGTGGTACCCCAGGTCCACGCCGTGCTGGATAAGATGGCCGAATTCTCCAATCGTGTCCGCAGCGGCGAATGGAAAGGACACACCGGAAAGCGCATCCGCAACGTCATCAACATCGGCATTGGCGGATCGGACCTGGGGCCGGTGATGGCTTATGAGGCGCTGAAACATTACAGTGACCGCAGCCTGACGTTCCGGTTCGTTTCCAATGTGGATGGGACGGATTTTGCGGAAGCGGTCCGTGATCTCGATCCGGCGGAAACGCTCTTCATCATCTCCTCTAAAACGTTTACCACGCTCGAAACCATGACTAACGCCCACTCGGCTCGCGACTGGTCGCTGGCTGGTCTGGGCGGCGACGAAACGTCGGTGGCCAAGCACTTTGTGGCGGTCTCGACCAATGCAGGCGAAGGTTGACGAAATTCGGCATCGACACCGCCGAACATGTTCGGCTTCTGGGATTGGGTGGGCGGCCGCTACTCCATGGATTCGGCCATCGGACTTTCGACCATGCTGGCGATGGGTCCGGATCATTTCCGTGCGATGCTCAGCGGCTTTCACCAGATGGACGAGCACTTCCGCACGGCGCCGTTTGAGCGCAACCTGCCGGTGCTGATGGGACTGCTTGGCGTCTGGTACAACGACTTTTTCGGTGCCCAGACGGTCGCGGTGCTGCCCTATGAGCAGTACCTGAAACGCTTTCCGGCCTACCTGCAGCAGTTGACCATGGAGAGTAACGGCAAACACGTGACGCTGAAAGGCAAAGAAGTGAATTACGCGACCGGGCCGGTCTATTGGGGCGAGCCGGGAACCAACGGGCAGCACTCGTTCTATCAACTGATCCATCAGGGTACGCGGCTGATTCCCTGCGACTTTATCGCCTTCAGCCAGGCGCTCAATCCGCTGGGCCGCCACCACGACCTGCTATTGGCCAATGTGTTTGCGCAGAGCGAGGCGCTGGCCTTTGGCAAGACGCCGGAACAGGTGAAAGCGGAAGGCACGCCGGACTGGCTGGTTCCTCATCGGGTCTTTGAGGGCAACCGCCCGTCAAACACCCTCCTGCTGGAGCAGTTGACGCCGGAAGCGCTGGGCAAGCTGGTCGCCCTCTATGAGCACATCGTGTTCACCCAGGGGACGATCTGGAGCATCAACTCATTTGATCAGTGGGGCGTGGAACTGGGGAAGGTGCTGGCCAAGCGGATCATTCCGGAGCTGGAGAGCGGGACCGAGGCATCACTCGCACACGACAGTTCCACCAACAACCTGATCCGTCGCTACCGGGCTTCAAGGTAAAGGACGCATACAATCCGTCAGAGTAATCCGGAATCTTCGAATCGATAAGGAGAAAGGCAAGGCAACTGGGAATGATTGGACTGGGCAGGATGGGGGCAAAGATGGTGCGGCGGCTCCTGAGGGTGGGCGATAGCTGCGTGGTTTTCGACAGGTCTCCCAAAACGGTTGATGGACGGGTCCAGGAAAAGGCGGAAGGCAGTTCCTCGCTGCGCGATCTCGTTACAAAGCTCCAGAAGCCCCGGGCACTATGGCTGATGGTTCCGGCCGCGGCGATACCACATTATCGGCAAGACCGAACTATTAGACGCTACGGCGAAGTTCGACGCCGAGCAGTGTCAAGATGCAGAGTCTAGCCCCCAAGGAGGCACAGCAACGCGTACAGCAAGCGCAGATTGACTACAGTTTGACTACATCTCACGGTTTCGAACAGCCAAACGAAAAGCTTGAGGCCACGGAAGTCCAAATTTCTCAACAGGATGGTTGGTGGGCCCAGCAGGACTCGAACCTGCGACCAACGGATTATGAGTCCGCCGCTCTAACCAACTGAGCTATGGGCCCCGGGATACGGGTAAATGCGACGCAAGACGCGCGCCGCGTGTTCCGTAAAATCTTACCACTCCCGGCGGGCCAGCGGCCAGCGTGTGGTCCGATGGGTATGCGGGCTGTTCGTTTAATCGTCCGGACGGTGACGCCGCGGCCGTTTGTTGGCTTCCAGGATCTTCTTGCGAACGCGGATCGAGTGCGGGGCCACCTCGACGTATTCATCTTCGGCAATAAATTCCAGCGCCTGCTCCAGCGAAATGGGCTTGGCCGGAACCAGCCGGATGGCATCGTCGGAGGTTGATGCGCGCATGTTGGTCAGCTTCTTTTCCTTGACGGCGTTCACGTCCATGTCGTCCCAGCGCGAGTTTTCGCCGATCACCATGCCTTCGTAAACGTTCAACCCCGGTCCCACAAAAAGTTCTCCGCGCTCCTGCAGGTTGAAGAGCGCATAGGCCGTAGTACGCCCAGGGCGGTCGGCGATCAGGGAGCCCGTCAGGCGGCTGGGGATGTCTCCCTGCCAGTCGCTGTAACCTTCAAACAGGGTGTTCATCACAGCCGTTCCACGCGTGTCTCTCAACATCTCCCCGCGCAGCCCGATCAGCCCACGTGACGGAATCACAAATTCCAGGCGCACCCGTCCGCCCGTCGTTCCGTGGCCCGCCATTTTGGTATTGACGCCCTTGCGGGTGCCGATTTTCTGCATGAGAACTCCGACGAATTCCGCGGGGCAATCAATGATGAGCAGTTCCATCGGTTCCTGCACTTTGCCGTTCACCTCGCGGGTGACAATTTCCGGCTTGCCCACCGCCAGCTCGTACCCTTCGCGCCGCATCGTCTCAATCAGGATGGCCAGGTGCAGTTCGCCGCGCCCCAGGACCTTGAAGGAGTCGGTATTCCCACCTTCCTCAACGCGCAGCGCAACATTCGTCAGCAGCTCTTTATCCAGCCTTTCACGAAGGTGGCGCGAGGTGACGTAGGTGCCCTCGCGACCTGAAAACGGAGAGGTGTTGACGGTAAAAACCATGGAGATCGTGGGTTCGTCCACCGGCACATGAACCAGCGCCCGCGGCGTTTCGGCGCTGGTCACGGTCTCGCCGATCGTAATGCCCTCCACTCCGGCGATGGCCACAATTTCGCCCGTCCCGGCGTGTTCCACGTCGGTGCGGTTGAGCCCTTCAAAACCGTAAAGCTTGGTGATGCGTGTTTTCTGGTTGCTCCCATCCAGCTTGACGATGGCGACCTCGTCGCCGCGATTGAGCGCACCTGAAAAGATGCGGCCAATCGCCAGGCGGCCGTGATATTCGCTGTAATCCAGGTTGGCCACCAGTAACTGCAGCACCTCCGACTCATCCCCGCCCGGAGGAGGAATGTGCTTCAGGATCGCTTCAAAAAGCGGCTGGAGGGTTTCCGAAGTATCGTCGAGGGAAGTTTTGGCGATGCCGTCCCGGGCAATCGCGTAGAGGATGGGAAACTCAAGCTGCTGCTCGGTGGCATCAAGATCGATGAAGAGATCGTAAATCTCGTTGATCACTTCCTGTGATCGGGCATCAGCGCGGTCAATCTTGTTGATGACAACGATGGGAGGCAGCTTGGCCTCAAGCGCCTTGCGAAGGACGTAGCGCGTCTGCGGCAACGGCCCCTCGCTGGCATCAACCAGCAGCAGCACACCGTCCACCAGTTTCAGGGCCCGCTCGACTTCGCCGCCGAAATCGCTGTGCCCCGGCGTGTCCACGATATTGATCTTGACGTCTCCGTAAAACACGGCGGTGTTTTTGGCCAGGATGGTGATGCCGCGCTCACGTTCCAGATCATTGGAATCCATCACGCGCTCCACAACTTCCTGGTTGGCCTTGAAAATGCCGCTTTGGCGAAGCATGCCGTCCACCAGTGTTGTCTTGCCGTGGTCGACGTGCGCGATGATGGCGATGTTGCGAATGGATTCATTCATAAATTAAGGAACTCAGATTTTCAGTTCAGATTTTTGGGACACGTGCGTGCGGCAGGCAGGGCCATTACCGGCGATCAGATCTGGCCGCAGCATGTGTTGGAGCAGAAAGCTGACAGGTTTACCGGAGCAGCGATCTCAGGCCACAGACCGTTCAACTCTCAGGCAGGCACTGACTGGCATTGGATCCTGCTGCAAGGGATGAAACGCTGTTGCAACTCCACCCTTCTATGTTAATGCATAAAACCATATCCGAGAAGGTTCACAGTGTTCAGCCTCTTAAGGAAAGCTTTAGAGTCAGGGCCGCAGCTCATTTGGATTTTGCGCTTTCAACCGAACCGTCCAGCAGGATTTTGTCTTGGCCGGCCATAGCGATCAGACGATCAACGTCAAAATCCTTATAGAGATCGAGGCAGAAAAGATCGGGTGCGTCGTCAAAACCCACGGGATGTTGCAGAAGATAATCCAAGCTCTTCATTCCCTGATGGACGGTTACGCTGGAGAACAAACTTGGCTCGATGGCGGCGGAAATAAGCGCGGCCATCTGGGTCCGGATACCTGTCAATTCCACGTGGACCGGATGCGGGTTGAAGGTCTGCTCCGCCCAGCGGGCGACAGCGGCAAGTTGTGCCGATTCCAGGCCCAGCGGGCGATCGCCCACGGTGGCGACCGCACTCGCAAACAACGAAGGCACATAGGAAGGTGAACCCAGGTCCGGCGAGTCGTCACCGGTAAACAGCAGATTGACCAGAATGACCTGGTCGCCCCTGTTCAGAAGGTATGCCACTTCCTCCATGCGATTCCACACCTCGCCTGCCGCGCCCTTGCGGCCCTTGTCATCCAGAACGAGGTCAACCGGGGCGCCCTCCGGCGTGTCCGTTTCCCTGAACCACACGCCCGTGGCACTGAGGCCGTTGCTCAGTTCGAACCGGTAGGATATGGAAGCCAGTCCGCTGTTGAATGTATTGGCCACGGCCCAGACATGCTTCATCGTCACGGGCTTGTAACGGACAACGTTTTTCAGCTTTGCGCGCTCGGCCGCAGCCCACTCCGTCCGGCTGGCGGCAGGTGGGATCGGGTCCCGCTTGATCCTTCCCGCAAGTTGCCTGGCCAGGCCGAGGATGGTCTGATTATCGGCGGGCAATCCCACCACTAGCTGCTGGTACGTCCGGATCTGCGAGTCGACGGGAATTTCCTTGTCGCTTGCTGAAAGGTGAAAATACTTTTCGAAGAAACGATACGACTGTTGCCGGTTATCAAGCTTGTAGTTGTGATAGCCGGGATCGGTGTTCTGATGAAATTGAAAATCCCCTTGCGCACCGTAGAGGGCAAAGTAAGGTTTCACCTGGTCGTAGATGTAAGGCTTGACCAGCGGCGCTCGAAAACAGCAACTGTCTTCCGCATTGTTGATCAGCAGGGTAGGCCTGGGAGCCCGCATGGCTGTCAGGAAAACATAATCCTGCCCGTCAAAAAAGTCGGTGGCATCCTGCTCGTTGTCGCCCATGTCACCGATGCGAGCCAGTTGGTTGGCGAAGGCGCAATAGCCCGCGACCGGAATATCCACCTTGACGCGCTGGTCGAGCGAACCCAGCACGATGCTCTGCCACCCTCCGCCTGACAACCCCGTCATCCCAATGCGACTGCGGTCAACGTGCGGGTTCTGGTAAAGGTAATCGAGCGCCTTTCGCATGACCAGGTAGAACAGCCCGACGCCGCTCGTACCGACCAGGTCCAGGTGCCCAAGATAGCCGTGGTCATTCTCCGGGCGAAAGAGCTCTCCCATGTTGACGTATTCAATGTTGAGGGCCAGCATGCCTCTCAGCGCATAATTGATGCAGCGCTTCTGCTTCCAGTCCACCGCCTTGCCTTGCGGCCCGACGTGCCCGTTCACGTTCAGAATAGCCGGAACCTTGCCCTGAATGACATCAGGCTCATAGAGCAGCGCGGCCGACCAGAAACCCGGCACGACTTCATACCGCAACTTGATGATCCGGTAGCCGTGGCCGGTTTCAATCGTGCCCATCTGTTCAAACCGGGGAGGCGCGTCCACCCACTCTCCGGGCCAGCCGTGGAAGATCACGTCGTTCAGCAAGTGCTTCCGAATTTGCTCGGCCTTCGCGGTCCACGCCGCCGCACTCGTGGGCTTGGGCAACTGGGGCGCCCGCGCCATCAGGTACTCGCGCAGCTGGCTGATAACATCCTCATGTGACTGGATCGGTTTGCTGGCAAGGGCGCTAACCTGCTCGGCAACTTCCTGCGCGCGAGCCATCGTTGCTAAAAAAAGCACACTGAACAGAAGGGCGCAGATTTTACGCATGTCTTTCTCCTCGTTTCTTCTCTTTACCTGGCTGAGGGGAGTGAAGTGATATCTGTTCTTCCTGCCCCGGTCAGTGGACCTCGATCCTTCCCACGTCATACCAGCCGTCGGGCTGGCGGCCTTCAATGGCGAGGCGAATAGCGGGCTGCCCGGTTCGTGGATCGAGCATGCCCACCCGCAGATGATAACTTCCAGGCTTCAGGCTCGCCGGGACATAGACGCTCCCATCATAAACTGAATCGCCGGGGAGCCATTTGCGGATATCGACCGGCAGGCGAATAGTGGCGTGGTCGGAGTCATTTTTCACCTGCAGCGCCAGCGAGTATTTGCGGTAAATGGGAGCAACCCCGGCATTGAGCCACCACATGTGGACCATGGCCATCGAGCCAGGCGCCACCGCGCGCGGATATTCCAGCCGGCGGAGAACAAAGCGGTAGCCCATCTTCTTCTGGAATTCATCGAACTGCTGTTTCCATTCCGGCGGTATGGCCGACGACTTGATGTTGACCGAAGTAACGTGCCAGCGGAGCGCCTGTGCCAGGATGTAATTCAGGTCCCACCCCTGCTTTTTCCAGTAGCCGGGCACCCAGCAGCTTTCAAGCGAAACCGGGCTTCGCTCCCACACATTCCGGATCCCGGCGCGAACAATCTGCATGGGATAAACGTCAAGCATTTCTGCAGGGAAGTATGGGTCATCGGAATGTGTCCGCATATCGCCCCAGCAGTCCAGCCGCCATCCCGTTCCATGTTCCGTGCCGTAGGTAAGCGCCCGCTGTTGGTCAAAGTTCATCAGTAACGGAGTCCGCTTGAAAGCGTTCAGCCAGATGTCAATCAACGCTTTCTGGTAGCGAAATGCCGGCATGTATGGGCTCCAGCCTTCCCCCCAGTATCCAATCGAGGAAATATCGACGGTATCTAAATAGGGATTGCCGTCATAACGTTTTCCGGCGGCCGCGACCAGTTCACCCCAGTATTCGAGGTAGAGCGGATCGCTGAAATCCGGCTGCCAGGTGCTGCCATCCTTGTCAGTGGGATTTTGGGTGCGGCGGGCACCGGAATGCTGATACCACTCAGGCAGCGGGTGCTTGGGGTCATAGGGCATGATTCGAATTGCCAGACGCTGGTGGTGCTGTTTCGCTTCCTTTAGTGCCAGGTCAATGATGCTCCAGCGAAACTGGCCATGTTCAGGTTCAATCGCAGACCAGAACCAGCGGCAATAAGCAATCGAGCTTCCGGGAAAGTTGGGAGGCGAGGCAACCTTTTGCAGCCGTGAGGTTGGGCCGGCTTCTGACCAGTTGAAGCCCTGATTAAGAGGCTGGCCGTTGAAGCGCTGAAAGGTCTGGATGCCTTTTCCCGGGTTCACCAGAACTGAATGTATCTCCGCTGGCCGGACTACTACAGTGCTAGTCTGACCTGCGGCCGGCAGGACTACAATTGTCAGACACATGATCCACAAAAACATCCTGTACCCCATCCGTCCCCCTCCTCTAACGTTCTGAATATGAACACCTTGGCAGCATGATAGAGTTTTACCATAAAGACCGCCCAATCTAGAAGTTTTGTTTATCATAATGGTAAAAAATCATTTTGATTCAAGGACTTGACTAACGGCTTGAGGCACGATATGTTGACTCGCTCTCATTCGAATTTAAGATCGCCTGCTGGGGTTTGGAGAGAAGCAGAATTTTTGCACATGGAGGTTCGATGAAACCGAAGGAAGTTCTTGAATTTGCCAAGTCCAATAACGTAAAGGTCGTCGATGTCCGATTTACCGACTTGCCCGGACTGTGGCACCACATTTCGTTTCCGCTACACCAACTTGAGGAATCGTCCTTTGAAGAAGGTTTCGGCATGGATGGCTCCAGCATTCGTGGCTGGGCCGCCATTCACGAGAGTGACATGCTGCTGATTCCAGATCCGGCCACGGCCATACTGGATCCTTTCACCGATGTGCCCACACTGGTTTTGATTGGCGACGCGACCGATCCGGTGACGAAGCAGCATTATCTGAAGGACCCGCGCCACATTGCGAAGAAGGCCGAAGCGTATCTCGCCTTTACAGGGATCGCGGATACCGCCTTTTTCGGAGCAGAAGCCGAATTCTTCATTTTTGACAACATTCGTTTTGATCAGGCGCAGCAGCACGGCTACTACTTTATCGACGCCGAGGAAGGCCGCTGGAATTCCGGCCGTGAGAAAGACAATCTCGGTTACCGCCCGCGATACAAGGAAGGCTACTTCCCGGTTCCGCCCACAGACCACTACCAGGACTTGCGCACCGAAATGATGCTCGCCATGGAAAAGGCGGGGCTGAACATCGAGTGCCATCACCATGAGGTGGCCACCGGCGGCCAGAGCGAAATCGACCAGAGATTCGATTCCATGCTGAAGTCGGCCGATGCCATGATGATATACAAATACATCGTCCGCAACGTCGCCCGCCAGTATGGGAAGACAGTGACCTTCATGCCCAAGCCGCTCTTCCAGGACAACGGCTCCGGCATGCATACCCACCAGAGCTTGTGGAAAGACGGCAAACCGCTGTTTGCCGGTGACCTTTACGCAGGGCTTAGCCAGATGGCTCTGTGGTACATCGGCGGCCTGCTGCGCCACGCGCCGGCTCTGGCCGCCCTGATGGCGCCCACAACCAACTCTTACAAACGCCTGGTTCCGGGCTTCGAAGCTCCCGTCAACCTGGCTTACTCCCGCAGGAACCGCAGCGCGGCCTGCCGCATCCCGATGTATTCGCCCAGCCCGAAGGCAAAGCGCGTGGAGTTCCGGCCTCCTGATCCGTCCTGCAATCCGTACCTTGCCTTTGCCTCCATGATGATGGCGGGCGTGGACGGAATCGAGAACAAGATCGATCCCGGAGAACCGCTCGATAAGGACATCTACGATCTCGGTCCCGAGGAGCTCAAGAAGGTCCCATCGCTCCCCAGTTCGCTTGAAGAAGCCCTGATCGCCCTGGAGAAGGACCATGACTTCCTGCTCAAGGGAGATGTCTTCAGCGAGGACCTGATCGAAACATGGATCAACTACAAGATGAAGAACGAGGTGCAGGCTATTAATACGCGGCCCCATCCTTACGAGTTCGCGCTGTACTACGACATCTAAGCGCAAGTGGCGTGTTCTCAATTAGTTGGGAACACGCCGCAAAAAATTGACGTATCTATTGGCTTAGTCGGCGTTTTTTGCTCCCTCTGGCCGGTATTAAGGCTTTGGGGGCAAAGCCGAGATGGAAGCCAAAGTGACCAAACCGGGGTTGGACTCGATCCAGCCCCGGTTTCTTTTTGCCCAAAGACTGTTACGGTCATGCATCCACTTCCGGTGGTTCCAAAACTCGGGCAGTTCATCCGGCTGTTCTCTATTTCGAGTTCCTTCAACCGCCTCGCCTCTACAAGCTTCAGCCCAGTAAATTCCTTCCGCCAGCGATAGTAGGGCTGTTCACAGATCCCCGCCTCCCGGGCCGCTTGTGCCGCATTCTTGACGTTCGTTGTCTCGACTTTATTCTTCCGAAGTAGATTTACAACCTGCAGCGGCTGATACTTCTTCATGGGCATAACCGGTCCTCTTCAAGTGAATTCTCTCTCAGTTCACCTGGTACCCAAAACCCCGGTCAGGTCACGACTGGACGCCTGCCACTTTCCGGTCAGGCAGGGAGAGGATTTGTAACACCCTTGTGGCAGGCTGCGAGGGGTCGCCCGCCCGGCCTATCTCCTTTCTTGAGGTTTTCGAGTCAACGCGTGCTATAACAGATGGTCGTCACTGGCAGCGCCAGTCCCGACCTTTCAGTTTTCCGGGTGCACAGGGTAGATTCGGTCTTCAAGCAAATGGTTCCGGGCGTTTGCTGCAGGAGGATCGGCAAGCAGTTGGTTGCGGTGCAGGCTGGCGGCTTAGCGCCTGCGCCAATCAAGAGGGAGGTTGCGATGCGGAAATACAGCTCATACATTCTGATCATGTTTGCCGTTCTGATGGCGACAGGCCTGTTTGCGCAGGACACGAAGTACCGTCCCGAGGGGAGCCAGATTCCCGGGCCATCGAATCTGACCGCGACCAGCGACCATTGCTGTGCCGTGGGCGGCGAGCGGCCGATCTCGCTCCCGGAATGGGAAGCCTGGCTTAAAGATGTGCGCCACTGGCGGATGGAGCACCTGATCCGCATCGGGTTCAATGATGCCCAGTACAACCGCCCGGAATTCGAGTGGACCCAGCGGTCCTTCATCCAGCCGCAGATGATGGCACATGACCGCTATTTCTACGATCCCGCCACCGGCAAATACACCGTCGGCAGTTACCTGCAAGACCTCAAAAAGCGTTATGGCGGCATCGACTCCGTGCTGGTGTGGCCCACCTATCCGAACATCGGGATTGATAACCGGAACCAGTTTGATCTGATCCGCGACATGCCGGGCGGCATCGCAGGCCTCAAAGCCATGGTTGAGTCGTTCCATCAGCACGGCGTGCGCGTGCTGTTCCCTTACAATCCCTGGGACCAGGGGACGCGGGATGAGGGGGCGCCTGATTGGGACACGCTGGCAAAATTCATGGCGGAGATCGGGGCCGATGGATTCAATGGCGACACGATGGCTGCAGTACCTCTCGCGTTCCGCCTCGCCTCGGACAAAACCGGTCACCCCATCGTCTTTGAAGCCGAGAATGGTAACTCCGGCGACAACGATGCTGCCATCGCCTGGAACAACTTCGGCTGGGGGTATTGGAAGTATCCGTTCGAGCCCATGATCAGCAAGACCAAGTGGCTCGAATCGCGCTACATGGTGAACGTCTGCAACCGCTGGGCGCGGAACAAAGTGGATGATCTTCAGTACGCTTTCTTCAATGGCGTCGGCTATGAAAGCTGGGAGAACATCTGGGGCATCTGGAACCAGATTGATGACCGCGACGCGGAAGCTTTGCGCCGCATTGCCACCCTTGAGCGGCCCTTCTGGCAATTGCTGGTCAGCCCCGATTGGACGCCTTTCGTGCCCATGATGCAGTACGGCGCCTTCGCCAGCAAGTGGCCGGGAAAGACTGAAACGCTTTGGACCATCGTCAACCGCAACGAGTTTGCCCTTACAGGTCGCGAAATCGAAGTGGCTTACCAACCCGGGATGCACTACTACGACTTTTGGAACGGCGTCGAGCTGAAGCCGGATATTAACGGCTCGACGGCGACTTTGAGCTTTTCGATGGAAGCGCAAGGCTACGGGGCCATCCTGGCAACCAGGGCCCCGACGGCAAGCGAGTCGCAGTTGCTGAACACCATGCACCAGTTGGCACAGCGGCCGCTTTCGAGTTACTCGAACGCGTGGCATTTTCTTCCGCAGCACATCGTCCCCATTGCGGCCACCCAGCCCGCGGCCAGCGCGCCGCCGGGTATGATTCACATTCCGGGCGGGAAGTTTGATTTTCGTGTTTCCGGAATCATGGTGGAAGGCGGCAACGACGTGGGAGTGGATGTGCAGTACGCGTGGGAGGATTCGCCGCACCGCCAGCACAACCATGAAATGGAAGTGAAGCCGTTTGACATCGACAAATACCCCGTGACCAACGCCGAGTTCAAGAAGTTTCTCGACGCCACGCACTATCGTCCTGCCGACGATCATCATTTCCTGGAAGACTGGAAGAACGGAACGTATCCCGAAGGCTGGGGCAACAAGCCGGTCACCTGGGTTTCGTTGGAAGATGCCCGGGCATATGCCAAGTGGGCGGGCAAGCGTTTGCCCCACGAGTGGGAATGGCAATATGCGGCGCAAGGCTCCGACGGCCGTCTCTATCCCTGGGGAAACGAATGGAACTCCGCGGCAGTCCCCGCTCCGGACAAGGGTCGCACGTTGCGCGGTCCCGACAATGTGAACGCCCAGCCCGCAGGAGCCAGTCCGTTCGGCGTGATGGACATGGTCGGAAACGTCTGGCAATGGACCGATGAGTTTGAGGATCCGCACACGCGGGCAGCCATCCTGCGCGGCGGCAGCTATTATCAGCCGCAGGGCAGCCGCTGGTATTTCCCGCAGGCTTACCGGCTGGATGAGCATGGCAAATATCTGCTGATGGCTCCCAGCCTCGATCGCGCCGGCACCCTCGGATTCCGTTGCGCCAAGGATGCGAAATAGGTTCCGGCAAGTTAAGTTTCGGGAAACAAAAGGCTGGAGAAGAGCCTGGAGAGCGGTCAATATCATGTTCATTCCCGAGACGTACGCTGTTGCTCTCTTTCTGATCATCCTGACGATGGTTTGTTGGGAAAGCGGGGCCAACACACAAAGGCTCTGCAAGGGTTGGCCTGCGTTGCACTGGCCCCGGTTATCAAATGACGGTAAGCTCAAGAATTTCCCGTACGAGTTCTTTTACAAAGACATGCTGAACGAATAAGCTCCGGCGGAAAGCATCAGGAAAGATATTCATGGGCACGAAACCTATTGTTGTTGTTGGCAGCGTAAATCTCGACCTGGTTTGCGGCTGCCATCAGTTGCCTTTGCCGGGTGAAACTGTTAGTGGCACCAACTTCCAGATATTCGAAGGTGGCAAGGGAGCCAATCAGGCGGTTGCTGTAGCCCGGCTGGGATATCCGGTAGCCATGGTTGCGAAAGTTGGAGACGACGAGTTCGGAACGCGCTTACGCATGGCGCTGAAGACAGCGGGGGTGTCGATCGAACATGTCGGCATTGCAAAGCGTGTGTCCTCCGGCGTGGCCATGATTACCGCTGATCAGCAAGGCCAGAATAGTATTGTTGTTATTCCCGGCGCAAATGGCCGGCTGCTTCCATCGGACCTGGACCAGGCAGCTCCTCTGCTGCGGTCGGCGGGTATGATCCTGACACAACTCGAAATTCCGATTGAAACCGTCGAGTATCTTTCCAGGCTTGCAAAGAAGTTCCAGGTTCCCCTGATGCTGGATCCCGCTCCGGCCCAATTGCTGCGCCCGCAACTTTTCAAGGGCATTGCCTTCCTGACCCCCAACGAAACCGAAGCCGGCTCCCTGTGCAGAAAGGATGGAATGGTGATTGACCGTGCCAACGCCCAGGTTGTTGCTGAACAACTTCTTGCCAAGGGCCCACGGAACGTCATCCTGAAAATGGGCAGGCAGGGATGCTATTTCTCCGGGCAGGATAGTGGCGGGGAATTTGTACCTCCCTTCAAAGTCCGTGCGGTGGATTCCACAGCAGCGGGTGACGCATTTAACGGCGGGCTGGCCGTCGCCCTTTTACAGGGCAAGGGTGTCGGTGAAGCCACGCGATTTGCCTCCGCCGTGGCGGCGCTTTCTGTGAAGCAGAAGGGAGCACAGCCTTCCATGCCCACCCTTGCACAGGTCCGCTCGTTCCTCAAGAGGGCCTGAAGCCGCCCCAGACTGAACATTCCACCCATCTGCGCCAACCGTTTTCGCCACAACAATGTCAGTCCTGAGAGAGCTTGATCATCATCCGTGCCGGAGCCGGATGTGGCCAAGGCAAAAGAGCAGCATCATTGACAAAATGCTCCTGGTTTAAATATTGATCGGGGACCTCTGCACATCAGGTTTGCGGCAACTTGTCCTGCTTTTTTCATGGACCCTCGAATAGATCGCGCAACTTTTTCCAGGGTTGCGGGTTCAAAGGAATGGATTCCGGAAGCGGCGGCTGCTGAGCTTTCACCCGCGGGCCTGGACCCTCGCGGTGGCGGAAGCATGCCGATCGCCCACGGATATCTCCAGAAATTGTGCGTTCCTTTACAGGCATCGCAAAAGGTTTATTGATTGCCGCAAAGCTCAGGGTTTCCGGGCCGGATGGCCTGAGGGGGGGTTGGTTTTCGCGCAAACAGCCGATAAAAGTCTGTCGTGCCTTGCGCGAAGGGGGTCCAACAGCAATCCAGGAGGATTTATTCATGCGAAAGCACCTGATGGGTTTCACCATTGTCATTGTTGCCGCGCTTGCCGTTCTCAGTTGTGGAGGCTCATCCACCCGCCAGATGGGAACCACTCCTGCCGGCTCCGGCCAACTGGCGCTGATGGGAACAGACGCTCCGGTTTGCGGCGTGGCCTCTTTCGACGTCACCATCACCAGCGCCACGCTGACCCCACAGGGCGGCGGCACGCCCGTTTCCGTGATGGACTCATCAAATCCCGTCACGGTTGATTTTGCCTCGCTGATGGGTTTCAACACGCTCCTGAACATGGGCAGCGTGCCCGCGGGAACTTATTCTCAAGTCACCTTCACCTTCATGCCGAATCCCTCGCTGACGGTTTTCGACGGAACCCCGCCGGCGCCCACAGAAATCAGCGCCACGCTCACCCAGACAACCGTGACCGCCAACATTGTTCCCGCGTTGCATGTGACCGCCAACGGCTCCAGCGGGCTGACGCTCGACTTCCGGCTGTTCCAGTCGATTCAGACGGACCCCAACACCGGCCAGATCACCGGCCAGGTGGATCCCTCCATTCGCGTGATTCCCGCGGTGATCACCACGGCCAGCGGCCTGGGAGAACTCGACGATGTCGACGGCATTGTCGAAACGGTCACCAACACCAGCAGCAATTCCAGCTTTACCGGCAGCTTCACCCTGCGGGTCAGGAACAAGCGGACGTTCCAGATAAACGTGGCCAACAACACGAAGTTTGAGGGCGTCTCCGACCTGAGCGGCCTGACCCAGGGCATGTTTGTTGAAGTGGACGCCAAAGTCGACCCGGACGGCAACATCGTGGCCAGACACGTGGAGTCTGAAGCCGAGACAGACGCCACCAGGGCCGCTTTTGTCGGCCCTGTTCTCTCCGTCACCACCGACAGCACCGGCAAAGCGACCCAGCTCACCCTGTTCGTGCGCGCCGAGCATCCCGATGTGAGCGCAACGGTGCCCTTGCGCTCCAAGGTGACCGTGAATCTCTCCCCATCCGCCGGGTTCAGAATCGCAACCTTTGGCGCCGACCTCAGCGCCTTCCTCTTTAACGCCTCGGCCATTGCTCGCGGCCAGCACGTAGTGGTGCACGGCCCTTTCACCGGCGGCAGCACGCCCACCGTTACGGGCAACCTGATTGTCCTGCGGCCGCAGCCGGTGCTGGGCAACGCGCTGGCCAGCCCCAGCCCGGTGGTCGGTTCCGACGGCAAGACCGGAGGTTATTATCTGGCGCCCTGCAATCCCCTGTTCCAGAACCAGACCGTCAATCTTGTGACCTTTTACAGCACCTTCTTCAACGGCCTGACGGACCTGAACAGCCTGGACAACACCTCGGTCTATCTGAACCGCGGGTTCCTGCTCTACGCGACCGCCTCCGGCTCGTTGAACGGTCTCCCCTGGACCGCCCCGGCCTACGTCTTCCCGGCCTTTGTGGTGCGGAAGCTCAACCTGCCCTGAGCGCAGGTTCCGCAAGCTTGCGGCAGACACCTTCCACGGCCCGGTTGAAAGTTCCCCCAAGGCCCGAACCTGGGGGAACTTTCCCGGCGTTTCTGCGTAATAATGAGCATAGAGACAGAGGAGCTCTACTCCATGGTCAAATTTCTGCTGTGGTGTATTCTGCTGGTCATTTGCTGGCCGCTGGCTTTGCTGGCGCTGGTGCTTTATCCGTTCGTCTGGCTGATACTGCTGCCCTTCCGGATTCTGGGCATCGCGGTGGGCGGAGTCTTCGCGCTGCTGATGGCCATCATCATGCTTCCTGCGCGCGTGCTCGGCGGACCGCGTGCAATGAGCTACCGCTAGGGAGTTTCGCCTCTGCCACGGTTGTGTCCTGATTTTCGCGCCAGTAGACTGATGGGCGCCATGTGGCGAGATAAACTCGCCGCTACAAAGCGAGACGGTGACACCGCCCTGCCTCGTGGCTGAATTCATTCCGGACAAGTGAAAATCCGTGGCAATCCCTTGCGTTCCGGGGCGTATAATGTTGCTTCTTTTCAAGCGGCCGTTGATGTGGTGCGTCACGATTCTCAGATAGCCAGTTGACAAAGGGAGGACACGGATATGAAATCGCGCCGGCAGTTTCTGGGTGTGATTGGAGCGGGGCTGGCGGGAGCCGTGGCTCCCGTGACGGAAAGCATCGCCGCGCAGCAGGGACGTCCCTTTCCCGGGCCCTACGGCCTCGAACTCTACAGCCTTCGCCACCAGATCAAGACCGGCAACTCGGACAGCGTGAAGGCGGCCATGGCCTATGCCAAAAAGGTTGGCTATACCGAGATGGAGGCGCCTTCGCTTTACGGGCTGAGCGCGCAGGAGTACCGCCGGCTGCTGGATGAGTTGGGCCTGCCCTGCACCAGCATGATGGCCGAATATGACCAGTTCACAACCGAACTCCGCACCATCGCCGCAGAACGCCCACGCGCTGGGCGCCACCAACGTGGTGAACTCGTGGATTCCGCACCAGGGGCCTTTTACCGTTGAGCTGTGCCGCGAAACCGCCCGACTTTACAACGAGTGGGGCAAAAAGCTCCGCTCCGAAGGACTGCACTTCGCCCACCACACCCACGGCTACGAGTTCCAACCCTACCAGGGACAGCCGCTGTTTGACATGCTGGTGAAGGAAACCCATCCCGAAGACGTCAGTTTTGAGATGGACATCTTCTGGGTGGTCGATCCCGGCCATGACCCCGTTGCTTATCTCAAGAAGTATCCAAACCGCTTTCGGCTGATGCACCTGAAAGACATGAAGAAGGGCCCGCCCACCCACAACTACACGGGCGATGAACCGGTCAGTTGGGACGTGGCGCTGGGCACCGGCCGCATGGACCTGCCCGCCATCCTGCGCGAGGCCGAGCGCGTGGGCGTCAAGCGCTTCTACGTGGAAGACGAAAGCGACCAGGCCCACGACCAGATTGTCAAAGACCTTCATTACCTGAAGACCGTCCGCATTTAGAGTTCAGAAGCAGATTGTTCAGGACGCCCGGAAAGCTTCGGCCGTAGTGGGCGCTTTAGACTTCGGAAATGTGACTTCCGGCTGGCTTAACAGGTCACAAAAAGGCTAGCTGGGGGGGGAGGAAAGGCTTCGGCGGGGCTCCGGTTCGTTTTGGGTTTGTTTTGGGTTTGTTTTTTCAACTGGAACGCATTTTCAATAACTTCCCGGCTTCGTTTTTGGGTTCGTTTGGGTTCGTTTTTTACGCCGATCGTTTATTATCAATAGCTTCTCGGGTTCGTTTTTTAAAATAACATGTTTTTTGTCCCACAATTTTAGTTCCAAAACCATGGTCAAGCTTTTTCAATAACTTGCGGCGATATTAAAAGTCTTGCCCGGACTACTTATTCAAGTTGCCGCTGCGCCCCCGCCACACCTTGGAAGACTACCATACTAGGCCACGCATTGTCAAGCAAAAACGGCCCGCGTCGCTTCAGGGGCTGAAGCGCCCTGGTTGGAGGGTCGTTACAAATGTCGGAGCTAAAGCTGGTAGCGCGGTCCCCCGTTTTTGGGGTCCGCGGTTTTGTGGGCCGGATCAAGACAAGGGCCGCCCACAAAAAGCGCGCCGTGTGCGCCTCCCGGAAAAAGCAGATTCCTCGCTTCGCTCGGAATGACGGCAAGCGACGCCGTAATGACGTAGCTAAAGCTACGTCGGCCTGACAATTCCCCTCACCCGCCGTCGTACCTCCGCGGGTGGCGCATACGTTCCCGGGTTTGGAATGTATGCGGCATTTCATTGATGTAGAAAGCGGCGATGCCTCGGCAGAAACATTCACTGGCACACTGCCCGTTCCGCAAGAATTGCCCGCTGTTAGCTGGGGGGAGTTGGGTCGCATACATCGCAAAGGACGCGACGTATGCGCCACCCCGGTTTCTGTCTCTGCGATCAGCGAAGCTGAGTGGAGTGAATGACGCAAGAACAGCGGCCAGCCATAAGTGATCAGCTACCGAATTGGGTCGGATTCCGTGAAGCTAAACAGAAACGTCCCGCTGCTCGGGATCGCAGGCACGACAAAGGGCGTGTCTGCGCCACCGGCGCAGCAGAGGCGTGCGGCCTCGCATGATTGTCGTTATGCCAGCGCCATGTTCACGTTTTCGATGGCTTCGTCGATCTCTGCCGTGGTCTTAAAGCCGACGGTGACGGCATCGACGCGGGCGTGGCGGAAGGCGAACCTCATGGCTTTCTGGCGGTCCTCACGCTGGGTGAACTGGCCCTCGCCCGCCAGCTTCATGCTGATGATGCCCAGCCCTTTGTTTGCGCGCCTCTTCCACGTTCCTGACCACCACCGGCACGTTGCCCAAGCCCCGCGTGTTGTAATCTTCAGCGTCCATGCGCACGCCCTTGTGGTTCATGCGGATCATTCCCACCTGGAGCCACTTTTCTTCCGGAACCTGGCGCAAGGCCGGCAGGCCGTGGACCGACGCGCCGCGCACCCGCACAATTTCCCGATGCTGCGCTTCGGAAATGCCGTCCTGCCAGCGCAGGCTGTCCGTGGGCCAGTCGGCATAGTGCTGGTAGTGGAGCAGGCAGATATCGAAATGGTCGGTGTTGGCCAGCTTGCGCAGCTCGTCGATCTTCTTCATCGGGTCGACGCCCTGGCTGGTGGTGACCTTGGTCATCAACTGATAGCTGTCGCGCGGAATGCCCTTGAGCGCGATGCCGAGCATCCGGTGCATGTCGTCGTAAGATTCGGCCGTTTCAAAGAAGCGGATGCCGCGGTCGTAGGCGTAGCGGACCTGCCTGGTAAATTCCTCCTGCCCCAGGTTGCGCTGCACCCGCCCGCCGAAGGTGCCGGTGCCAAAAGCAAGGCGCGTCACCTTCAGGCCGGACTTGCCCAGCGTCACCATGTCCGTCGCCGTTTGCTTTGCCGCCTTCAGCCCCAGGCTTCCGGCGCCCACCAGGGCCGTAGCGGCCAGTCCGGATTTCAGAAAATCCCGTCGGGAGAAGTTAGACATACCTCACCTCCATTTCACCGCATCTTATCACGGGTCGGCCCCCGATGTTTGTAAAGTGTAAAGTCTTGAACTTGCCGCGCCCCCTGCCGCGCAAAGCCGCCCACCTCTCCGCCCGGTTTTGCTCCCCGTCATGTACCAGGCCCCGGCCGCCGGCTTACTTTTTTCTCCGGCCGCATGCTAAGCTGAAAATGCAGCCTGAAAAGGGGGAAATTCAGCATGGAAACCAGAAATCCGGTACTGAAATCGCGCACGTTCAGCGGATACGCCCGGCCCATGGAGCTGGGCGAGAGCATGACCATCCAGGGAACCGTGAACAAGACGGGCGTCCTGCTGCTGCTGGCCTTTGCTTCGGCGGCCTGGGTGTGGCAGATGTCTTACACCTCGGGCGATTCCGCCACCGTCGGCCCTTACGTGATGGTGGGAGCGATCGGCGGACTGATTGTGGCGCTGGTGACGGTCTTCAAGCAGACCTGGGCGCCCCTCACCGCTCCCGTCTACGCGCTGCTGGAAGGGCTGGTGCTGGGCGGCGTCTCCGCCATGTTCGAGGCCCTCTATCACGGCATCGTGATGCAGGCTGTGGGCTGCACGTTCGGCGTGCTGGCCTGCATGCTGCTGGCTTACAAGACCGGGCTCATCCGCGCCACGGAGAAATTCAAGACGGGCGTGATTGCCGCCACGGGCGGGGTTGTGCTGGTTTATGTGGCTTCATTTGTGCTGGGCTTTTTCGGCGTACAGGTTCCGGGGATTTTTGGTAACGGCATCATCGGGATCGGGTTCTCGCTGGTGGTGGTGGGCATCGCCTCGCTGAACCTGGTGCTCGATTTTGACGCCATCGAGCGCGGCGCGGCGGCCGGCGCTCCCAAGTTCATGGAATGGTTCGGCGCCTTCGCGCTGATGATCACCCTGGTGTGGCTGTATCTCGAAATCCTGCGGCTGCTCTCCAAGTTCCAAAGCCAGCGGTGATGGGCACAGGCAAGCGGGCAACGTTCAATCGCGGACAAGAACCGCCGAGCCTGTAGCATCAAGTGTATACGCGACCGTGCCCAGTCTGTTGTTGTATACTCTCGGGCGATGCCCACAATCAAGGACCTTCCCGGCCCGTACAGGTTTTTCTTTTACAGCTTCGACTGTAATGAGCCCGTGCATGTTCACGTGCAACGTGAGAAAATGTTATGTAAGTTCTGGTTGGAGCCAGTTGAACTGGCCCGGAACTATGGGTTTCCGGACCGTGAGCTAAATCGTATTCAGAAACTCATTGAGTCGAACCTGACTGAAATTAAGAAAGCATGGCATGAACATTGCAACCCTGACTGAAGCGCGGATTTCATCCGTCACTGTAACGGATGAGGCTATCGTCGCACGCCTCGCCGACGGGCGGATCGTCAGCGTGCCGCTGGAATGGTCCTGGCGGCTGAAGGACGCCACACCGGAGCAGAGAGCAAACTGGGAGACGATCGGCAACGGCCAGGGCATCCGCTGGCCGGATATCGATGAGGACATCAGCGTAGATGGTATCCTGAGTGGCGTGCCTGCACGGCGACCTTCGCGATCGTACCCCAGGCCATCGCAAACCTCGCCCGCGCGGCGGGCGCAAATCCTGAAAGCCGACGGTGATGAACGGCAGACAGGCCGGCTCACGGTACATAAAGAGCCCGCGGTGTCAACCGGGTTTATAGGCGCCCTGAGCCGCTCCAAAAATCTTTCAAATTCCTGTCTGGGCAATCTCGACTCTGCTATACTCCTTGCCGGCGGGTAGGGCATACCATGACAAAACAGATTGAGCCGGTCTGGGCAGCAGAGGACCTGCTTGCGTCGCTGGAGCGCCGCGAAAAATTCTTTGTGCTCGACGTGCGCAACCGGGACGAGTTTGAGCGGTTCCAACTGGAAGGACGCGAGCCGCTGCCGGCCCTGAACATTCCATACTTTGAAATGCTGGAAATGGGCGGCCAGGACGAGATGGTGGATTCCGTGGCGGCCTGCGTGGAGCAGCACCTCGACGGCCAGATTCCGCGCGACCTGCCGGTGCTGAGCGTTTGCGCCAAGGGAGACACTTCCGAATACGTCCGGCAGGCGCTGGAGCGCCTGGGCTACACAACCGCACACCTGCAGGGCGGCATGAAGGCCTGGGGCGAATATTATTCCACGGGCATCGTGGTGGAAACGCCGGAGCTGGCCATCTACCAGGTGTGGCGCCCGGCGCGCGGCTGCCTCAGCTACGTGGTGGCCAGCGATGGCAAGGCGCTGGTGATCGATCCCCTGCGGCACCTCCATCCTTACCAGGATCCGGCGCAAAAAAAAGGTTTCAAGATTGAAGCCGTGATGGACACGCACGGCCACGCGGACCACATCAGCGGAGGCACGGCCCTGGCTGCCGAAAGCGGCGCTCCCTACCACCTGCACCCCTACGACGCCATCCATCCCATGGACGTTCTTCCGGCCACCATTCCCTACAACGCCATCCGCGACGGACAGATTTTCAAGGTGGGACAGGTGCAACTGGAGGCTGTGCACATTCCCGGGCACACGCTGGGGCTGGTAGCCTTGCGGATTGATGACCGCTACCTTTTTACCGGAGACAGCATCTGCATCGGTTCCATTGCGCGGCCGGACCTGGGCGGCAAAGCCGAGACCTGGGCGCCGCTGCACTACCGGTCGCTGCGCAAGCTGGCGGCGCTGCCGGGAAAAATGACCGTGCTGCCGGGGCACTTCAGCAGCCTCAAGGAACAGAACGACGCCGGGCTGTTCGCCGCAACGCTCGACGAGTTGAAACAAAGCAACCCCGGCCTGCAGAGGCTGGCGCAGGAAAGCGAGCAGGGCTTTGTCCGCTACCTGATGGCCAACCTTCCTCCATTCCTTGCAGAATATGTTGACATCAAACGGGTGAACGCCGGATTGCTGGCGCCCTCGGAAGACAAGGCCTCGGAGCTGGAACTGGGCAAAAACGTCTGCGGGCTCGCAGCATCCGGAAATTGCAAGGGAGAAAGCCAATGAGTCAGGCATTCGACAGGCTGTTAGATGCGCGCGGCATGAACTGCCCCATGCCCCTGGTCAACGCTCGTAAAGAAGCCGGAAAAATGGAGCCCGGCCAGGTGCTGAAGGTGCTGGCCACAGACCGCGGTTCGGTTGCGGATTTCCAGGGCTGGGCCAAAATCGCGAAAAACGTGGAACTGCTGGGCCAGGAAGAAGAATCCGTGGACGGCGCAAACGTCTACGTCCATTACGTCAAGCGAATCGCTTGAGGAGGTGCGCCCATGGGAACCAGCTTTGATACGCAGGCGGGCCAGGACAAATCCCGCGTCGAGGCACTGGAACAAAAGGTGCAGGAACTCACCCGGCGCCTGGCGGACCTGGAAGAACGCGCGCCGGAAAACCGCGTGGCGATTGTCGTTTTTTCGGGCGACCTGGACCGCGTGCTGGCAGCTTTCATCATCGCCACAGGAGCCGCAACTCTGGGCCAGGAAGTCAGCATGTTCTTCACCTTCTGGGGTCTCAGCGCGCTGAAGAAAGGTTCGGAATTTTCCGGCAAAACGTTCTTCCAGAAAGCCATGACCATGATGTCACCGGCCTCGAGCCTTGATCTTCCGGTTTCCAAAATGAATTACTTTGGCGTGGGCGCCAAAATGCTCCGCTCGATGATGAAAGAGAAGAACGTCAGCTCGCTGGAAGACATGATCGCCCTGGCCCGCGAGCTGGGCGTGCGAACCATCGCCTGCGAAATGTCGCGCGACGTGATGGGCATCAAGGATTCTGAACTCGCCGAAGGACTTGAACACGGCGGCGTCGCAAGCTTCCTTGCCGACTCGCTGAAGTCGCGCACCAGTTTGTTTATCTGAGCCTTCGGTCATAAAACCTTCCGAAAATGTCATCCTGAGCGGCAACAGCAGATTCCTCGCTACGCTCGGAATGACGACCGAAGGAGCGTCGCGGCCGGCGCCAACGCGCCCCACTTATCGCAGGGTGACGAGGGTGGCGCCCCAGCCGCCCGCCTGCTCGGGAGCATCCCCGAAAGACTCAACGAACGGCGTGCGCGAAAGCACGGCGCGAACCATCCGCCGCTGCACCCCGATGCCGCGCCCGTGAATGATGCGCAGGTTCTTCAGCCCCAGGCTTCGGGCTTCTTCCAGATAGGCCTCGACCACAGCTTCCACTTCCCGCGGCTGCACCGAGTGCAGATCAAAAACGTCTGTGATGGGAATGCGAACGGGTTCGTCGTCAGGAGGCATGGCGTTTCCCATGTCATCCTACCACGAGGCACTCCCGGACCAGCAGCCGGCAGGAAGCTCCCAAAGCTCGGACGGCGCCCAGAAAAACCCGAGGCGGGCTGGTATAATCACAGGTCATGCGTCCGGAGTTCACTGGGTAACTTTTCAGGATCTGTCGAAAGCAGAGAGCAACGTGGAGCGCCTGGCGGCGCGGCTGGCGCCGGAGCTGGCGGACCCTGTTGCATCGCTGCTGGCGCATTCACCCGATCCCGACGGCGCGCTGAACCTGCTGGAGCGTTACGTGACGGGCGCCCCGGACGATGTGCTGGCAGACCTGGCTCGCTATCCCACCGCGCTGACTTACCTGGTGGCTATTTTCGGCCACAGCATCTTTCTGGCGGAAAGCTTTTTCGCCGACCCTTCTCTTCCGGCGCAGTTTGCCCGCGACCGCAAATTCAGCAAGCTGAAATCACGGGAAGAGCTGATGCAGGACTACGCGCGGTTTTCCACCACGCATCCGGACCCCTGGCTTTCCGCGCAGCTGGCGCGCTTCAAGCGGCGCAACTATCTGCGCATCGTGCTGAAAGACGTGCTGGGACTTTCCACGCTGGGCGAGATCACGCTGGAACTTTCCATGCTGGCCGACGTGATGCTGTGGAATGCGCTGATCTTCTGCGATCAGGAACTGGAAAAGCGCTACGGCCAGCCGCAGTATCGCGATGCGCAGGGCCGCATTGTTCGCAGCGGTTTCAGCATCATTTCGCTGGGAAAACTGGGCGGCAACGAACTCAACTACAGTTCCGACATCGACCTGCTGTTCCTTTATGAAAAGGACGGAGAAACCGCGGGCGGCAGCGAGCCGGATTCCATCATCAGCAACAAGGAATATTTTGTGCGCCTGGCCCACGCCATCACCCGCACCATCACGCAGTCCACGCCCCAGGGCCAGGTGTTTCGAGTGGACCTGCGCCTGCGCCCGGAAGGCGAAATGGGCGACCTGGCCATCAGCCTGAAGTCGGCGCTGGAGTATTACGCCCGGCGGGCGCGCGAGTGGGAACTGCAGATGCTGATCAAGGCCCGGCACTCCGTGGGGCAGCCCCGCGTGGCGCGCGAGTTTCTGCGGGGGGTGGAAGCGCACATCTACGGCTCGCCCGCCGACTTTGCCGCCGTGGAAGCGGTGCTGCGGTCGCGCGAAAGAATATCAAAAAAGCTGGACCACAGCCGCAGCAACGCCATCGACGTCAAGCTGCACGAGGGCGGCATTCGCGACATTGAATTCCTCACCCAGTGCCTGCAGCGGCTGCACGGAGGCGAAGACCGCTGGGTCCGGTCCGGCGGAACCCTGCTGGCGCTGCGCAAGCTGAATGACAAGGGATGGATCAATGACCGCGATTACGCGGCCCTGGTGAGCGCCTACGAGTTTCTGAGAAACGTGGAGCACCGCGTGCAGTTTGAGCTGGGGCTCCAGACCCACCGTCTGCCCACTGACGACGACGCGCTGGACCGCCTGGCCCGGCGCACGGGAATCGAAAGCAGCAGGTCGCCGGGAAAGAAACTGCTGCGAAAAATCCAGGATGCCTTTGCCACCGTCAATGAGATCCACCAGCGCATTTTGCGGACGGATACCAGCCCGGTTCCGGGAACCGTCTATGCGCTGAAACCCCTGATCGCGCCTCTCGGTAACCACGCTCCGCACTCCTATAAATCATTGCTGGAATACCTGGACGCCCAGGCCCCTGAACTTTCCGCGCTGGTGAGGGAAGCCAGGCTGCAGGACCGTACACGCAAGAACGTGGCGCGGCTGTTCGGTGCGCTGCTGGCCCACCCGGAGGGATTCGCGTACGCGCGCCAGCAGCCCGCATGCGTGGAGCAGGCCATCAAGGTGGGGGCCTCAAGCGACTACCTGACCGGACTGCTGGTCCATCATCCGGAAGATATTGCCGCCCTGGACTGCCGCGAAGCCTCCCACCCGGCGCCCGAAGATCAGCCGGAAATGGACATGGGACTGCAAAGAGCGATGACCCTGGAGCCTTTCGCCTGGGTAACAGAAGGAGTGTTCGACGTTCGGGAAAAGATGGCCCTGCTGCGGCGGAACTTCCGGGCCACGGTGCTGGAACTGGGCGCCGCCGACCTGACGAGACTGGACGACATCTACTCTCGTCTCGAACGATGGAGCGAGCTGGCGGGCCGATCGGTGGCCAGCGCGCTCTCGATCGGGCAACAGGCGTTGGAAGTGGCGCCGCAGGCCGAATCCCTCAGCATGAGACAGGCGCCGTTTGTGATCCTCGGCCTCGGCCGCCTGGGATTGAGCGAGTTCGACCTGGCCTCGGACGCCGACCTGATGTTCGTTGCCCCGGCGGATACGCCGCGGGAAGAGATCGCCCACTGGATGCACCTTGCTGAGAAGACGATCGAAGTGCTCTCCAGCTACACGCGCGACGGCACGCTGTTTGTGGTGGACACGCGCCTGCGGCCCCGCGGGCAGGAAGGCGAGCTGGTGCCGACTCACACTTCACTGCTGAGCTACATCAGGGAATCCGCCCAGGTGTGGGAAGCGCTCACCTACCTGAAGGCCTGTCCCCTGGCAGGCAACGAGGAACTGGCCCGCAAGCTGGCCGGCGACGTGGTGACGGAAGTGCTGGACCGCTTCCAGAACTATCCTGACCTTGAGGGCGAGCTGCAGACCATGCGGCACCGCCTGGAGAAGGAAAAACACGTGCCGCACGACAACACCAAGACGGCCGCCGGCGGCTATTACGACGTGGACTTTGCCGTGTCCTGCCTTCGCCTGCGGCATCGCGTGCCGGCCCCGCCCGGAGCCAACATGGCCGCCCAGATTGAGGCGCTGCGTTCCGCCGGCGCGCTGAGCAAGTCCGACGCCGACTCGCTTCGCAAGGGAGCGGCCTTCTTGCGCAGCGTCGACCACGCCGTCCGCCTGGTCACCGGCAAGGCGGCGGAAGGATTGCCGGCGCACGTTGGACATCGTGAGGCGGTCGAAAACCTGGCGCGCCATTGGGACCTTGTGCCGCCCGGCGCGACCCTGGCCGAGAAGCTGAAAGAGGCCCAGCAGGAAGTCCGCTACGTTTACCGGCGAATGATCGGTTCCGATTGACCCGCTGTTATCGAAATTACATCTAACTCATTGATATTAAATAATATTTCGTGATAGCTTGATCTCCTTCACCCCATTCTTGGGTACTGTCCTGTTTTCGAATCGTAGCGGCGAGTTCACCTCGCCATATGGCGGCGTAAAGCCGCCGCTACACTCAAATTGGCACAGCGCCCATTTTTCAAGGCTCTTGACAATAGGCGAATAAAAAGCGAAAATAGGCCCAGCTTCACTTAAGGAGTTGGGGCCATGCAAAACCTTATCGCCACCCCTGTAGTCACCTTCCAGCCGCCGCCTGCCGAGGGCTGCGGAGCGCCGCCAGCCGGGTAAACGAAGCGCCCGCATCGGAAGCCTGTACGGCCGCCGGCCCATGCGCGGCCATCCTGCAACTCTGCGCTCCGTCTTCCAAGCTGGTAGGCATTGCGCGTCTGGCGCAATCAAGTCCCCGGGTGCGCGAGCGGACAGGCGTTGAATACTTTGCTCTGCCTGCGCGCTCGGCGCTCAACCGTGAATCGAGCGGCCGGCTGCCCTTTGCCTGGACGCTCAATCCCTATCGCGGCTGCGAATTCGGCTGCAAGTATTGTTACGCGCGCTACACCCACGAGTTCATGGAGCTGCACGACGGCCGCGAATTTGAGCGCAAGATTTTCGCCAAGCTGGGCTCGCCCGCGCTGCTCCGCGCCGAACTCCGCCGGGCCCGCGACCGCGGCCTGCCCATCGCGCTCGGCACGGCCACCGACCCTTACCAGCCGGCGGAAAAGCAGTTCCAGGTCACGCGCGGCATGCTCCGGGTGTTCGGCGAATTCGAGGGGCTGGATTTTTCCATCACCACCAAGGGCCCGCTGATTCTGCGCGATCTTGACCTGCTGGCGCCGCTGGCCGCCCGCCACCGCCTCAGCGTGCACATCACCGTCACCACGGTTGACGCCGGCCTGGCCCGCCTGCTGGAACCGAAAGCGCCGCCGCCCGCAAAGCGCCTTGCAGCCGTGCGCGCGCTCAACCAGGCGGGCATCCGCACGGGCGTCAACGCCGCGCCCATCCTGCCCGGCCTCACCGATTCACCCGCGCAGCTCGACCGCCTGGCCCGCGCCGCCTCCGAACACGGCGCCCGGTTTCTTTTCGGCAACGTGCTCTTCCTCATGCCCAGCGCCATGGCCCAGTTCATGCCGTTTCTCGAAAAGGAGCGCCCGCAACTCGTCCGGCGCTACCGCAAGCTCTTCCGCCATTCGGCCTAGCTCCCGCAGGATTACAAGGACGGCATCACCAAACTCGTCGCCGGCCTGCGCACCCGCTACGCCCTCGACGGCAAACGCGAAGAAAAGGTCGCCGCCCCCCTGCACCGGCAATAGCCCTGGCGTTTGGGTGAAGGTTGCTTCGTAATGGCTGCCGTGTAGCTAGCCGGTCGGATGACCCGTCCGCAATATTGACGTAGACACCGATGGCTTGATGTGTCCTGTACCTCTCGCCTTATCGGCAACGCCGTTTCCTATTTCTTTGGCATGACAAACTCGATGCCGAACTTCGGTGCCGCGGCCAGCATTTCTTGTATCTTGCTGTGCGGTATTTCCGCCGGTGGCGGCAACGTCATGGCCTGCGCCGGGACGCTGAATTCCTTGAACCATCCTTCCAATCCGGCGGGAGTGGAGAGAATGAGCACGCGCAACTGATCTGATTCGACCACGAAAGAATGCACCGTGTGGCGCGGCACGACCACCATGGTCCCCGGTGTGGCCTTGATTGTACGGTCGCCAACCGAGACGGTCATCTCGCCTTCCAGCACGTAGAAGATTTCCTCTTCCCAATGATGGATATGCGGAGGCGGGGCATTCCCTTTTTGCTCACGGCCTCAATCAATGCAAATGTTCCCTGCGTGTCTTCGGCTGTCGCCAGAAAGGTCATCAGCGAACCGTTGTACCAGACCGACCGATCCAGGGACTGCCGTCCTCGACTCAACGGGATGAGTTCTTCGACTCTTGTGTTTACTGCGACTTGTGTTGCCATGATGGTCTCCTTTCAATTTGAGAAGGTTTTGCTCTTGCAGGTCCGACAATACCGGAGCGCAAGTGCCTGGGGTCTTACATGATTTCTAAAGGGTCCCGAAATTTCTCCTGTTACGCGCGATCAGAGTTCGGCGAGGCCACCGTCCGCAAAGACCTCTGTACCGGTAATGAATGAAGCTTCGTCTGAAGCGAGGAACAGCGCGAGCCTCGCGATCTCTTCGGGCCGGCCCATGCGTTTAAGTGCCACACCCGCCGCCCAGCCCGCCGCCACCGCGTCCGCGGCTTCTTGGGGCATCTCCAGCTTGCTGAAAAGCTCGGTGGCCACGGGACCCGGACTGATGGTGACGACGCGGATGCGGCGAGGCGCAAGTTCTGCTGCCAGAGTTCGACCAAAAGAACGCACGGCCGCCTTTGTCGCCGAATAGATTGACGCTCCGGCAAAGCCTTTGCGCGAAGCGACCGATGCGTTCAGCAGCACGGCGCCGCCGTCAGACAACAACCCAAGAGACTTTTTCATGGTGAAAAACAGACCCTTGACGTTCAGGTCGAAGTGACGGTTGAAAAACCTCTCGTCAACTTGCTCGACAGGGGCGAATTGGGTGACCCCGGCGTTGGCGAAGAGAACGTCGAGACGTCCGAATTTCTCCGAAACCATCTTCATCAGTGCGTCTGTGTCGGCCAGACTGCTCGCATCAGACGCCACCGCCAGCGCCCTGGGGCCCAGCGCCTTCTGGGCGGCTTCAACCGTTTTCGGATTGCGGCCGGTGACGATCACCTGCGCACCCTCTTTCTGAAACAATTGCGCGGTGGCAAAACCGATACCGGCCGTTCCGCCTGTAATCAACGCGATTTTTCCCTTGAGTCTTCCCCAGAAGATTCCTCCGGAGACCTGCCGCCCTTGAGCCATTGCGATCCTTTCTTCGGCTTTCGTGTTGATTCCCACTTGCGTTGCCATGATGCGCCCCTTTCGATTTGAGAAGTTTTTGCTCTTGCAGGAATGATCATAGCGGATCGCAAATGATCGCATTCCTAAATAGTTCCTAAAAGATTGCTATATTTTTCTTAGGAGAAAGCCGCGCCGCCGTGGCCGATTTGGTGTACAAATAGGACGTGAAACGCTCCAAGAGTTCCGTTCCCATTAGCGCTGGACTAAAGGCTTTCCTGGAAAGCGGCGTTTCGGCTGTAGTGGGCACGCGCGATGCGGACTTGGTACCGGAGATCACCCGCGCCTGGGGCCTGTTGGTTTCTAGGGATCGCAAGAGCCTCAGCCTTTGCGTTCCACTCGCGACGAGCCACAAAACCTTCGACAATCTTGCGGGTAACGGGCAGATTACGGTCTGCTGCTCGCTTCCTACCAGCTACAAAACGGTTCAACTGAAGGGACAATGCATTGAGACCGCAGACCCGAGCCGGCTGACCTGGCGGCGGTGGAAAGGCATCGCGAAGCATTTGGCCGACCTGAATAAGCGCATCGGAATCCCGCACCAGCGGTCCGAAATCTTCTGGAAGAGGGAAGTTGAAACTTCACCGGTTCTGGTCAAACTGCGCTTTGTTCCCAAGCAGATCTTTGATCAGACTCCCGGGCCGGATGCCGGATCGCACTTATGAGCGAACCCTCGCCTATGACCGTTCCGCTTGAAAACATCGCCCCGTGCTTTGAAGGAATCATTCCGTCGACGATTTGTTCTTGCTCACGAGATGGAACACCGAACCTGACATATCTCTCGATTGTTCACCTGCTCGACCCTGACATGTCTCTCTCTCCTATCAGTTTTTCAACAAGACCCGGAAAAACGTTATGGAGAACCCGAAGGTGCAAGTGGTGGTGGTATCACCGGAAACGGCATACCAATACCGTCTGAGTTTGTGCTATGAGCGGACGGAAACGGAAGGCCCGAGATTTGATCGCATGAAATCAAGTCTCGACGCGGTCGCTTCACAAACCGGAATGAGCAAGCTTTTCAAGCTTCGTGGCGTGGATATCTACAGGGTCCTGGATTGCCGTCCATTCGATTCGCAGGCGCCTGCCGAAAGCTTCCAGAAAATCGATCCCTTGCCGGAACTTGAAGCTTTCAGCGAGAGGCTCGCTGCCTGCGGCGATCTTGATTCGCTCCTGGACACAGCGCTCGACGCCCTGTCCACCTTGTTCGGCATTGATCATTCTTTCGTGATGGCGTTGGATGAGGATGGCACACGCCTGTATACGCTTGCCAGCCATGGCTTCGCGGATTCGGGCGTGGGTTCGGAAGTGTGGGTCGGCGAAGGGATCCTCGGCGTCGCCGCAGAACGCCGCGCGGTGGTACGAACCACCAGCCTGACGAGAGACGTGATTTTTTCCCGGGCGGTTCGATCCGCCGTCCGGCGCCGGGGCAAGAAAAGTCTGCTGGAAAAGGAGATCGCGCTGCCTGGTCTGCCAAACGTTCAAAGCCAGTTGGTGGCGCCCCTCCTCGCTCACAACAAGCTTCTTGGGGTGCTCTGTTTACAGAGCACACTCACCGGCAGGTTTTTGGCGCGCGACGAACGCGTCATGCAGATCGCCGCCCGGCAACTGGCGGCCAACATGGCGATGCTTGCGCGCTCGAATACCCCGGCGCCGACTGCTGCACCACCCCGCCGCACCGCCGTGCGCTCGAAATCCAGCGCCGTCGTAAAGCACTATGCCTCGGATGACAGCATATTTATCGACGACGCCTACCTCATCAAAGGTGTCGCCGGTCGAATTTTCTGGAAGCTCGCTCAGACCCACGCCCAGACCGGTCGGGTGGACTTCACGAACAAGGAAATCCGTCTGGATAGCGACCTCAAGCTGCCCGACTTCAAAGACAACCTGGAAGCGCGCTTGATCCTCTTGCGGCGTCGCCTGGAGGCCCGCTGCGACTTTGTGAAATTAACACGAGTGGGACGAGGTCAATTCCATTTGGTACTGCAACGCCGGCTCACCCTGGAAGAACATTCGTAGAAAAATTGTTAGTGCTGCCGATCGCCGTTGTTGCCAGTCTGCGGCTTTTGTTTCCGTCGGGCGGCGGGAGGGCAAAGCCCTCCCCTACTGAAAACCGGCGGTGGGGACATCGTGGCAAGAGAAAGCAAGCATGCCGGGCTGAAGCCCGACGCTACGGCTACCTGCCACATGCCACCTGCCTGCGGCCTTATTTCCTCGGGTGGCGCTGTCTTCCGGTGTTGAGTTCTTTCTGTAGCGGCGGGTTTATCCGCCATGCCGGTCCAATCGTGGCGAGGTAAACTCGCCGCTGCCCCCAATCACTCGTTTACCAAATGGCCCTGTCGCCCAACGGCTCGATCCCCCAATCGAAAATCGCTCAATCGAACAATTGTGCCCGGGACCGTCGGCCCGTAACATGGGCGGCAGGGGAATCTGCGCCGGGGTGGAAATCTTTGAAACGTGGGGCTCCGTTCAGGTTGCCGGCCCCGCACGGCAAATCGAGACCGCAGAGTTGCGAACATGGAAGCACTGAACGCCAGCGGCATCAGCACGGAGCGGGCCCTGGCCGTGGCCCTCCGCGCGGGTGTAGCCAGGACGTCGCCCTTGTGCCCCGGCCTTTCGAGACCGACCCCGCAGCACGGAGAGCACGCCCGCGGCTGGCGATGATGGCATCCAGGAGCCGGCCGGCCGCCCCGCGCTTCCAAGGCCCCGCCGGGGAGGAATACGGCCCCCTGAAATGACCACTAAACTAGGCTACTATGGTCCAAAAACGCCAAAAATGGGACGTATGGGATTTTCATCAAGAATTTTCGTAAAAATGTAAACTGCTGAAAAATAATAACTTAGTTTATTTCTTAAATCTCGATTTTCTGGATTTTAAAAAACATGTCGCATTTTGAAACAGCGGGTAAAATTTACACCTTCACCCACCTCGCGCCAAATTCTAGCCTTCCACGGAATAATCCCCCCTGCCCTCTCACGCGGTCGCCGGCGCTCCTCGGTTGCCCTACTTGCCGGTGCTGCCGAAGCCGCGGTCGTTACGCTGGGTTTCAGTGAGTGACTCGGCCTCGGTGAACTCGGCTTCAATCCGGCGAACGATGCGGAGCTGGGCGATGCGGTCGCCCGGGTTGATTTCAAACGGCCGGTGGCCCAGGTTGGTGAGCACCACTTTGAGTTCGCCGCGATAGCCGGGATCGATGACGCCGGCCAGCGTCGTGATACCTTTCAGCGCCAGACCCGAGCGGTCCTGGACCAGCGCGCCGAATTCAGCAGGGAACTCAAAGGCCAGACCCGTGGCGACGGCCCGGGTTTCCCCGGCGGCCAGAGTGACGGTCTCGGCCGCGTACAGGTCGGCGGCGAGATCGCCAAAAGGTCCGGTATGAGCGTACCGGGGCAGTGTGACGTTTGGTTGCAGCCTGGCAACTTTGATGGTGACCTTCATCTATTTCCCTGCCTTTCCAAAATGCCGGAGGCGAACATTTCAAGCTCGCCAGGAAGTTTACCCTTTCTGCGAATTCAACTCTGACCGTCGGATTGATCGAGAACCAGCTCGATCTGCTCCCACTCGCGCGTCATCTCATTGATGCCGTGGCGCAGTTCGTCGATCTGCCGGGAAAGGCGAATGGATTCCTCGGCGTTCTTAAAATTGGCGAGTTCCAGCTCGCAGGAAACAATTTCAGCTTCCGCGCGCGCGATCTCCTCTTCAAGCTCTTCGCCGCGGTCCTGCATGCGGCGAAGCAGAATCGGATTCAATTTCTTCGCTTGCGCGTCGGGCTCTTCGAGGTGGCCATTGCCGCTGACGGGCGCGGCTGTCGCCGCTTCAGGTTCCGGCTCGTCCAGGCGGGGGGCGCGCCCCTCTTTCTGCCACAGATAATCCTCGTAATTGCCCGGGTAGTCATGGATTTCTCCACCGCCGATCTCCAAGACACGCGTGGCCAGCCTGTCAATAAAGTAGCGGTCGTGCGAAACAAACACCACCGTGCCGTTGTATTTTTGCAATGCTTCCAGCAGCACGTCTTTGGCGCGCAGGTCCAGGTGATTGGTGGGCTCGTCGAGCAGCAGGAAATTCGCGGGGCGCAGCAGCATGCGCGCCAGGGCGTAGCGATTGCGCTCGCCGCCGGAAAGCACCTTGATGCGCTTGAACACTTCGTCGTCGGAAAACAGAAAACTTCCCAGCAGCGACCGCAGCTGCGTCTGGCCGCTCAGCGCTGCCGGCGCCACGGTGCCGATGTCATCAATGAGGCGGGCCTCCGGGTCGAGCGCCTTGTACTGGTCCTGGGCAAAGTAGTCCGCTTGCACATTGTGGCCCAGGCGGGTGTCGCCTGCCGTCACCGGTTCCGCGCCGGCCAGCAGCTTGATCAATGTCGATTTCCCGGCGCCGTTCACGCCCACCAGGGCCACGCGGTCGCCGCGGTTGATGACAAAGTCAACGCCCGCGAAAACCTGCTTTTCGCCATAGCTCTTGGCCACGCCTTTGAACTCCGCCACCATGCGCCCGCTGGGCGGCGGCTGCGGAAACGAGAAGTGAATGGTTTTTTCTTCGGGCGGCAGATCGATCCGTTCGATCTTTTCCAGCTCTTTGATGCGGCTCTGCACCTGCCGCGCCTTGGTGGCCTGATAGCGGAAGCGGTTGATGAACACTTCCAGATGGTGGATGCGTTCCTGCTGGTGTCTGTAAGCCGATTCCAGCTGGGCTTTGCGCTCTTCTTTCTGGGTGAGATAGCGGTCGTAGTTGCCGGTGTAAAACCAGGCGCGCCGGTTCCAGATTTCAACAATCTTGTTCACCGCCACGTCGAGAAAATAGCGGTCGTGCGACACCAGGACAAAAGCGTGGGGATAGCTTGCAAGATACTGTTCCAGCCAGTTGCGCGCTTCCAGATCGAGGTGATTGGTGGGCTCGTCCAGCAGCAGCAGATTGGGTTTGGTCAGCAGCAGCCTGGCCAGCGCAATGCGCATCTGCCAGCCGCCTGAGAATTCCGTGGTCGGACGGGCCTGGTCCTCGCGCGAGAATCCCAGGCCGTTGAGCACGGCGCCCACTTGCGCTTCCAGTGAATAGCCGTCGCGATGCTGGAACTCCGTCTCCAGCGCGTGGTAGCGTTCCGCCACTTGATCGTATTCTTCCCCCTCGGGGTCAAGCTCCGCCATCCGGTGCATGAGCGTTTCGATTTCCTTCTCCATTTCGAGCAGGTTCCCGAAAACCGAGAGGCACTCCTCAAGCACGCTGCGGCCGGCGAAGGCCAGGCCGTCCTGGGGAAGGTATCCCCGGGTGATGCCTTTGGCCGTGGAGATGCTTCCATCGTCAAGCGTCTCAAGTCCGGCCAGCACCTTCAGCAAGGTCGTCTTGCCGGTGCCGTTTCCGCCCACCAGACCGATGCGGTCGCCCGGCGTCAGAAGCCAGTCGAAGCCTTCAAACAAGACCTTGGCGCCAAACTGCTTTCCGGCTGTAGAAAGTTGGATCATGACTTGAACTCAGGCGAACCGTCCCACGCATCGCGCAGACTGATTTGCACACTCTTTAACTATATCAGGCCGGCGGGACAAAGCAGGGTGAGTGGCACTGCGTTAATCGGCAAAGTTTCAACATCGCAAAGGATGGGAGGTGCCGTTGACAGCCCGTACCGGTCGTGATAAAACGCGTCTCGTAACCGAATCCATGCTCGATAAGGACTTTGATCATGTCCACTTCCCGCCGGAAGTTTCTTGCAGGATCTATGGCAGCGCTGGGAGCACCATTCTACGCGCGCGGATCGCTGGCCCAGGGCGCCAGCACGGCGCAGATGACTTCTCTTGACGGCCAGGTCCGGACATTGCTCAGCCGGTTGACACTGGCCGAAAAAGTCGGGCAGATGACTCAGGCCGACCAGACGCACCTCGGTGACCTGGACGATCTCCAAAAGTATCACCTGGGATCGCTGCTGAGCGGCGGCGATTCCGATCCCAAGGCGGGAAACGATTTCCATTCCTGGCGGGAGCTTTACAATCGCTATCAGGCGCGCGCCGTGAAGACGAATCCGCGCATTCCCATTCTTTACGGCATTGATGACGTGCATGGCAACAGCAATGTGATGGGAGCCACCATGTTCCCGCACAACATCGGGCTGGGCTGCACCCGCAACGCCGAACTGGTGGAAAAAGCGGGCCGCATCACGGCCATCGAGGTCCGCGCCATTGGCGTCCAATGGGGCTTTGCGCCCTGTGTCACCGTTCCGCAGGATGTGCGCTGGGGACGCACCTACGAAGGTTTCAGCGAATCGCCCGACGTGGTGAAGGCGCTGGGCGAAGCGGCGGTGCGCGGCATGCAGGGTTCCGGGCTCGGCGACCCGCTGGGCATCGCGGCCTGTGCCAAGCATTTTGCGGGTGACGGCGGGACGGCTTTCGGGACCGGCGTGCATAAAGACAAGGGCTCGCTCCACTACCCGCTCGACCAAGGCGACACCAGGCTGAGCGACGCCGACTTCCGGCGCATTCATCTGCAAGGTTACATCACCGCGGTGCGGGCCGGCGTGGCCACCATCATGCCCTCCTACAGCAGCTGGAACGGCGTGAAGTGTTCCGCCAGCTACGTGCTGCTGACAGAGATTCTGAAGAAGGAGCTGGGCTTCAAAGGATTTCTTATTTCGGATTACGCGGCGCAAAAAGAACTGCCCGGCAGTTACAAGCAACAGATAGAAACCACCATCAACGCCGGCATGGACATGGTGATGGTGCCGGACAATTACGCGGAATTTATCCGCCTGCTCACCGAACTGGTCCGGGAAGGGCGCGTGCCGATGGAGCGCATTGACGATGCCGTGGAACGTATCCTTCGAGTGAAGTTCGCCATGGGACTGATGGACCCGAACCGCTCACAGCTTGCCGACCCGGCGCTCGAAAAACAGTTTGGCTCGGCCGAGCATCGCGCCGTGGCGCGGCAGTGCGTTCGGGAATCGCTGGTGGTCCTCAAAAACGAGCGCTCCGTTTTGCCGCTTGCCACAGGCCGGCGAATTCACGTGGCCGGCAAGTGTGCGGACAACATCGGAAACCAATGCGGCGGCTGGACGATCACGTGGCAGGGCCGCAGCGGAACCACCACGACGGGAACCACCATCCTTGAGGCGATTCGCCAGGCGGCAGGCAGCGCGAACGTTACGTATTCCGAGGACGGCTCCGGTGCGGAAGGCGCTTCGGTTTCGGTCGCCGTGATCGGCGAGACACCTTACGCGGAAATGCAGGGCGACCGCGAAAATCTGAATCTCGACCCTGAAGACCTGGCCGTGGTGGAAAAACTGACGCGTGTCGGCGTGCCCGTAGTGGTGGTGCTGGTTTCCGGCCGTCCGATGGCGATTGACGACATCCTGCCCAAAGCGGACGCCCTGGTCGCCGCCTGGCTGCCTGGTACGGAAGGCGACGGCGTGGCCGACGTGCTGTTCGGCAAATGGAGGGCCACCGGCAGACTCTCCTTCACCTGGCCGAAAGCATCTTCAACCAGTTTCCATCTGGGCGATCCCGGCTACGAAACGCTTATCCCGTTCGGCTCCGGCCTGCGTTGGTGAAGTGAAATTGATGAAGCTGCAGAGGTCCCGCCGGGCGAAAGGGAACCGTTTCTCTCAGTTGGTCCCTGCGCCGGAGTCCCAATAAATGCGGGCCAGGGTCCGGGCATTTGCTGTTGCCTAATGCATGATAAGGCTTCATACTCTCAAGTCTGTTCATGATGCCATCTAATAACCTTAACGAAAACCCGGGATTATCGCGCGGCGGGCCCGATCCGGCGCTCCCTGCGCCATCGGCCCGCGTCCGGCACATTCAAAAGACGGCGCTGATCCTTCTGGTTTTCAGCGGGATGATCAATTATGTTGACCGGGCCAGTCTGGCGGTTGGCCTGCCGCTCATCCGGCACGACCTGGGCATTTCGATTGCCCACAGCGGCGTTCTGCTCTCGTCGTTTCTTCTGGTTTACGCATTCTGCCAGTTGCCGGCGGGAGCCGTGGTGGACCGCTTTGGCGCGCGCCTGGTGCTTGCCGCCGGACTCGTCCTCTGGTCATTGGCCCAGGTGCTTGGGGGACTGGTTTCCAGTTTCCGGCAGTTTCTGGCTGTGCGCGGTTTGCTGGGCGTGGGCGAATCGCCCCAGTTTCCGAGCTGCGCCCGCATTGTTGCGGACTGGTTTGCCCCGCGCGACCGGGGCATGGCCACCGGGATATGGAATTGTGCAAGCAGCCTGGGGACCGCGATTTCCGCTCCTCTTCTCACCATTCTCATGATTCATCTCGGCTGGCGCTGGATGTTCATCACCATGGGGGTGGTCGGCCTGGCTGCGGGCTTCGCCTTCTACAGCCTGCATCGCGACCCCAAACACCTGCGCCTGACGGACGCTGAACGCGAATATCTTTCCAGCCCAGAGGGCGAAACGCAGCCCATGACGTGGCGGCAGTGGGGGCAGTTGTTTGGGTTCAGCACAACGTGGGGAATGGTCTTCGGCTTTTTTGGCATCGTCTACATGTCCTGGCTCTACTTTGCCTGGCTGCCCCAGTATCTCGAAATCCAATGGCACCTCAGCATTGCCAGGACCGGTTGGATCGCCGCCATTCCCTTCACTTGCGGGGTGGTGGGCAGCGTGATCGGAGGCCGTGTTTGCGACGCACTTTCACGGCGTGGTTTTTCTACGATCAACAGTTGCAAGGTTCCGCTTATCTGCGAGTTGTCCGGAGTGGTGCTGTGTACAGTGCTGGCTGCATACAGTTCCAGCAGTCAGCTGGCGATAGTCTACATTTCCATATCCATGTTTCTCATCATGGCCAGCAGCACCGCCGCCTGGGCCATGGCCACGGTCGCGGCACCACGGAATTATGCCGCGTCGCTGGGTTCCATACAGAATTTTGGCGGGTATCTGGGAGGAACGCTGGCCCCCACGATCACCGGATACATGGTCCAGGCCACGGGGTCCTTCCAGTCGGCGCTGCTGGTGGCCGGCGGGGTCGCGCTGCTTGCCGGCATCGGACACCTGGTCTTCGTAAAGGAACCTATTTCGCTGGCCGAAACCGTAAAATCAAAATAAGGAAGGTTAACCTCCCGGACGGTTGGCGCATCTAAATAAGTGGAGGGTAGTGCGGGAAACAGACTAGGCTTCGGAGACCCGTTGAACCTGAAGGCAGGACGGCCAGGATCCGGGCCGTAGCGGGCAGGACGGAGAGATCGCCAAAGTTGCCCGGCAGTTTTGGGTGAGCGGCTCCCTGACTATAGGGAACTCTTCTGAGGCCTGATCACGGGTCTCCGATTAAAAAACGGAACTCAAAAAAGGGCGGCGAAAAGCCGCCCTCTTTTGTTTCTGGTGAAACTCCTGGAGGGCCAGGCGCCCACGGTTCTTCGAGGACCGTGCCCGCCACTGCTGAATCCCCTCTTCGCGCAAGGAAAAAACAGGAGTTGAATTTCCAAAAAAAAGACGGCCACTGGGGCCGTCTTTCAAGTTTCATACTTCAGCAGGCTGCAGTTAAGCTGCCAGTGATTCCGGATCTGCAAAGCTTGCCATTCTGGGGTTTTCCAGTTCAGCAAAGTCGGCGTACTTCATGCGGATGGCTTCTGTGTGCGTACCGGCGTTGAACGTGATTTCTTTCGATTTGCTGAGTGCGCGGTCCACCCAGGTTTCCATGCCATAGAAGTGTCCAAAGGGCGGAAATGCGCCCAGCTCGCAATCCGGACAGATCTTTTCCACCTCGCTCTCCGGCGCCATCTCGAGGCACCACGCCTCGAGTTCCTGCTTGAGGTCATGGAGGTTTAACCGATGCGACGCGGGGACAACCGCCATCACCAGGCGCCCGTCTGCATGGAGAATGACCGACTTGGCAAAGTGCTTGCCGGAAACATGCAGCGATTGCGCCGTCTTCTGGGCAGGGAACGCCGGGTAGTGAGGAAGCAATTCAAAGCGGACATTTTTGGAATCCAGGAATTCCTGCAATCGAAGAGACATTGACATCCCATCCTCCTTCCCATTCTGTTGGAACCAGCTCCGCGAGAGAGCCTCAGGGTTTCCGTTTCGAGGGAGCCTGCCTGAATCCGGAGGGTCTCTCGAAGGGTCTTGAGGGCAGCCGCTTCGGCGACGGCGACTGAACCGGACGCCGCCGCGGTCCCAGCTGTTGCCATTTGTTTGCAGAAAGGCCGACGGGTTTCCCGGTTGGCTTGCCTTTCATTTCTGCCTCCTCTTCCTCTCAGTCTTGCTGCTGTGTTGAACCTCCCGCCGGCGGGAAGGAAGCTGGCCGTATCTTTCCCTGCATCTTGGAATTGCACGCTGCCGTCCCGCGCGGTTGCGTCCTCCCCAGCCGGGATTCCAGCGACTGGCCACTGCGGACTCCATGCTCCCTTCCCGCCAGGCGCCTCCGAATGGGTTTCAGGCTGCATGTTTATCGATGGTGATCTTCTTTGCCGGAGCCGCTTTCGGCATCGTAAGTTCCAGCACTCCGTCCTTCAGCGCGGCGCTGACTGCTTCCGTGTTCACTTCGACCGGCAATTCGACAACGCGCAGCATCCTTTCCGCGCCGCGTTCGGAATAAACCGTCTTTCCCTTCTTCTTTCCTTCCTTTTCAGTTTCCCGCTTCCCGGTGATGGTCAGGCGGTGCGGTTCAACGCTGACCTCCAATTCCTCCGCCTCAAATCCCGGAACTTCCGCCTGCACTTTGAGACCTTCCTCGGTCTCCTCAATGTTGATGCTGACCGGATGCAGCAACTCCGACTCCGCCTTGAACCAGTTATCGAGGTCGCGGCCGAAATTCCTGCCTCCCTCCTCAAACAACTCGAATGCACGGCGCGAAATCATGTCGTGCATTTCACCCATGCGATCGAAGAGTTTCTGGATTTCCGTGACTTTGAAGGGAGTAAGGTGTTCTTGGGACTTTACAGCCAGGTGTTTGCCCGCCATGGTTATGCTCCTTTCACACAACCGGTGGCGCTGGCGCGCCATTATGGGGCCAACCGAAGGTGAAGACACGCTGCAACCTTGCCTGAAGCCAGCGCCTACCTTCAATTTCAAGGTAGACCCCAGCGCACAAACTTTCAGTGAGCGCGCTCACCCATTCATGTGATAAATGTAACACCCCTGCGGGCTGCGTGCAACCGATAAGCAACGTGAAACGATCCGGGAAAAAAGATGCCACGACCCAATGAATTCCAGGCCGGTACAGGGTTGGTCAATTGAGATTATCGGATGGCTTTCGATGCTGAGCGGAGAAACTTGAGGGCAATCCGGTCTTGCCGCGACCTACCAGCTTCGCTTTCTGACCGGGCGGCGGTTCACCATGTACTCGTCGAGTTCCTGATCGGATAAAGCGGCGCGGTGAGGGATAGGCTTTTCAGGGCTTTCCGCGTGCAGATCCCTTTGCAATTTCCGATAGCAGAGTGCGGCAGCGTCCTGATAGGGAAAGTGGTGCTCTGAAAAAGCACGGTTGGAAATACTCAGAACGAACTCGCGGTCCCCTTCTTTGGGATTGACGACGCGGTAGGAGTAATCTCTCCCACTCGCCCTGAGCTCGAACCCAAGGTATTGAATTTGGAGGGACATTGGGGTGTCCTTGGTTGTGGGTTTCAGCCCGCGTCCGGCATGGCCTGCCGGACGCGGGACTAAAACAAAGGTTCCTTTTAGAGTTTTGTTACGTTCGCTGCCTGCAGCCCCTTGGGGCCCTTGGTGACCTCGAATTCGACGGCCTCACCTTCGGCTAGCGACTTGAACCCTTCCGCCAGGATGGCGGAATGGTGCACAAAAACATCATCACCCGATGCGCGCTGGATAAATCCATAGCCCTTCGAGTCATTGAACCATTTTACTGTTCCTTGTTCTTTGTCCATAAGTGTTCTACTGTTCCTTTGTTGCATTGAAATTAACTTGTTCTGCTCTCGCAACCACTCTCCAAAAACAAGAAACGCCACAAAATCGGAGATCCTGTGGCCTCTAGGGTTCAATGGTATTCGGTCACAAAAACTGATCAAGCTCTTTTAGTATAACACTTCGGCATCAAAAATGCGGAAAAGAATATTTCGCATCATCCCTGAGGCCGCCCCACGGCAGTAAAGGCAGGGCCACGCCCGGGGAAGGCTGAGTCAACTTTCCGCAGGGGCGGGGCACGGCGATAACCCCGTTGCCGGCTGGGAAGCGCCGGGGTGCGGGTGCCGGAGAGGTCCGAAGGTTTGGAAATGCCAGCGGCTATTTGAAGGCTTCGGCGTGGTGGCGCACGTCAGCGCCCTCCACCAGGAAAACGACGTCTTCAGCGATATTGGTGGCGTGGTCCGCAATGCGCTCCAGGTTGCGGGCCACAAACATCAGGTGGATACACCCGCGAATCTCCGAGGGCTCCGCCTCCATATACTGCACCAGCTCGTCGTAGATCGTGTCGCGCATCTGGTCCACCGCGTCGTCGGACTTGAGCACGTTGCGCGCCAGATTGGCGTCCCTTTTGATGAACGCGTCCAGGCTCTCGCGCAGCATGGATTGAACCAGCTTGGCCATCTGCGGCAGGTCGATCAAGGGCTTGATGGTGGATTCGTGCATCAGCGAGCGGGCCCTTTCCGCAATGTTCACGGCGTGATCGCCCATGCGCTCCAGGTCGCTGTTGATCTTGATGGAAGAGGTGATAAAACGCAGATCGGTGGCCATGGGCTGCTGCAGAGCCAGCAGAGCGGTCGCCAGATCATCAATTTCGATCTGCATACGATTGATGCGAGCTTCATTCTCCATCACCTGGCGGACCTGTTCCTCATCCTTTTCCACCAGGGCCAGGACGCTGCGGTAGATGGACGACTCAACCAGGCCGCTCATCTCCAGCAGCTTCTTCCGCAACTCGTCGAGTTGGATTTCAAAATGGCGCAATGGCCGCTCCCCCGCCGTTAACCAAACCGGCCGGTAATATAGTCTTCCGTCTCTTTCCGCGCGGGATTCTTGAAAATGATCTCCGTCTTGTTGAACTCGATCAGCTTTCCAAGAAGGAAAAATCCCGTATGGTCCGCCACCCGTGCCGCCTGTTGCATGTTGTGTGTAACAATCACGATGGTGCAGGCCCCCTCGAGGGCAAACAGTAAATCCTCGATCTTCGCCGTGGCGATCGGATCCAGCGCTGAACACGGCTCATCCAGCAGCAGAACTTCCGGGTCGATGGCCAGGGCGCGCGCAATGCACAGGCGCTGTTGCTGGCCTCCGGAAAGCGCGTAAGCGGACTTGTGCAGCTGGTCCTTCACTTCGTCCCAGAGGGCGGCGCGCCTCAGGCTTTTCTCCACGACTTCCTCGATCAGCCCCCGGCGAGCCATTCCGTTGACCTTCAGCCCATAGGCAACATTCTCGTAGATGGATTTGGGAAAAGGGTTCGACTTCTGGAACACCATCCCCACACGCCGCCTGAGGTTGACGACGTCCATTTCGAAGATGCTCCGGCCGTCCAGCAGGACTTCCCCTTCGGCTCTGGCTGCGCGGACGGTTTCATGCATTCGATTGAGGGTCCTCAGAAAAGTTGACTTCCCGCAGCCGGAAGGGCCAATGAGGGCCGTAATCATTCCCTCCTGGACCTGGAGGCTGATGTTAAAGAGGACCTGCCGCGCGCCGTAGTAAAAATCCAGCTTGTTGACGGAAATCTTCATCACGGATTCACGGGCCTCTTTTTCAGGACCCTCGGCCGCCCGTGCGAATCCCGGGACGCCGATCATCACTCCCGGGTTAGTGATATTTCCCATGACATTATCCCCGCAGCATCGGACTGCTCCGCGACAGAATCAACCGTGCCCCAATGTTAGCAACAAGTACCAGCATGAGCAAGATGAAGCCCGCGGCCCAGGCCTGGCGGTGCCAGTCGGCGTAGGGACCTGTCGCGTAAACGTAAATCATAACGGGGAGCGAGGCCGTCGGCTGGCCCAGCCCGTGGCTCCAGAACTGATTATTAAAACTCGTAAACAGCAGCGGCGCGGTCTCTCCCGCCACCCGGGCAAGCCCCAGCAGGGCGCCCGTGGCAATGGCGCGGATGGACGCCGGAATCACAACCGTGGCGATAGCCTTCCACTTGCTGGCACCCAGCGCCAGAGCGCCCTCGCGCAAATGCATGGGAACCGCTCTCAGGAAATCCTCGGTACTGCGCAGCACGATGGGAATCAGCATCACGCCGAGGGCCAGCCCTCCGGCCCAGGCTGAAAAGTGGTGCATGGGCATAACAACCAGGGTGTAGGCAAAAATGCCCATCACGATCGAGGGAACGCCGTTCAGGAGGTCCGCCGTGTAGCGAACCAGAAATGTAAACGTCTTTCCGCCGAACTCCGCCAGGTAAATGCCCCCCAGCAATCCAGTCGGAATCCCCGTCAGGGCTGCGATCAGCAGCAGCGTTCCGCTCCCTACAATGGCGTTCGCCATGCCACCGCCGGTTTCCCCGACGGGGGCAGGCAGGTGGGTAAGAAAGGTCCAGGTCAGATATTGCCAGCCATTCCATCCCAGATAGCCCAGAACAACCAGCAAGACGGAAACCGACACCAGCGCACAGAGGCCGGTGAGGGTGAACATGAAAGCGTTGACGAATTTTCTCCAGGCAAGCCGGGATTTCATGGGTGCGCGGTTCCTTGTCTTGTGGTCAACAGAATCAGCACGCGCGCCAGCGCATTGATGATGATCGTCACCAGGAAAAGCACCAGGCCGAGTTCGATCAGGGACTGGAGGTAGAGATTGCCCGTCGCTTCCGTGAACTCGTTGGCGATAACCGCCGCGATGGTGTAGCCGGGAGCAAAGAGCGAGGCGCTGATTCTCGGATCGTTTCCGATCACCATGGTGACCGCCATGGTTTCACCCAGCGCCCGGGCCAGCGCCAGGAAAATAGAGCCGTAAATTCCCGTCTTCGCGTAGGGCACCACCACTCTCCACGTCGCCTCCCAGCGCGTTGCCCCCAGCGCCAGCGCCGCCTCCCGCTGATCCACCGGCACGGCCAGCAGGACCTCGCGCGAGATCGTGATGATGAAGGGAATAATCATGATGGTGAGAATCATAACCGCCGCGAGCAGGCCGATGCCGTACATCTGGCCCTGAAAGAAAGGCAGGAAGCCCAGGGTGGCCTTCAGAAAAGGCTCAACTTCCGTCCGCAGAAGCGGAACGAGAAGAAAGACGCCCAGCAATCCCAGAATCACGCTTGGCACGGCAGCCAGCAGTTCCACAAAAAAAGTAAGGCCATGCGAAATTCGTGGCGGAGCCAGCTCGGCAAGAAAGATGGCGGCTCCCACGCCTAACGGCAATGCCAGCACGAGGCTCAGGGCTGACGTAACCAGCGTTCCATAAATAAATGGAAGCGCTCCAAAATGCTCGAAGACGGGATCCCACTTGCTCGTCACCAGGAAATCCCATCCGAAGCGCTGGCGGGGAAGCGCCGAATGGGTCCACAATTCGTAAACCAGCAGCAGCGTGATCAGAACAATGAGGGCCGCAAACGCCAGAACAATCAGGTGGGCAATCTCGTCGCCGCTGCGGAGGCGGCGAAAAAAGGAATAGAGCGCTCTCTTGGGCCCCTGAGACTTGGAAGGACTTGAATTTTCACTTGGAACAGGCATTGTTGCCTTGCTACCGGACCTGGAAACCCGGGTCCACTTTTTTGCTCGCGACAACCCGAAAGAATCGTATGACCCTCAGTGGGCTATCATTAAAATGGACAGTAACTCCAACGGGCAGGAAAGCTACCTCCATCCTGTCAATCCCTCCTGCGCACCTACCGGCTGCGATGCGGTTCCACGGCAGGCCACGAAAAACCGGGACGCCCCTTTGAAAGCATTCCCGCAATTCATAAAACCCGATGATAAACGGTCGGCAGCCGATAAGTCTATAGCGCCTTTGCCTCGCACCCTGATTTCAGTTCTTCGCAAATCCGGCAGCATGACCGCCGGCCTGCCGGGAGTCCCGTGAAACCTCCGGGCAGGCCATGCGCTCTCCTCTTCAAACCCAGGACCGCCTTAGCTGACCAGAGAAATGTGCTGCTCATTGATCTGCTTGACGGATTCGGGCAACTGCCCGTAATCCAGGCTTTCCACCATGCCCTGGCCATCGGTCAGCATCCAGTGCAGGAAGTCTTTGATGGCATTCCGCTTGGCAGCGTCAGCAATGTGGTCAGGAATCAGCAGGTAAGTAAAACTGCAGATGGGGTAGGCGCCCTTGCCCGGCGGGTCGGTGATCGAGACGCGGACGTCCTTCTGCATTTCACTGGCCGCGCCGGCGGCCGCCTCTTTTGCCGTTTCCAAACTCGCCTTGACAAAATTCCCGGAGGAATTCTGAACCAGGCCGTAAGCCATGTTGTTCTGAAGAGCGTAAATCAGCTCCACGTAGCCAATGGCATCGGGAGTCTGTTTGACCACTCCGGCCACGCCCTCATTGCCTTTGCCTCCCAGCCCCACCGGCCATTGGACCGAGGTGTTGCTGCCCACTTTTGATTTCCACTCCGGACTCACTTTGGAGAGGTAGTCGGTCCACACAAAGGTGGTGCCGCTGCCGTCGGAGCGGTGAACGACCGTGATGTCCTTGGCGGGAAGCTTCACGCCAGGATTGCTTTTCCGGATCTCGGGGTCGTTCCACTTGGTGATTTTGCCCAAGTAGATGCCAGCCAGAGCCGCCGGGGTAAACTTCAGCGTCTCTTTGACTCCTGGAATGTTGTAGCTGGGTACGATCGCGCCCAGCACCGTGGGAAACTGGGTAATGTGCAGGTTAAGTTTCTGCAGCAGATCGTCTTTGAGCGGCATGTCCGATGCCCCGAAATCAACGGTGCCGGCGCTGAGCTGCCGGATGCCGCCCCCGGACCCGATGGACTGATAATTGATGGTTACGTTCGGGTGAAGCTTGTGATACTCGTTGAACCATTTGGAGTAAATCGGATAAGGAAATGTTGCGCCAGCGGCGTTCAGCGTGACATGCATGACCCTGAGGGGCCTGATGTTTCCTGGGAGCAGGCCACGAGTAGGCCCACGAGCGCCAGCGTAACAGCCAAGCCGCGATTGTACCTCTAAAGCTGCTTTCCATTAACAATCCTGTTTTGAGAATCATTCTCAATTTTAAATCCCTCCTAAGTTGTGTTACAAATTGCCAAGGCGGCCGGCGGCTGGTATCCCGCCGGCCGTCTTCACGTTCCGCTCTAGTAGTTGAACTGCGTCCAGACGACAATCCCGTTCGTGTCCGGACCTGTCTGCCCCTGAGGATGGACCCAGTGGAAGTTTTGGTCGCCGAACGCAACGTCGAAGTGATCGGTGACTTTGTATGAAATGCCACCCACCGTCCGCGTGAAGTCCATCGGGTTATTCGTTAAACCGGCCGAAGACGGCGAGAAGTTCGTGTTCGGCTGGAAGTTCATATAGAGGCCCCACAGTGAGAACGGCGAGTGGCCCAGACGCGCGTGGCCGAAGACGTCGAAGCCTTCCTGCCGTGTATGAGCTCCACCGAGAACAGTTCCCGCCAGGGTGCTGAAGGCGCTGCCTCCCGCCGGCCCAGCACCTGAGAACATGGTGCCCGCACTCACCGCGTTGTGTCCGAGCTGATACTCGAAGGCTATCTGGTAACCCTTGTCGGGGGTCTGATAGTGTGCCAGCAGCGAGAACGTGTTGATGGCTGTGCTGTTCTGTGAGGGAAGCGTGTTGCTGTAGCCGTAGCCGTCAAATACGGTGAACCCCAGGCCCGTGCGATCCACCTTGGTGCCGAACGGGTAGAGGGTTACACGGCCCATCACCGACTTCCTGTCGTTCGTTTCCACGTGGTGAAAGCTGGTCGAGTTGAAGACGCCGAGGTCATAGTCCAGGTACTCTTTTCCATTCCATTCGATGGGACCGTGCAGCTTGACGCCATCGTAGGTCGAACTCAAGGTGAGGTAGTTCCAGGGCAAGAGATATGTGTACCGGTGGCTACTGAGTGCCTCTTCCCAGTCAATAAGGGGTTCCGTCGTCTGACCGAAGGTGAGCTTGGTCTTCTTGAATGCGCCGTTGCCAAAGATATTTTGCAGGTCGACGTAACCGTATTTCAAACGGTAAGTGAGGCTGCCGTCACTTGCGCGATAGATATCGGGAGTGATGCGCAGGGTGACCTTGTCGCTTGGCGAGTAGAAGAAGTTGATGTAGCCCCGCGTTAATTCAAAGGTGTTGAGACCGTCGTTTCCCGGCGCAAGCTGGGTGGTGGGCAAGTCTTGAAACGCTGGAGCATAGCCGGTCCCGGTGTAGTGCGAGAAGTCGCCGTAGAACGTTGCGCCAACCTTGAAATTCTGCATGGCGATGGGCCCCAGTTTTGGATGCTTCTCTGCCTGTGCAGGAACGGGACGCGGAGCGTTTGAGGCAGCCCGAAGAATGCCGGAAGATGCCTTCGAGGCTGGTCCCCTCTCAACCGCAACAGATTCAGCAGGAACTATGGGGCTCAGGCTTGCCACCTCGCCCGCTGACGGATATTGCGGGGCGGCGTGCGACGCCAACGCTGCAGCCGTCTTGTTCGCCGGCCGTGTGACTGACGGCACGGCTACGTTCGGTGACGATTGAGCAACTGAGGGCCCCGCGGAGGGCTTCACGCTGGCGGCAACCTGCGCCTGCAACTTATTCATTGCCTGCAGGAGCTGCGCAATCTGTTCCTGCTGGAGGGCAAGCTGCTTCTTCAATTGGGCAATCTGGCTCACCGAGTCTCCCTGCTCCTTCTGCTTTGCCTTGGCAGACTTCTGATCCTGCTTTTTCTTTTCTGGACCTCTCTTGGTCTTGAGGTGTTTCGCAGGAACCCCAGTCACATCTCCCGGCTGGCTTGGCTTCTCCGCCGCTTGTGTGAAAACCACGCCTGACAGGCAGGCAGCGAGGATTGCAAGACTCACCCGCTGCCATGAATTGATCGTTCTTCGATGCATATCTACTCCTCCTCTAGCGTTTAGTGCTTTCCTGTAGATAAGGCCAAGCAAAATCAGCCATTTCGTTGTTAGTGGATAACCTGTAACATGGTATTGAGACCAGATGAACTCAGGATTACGGTTGTGTTACATTTCGGTTACAAACTGTCCAGCCGGGTTTAGAGCCCCGCATCAGCCTTCTCTTTTTTCCACAGATGAGACAAATCTTCGCAAGGACGGGGCCGCGCCTCTCGACTGGCAGGCCCCTTGCACTTTTCAGCCGTGTGTCAAAAAAAATGCAGGACCGGCAATCATTCACCGGCCCTGCAGGGAGAAGGGGCCTCTCGGCCTGTGCAAAATCCATCCGTACTTAAATAAGCTGCCATTCCGGGGAAAACATTAAACCGCCAGCCGCCATGTTTCATCGTGCCCAGTCGCGGCGACGTGCATGCGCGAGCCCCTGCGCCTGCAGACATTGTCGATGGCGCACTTCAGGATGTGAACAATCTGCGGAATCGTGAACGAGTCCGTCATAAAGTCATATGCGCCGTGGTCCATGGTGTCCAGGTAGAGCCTGGTATCCGCCATGGAAGAAACAATGATGACGTTGACGGGTTCAAGAGCTTTGGCCGCGACGTCCAGCACATCCATCCAGTTGCCATCCGGCAGCACCGTGTCACTCAGCACCAGGTGAGGGCACGGCGTCTCGCAAAGTTGCTTTTCCGCTTCCTGGACGCTTCTCGCCCGGATTACCCTGATAGAGAGCGCTTCAAGCACCAGCTGCAAAGTGTAGAAGCGGTCGTTTCTGTGGTGCACCACTAATGCATTGATTTGAGGCTTCATAGTCATTCGGCCCTTTTCATTTTCAAGTGTCAGTTCTATTTTCACGCTCTCAGCATGAGGGATGACTGTTACGCGTTGATGACAGGCGTGTGAATATGCGATGACAACGAGTGGCAAAGACCCGGCGGGGCCAGACTTGAGTCAGGTTGGGTGTAGAGAGCAGACAAAGAAACGGGGGCTCCGGTCCAGGCCTGTCCCGCAAGGAAGGCTGTCACGCTGGACCAGCCTGCCCTACCAGTTGGTGATGGACCCGTCGGGACGTTGGAGCATGGGAGTGGGCCGTGAGCGCTCCGTGATCTCGGCCACCAGTTGCAGGGGTTTCGTGTCGAGTTCCACTCCGAGTCCGGGACGGCGGTTGGGCCACAATTTCCCATTCCTGAAGTCGTAGAATTGCGGCAGGTGGGCATAACTGTGGACGCCGTTGCCCAGCATCTCCATCATCACCGGCCCGGGGAAAGCACCGCAGCAGTGGACCAGCGCCGCTTCTGACACCGGGCCCGTAAAGTGGGGGATGAGGCCAACGTAGTGGGTGTCGCACAGTGCGGCGATCTTCATATACTCGGTGATGCCGCCGACGTTGGGCAGCGTCACCCGCGCATAATCGATCAACTGGTTTTCGATAAGCCAGCGGACGTCCCACTTGCTGCCGAACTGCTCGCCCACGGCGATGGGTACCTTGACGTGGGCGCGCAATTCGCGGTAGACGCCGGGGTTTTCTGAGCGAACCAGGTCCTCCGCAAAATAAGGTTCCAGCGGTTCGATTAACGTGGAGAGCCGCACGGCATCCGGGAAATCCAGCCGCGTGTGATAGTCAACCGCCCAGTCGCCATCCGGGCCGACACCTTCGCGAATCTCGGCGCAGTCCTGGTAAGTTTTGCGCACCGCGTGGTGCGAATTGAACGGCTGGCCACTTGCCGGGTCGGCGGTGGCATAGCGGAAAGCGCGGAAGCCGGCCTCCATGCAGCCGCGCGCTGTTTCCTTCAGTGTCCCCTGGCGGGGAAAGCCGGTTGAGTAGCACTCCACGTGCTCACGCGAGAGCCCGCCGAGCAAATCATATACGGGAACTCCCAGAGCCTTGCCCTTGATGTCCCAGAGCGCCAGATCAATCGCGCCCATGGCGTCCAGTTTTTCGCGGCCGGCGGGGTAAAAATAACCTCGAAACATCATCTGCCACAAGTGCTCGATGCGCGCGGGATCCTCGCCAATGAGCATGGCGGCGCATTGTTTGACGGTGTCCGGCGACCCGCCTTCGCCCACGCCCGTGATGCCCTGGTCGGTTTCCACTGTTACGATGTGGAAACTCTGGTTGAAGGACGGCGGCGACTGTGGATTGTGATAGGAACGAATGCGCGTGATCTTCATGCCTGAACTTTTTGAAGACTGCGATGAAGTGCCGGCGGAAGCTTGCCCACCGGGCATGGGAGATGCAACTCCGTTCCCGGCCACCGTAGCCGCGCCTGCCAACCCTGCTGCCTGAAGAAAAGTTCGGCGTTTCATTGTTCCTCCTCACCCGAGCCCTGGATTCCGCCGCCGTCCTTGCGTGAATCCTTTCCATCCTGGCGGCACTGGAGAAAGCGACCTTATCCCTCTGCGGAGAAAATTGCAAGTAGGGGATCAAGCCGCCCATGGCCCGCTTGTTTCCTGAGCCGGAAGGCTGGGCCCCCACTACACGGTTTTGGGCGGTTCAGACGGGCACGCGGGCAGCAGTATGGTGAACGTCGATCCTTTTCCCAACTGGCTTTCCACGCTGACGGTTCCGTTCATTCGCTCGATAGCATGCTTCACAATGGAAAGCCCGAGGCCCGTCCCGCCCATTTCGCGCGATCGAGCTTTATCAACCCGGTAGAATCGCTCGAAAACCCTGGACAGATCCGTGAATGGTATGCCGATGCCGGTGTCAGCCACCACGATGCGAATGTTGCCGCCAGTTTCGCGCGTGACGTCCAGACGAACTTCTCCCCCGGGGCGGTTGAATTTGACGGCGTTGTCCAGCAGGTTCACCAAAGCCTGTTCCAGCCGCCCCCTCTCCGCCAGGACTTCGGCTTCATCCTGCTTCCCATGACTGATGGTGACTCCGCGAAGCTGGGCCGCGGGCTCAATGATCCTTAATGCCGTCTCAACTGCCGTGCTCACAGAGACAGGTCTGGATTCGGCGGGAGGCCTTTCCGATTCAAGTTCCGACAGAGCCAGAAGGTCTGACGCAATGTTGCCAAGCCGGGTGGCATGGGCCTTGATGATCCCAACAAACTTCCGATTGTTTTCCTGGTCCTCCAGCGCCCCCTCCAGCAGGGTTTCGGCATAGCCGCTGATGGCCGTGAGGGGTGTGCGCAGTTCATGCGAAACATTGGCGACAAAGTCTCTCCGAACGCGCTCCAGGCGTTCCAGGTCCGTGATGTCGTAGAAGATCGCGATGGCTCCGCCCCGCGCCGTCCCCGCAAGCGGCGTCACCTGAACTTCAAACGACCGGCCCTCTGCCCCGGCCAGCCGGACCCGCTGCTTCAAGGACTGGCGGGATTCCAGCACATGGGTAAACATGCTCAGCAATTCGGGATCGCGCAAAACCTCCAGAAGGGGCTGGCCTTCAGGGATGGAGCCGGGAGCCCCCACCATGCGGCGGAATGAATCATTACAAAAAGTGATTTTGAGATGACCGTCCACGGCCAGTACGCCTTCCACCATGCTGGCCAGAATGCTTTCACGCCGGGCGGATTCCAGACTCAGGCGGTCAACCAGCTCACGCAGGCGGGCTCCCGTCCGGGCGAGTGAGCGGCCCAGATCGCCAAGCTCGTCGTTCTCGTGGACCAGCGTGCTACCCGCGGCAGGCCTTTTGTCCAGGTTCTCAGCAAACGTTTTGAGGGTATTGACGCGGCGCGTAAAGGAGCGCGAAAAGAAATAGGCAATGCCCAAAGCCAGGAGAAGGACGATCAGCGATGCCCCCCAGATTTCGTTATGCAGTGCTTCGGTCGCCGTCTCCACATCCGCCAGAGAAACGGCCATTTGCAACGCGTAACCCGGCCGCCCCTGGTAGCGGAGCGGCGCCGCCAGGAAATAAAGCTCCTCATCGAGCATGGGATCGCGGCGCACGGAGGTCCCGGGGGTTCCCTGGAGGGCCTTCTGGACCTCTGCGAGGTCCGAGCGGCTGGTGGACACACTTGCCGGCCCCCTCGAGTCAGCAAGCGCAATCCCCTCTGGATCGATGACGGCAATGTAGGCGTGCGCACGCGCCTGCGCCTGCTGGCACCAGCCCTCCAGATTCGACGGGGGAACCGTTGCCACCTCATTCGCAAGGATTTCCGCTTCCGCCTTCAATCGGCGCTGGATGTTCTCAGTCTGAAGGTGAACTGTGAATCGGGTGAGATAGAAATTGAGCCCCAGCAGTGTCCCCGCCATCAGCAGGAACGCGGCAACCAGCATCTTCCGGAATATCGGACTGGTCAGGGCCATGGGTTTCAGAATCAGGCGCCGGCCGCGGCCTCAATCCTCCTGCGAGTCGGCATGCCCGGGAGAGAACCGGTATCCCGAACCCCGCACGGTCTGAACGTATTGGGGCGACCCTTCCTGTTTTTCAATCTTCTCACGAAGACGCCGAACGTGGACGTCCACCGTGCGCGGAGTCACGAACCGGTCCCGGCCCCAAACATTATCAAGCAACTGCTCCCGGCTGAAGACCCGCCGGGGCTGTGAAGCCAGGAAGTGAAGCAGCCTGAACTCAAGGGCGCTCAACTGGATGGGACGGCCGCGAACGGTCACTTCGCGAGTCCCTGCATCCAGACGCAACTCTGAAACTTCAATGACATCCGCCTTGCCGAGCACCGCCTCCTGGCGGCGCAGAACGGCTTTCGCGCGGGCAACCAGCTCCCGCGGGCTGAAAGGTTTCACAACGTAGTCATCGGCCCCCAGCTCCAGCCCAACCACACGGTCAATTTCTTCACCCTTGGCCGTCAGGAAGATGATCGGCAGCCCTTTCAGGCGTTCATCCGCCCTCACCCGCCTGCAAATCTCCATGCCGTCAAGGTCGGGCAGCATAATGTCCAGCAGGACCAGATCCACAGAATTCTTGCGGATGTATTCCAGGCCCTCCCTGCCGTTTGAGAAACTCTCGACGTCAAATCCCTCTTTCCGGAAGTTGTACCGGACCAGGTCGACGATGTCTTTTTCGTCTTCGATAATAGCTATTCGCTGGCGCACGGTGGGATTATAGCATCACCCGTTTCAGGAATTTGAAAACTGCGCCCGCAACGGCCGCCCGTCGCGGGACGGTTGATGCGCGCCGGAAGGAGAAATCTGGCTTCATGGCTGGGCGGCCTCTTGCTGCGGCAACGCGCTGGGCCGCCTGTTCCTCCCAACCTTTCCCCCACAAATCCGAGCGTCCCGCCAACTCTTTGGAACATCCCGGCGGCATGGCGCGTATTAATGGGTGAGGAAACAAACGAAAGACTGAAATTTGGAAGGCCCCTATGGCGAACAATCATCGCAGTTCCAAACGCAGGCGCTGGACGCTGATTGCAGTGGCGGTGATCGGGCTGTGCGCATCCGTCTTTGCAGTGGCCAATGTGCTGCATCCGGACAACAGCATCGATCCCTCCAAGCTGGCCACCATCCAGCAGGGCGACATTGCCCAATCCGTTGTGGCCACCGGCAAAGTGGAACCGCTGGCCAAGGTTGAGATCAAGTCAAAAGCCAGCGGCCTGGTCAAGAAGATTTTCATGGACTACGGCGACCGGGTCACCGAAGGGCAGGTGATGCTGGAACTGGATAAGGAACAACTGAGGGCCCGCGTCAAGGAGGCGGAGGCCAATATCGAGGCCGCACAGGCTACCGTCCAGTCGGCCCACGCCATCTATGAGAGGAACGTCATCGACGCCCAGGGTCCTGACATCCCTTTTCTCAAGTCGACGCTCGAACGCGACCGCAAGCTTGCCGCCGAGGGCTTGATTCCCGATTCATCGCTTGACGAAGCCAAGAAGGGGTATGAGATCGGCCTCAACAAGCAGCTCTCTGCCAGGCGCAACGTTGCCGTCAGCAAGGCTGAAATTGCCCGCTCCCGGGCGCAGGTGTCACAGGCACAGGCAGCGTTGGACCAGGCCAAAGAAGACCTGCAAAACTCCACCATCGTCAGCCCCATCAACGGCATTGTGCTTTCCCGCGATGTTGAAGTCGGCGACGCCGTCAGTTCCATCCTGGTGCTGGGCTCACAGGCCACCCAGCTTTTCACGGTAGGCAACATGAGCACGGTTTACGTGCTGGGAAAGGCCGACCAGGCGGACATCGGAAAAGTCTATCTAGGGCAGGTGGCCAGGATTCGAGTCGAATCGTTTCCCCAGAAGATTTACAACGGCAAGGTAACCAAGATTTCCCCCATGGGCGTGGAGAAAGACAACGTCACCACCTTTGAGGTGCGCGTGTCCATTCAGAATCCCACCGGAGAGTTGAAAGCCAACATGAGCGCCAACGCCGAGCTGATCATTAAGGAAAAGCACAACGTCCTGCTCATCCCAGAGACTGCGGTTGTGTATGACAAAGATCACAAGACCTTCGCTCACGTTCCCGACCGCGAGGCGAAATTGGGCTGGAAAAGAGCGCCGATCAATATCGGAATCACTAATGGCATCAACGCGGAAGTCACCAGCGGCCTCAAAAGAGGCGAGCAGATCATTCTGCAATAACCTTCAAACGCCGACGGTCCATCTATCTGTTTCCTCTGCCTGTTTTGCCGGGTGCATCATCATGGTCTTTCGCGACCTTTTCCGGGACACCGTCGAAACCCTGTGGGCGCACAAGCTCCGGACGTTCCTCACCATGTTCGGCATTGCCTGGGGAATCATCTCCATCGTTCTGATGGTGGCCGCTGGGGAAGGCCTGCGGGTGGGCCAGGAAAGACAGATGGAAACCTTCGGCAGAGACATCATGATTGTTTTTGCCGGCCGCACCAGCATCCAGGCCGGCGGCATGCGGGCAGGCCGGGACATTCACTGGCTGGATGCGGACTATCCGGTTGTCCAGGCGCAGTCGCCTTCCTGTGAGTATGTTTTGCCTGAACTCCGCCGGTCCAGCGTCAACGTTCGCAGCCCCTACAACAGCGCCACGCTCGAGGTAACGGCTTCGCTGCCCATCTTTGCGTATATCCGCAGCATTTCGGTGGCGCAGGGGCGCTTTTACAACTGGAACGACCAGAACAAGGCCCACCGCGTTGCCTTCCTGGGCAGCGACGTGGCAAAGCAACTTTTCGCGTCAGAAGAGGCGGTGGGCAGAATCGTCTACCTGAACGATATTCCCTACACCGTGATCGGCGTGATGGAACACAAGGAACAGAACAACAGCTACGATGGCATGGACGTGTCCAAGGTTTTCATCCCTTTCAGCGCCATGCAGCAGGACTTTCCCGATCCGCCTCCGGCCCAGCCGCATACCATTGACAACCTGCTGGTAACCCCTCGGTCTTTTGCCGACGACGAAGCCTGCCAGGCGCAGGTCCGGCGCTCGCTGGCTTTGATCCACCATTTCGACCCGCGCGACGAGGAAGCTGCTTCCATCTGGGACACGGTGGAAAATGCCATCCAGTTCCGCACAATGACCGACGGGATGAAGTATTTCCTCGGCGCGGTAGGGCTGGTCAGCCTGTTGCTGGGCGGGATTGGAGTGATGAACATCATGCTCGTGGCCGTGCGTGAACGCACCCGGGAAATCGGGGTCCGCAAGGCTGTGGGAGCCACGTCCCGGGCCATCCTGTGGCAATTCTTCGTGGAAACACTCATCGTGGTTTTCTTAAGTGGCGGTCTCGGTATGGGCGTGGCCTACGGCATTTGCTGGCTGGTGGACCTGTTGCCACAGCCCGCGTTTTTTGCGGGACTGCTGCCCACCTGGGGGTCCGGGATGATGTCAACGGCCCTGCTGGGGACGGTGGCCCTGCTGGCAGCACTCTACCCGGCGAGTCGCGCGGCCTCGCTGGATCCCATTGAGTCGCTGCGGTATGAAGCGGGAGGATAGTGTGGAACGGGAAGGCGGACTTGCAGAAATACGGAGTCCTGAAAAGCAGCGAAACGGAGCAGCATCGTGATCCGGGAAGTTTTTGGCCAGGCTTGGGATTCTCTTCGCCGCCAACCCGTGCGCAGCGGTCTGACGATGCTGGGAGTGGTGTGGGGCATCGTGGCGGTCACCATCCTGATCGCCTATGGAAAAGGTTTCCGCGGGGTCCTGCTCAGGGGCTTCGAGGCTTTTGGCAAGAGCGTGGTGATCTGCTGGCCGGCGCAGACCAGCCAGCAGGTGGGCGGACAGCGCGCCGGCAAGAAAGTCCTGCTTGAAAAGGAAGACCTGGAGATGGTGCGGGCGCGGGCGACATTGGTGAAACATGCCTGCCGCGAAACGGTCCGATGGCTGCCCATTTCCCACGGCAGCCGCTTTGCCAATACGGCGATTCGAGGTGTCTGCCCGGAATACGGTGAGATGAGGAGCGAAAATCCCAGCAGCGGACGATGGATCAGCCCGGAGGATATGGCGGAAAGGCGCCGGGTGGTTTTTCTGGGCGCCCGGTTGCGCCAGAAGCTTTTTGCCAATCAGCCGGCGGTGGGACAGACGGTCAGGATCGGCAATGTCCGCTTCACCGTGATCGGGACCATGAACCGCAAGATCCAGCTTTCAAACTACTTTCACCAGCGATGATGAGTCGGCCTGGATTCCCTATCCGACGGCGAGCGATATGTGGGACACTCGCTATGCGAATGTGATGGTCTTTGAACCCGTTGCGCCACAGTTCGAGGCCAAAGCGCGGCAGCAGGTGCTGGCCGTCATCGCCGAAAGGCAGCGCTTCTCTCCAACCGACAAGAAAGCCTTCATGATGTTCGGCACTGAAGAACTTCGGCCCATCATTGACGGCCTTACCATCGGGCTGGAAGTGCTGCTCACTTTTATCGGCGCTCTCACGCTGGGGATCGGCGGGGTTGGCGTGATGAACATCATGCTGGTCGCGGTGGATGAACGCACGCGGGAAATCGGTCTGCGGCGGGCGCTAGGGGCGCGCCGGCGCCACATTCAGGCCCAGTTTCTTTCCGAATCGCTTGCCATCACGCTCGCGGGAGGCCTGGTGGGAATGGCACTTTCCTTCCTGCTGGCGGCAGCCATCGGAACCATTCCGCTCCTGGGGCCGCTGTTCAAGGATACATCCGGAAACGGAGATATCCAGTTGCACATATCACTTGCGACGATGATGCTTTCTGCCGGAATCCTGATGCTGGTGGGCGTTCTGAGCGGTATTCTGCCTGCCATCCGCGCGTCGCGCCTTGATCCTGTTGAAGCTCTTCGCTACGAATAACGGCGAACGGCTACACGTCGCTCAAAAGTTCATTCATCACGTTCTGAACACCGAGGTAAGTATCACCCGGCTCTTCAAATTCCAGGGAATCTGCCTCTCTGCGCTTTGGGCGCACACTAGCCTGCAGCCACTTCCCGCAGGAAGGACGCGTTTTCTTCCGGCAGCGAGGGGTTGATAAACATGCCGGAACCCAGCTCAAACCCCGCCACCTTGGTCAACCGCGGAATGATGCTGAGGTACCAGTGGAAATACTTAACCCCACAGGCTTCCCGGGGGCCGGTCCGGATGGCGTAGTTAAAATCCGGGTCCATGAGGCCGTAGTAAAGTTTGGCCAGCGTCCGCCGCAGGATTCCGGCCAGGTCGGCCGCTTCCGCATCGTTGATTTCCGAAAAGCACGCCATGTGCCGGCGGGGCATAATCAGCATGGAAAAAGGACTGAGTGCTGCAAACTGAACGAACGTTACAAAGTGCTCGGTCTCCATCACCACCCGCGTCTGCTCCTTTAACTCCATCTCGAGGACCCGGCAAAAGATACACTCGCCGTACTCATCAAAGTGGTGCAGCGCATTGATCATGCGGTCGCGAATCTGCGAGGTGATCATGGGGCTTCCGATGATTTGCGAATGAGGGTGTTCGAGCGAGGTCCCGGCGGCCAGGCCATGGTTCTTGAAGATGGTCACCTGTTCCACCCGCGGGTCCTGCGAGGCGAAATTGAAACGGTTCAGGTAAGCGTCGATCAGGGTTTCAACCTGGGAATCCTCCAGCAGAGCCGTCGACTTGCTGTGGTCCGGAGACTCGACGATCACCTCGTGGACGCCTACCCCCGAAACGGTTCGGCGGATTCCCTCAAACGTCCGGTGTCGCTCACCCTCGTAGGAAAGGGCGGCAAACTTGTTGGGCGTCACGCGGACTTTCCATGAACCGTCATCGGGAATCACCAGCGTCGCCGGAGGAGTCATCTGCTCGTTGCCGGGGCAGAATGGGCAGGATTCAACGTAGGGAGGGTTCACTCTTTTGCCGTCGTCTTTCCTGGCGAATTCATGCGGGCGCTTGGCGCGCTCCGTGGCAATGATGACCCATTCCCGGGTCAGAACATTGTGGCGCAATTCAGGCATGGGAAGCCTCCTTTCCTGAGCCTGGCTTACAAGATTTCGCGAACCACTCGAAAGCCGTAATCCGCATACTGAAAGTCCGGCGGAATGCTGGACCGGGCGGCGCAACGGCTCGCTTTAATGTGATGCCGCCAGGCGCCTCCGCGGGATGCCCGCCGCTCGCCGGAAGCGGGACCGGCAGGATTGCGTTCGGGCGAGCAGGCATAGTATTCCCTTGAATACCAGTCCGCGCACCACTCATGCACGTTTTCGCAAATGTCGTAAAGGCCAAAGGCATTGGGCGTGCCCTGACCCACCGGCAGCGGCCCTGAAACCTTGCTCGTCCAGCGGTTCGCGTATTCGCCGTGGTCTTTCGGCGGCTCGCTGCCCCACGGATACAGGGCGCCGTCCTGCCCGCCTTTTGCGGCTTTCTCCCACTCGGCCTCCGTCGGCAATCGGTACCTCCTGCCGCTCACCCGGCTCAACCAGCGGCAGTATTCATCAGCCTCAAACCAGTTGACCGCCACCACGGGCTGCTCAGGATGGTTCAGGTCCGGGTTCATCCATTCGGGCGGAGCCGCGATGTCCCGTGGCTTCCATGAACGCCGCCCAGTCCCGGTTACGCACCTGGAAAACCGCCATTTCAAACGCCTCGGTCCACACGCCGATGGACCGGCTGCTCGTCGTCCCGGCCCGTGGCGCAACCCATCTGGTACTCACCGGCAGGAATCAGCACGCAGCAAGGCTCAGCAATTTCGCTCCTACTCATTCACTTCGTGTTCCGTTCAAGAAAGTTTAGTGCGCGATCGCGCTTTTGCCATGGAAGAAGTCGCCTTCCTTTCAGCAGGACCGGAAACACGTTCCCGGCGGATGAAGAGTCAAGGGCAACCGAACACCATTCACTTTCGCGCTGCTTCGCCCTTCAAAAGGCCCAGGTCCGCAAGCACATCCCGCAGTTCCTGGCGGTCTTCTTCAGGAAGTGGCGCCAGCGGCGGACGCACTCGCCCGGCATTCAGTCCGCAAAGGTTCATGGCTTCCTTGATGACCAGCGTGCGGTAGCCGGGCCGTTTGACGCGAAGGTCGTAAACCGCCATCGTCTCCTGATCGACCACGCGCGAGGCTGCCTGCAGTTCTCCGACACGGAGATGTGCCAGAATCTTCCGGCAGGTCGCCGGCATAAAATTGACCAGGCCGCTGGTAAAAGCTTTGACTCCCAGCGCGAAATAACTGGGAGCGAGAATCTCTCCCACGCCGCACAGCAGCGCCAGGCGGTCTCCCACGGCGCCCCATTGGCGCACAAACTGGTCCATATCTCCGTGCTCGTCTTTCATCCCCACAATGTTCGGAACCTCCGCCAGGCGGCGCAGCAGCGAAGGACGGAAATTGGTGGCGTGCGTCTGAAACAGAATCACTCCCAGCTTCGTCGCCGCCGCAATAGAGCGATAGTATTCAAACAGGCCGTCGTCGTTGGCGTGCGTGAAATAGGGGGGCAGCACCAATACTCCGTCGGCGCCGTAAGCTTCCGCGGCCTGGGCCAGGTCGCGCGCAATCGGCATGGTGAATCCCACGCCCACCAGCACCGGCTTGCGGCCTTTAACCTCCTCCACCACCGCCCGCCCGATCGTCTTGTGCTCCTCGGGCGAGAGGGCATAAATTTCGCCGTTGCCGGCCAGCGGAACCACCACCTCGCAGTGCTCGGCCAGGAACGCCGCGTTCTGCCGCAGCGCGTCCATGTCAACGCTGAGGTCGTCACCGAACGGCGTCACGCCAAATCCCACAATTCCTTTGAGCGCTGATTTCAACTCTTCGCTGCCAAGTGACATGTGCACCCTCCGAAACAAAAGCGTTGACTCATTCTCTAAGATTGCATTTTCAGGGGTAAAAAATAAACCCCCAAAATCTGCTCCAGGATTTTCCAGCCTTTGGCTGAGGCGAATAGTTTGATCTCCTAAGCCGATTGAAAACTGAAATGCTGGTTTGCACTTCCCAAGAAAAGAGCATTCCATTACATTCTGATAAGCTAAGGTGACGCAGAAGGAGTCGTAAGAAAGGTTATGTCAAAGAAACACCAGGCAACGGTCCAGAAACAATTTAGCAGCACGGCGGAAGCATTTTCAAAATTTGCCGTGCGTGACTCTCCCGATGTGATCGGCGAGAAAGTCCGGTTCCTGAAGCCGCAGCCCGAAATGGTTTTTCTTGATGTCGCCTGCGGGCCTGGCGCGCTGGTTCTGGCCATGGCGCCGGGGCTCCGATACGCCTATGGAATGGACCTGACCGGCGAAATGCTGCGCATGGCCCGGCAGTTCCAGGGCTGAAAAGCAGGTTCCGAACGCGGCCTTCATTTGCGGCGAAGGCGAAAAGATTCCCTACGCCGATGCCACCTTCGATCTGGTGAGTTGCCAGTACGCCTTCCACCACATCCCCAAGCCCGAACTCGTTCTGCAGGAAATGGTGCGAGTCACAAAACCCGACGGGCGCATCTTTATCGACGACACGCTGGGACCCGAGAGCGACGAGAAATTCGAACTGCACAACCGGATCGAAGTGGTTCGCGATCCCTCTCACACGCGGTCGCTGCGGCTGACCACTTTCCTGAGTATGTTTGACGACCTCGGCCTGGAGATTGTTACCCAGTCTTTCAGGCGCCACCGGCGATCTTTCAACCAGTGGATGCTGCGCGCCGGCCATCCGCCCGAGGACAAGCGTTACGTGGAAGCCCGCAGACTCATCGAAAACTCCGCGAAAGGCAATAAGGCGGGCTTCTCACCGGAAGTCCAGGGTGATGACATCGAGATTGTCCACAACGAAGGGATGTTTCTGGTGGCCCGCCGCGGCGAGTCGTAGTCCCCAAGAGAACTCAATCAAAGGCCGCTGATGCTCCCCGCGCTTCCCGCGTTGAGAAACGGCCACTCGCCCTTCCGGCGCGCCCGGAACAGGTATGCAGCGGTACCGGCCAGAAACACCACCAGGGCGAACAGCAGCGCTCCCCGCGCTGAAGTTGACAGGATGTAGAGCCATCCAAACAGCGAAATGATGCCTGGAATCGGATAGAACCACATCTTGAACGGCCTCACCATGTCGGGCTGCTTGAAGCGCAGGATGAAGAAGCCGACGGCCTGCGGCATATATTGCAGAAGCACGCGCGTGGCCACCAGGCTGACGATTACTTCCGGCAGGCGCAGCAGGCTGAAGCCCGCGGCAATCACCCCCAACGTCACCAGCGACACGTGCGGGATGTCGTGTTTAGGATGCAGTTTGGCAAACACCTTGAAGAAATTGCCGTCGGCTGCGGCGGCATAAGGAATGCGCGAGTAGCCCAGCAACAGCGAGAAAGCCGAAGCGAAGGCGATCCAGAGCATCAGCAGGGTCATCATCTGGCCCGCAAAATGACCCTGGAGTTCCTCGATGTATTCCGCGGCGATAAAGTGGCTGTGCTGCGCCTCGCGCCAGGGAACCACGCTGAGGATGGAGGTGTTCATCAGGATGTAGATAACCGCCACCACGCCAATGGAAAACAGGATGGCCAGCGGTATGATGCGCCCCGGTTCGCGAATCTCTTCCGCCAGGTAGCAGACGTTGTAGTAACCGAAGTAGTCGTAGAGCGCGTAAAGGGTGGCATGGCCGAGACCCGCCCAGAAAATCACGTTTAGATGGAAGGCGCCGGGCGGGAAATCAAAAATGCGCGAGGCGCTCAGGTGCGGCAGCCCGGAAATGATGATCCAGAAGCACCCGATCATCACGCCGCCCAGCATGATGACCGAAAGGTTGCCGACCGCGCGAATCCGCCGGTAGAGCACCAGGATGAGCAACAGGGGAATCATCGACGCGAAGATGCGGACTTCCCAGGGCGTCATTCCCGGAACGAGGTAGTGGAAATAGTTGGCGAAGCCGATGCTGCCGCTGGCCACCGACAGCGGCGCAGAAAACATGATTTGCCACACCACCAAAAATGAAAGCCAGCGGCCGGCTCCTCTGGGCCCGAAAGCTTCCCGCAGGTAGTGGTAACTGCCACCGGCTTTGGGCATGGCAGCGCCCAGTTCCGCCCACACCAGGCCATCGCAAAAAGCCAGGCCGGCGCCGACTAACCATCCGAGCATCGCCTGCGGCCCGCCCATGGTCGCCAGAAAAAGCGGAATGGTGATGAACGGGCCGATCCCCACCATATCCGTAATGGCAAGAGAGGTGGCGTGCAGAAACCCCAGGTCGCGCCGCAGCCCCGCCTTGTGTACCGGTTCTGCCATCGTTCATCCGGCAGCCATCTCAAACAGGCCGCCCGTCTGTGTTTTCGGTAATCCCCGTGTCCTTCAAGGAACCGCGGGAATCTGTTCAGGACTTTTCGAGTTTGGGATCGTTGCCCGAATTCCGGTCCCTGGAGGTTGTCAAGCCCCACAGCCTGCGCGGGCGGCAGTCAGGCAGCAACCCCTTCTCATGCCCGGCGGAGGCTGCGCAAGATCTCGGTCTTCACCTGCGCTGGAGGCTTGCGGGCTTTTGCGCCGGAGAGCAGGAAATAGACGGACTGGGCTGCCTCGCGGAGGTGGTCCACGCAGTAAGGGCAGCCACGTTCAAGGTGTTCCTTGACCGCGGATGTCTCCTTCGGCTTCAGCAAGCCCAGCAGAAACAACTCATAAACGTCATCTAGATATTGGCACTCCATGTTCCCATCACAGCGCGCAGGCGGTGTCGCAAAAAGCGCAGTCCGGCGCGCAACTCATGCTCAATCCGGCCCGGAGGCTGCTCAACCTGCCGGGCGATTTCGGTTTCTGTAAAGCCCTTCACAATGGCAAGCTTCAGCAACTCGCTTTGCGGCCCGGGCAGGCGGCGAACCAGCTTTTCCAGCAGGTGCCGCCTTTTTTCAACCTGCTGAATGTCGGCCGGCCTGGGCATCCATGACGCCCGTTTCATCAGCGATTGCAGCCGGGCATGAGCCGTGGCCCTCAAGCCATTCTGCGCGCGCTGCCAATCCACAGCCTTTGCGCGGACCTCCATCTCAAGCCACACCATCATGTTGCCGCCCGCCTCAATCCGCTTCGCATCCTTCCAAAGCCGGAGGAAAGCGTCCTTGAGGATTTCCTGTCCCGCGTCGCCGTCAGAAACAATCTCAGAGATCAGCCCGTAGAGGCCGGGCGCAACAAGGTCGTAGAGTTGGGCCAGTGCGGCTTCGTCATTTTGAGCGATGGCCGCCAGCAGTTCCTGGGTTGTAGGTTCCTGAGCCATGTTTCCAACTCGAAGAGCCCGTAACAGAAAGGCGTGATTCGTTGGGGAATACCTATTCCGCCCCGCTGCGGAAAAGCTGGCTGGCCCGGCTTTGATCATTCATTGCCGGACCTGCGCGCCCGGGTTCAGAGGATCGGCCGCAGGCAGGCCGCTGGTTGCGGTGGCTGCTCGTGGCACCCGCTCACGACCCCTTGATCTTCCTGCCCGCTGCGTCCCACACGGCCGCAGTCTTGTTGAAATACGAATAGTTCGACAGGTGGCACGCGATGGCCGTGTTATTGCCGAAGACCGGGTCTTCCACCGACGGCCGCCGCGTCCTGACCGATTGGAAGAAATTCCACAGGTGCTCCTGGTCCTCATTGTAGCCAGGTGGTGTGTGATAGCTCGTGGCCTCAACCGGCTGTAGGGTGCCCGGCGCAGTTTTGTGCCCGGCCTCCCACTCTTTCACATATTCCGCATGCAATTTGGGAGGAAAGCTCGAGGCGTAGTAGCAGGGCGAATCGTCCTTCCCGTCCTGGTGTGACACGCTGAGTCCGCGTCCCTGGATTTGAATAGTTCCGCGGGTCCCCATAATGCGAACCACCTCACCTTCCTCGTTGTCCAGCGTCACTCGAATCATGCAGCGGAAGCTGGGGTATTCGTAAACCGTCGACATCTGGTCAGGGTAATCGCGCCCATCATCCTTCCACTGGAAAAGGCCTCCTACGGAGTAGGCGCGCTCGGGAGGTGCCGTCACACTCATGGCATAGTGGATTCCGGTGAGCGGGTGGACGTAAAGATCGCCGGGAATACCTTCGCCATAGTCTCGAAAAGCCCGCCACCGGGCAAAGCGGATGGGAGAAAAAGGATGCTTGGGGGCCGACCCTTGCCAGGTTTCCCAGTCGAGATTTTCCGTGGAAAGCCCGGGCGGCGGCGGATAGACCCAGGCGCCGCAAGGGGAGTTTCTGCCCATCGTATCTTCAACCAGCCGGACGTCGCCAATGGCCCCTGAGTCAATCAACTCCTTGGCCTTGGCATAGATAATGGAACTGCGGCGCTGGCTGCCGATCTGCACGATGCGGTTATTCTTCTTTGCGGCGTCAATGATGGAAAAGCCCTCCTTGACCTCGTGCGTCATAGGCTTTTCGCAATAAATATCCTTCCCGGCGTTGCAGGCATCTACGATGATGCGCTCGTGCCAGTGGTCGGGTACGGCGGCAACGATGCAGTCGATGTCTTTGTTTTCCAGCAATTCGTGGTAGTGCCGCGTCGTCGGGACCGTCTTGCCAGTCCCCTGATTGATAATCGCGTTGGCAAGCGTATGCCGCCCGTCGTAAAGATCGCAGGCCGCCACGCACTCCACGCCGGGAAGCCGGATGGAAGTTCCCAGCAACCCCGAACCCTGCATGCCAATGCCCACCATGCCGAAGCGCATGGTCTCGCTCGGCGGCACGGGCCTGGGCGACGCCGACAAACTTTCGGCTTCAAGCAGAACAGACTTGCCAACCAGCGCGGCGCCCGCCGCAGTGGACGTTCGGCGCATAAAATCCCGCCGCGATATCTCTTCGTTCCCCATGTTGGTGCACCTCCACTTTTTCCAGTTCGAATCTGATGAGCTGTCTGCCTGCCTGTGAACCCGCCCCGTCTGGGAATGCGGGGCCACGGCTGAATCAGGCCGCCGTCCAGCCAAGGTCACCCCATTTGAAGATCAAAGCCGTTCTATGTCCGGATCGTTTTGGCCTGCTCGTCCCACACGGCCTCAGCCTTGTTGAAATAGGAATGGTTGGCCATGTGGCACGCAATCGCTGTCCAGTTGCCGAACACCGGGTCTTCGTTGGTGGCCGACCGGGTCCTGACCGCGGTCAGGAAGTTTTCCATGTGGACCAGGTCTTCGTCGTAATGATCGGGGACGCGGAAGGCCTGGGACCCTTCGACGGCGGTCAGCGAGCTGAGCGAGGGTGCAGGATGTTCCTTCCGCCAGTTGGCCCAGTATTCCTCCCGCAGCTTCTTCGGCCAGCCGATCACCGAATATCCCTCCGGCCGGGGGCTCGTGTCCTGCGGAGTAAAGGTCATGGACTCCTCGCTGTTAAACTCCAGCGTACCCTTGGTCCCGTAGACCCGCGTGCCGCTGCCCTGGGAATCGTTATTCAGGTTGCAGCTGACATTAACCGTCGCTCCAGGGAAAGTGTAGAGGGTGGAAATCATGTCCGGTTCGTCCCGGCCGTCTTTGTAGTGATAGATTCCGCCGCTCGCCACGGCCCTTTGAGGAGGAGCCTGGAGTCCCAACACGGTGTAAATTCCGGTCAGGATGTGGACGTAGAGGTCGCCCGGCAGGCCTTCGCCGTAATCCGAGTAGGCCCGCCACTGGAAGAAGTGCTTGGCATTAAAGGGTATCTTGGGCGCGTCACCCAGGAAGCGTTCCCAGTCGATTGTCTGCGGGCTGGCGTCAGGCGGAATCGGATATTGCCACGCTCCGCTGGGGTCGTTCCGGTCCATCCAGCCATCGACGGCTGTGATCTCACCCAGGGCCCCGCTTTCCACAAGCTCCCGCCCTTTGTGAAAGACCAAATTGCTGCGCCGCTGGCTGCCCACCTGCACCCTGCGGTTGTACTTTTTCATCGCGTTGATAATCTGGAAGCCTTCCTCGACCTTGTGCGTCATCGGCTTTTCGCAATAAACGTCTTTGCCGGCCGCGCAGGCGTCCTCCACGATTTTGGCGTGCCAGTGGTCCATGGTGGCAACAATGACAAAGTCGATGTCTTTGCGGTCAAGAATTCTGCGGTAGTCTTTGGTGGTGTCCAGCTTTTTGCCGGCGTGCTCCTGGGCGGCAATCAGCCGCCCGTCGTAAAGGTCGGAAACAGCCACCATTTCAACTCCGGGGGCGCGAAGCGCGGTTGACAGGTCGTCACAACCCCGCACTCCTGTGCCGATGGAAGCAAATCTGAGTCTGTCCGAAGGTGGTACGGGCCGGGGTGACGCCATCGCCCGCGCCGGTTCCAGCACCGTCATTTTCGCCGCCGAACCAATTGCGGCAGCGCCTGCTCCTACTCGCATGAAATCTCGCCGTGTCATCGAATCTTTTGCCATAAACGCCTGGCCTCCTTGCGAAAGTCTGCAAACGAAATCAAAACATTTGGGGTAACGGGCAAGTTTGACAGAAACCCGCGCGAAGTGAAAGCCTTTTGTTCACGAAACATCCCCCCGGTTTGAGGTTCCGCCGCGGGTTCCCGGCCCTCTGATGTGCGCACATTCAGGCCCGGTTGGAAGGCACACCCTTCAACCGCGCACGCCGGCCGCCCTTCTTATGAATGGCTCAATGACGCCAGCTTCCTGAGCGGTTCGCCGGTAACCCGCATGGTGGACCACTCATCCATCAAGCGCGCGCCCAGCGCCTTGTAAAACTCGAGCGCCGGGGTGTTCCAGTCGAGCACCTGCCATTCAAACCGGCCGCAGCCTTCTTCCACCGCGATCTTCGCCAGGCGCGTCAGCAGAGCCTTGCCGATTCCCCTGCCGCGGAACTTCGGCCGCACAAACAGGTCCTCCAGATAGAGCCCGGCGCGGCCCAGCCAGGTGGAGTAGTTATAAAAGAAGAGCGCGAAGCCGGCCGCCTCGCCATCCCATTCGGCAATGACAACGCGAAACTTCGGATGGGCGGAAAAGCCGTCGCGCCGGATGTCTTCATCGGTGGCCACGGCCTTGTCCGGCTCCCTTTCGTACTCCGCCAGCTCTCGGATGAGCTGGACAATCAGCGGAATGTCTTTGTCCTCTGCCGGACGAATACAAAGCATTGAAAAAACCCCCGAAGCATCTTACATGAATCACCGTGGAATTGAGAAAGGCCGTTAGCTCCAACCCCCTGCCGGATGTCGCGCGACAGGGATGAAGGGCGGTTGAACCTGCGCTGCGCCTGGGTTACCCTGAACCGGCAGTGTTGCAGGATGCCCCGATCACATGCGGGATACATCAATCTGAGTTTTCCGGCTGGAGAAACAGCTTATGCACGGAGAATATGATCGCGCGTTGGCCCCGCGCCTGTTAATGACGGTGATCCACGCCGCGGCGGTGGCGGCCGCCGGCTGGCTGCTGCTGGGTGGGGGTCTGGAAGCCGTGCGTGCGCACTGGGGAACCGGCTGGAGCCTGGCTTCGCCCCTGCGCCGGTGGCTGCTGTTTGCGGCGGCGCTCATCTACTTTTTGCGCGTGCTGGTGACGACCTTCGTCACCTTGAAGCGCAAAATGGGCTGGGGGGAAGCCGTTCTGATCGCCGGCTGGGTCTTCCTGATCGACGTACTCTTTGCCGTCCTTGGTGGAACCCATCCCCGCGCCACGGGGCTCGTCACCACGCTGGGTGTGACCTTTTACGCCGTGGGGTCCTGGCTCAACAGCGGCTCGGAACTTCAAAGGAAAGGGTGGAAGGATCGCCCGGAAAACGCAGGCCGTTTGTTTACGGGAGGTCTTTTCCGCTACGCCATGCACATCAATTACTTTGGAGACGAACTTCTCTTTACCGGCTACGCGCTTTTGACCGGCCGGGCCTGGGCGCTGCTGGTTCCTCTGCTGATGCTGGCCGGCTTCCTCTTTTTCAACATCCCCGAGCTTGACCGTCATCTGCGCGCGCACTACGGCGCCGAGTTCGACACCTACGCGCGCCGCACCTGCAGTTTTGTTCCTTTCCTGTATTGAACCCGGAGGGGTAGGCAACGGGTCACCCGCCGGGCGGGCCCGCATCATTCGAAGAGAATCTCATCGAGATCAGTAGGACGGCGCTTCATTTGCGCCGGGACAAAAACACCGTCAGTGTTCAAGCGGTTTTCAATAGAAATATTATTGACGGCGTCAGATGTGCCTGAGGGAAGCGAGGGGAAAACCCGGACAAGCTTTTCGCGGTCGACAGGCAGGTTGGCTATCTTTCCCAGTTCGAGACGCTTTTTGTGCAATCGTGAAAGAGTTCCCGGGATTCGCACGTACCATGGTGACAACGCGCGCAGACCGGAGGCCTCGGGCTTGTACTGTAGAGGGGATGCAAGGACGAGCGGCCGGTACCAGGCGAGGAAATCGAAAGTTCGCCCGCATTCCACCACGAGCATGACACCCCAGCCATCCTGTTTCCATCCCCGGATACGCTCCTTTGACGGGAAATAGCCGTTGATGCAACGGCCGCGCGAGGTGGGATATACGTAGACATCTCCAGTTTCCATCAGAAACTCTTGCGGCTTTTTTAAGACCGGGCGCGGCAAAGGTTTGGGCGGCGTCGCCAGACGCGCCCGCAAACCGTCCAGCACAGCCTGCCGTTTGCTAAGATCGGCCGGCGGCATTCCCAGGGAGTCCAGCATGGCGATGTCCGTTCCACGGTCAATGATGTCGAGGGCTTTTGCGCGGACGCTCTCACAAACGATGCCTCGCTTTGTGAACTGGTCGGCAACGACAAGCCAGAACGTAGTGTGGTCCTCGTCGTTACTATTGTTTGCGGCGGAAGGCTCCGTGGCCGACAGAATTTCAGCAAGGCGTTCGCCGCCGAAAGGAAGCCGGGAGACGGCACGCACGGCGGAGCGCAAATCCTGCGCAAAGTCACCGGAATAGAGTCCCGTTCCCCAGACACCCACTGGCCACTCCGTCACAGGAAGGATTTCAGTCTATCGTGCATAATCTGGCCGGCTTCTTGCCTCCGGCATTTTTCTTCAGACTGGCATCGAATCGAACTGGCCTCCATCGTAATTCAGGACCCTTAAAAAACTCAAGCGGCGGGCGGCCGAGCCTACCAGTTGACACGCAATCGCTTCTGATATTAAATGGCGGCCTTACATAAGGAGGCATCATCATGCTGACACGTCGTAATTTTCTTGGAGTGTTCGGGGCAACGGCGGCGGGAGCGGCAATGCCCATTCGTGACGCCTGGGCGGCAGGGAAACCGGCCTGGCCGGGACCCATTGGTCTGGAGCTCTATACCGTCCGTGACCACTTTGCCAAAGATCCGGCGGGAACCTTGAAGAAGGTTGCCGCCGCCGGATACAAGGAGGTGGAGATTGGTCCCGGAACCAAACCCGGCGCCTTGAAAGAAGAGCTGCGGGCGGCTGGCCTGACGGCGCCCAGCGGCTACTTCGAACCGCCCAAAACCCTCGAAGATTGGAAGAAGTCCGTAGGGCAGGCCCACGACTACGGCCTGCAGTACATCGTGGTTGGCGACAATCCCGTCATGGACGCCGCGGCATGGACACGGCGCGCCGAATTCTTCAACCAGTGCGGAGAGGTTGCAAAGAAGGCGGGCCTGCAGTTCTGCTACCACGCCCATTATCATGAACTCGCCAGGACGGATGGAACCACCGGCTACGACATCATGCTCAAAGAATGCGACCCTGACCTGTTGAAAATGGAGATGGATATCTTCTGGGTTACCTATGCCGGGGCCGACCCGCTCCACTACTGGCGGCTCTATCCCGGGCGATTTCCTCTGCTGCACATCAAGGATCTTCGCAAGGGCGTCAAGGTCAGCCCGCAGAAAGACCCCGTTCCCGGCGGTCCCAACCCCTTTGCGCCCGTCGGCCGGGGACGCATCGACTGGCAACGCATGTTCGCCCACGTCCACGAGGCCGGAGCCAAACACATCTTTGTTGAGCAGGACCGTTGCAACCTGCCCGAATACCAGGCCATCCGGGTCAGCTACAACTATCTTCACCGTCTCCGGCTGGGCTGAGCGTGCCCTGAGTAGTCCAACACTGCCACCTCGTATCGCGCAACGTCTCTTTCCAAATTACTGAGAAAGGGATGGTCAGGCGCAGCCCCGGCAGCCAAGGCAACTTGTCGCAAGCTCGCGCCTGATCGGTTTGAATTATTTGAGGACTCTTAAAATGGAGGGAAGGATTAGTTGGTCTGCGACATGAAGGCCCTGGGATTGGCCTGGCTGATGAGCGATTGGTGCTGATGAGGATAGGACAGCACCTGGATCCGGACAGGAATCACCCCCTGACCCATAAATCCCAAGCGCTTTGCGGCGGCCTTGCTGACGTCCAGCACGCGTTTGCCAACGAACGGACCGCGATCGGTTACTTTCAGCACCAGGTTCCGGCCGTTTAACAGGTTAGTGACCCGGACATGGGTTCCCAGCGGAAGCTTCTTATGGGCGCAAGTCATGCCCTCCATATTGAAAGGCTGCCCGCTGGCGGTGGGTAGTCCCTGGAATTCCGATCCATACCAGCTGGCCACGCCAAACTGCGTCTTTGCAGCCATCGAGGAATTTAATTTGGGCACTTTCAACTCCGGGGGTCTTGCTTCAGATCGAGCCGAGAGCACCACCAGGGCCGCCACTGCGCAGCCCATCACGAGGTTTCTCAATATTTGACCTCCCTAATATTCAACTCCCCGCCGGTCTGGCTCACGCCTGACTTTGCCCAGACTTTCTGTTCGCGGGGGATGTTATATATCCAGCGTAGGGGGGTAGGAATAGAGTGTCAAGCCGAAATGCCGCTGCGACCTACCGGACGGTTGGTCTGCTAATTAAGTAATTCTTAGACCGGTGCACTCTCAAACTACTTGAGGATCGTTGTGAGCGGCCGGCCTTGGGCGTCGGAGGGCTGCGTCACCCCCAGCGCTGCGGCCAGCGTTGATGGCAGATCGATAGGCTGCGCGGGCCTGGTGTAGGTCCCTGGTTTAAACGCCTGTCCCCAGAAAACCAGCGGCACCTGGGCGTCATAATTCCACGGAGTACCGTGGTTGGTTCCGGTCATCCTGTTGGTGATAACCGCAAAGGGTTGGGCAATCAAAAAGACGTCTCCACTACGGGTGGGGTTATAACTGTTGGCCGCTTTGCGCGCCAGCGGAGTTTGCGGAAGCTGCCCTGTCAGGAATTGCGTCCGCGTGTAGGCCGCCCGGATTGTGGGGACCGACATCGCCGCCTGTGCGGCCACCGCCTGTGCGCGAGCGATGCTGATATGATGGCTTTCCAGCGCCGGGTGGTTCAGGTTCAGGTAAAACTCGCCCGCGTCGGCCAGCCAGTGGCCCGGGCCGAAGGCTTTGGCAAGCGCCTGCTCGACGGCTGACTTGACGGCGTTCCCATCGAGAAGGCCGGGGCCCAGGTGGTGCTTCAGAATAAAGGCGGGGGTCGGCGCCACTCCATGGTCGGCGGAAAGCGTAATCCAGACGTGATCCAACCCCACAAGCTGGTCAACCTTCTTGAAAAAGTCCGCCAGGTAACGGTCGGTGCGGAGCGTGGTGTCGGCCACTTCCGGGCTGTAGGGTCCGTAGCCGTGCCCGATGTAGTCGTTGGCGCTCAATGAGATAGCCAGCAGGTCGGTGTTGGGACCGTGGCCGAGGCGCTCATTCCGGATGGCGGCCGTGGCAAAGTTCAATTCCAGTTGGTTGGCAAAAGGGGTGGACGGCAGGTGCTCTGAAAATTTTGGGCTGGGACAGGGCTCGCCGGGGCCGGTAGCGGCCGGGTGCAGCACCTTTCCGCCCACCCCGGGGGTCTCCTCAAGAGCTCGCCAGGCCTCGCCGCAATACTGTTTGGCGGGATCCTGGCTGTTAAATTCCTTCACCCAGCCCGGCAGCTCGTCGGTGTAGTAGCTGCTGGTGATAAAGTGCGCGGTGGTCGGGTCTGCCCAGTAGACGGCGCTCGGCATGCGGCCGCCCATCATGATGGCCGCCCTGTCCTTCCAGGAGATGGCCACCACCCGCGACTTCAGCCCCGAAGCCAGCCGCAGTTCGTCGCCGAAGCTGCTGGCGGTCAGATTGTGGGGCGACATGCCGGTGCCCGTTGCCGCTCCCACAAGTCGAACATTGGGGTCAGCCACGCAATAGACTTCCCGGCCCGCCAACGGCACGTACCAGCTGTTGCCGATGATGCCGTTCAGGTTTCCGTAGGCCCCGGTGGCCAGCGCGGCGTGCCCGGGACAGGTGGCCGTGGTGGCGTAATCGTACCGGCAGTTCACAAAGTTGGCCCCGCCCAGCAGCAGGTTGAAGCCCCCCTGCACAAACTCCGGCCGGAACCGCAGCAGGTAGTCGTAGCGGAACTGGTCAATCACCAGCATGATGATCAGCCGGGGTTTGCGGACGGCCGCGGGCCCGCCAGCCTCCTGCGGAGCAGCCGCCCGGATGGGCACCCAAAGTGCCGTCAGGGTGGCCAGAAATAAAAAAATCGCCAGACGTTTGCGCACGACGCCTCCCGTTGAAACCTGCTACTGGGAAATCAAGGGGAGTAGTTTAGCACAGGCACCAGTCGATTCCTCAACGGTTGAATTCCAGCGCCAACTTTCGGCCCGGAATTCCGGGATTGAGACCGGTTGCACCCCTGTGCCACAGACCGCACCCTCACCAGCGCATGGTGGAAGGAACACACCGCGGTTGCTTCACGAAAGATTAATGCTCCTGTAACACTTCTGTAACCAGAGGCAGACGATGATGCTTCTTATCTCATTTCATTCAACCAGTTTCTTGGGTCACTCCAGGAAAGTTCGCAAAGGGCTTCTCTGGATATTAAGGAAGCAAGGAGCAGATCATGAAACGAAATATCCATCTTTCCCTCCTGTTAGTGGCGGGTCTTGTCCTTGTATTTTTAAGTCTAGCGGCAAACCTCAGTGCTCAAATCAACCGGGCCAACCTTAATGGAACCGTGATGGACCCAAGCGGGGCGCGGATTCCCAATGCCACAGTCACGGTCGTAGCCCCCGACACCGGTTTTAAAAGGCAAGTGACAACCGGGAGCAGTGGGATTTACAGTGTCAGCAGCGTGCCAACCGGCACCTACGTTCTCACAATCTCCGACAAGGGATTCAAGACCTTCACGATGACGGGGATCGATCTCTCGGTTGGCCAGACGCGCACCGTAAACGCGCAGCTCGAGGTGGGCGCGACTGCAATGAAGGTGCAAGTGCGGGGTACCGCCGTGGCGCTCGATTCGAACGACGCCGAGATTGCCACCGTCATCCGATCACAACAACTGGAGGACATCCCTGTTAACGGGCGCGACTGGTCCATTCTGATGACACTTGCCCCTGGCGCGGTCAACCTTGGCGCCGGCGGCCAGAGGGACCTGAGATTCGTGGGGCGAGGCATCGACGACAGCAACTACACCTACGATGGAATCGATGCCACCGGCGTCCAGGAGCAGAGCCAGAAGGAGAATGTGCGCCTGGCCATCCCGCTGGATTCGATAGCGGAGTTTCGCGTGGCTTCCTCGGTCTACACCGCGGACCAGGGCGGGAGTGCCGGGGCCATCGTCAGCCTCGTATCGAAGACGGGGACGAACAAGTTTCACGGATCAGCTTTCGATTTCCTGCGCAACGACGTATTCGATGCGCGCTCACCCTTCGATGCGGACGTGCCGCCCTTCCACTTGAACCAGTTCGGCGGCAGCGTGGGCGGGCCCATTAAGAAGGACCGCACCTTCTTTTTCGCCAATTATGAAGGTCTCCGGCAGAGCCTGAGCACAACTTTGATCGGGTTTGTGCCGAACGCCGCGTACCGGAATATGGTGGCGACGACTTCGCCGGTTCTCCAGCCATTCCTCTCTTCCTGGCCCGTTGGCCAGACGCACGTCGATGACATAACCGACCAGTACACGTCGCTGGGGCTGGACACCGCCCGCGAGGACAGCGGGATGTTCCGTCTGGATCACATCTTCACGGATAAAACCTCCATCTTCGGCCGTATGAGCATCGATGATGCCAACAGTAACTCACCGATGGACAGCCTGGGTGGGCGCGATAACCCTCTTATACGCCCATCCAATTATGTTATCCAGTTAACTCACATCTTCTCCCCGACCATCATTAACGAGCTGAGAGGGGGAATCAACCGCTCCGCCTTGCACCACTACCAGAATGGAACGTGTCCCCTCTCGACCGCCAATGGCCTGCCCGGTGACGTCTGTGTCAGCGTGGACCCCTTTGATGGTCCGAGCAACAGCCAGCTTGACCTGGAAGCCGGCACCACGATTGACGGCTACGACGACCTGACCATCGTCAGGGGCCGGCACACCATTAAGATGGGGATAGGCGTGGAGCGTCACCGGCTGAACAATTCGGACGAAGTTATTGCCAACGGGGGACTTTCATACGCCAGCTCGCAGGATTTCATCAACAACGTTGTTGACGGCTATTCCTTCGTCGGGGAGTTGACGCCCGGCGGCGAACGGCGCACCTATATCATGCCCTACGTTCAGGATACGTTTAAAATTCGCCCCAACCTCACCCTCAATTACGGATTGCGCTACGAGCACTACACGGTCTTGAAGGAGGCGTTTGGCCGCCAGGCCGTGGTGAAGTATTCGTGCGGAGGCTTTTGCCCGCCGGGCACGCCGCTCTACTCGCCGTACTACAAGGACTTCGGGCCGCGGCTGGGCCTGGCATGGGCCCCCGGGGGAAACAGTGGGAAAACGGTGTTTCGCGCCGGGTTCGGAATTTACTTTTCGCCGAACCAGATGGACGACTTTACCGATGGGCACGAGAGCACCGGCCAACGCTTTGATGTTTCATCGGCAGATGTGCCCAACCTGATGTGGCCGGTTCTTCCATCCGAACTGCCCGCCCCGTCGTACTCACCAAAGGTATGGAATGCGAATCGCAGGGACGGATACTTCGAAAACTGGGATTTCACCGTTCAGCGGCTGTTGCCGGGTAACTTTCTGGGCCAGGTTGCTTACGACGGCAGCGAGGGACACCATATATTCAACCGCAGTCAGGGCAATCTCATCAATCCATTAACGGGCAACCGCCCGTTGCCGGAGTTTGGGCAGTACGGCCAGAAAAATAACGATGCCAGCTCCAACTTCCACTCGCTTCAGGTATCCTTGCAGCGGCATCTCACCAGCGGGTGGCTGTGGGGGACGCAGTACATGTGGTCGCACGCCATGGCAGGCAGCGGGTACGGAGCGGGCGACAGCCAGAACGTTGAAAACATGGCTTGCGCCAAATGTGACTATAGCGACTCGCAGATTGACGTTCGCCATTCCCTCTCGGTCAACTCCGTCTACGAGCTTCCGTTTGGCCCGGGCAAGTCTTTCTTAAACACTGGCGGTGCTGCCGGAAAGTTGCTGGGCGGCTGGCAACTGAGCGGGGTTGCGGCAGCTACCAGCGGCCGCCCGATTAACATCACAATAAGCCGGAGTTCATCGGTTATGCTCGACGGCAACAGATCGGGTCAGCGGCCGGATCTGGCTCCCGGTGTGTCCATTTACTCGGCCAACCAGACCATCAACAACTGGTTTAATCCAGCTGCCTTCGTGAAACCAGCCGATTTCACCTGGGGGAACCTGGGACGCAACGTCGGACGCGGCCCCGGGTATTTTGAAATCGATACGGCGCTCGAAAAGAAGACCGGAATTACTGAACGGCTGGCTCTGGACTTCCGGGTCGAGGCTTTCAACCTGTTCAACCATCCGATCTACGGCGATCCTGGGTCAAATGTGAGCTCGGGCGACTTCGGGGTCATCACCGGCCAGTTGAATGATGGCGCCACCGGAGTCGGCTCGTCGCGGCGCCTGCAGTTCATGCTGCGATTGGACTTCTAACAGGATGTTGAAAAAGGCTGTAGCGGCGGCTTTACGCCGCCAATCCACGCTGAAAGGATTGACCGTATGGCGGGGTGAACCCGCCGCGACGTCCACTCTGCGAGATATTTCAACAGCCTGCCAAGCGGCGAGGCGGGCCATTGCAATTCGGCGGTGGTTGGCGTTGGAGCCTGCTTCTGGTTGCGATAATCACGCGAATAAAATAAGCGGCGTGGTGGCGCTTGCGGGTCCGGCTGCGGAAGCGGGGCGTTCCGGAGGGACAATCATGCCCCCGTCGCCGGCCCGCACAGACGCAGACTGGTCCTTCGAAGCCGGCACGACAACAGTTCGTAGGACCGTTTGACGGAGGGGCGCTTGTCTAACCAAAAGTCTATTCAGATGAATCGCGGAAGGCGGCGGGGCGGCAAGAGCATGTTGTGGCCCGCCATCCTGGTTTTGATGCTGCTGGCATCCGCTCCGGGAGCCGAGGCACGCCCAAAGGCTCGTGCGAAAAAGGCGGCGGAGGGCGTTGCTGGCAGCGCGGCGCAGGAAACGCTTGTTCCATCTCCTGGCGCCACCTGGACCTTTGCCATTTCAGGCGACTCACGCAATTGCGGTGATGTGGTGATGCCGGCGATTGCCGCGGGCGCGCGGGAGCATCAGGCGGCATTTTACTGGCACCTGGGGGATTTCCGGCTGGGTAGCGATGTTGACCAGGATATGGCGCAGGAGGAAGGCTACCGCGGGCATCACCTCAGCTTCAGCCGGTATATCGGCGTCAACTGGACCGACTTTATCCAGAACCAGCTTCTGCCCTTTGGCGACACTCCGGTGTTTCTGGCAATCGGCAACCATGAACTGCATTTCAAGACCGGGAAAGATTACCTGGCTGAATTTGCAGACTGGCTGAACACACCGGTCATCCGCAGGCAGCGGCTGGAAGACAACCCGGCGGATTACGGCCTCCGGACCTATTATCACTGGAAGGCCGGGGGCGTGGACTTTTTCAGTATGGACAATGCCCTGGGCGATCAGTTCGACAGAGGGCAGATGCGATGGTTCGAATCCGCTCTGAAGCGTGACGAGGCTGACCCGAACGTGCACACGATCGTGCTGGGAATGCATCGCGCTCTGCCGCATGGGGTCGCTCCCCACAGCATGGATGAGTCGGCCCAGGGGGTCGAAAGCGGCTCGCAGGCCTACCAGGACCTGCTGGAAGCACAGCAGGCAGGGAAGCACGTTTACGTGATGGGCGGACACTTGCACGCCTACGTCGCCAACGTCTACAACACGGACTATTGGAAGTCGCACGGGGGCGTGCTGCCGGGATGGATTGTGGGCACGGCGGGGGCCACGCGCGCCAGTCTCTCGAAGAACTCCCCCGGTGCGAGCGAGGCGGTAACCAACGTCTACGGGTATGTGCTGGGCACCGTCAATCCGCCGGGCAGCGACCCGGGCACCATCAGCTTCAAGTTCTACCAGGTAAAAGAATCCGAGATTCCGCGCGCCGTGGTGGACAAATTTACGCCCCAGCTCACCCACTGGTGCTTTGAAGAAAATCGCAGCGGCGGCAGCCTCTGGAAAGGGAGAGAGTAAGCGTAGAAGCAGCCCTCGGCGGCGATTTTGAGCACGAAACCTCCGTCCCCTCCTGCATAAGGACCTCTCGTTTGGCAAGGTAAACCCAACACCTCCTGGCGACCACCGCCCCGGCTGGGAGAACCGCAGGTTGAAACGCCACCTCCCGCACCAAAGGCCGGGCGAAAAATCGGCGAAGATGGTGGCGCACCGAGCCCTGTCTTTCAGTTGACGCTTGGCAGGTTTTCGCTTAAATTACAGATTCAAAAACACAGCGCGTCGAGCCTCAGGTTCCCAGGCGCTGCGGGCCGAATCCCGTGCCCGGAAAAAATTCCTGTCCGCATTTCTAACGCGAGGGTTCGTGCGCCTTCCATCCTTTCGCAGGCTGCTTCTTCTGATTGTCCTTTCGTCCGGCCATTCCAGTGCTGGCTCTCACTCCGGTGGCGGCGCGGCAAGGCATGGTGGTTTCGAGCGATCCGCTGGCCACCGAGGCGGGCGTTGAAATCCTCCAGGCGGGCGGCAACGCGGTGGACGCGGCCGTGGCGGTGGGTTTTGCCCTGGCCGTCACCTATCCCTTTGCCGGAAACATCGGCGGCGGCGGCTTCATGATGGTCCGCATGGCGGGCGAACCGCCGGAGATGGTGGACTACCGCGAGGAAGCGCCGGGCCACGCCACCCGCGATATGTATCTGGACAAGCACGGCAAGGTGATTCCGAACGCCTCCATCGTGGGCGCGCGTGCCGCGGGCGTGCCGGGAACCGTGGCCGGCCTGGCCACGGCCGAGCAGAAGTACGGCAAGCTGGGCCTGGCGCGGGTGATGCAGCCCGCCATCCGTCTGGCGAAGGAAGGCTTCCCGGTCAGCTACTGGCTGAGCCGGTCACTCAGGAACCACCAGGAGCTGCTTTCAAAATTCACCGCCAGCCGCCGCATCTTTCTGCACGAAGGAAATCCCTACCAGCCGGGAGAAATTTTCAAGCAGCCGGAACTGGCCGATACGCTCGAACGGATTGCGCTACACGGGCCCAACTCTTTTTACCTGGGTCGGGTCGCCACCGACATCGTCAACACCATGAAAGAGTATGACGGCATCATCACCAAGAGTGATCTGGCCAGCTTACCGCGCCAAGATTCGCCAGCCGCTGGTGGGGCAATTTCGCGGGTACCAGATCCTGGCGCCGCCGCCGCCCAGCTCGGGCGGAGTGGCGCTGATTGAGATGCTGAACATCCTGGACCCGCTCGACCTGGGGAGCGCCGGATTCCTACCCGTCCATGCACCTGATTGTGGAAGCCATGCGGCGCGCCTACGCCGACCGGGCCGCCTGGCTGGGCGACGCGGATTTCAGTTCTGTTCCGGTGAAGGGGCTCACCAGCCCGCAATATGCCGAGCAGCTGCGCAAGGAAATCCTCAAGTCCAAACCTGACGCGAAGGTGCGGGCTGGCAATCCGGCGCCGTTTGAAGGGCCGAACACCACCCACTTCTCCGTGGTGGACGCGGAGGGCAACGCGGTTTCCAACACCTATACGCTGAACAACGGCTACGGCAGCGGAGTGACGGTGGAGGGCGCGGGCTTTCTGCTGAACGACGAGATGGACGACTTTACCTCCAAGCCGGGCACGCCCAACATGTTTGGCCTGATCCAGAGCGAGGCCAACGCCATCGCGGCGCACAAGCGCCCGCTCTCATCCATGACGCCGGTGATCGTGCTGCAAAACAACAAGGTGCGGCTGGTGCTGGGATCGCCGGGCGGCGGCACCATCATCAACACGGTGCTGCAGGTGCTGCTGAACGTGGTGGTCTACCACATGGACGTGCTGCAGGCCGTCAACGCGCCGCGCTTTCACGACCAGTGGGAACCTGACCAGATCACCTATGAAAAGTGGGGCTTTTCTGCCGATACCCTTGATAAGCTCATGAAAGCCGGGTATAAGCTCAAGGAAACGGACAGTCTGGGTGAATGTGAAGCCATCACCATTGATCCGGAAACGGGCTGGCGCTTTGGCGCGGCCGATTCGCGGGGCACGGGAAAGGCGGCGGGATACTGATGAACTTTGGGCTCTCAACTCACCTCTTTGCCAATGACCGGCTGTCCTCACACATCCTGGACGGCATTGCGGGCGCCGGGTTCCGCCGGGTGGAAATCTTCGCGGCCCCCCAGCACCTGAATTACCACGATCCCAACCACGTTCGAGACGTGGCGGACTGGTTCGGCGATCACGATGTGGAGCCCTTCTCCCTGCACGCGCCGCTCTATGCCGACAAGGAATGGGGCCGCGCCGGCGGACTGCCCATCTCCGTGGCCTACCTGGAGCGCCGCAAGCGCATCGAAAGCATGGAGGAGATCAAGCGGGCCATCGAAGTGGCGGAGCTTCTGCCCTTCCGCTACCTGATTCTCCACCTGGGGCTGCCGGGAGAGGAATTCAACATCGACAAGTTTGACGCCGCCTTCACCTCGCTCGAGCACCTGAACATCTATGCCAAGGAACGGGGCGTCAGCATCCTGCTGGAAAACATTCCCAATGAGATCACGACACCCGAGCGGCTCATCCGCTTTATGCACTACACCCACATGGGCCTGAAGGTCTGCTTTGACACCGGCCACGCCCACATGACCTGCGGGGTGGACCACGCCTTTGAGGTGCTGAAAGACCACATCGCCTCCACCCACGTCCACGACAACCGGCAGGAAAAGGATGAGCACCTGGTGCCGTTCACCGGGGGCATTGACTGGGAACGGGCCGTGCGCGCCTTCCAAACTCTCGACAACGGTGTTCCCATCATGTTTGAGCTGCGCAACTTCGGTCCCGCCGCGGACTGCTTCGCAAAGCTGCACGAAATCATGAGAAGGATGGAGGAGATCCGCTAAGCATGGGAACGTCTTCACCGCCCGTCGTCGAAATCCGTAATGTGGGTCGGTACGCCGGCCAGCAAGTCACCGTCGAGGGATGGCTCTACAACCTGCGCGAAAGCGGCAAAATCCTCTTTCCGATTTTCCGCGACGGCACCGGCCTGATGCAGGGCGTGGTGGTCAAAAGCGCCGTGCCGCCGGAATTGTTCGAAAAGGCGCGCACGCTTACCCAGGAATCGTCCCTGCGGGTCACCGGCGAGGTCCGCGCCGAACCCCGTGCGCCGGGCGGCTATGAGCTGGGCGTCACGGGCCTTGAAATTCTGCAGCTTGTTCCCGCCGATCAGCCCTATCCCATCACGCCCAAGGAACACGGCGTCGAGTTCCTGATGGACCATCGCCACCTGTGGCTGCGCTCTTCGCGCCAGCGGGCCATCCTGGGCGTGCGGCACCAGATCATTCGCGCCTGCCGCGACTTTTTTGACGACCGCGGATTTATTCTGGTGGATACGCCCATCCTCACCCCCAGCGCCTGCGAAGGCACAACTACGCTGTTTGAGGTGGATTACTTTGACCAGAAGGCCTACCTGGCGCAGTCCGGCCAGCTCTACAGCGAAGCCGCCATCATGAGCGTGGGCAAGTCCTACTGCTTTGGCCCCACCTTTCGCGCCGAGAAATCCAAGACCCGCCGCCACCTGATGGAATTCTGGATGGTGGAGCCGGAAGTCGCCTTTGCCCATCTCGATGACGTGATGCAACTGGCCGAAGACCTGGTGTCCGGGGTCATCCAGCGCGTACTGGAAAAGTGCCGACCGGAACTCGAAACCCTGGAGCGCGACGTCAGTAAGCTCGAGCGCTGTGCGCGCGCCCTTCCCGCGGCATTACCTACGACGAGGCCATCAGGATACTCAAGGAGAAGGGCAGCGAAATCCAGTGGGGCGGAGATTTCGGCGGCACGGATGAAACCCTGCTGGCTGAAAATTTTGACCGCCCGGTGATGGTGCACCGCTACCCCAGCCAGGTAAAGGCTTTTTATATGAAGCCCGACCCCGAGCGCCCCGAGTTGGCCCTCTGCGTCGACGTGCTGGCGCCCGAAGGCTACGGTGAGATCATCGGCGGCAGCGAGCGCCTGGCGGATTACGACCTGCTGGTGAAGCGCATGGAAGAATCCAACCTTCCGCGCCAGGCCTTTGAGTGGTACCTCGACCTGCGCCGCTATGGCTCCGTTCCGCACGGCGGCTTCGGCATGGGCATCGAACGCGTCGTGGCCTGGGTCTGCGGCCTCGACCACGTCCGCGAAACCATCCCCTTCCCCCGCATGCTCAACCGCTTGACGCCGTAAAAGGTGGCAGCGTAACGTTCATCAATTCCTGTCTCCACTAAAGAACCTGTACCCCACTGATACGCAGGACAAGCCCAGGGCTTTGACATTCGCCAGGACTCGGACTAAGGTAGAGGCAATCAGTCGGGTGATTTTCCTAACTAAAAGCAAGGGAGGCAACAACCATGGGCTTTATTGAGTGGATTGTGGTTGGGCTGATTGCGGGTTGGCTGGCTGGAAAAGTGATGAAAGGTGGGGGTTACGGGATTATTGTCGACATTGTCCTTGGGATACTCGGAGGTATCCTCGGCGGATGGATTTTCACAATGCTCGGCGTTTGGCCTGGGGGCGGAGTCATCGGAGCGATCATTGTGGCTTTCGTTGGGGCGGTGATCCTGGTCTGGATTTCACGCCAACTGAAGAAAGCTTGAGCCGCCTTAAATAACAATACGAACGCGTCGAGACCTGGATCTGCGGGCTGGGCCATGTCTGCAAAATCAACCCTTTCCCGCATGCTCCAGCGCCCGAAGCCGTGAGGTTTTGCCTTTATATTTGGGTGGCGCATACATCGCGCTTCTTGCGATGTATGCGGTAGACCGCGACAATGAATCGGCCTCAGCCGCCGAAGGCTTTCTCTGTTTTCGGTGTTCAACGAAAAAGCCTGACGCAGAGGACACAGAGATTCTCCACGCACTCGGTGTTAAAGCTCTTTCCTCACAGAGGACATGGAGAAAAACCCGCGGTACGTAAACCATTAGCTTGGCGACCAACCCAGGAGGAAGATTCAATGACCCGTCCTATCTCCCGCCGGGAAGCTCTTCGCAAGGCATTATTAGCCGCAGGCTCGGTGGGCGCGGCGGCGGGGCTCTATGGAAAGGCCCACGCGCCGGAACAGGCCTTCACTGCCGCGGATGGCGAACGCATCCGCGAGGCAGCCTTTGCTGTACCTTGAGAAGTGCCACCGCAAGGACGGCGGTTACAATCCCTCCCCCGACCCCGGCTATCACGGCAACTCCGACACGGCGGAAAGCGACCTGGCCGCGGTCACCTACGCCGCCGTGCTGGCCAAAACTTTCCAGCGCAAGCTGCCCGGCGCCTCGCGCTCGGCTGAATTCATCCAGGGCCACCAGCAGCCGGACGGCGTTTTTGTGAATCATGAAGGCGATCTGAAACCCACGGACGACCTGGCCGTCCTCTACAACACCGTGCAGGGAGCCGTGAGTCTGCGGGCGCTGGGTGAAAAGCCCCGCATCAATCCCGTCCACGCGCTCGACCGCTTTTTTGAGAACGGGCGCTTCCGCAAGCTGCCCTGGTACACCATGAGTTTTTATCCGCTGTTCTTCGCCGCCCTGGGCGAACATTTTCCCGACGACCACCGGAAAGCGATTGCGGGCTGGCTGGAGAGCCACCAGGCCAAAGACGGCTACCTGGGCGATCATGTGGCGTCTACCTTCCACCTGGTGCATTTCTTCCGCCTCATCGGCCAGACCCCGCCGCGGTCATCGGCCATTGTGGCGCGGGTGCTGAAGGACCAGCGCCCGAACGGAGGCTGGCACCTCAAGCCTCCCGATTGGGACGTCCACGCCTGCTTTGACGCGCTGTTCATCCTGCGCCAGATTGGGGGCCATACGGCGCCATGCCGCGCTGCCATCAACAAGGGCGCCGATTGGGCGCTCACCTGCCGCACGGCGGACGGCGGCTTCAGCCATTATCCCGGCGAGCACTCGGACGTTGACGCGGTCTATTTCCAGTTGGGTACGCTGATCCAGGCGGGCCGTATTCCCGGGGCGGATTTCAACCTGCCCGACGCCGAAACCCTGAGCTGGGGCCACGCCATGAAACCCGGCAAAATCTATCCCTATCCCTAGTTGAAAAAGGCTGTAGCGGCGGCTTTACGCCGCCAACTCTTCGGGTGACACATACATCGGCCGTATGCGATGTGCGCGATGCGCCCGTGGAGGCCAGGCCCGGAGGGCCGAAAGATTTTAGCCCACGGCGCGAACCGTGGGAACACGATTCGCGTTACGATCCTCCGGAGTCCCGGAGGGGCGAAAGGCGGGGCCAAAATCTCCTCGGGTTGCCCATACGCCGCGCCGTTTGCGATGGGCAGTGCCGTGGCGCGGTCTTTATGCCGTGCGCTTTTGAATTTTGCGAAAGACATCTGAGTTGATTGGGTCAAGGATTTTTTAGGCATAATTCAACTCCGAGCCTCCTGGGTTGGGTTACGGCGGCCGCCAGCCAGAGCGGTGAGCGTCGCCGGCGCAGAGCTTCCAGGTAAAGGTTTTCGTCGTAAGGGGTACGGGTTTGCCAGCAGCGATAGAGGACGCGAATCCATTTATAAGCCAGGGAGCGGACCGCGGCGTGGTGCGAAGCGCCACGCTGCCGTTGGCGTTCGTAGTAAGCCCGAGCCCACAACGATTTGCGCACGGAAGCGGCAGCGAATTCATGAAAGGTTTGGCGCAGAAACCTGGGACAGGCCATCCGCCAGTGGACCCAGTGCATCTTGCCGCTGGCTTCGGTAACCGGAGCGACGCCGGAGAACCGCTGCAGTTCCTCGGCGCTCTGGAAGCGGTGGCGGTCGGAGCCGAAGGCGGCAGCCAGACGCGGAGCCAGCGCCTCGCCCGCACCCGGCAGGCTGCTGAACAGGTCCCGGTCGGGATGCTGGCCGAACAGTTCCTCGAGCGCCTGATCGAGCTTCTCGAGGGCGGCGATCACGGCTTCCAGTTGCGCGGCCAGCGTCTGGGTCATCAGCGCCGAGGCCTCCACCAGCGCCCGATCCCTGCTGAGCGGCTGGGCACGGTCCATCTCGCGGAACAGCTGCTTCAGGCCTTCGGCCGACAACCGCCGATGGTCGTGATAGAACCGGCGCAGTTGGGAACGGCGCGCCTGCTGCACCGCCTCCAGGGTGGGCCAGGTCTGCAGAAACTCGCAGGCTGCTGCGCCGCGCAAGTCTCCGGCCCACTCCAGCGCTTGCGGGAAGTAGGTCTTCAGCAATGCGGTCAGGCGGTTGGTCAGGCGTGTGCGGTCGGCCACGGTGCGCCGCCGGTGTTCGACCAGCAGTCGCAGTTGCCGGGTCAGGGCGTCGTCGGGTTGCCAGGCTCGCAGGCGGTCCCGATGCGTGCGCACCAGTTCCAGCAGCAGGCCGGCATCGGTCGGGTCGCTCTTGGCGCCGCTGGTGGCAAAGGCCTCGCGGTAGCGCGCCAGGCCCTTGGGCGGCACCGGATAAAGCAGCAGGAAATCGTAATTCATCAGCGCGTAGATCACCGCTCCCCGCGATTGTTCCAGCGCCAGGGCGATCCGGCCCTGCGGAAAGCGGGCTCGAAGTCCGGCGATCCAGGCGTGCAGGACTTCCGGTTTCTGTTCCACCGTGAACGATTCCGCAACCTCGGAACCGACGGCTTGCAGACGAATTTCATGGCTCTGGTCGGCCCAGTCCAGGCCCACCCAGGCCACAATTTCCAGGTTCGAAGCAGGTGCTTCCATCTCGATCCTCCTTGGCGAAGATGTCAGAGGACGCCCGTTCGGACCCCGCGCAGCCCTTATAGCAGAGTCATCGATATGACCACATCTGAGTGTGCGTTTCCGGTCCGAACGTCCCGCTCCGCTCGAAACTCTTTCGCCAGTCGTCGAGCGTCCGGGCACGATGTTCGTAGCGGAGCGAGGCGTTTCCTCCTTCGGCTGTTTTATCGCTTTGGAGTTCTTCTGTCGAGTCTTCAACAAGGGGCTCACTTCATTGCTGAGGTTCCGGTTGCCTTCGGCCCCCGGCTTAGAACTATAAGGGCACGAGTTCACTCGTGCCGCAAACAAGCATCTCAACGCGCGGCTTCAGCCGCTGAAGGGACTCGGTTTTCTCTGTGTTCTCTGTGCCATAAAAAAGTTCACTACAGAGGGCACAGAGACTCTCAGTGAACTCTGTGTTAGAGCTTGAAACCCACGGAGGACACGGAGAAGAACCGGCGGTTGGATCAAACAGCGCATTGACCGTGGCTCCCAGTTACAGCGCCAAAGGAACCATTTTGGAGCGCCGGATGCGGCGGTCGCGGGTGAGGAGCGGGATCTTTTCGACAATGCTGGTGGCGGCAATGATTTCATCGGCGGGATCGGAAGTGAAATCGAGCTGAGTGCTCTGGCGCGCAATCTCCAGAGTGATGGGAAGGACGGTCAGATTTTGAAGCCAGAGCCGGAATTCCGGGCTGTCGAAGCCCAGGGTAATCCGCCGGCGGCTCACAAGCATGGAGAGTTCCCAGAGAACAATGTCTGAGATTGCCAGCCGCTCATGAACCGCCAGGCGACGTTCTTCCTCGCTGACATCACCAGTGATGAGCGAGACCAGTATGTGGGTGTCAAGATTGAGCATTCCATTTGCGACCGGTGGAGAAGATGTCGCCCCGGACCGCGACCTTGTCCTTCATCAGGCCGATCAGCTTTGAGTTGTCTACTGCATTGGCCGGGATCACCCGCGCGACAGGCTTCCCGCGCTTGGTGATCACGATGCCTTGGGGGCCGAGATGGTCCAGGATGCGGAGACATTTGGCCTTAAACTCGCTGGCCGGAATGGTTTTCTCCTTCGTTTTCATGGCGCCTTGATGATAGCATATGACCAGTCAGATGACCAGTCTGTTCGATCCCGCGGCAGTAAGCCGGTATGATTTTTGCGAAAGGGCCCCGATTGATCGGGGCCGGCCATGCAGCGGCTGAAGCCCCGAGAGGCATTGAGGGGCGCCTTCTCCCGGCACGCCTGAAGTCGTGCCCTTTCGCGAGAGGCCTTCCGTGCTTTGTCGGGGGAGAAAGACATCTGAGTTGATTGGGTCAAGGATTTTTTAGGCATAATTCAACTCCGAGCCTCCCGGGTTGAGGTTGCGGCGGCCGCCAGCCAGAGCGGTGAGCGTCGCCGGCGCAGGGCTTCCAGGTAAAGGTTTTCGTCGTAAGGGGTACGGGTTTGCCAGCAGCGATAGAGGACGCGAATCCATTTATAAGCCAGGGAGCGGACCGCGGCGTGGTGCGAAGCGCCACGCTGCCGTTGGCGTTCGTAGTAAGCTCGCGCCCACAGGGACTTGCGCACGGAAGCGGCAGCGAATTCATGAAAGGTTTGGCGCAGAAACCTGGGACAGGCCATCCGCCAGTGGACCCAGTGCATCTTGCCGCTGGCTTCGGTAACCGGAGCGACGCCGGAGAACCGCTGCAACTCCTCCGCGCTCTGGAAGCGGTGGCGGTCGGAGCCGAAGGCGGCAGCCAGACGCGGAGCCAGCGCCTCGCCCGCACCCGGCAGGCTGCTGAACAGGTCCCGGTCGGGATGCTGGCCGAACAGTTCCTCGAGCGCCTGATCCAGCTTCTCGATGGCGGCGATCACGGCTTCCAGTTGCGCGGCCAGCGTCTGGGTCATCAGCGCCGAGGCCTCCACCAGCGCCCGGTCCCGGCTGAGCGGCTGGGCCTGGTCGATCTCGTGGAACAGACTTTTGAGAGCCTCCGCCGACAGCCGCCGATGGTCGTGATAGAACCGGCGCAGTTGGGAACGGCGGGCTTGCTCGACCGCCTCCAGGGTGGGCCAGGTCTGCAGAAACTCGCAGGCTGCTGCGCCGCGCAAGTCTCCGGCCCACTCCAGCGCTTGCGGGAAGTAGGTCTTCAGCAATGCGGTCAGGCGGTTGGTCAGGCGTGTGCGGTCGGCCACGGTGCGCCGCCGGTGTTCGACCAGCAGTCGCAGTTGCCGGGTCAGGGCGTTGTCGGGTTGCCAGGCTCGCAGGCGGTCCCGATGCGTGCGCACCAGTTCCAGCAGCAGGCCGGCATCGGTCGGGTCGCTCTTGGCGCCGCTGGTGGCAAAGGCCTCGCGGTAGCGCGCCAGGCCCTTGGGCGGCACCGGATAAAGCAGCAGGAAATCGTAATTCATCAGCGCGTAGATCACCGCTCCCCGCGATTGTTCCAGCGCCAGGGCGATCCGGCCCTGCGGAAAGCGGGCTCGAAGTCCGGCGATCCAGGCGTGCAGGACTTCCGGTTTCTGTTCCACCGTGAACGATTCCGCAACCTCGGAACCGACGGCTTGCAGACGAATTTCATGGCTCTGGTCGGCCCAGTCCAGGCCCACCCAGGCCACAATTTCCAGGTTCGAAGCAGGTGCTTCCATCTCGATCCTCCTTGGCGAAGATGCCAGAGGACGCCCGTTCGGACCCCGCGCAGCCCTTATAGCAGAGTCATCGATATGACCACATCTGAGTGTGCGTTTCCGGTCCGAACGTCCCGCTCCGCTCGAAACTCTTTCGCCAGTCGTCGAGCGTCCGGGCACGATGTTCGTAGCGGAGCGAGGCGTTTCCTCCTTCGGCTGTTTTATCGCCTTGGAGACCTTCTGTCGAGTCTTCAACAAACGACTCTCTTCATTGCTGAGGTTCCGGTTGCCTTCGGCCCCCGGCTTAGAACTATAAGGGCACGAGTTCAGTCGTGCCGTCAGCGAGGCCCGCAACGCGCGGCTTCAGCCGCTGAGGCGTTTTCGTTTTCTCTGTGAACTCTGTGCCACGAAAAAATTGAACACAGAGGACACGGTAGCTCTGTGAACTCTGCATCAGAGCTTTTGACCCGCCGAAATCACACAAAGCGATGCGCGATCCGATCACACTGCGATTTAATCCTGGCTACTACCAATTCTGATTGAACGCTGCAATACTCTTTCTTATGAAGATTCGCATTCTGGGAATTCCGCTGGATCTGGGCCAGGCGCGGCGGGGCGTGGACATGGGCCCGTCGGCGCTGCGCGCGGCGGGGCTGAACTCCGTGCTCAAGGCGCTCGGCCATCACGTGGAAGACGCCGGCAACATGCACGTGCGCATTGCCGAGGAGCAGCCCTTTGGCGACAAGCGCGCGAAATACATGAATGAGATTGCGGCGACCTGCCGCGAGGCCGCCGAGCGCGTTTATCAGACCGTGAAGGACGGCGGGTTCCCGATTTCGCTGGGCGGCGACCATTCGATTGCCGTCGGCACGCAGGCCGGCGTTTCGAGGCTTTATCATGAACGGAACCAATCCATCGGCTGCATCTGGATTGACGCGCACGCCGACATGAACACGCCCGACACCAGCCCCAGCGGCAACATCCACGGCATGCCTTTGGCCGCATCGCTCGGTTTCGGACCGCAAGAGCTGTCCAATATTTTCGGCTTTGCGCCCAAGCTGAGTGCCGCGAACTGCGTCCTGATCGGTCTGCGCGACCTTGACGGCCGCGAGCGCCGCCTGGTGAAGGAATCCGGCGTCCGGGTCTTCACCATGCGCAACATTGATGAGTACGGCCTGCGCGCGGTGATGGAAAAAAGCATTGCGGTGGCCACCGACGGCACGGCGGGGTTTGTGGCATCACTGGATATGGACGTGGTCGACCCCCATGAGGCTCCCGGCGTGGGCACGCCCATCCAGGGCGGCCTGACTTTTCGCGAAGCCCATTTGATCATGGAGATGATTTCTGATAGTAAGAAGATATTGGCTCTTGAGGTGGTGGAAGTGAATCCCATCATCGACGTCCTCAACCGGACGGCGATTCTGGCCGTAGGGCTGGCGGCTTCGGCTCTGGGAAAAAAGATATTGTGAAGAAACGAATTCGAGTTGGGGTGCTGTTTGGCGGGCGGTCGGGCGAGCACGAGGTTTCGCTCACTTCCGCCGCCTCCGTCATCAGGTCGCTGGACCCTGCAAAATACGATGTGGCGCCCATCGGCATCAGCCGGGAAGGGCGCTGGCACATGGGGTCCGGCCGGCGCGGGCCGCTCTCTGAGGTTCTCAAAAAGGGGCAGGTGATCATTCCCTCTGCGGACCCTTCCGGGCCAAAGTTTTTTGGCCGCAGCGGCCGCAGCGCCGCCGGGCGCGTGCGCACGGTCGACGTCATCTTTCCTGTCCTGCACGGCACTTTTGGCGAGGACGGCACCCTCCAGGGGCTGCTGGAGCTTGCAGGCATCCCCTACGTGGGCGCGGGAGTGCTGGGTTCCGCCGCCGGCATGGACAAGGATGTGATGAAGCGCCTGTTCCGCGACGCCGGCCTTCCCGTGGTGGAATGGCTCACGGTGCTGCGCCGCGAGTGGAAGCAAAGCCCGGCGCGCTTGCGCAGGAGAATTGAAGCCCGCCTCGGCTATCCGTTGTTCGTCAAGCCGGCCAACCTGGGCTCATCGGTGGGCATCAGCAAGGTCCACGACCGCCGCGAGCTTGCACCGGCCATCGATCTGGCCGCCGGCTACGACCGCAAGGTGATCGTGGAAAAAGGCCTGGACGCGCGGGAGATTGAATGCTCGGTGCTGGGCAATGATTCGCCGCAGGCCTCGGTTCCGGGGGAAATCGTGCCGCTCAACGAGTTCTACGATTATGAATCGAAGTATCTGAAGGAAGGCTCGGAGCTGCACATCCCCGCCAGCCTCACCCGCGCGGAAGCCCGCAGCGTCAAGGATCTGGCCTTGCGCGCCTTCCGCGCCGTGGACTGCGCCGGCATGGCGCGCGTGGATTTCCTGCTCGACCGGCCGAGCGGCACGCTGTTCGTCAACGAGGTCAACACCATTCCGGGCTTTACGCCCATCAGCATGTATCCCAAGCTGTGGGAAGCCAGCGGCCTCCCCTATCCCGAACTGCTCGACCGCCTCATCCAGTTGGCCCTGGACCGCCACCGCGAAAAAGCCCAGACTCGGTACGAATACAGCCATTAGGTTGATGCCAGCCACTTGAAGAGCAACGCTGGATGGGGGTCCTGATTTTGTGGCACGGCCATCCTGGCCGTGTCTTTTTGAGCGCAGCACGGGCGAGGACGCCCGTGCCACTCGTCAGATTGAGTCGCTACCCAGGCCCAGCGCGCCTTGACATCGCCCCCGCCTCTGTGCTATCTAACTAACCAGATAGTTAAAAGGGTTTCTTCATGGCCAGAAAGGCTGCAGCCAAAAGCGCGTCTCAAACTCCGGACAACCGCAACGTCATCCTGAACGCCGCCGAACACATCTTTGCCGAGCGCGGGCTGGAGGGCGCGCGCATCGACGCCATTGCCCGCGCCGCCGGCGTCAACAAGGCCCTCATCTACTACTACTTCAAGAGCAAGGATGCGCTCCACCTGGCCATCGTCGAGCGCCACATGAAGGAGTTCTCACGCCAGGCCCTGGACCTCCTCACCAGCGACAGGAACGTGCAGGACAAAGTGCTCGACTACGTGAGCATGCACTTTGATTTCATCGCCGCGCGCACGGACTATCCCCGGCTCTTCCAGCGGTTCATGATGGCGGACTCGCGCCCCTTCATGCGCATCCGCCAGAAGTATTTCTCGCCGGTGGCCAAAAAGTTTCAGTCGGTGATCGCCCAGGGCATCCGCAGCGGGGAACTCGCAGCTTCTGACAGCGCGCACACGGCCATCTCGCTGGTGGCGCTGACGGTCTTTTATTTTTCCGCCGCTCCGGTGCTGAAGGCGGCCGGCATCATCAACGACCCTTATCGCAAATCGCAGCTGGCCAGGAGGAAGAAGGAAGTGCTCAATTTTGCGCGCCGGGCGCTTTTCACAAATCGCAGGGCAGGTTCCCAATGACCCGCAAACTTTTCCTGGTGATTCTGAGTCTGGTGGTCGTGGCGAGCATCGCTGTTTACATCTTCACGCGGCCGTCCTCGAAGGGCATGGTGCTCACGGGCCTGGTGGATGGGGACGCCGTCTCCGTCAGCTCGCAGATTGCCGGCCGGCTGGAGCAGGTGCTGGTGGAGGAAGGCGACACGGTCACCCAGGGCCAGCTGCTGGCCACCATTGTTCCCCGTGAACTCCAGGCCGACCAGTCGTTTTACGCTTCCTCGATGCAGAGCGCGGGCGCCCAGGTGGGAGCGGCGCGCGCCTCGCTGAAGTTTCAGGAACTGCAGACGCGCGATCAGATCCGCCAGGCGGAGGCCAATCTGTCGGCGACCCAGGCGCAGTTGAAGCAGGCGCAGGCCAATCTTGAACTCGCCCGGCAGAACTTTAAACGCACCGAGGGACTCTACCAGCAGCAGATTGTTTCCCAGCAGCAGCAGGACCAGGCGCAGGCCACTCTGCAATCGGCGGAGGCCAACGTTGAATCGATTGAAAAGCAGGTGCAGGCGGCCCGCGCGGCGGTGGCGCTTACCCGGTCGAACGCCGAACAGGTCACCATTCGGCGGCGCCAGCTGGCCGCCAATCAGCATCAGTTTGCGGCGGCGAGTGCCCAGGACCAGGCCGCCCGGGCGCGCCTCGACTACACGGAAGTCCGCTCGCCCATCAACGGGCTGGTGACACTGCGGGCGGCGCTGACGGGCGAGGTGGTGAATCCGGCGCAGCCCATCGTGGTGCTCTACAATCCCGACAAGCTCTGGGTGCGGGCCGACGTGCCGGAGACCGACCTTCATCTCCTCCGCATCGGCGAGCGAATGCCCGTGCGCTTTCCCGGCGGATGGGAGCGCACCGGCACCGTCTATTTCCGCGGCGTCGACGCCGAGTACGCCACGCAGCGCGACGTCAGCCGCACCAAGCGCGACATCAAAACTTTCCAGATCCGATTGCGCGTGGATAACCAGGACCGCAAACTTGCGCCGGGACTCACGGCCTTTGTCACCGTGCCCATCGACGAGGGGCATTAGGCGCCGCCCGGCGGGGGAACGTTTTTGCGCGATGTTAACAGTCTGTTGAAATATCCCGCAGAGAGGGCGTAGCGGCGGGTTCACCCCGCCAAAAGGTCAATGTTGTCAATGCGGGTTGGCGGCGTAAAGCCGCCGCTACAGCCGTTTTCAACGTCCTGCTAAGGAATTGTGCGATGGCAGCGATTGAAGTTGAAAAGTTGACCAAGCGCTTCAACGGATTTACGGCCGTTGACGCGCTCAGTTTCAACGTGGAAGAAGGCGAAATCTTCGGCCTGCTGGGCCCCAACGGCGCCGGCAAATCCACCCTGATCCGCATGCTGACCACGCTGATTCCCCCCACCGAAGGCACGGCGCTGGTGAACGGCTTTGACGTCATCCGCCAGCAGAACGAGGTGCGGCATTGCATTGGCGTCATTCCGCAGGCCATGACCTCTGACCTGGATCTGAGCGCGGAAGAAAACATGAACATCTTTGCCAAGCTTTACGGCGTGCCGCGCAGCCGGCGCTCGCGCATCATTGCGGACCTGCTGCACGCGGTGGAGCTGGAAAAGTGGGCCCGGCATCCCGTCAAGAACCTTTCCGGCGGCATGCGGCGCCGGCTGGAAATCGCCCGTGGCCTGGTGCACGAGCCCAAAATCTTTTTCCTGGATGAGCCCACCACGGGCCTCGATCCCACCTCGCGCATTGCGGTCTGGGAGATGCTGGTCAACATCAAGAAGCAGCGCGACCTGACCGTCCTGCTGACCACGCACTACATGGATGAGGCCGACCGCCTGTGCGGCCGCATCGCCATTGTCGATCACGGCAAGCTGGTGGCGCTCGATTCGCCGATGAAGCTGAAGGCCTCCATTCCGGCGGCGAGTTTTCTGGAAGTCAGCTTTTCCGCCGTCCCCGAGGATTGGATGGGAACCTTGCAGCATCTGCCGCACGTTGAAAGCGTCATTGAGCACGACCACATTTTTCGCATCGCTTCGCACAACGGTCCCCGCACCACGGTTGAACTGGTGGAAGCCTCGCGTCGGGCGGGCATCGAGGTGTCGTCGCTTTCAGTGCAGAGCACCACGCTGGACGACGTTTTTACGCATTACACGGGCCGGCAGCTTCGCGACGAGTTACGGGGGGGCACTTACGAAACCAGCCTGATGCCCCCAAGGTAGCGACGGGGCCGCAGCCGGGTGGCCCGGACAGCCGGAAATGTTATGAATCGCATCGCAGCCATCATCCAACGCGACCTGTTAAAGTTTTTCCGCAGCCCTGCGCTGATGATGGCCTCGCTGATTTTTCCGCTGGTGCAGCTGGTGGTGCTGGGCTACGCCTTCGGCGGCAAGATCAAGAACCTGCAGGTGGGCGTGGTCAACCAGGACCACGGCATGCAGACGGTCCGGCTGCGCGAGATGTTCGGAGCCATTGCCGCCAACGCGCGCACCTTCACCACCGTCAATTACAACGATCCCCGCCAGGCGCTCATCGATCTCAAACAGGGACGCATCAACGCGCTGCTGGAAATCCCGCCCAACTTTTCGCGCAACGTTCTGGAGCGGCACGCTCCGCAGATTGCCCTGATTGAAGACAACACCGACAACTTTGTCACCAGCGCGCTCGAAGGCGTCCTCACCGGCCTGGTCGGTGCCTACAACCAGCCCCAGGTGCAGCCTCGCGTGCCCGCCGGCGCCACCCTCCAGGTGGTGGAGCTTTACCCTTACGTGCCTTACATCCAATACCTGCTGGCCGGCAGCGTGGTGCTGGCCATCTTTGTTTCCGCCATGATCGGCGGCGGCATCATCTTTATTGACGACAAGGCGCGCGGCCTGCATGAGGGCTACCTGGTCACGCCCATCACCAAGTTTGAGCTGATCATGGGCTTCACGCTTTCGGGCGCCAGCAAAGCCATTCTGGCGGGCTTCCTGCTCAGCACCCTCGGGGCGCTGCTGGCCGGCATTCCCCATCCCTTTGATCCGCTGCGCATCCTGCGGCTCATGGTCGTGATCGTGATCAGTTCCATGGCGCTCATCAGCATGATGTTTCTGATGATGGTGCGCATCAGCGACCCGCTGGTGCCGCGCGCCATCTTCGGCGTGCTCAACACTCTGCTCTTTTTTCCCTCGGGCGCCGTCTATCCCATCCAGGCTTTCCCGCCCTGGATGAAGGCCATCACCGTGGTCGATCCCTTCACCTACGCCGTCCACGCCTTCAAAACGCTCTTCCTCAAAAACACCGGCTTCGCCGCCATCTCCTTCGACCTCCTCTATCTCACCGTCTTTACCGTCATCATGATGACCTGCGCCACGCTCCTCTTCCGCCGCACGCTGTAGCGGCTTCGCAGCGTTCAGTTGTCGGCCATCAGCTTTCAGCTCCCGGCTTTCAACTATCGCTTCCCCTCCCGACTTCTGGCTTCTGACTCCCGTCACCTGCATTACTCTTGAATGTTGAATTTGGAATCTTGAATCGCTCTCCTCTCGCCTTCCGTCTTACGGCTCCTGCCTCTTCATCTCCAGTCGTGCTTTGCCTAGGCAGGCTTTGGCGTGTAGAATGCGGTCACTGCATCCAGCCGGAAGGGGTGGCATGGGGACCGACTACGACCTGATCGCAGAGCAATACAAACGCTCCAAACTTTCGCCCTGGCGAACCTACATTGAGCAGTACACGCTGTTGGAGTTGCTGGGAGACGTGCGCGGCAAGTCGGTGCTCGACATGGCCTGCGGCGAGGGCTACTACTCGCGGATCTTCAAGCGCCTGGGAGCCCGGCGGGTGGTGGGCATTGACCTCTCCAGCAAAATGATCGAGCTGGCGCGCGCCAGCGAAGCCGAATCGCGGTTGGGCGTCGAGTACGTTGTGGGCGACGCCATCACCTGCAAGCCCGACGGACCCTTCGACATCGTGGCCGCCGCCTACCTGCTGAATTATGCGGACACAGGCGAGAAACTGTTTGCCATGTGCCAGGCCGTCAGCCGGTCACTGCGGCCAGGCGGGCGGTTTGTAACGGTCAACAACAATCCTTCCCAGTCACCGCAACGGTTTGCAGCCACCGAGAAGTACGGCTTCATCAAGAGCACCGGCGAAGAGCTCCGGGCGGGCACGCCGATTACTTATACGATCTTACAGGAAAGCGGCCCGTTCACTTTTGACAACTACTACCTGAGCATCAGCGCCCACGACCAGGCGCTGGAATCGGCTGGCCTGAGCGATGCGGAGTGGGTAGAGCCGCGCCTCTCTCCCCAGTGGAGCGACGACCCGACGTATTGGGACGAGTTTTTCAACGACCCCTCCATCATCTTCCTTCAGTGCAGGAAATAATGCCTCTCGCGCGCAACCCTGCGTTACCATCTTTCCAGATCGTTTAAGGGAACGCCCAAAACCCAACGGAGAACCTTCTATGCTTTGTCATGCTTTTGCCGACCGCGTCGAATGCCATGACCGCGGCCGTCCCGTCACCATCGCTCCCGACGGCGTCGACCTGGGCGACAGGATTGCCTTCCTTCGCGCCCTGCATGAGCAGCTTGTTCATCACTTCGAAAATTGCGGCGCGCGCCACGTGGCCATCGAGTATCAGAACCTGGGAATGGCCAAAAAAAAGGTCAACCGCCAGGTCGGCGAAGTCACCGCCATCATCGTCGGCGCCGCCATCCACGCCGGCGCCAGTGTCGAGCAATCATAGACCCGCACCGCGCTCGACGGGCGCAACTCTAGGCATCGAATTGCCCGCTTCCTCCTCCGGCGGACTTTCGAAGTTCGACCTTGAATTGGCAGCCTTGCGGGCTCAAAATGTGGGAATGGGGCACGACCACCGCTTTCCAACCATGCGGTGAGTAAATCTAACCAATCTTTCAGGAGGCCAAGATGAAGACTCTTGTCTGTCTCGTTTTTGTCCTTGCCTCGGCCGGCCACCCCGCCACACTCGCGGCGCAGGAGCGGCCCCCGATCATCGACATGCATCTGCACGCCCACGAGCCGGGCGATGTGCCACCGGGAGCGCCGGCCCTTTGCCGGCCGGAACCGTGCCGCGGAGAAGGTGAAGCCACGGCAACCAGCGCCGAAACGCTCCGCAAGACCCTCGAGATGATGGACCGCTACAACATCGTCAAGGGCTTTCTGAGCGGTTCTGACCTGAAGACGGTCCACGAGTGGGCCGCTGCGGCGCCGGGACGCTTTATTCCCTCTCCGTTTGTCCTGCAGCCGGGGCAGCCCCCTGCCGACGCTCTGCAAAATGAATACGAAGAAGGTCAGCTCGCGGGGATGGGAGAAATCGGCACGCAGCTTATGGGGATTTCCCCCAACGACCCTGCCCTGGAACCCTACTTCAAGCTCGCCGAAGAACGCGACCTGCCGGTCCTGATTCACACCCTCGGCATCGGCCCGTACGTGCCGGGCTTTCGTTCCGCCGCCGGCGACCCGCGGCTCCTGGAGCCAGTCCTGGTGCGCCACCCCAAGCTGCGACTCTTTGTCGAGAACGCCGGCTATCCCTACCGCGACGCCATGATCGCCATGATGTATCAGTACCCCCAGCTCTATGCCGACCTGTCCACCATCACATGGCTGATTCCGCGCACGGCCTTCTACGATTACATGGAAGCGTTCATCCGGGCCGGCCTCGGCAAGCGCCTGATGTTTGGTTCGGACCAGATGCGCTGGCCGGAGGTCATCGGCAAAGGCGTGGAAGCCATCGAGCAGGCGGAGTTCCTTTCCGAAGAGCAGAAGAGGGACATCCTTTACAACAACGCAGCCCGGTTTCTGCGCCTCCCCCAGGACCCCGACTAGATTGTCCGATCTTTCCAGCACGAGGAAGCAGGTACCGCCCGGCCGTAGCGCCGCCCTCCCGGGCGGCACTTGCCTTTCTCTCAAATCTCCAATTTCAAATTTGAAATCGACTCCGTCCTGCCTTCTCCACTAGTCACTCGTCACTCTTCACTCGTCACCGCCTTTGAGCGGCTGGCGCATACGTCGCGGCGTTCGCGATGTGTGCGAACGTTTCGTGAATATTTGACCTCATAGTCCTCTTTCAGGTGAGAGAGGTTGCACTCGCGGGCGGCCACGGTATATCTTTTCGCTCGTGCGGGCCGTGAAACGAAAGTTCCGGTCTGCAGCCTGGGGCTGGGAACCTTCGCCGCGCGGAGCTGCTCCAAAGCAGAATTGGAGGACATCATGGCAGGACAAGGAATGGATCGTAGGGAGGTGTTGCGGGCGTTGGCGCTTGCCGCTGCGGCCAGCAGTTTTCCCGGATTCTCGCGCTGGTCTTTTGCCTGCGGAGATCATGTGAAAGGCGGCTCGCCCGCGCCCCAGGCGGCGAACTACACGCCGCAATTCTTCTCGCACCACGAATACGCCACTCTCGAGCGGCTGACGGACCTGATCATCCCCAGCGACGGTACGCCGGGTGCCAGGGAGGCCGGCGTCGCGGAGTTCATCGATTTTATGGTGGCGCACGATGAGAGCATCCAGTATCCGTTCCGGCTGGGGCTGACGTGGCTCGACGCAGAAGCCGAGCGATTGGACGGCAGCCGCTTCCTCGACCTGGCAGCGGAAAAACAGACCGGGATGCTCGAGCACCTCGCCTACCGCGACCGTTACCGGCCGGGAGAGGAAGACGGCCGCGCCTTTTTTAAACTCGCACGGGAATACACCGTGATGGGCTACTACACTTCACGCGTCGGGCTCAAGGAGCTCGACTTTCCCGGCCTCAGGCTCTATTCCGAATCGCCCGGTTGCCCTCACAAAGGTGATCCTGAGCACCGGCATCTTCCGCCCCCAAAATTCTGAACGCCGTGGGGTCCGACGCATGATATGAAAGGGGACACTAATGCCAAAAAAAGTTTATGACGTGATCGTGGTGGGTACGGGAGCGGGCGGCGGCACTGCCATCAAAGCCCTGGCCGAAGCCGGACTCAGTGTCCTGGCGCTGAACGCCGGGCGGAAGCTCGTTCCTGCCAAAGATTTTCGCAATCATCGCCAGCCCTACGACATGAAGTTTCGCGGCTTCGGTGATCCCCGCACCCGCGCGCAATCCTACGGCTACATGGACAACGAATACGTCGCAGGCGTTTGGGAACACGAAATCACTTACACCACCGCGCCCGGCACCCAATGGATGTGGCCGCGCTGCTATGCCGTGGGCGGCAAAACCAATTTCTGGGGACGCTCCTCGGCGCGCTTCGGCGACATTGATTTCAAAGCGGCGCTAAGAGATGGTTACGACGTGGACTGGCCGGTGAGCTATGAGGAAATCGCGCCTTATTACACGCGCGCTGAGCAGATGGTGGGCGTGGCCAGCACCGTCCAGCACCGGCCTTCCAACCCGGACGGCCATTATCTGCCGCCCATGAATTTCCGCTGCCTGGATTACATTCTCCAGAGCGGCTGCCGAGAAGAACGGCATTCCCTATCTGCCGGACCGCATCGCGCAACTGACGGTGGCGCACGCCGGCCATCCGCCCTGCCACTATTGCGGCAACTGCACGGAGGGCTGCGACGTCGGGGCGTTTTTCTCCTCGCCCTGGTTCTTTCTGCCGCTGGCGGAGAAGACCGGCAAGCTGGAGATGCGCACCAACGCCCTGGCGCGCGAAGTGCTGGTGGACGGAAACGGCAAGGCTCGCGGCGTGGCCTACGTGGACCGCCTGACGCGCAGGGAAGAAGAAGTCTACGGCCGCGCCGTGGTGATGTCCGCTTCCTGCATCGAGAGCGCGCACATCATGCTGAATTCGAAATCGCGCCACTGGCCCACGGGCATCGCCAACTCCAGCGGCCAGCTGGGGCGCAATCTTGTGCGACCATCTTTATGGAGCGGCCGCCTACGGCTGGCTGCCGCAACTGCTCGGCCAGCCCAGCTTCCCCGACAACGTCTCCTCCAGCACCGTCGCCTGGATGCCGCGCTGGCAGAACCTGGAGAATCCGCATCAGGAAAGTTTTATCCGCGGCTACTCCGTCTACCCGGGAGGAGGCTGCGGAGAGTTTCCCTGGTACCATCGCCACCTGGAAGGTTTCGGGTCCTCATTCAAACGCGACGTGAAGCGCTACTACCCCACGCCCATCAGTTTTGAGGTGCAGGCGCCCACCCTGCGGTCCGACACGAATTACGTGGACATCGATCCCGAGGTGAAGGACGTCTACGGGCGGCCTGCCGTGCGCATCCATTTCCAGTGGGACGACAACACGCTGAAGATGTGGGAGCACTCGAAGCAGGTTTGCGCGGAAGTGATTCACGCGGCCGGCGGTGAAATGTGGGGGGCGGCTGAGCATCCCGAACCGCCCGGCTTCAGCCTGCACGAGACCGGCACCTGCCGCATGGGGAACGAGCCCAAAACGTCCGTCACCAACCATTTTGGGCAGACGCACGACGTGCCGAACCTTTTTGTCTGCGACGCCGGCGTCTTCCTCAACTGCACGGACAAGACGACCACCATCTCCATCATCGCTTTCACGTTGCGTTCCTCGGAATACCTCGTTGACCAGTTCCGCCGCGGAGCCATATAGCCATCCCTTATCGCAGCGGTAGCCAGGGCGCAGGTTGTGTGCCTTGGCTGCCGCATACATCATTGAATTGGGTGATTTGCGAGTGAGCGGCTGCAGAAGGGAAACATTTCTATAGTGCCGGGCTTCAGTCCGGCACTTTTTGAGGTTTGGAACGCCCCTGCCGACCGGAAGGCCGGCGCTACAGAGGCATTGGCAATGGGATTCAAAATTCCAGATTCAAGATGGCAGAGCGAGTAGCGCGGTCCTCCGGTTTTGGGTCTTCCCCCATTGAGGCGAGCCCGTCTTTGTTGCCATCGGGGCGCCAGCCGCGAAGCGGTATACGGGAAGTAATTCGTGAGCCGCCGGGGGCAACTCCGCGGAACGCCGCATCCATCTCCTGAAGGCCGCAGTTTTCGGATCTTCCCGCTCTTCAAGCGCAAGCTGCGACGGCCTGCGCATCCTGCTGCAACTGGTCCAGCAGGACCTTCTGGTTTCGGGCGATAAACCCGTTCCTTTCCCGCAAAAGGTCTGCAAGGAATCCCTGGCATCTTTGCTCGAGCGCCGTCGCTGACCACGGGGACTCGCCTCCGCCCGCATAGGCGTCGGCCGTATCGTCCACCACCTGGAAAAGCAGGTTGTTGCTGGCGCCCGTAACGCCCCGGAGCGCCTCCTTGTAGGCAGGCAGATCGGGCAGCGAGGGGAACAGGCGTTCCAGAATGGCCACCTCATTCCAGGCCCAGCTGAGCTGCGGTGAGAGCGCTTGGTAGCCGTGGATCCATCCCGTGACATTCACGATGTGCGCAAGGGCTTGGTAGCAGGCCTCCACTTTCGGATCGAGAAAATCGTAGTCGGGATTGCAGACATCTCCGCGCAGTCGTCCGGACTCGGCAAGCTGATCCTTGATCGGCGTACCGTCATAAGGCAGCATCTTGCAGAACACCGCTCCCGCGCAGCCGTCTCCCACGATGTTGCGGAGGAACTGAACGTTTTCCCGGATCGACTCAAACGTGGTCGAGGGATCAAAAAGCATGAACCCGAACTGGAACATCAGGCCCAGTTCTTTCAACATCCTGACCGCCCGGATGTTCTGCTCCACGGTAATCTGTTTGTGCAGCGTCTTCAGGCCTTCTTCGCTTCCAGATTCAAGCCCCATGTAGACCAGGTAAAGGCCGGCGTCGCGCATGGCGGAAAGGAGTTCGGGATCAACCGCGTCGGCCCGGCAGTTGATCTTCCAGATCACGCGCCCCGGCAGATGGTTCCGGTGGAGTTCCTCCACAAATTCCCTGGCCCACCGGCGCCACACCGGGCCAAAAAGCGGGAAGTCGTCGTCCTGGAAAAGGAAAATTGTAATGCCCCGTTCTTCATGGAGGTGGCGCATCTCGCGGGCCACTTCAGCCGGCTTGCGCGTCCGCACCACTTTGCCGGGAGCCGCCCGGTAAAACATGTGAATGGAGCAGAACGAGCACGTGCGCGCACAGCCGCGGCTGGCCAGCAGCGGCATGGCCTTGCGGCCCAGCACCTCCTCCGGCTTGAAATTCCTCTCCGGGTAAGGCAGGTCGTCCAGATTGGAAACCAGCGGCCGCATGGGCGTGGCGATGGTCCGACCGTCTTCCCTGAAGGCAATACCCTGGATCTGGCGCCAGTCGCTCCCCTGGCTCAGCCGGTCCACCAGCTCCAGCAGCGTGAATTCGCCCTCGAACCTCACAACGCTGTCAAGCTCTGGCGCCAGCTCCAGAGTCTCCTGATAACTCAGGCTGGGAAAGTGCCCGCCCATTGTAAAGTGGCTTCTGATCCCATGATCGCGCAGAAATTGCATCAAGGAATCGAACTGGCGGATGTAAAACTGGAAGATCAGCGAAAATCCGACCACGATGGGATTGCAATCCTGCAACGCTTTCAGAATCTCCGCGCGGTTGTGCTGGAAGTCGAACATCTTTACCGAATAGCCGGCGTTTTGAAGCGTTGATGCCAGGTATCCCAGCCCCAGGTTTCCCTGGTCCTGAAATCCGATCAGCGCAATCGGCCGCGTGGTGTTCCGTTCCCGGACCAGAGGCATCCCGCTTTCAAGAATATTGAACTGTGAAGACACAGCCATCCCGACCTCCTTCAGATGCAAAAGTCTTAGGAACCCTGTGGGCTTCGAGCAGGAAGCGGGGAAGGCGATCGCAGTTGACGGCCCTGCCGCCTTCCCCCTTCTACGCTATCCCTTCTTGGATAGAAGAGTGGTTATGTGATCGATAGCTTTGATTTGAGCGCTCAGGACTTCTTTCTGAAGGTGAAGTTGAGCAATGGCCACCTGCGTGAGGATGTTCCTGTCGAGTTGTTGCCAGAGCGGCCAGGGAATGGGGTCAACCCACCATTTTTGATGGAACAGCAGTGACTCAGGGAGATTTTCAGGGGGCATTTCGTCCTCCTTAGTTAGATTAGGAAACCAAACTATTAGAGTGCCGAAGAAAAACCTGCTCCCCCTCCGGGAAAACTATCCCGGGACTTGGCCCCGTGATACCAACTGTGTACAACGTGGGAACCTGCGTTGTCAATATAATTATTTATGATCAAGTATATGGCCCGTCCAGCGGACGGGGCGAAGACCGGCACCTGGCGCACCTGCCCGCCTTTTAGACAGCCAGGAAAATAATCGACGCGGGGCTGGGGACCTGAATGTACTGGCCAGTGAAGGTGATGGCGCCGGATTTCCGGTCCAGGCGAAAGACCGTGATGGCGTCGGCAAACTGGTTGCACACGTAGAAGAACTTCCCTGCAGGGTCCCAGTTGAACGCCCGCGGATGGTTGCCGCGGGTCCATTCTTCGCCCTGCCAGGCGAGCGTTCCGTCGGCGCCGATGGAAAACCAGGCAATGGTGTCGTGCAGGCGGTTGGAAGCGTAAAGGAATCTGCCGTCGGGCGAAACCAGAACTTCCGCGGGAAAATTTGAGCCGGCAAAACCTTTGGGCAGGCTGGAGACCGTCTGTTTTTTGGTGAGCCTGCCGCGCGCCGGGTCATAGTCAAAAACCGCCACGGTGGAAGCCTCTTCCTGCAGCGAATAGAACCAGCGGCCGCTGGGATGGAACGCGAAGTGGCGCGGCCCGTCGCCCGGCGGCAGCGCCGCAAACGGAGGATCGTTCGGAATCAGCTTGCCCCTTTCGGCGTCGAACTTCCAGATGTAGATGCGGTCAAGCCCCAGGTCGGCTGAGAAGACATAACGGCCGGCCGCGTCGGCCTCGATCATGTGGGCGTGCGGGCTGTCGTGTCCGCTGCTGGCAAAACTTCCCGGCGGCGCGCTGGCGGCGTGGTCCGGTCCCACTTTGCCCTGGTCGCGCGAAAAGTATGTGGCTTCACCCAGCCGGCCATTGGCGAGAATGGGCAGCACGGCCACCGACCCTCCAAAGTAGCTGGCCACCAGCACGAATTTGCCGGAAGGGTGGATGCTGAGGTGCGTGGGATTGGCTCCGTGGGAGCTCACAGTGTTCAGCAGGGTCAGGTGGCCGCTGGGGCGCTCAATGCGGTAGGCGCTGACCGAGCCGGAATGCGTGCCCTTGTAGGTCGGCATCCAGTCAACGCAATACATGTATTTGCCCGCCGAGTCATAGGCCATGAACGACGGATTGGTGTTTCGCTTGATCAGCTCGCGCTGCCTGAGGGCTCCGGTGGCGGGATCGAGTTCCAGGATGTAGATGCCCGCGCCGCGGCCTACCATGCCGTCGGGGCCCGCCGGCTGGGTGTAGCTGCCAACATAAGCCAGAATGGTTCCGCCGGCGCCGCCTTGCGCAGCCCGGGCCAGGGCCGGAACGCCCGTCCCCAATGCCGCAGCGCTCTTCAGAAAGTTGCGCCGCGTGGTCTCGCCTGAACGCGCGCCTCCCCTATCCGGTCGTGACATAACAAACCCTCCTCAAGCCTTTTTGTTGAAATGCTGTGACGCCAAGCCCCGGATTATGAGCCCATTCGATCCGGAATTCAAGGCCAGCCGCACGCGGCCCAGCGACCAGATGAGGGATGTTCCTATTGCGGGAGTCTCCGCCCGTTCCGATGAATTGGCTATGCGCCACCCGCGCTGCCACAGGCTCCCTCATCGAATCTGGATCAACTCGGATTCAGGGTTTGGACGAATGGCGGGAGGTTTCCAACGTGAAGGGCGTGCCGCGCGCGACCGAAACCGGCTCATCAGGCGCCCGATGTTCACGGAGGCTGTGATGAAGTGGTCAATCTTCAACGGGCCGGCCAGTCTAATGGTCCTGATCCAGTGCAAGCCGCTGCTGATGGCGCAGCCGCACTGGGAGCAATCCGGCGTCCCGCCGAAAACGCAAGGTTCGACGCGGGTTTCAAGGTCGGCTGAATAGTTGGCCGACATCTTTGCAAAGACGCAGTCGCCGGGATTTTCCGGCGGACGAAGAACCGCCTGGGCAAGGCCTTCCGTGAAGAGGAGCTTCCGGTACCGCTTTGCCAAGGCGGGCAATTGCCGGGCCAGGGTGGCGCGGTCCGCCGGCGCCAGAGTTTCAGGGCTCTGCTCGCCGATTTGCGGAGTGTAGACGCTCACCCAGATGCGGTCCACTTCCGGGCGCGCGTTCCAGAAGCTCACGTACTCTTCCAGGTAGCCCTGGCGCTGCAGCATGGGGCGCGTGATGGTCCAGTGCACGTTGAACTCAAGGCCTTCCACGTTTTTCAGAATGCGCTCGTAGGTCGCCGGCTTCCTCCTGGCGTCGTGGTGTTCCGGCAGGCCGTCCACGGAAATCGCAACGCGCAGCCGCGGGATTCCCATCCACTCCCTCGGAACGGGAATAACGCCGCTGGTCACCACCATCGTAAACACGCCCATCGCTCCAAGCGCCGGAAGAATTCTGCTGAGCTCGCGATGCCGCACCATCGGCTCGCCGCCCACCAGAGAAACGTGCAGCGGCCTGTGCCTGCGCACCAGCCCCAGAACGCCCTCGACGAGCGCATCCCCGCGAAGGTCGCTCAGTTCGCTCAGCTTGATCGCGCCGCCCAGGTGCTCGTCCCCAAAGGCGTAACATCCGGGGCAGCTCAGCGGGCACTCGCGCGTGACCTCGATCGACAGCATCGGGGCCCTTCCGCTCAGAATCCTGCCCCAGGCAGCAATCATGCCGGAGTGCGTCAGGCTCGGTTTTGGCTGAGTTGAGTTCATCATTCACAAGATGCTCAGGCCCGGTTCCGGGTTGCAACTTTCTTTTATCGCCACGGAGATAAACATACTTGAGGGCGGACACCGTTCTTGTGGCGGCGGGTTTAACCCGCTTCGTGCACACTCCACTTCACAGCCCTCTCCGAGTGAAGAGGGTGCCGGAGGTACGACGGCGGGTGAGGGGTGTTTCTGTAGCGGCGGCTTTACGCCGCCCTCTTCTTTTGGACATGGCGAGGTAAACTCGCCGCTACCTGAAAAAAACAGACTGTGTTACGCAGCAGGAATCGCGGCCCGTAAAAGGCCGCGCTAAAAAATCCCACAATGAGATAATTCCTTCCATTGCGATAGACAAATCCACGGGGCTGGATTGTCTTATTCCTGAGACGGCGACGTGAAGAACACTGGAGCGAACCGCGAAACCATCGAGACGCTGTACCGGCGGCACAGTTCCGCCCTGGTGCTGTTTGCGGCGGCCATCACCGGCGACCGCGCCCGGGCCCAGGATGCCGTCCACCAGGTGTTTGCCAGGCTGCTGGCGCAGGGCATTGGCCAGGCAACGAACGCCAAAGCCTACCTGTTTGCCAGCGTGCGGAACGCCATTTTGAATGACGCCAAAGCGCGCCGGCGCGAGGTGGCGCTGGATGCCGGGGCCGCGTGGTTTGAGCCGCCGGGCCGCGACTACGCCGCGGAGCTGCGGCTGCGGCAGGCGCTTGCGGCGCTCGACGACGGCCAGCGCGAGGTGACGGTGCTGCACGTGTGGGGCGAGCTCACCTTTGCCGAGATCGGCGAGGTGCTGGGCGTGAGCCCGAACACGGCCGCCTCGCGATACCGCTACGCCCTGGCCCGGCTGCGCGAAGCCCTGTGCGCAAAGGAGGGTTGCCATGCTGAACCGTGAAGAAGAGCAAATTGAAGCGCGCCTCAAAAAATTCCGTCCGCTCGACGCCGAACCTCTGCTGGTGGAGCGGGCCGGTCCTGCGAGACGCCGCAGATTGGTGCTGTGCCGCCTGCGCGGCGGCCGCCATGGTGGTTGTGGTTGTGGTTCTGTTGAAAATTCCTTATGGGCGGGATCAGGCTACAGCGCCGCAACACGCTGTGAAACAGACGACGACTGAAGCGCCTGCAAACGGTCGGCCGCTGACCATCAGAAGCGCCGAATGCGTTGCTGGCCGGTGCGCCGTCCGTAAAATCGGCGCTCGACGAGCTGGCGTTCCACAGCCGCCCGAAACAACTGCCGCACGGCACGCAAAGCGCGTTGGCCGTGCTGGGTAAGGAGGATTTTAAATTATGAAGGTTCTTCATCGCATTGCTTTGGTGGCGCTGGCCGTGGCCCTGCTGGCCGCGCCCGCCATGCCACAATCCACAAAACGAGTGAGAAGCCGGGCGAAAATGCCGCCCTGCGATACTGGTCGGCGTTTGCCCAGTTGCAGGACGTGGCGCTCACGGACGCGCAGGCGAAAGAATTGAACCGGATTCTGGACGGGACCGCGCCGTTTGTCCAGTCAACTTACAAGGAACTGATTGACAGGAACCGCAAGGCGCTCGAAACCATGGCGAGAGGCACCGCGCTGCCCTACTGCGACTGGGGCATCGATTACAAGCTGGGGCCGGACGCGCCGGTGGACCACGTTCGGAAAGCGCTGCAACTTGGGCGGCTGAACGTTCTCTATGCGATGCAGCTTGAGATGAATGATCGGGCGGCGGCCGTGAAAACGCTGGCAGTCGGAGTGCGCTTTTCGCACGACGTGGCGAGCGGCGGCACACTGCTTTCGGCTCTGATCTGCGAAAAGCCTGCTGATGGCGCACCTGCGGGTGATGGCTTCCATGCTGCAAAAGAAAGACCTCACAGCCGGTGAGCGGGCGACGCTGCGAAACGCCCTCACGCGTATCGGGCCGGACGGCGTGGATTGGCAGGCAGCCGTGAAGCGGGAACTGGCAATCTATCGCGGGCCGCTGCCCACTGCCGATGGCGTAAAGAAGCTGGATCCCCAGGCGTTGGCCGCCCTGGCGCGGATCACCAATCTCTATGTGAGCGCTCTCAGCAACCCGTCAGTGCTGCCGGAGTTGCAGAAAACCATCGCTAACGCGCCACAGCCCCTACGAGACGTCGTTCCAAACCTCACGCGCGTGGTGCGGCAGAGACAGGAACTCACACGGGAATTGGCGCTCCTCAGGGCAAAACTGCGGTAAGCGCCCAACGCCCGTCGGGAGGGCTCCGCCCTCCCGTTTTTTCTTGAATCTGGAATATTGAATGTTGAGTCCCTGGGGTGGACCTGCCACTCGGCTGGTCACTCGTCACTCATTACTCGCCACTGCGTCTTAAACGGGAGAGGGCGGCCGCGCAGCGGCCAGGTGAGGTGTGTTTCGCTCTGCGGGTCATGATTTTGGAATCAGCGGAAAGCCACACAAAATCAGATTCGGATTGGATCCACCTTAACTTTGATAGGTGGGAAGTTCAAAAAGTACTTCTGCCACTTCTCAACATATTTCCGGCTGAAGTTCTCGAGCTCTCCATAACGATACTCATGGAGTACCTTCCTATACGTGGCGAGGGCGTTGGCCACGCTAAACCTGAAGACGTTTTCAAACCCTTCCAACGACCGAATTGGCTGGAAAGTTATCTCGCCTCTTCCAAGTGCAATATGCTGCTCATAGCTGGAACCGTGCATAACCCGAGATGTAATTGAATATAGAATTGTGTATTCAGCGAGCCTCTCAACAGCTTGAGCCACTTCTCTCAGATTACGAGGTCCAAAAGGTGCGTACCAATGGGGGTCGTGCTTCTTCTTACCGCGTAAGCTATCAAAATGCGCGTTCACTTCCGCGAACTTGGGCTTGGAAAGGACCTCTTCAATCTGCGCTAGTTGCTTTTCAGCCTCCCGCGCAAGGTCTGCGGTTAACTGCACCCCCGACCCCTCCATGAGGGCCACGAACTCCTTGGATTCGGCGGAGCCAGCCTGGGCCCGCCTCGCCCAGATGCGCTTACGACGTAGGTTGTGGGCGTAGTAATAGAGGCATTTCCTGTCCGAGTCTCCTAAGAGTATCCAGTCTATGTAAACTGAAGACTCGAAAATAGCCCGTGTTGGTAATTGTGCGACGTGGCATGCGCCCTGAGAGAGAAGAATATGGACGCCATCGAGCATTGCTACAACCTGCCTGAGCAGGATGGCAAGAACGACTGCATCCTTCAGTTCTCGGGGGCTGGACCCAAAACATCGAGGTATCAGATTGCTCCCGTAGTTAACAACGTCCTCCACCAAATCACGCCAAGGTTTTAGGCTTTCCACAATGCTGGCGACCACCTTCTCTTTGTCTAGAAAGCCCTTGTGGGGATTCTCCGGGACTCTGATTAGGAGGTCATCCATCTTTTCCTCACTTTCAACAGCGGGATCAGTGGCTTGCCAAGCATGGTGCCTATTGCGGGCAGAATACGTCCAGATGCTCCAACAACGGGGCTGGTGCAGATGCTCGCTCTCGAATACCTGCGATCTCGCAAGGCGAGAGGCAAAAAAGGACCCTTCAGGGGTCATCCCATTTGCCGGGGCGGCAGCCCTAGTGGCTACGGTATTTTGTGTCCCGACTGCTCCAACCTTCGGAGTAGCAAAGAGGCTAGCGAAAGATGGTCCAAGCAGTCGTCAGGACCATCCCTGATCGAGTATTCGTGACCGCGGGGGTTCCGGATGGCAAGAACGGATCCGGCGAACAAGAACTGGTAACCCTTCTGCTCGTCTTTCTCTGACTGTGACATGCAAGCCGTCAGCCGAACCGTTGGCGAACTGTCCGAGAAGGCCTTCATCATGAGCTTGAAACCGGATTCCGTGTCGCTCGAGAGCTTCTGGACCACTTTATCGACAAACTTAAAAGCTTCGAAAGTCGCTTGGGGGTAATGGCCGTTATCGAACAGCCTCCGTACCGTCCGAGGTAGCTTCGGGTGGATGTCACGGGAGTCGAACGGGTGTGCTTCCTCAACCGCCTCCGGCAAAACCTCTGGCGCTTCCTCGGTAAATCCAAAGGCACTTCGAACGATCTTTTCAAAGCCCGCAAAGGACCTATCCATTCAGGAGATTCTCCTTGATGCTCCTGAATATGCGGTCGTAAACTGCTTGGTCCTCCGCCGTGGGAAGATTGATTTCGATTCGCACCGTCAAGCCGAGGTCCTTTTGTTTGGGCCCTCCCTCTCCCTTCGGAGCCGCCACTTGAGCGACGGTGGTTTTCCTTGCCACCTTCGTTGCCTTAATTGCTCCTGCCGACTTAGCTTTGCGCGATGCGGAAGGCCGAGTGTTGGGCAAAGCGCCGTGCCCAGCGAGCGCGGCTAGCGTCTGAAATGTCGCTGCTTGCCGGTCACCTACGACCGAACTCGTTTGGTCGGATTGGCGGAAATAGGTAATCAGTGCGCTGTTGTCAAGTTGCCACGTCCCCTCCCTATGAAGAGAAAAAAGCTCGGAATATGCCCCTTCGATCATTTCGCTGAACTTCGCGCCAAACGCGTCGTCGTCGTGCTGGGTAAACGTGGCACGGCCCCCCTCTGTTGGTACGCCGTCCCCGTCAATAATATTGAGAAATCGCAATATGTTGATCAGATACGACTCGTTCTTAGGGGCGATGCCAATTTCCTCAGGACCGCAGCGTCGATCTTTCCTGGTAAGGACGTACGAAACTGTCTAGTTGCCTTTACAAGATTTCCTGTCGCCGAGATGTAAGGATGTTTATCTGCCATAGCTCTCCTTTTTGCCCGCGGAAGCCGCCCCCTTGGTCACACCCGAGGGCGGAAATCTGCCCTGGTTCTTACGACGTGCGGCCAGTGGTAATGACGAAATAAAGCTGACGAATATATACACCCCACACGCGGCGAATGCAAGTGGACAACAATAATGAATCTTGAATTACGAAGGATGGAAACAACGACTCCAGTGATGAGCAATGGGTGACGAGTGACGAGCTTGGCAAAGCTGACCTCCGATGGCGGGATAAACTCCTGCCGCTGCCAGCCGGGAGGGCGGAGCCCTCCCCTACAAAATCTAGCGATGGGACGCCACCGCGCATGTAGCGCAGGCCCTTGCGGCCTGCGGTTCTTTCTTCGTGTAAAAGCCGCGGGCCGTAAAGGCCCGCGCTACAAATAGAATCGGCCTGGCACATCATCCAGCTTTGAGAGACAGCCGACAGGTGATAGGATTTGGGGCCGAAAGGAGGGGTACCATGCTTTCACGACGCGAGTTTCTTCAGATGCAGATGGCCGGGATGGCCATTATCATTTGCAAGCCGCCACGATTAGCAGCCGGACAGACCGGCCGCACGCCACGGCCCTTGCCCTGGACGCATTACGTCCGCATCTCGGGGCACTCGCTGAAGCTCGACAACATTGACCAGATTATCGAGGACGTGGAGAGCACGCACGTCTTCGGCATTGAGACCGACAATGACGTCCCCGGGCGCTACGAGAGCTTTCTTGATCCCACGGAAAAGTTGAAGGCGATCAAGGCGGTGGCTGAGAGGGCGCACGCCATCGGGAATTACGCCTTTGTCTACGTGGCCGGGTTCGAATGCATCACCGGCAATGCCGCGAAGGTGAAGCACTCGCTCTACAAGGACCATCCCGACTGGCTGCAGAGGAAGATCACGGGCGAGCCGGCGATGTTTGGCGGCGGGGTGGCGTTCTGGGTTGCGCACGGAGACGAAGACGTTTGGGTCACTCCTTTCGTCCCCGAGTGGCGCAGGATTTATATGGAACGCGTTCGGCAGATTGCCGCCACCGGCATCGACGGCATCTACGTGGACATTCCCTACTGGATGACCCACTTCAAGGGCTGGGAAACAAGCTGGCCGAGTTTTGACAAGTATACCGTGGCGGAGTTCAAGCGCCAGACGGGAATCGACGCCATGACCCAGCTGAAGCTGGGTGATTTTTCCGACGCTAATTTCCGCCGCTGGGTCGATTTCCGCATCGCCGCCATCACCGACTTTATGAAGGAAGTCGGCGAGAACATGAAATCCGTCAACCCGAAGTCGGTGACCATCGCGGAAATCTATCCCGGCATTGAGTTCTGGGCGCCGCGGTTTGGCTCGGACGTTTATCAGCTCTACGACGTGATCGACCTGGTCGCGCACGAATACAACTGGGAAGGCGCCGGCTTCCGCGCCTCTGACAAGACGGCGGTTGAATGGCTGCACTGGATGATCGGCATGTACAGCTTCCGGGCGTTTGCGGGCGAAAAGCCCACCTGGATGCTCAGCTATTCCTGGGACGGCGCGAAAGGCATCAGCCCCGGCGAGGAGATGCAGAACCTGTTTGCCTCGCAGCTCGTGGCCGGGACCAACTGCTGGGACGTGGCGGGGCACGTGATGTCCGGCTCAAACGACATCGCCATGCGGAAGAAGATTTTTGGCTGGATCGAGCAGCACGACCAGACGTTCTACAACACGCGGACGCCCGTTCACCCGCTGGGCGTCTACTTCTCGCCGCGCACGCGCGACTACTTCTGCGAGGAGTTTTTGGATTCCTACATGGGGCTGATGGGCCTGCTGATGCATTCGCACCGCGAGTTCCAGATTGTGACGCCGCGAACGCTGGGGGATTTCCACGGGCCGGCGCTCGCGCTGCCGGATGCGCGCTGCCTGAGCGCCTCGGAAATTGCCGCGCTGGAATCCTATGCGAAGGCAGGAGGGAGTTTGATCGTCACCGGACAGTCCGGGCATTGCGACGAGACCGGCGAGGCGCTCGCGTCAAATCGCTTGCACCAGGTGCTTGGAATCCGCAATGCCGGGCAGAAATCAAGGAGCGAGGCCAGCCCCGGATATGCCTACCTTCCGGAGTGCCCCGGCAAAGCCTACTGGAAGGCCCTGAACGCGGAATTCAACCAGGCGAACGCGCGCGGGGAGGCGAAGGGCCGGACATTCCAGTCGCTCAGGCAGGGTTTCGACAAAGACGTTGTCGAACCGCTCCGCCTCGAGCCCGAGGTGGAGGTGGTGGCCTCTCCCTTCGTCGTCGGCCAGACGGCGCGGGTTGACGGCAAACTTCACGTCTTCCTGGTGAACTTTAAGGGGCTCGAGGCGAAGAAGATTTCGAAACAGATCCCGGAACGGAACGTCGAAATCACCTTCCCGGCAAGCGCGGGAAGCAGGGTCTTCGTGTTGCCGTTCCTGGGGCAGGTCCGCGAACTTTCTGTTGAACGGAAAGCCGGGCGGATTCGCGCGGTTGTTCCCGAAATCGACAAGGGCGCCGTGGCCTGGGCTGAATGACGGCCCTGGCGGCCGGCCCGCACGAAAAAGATCACTTATCTAGGCTAGTATAATGAAAGCCGCCCAAAATGGGACGTATGGGATTTTAGTCATGTTTTTACGAAAATAGAAGTTATTGAAATATAATGACTTATTAAAATTTAATTCTCTCTAAAAATCATTTTTCAAAAAATGTGTTCGATTCTGACACAGTGCGTAAAATTTACCATTCAACTAAATTAATCTCCAAAATGTAGCCTCTGAAGGCTAAAAATTCTCGATGATGTCGGTCACCAGGGTGTGCGCGAAGTCGCGCGACAGGCGGTTGAGCGCAGGCTCGCTCTCCTCAAACAGCGCGGGTGCGGACTGGCTCACCTGGTACTGCTCGCGGAAGAGGTAATGAGGGTTGGAGAACACCACCTTTTTGGTGTGCAGGTCGATGAGTTCGACGTCGGCCGTCACCTGGATCTGGAAGGTGGTGGCGCGGCCGGTGTTGGGGTCAAAGGTGAGGACGCCGGAGCGGACAGAGTTGATGGTTCCCTTCAGTTCGGCGTCGGCGCCTGCGGGGTCGGGCGTGACGCGGAAGCGGGTGCGGTCAATAAACTCGCGGGTGACGGCGGCGGCCACCTTCTGCTCAATCTGGAAGCGGGTGCTCCTGTTGGTGAACACCGGAATGGCGATGGTCTTGATGTCGGGCGGCAGGCGCGATGCGGTGCCGGCCACCTGGTAACCGCAGGCGACCGCCAGCAGAACGGAGCAGGCCGCAAGCGCGGCGGCCGTGGCGCGGGCGAGAGGTTTCATTTCAGCAGGTGCAGCGGCTGGCGCTGGCGATGCAGCCCTTCCGCAATCTGGACGGCGTTGAGGGCCGCAAGCCGCAGGTTGTCTGCGACGGCCCAGAGCCAGATTCCCGCCGGATGCGAAGCGTCGGGCTGGATGGCGTCCACCAGAATTTCATTCGAGCCTGCCGTCTCCGCCTGGGTGGGCGCCTTTTCAGAAGTCCGGCGGATGGCGACAGGCGCGCCGTCGAGCGCCATCACCAGGTCAGAAGGCGGCACGCGTTCACTGGTTTCGGCGTAGAGCGAAACGGCAGTGGAGTAAAACACGGGAACCTGCAGCAGGCGCACGGCGGGCACCGGAGCATGGCCGCCGAGATAAGCCGCGAGCTCGTTGCGCACGCGCGATTCCAGCGCGTCCGCTTTTTCATACCCGGCTCCCAGGCGCGGCAGCAGATTGAAGGCAATCTGGGCGCCGAACGCCTCGCGCGGCACCTTCTGGAAGCTGAGCAGGTTGACCGTCTGCTTCTGCAGTTCGTCGATGGCGCGCGGCCCCATTTCAGAAGCCGGGCTGAAGATCTGCGCCACCGCGCTGCTCACCTGGAACCGAGCAGCCAATCGCGACACCAGGGCGCTGATCATCAGCGTCGCTGCGTGCGGCGCGGCAATCATGTGGAGCCCTTTGCGCGCGCCCGAGGCCTGGGCGGCGGCTGAAGGTCCGTCGAGGAAAGGAACTCGCAAGGAAGCGGTTTCCGGCTGCGAAACGCTGGAGCAGAGATCGATGACCGCTCTCACACCTTTCGGTCCGTGCCGCTCGCGCCCGGCCCGTTCAAACCAGGAAGCCAGGCCCTGGTGAGGAGCCGCGACAAAAGCAAAATCGAAGTGCGCGGGGATCCCGTCCTGATAGTCCTTGGCGGCCCTGCGCCCCCGGCTGAGGTCCACAATGGGCAGATCGGATTCGCCTGCCTCTCCCGAGACGGTGATCAGCTCAGCAACGGGGAAATTCCGCTCCTCAAGAACAGCCAGGAGTTCCTTGCCCAGAAGGGATGACGCGCCAATGACAGCCACATGGTAACCGGCGTTCTTCATTGGGCCTTCACCTCTTCAGGAACAGGAGGGTTGGGTGGACGTTGCCTGCCGGGTATCTCATGGATAGGACCGGATAACGCGTAGGTGAGAGCCAACACCAGAAGGACGGGTTCCGAGTAGAACAGAATGGCCCAGATGATAAGGCCAATGAAGATGATGGTGACGTACGGACGCCGCTGGCGCAGATCAAGCGCCTTGAAGCTGTAGTAGCGCACCCGGCTGACCATCAGGAAGGCCAGGGATAGCGCCACCAGCAACCACACCACCGCGAACGGCCAGTAGGTAAGCGGCATTTTCTCCCAATGCACGACGGCGATAATCACCCCCGCGGCGGCCGGAATGGGCAGCCCGACAAAAAAGCGGCGATCGACTCCCGGTTTCACAGTATCAATGTTAAAGCGCGCCAGGCGCGCCGCTCCGCAGATGAGGTAAGCGAAGGTGATGATCCACCCGACCGCGCGCAGGTGGTGCGTCAACGGAATCTGCGAGGCATCAATGGCCGGACGCACTCCCCAGGAGTAGGCGAGGATGCCGGGAGCCAGGCCGAAGGTGATGACATCGGCCAGGGAATCGAACTCGCGGCCGAAGTTTGAGGTGGCGTTGGTGAGGCGGGCGATGCGACCGTCCAGAACGTCAAACACGATGGCGAGGCCAATCGCCATTGCAGCGTTGTCAAAAGAACCGCTGGCAAGCGCGCCGGCAGCCATCAACTGAGCCCCCTGCAGGGTGTTCAGGATGGCGTAGTAGCCGCAGATCAGAGTTCCGGTAGTGAACAGGCTGGGCAGGATGTACATACCCCGCCGCAGCCGGTGATTATGGACGGCCGTTTCCGTTTCTTCCTTTACTTTAGGATGAACTTGCCCGTCTGGTTCCAATGATGGTGCTCCCGGCTTTCACATGCTCGCCGACTTTAACGGATAGGATGACCTCGGGTGAAACCAGAATATCCACCCGCGACCCGAACTTGATCATTCCCACCCGTTCCCCGCGCTCCACGCGGTCGCCAACTTTTTTCCAGAAGACAATCCGCCGGGCCAGCACGCCGGCAATCTGGCGGACAACAATCTCGCCGTCTTCACTGGCCAGCGTAAAGGTATTGCACTCATTTTCAACCGAGGCGCGTGGCTCCGAGGCCATGTGAAACGATCCTTTGCGGTAGACAATGCTCTTGATGCTACCTGCGACGGGCGAGCGGTTCACGTGAACATTAAGAGGCGACATAAAGATGCTGATTCGCTGGCGGGGACGGCCGGCTTCCTCCTCCGCACGAATCTCAACTACGCGTCCGTCCGCGGGAGAAACAAGCACCCCGGGGCCGGACGGAACCGACCTTTCCGGGTCGCGAAAGAAATTCAAAACAAACAACGCGAGGATTAAAAAGAATGCGGCGGCAAGAAAGAAAAACCTGCCCGGCCAGAATAACCCAAAACCCAGCAGCCCCCCTGCAATCAAAATCAGCGGCAGGCCATACCAGTACCCGTCTTTCACCATAATCGTTGGGTGCGCGGCGCCGCCCCGGACAAGCTTCGGTCCAGCGGCAGCCGGCGACCCGCCGCAACTGAGTAAACATCCCCCCTTCCCTCACCCAGCGCTTTACCCGCGAGGGAGGGATTCAATCCTCTTGCCTGGGCGCCTGGCTAAACAGCCGGCTTGCCGCCATTCAAGACAGCGGCCATCTGGTCCTTGAGACGAAGTTTAAGCTTCTTCAACCTGACCTCTTCAATCTTTTCTGCTTCCGTCAGGTAAGACTTGGCTTCCAGGAGGTCCAATTCGGCTGCGTACCGGCCATGCTCCTCGTAAAGCCGCTGATACTCCGGATTGTTGGCCATCGAATTATCCCGGATGACCTCGGTAGGGGTGCTCACGCTTGTGCCACCTCCGCTCTTATTATTTTACTTCCGTCAGGCTAACACACACGCATAACGCGTTCAAGCTGGAAAGATACGGATGTTGACGGCCCATGAAATGCCGGGTTGGGATACCGGGTAATTTCTGAGCTTGTGGCGGTGGGGAGATCAGGTATTCTGCCGAAGGGAAGGCAGATTGCGACGATATACCACCTGGCTACGGCCAGTATTTCCGCCAATGGCCCCCTGACCGGTGAAATCGCCGGGTCCTAAACCCCCGTTTCTGTTGGAGTTGTCAAATAAACGGTCACTCGCAGCGCAGCGCCACCATGGGATCGATTTTCGCGCCGCGCCGGGCCGGGATGTAGCAGGCCAGCAAGGCCACGGCGATCAGCGTCGGATTGATCTTCTGTCCGAACCCAAGCTGTCACCCTAAAGAGCCGGGCCGCCGCCTGGGCATCCGGCTACTGACTTCCAAGGGAGCCCTGCGCATTGCAGCCAATCGTTTTACCTTCGTAGATGACGCCCCGTTCGTCGCTGTAGAAGGCAAAACCGCAACGGACATCTGGTTTCTGACCCAGCCACAGGTTGTAGTGGTTTCCATCGGGAGAGACGACCAACCGCAGCACGAGGCCGGGAACAATTTCGGGCCCCGGTGAAAACGAAAGGTTTCCGACTTGCGCGAAGCGGCTTCCTGAAAAGTGGCTCTGCGCCTCCTTAAAGCACAGTGCATTGACCAGGTGAGCCCACGGTCTGAATTTCGTGCTGGTGCCGGCCTCCCCTTTCTGATTTCGGCACGTACTTACTTCCGCCGTGTTTATTAGCCTGACGATATTGACTGCTCGAAGTGCCTGAACTCTGGAATTTGCTACAGAGTTTGCCGCTGACACCGCCCGCCCGCCTGCCCCCAGTGCGGGGACTAAAGGCGCGAGCGATAGGAAAGCCGCCGACGCGATCAGAACTCTCAATGTTTGCCTCATTTGTCCTCCTTTAACTCTCTTTGATGGCATTAAGTCTACATATATAGATATTCGTTGTCAAGCCATCTTCACTGTGCGGGGAAGGAGCGGTGAACAGGGGGTGAGTCCGCAAGGGCCTGCGCTACTCATATCGCAGCGCCACCATGGGATCGACCTTGGCGGCGCGGCGGGCGGGGATGTAGCAGGCCAGCAAGGCCACGGCGATCAGGATGAGCGAAACGGCGATGAACGTGAGCGGGTCTGTCGGCTTGACGCCATAGAGAAGGGTCGACAAAAAGCGCGTCAGCGCTAGCGCCCCGGCAATGCCAATGGCCACGCCGACGAGCGCCAGCTTGAGCCCTTGCCCAATCACCATCTTCAGCACATCCCGTTTCTCTGCGCCCAGCGCCATGCGAATGCCGATTTCGTGCGTGCGTCGCGTAACGGAAAACGCCATTACCCCGTAGATTCCTACTACTGCGAGAGCCAGGGCGATGAATGCAAAGATGCCGAGCAATTCCATATTGAACCGCCGGGGTGCGAGAGATTCCGAAAGTCTATGTTTGAGACTTGACACATCATAAATGGGCTGGTCAGGATCAACACTTCTCACCTGCTTGCCGATTGCAGAGGCTATGCCTGCCTCTTCACCTGCGGTGCGTACCGCAAGCTGCATGAAGGTCGCGTTCCCCTGAAGATACGGCGTATAAATCTCGTAATCAACTTTCCGGCCAAGCCCCTGGTGTCGAACGTTACCCACAACTCCGACTACCGTAAAAAGAGAAAAGAAGGGCTTGAAAGACTTGCCGACAGGATTATCTCCTGGCCACAGGCGGCGTGCCAAGGCTTCATTCACCACGATCACGCTCTCCGACTGCGCGTTGTCATGGTTCGTGAACGTGCGGCCTTTGAGCACAGGAATCCCAAGGGTGTAAAAATAGCCAGGGCTCACTGTGTTAGCCCGAATCTGGATCATTCGCAGGTGTGATTCTGTCCCGCGTGGCAAAAGATGGGTGGGGGCCATGAAAGTGGCATATGGAGTGAGCGGCAATGAATCGCTGAGACCTGCCGATCGAACCCCCGGCAGTGACTCAACGTGGCGCAGGATTTCCGAGAAGAACTCGCCCCTCTGTTGAGCTGTTCGGTAGCGGGAAGTCGGAAGGCTAATCTTCATCGTCACCACGTCCTCTGGCGTGAAGCCTGGATTTACAGCGACGAGCCGCTGGAAGCTCTCCATCAGCAGCCCAGCTCCAATAAGGAGCACCAGTGCCAATGAAACTTCAGTTATACATAACGATTCACGCAGCCAGCCTCGGCTCCCTCCGAAATTCGGCCTCTGAGGACTTTCTTTCAACCCCTCGACAAAGTCCGATCGCGTAGCAGAGATTGCGGGTGCAAGGCCGAACAAAGCGCCCGTCACAATTGAGACCCCAAACACAAACAGCAGCACCCTGCCGTCGATGTGGGGTTGCGTCATGCTCAGAATGCCCGCCCCGAAAGTCAGTGGGATTAGGCGCGTTAGAATCTTGATGCCCCAATTAGCGAGTAGCAGTCCTGCCGCCCCTCCTGCCATCGCCAAAGTCACGCTCTCCACTAGAAGTTGACGCACAAGTCTCCATCGGCCCGCCCCGAGCGCAGCGCGTAGGGCCATCTCTCTAGTGCGAGCCGAGGCACGCGCGAGCGTCAGGTGAGCCACATTAGCGCAGGCAATCAGCAATACCAGCCCCACAACCCCAAGTAAAACCAAAGTGACAAGTCTTAGATTTCCGGCCAGAAAACGCGCTAGCGGAACGACGGTCAGCTCCGTTCCTCGCTCATATGGACGTTCATTGTTCTTCAGCAAAGTATTCAGTTCGTCGGAGGCAACTGCTAGAGAGGCCCCGGCTTTCAAACGGCCAATAACACCCAACATCTTTCGCGAGTCCCAATGTCCGGTACTGTCAGCCTCCTGAAGGGCCGCCGGAAGAAGCATCTGGACCTTGGGATCTCCCGGAAAGCGGAAGCTGGCAGGCATCACTCCAACAACGTTGTAGGGCTTTCCGTCTAACGTGACAGTCTGGCCGAGCACTCGGCGGTCGGAGCCGAAATATTGTTGCCAGAAGGAGTGCGTAAGCACCGCGGCCTTGGGTCCGTGAGGGTGGTCTTCCTCTGCCGTGAAACCGCGGCCCAGCGAAGGGCCAACGTTGAGCGTTGCAAAAAAACTGGCGCTCACATATGCCCCCTGAATTCGTTCGGGCAAACCACGTCCGGTCAAATTGAAACTGACGAATGGGCTGCAGATGGCAATCCGGTCGAGAGCCTGCGCATGCTTCTCCCATGCAGTGTAAACTGGCGCAATGACTAGCGGTAAATTGAAATCAGGGTCCATCTCGGCAATCCATACAAGCCTGCCGCTGTCAGAATAGGGCAGCGGGTGAAGCACGACTGCGTCTGCAACACTAAAGATCGCTGTGTTCGCACCGATGCCGAGAGCGAGGGTGAGGACAGCGACGGTCGTGAATCCCGGGTTGCGGCGAAGCTGGCGCAGGCCATAGCGGAGGTCCTGCCAGAGTTCCTGGAGCAGGCGCGTGCCCATCGTTTCGCGGCACTCTTCCTTGTAATTCTGGTAGCCGCCAAACTCGATGCGCGCCTGCCGCTCGGCCTCAGGGGTGGCAACTCCCTGCCGCTCCAGGTCCGCCGTGCGCATGGCAAGATGCGACTGGAACTCCTCGTCCATCTCGCGCTCGATGCGGCGCCGGCGGAACAGGTAATTCATCAGAGTGCGAAGTGTGGAAAGCAAGCTCATATCCCTTCAATCTCCGCCCGCCTCTGTAGCGGCGGCTTTACGCCGCCAATTCCGGATGTGGCGCGGTAAACGCGCCGCTACGAAAATCAGGATTGGTTCTTCTCTTTGCGAAAGGGCATGGACATCAACTTTAGGGGGACACGGCTTCAGCCGTGTCGAATCGCGCCCCAACTGAACGCCGGCTTTAGCCGCTGAGCCTTTCATTAATGCCTGACCCACACTTGCCGTCATTCTGAGTCCTTCGGCTTCACTTAGGATCAACTCCGCGAAGAATCCTCGCATTTTGCCTTTCAACACAAATACAGAGATCCTTCGTCGCCTCCGGCTCCTCAGGATGACGGGAGTGGCGAGTGCCAGTCTTTTCAATCACCCAATCACCATTCATCCAATCAGCAATGGCGGCGTGAAGCCGCCGCTACTCGCATCTCAACGCCACCATGGGATCGACCTTCGCCGCCCGCCGCGCAGGGATGTAGCAGGCGAGCATTGCCACGGCGATGAGGATGAGCGAAACGGCGATGAACGTGAGCGGATCGGTGGGCTTCACGCCGTAGAGCAGGCTGGCGAGGAACCGCGTCAGGACCAGCGCGCCTGCAATGCCGATGGCCACACCCATCAGTGCCAACTTCAGCCCCTGGCCGATGACCATCCGCAGCACATCGCGTTTCTCCGCTCCCAGCGCCATGCGAAGGCCTAGTTCTTGCGTCCGCAGTGTCACCCAATAAGCTATGACTCCTTGCAGTCCTATAGCCGCAAGACCCAGCGCCAGCATGCCGAGGGTCACGAGTAGAGAGGAAACCCAGCGGGTCTGCCAGTAGGACTGGTCAACGTGATTAGCAACGGTGTCGAGCGCGTAGATGCGGACGCTCCTGGACATTTCCAGCATTGTCTGTCGAACTGAAGGCATCACGGCGTGCGGATCTCCAGCGGCCTGAATTACAAGCGTTGCCAAGCCGGTATAATTTTGAGAGAAGGGGCGATAAAAGTAGGGACGCGCGGCTTCAGACAGTGACAATACTTTGGAATCGCGCGCGACACCAACAACCTCGGCGGATTCAGGTTTTTTACAACCGACTAGAATCCCCCGGCCAACGGGGTTCTGGTGAGGCCACAGGCGCTGCGCCAAGGTCTCGTTTACAATCACCACGGCCCGGCTGCCGGGACCGTCAGCAACTGAAAAGTCCCGGCCGTCGAGGAGCGGAAGGTTCATGGTTTCCAGATAACCGGGACCAATCGTACCGTGAGTCACGTCTAACACAGGTTCTTTGCCGCTGGAAACGCAGTCGGAACCCTCATCGAAAACCAGAGGCAAAAAGTGCGTTAACCCGGCGCTCCGAACTCCCGGCAGATTTCGCAGCTTCTCGACAGCTCGCCTGTAAAACTGTGGCCCGGTTTTACGAGTAAAGTCAGGCGGGGAGATGAAAGTCCAGGCATAAAGGCGGTTTTTGACTGCGAAGCCGGGATTAACATCGCGGAGCCCGAGAATTGACCGTACGAAGAGACCCGCGCATACGAGGAGAAGCAACGAAATTGCGACTTGTGCCACCAGAGAGACCTGGCGTAGCCGGAACTGCGGCTGAGCGACGGCCTCCCCCTTAAGTGTTGGATAAGCGTCCGCCCGAGTGGAATGCCAGGCTGGCAGCACTCCCATCAAGAGCATGGTCAGAAGAGTTACCAAAAGCGCAAAAGCAATCACTCGTGTGTCTATTGATAGCCGAAGTGACACGCGGATAGGAGTGGCAGGGCTGAGCGCGTTCAGGAAACGGTCGGTCCATGCGCCCAGGACCAATCCTCCCAGGCCGCCCATCATCGCCAACAGAAACATTTCCGTCATGAGCTGACGGGTAACGCGTAACCTGCTCGCCCCTAAAGCTACACGAATGGCAAGCTCGCGCCGCCGGGCTGAGCCGCGAGCCAGTATCAGGTTCCCGACGTTGGCGCAGGCAATCAGCAGGACCAGCACGGCGACGGCTGCGAACAGTCCTATAACGGGCATCAGCTGATTCCGGCTGTCGACGTCGGGTGCGCCACGTGCGATTGTTGCGGTAAGCGGCGTTGAACGCGTCGTGGAGTTTGGCTCACGAATTTGGGTATCAATTGCGTTCAGGTTGGCATTTGCCTGCTCCGGGGAAACGCCGTTTCGGAGCCTGCCAAAGATCATTACGGCAGGATTGTTCCTGTCGCGCAAGCGCTGCACGATGCCGGGAAATGGTTTTGACCAGTAACGAAGCGGCACCCAGAGGTCCGTCGGCCGGGGCGCGAAAACTCCGGTAAAATCGGGCGGCGCAACACCTACCACGGTGTACCACTCGGAAATCGAGCGCACCTGCTTCCCCAGTACTGCTGGATCAGAATGGAACCGCGTCGCCCAGGCTCGATAGCTGAGGACAGCTTCGGGCGCGTCCTCGCTTGTAAACCAACGGCCGAGAAATAGCGGGATTTGCATCACATTTTCATAATTTGTGGAAACGGCTTCGGCAGTGATCACTTCGCTCCGGCCTCCGTAGTCCAGAGTCGCTTCCGTGGGGAAAGTGGCTGCAAGAGCGGTAAAACTCTGGCTACGGTCCCGGTAGTCAACATAATCGGGGTATGAGAGGCGAGTCGACTCGCCACGGTGCACAATGACA